>CAWACG010000018.1:0-146627 GCA_963780515.1 uncultured Acidobacteriaceae bacterium
ACCGCAGCCGGCGTCCCGCCTCCATCCCATCCGCGCCGCCCCGCCCCGCAACGTTTGACCCCAAATCCAACCCCCCGTATCATCTAGACTGGTGCGGGCGTTGCGCCGCAGCCCTCCCGGCGGAGTAGCTCAGATGGTTAGAGCGTGGGATTCATAACCCCAAGGTCGGCAGTTCGATCCTGCCCTCCGCCACCAGAGCTTCCATCCTCACCCACTTCAACCCCCTACCGCGCACCCCTTGCGGTATCATTGCGTCTATAGAGTGAGCGGTCTGTTCCCCTTGGGCCGCCCCGGTGGTGTGTGTGTCTCGATTCTTCCAGCGTTTTGTCTTCGTCCTGGCTGCGGCTGTCTTCGCCGCCCTCGGCCTGGGGCTCGGCCTCGGACAGTTTGGCTTCTTCGGCGTCCACGCCGGCGGCGAGCAGGACGGCGCCTACCACCAGATGCGCGTCTACGCTGAGGTCCTCAAACGCATTCAAAGCGACTACGTCACCGACCCCAACATCAACAACGTCACCACCGGCGCCCTCCACGGCCTGCTCGAGTCCCTCGATCCCGATTCCAGCTACCTCACTCCGCCCGAGTACAAGATTTACAAGGATCGCCCCGCCGCCGGCGTTGCCCAGATCGGCGTCACCGTTTCCAAGCGCTTCGGATACGCCACGGTGGTCACCGTCGAGCCCGGCTCGCCCGCTGACAGAGAGCACATCGCCGACGGCGATGTCATCGAATCCATCGGCGATCAGTCCACGCGCGAGTTGTCGCTGGCCGTCATCCGCCTCATGCTTGAGGGCAAGTCGGGCACTCCCGTCACCATCTCCGTCGTGCGCCCGCGCAAGTCTGAGCCAGACAAGCTCACCCTCACCCGCACCATCACCGATCCGCCCGCGCTCAGCCAGCAGCAATACGAAAACTCCAGCATCCTCTACCTCAAGCCGGGCGAGCTTACCTCCGCACGCGTCGACGAGATCGCCGCCAAGCTTAAAGCGGCTCCAAAGGTCGAAAAGATTCTGCTCGACCTCCGCGATTGCTCTGAGGGCGATGCCGCGCAGGGCCTCCGCCTCGCCAACTTCTTCATCAATCAGGGCACCCTCGCCACGCTTGAGGGTCAAAAGTATCCCGCCCAGACATTCACCGCCGACCCCTCCAAGTTCATCACCGCCGCTCCCATTGCCGTCCTGGTCAATCGCGGTACCTACGGCGCAGCCGAGCTCACCGCCGATGCCATCGAAGACTCAAAACGCGGAGACCTAGTCGGCGAGCGTACCTTCGGCGAGGGCTCGGTGCAAAAGACCATCGAGCTGCCAGACGGCGGGGCACTCCTCCTCACCGTGGCCAAATACGAGGGTCCCGACGGCAAAAAGATTCAGGACGACGCCGTCACTCCCAACGTCCAGGTGGGCCAGGCCTCTGAGGATGACTTCGACATCGAAGCGCCGCCCTCAAAAGAAGATCTGCCCTTGGATAAAGCGCTCGCATTGCTCAAAGCCAAAACAAGCTAAGCTCGTTCCGCCTTCGCTTCTTTTATCGCCTCCCCGCGTCGCAAGTTGGTCAACGTGACCATCGCGCCACTGCGCCCTTTTCATCTCACGACAGTGTTAGCCTTAAGCCTGAGGCATTTCTCGGATCCGCCATCGAGAGACGCCCACTGAGGCCTGAAGCTCTTGCCTGCCGCAACCCCCAAGCGACCCTCTCAAACGCGCGGCCTGGGCCGGTCCCACCGCCTCGATCCGGAGCCGGTCCCCGTCTATCGCCGCCGCAAGGTCGCCGGCAAAGTTGCTCTTACGGCTCTGCTGCTTCTCGCCGTCATTACCGGCTCTCTCGCCGGCCTCATGCTCGTCTACTCCGTCAATCTGCCTCAGATCAACGACCTCGAGCGCTACCGCCCTTCCACCACAACGGACCTGTACGACCGCAAGGGCCGCGTCATTGGCTCCTTTGCCCTCGAGCGCCGCGTCGTCGTCAACTACGATGGATTCGCCCCCATCCTTCGCGAAGCCGTCATCTCCATTGAAGACAAAAGCTTCGAATCCCACTGGGGCGTCAACGTCCTCCGCATCGCCGGAGCCCTCTGGCACGACCTGCGCAGTCACGGCCGCGTTCAGGGCGCCTCCACCCTCACCATGCAGTTGGCCCGCAATCTCTTTCTCTCCTCCGAGCGCACCGCCGCCCGCAAGCTCCAGGAGGCCTACCTCGCCATCCAGATTGAGCGCGCCTTCACCAAGCAGCAGATCTTCACCCTCTACGGAAATCAGATTTACCTCGGCAGCGGCCAGTACGGCTTTGAAGCTGCCTCCGAGTTCTACTTCAGCAAGCACGCCAAAGATCTAAATCTCACTGAGGCCGCCCTGCTCGCCGGCCTGCCCAAAGCGCCCGCTGCGTACTCCCCGCTGCTCAATCCTGAGAAAGCCATCCGCCGCCGCAATCTCGTGCTCAGTGAAATGGAGTCAGACGGCGTCATCACCCACCAGCAGGCTGAAGTCGCCCAGCAGGCCCCGCTCGGCCTTCACATCTCCCAGCCCGACGCCACCGTCGCCCCCTGGTTTCAGGACGAAGTCCGCCGCGAGCTCGAAAAACGCTTCGGCACAGACGAGGTCCATGAAGACGGCCTCCGTGTCGAGACCACCCTCGACCTCGACCTGCAGAGAACCGCCAACGCCGCCGTGCTCGACGGCCTCGCCGCCTATGAGCGCCGTCATGGCTGGAAGGGCAAGCTTGAAAACGTCCTCGCCGAAGGCACCACCATCGAAGCCTACCGGCATCCCGATTGGGCCGCCGCCACCGGCCCCGGCGACTACGTCCACGCCGTCGTCACCCGCGCTCTACCCCTTGAAATCATCGCCCGCGTCGGCTCTGGCCAGGTCATCCTTCTACCCGCCGACTGGCAATGGACCGGCCAGCGCTTCGGCGATGCCCTCGTCAGGCCCGGCGATATCATCTACGTCCATCTCAGCAATCTCATGGAAGGCAGCTCCCGCCGCGCCACACTGGAGCAGGACTCCGGCGCGCAGGGCTCGCTCATGGCCATGGACAACACCTCCGGCGACGTCCTCGCCATGGTCGGCGGCCGCGACTTCGCCCTCTCCCAGTTCAACCGCGCCACCCAGGCTGAACGCCAGGTCGGCTCCAGCTTCAAGCCCTACGTCTACGCCACAGCCATTGAAGATGGCGCCAAGCCCGACGACATCATCGTCGATGCACCCGTCAACTTCGGCGGCTACGCTCCCCACAATTATGAGAACGACTTCAAAGGCGCGATGACCCTCACCAACGCCTTCGCTGAGTCGCGCAACGTCCCCGCCGTCAAGCTCGCTGCCCGCGTCGGCATCCGCAGGGTCATCGACATGGCGCGCCGCTTCGGCGTCACCTCTGACATCCCGCCCTACCTGCCCGTCGCCCTCGGCGCCGCCGGCATCACCCTGCAGGAGCAGGTCGACTCCTATTCCGTCTTCCCCAACGACGGCATCCGCGTCACCCCGCGCCTCATCCGCAAAGTCTCCAACTACGACGGCATCACCCTCTGGCAGGACCGCCCCGAAGTCAACGAAGTCATCAGCGAGCAAACCGCGCGCTCCATGATGGTCCTCCTCCGCGCCGTCACCGCCCACGGCACCGGAGCCGCCGTCGCCGCACTCAATCATCCCCTCGGCGGCAAAACCGGCACCACCAGCGACTTCACTGATGCCTGGTTCATCGGCTTCTCGCCCTCCATCACCTGCGGCGTCTGGGTCGGTTATGACAACGAGCAATCCCTCGGCGAAAAGGAAACCGGCGCCCGCGCCGCCCTGCCTATCTGGATAAACTTCATGCGCGCCGCCATCGCTCCCACCCCCGACGAGCAATTCCTCGCCGACCAGGAAGCCAATCCGATGGACCAGGCCACCGGCGCTCCTCCCGCGACCCCCGCCCCCGCACGTTCAAAACCGATATCTCCGCCGTCAGCAAATCCGCAGCCCATCCAAAGACCAACATCTTTCATCATCAAACCCGCCACAAGCCAACTCAATCAGGACCAGCCCGCCCCCCTCAACGCCAATAAGCAAGAAGCAGAACCACCTTCGTGTCCTTCTAAAAGGCATTCCGGAGAGAGCGACGGAGTTACTTCCGCGTTAATCACCACACTCCCACAACGCGACTACTGGCAGTCCCTCTTTCGCGAACGTGCTAATCTCGGCGGTATGCAACCCAGCCCCCTCGCTACGTTGTCACTGCGCGTGTGCCTGTTGTGGGTTCTGGCCGTGTCCGCCCCTATGGCGCAAACCTCGCAAGCGGCGAGCCCGGAAAGTACATCTACAGCAAAGGCCCTTCTATT
The DNA here is from genome assembly GCA_963780515.1 of uncultured Acidobacteriaceae bacterium. Lineage (GTDB taxonomy): Bacteria > Acidobacteriota > Terriglobia > Terriglobales > Acidobacteriaceae > Telmatobacter. The sequence goes on from CAWACG010000018.1 coordinate 4,310, forward strand.
GCAGGCGGAAAGGTCAACGGGCTTGCAGGCGGTGACCTGAAACCCTGGCATCTGAAAATCAGCTATGCGTTTCTTGACGCCTCCGGCAAGCCAACCGACGAGGGAACGATTGAATCTCTGTGGGGCGGGCCGGGCATGGTCAAGACTATTTACACCGATTCGACGGCTACGCTTGTATATACAACCAGAAAGAAGTGGACATATCGCGATGGTGAAGTGGACGAGAGGATGGCTCTATTGCAGTTGCTTGCGGACGCATTTGTGCGGCCAATGGCGATGTCAGAACAGGCACTCGCCAGAATACGCGTTACCGTTCAAACTCGCCAGACTGGCTCTGGAGAGTTGCGATGTTTCACATCCAAGAACCAGATCGGCGTACACGCCGATTTCAACGATCCAACTTATTGTCTCGATGGTACGCAGCCCATCATTCGAAGCGACAGCTTTCCCGACGACCCGCATCAATTCATGTGGAACCGATCGGCACGTTGGCGCATTTCGTTCTGTGGCTCGTGTACTGGAAAGGAATCGCTGAGTTCTCGGGGATGCTCGATCAATCACCCGTAGTTGGCGCAAACCAGACCGGACGATTTACAATCCGTCGCGGCGCTCGCCGTGGAGACGAGTTGTACTTCCACTTGGAGCGGAGGCGGGCCGGGTGCCCCATCCTTGCGCAGCAAGGGTGGGATTCCACTACCTCTTCCCTGCCGCTTTTCCACCGCATCAATCCGCACGAACCTGGGTGGCGCATCCTCAAGTCGCTTTCCAATTCAAGGATGAGAGGCCACGCCCGCCAATCCAACACCGGAAGAGTGAATTATGCTCGCGCCTGTCATCTTAGCCAGGCAAGCCGGAGCCCCCACGAACAGGCATTCGTTCTTGGGGTGACGAAGTGGAGCTGAAAGATTCGCGGCTGCTCCTAGAAATTCCCGCGCCCCGCCGCAAATTCCAAATGCGGCAGCCCCAGCCTCGTTCCACTGTGTCGCCGACCGATTCTCCGCGACGCATCCACAACAACCCCCGCACCAAGGCCGCACTCTCCGACCCTACGCCTGAGCAAGAAATGGCGCCGTGTACCGCGCCGAAGGCTCTTGTCCTTTTCCTATCCGGGTCAGCGTGAGAATCGTGATGTCGTCGTCCTGCCCGAACCTCTCCGCCGCCAGCGCAATTTGCTCCGCCGGCTCGGTGCTCAGCGCTGCGGCTCGCTCGAACCCGAACAGCTCGCCCGTCTTGCCGCGAGCCTCCACCACGCCATCGGTCACCAGCGTAAGCCGCTCGTTCTCTTCCAGGACAAACGTCGTCTCCTTGTAAACGGTGTCCGCCTGCAGCCCCAGCGGCAATCCGCCCTCCAGCACCAGCTCTTTGCCGTTCTTATACGGTGCAAGATGCCCGGCATTGGCCACCGTAAGCTGGCCGTCTGCATCGGCCCTCAAAATCAGGCAGGTCGTAAACCCTCCCTGGCTCCTGCCCAGCATCCGGTAATTCATCGCCGTCAGCATTTCGCCGGGGCTCTGCGTGTAATGCGCCAGCGTCCGCACCGTCCCCACCAGCAGGCTCACCGTCATCGCCGCCGGCATGCCTTTCCCGCTCACGTCCCCGATCACCGTTAAGACCCCGCCGCCCCGCAGGGGCAGGATCTGGAAGAAGTCGCCTCCCACCTCGCCCGCCGGTTTGTAGACGCTCTGAATCGTGAATCCAGAAACCAGCGGAATCGTCTCCGGCACCAGAACCTGCTGCACCGCGCGCGCATTGCGCATCTCCTGCTCCAGGATGCCCTGCTGCCTCTGGTTCTCGGCCGTGTAGCGGTAGACCGCGTACACCAGCGCCACCAGCAGCATCGCGCCCGTCAGGTCGCGCGCATTCACCCCATTCCCCAGTACGTGAAACATCGGCCCGGAAATTGTCTGCCCCAGCGTCCAGTGGGTAAACCGGCTCCCTTGTTGCAGCCCCACTCCCACCACAAACACCGTCTGCGACACAAACGCCAGCAGCGCCACCGCCCAGCGCGTGGCATCCAGCTTCTGCCGACGGTAAATCGCCAATCCAATCAGGTAGACAGGGAAAAGTTCCAGCACCATCACCACCGGCATCAACGCCAGATCCATCACCTGCCACGGAAATGGATTGGGCCGCGTGAAGCCGATGGTGAGAAACCCGTCTACAACCCCCTCGGTGATTTCCACGATGGCCAGAATCCGCGCCCACCGCAAAAGCCGCTCATCATCCCGCAAATCCAGCAGCCAGATCAGCACGAACCACAGCGAAATATCTCCCAGCACATACACGGGCTGATTCCAGCCCATTGCTACCACCAGGCTCAGAGGCAACTTCAAACCCAGCAGCAGCGTTGCCAGCGGCCTCGCCGCCGCAAAGCAACCCATCCAGAAGCTCAGCCACTGGCTGCGGTCCCGCGCCCACATCAGCAGACCGAAAATCGCCACCAGCGCATACAGGCAGGCCAGGCCAAAGTGAAATTGTTGCCCGCGAATCCAGGCGTAATCCAGCTTGGCCATGGCGTCGGCAATCGCCACCGGACTGCCCACCACGGGCGGCTTATAAAACCCGCCCTGCTCCCCGGTGTCAAACGATCCGAACGGCGCTTTCCATACCCGCACCGCAATCACGCCGGACTCCGCCGGCCCCAGCCCAAACGTGTGCGGAAATAGGTCGTACGTCCACTCCGGATGCGGCGGCAGCTTGCCATATCTGCCCACCAGTTGCCCGTTCCAGTACACCTCGTAGGAGTCCTCAACCATGGGCAGCAGAATCGCCAGGCTCTCCGGCGCCTTCTCTCCCGGCGCCAGCCTCAAATGCCACCGGTACCAGCCGTACCCATCCTCATTCGCATGGCCCTGCGCGCCCCATGGCTTGTCAGCGCTCAGTTTTTCCCAGTTTGAGTCGTTCAAATCCGGCGAGGCCCAACTCATGTCGTCACCGAGTTGGAACGACCATTGGCCGTCCAGCGTCGTCAATCCCGCCGTCGAACTTTGCATAACCCTGTGGAGTTTCTTGCGCCCTGACGACGCGCGCGCCCGTTGATAGAACGGACCCAATCAGAACGAGAGTGATTCCAACCTTGCGGGGAAGCATGGAGGAAGCATATATCCACTTTCGAAGTTGGGCTACTGATTCATGCACCCGGCGTCCCGCCGCAGACAATTCAATCGCAGATCAGAAGGACCATGTCCGGATCGCCAGAATCCAGGTGGCCTGAGCCTGCCCTGAGCGAAGTCGAAGGATCTCGATTCTGAGACCTGGGTGCTCAGGATGTTCGGCCAGGTGGCCCGCGTCCCCAGGTGAAGGATGAATAAGAAATCTGGGTGGCCCAGGTCCAGCTTCGAAGCGCAGCGAAGAATGGGAACCTGGGAAAGTAAACAGCCGCCGGCCCTGAACAAATCCGGCACACCGGCCAAAGCGCACGCCCCCAACGGCGGTCTGAATCCCTACGCGCCGCTCCTGGCTCCCCTTGCCCCGCCCGCCAGCCGGAAATACCGCTTCGCCCGCGCCACATCCTTGAAGATCTGCGCCTTCAGCGCCTCCGGCGAGGGCCATGCCACTTCCCCGCGCAGCCGCAGCAGAAACTCCAGCTCCACCGGCGTGTCTTCGCCTAGCTCAACCTCTTCAAAATCCAGAATGTGCGTCTCCACACCGAACCCCGCGCCCTCAAACGTCGGCCGGTTGCCCACATTCGTGACCGCCTCAAAGCATCGCCCGCTCTCGCCAGGGTCCGCACCGGCGGCTCCATGTCGCTGGGGTGAGAGCGTCAGCCGCGTCACATAAACTCCAAACCCCGGCAGCAGCCCCTCATAAGGCGCCAGGTTCACCGTCGGAACCAGCAGCCGCGTGCCAATTCCGCGCCCCCGCGCCGGCGTCGACAACACACCGAACGGACGCCCCAGCATCCACCGCGCGCGTTTCATATCGCCCGCCGCCACCATCTCTCGAATCGCCGAGCTCGAAACCTCCATCCCGCGCACGTGCACCGCATCGTGGACGCGCACCCCAAACCCGAACTCCTCGCCAAACTCCTCCAGTTCCTTCACTCCCGCTTCGGCGCGATGCCCAAAGCGGAAATTGCCGCCCTCGTGCAGTCCGCACACCTCCAGCGCTTCTACTAGCACCGCACGCACAAATTCGAGCGCCGAAAGTTGGGCCAGCTCTGCATCAAAACGCAAAACCACCACCGCATCGATGCCCGTTTCAGCCAGCAACCGCAGCCGCTCGTCCAGCGGCGTCAGCAGTTTCGGCGCCTGCGCAGGCCGCAAAAATTGCTCCGGATGCGGTTCGAACGTCACCGCCACTCCGCGCAATCCGTAGGCGCGCGCTTCGGCAGTCACCGCGGAGAGAATCTCGCGATGCCCCAGGTGAACGCCGTCGAAGTTCCCAATCGCGGCCACGCAGGGGCCAAAGCCCGCAGGTATCTCTTCAAGTGAACGAAAGATTCGAGTCGTGCGGCGCAGGCTGTCGCTCATAGGCTCACAGGGAAGGTAAGGCCGTCATACGCGAGCGCCATGCCCTCAGGCAGGTCGCGGTTCGTCGCGGCGTGGCCCAGCTCATGCGCAATGTGGGTGAACCAGGTCTTCTTCGCGCCAATCCGCCGTGCCCAATCCACCGCCTGCTCAATGGTCGCGTGGCTGGGGTGCGGCTTGTAGCGCAGCGCGGAAAGAATCAGGCAATCCAGTCCTTCCAGCAGCGCAAAACTCGCCTCCGGAATCGCGCTCACATCCGTCAGGTAGGCCACGCGGCCAAAGCGGAAACCTGAAGTCTCCATCTGCCCATGCAGCAGCGGCACACGCACAAACTCCACGCCAAGCACCGCTGTCCGATCCTTCAGCGGCTCAATTCGCACTCGAGCGCGGGTTGCATAGGTTGCATCCGGAGAAAACGTGTAGTCGAATATCCGCCGCAGCACCTCCGCCGTCGCCTCCGACGCATATAGCGGAATCGCCTCGCCCTCGCGAATGGCCACAAAGCTCAGCGGCCGCAGATCGTCCAACCCCAGAATGTGGTCCGCGTGTCCATGTGTGTAGAGCACCGCATCGACGCGCGTCAGCCCGGCGCGCAAAGCCTGCTCGCGGAAATCCGGCCCCGTGTCAATCACCACCACGCGCTCTTTCAGTCCCTCCCGCCACCGCAGCAGCAGCGAGGGCCGCAGCCGCCGGTCATGCGGATCCTCCGACGTGCACACCGCGCACCTGCATCCCAGCGTCGGAACCCCCATCGAGGTCCCCGTTCCAAGCAGCGTGAGAAGACCGTCCATTTTCCCTTGTTAGCGCTTGCCCGGCGGAGGAGGTTGAGGCGGCTGCATGCCCTGCAACGTGATCATGTTCGTCAATTCCAGGAACGCCATCCGCACCTCGAACAGAACCGTCTCCAGCGTCTGGCTCTCGGCGGCTGTCAGGTTGCCCTTGGTCTTCTCGGCCAGCACGCCCATCAGGTCGATGGTCTGCCGCGCACCAAGAATGTCCACCCGCGGACGCTGCCCCTCCTGCGCTCCCGCTCCCATCTGGATCATGGCCGAGAGGTAAAGCTGCTGCACCAGGTGCTCAAAGCCCACCGGCGGCTGCGCTCCCATGGCAGGATTCTGCGCCCGCACCAGGTCTTCCAGCCGTTGTGCCGAGGCATCGTAGGCCGACTTCTGCTGCCGGCTCTCCTCCACCGTCGGCGGCGGCGGAAGTTCAGGCCCCAGCTCTTCGTCCGGCGCGGCAACTTCGGCAGCTTCCACCGGCGCCGGCTCAGGCGTGCTTTCCGGCACCACCAGGTGCGGCCCGGCATGCGGCTCAGCAGGAGCCGTCTCAGTCGCGGTCGCCCGCGCATTCTGCTGCTCTTCCTCCGCCTTGAACTTGCGGCGGTCAATCACTTCGAATTTCGGTGTATCGCTCATGGCTTCAGGTTTCCAATCCGTCTTGATTCAAAGTGTTGGCGGAGCGGCTAAAAGGCGGGCTTTGCCCGTCACCGTTCCTGCCGTGTACGTCATCTCCTGGGTGCGCGCCTCTGCCTCCGCGCGCATCATGCCCAGCGCAAAAACCCGACTCCCGCTCGCCAGCGGCAGCTCGGCGACGCTGGTGATCTTTCCGGAAACTGCGCCATCCGCCGTCAGTTCCACGCCCGCTTCCGGCAACGGACCTTCCAGTTCCAGCCCCCGCAGGTGCCGGTGCACATTGCCCCGCGAGCGGATGCGCTCCACAATCTCCTGCCCCAGGTAGCAGCCTTTGCTAAAGCTCAGTGCCCGCAGTTGCGATGTCTCCTGCGGCAAATCGCGCTCCATCATGTCGATGCCGTACGCCGGAATCCCTTCGGCAATCCGAAACGCTTCCAGCGTCGCCGTCCCCACCGGGCTCGCCCCGGCCGTCGAAAGCATCCGCCACAGTTTGGTCAATCCGGAAACAGGCGTCCAAATCTCATAGTGCGGCGCCAGCACGCCGTAACCGCGCAAAATCCTCAGGTCCAACCCATTCCACTCCACGCGGGTTCCCGTCATCGGCTCCGCCAGCGTGGGCAAGCCCATCCGTCCCAGTACCTCGTCAGCCTGCGGACCGGTCAGGCCCAAAGCCGTCTCCGCAGCGCCCGGCTCCGATCCCAGCGGAACAAGTTCCACATCGTCCATGATGATAAAGTGCTCCAGGTGAGCCAGCAGCCGGTCATATTGATCCGCCGCAATCTCCAGTTCTACGGCCTCTTCTTCCCGCCAGACCGTCAGATCGCCCTGGATCCGTCCCTGCGCGTTCAACACCAGGTTCCACGTTCCGGCATGGGCGCCCAGGTCGTTCACCGTGTTGGTCACCATGCCGCTCAGCCAGCGAAACCGGTCTTCGCCCCGCACCGCCACGCGGTGCATCCAGCCCAGGTCGTGCACCGCGGCTCCTGACACCAACGTCGCTGTTTCCGCCCCTGACGCGTCCAACTCTCGTGGAGTAAGAGCGCCGTGATACTCCGCAATGTGAGGCGGTTTAACCGCTAACGCCAGCATGGTGGCAAGCGGTGTGGAAACAATGGTTGCCGCAAGATCCGATTCAGTCATAAGAGGATTTCTCTGCGGTCCAGCCTACACTTTTTCTGCGCAAACATCGCGCGACACCGCATCCTGATTATAGCCTTCATATGGAGATGCGATACTTGGGCATCCAGAAGCCTTGATTCGCGGGGAGATTGAATGAGTAGACAGTCCAAATTGGCGACGAAGGGCCGACGCATTTTTATCCCAGCCATTGCCCTGTGCCTGGCCGTCGCCGCAGCTGCGTCCCAGCAACCCGCCCCGCCCACCCATCAGCCCGCCACCCCGCAAGCCACTCCGCCTGCCCAGGCGCCGCCTGCATCTCCCGGTAAAGACAAGCCAGAGAGCCGCATCACCCCCGATCAGGCCAAACAGCTCTTCTCGCTGGTCGACGAACTCCTCAAGTTCTCCTCGCAGGAGACCGGCCTGCCCATTAAGAGCGAAGTCAAGCGCCGGCTCACCACCCGCACCGCCGTCGAAGCCTATCTGAATGAGAAGTTCAACGAGGATGAAGACGCCAAGCGCATGCAGCGCAGCGAGATTGTCCTCAAGAAATTCGGTCTGCTCGATCGCGACTTCGACCTCAAGCCCTTTCTGCTCGCCCTTTTGAAGGAGCAGATCGAGGCCTACTACGATCCCAAGACCAAAACCGTGAATATGCTCGACTGGGTCAGTGTCGACGAGCAAAAACCCGTCCTGGCCCACGAACTCACTCACGCCCTCCAGGACCAGCGCGTCGACCTCGACAAATGGAGCGACCAGACCCCGCCCGATGTCTCGCTCAACTCCAGCGACGACACCACGCACCTCGCGAAAGATGAGATCGACAGCGCCCGCGAAGCCGTCACCGAGGGCCAGGCAACTGCGGTCATGATGGATAACATGCTCAAGCCGATGGGCCGAAGCCTGCTCAAAGACCCCGAGGTGGTCGATGCCATCAAGCAGCAGATGACCGGCTCCGGTGATTCGCCTATCCTCGCGCGCGCCCCCCTGCTGCTCTCTGAATCGCTCCTTTTCCCCTACCGTGAGGGCCTCAGCTTCGAGCAGGACGTCTGGATGGACCAGGGCCAGACCGCGGCCTTCGCCGGCGCCCTTGACCGTCCCCCGTCATCCACGTGGGAGATCATCAATCCGCGCCAATACGAAAAGGGTCACTTGGCCCCCGTGCCGCTATTGCCCGATATTCATCCCCTCGTCGATAAGCTTTACCGGCCCTACGATATCGGCCAGGTCGGCCAGCTTGACGTCCAGATACTCACGGGCCTCTTCGGCGGAGAACAAGCTGCTCGCGACATCACCCCCGCGTGGGATGGCGGCATCTATTGGGCCGGCCAGTTGCGCAGCGCAACCCCTGCCCAGCAGAACAGCACTGCCTCCATCGCTTTCTTCTACCTCTCCGCGTGGACGAACACAGCCTCTGCACAGGCCTTCGCTCACGTCTACGCGGACGAGCTCGGCCGCAAGTATTCCGGCCTCAAGCCCGACACTGCCGCGGAAAAGAAAGCTCCCGCGAACGATGATTCGGTGGAACAGGTCTACGACACGGACGAAGGCCCGGTCGTGATTACAACCCGAGGCAAGCTGGTCTTTGTTTCCGAGAGCTTCCCCCTCGACCTTTCCCGCAAGCTCTCCGCCCTCATCCTTGACGCGCAGGGCTCCGGCGCCTTGCAGCTTGCATCTACGGTCGCGCCGTCTCGAACCTCCGACACCCTGCAGCCCCTCTCCGCCGGATTCGTCCGCTTCTTCTCCAACTGCGGCGTCATGAAAGCTGCGGTCGATGCCGAGATCCGGGCCGCCCGCGCACTTCAGTAATCTCCGCACAACTAACTTCCCCCATCGAACGTCTTAGTGAACGGGGATGTTCGAAAGAACGATTGTGTGGGGGAAAATCATGAAAGCCGCTCTTTTGCTCTTCGCTTTTGGCTGTCTCTCAGCTTTCGGCCAGGATGATGCCGCTTCCATGGCCATGCAGGCCGCGCAACAGGCGAACCAACAGGCCATGCAAGCCGCGCAACAAGCCAACGACATGGCCATGCAGGCCAGTCAGCAAGCCTCGCAGCAGGCCATGCAGGACGCACAGAACGCCGCGCAGAACAACGGCCCTGTCATCGCCATCACCCGGCAGCCATCTTTCTCAGCCAAAGCCGGCGATGTCGCACCCGGAACCACGGTGCGCATCAAGAGCCCCACGCACTACGCGGTCATCTACTACACCACGAACGGATGGACGCCCACCACCGCATCCCGCCGCTACACCGGCCCGATTCCCATCCGCAGCACAACGGAATTGCAGGCCATGGCGATCGCTCCCAACTTTGCTCACAGCCTCATCACCCGCGCTGCTTACACAGTGAAAGGTTCGCCTGCCGCGCCTCAGCCTCTCGATCTCACTGCCGACGGACTTCTTCACGCCGGAACCCGGCTTCATTTGGCCACCAACTCCGCCGTAAACTCGAAGACCGCTCAGGTCGGGGACGCCATCAGCCTCATTCTCAATCAGGACGTCAAAGTGGGCGATACCGTCGTTGCTCCCAAGGGCTCGCCGGTTCAGGCCACCATCACCCAGGCAGATCGTGCCGGGCACGCCGGCACGCCCGGCGACATCGCCTTCGAAGTTCACTCGGTCCAGGTCAATGGAATCAACATTCCCCTGCAAGGTGGCGAAACCCTCGAAGGCGCTGATCGCTACAAATCGCGCTACTTCATGCTCATTCCGGCTGTCGGGGTCATTCCGGCCCTGGCCACGCGCGGTGAAGAAGCCCAAATCAAGCCCGGCATGACGCTCACCGCCGCCGTTGCTGCCGACACCACGCTTCACCCATAACGTCGCATCAACTTCGGCCCGCGAAGCGCCTGAACCCTCAGGCCGCCTCCTTGCGAACGAAATATTCGTCCAGCAACTCGGTTACCAGCACGGCCGTGGGAACTGCAACCAGGGCTCCCACCACGCCTGCAAACGCAGAACCCAGCATCAGGGACACGAGTATCCCCAATCCCGGCAGCCCCACTCTGTTCCTCATGATGCGTGGAACAAGAAACAGATTTTCAAACTGCAGGTAGACGAGATAGAAGATTCCCACTCCCAGTACGCGCAACCACGAGTCGAGCGCTGCCGCCAGCATTGCCAGCACAATACTCACGGCAGCGCCGATCACCGGGATGACATTCAGCAATCCCGTCAGCACTCCAAGCGCATAGGCATAGCGCACTCCCAGCGCAAGATATACGAGCGTGCTGGCGACACCCAGAATCAGCATCAGGCTCCCCTGTCCCACAAGCCATTTGCCCATCCTGACCTCTGCCCGTCGCAGCGTCCTGTCCATCCGATCGCGGCTCTCCGGCGGAAAGAAGGAAAGTAACCAGCCGTAGGCCACGTCCCCTTCCAGAATGAAATAAATCACCAGAACAAAGCCCGTGATGATGCTGATCAATCCGCCCGCCCAACTCCTCACTGAAAGAAAGAAGTACGTGGCCGCCTGGCTGACGAAGGTTTGAATCCGGTCATTAATGTCGCCTATATCCAGGTTACCCGCGAAAGGAATGCGTCTCAGCTTGTCCAGGAGCGCAGGAGTTCGCGCCGGCATCTCCCGCGCAAACTCCTTCAGGTCCCTGATCACCGGCGGCAAAGCCATAAAGCCGAATGCGGTAATCGCTCCCGCCAAAGCCAAAACCATAATCAAAATGGCTTTGCCTTTGAACGGGCGCCATCCTCTCACCCGGAACCGGGAGACGGATTGGACCACCGGCGAAATCACCACCGCGAGCAGTGCGCTCACATACAGCAGCACCAGCACGTCGCGAATCAACCACGCGATATAGCAGGCCAGCGCTAGCGCAAATGCGAATACAATATCGCTGCGAAGTGTGCGGGGCTTACCAGAGTGCTGCGTCATGTTCGGCAACGTCGTCCGCCCTACTGATCCCCGCTCAGAATCGATCCCACAATTCCGCCCAGCAGCGCGCCGCCCGTCGCCGGCGCCACCTGCCGGCTCTCGCCTCGCGGCAGATACTCACTGATCTGATGCGCCAAACGCGAAATCGGCAGCGTCTGCAGCCAAATCGTTCCCGGCCCTGTCATCACCGCCAGAAAGATTCCGTCTCCGCCGAAGATCGCATTCTTCAGTCCCGGCACCATCATGATCTGGAATCCCACTGATGCCTGGAAGGCTCCCACATGCCCCGGATGCACGCGCAGCACCTCGCCGGGTGCAAGGGTCTTCATAATCAGCTCGCCTGAAAGCTCCAGCCACGCCGTGCCTACGCCGGCCAGCTTTTGCAGCAGAAATCCGTCGCCGCCAAAGATGCCCGCGCCCAGCGATTGCTGAAAACCGACCCCGATGGTTACCTGGTCTGTCGCGCAAAGGAACCCGTGCCGATGGACCAGGTACTCCTGCCCCGGACTCACCTGCACCGGCACAATATGTCCCGGCACCTTGGTCGCAAAACTCACCTCGCCGGGGTACTGATACGCCCGGTATTCAGTCATGAAAAGGCTGCCGCCGCCCGCCACCCGCTTCAGAATGCCGAACAGGCCCCCGCCGCCGCCCATCTGGGTATGCGTCGTCATCTGGATCGAGGCGGTCATCCACGAGAGTTCGCCGCTCTCTGAGTACACACTCTCGTTGGGGTCAAGCTGCACATCGAGCACGGGCATGGTCGTGCCCTGAATCCGGGTCTGCATAGCGGAATCCTCCTTTTCAGGGAAGTGTACAGGCAGACGATGAAATCTCTAAGGCTGAAAATCGCTCCGGGAATGAAATTGCCGCAGATCTGTTGAAATCCTGGGACGCACCGCCCCCTTCAGGGCATCAAAATTCGCGCTCGGGGTCAAATCCCCGGTCAGGCTTTTCAAATCCGAAATATGCGCGTGTCCGCAGGCTCCGGCAAGGCTTCGCAGCCGCTCCTGATCCAGACAGTCAACAACCGCAGCGCCTTTGCCGGCGTCAATCCATCGAAATCTGCACCAGGTCTTTTTCCTGCGGTTGCGAAATCTTTTCGCGTTCGCGCCACGCGGGCATGGCAACATCCTGCAGGCGCGCCATCGCGCTGCCGATACGCATCGAGCCGCGCAGCAGATGTCCTGCCTTCAGCGGGCCGGCAACCCGCTTCTCGCTGATCCAGTGGGCCGCCGCGCTCGCCGAGCAGCCGCATTGCGTGCAATCAGGATCGCCGCCAAATACACAAGGCACTACATGCGTCTTCAAGTCGGCGGAGTAGTTGTTCGAAAGACGTGAGAACGTGCATTCCTTCGGCGAAGAAGGCGGATGAAGCAATGCCTGCGCGTATCCATCCGGCGTCAGCAGCTTGGGATAAATCGCATGCAGCCGCGGAAGTTCATTGGCAATCTGCTTTCGCTGCAACGCGCTCAGCCGCTCCGTGCTTTCCTCGCCCCGCTGAGGCGAGTAAAGGCTCACCCAGATGCTGCGCACCTCGTCCCGCGCACTCCAGAACCGAACGTATTCCTCGATATACGTCGCGCGTTTTAGCATGGGCGCCGTAATGGTCCAGTGAATGTTCACCCTGCGCCCCTCGATGTGCGAAAGTATGCGCTCGTAGGTGGCCGGATACCGGCGCACATCGTGATGCTCGGGCAGTCCGTCCACAGACACAGCCAGCGTGAACTTGGGCAGCTGCATCCACTCCGCGGGGATCGCGATGATCCCGCTCGTCACAATCATGGAGTAGATTCCGCGTTCGCTCAACGCCGGCAGGATGCGGCTCAGTTCGCGATGACGCACCATTGGCTCACCGCCCACCAGCGTCACCTGCAAAGGCTTGTGAAAATCCACAATCCCAAGAACGCCTCTCACAAGTTCGTCGCCGCGTTTGTCACTCAGTTCCCGCAGCGTTACGTCGCCGCCCAGATGATTGGATCCGTAAGCGTAGCAACCGGGACAGTGTAGTGGGCACTCGCGGGTGATCTCGATCGAGACCATCGGCGTATGGCCGCGGAGCACCTTGCCCCAGGCCTGAAACACATTTCTGGTCTGCAATCTATCACCTCACTGAGGGTTGAGGACGATTAGCGTTCAGACGTACATGTTTGATTGGACGCGCGCTTTCAGCGGATGGATGTAAAAATATGGCCGGCTTTCAGTAAGCTCCCCTACCACGCCTCGAACTCTACCTGTTCGGCGCCGCTCCCATCCTTTTTCAGCACCGAGTGCTTCAGAAATCGCGCGTCGTCCCTCTTCGGATAGTCATTGCGGAAGTGCGCGCCGCGGCTCTCCGTGCGCGCCAGGGCCGAATGCAGAATTGCGCCCGCCACACTGAACACAGCGCCAGTGCCTCCAAAAGTCGCCGGCTCCCCATTCCTCGCTGCGCAAGCTGCGCCAGCCCGCTTTCACACTTCGCCTGCGCCCTCATGCCCTGCTGCAACGAAGCCTCATCGCGCAACAATCCCGCACCGGCCCACATCGCGCGCTGCAAGGCAGCGATATGCGCCTCGACCAGTTCCTCATCCCTGCGGTCAAGTTGTCTCGCCGTGGTCGCAGCCGCTTCCGCCATCACCAGCGCAGGCCCATCGTCCAGCATCGCCTTTGCCGCCCGCGCGCCAAACACCAAACCCTCCAGCAGCGAATTTGAAGCCAGCCGGTTGGCTCCATGCACCCCTGTGCATGCCGCCTCGCCCGCCGCATACAGCCCGCGCAGATTCGTGCGTCCATCCAGGTCGGTCCGGATACCGCCCATCAGGTAATGCGCCGCCGGACGCACTGGAATCAGGTCGCGCTGCAACTCCAGCCCATACTTCGCCAGCACCGCGCTGATCCCCGGAAAACGCTGCACGAGGTCGATGCCCTTCACGTGCCGCATATCCAGATGCACCACCCGCGCCTCACCCGGCCCGCCGCCCATGCCTTCGCGCGTAATCGCCCGTGCCACCACATCCCGCGGAGCCAGCTCGAGCAGCGGATGATACCGCTCCATGAAGCGCTCCCCGCGGTCATTGCGCAGATACGCACCCTCGCCGCGCAGCGCCTCGCTCAGCAGAAACCGTGGCGCGCCCGCGACTGAGAGCGCCGTGGGATGGAACTGGTAAAACTCCATATCCGCCAGTTCCGCGCCCGCCTGCGCGGCCAGGGCGATCCCGTCTCCCGTGGCCACCGCGGGGTTGGTCGTGTCGCTGTAAACCTGCCCTGCGCCTCCGGCGGCAATCAGCACCGCCCGCGCGCTCACTCTCTGCCGGTTGCTCTCGCGATCCAGCAAATCAATGCCGGTCACCTTCCCATAGGCAACCGTCAATCCCGTCACCGTGGTCCACTCTGCAAACCGGATGCGCTCTATGCGCCCGCGCAAACTCGACCAGCGACCGGCTGATCTCCGCGCCCGTCGCGTCCCCGTTGGCGTGCAGAATGCGCGCCATCGAGTGCGCCCCTTCGCGCGTCCGAAGCAGCTTTCCGCCTTCGCGGTCGAATCGCGCGCCCCACTCAATCAGCTCCGCAACGCGCAGCGGCCCCTCTGCCACCAGCGCCGCCGCGGCCGGCTGATAAACGAGCCCATCGCCCGCTGCCAACGTGTCTTTCAGGTGCAGCGCCACATCCTCGTCGCCCTCCATCGCCACCGCGATGCCGCCCTGTGCATAGTGGGTGTTCGACTCCCCCAGCGACTCCTTGGTGACCACCAGAACATCTCCGTGATCAGCCAGTTCCACCGCGGCCCGCAATCCGGCCACCCCCGCTCCCATCACCAGAAAATCAACCTGCGACGGCATTGACGCACCCTGAAAGGCCATAACCTTTGAGGCTATCACTGGGGATAGCCCCAGAAACCAATCCGGCGCCCTGCAGCACGTGCCGCCCCGTCTTCACCGCATGTGGTCCTTATTGCTCAGACTTCGGTATTGCACGCCCTCTAAAGTGAGAAGCGTAGGGATAGATAGAGCGTCGGCCCCCCTTTCCGGGGCACTCAGGACCAGATTCAAAATCCTTATGGTAGCTGCTGTTGCTGGGTTGTTCTTCACGGCTGCATACAGCATCCCACGCACACACAGGAAACGCAGACACCTAAGGGGGTCACACATGCGCGGACTCAAAACTCTACTTTCAACCACGGCATTGCTCGCGGGCCTGGCCATGGCCGCGGCGCCGGCCGCTCAGGCACAAATCTCCATTAACATCGGTGTCCAGCCTGTCTGTGCCTATGGCTACTACGGATACGCGCCCTACCAGTGCGCGCCCATGGGCTATTACGGATCAGGCTATTTCTACAACGGCATCTTCCTCGGCATGGGCCCCTGGGCCGGCTGGGGATATAACCACGGCTGGGGCGGACATCGCTTCGAGAATGACGGTGGCGGACGCTATCACGGCGGAGTCGGCCGCATGGCCTACGGCGGCGGAGGCCACGCTCAGGAATCGCACGGCGGCGGCTACGGAAAACCTTCTGGCGGCCCTTCCCATTCCAATGGAGCGCGTCCCAGCGCAGCCCATGGATCCTCACATGGCGACGGACAATCGCATGGCGGCGGTGGTCAGTCCCACGGTGGCGGCGGTCAATCGCATGGCAGCCAGCCACACGGCGGTGGCGGCCAGCCACACGGCGGCGGCCATGAGGGCGGCGACCACAAGTAATCGGTAGCTGAAGACCATCAGGAAATAGAAGTGTGATAAGCGGCGGGGCCAACCAGCTCCGCCGCTTTGTATTTTGGCGCAGAACTCCGCATCCTGCACTTGCCGTCCTCATCCTCACTCGCCTCCAGTTTCAAATCGCAGGCACCCAACTTGCGACATTAGGCAGCGAGAGAGTGTAAGCTGTCTTGCAGTTTAGTCACAGGCTAAGCCGAGCAGACACCCGGCCCCGACGGTCCCTCGCGCGTTAAACTTCTCGCCCATCTTTCACGGGAAGAGCTAGCGTGGTGAGTCTGAAGTTCATCACATAAAATGAACTGTCATCCTGAGCGAACGGGGCCCCAAACGTCTTTCAGTTTGGGGGTGGTGAGTCGAAGGATCTGCTTTCGTCTTTCGTGAGTTCTGCGATGTATTAATGACTCGCCACCCCAGTAGCGTGAACAGACCCTAGATTCGGAGACTGAAGAGAATGGAACTCTACCAGCATCTGCCCCCCGAAGCGGTGAAAATCGTCCTCGTCCTGTTCCTGTCCTTCCTCATCGGCCTGGAGCGCGAAGAGCACAAAGTCACAGGCGGGTCCTACTCCTTCGGCGGCGTGCGTACCTTTCCGCTCATCGGCCTCATCGGCTACTCCATCGCTCTCGTCTCCGGCACGCAGTTACTCCCGCTGACCATCGGCTTCCTGGTCGTCGCTGCTTTCCTGCTCGTCTCCTACTGGCACAAACTCTCTTCCGCGCAGGCAGCAGGCGTCACTACGGAGATGTCCGGGCTGGCCACTTTTCTGGTCGGCGCACTGGTCTGCTACGGGCACTTCTGGATCGCCACCACGTTGAGCGTCGCTTGCCTGCTGCTGCTCGATCTGAAAGCAGCACTTGAGAAACTCGCCACCCGCTTCGCCCCAACTGAAATCCTTACCTTCGCCAAATTCCTCCTCCTCAGCGGCGTCATTTTGCCCGCCCTTCCCAACCAGGAATTCACCCAGTTCCACATCAATCCCTTCAAGACCTGGCTCGTCGTGGTCGCCATCAGCGCAATCTCCTATGCCAGTTATGTTCTGCAAAAGTTGACCAAAGGCCAGGGAGGCATCGTGCTCGCCGCGTTGCTGGGCGGAGCTTATTCCTCCACCGTCACCACCGTTGTACTGGCGCGCCGAGCCAAACGGGAAGACCATCCCCACCTCTTCTCCGGCGGCATCCTCATCGCTTCCGGAGTCATGTACCTCCGCCTCGTCATTCTTCTCGCGCTATTCAACCGGCAGCTCATGTTCCTTCTTCTTGCGCCTTTTCTCGTGCTGGCCGCAGCCGCCGTCGGTTTCGGTTGGCTCTGGTCCCGCCGTGCCGATAAAAGCTCACAGGCCGTGCAGCGCGAGTACGAGCCGAAGAATCCCCTCGACCTGCTCACGGCGTTCGTGTTCGCCGGCCTCTTCCTCATCATGCTCGTAGCCACTCAATTAGCGGTCACGTATCTCGGCCGTGGAGGCCTCAATACCCTGGCCGCCGTCATGGGTGTCAGCGACGTCGACCCCTTTATCATGGGACTCACTCAGGCCGCAGGCACGCTCACGCCCCTCAAAGTTGCTGCCGCAGCAATCCTTATCGCCGCCGCCAGCAATAACATTGTCAAAGGGATTTACGCATTCAGCCTGTCCGACCGAACCACCGGCCGGCTAAGCCTCGCGTTCCTTGTAACTCTCGCAGCCATCAGCCTCATTCCGCTGTTTTGGCTCTGATCTAAGCCTGCGCGTTCTTCGCCTATGACGGTTCCATCTGGACGTCCGAAATGATCTTGCACACTCCCAGATCCCGCCCCGCGCCATGGAAGGTAAGAAAGCAGCACCTCTCCGCGTGGCTCATCCCTTTCGTCGCCCTCGAATGGATCTTCGAGTGGGCAGCCTTCGCCCTCAGCAACTGGAGCTTCCTCGAGGTGCTCGAATACCTCGGCACATTCTCCGTGCTCATCGCCGTCATCTTTTACTTTTCAGAATCCGGCGACCGCATCAAGCAGCGCCACTACCAGGCTTGGCAGGTTATCAACACCGCCCAGGGAAAAGGCGGCAGCGGCGGCAGAATCGAAGCCCTCCAGGAGCTCAACGCCGACAAAGTCCCGCTCGTCGGAGTCGACGTCTCGTCCGCATTTCTGCAGGGGCTGCGCCTGCCCAACGCCGATCTGCTCCGCTCCGATTTCAGCTCCGCGGACCTGCGCAACAGCAATCTCGCCGGCGTCAACTTCACCCTCGCCAATCTCAACTCCGCCAACCTGCGCGGTGCTGTGTTGGATCGCGCCAACTGCGCCCAGGCCGATCTACGCAACGCGGATCTCACTGGCAGCAGCCTCGTCGGCGTCGACCTCTCCGGCGCGGCTCTCGACAGCGCCGATCTCCGCTCCGCCGATCTGAACAGTATCCAGTGGCAGCGGCTCAAGAGCATCGCCATGGCCAACATTGCCGGAGTCAGAAACGCCCCCGCCGGCTTCGTTGATTGGGCGCTCAGGAATGGCGCCGTCAATCAACCCGATGCGCCGCAGTGAGCGAACTGCACTCAGCTTGCCGCCAAATGTCCGATTGCGTACTCGCGCGCCTTGCCCAGCGGCTCCGCGCTGATTCTCACTTTCAGGTTCCCGCTCGCGTCGCAGGTGTACTCTTCGCGCACGGTCAGGTCATGCGGCCACGCCAGCGGCTTCACCGGCTCGGCAGCCAGGTCCGCGCGATCCCATAACTGCGGATCAAACGGAAACTGCACCTGCTCCAGATTGGTAATCTCGCCGATCGGCTGCCCCTGCGCGTCCAGCCGCGACGACTCCAGAAAACGAAAGTGCCCGATGTTGTGCGCGGGCCGGTACACGCGCTCCAGCCGAAGCGGCGGCTCATCCTGCGTGGGCAGCCGCACCCCGCGCGGAAAGATCAAATCAAACACGATCGTCCCGCCGCAATCGGCTTCGCGCCACGTCCCGAAGTTCAGGTTGAACTGCTCCTGGATCTGCTCCGCCGCCGTTGAAGCGCGAATCGCCAGCCCTATCGCGCTCGCAGAGCGCATATACGCCGACCGCCGCACCTTCCGGCCAAAGCTCTCCCGCAGAATCCGCGCCACCGGAGGCAGCTCCGACCCCCCGCCCGTCACATACAGCGTGTCCAGCGGCAGATCCGCATGCGCCGCCAACAGCGCATCCACCAGTTCCTTGGTGGATTCAATCAGCGGACGGCATCCCTCGTAATACGCCTCCACGGGAAAAGTCGCCTGCTCCCAATCCGGGCGCACCCGCTCCATGTCGATCGTCAGCTTGCGCGTATTGAAGTTCAGAGCCTCTTTCTTCTCTCTGCATTCGTCCAGCAGCAGACGCCGCTCATACGGCGTCAATGCCGGCCCGGGCGCGGCATGCTCCAGCGCAAGGTCGGCAAGAATTTCGTCAAAATCGTCTCCGCCAAAGCTGGGAATTCCATCCGAAGCTTCCACCGTGTGCTCCGTCTCGCCCAGGGTCACCAGCGAAACATCAAATGTGCCGCCGCCCAGGTCATACACCAGCAGCCGGCTTCCCGCCCTGTTTTTGCGCTCGGCGCTGTTGCTGTGCGCAAACTCAATCGCTGCAGCCGACGGCTCATTCACCACGCCCAGCACCGCAAACCCCGCCGCCTGCGCCGCTTCCTCCGTCAAGAATCGTTGATTGCTGTTCGCGTTGGCCGGCACACCCAGCATGATCTCCAGCGGCTCATCCCGTCCTGCTCCCAGGTTCGAGTGCTCCAGCAGTTGCGTCCGCAGAGCCGCCATCATCTCCGCCAACAGCAGCCGCAGCGGCAGTGCTTGTCCGCCCACTTGCAACTCCGTGCGCGGCCCCGCCGTGCGCAGCCAGCGCTTCACCGAGCGCAGAATTGTCCAGCCCTTCTTGTTCTGCATGGCCACGGCTTCCCAGCCGTAGAGCCGGGTGCTGCCGTTCACCGCCGCCACCGGAGGAAACCAGTCGCGCATCTGGCCTTCCGCCGTTTCGAAATACACCAGTGGGAAGTTCCCGCGGTCCACGGCTGCCACCACGACACGTGTGGTTCCGAAATCGATGCCAATTCTCATACCTCCAGTTTACCCGAGGCCATTTCTCTCTCCGCGCTCCGCGTGAGACGCCCGCGCATTTCCATTTAGGATGGAGTCAGCGTGCAAACCATACGTGTAGACACACCCTCGGCCAAATACGACGTCATTGCGGGCAGTGGCCTGCTCCAGACGCTTGTCCCGCGAATTGTGCGGGTTACGGGCAAGCTGCCGCGGCGCGTCTTCGTCCTCACCTCGCCGGATATCTGGGCGCTCTGGGGCGATTCGCTTCTCGCCTCTTTCCCTGAACCTCCCATTGCGCTTTTCCTTACCCCCGGTGAAAAGCACAAGACCATGGCCAGTGTGGAAAAACTTCTCCGCCAGATGGTGCGCGCCGGCGGTGATCGCGGCTCGCTGCTCATCGCCTTCGGCGGCGGCATCGTCGGCGACGTCGGCGGATTTCTCGCCGCCATCTACATGCGCGGCATCCCCTATGTCCAGGTGCCCACCACTTTTCTCGCCCAGGTCGACTCCTCCGTCGGCGGAAAGACCGGCGTCAACCTCCCCGAAGGAAAAAATCTTGTCGGCAGCTTCCATCATCCCCGTGCCGTCTTTGCCGACATCGATGTCCTCGGCACCCTGCCCGACCGCGAACTGCGCGCCGGACTCATGGAAAGCGTCAAGGCCGGCATCATCCGCGACCGCGCGCTCATCCGCTTTATGGAGGAGCACGCGGGTGAAGTGCTCCGCCGCGACCCAAAGGCCCTCGAAAAAGTCATCGCCGCCTCCATCCGCATCAAGGCAGGCGTGGTCAATCGCGACGAGCGCGAGAGCGGTCTGCGCATGATTCTCAACCTCGGCCACACCGTGGGCCACGCCATCGAGCAGGCCACGCGCTACAAAGCTCTGCTCCACGGCGAAGCCGTCGGCTGGGGCATGATCGCCGCCCTCCACGTGGCCCGCCGCCGCGGCACCATCTCCAGCAGCCAGGCCGAGCGCCTTGAAAACCTCATTCACCTCTACGGACCGCTGCCTTCGCTCAAAGTCCGCGCCGCCAAAATCATCGCGGCCACCGGCGGCGACAAGAAGAACATTGGCGGCGTCCGCCGCTTCGTGCTCCCCGTCGGCATCGGCGACGCGGGCGTAGTCGAAGACGTCACCCGCCCCGAGCTCGAAGCCGCGGTCCGGTTCATGCTCGCCCGCGCCACGGAGCGTCCCGCCTGATGCCCGTCACTGGAGCCAAACCGATCGGCGCAGTGGACGAAGCCAGCGCGGCGCAGAACGTGCGCCAGATGTTCAACTCCATCGCTCCGCGCTACGACCTGCTCAACCACGTGCTCTCGGCCAGCGTCGATCGCCTCTGGTGGTGGCAGACCGCGCGCCGCTTCCGTCCCATCCTCGCCAACCCCGACGCGGCCATCCTCGACATATGCTGCGGCACCGGCCACATGACCATGGCCCTGCTCAAGGGCCGGCCGCGCGGCGCACGTCCTATCCTTGCCGCCGACTTTGCCCGCGGCATGCTCAGCCGCGCCCATTCCCGTTTTGCCGCCCGCAAACCGCACCTGCCCCGCGCCATCGCCCTCGAGGCCGACGCGCTCCACCTGCCCCTTCGTCCCCAGTCCCTCGACCTCATCGTCACCGCATTCGGTTTCAGAAACCTCGCCAACTACGAGGCCGGCCTGCGCGAGTTTCAGCGCGTCCTCAAGCCCGGCGGCCAGTTGGGTATCCTCGACTTCAGCGAGCCCGGCGGCCTCATGGGAAAAATCTACGGCGTCTATTTCCGCCGTGCGCTGCCCGCCATCGGCCGGCTCCTCTGCGGCAAAGACGGCCCCTATCGCTATCTGCCCACCTCCGTCGGCAACTTCCCGCCGCCGCCCGAAATGCTGGACCTCATGCGCGCCACCGGCTATGAATCCTGCGCATGGCAGCCCTACACCTTCGGCATTGCCGGGTTGTACACGGCAACACGCTCCGCTGTAGCCTAGGAGAAGCGTGACCACAAGCCTCTCCAGTCCGCCCGCATCCAATCCGTCCGTCGCGACCCGGGCCGGCTACGCCGCTGAAAACCGCCGCGTCTCGCTGCACTCCATCCTCGCCGCCGCGGCCATGACCGCCCTCAAGCTCGCCGCCGGCCTGCTCTCCGGCTCGCTCGGCGTTCTGTCGGATGCGGCCCACTCCGGCCTTGACCTCACCGGCGCCGCGCTCACATTCTTTTCCGTCCGCGTCTCCGATAAGCCCGCCGATGAAGACCACACCTACGGCCACGGCAAAATCGAAAACATCTCCTCCTTCGCTGAAGTCGGCCTCATGGTCGTCTCCTGCGCATGGATCATCTTCGAAGCCGTCGCGCGCGTCATCCACCACTCCGTCGAAATCCACCACTCCGTGTGGCCGGTCCTCGTGCTTCTCACTTCCATCGCCGTCGACTACTGGCGCTCGCGCGAATTGGCCGCCGTGGCCCGCCGCACCGGCTCGCCCGCCCTCGCCACAGACGCTTTCCACTTCGCCAGCGACATCTGGTCTACCCTCGCCGTTCTCGCAGGTCTCGGCGCAAGCTGGGTTGGAAGCGCCTTCCACGTCGGTTGGCTCCGCTATGCCGACCCATTTGCAGCCATCGTTGTTTCCCTCATGATTCTGCGCATCACGGCGCGTCTTACCCGTGAAACCATCGGCGTGCTGATGGATCAGATCCCTGCCGAAACGCGCCGCCAGCTTATTCGTGAAGTCGAACAGGTCCCCGGCGTCCTTGCCGTCGAGCAGGCCCGCGTGCGCCGCTCAGGGGCCACTTATTTTGCCGACCTCACCCTCGCGCTGCCTCGCCGCTACACCTTCGAGCACACCGGCGAACTGGTCAATGAAGCCACCGCGGCCGTTCATCGCGCCCTGCCTCGTGCCGATGTGGTCATCCACACCGTTCCCCGCCAGGGCCGCGCCGAAAGCATCTTCGACCGCGTGCGCGCCGTCGCCGCGCGCAACAACGTCAGCGTCCACGACCTCAGCGTGCAATCGCATCACGGCCGCCTGCGCGTCGAGCAGCACGTCGAACTCGATGAGACCATGCCCCTGCTCCATGCGCATAGCTTTGTCACCGCAATGGAAGCCGAAATCCTGCGCGAGACGCCGGAGATTGACTCCGTGCTGACCCACATTGAAAGCGAGCCCGCTACCATCGAGCAGCCAGAAGAGATGATCGAGGAGGACCGCAGAATCGAGCAGGTTCTCCGCGCCGCCGCAAGCCTTTTTCCTGAGATTGCCGATGTGCACGAAATCATCGTCGGCCGCACCGCGGAGCACATCTCCCTCTCCTGCCACTGCACCCTCCCCGACCACCTCACCATGCAGCGCGTACACGAAATCATCACCGCGCTCGAAGACCGCTTCAAGCTGGAGTGCCCCGAGGTCTACCGCGTCACCATCCACCCCGAACCCGTCACCGACAACACGCGATAGTCCCTCGAGGATTCAAACCATGCTTGCGCACAGCGAATGGAAACACGGCGAGATCTTTCAGGGCATCGCAGAGAACGGCAACACCATCGTCTTCGATGCGGACTCCGCGCACACCCACGGACCCAGTCCCATGGAGGCCGTGCTGATGGCCCTCTGCTCTTGCACCTCGGTCGATGTCGTCAGCATCCTCAAAAAAAAGCGCCAGAACCTCACCGGCCTCCGTGTCACTGCCGCCGCCACCCAGGCCCCCTCGCCTCCCCGTGTCTTTACCCACATCCTGCTCACCTATGCGGTGCGCGGCCAGTTAAGCCGCAAGGCCGTAGAAGACGCCGTCGCGCTCTCCAAAACGAAGTACTGCTCCGTCTCCCTCATGCTTGAGAAAGCCGCCACCATCGAATACGAGATCGTTTACCCCGATGGGGAGCCGGAGCCATGAGCGGACGTTTCTTCCTCAACTTTTTCCGCATGGCCTCCCTTGTCATGCTGCTGGTCACGGTGGCCATGTTGTCCGCCATCACCACCATGCACTTTGCCATCCACGGAGCCGAGGTTCAGGTGCCCGCCCTCAAGGGCATGACCGTCGCCGAGGCCCGCAGCCAGGCGGCGGGCATGGGTCTCATCCTCGATGTCGACAATCGCTATTACTCCGCTGATGTCCCCGCCGGCCACATCCTCACCCAGTCTCCCGCGCCCGGCACCGTCGTTCGCCGCGAGTGGCGCATGCGCGTGGCGGAAAGCCTCGGTCCGCAAAAGGTCGATGTGCCTGACACCGTTGGCACTGAAGAGCGCCTGGCAGCGTTGCGCCTCCGCCGGGTCGGCCTCGAAGTCGGCGTCACCGCGCACCTGCCCGATGCTGCCGCGCCAGAAGGCACGGTCATCGCGCAGGATCCGCCTGCCCACGCGCAAGGTATCGCCCAGCCCAGCGTGAATCTCCTCGTAGCCGCCGCCGACAACGAAACCCCTGACGGCTTTGTCATGCCTGATCTCACCGGAATGCCGGTGGTCGCCGCGCAGGCTGCTCTCGAAAAGGTCGGCATCAAGTCCGCCCCGCCCACATTTGTCGACGTGCAGGTGCCGCCAGTCGGCGCAGGCAATGCACCGCCCGTGCCGCCGGTCGCGCCCGGTTCCGTCATCGCCCAGGACCCTCCCGCAGGCGCGCGCGTCGACCAGACCATCGAAGTGAAATTGACCGTCGCCAAGTGAGCCGTTTCGTTTCGACCGCCCGCCGCATCTGAATTGGAAGAGCAATGACGCCGGAAAACAAGGAGTCACAACACGAGAGCGCTGCGGCGCCCCCGGCACGCGATTTCTCGCACGCCTGGCGTGCCTTGCGCCATCGCAACTTCCGCCTCTTCTTCGGCGGCCAGAGCATCTCCCTCATCGGCACGTGGATGACCCGCATCGCCACCTCCTGGCTCGTTTACCGCCTCACAAAATCGGCGCTCCTGTTGGGCACTGTGGGCTTCGCCGGTCAGATTCCAACCTTCCTGCTCGCACCCTTGGCCGGTGTGCTCGTTGACCGACTCGACCGCCGCAAAGTCCTCGTGTGGACCCAGACTCTCGCCATGCTTCAGTCGTTCGCGCTCGCATGGCTCACCCTTTCCCATCGCATCACCATCGCCGAAATTCTCGCCCTCAGCGCCATGCAGGGCATCATCAACGCCTTTGACATGCCCGGCCGCCAGTCCTTCATGGTCAAAATGGTCGAGAACCGCGCCGACCTCTCCAACGCCATCGCCATCAACTCCTCCATGGTCAACACCGCGCGCCTCGTCGGTCCGTCGCTCGCCGGCCTCCTCATCGCCGCCACCAGCGAAGGCTGGTGCTTCCTCGTGGATGGCGTCAGCTACATCGCCGTCATTGCCTCGCTCCTCATGATGCGCCTGGCTCGCAACGACGATCTGCCTGCAACCGCCACCATGATGGCGCAACTCCGCGAGGGCTGGACCTACGTCTCGGGCTTCGCGCCCATCCGCACCATCCTCACCCTGTTCGCCCTGCTCAGCCTCATGGGCTGGCCCTTCATGGTGCTCATGCCCATCTTCGCCGCGCAGGTATTGCATGGCGGCCCGCACACCCTGGGATTTCTGATGGGCGCGGTCGGCGTCGGCGCTCTCATATCCGCGCTATCCATGGTGTTGCGCCGCTCCGTCCGCGGGCTCACAAAGATGATTCCCGTCGCCGCCGTCGCATTCGGCGTGGGCCTCATTTGTTTCGGCCTCTCCACCGCCCTCTGGCTCTCCCTCTTGATGATGCTCGTGACCGGCTTCGGCATGATGCAGGGAATGGTCGCCAGCAACACCATCCTGCAGACTCTCGTCGACGAAAAGATTCGCGGCCGCGTCATGAGCTACTACACCATGGCCTTCGTCGGCATGGCGCCCTTCGGCAGCTTGCTCGCCGGTGCCATGGCCCACGCCATCGGCGCGCCGCGCACCGTCATGGTCAACGGCGCAGCCTGCATCCTGGGAGCGGCCTGGTTCTGGTCGCGACTCCCCGCGATTCGCAAAGATATGCGACCCGTCTATGAACGCCTCGGCATAGTGCCGCAGTCCAATCTGGCCATCGAAGAAAGCACCGAAAGCTAACGCGGGCACCAAGCCATTGCGCGCACCGCCATCCCTCGTACTATCATGGCTGGAATACGAAAAGGCGACACCACATGCCGAAGAGTGAAGATCTTGAAAGAATCGCGCAGCAGGAGCAGGAGCTCGTGTTACCGCGCCTCGATATCCAAACTGCCTGGGAGCTCGGCTCGCTCCTCCGATCGCTGGCCGTAGAGCGCGGTCTCTCCGTAGTCATCGATGTCCGCCGCTTCGGTCAGCCGCTTTTCTATGCGGCCCTTGAGGGCACCACGCCCGATAACGCCGAGTGGGTGCGCCGCAAGAGCAATGTGGTCGCGCGATTCCACCGCAGTTCCTACGCCCTCGGGCTCATCGAGAAAATCAAGAACGAAACCATCTATGAAACGCAGGGCCTTCCCATGGCCGATTACGCTACCCACGGCGGATCGTTTCCGCTCTCGGTTCAAGGCGCCGGCGTCGTAGGCAGCGTCACCGTCTCCGGCCTCCCCCAACGCGCCGATCACGAGCTTGCCGTCGAAGCCCTTTGCTCCATCCTCGGCCGCGATTATGCAACCTTGAAGTTGCCCGCGAAATAAAATCGTTGCGCGCCGCAAATTCGCACCGCGCCTTCACCGCATGCGTTCCATCACCGCAATAAAAAATCCGTCCGTATGAAATACGCCCGGCAACAGCCGCAGATAACCGTCCTGCGTCATGCAACCCTTCAGCCCTTCCGCGCCCGAGGCTGTCAGAATCCCGTCTCTCTGCATTTCTTCAATGCGCGCACCAATCGGAATCACGCGTATCCCATCCACCGGCCCGATCACCGCCGCAACCACCTGTTCGTTTTCCTCCGGCTCCAGTGAGCAGGTCGAGTACACCACGCGTCCGCCCGGTCGCACGGCCCGCAGCGCGCCCGCAAGAATCGCCCTTTGCCGCTCCGCCTGCCGCGCCAGATCTTCCACCCTGAGCCGATGCCGGATCTCCGGGTTGCGTCCCAGCGTGCCCGTTCCACTGCACGGCACATCGGCCAGCACAACGTCATACGCAGACTCCTCCGTCAAAGCACCCGCATCCGCCAGCCTGCATTCAACCCTCACGCTGAAACTCGCAAGCCTCTTCCGCAGATGCTCCAGTCGTTTCTCGCTCGACTCGCACGCCACAATCCGCGCTCCCTCGTTGCGCTCCGCCAGAATCAATGTCTTCCCGCCCGGCGCCGCACAGCAATCCAGAATCATCTCCCCGCTCCCCGCAATCTCCGCCACCAGTTGCGAGCCCTCATCCTGCATCCGCACATGCCCCGCGCGAAACGCCTCCGACGAAGTCACATCGCCCGCCAGCACAATCCGCGCTCCAGCCAGCAATTCGCCACGCTCAACCGTCACACCCTGCGCCGCCAGTTCGCCTTCAACAGCAGCCTCCGCAATGCGCAGCGCAATCACCGGCTGTCTCTGCCCATGGGCGCAAATCGCACGCGCCCCTTCCATCCCGTAGAAGCCCGCCCATCGCCCCACCATCCATGCCGGATGCGCCTGGGCCAAGGCCAACTCAGCAACGCTCTCCTCCAAGAGGTGAGAGTCCGGAGGACACAGCTTCCGCAACACTGCATTCACCATGCCGGAAGCGAACCGATGCCCCGCCTGCTTGGTCAACTCCACGCTCTCATCAATCGCCGCGCGCGCAGGAATCCTGTCCAGATGCAGCAGTTGAAAGGCCCCCATCCGCAAGGCAATCCGCACCTCTGCATCGAGCTTCGCATGAGGTCGTTTCAGCAGCACTTGAAGTTGATGATCGATCTGAATCTGCCAGCGCAACACGCCCAGCACCAGTGCAGTGGCCAGATTTCTGTCGGCAGGCGAAAGCGCATTCACCGCTTTCCCGCGCAGCAAATCATCGGAGTGCGCCTGCCCGCGCTCCACCGCCATCAGGATCTTGAATGCAGCTTCCCGCGCCGGAGCCACCGCAGCCATCGTCTTCAACCCAGCCGCGCGCCGGCGCCCATTTGCATTCCGCGCATAAAATCCGCAGCCCCAAGCCGCCTCTTCCCCTCGAGCTGCACTTCGACCAGTTCCAGCCACGTGTTCTGCGCGCACGCCACCAGCAGCCGGTTACCCTCGATGTGAATCTCCCCCGGCGCGCCCGCACCACCGGCACTCTCTGCCAACGCCATGCGATGCACAATCAGCTTCTTTCCATCGAGCTGTGTAAACGCTCCCGGCCACGGCTGAAATCCCCGCCAGCGATTCTTCAGTTCCACCGCTGTCCGCGCGGCAAAATCCATCCGCCCATCTTCCCGCTCCAGCAGCGGAGCCAGCGTCGCCCGCGCATCATCCTGCGCCTGCGGTTCAATGCTCCCATTCAGCCAATTTCGCCAGCGTCTCAACCACCAGCGGCGCGCCAGTTCGCGCCAGCACATCAAACAGGTCTGCCGCCGTCTGCTCCTCACCAATCTCAACCTGCTGTTGAAGCAGAATCGGCCCTGTATCCAGCCCTTCCTCCAGCAGCATCGTCGAGTTGCCGGTGACCGTTTCGCCCATCGCCACCGCCCACTGAATCGGCGCCGCCCCGCGATACTTCGGCAGCAGCGACGCATGCAGATTGATGCACCCCAGCCTGGGCAGCGCCAGCATCCACGGCGGAATGATCCGCCCGTACGCCACCACCACAATCGCATCCGGCGCAATGGCTTCCAGCTGCGCGCGAAACTCCGGATTGTTGCGAATCTTTTCCGGCTGCGTCACCGCCAGTCCCGCGGCTAGCGCGGTCTGCTTCACAGGCGGCGCCGCCATCTCCTGCGCGCGCCCCACGGGACGGTCCGGCTGCGTCACCGTCAGCGCGATCTCGTGCTCCGCCGCAAGCAATACCTCAAGTGTCGGCACGGCAAAGCGCGGCGTCCCGCAGAAAACCAGCTTCACGGCTTTACCATGTGCCTTCGCGTTGCAGCTTGCGAATCTTGCGCAGGTTCAAGTCGCGCTTCAGCGCGCTCATCCTGAAGATGAAAAGCATGCCGTCAAGGTGGTCGATCTCGTGCTGAAACGCGCGCGAAAGCAGCTCTTCGCCGTCCATCTCAAACCACTTGCCCTTTTCGTCCTGGGCGCGAATCCGCACCTTGGCCGCGCGTACCACCTTCTCGCGAATGTCAGGAAAGCTCAGGCACCCTTCCTCTTCGTATTGCTTCCCCTCGCGAAAAATAATCTCTGGATTGATGATCACCAGCTTCTGCTCCGGGTCCTTGCCCTGGCTCAAATCAATCACCGTCACGCGCTTCGACACCCCCACCTGCGGCGCCGCCAGCCCAATGCCCTGGTTGGAGTACATGGTCTCAAACATATCGGCCACCAGCTTCCGCAGTTCCGCGTTGAATTCGGTGACCGGTTCGCCAGGCTGCTGCAGCACCGGCTCGGGATACTTCACAATCTTCAGAATCATTTCCGTCTTCTTAATAGCTCCGTATCTGTTCGATGTAACCCTTGAAATTTCGCTTCATCTCCAGCGCCGAGTCGCCGCCAAACTTCTCGTGCGCCAGCCCCGCCACCGTCAGCGCCACCATCGCCTCGGCCGCCACCCCTGCCGCCGGTACCACGCAAATGTCGCTCCGCTCGTAACTTGCACTGGTCGCCTCCCGCGTATCAAACCGCACTGACTCCAACGGCCGCCGCAGGGTCGAAATCGGTTTCAGATAGCCGCGCACCACTACGTCTTCGCCGTTTGAAACTCCGCCTTCCATTCCACCCGCATTGTTTCGCTCGCGCGTAAAGCGCGTCGGCCGATCCGTCTGCTCTTTTGCGTAGTGAATCGCGTCGTGCACTGCCGAGCCAAACGACTCCGCCGCCACCACGCCCCGGCCAATTTCTACCGCCTTCACCGCCTGCAGGCTCATCACCGACCACGCCAGCAGCCCGTCCAGCCGCTCGTCCCAGTTGGCATAGGTGCCCAGGCCCGCGGGCACATTATGCACCACCACCTCAAACACTCCGCCTACCGTGTCGCCGGTGCGCGATGCCAGCTCAACCTCCTCCTTCATCCGCGCCTCGGTGGCCGCGTCCACGCAGCTCAGCACGATCTCGTCCCGCGCCGCCACCCCGGCAATCTCTTCCCAGGTTGCCGTCCGCTCCAGTTCTACCCGTCCCACGCGGATCACGTGGCTGGCAATCTCCATGCCCAGCTCGCGCAGCATCAATTTCGCAAAGGCTCCTGCCGCCACCCGCGCCGTCGACTCCCGCGCCGAGGCGCGCTCCAGCACATACCGCGCGTCTGGAAAGTTATGCTTCAGCGCTCCCGCCAGGTCGGCGTGTCCGGGCCGCGGAGATTCCACCGCCTTGTGCTTCGACGCATCCCCTGCTTCCACCGGGAGCTTTTCCTCCCAGTTCTTCCAGTCGCGGTTCACAATCTCAATGGCAATCGGTGCCCCAATCGTCTTGCCGTGCCGCACCCCGCTCAAAACGTGGGCTTTGTCCGTCTCAATCTTCATCCGGCCGCCGCGCCCATAGCCCTGCTGCCTCCGCCACAGCTCGCGGTTCACAAATTCAAGATCGACAGGCACTCCCGCCGGAAGTCCCGAGATCAGCGCGATCAGCGCCTCCCCATGCGACTCCCCGGCCGTTGAAAAACGAATCATATCTTCTTGATTGTAACGGAGGAAGGGTACGCAGGAGTGCGTTGTACTGGAATCGGTTTATACCCAATCATGCCAGGCGGGCCGCCGCGCAACCTCTGTCCTGCGAATCGGCGTTTGCAAGCGCCCATCAGGCTCCGGCGTAAGCTTCAACGTCCCGCTCTATTGTGTGCTTCAGCTCCAGCTTCGCTTTTGACAGGTCATGCATCTGTTGCAAATTCAGCCAGAACTCGGGACTGTTGCCAAAGAACCGAGCCAGGCGCAGCGCGGTATCCGGCGTGATCGAACGCTTGCCGTGGATGATTTCCCCTATCCGCGTCGCGGGCACTCGGATCTTCAATGCCAGCGAATTCTGTGTAATGCCCATAGGAATAAGGAACTCTTCCCGCAACATCTCACCGGGATGTGTGCTTACCCTCCGAGTCTCCCATCCGGTAGCTGGTCTATTGATCGTCATATCGGCCACTCCATTGGCGCTGCTGCTAGTGATAATCCGTGATCTCGACTGAGTGCGCCCCGTCCTTCTTCCAAACAAAGCAGATGCGGTATTGATCGTTAATTCGGATACTGTGCTGCCCGGCGCGATCACCCTTCAGCGGCTCCAGCCGGTTCCCCGCAGGAATCCGTAAATCATTCAAATTGGTCGCCGCTTCAATCTGGTCCAGTTTGCGAACTGCAACAGCCTTGATGGTTGCCCAGCGCCTGTTCGACCCCGTCTCATAGAGCTCCCTCGTATCGGCGTTCTTGAAGCTCTGAATCATCTAAGTCCAGGGTATAACGCGTCGCATCATATGTAAAGCGTTATATCGGATCCTTCCCAGCTGCAGCGCGCCGGAATGCTCGTAAACGGCTGAAGGGCATAACCCGTCTATCTCACTTCCCCGGCATATCCATCCCCTTTTTGACCTTCATCTTCATCGCCGGCGCATTCTTTGAATCGGGCTCATTCTCCGTCACCGGCGGAGTGCCTGCCGCCAGCTTCCACGCCACAGAAACCGCGGGCGGCAGTTTATCCATGTGGCTCAGAAACGTCGTCACCTGCCACATTTGCGACTCCGTCAGGGTCCCCTTCCATCCCGGCATCCCGCTCAGCCGCACCCCGTGCTCAATAATGTAGAAGTTCTGATTCTCCGGCATATCCGGCGCATCTTCCGCAAATTGCGGCACGCGCGGGTAAAAGGCATCGCCGAACTTCGTATGCGTCTGGCGAACGTCGCCATGGCAGCCCGCGCAATTCGTCTGGTAGATCTTCATCCCCGCCATCAGGTTGTCGTCCGTGGGCTGAACCGGATTCTGAGCCTCGGGCGCCCGCCGGTCCACAGCGGCGTCCAGCGCGGGCATCGCCACCTTGCTCTCAATCAAGCCCTCCTCCGCATCTGCGCGGGGGTCCACAAAACCAAATCGCACGTAGCAGAAGAATCCCAGCAGCACCACAATCACGGCGCAGACAAATCCCAGCAGAAACTTCGCCATCGGAAACCTCCATCGATGCGGAATCCATTCCCAAAGCTACTCCCAGTTTCTTATTTCCTTTGAATTACTCCCTGCTCCCTATTCTCTGTTCAATGCCCCTGCCCCGTCTCGCTTTTCACCAACCGTGGCAATCCGTGGCCACGGTTTTCATCAACCGTGGCCCACCTTTGTCACGCTTTCGCGCCCAAAAGCGGCGCTCCCAACCGTGGCATACCCGTGTCTCGCTTTTACCGGCGTCGCGCTCCTCCCCGGCCGCCTTGCCGCCGCAAAAACACCCTTCATCAATCCCGCCTGTCCGGCTAGGCCAGTTCTCCGCGGAAGGCGAGTGAAACCTCCGGCTCCGAGTGGCCTTTTCCGCCGTGAAACACCACCCTCCTGGATACCGGAACCCCAAAAGCGAGTTGGATAACTGCTTTAACCCTAGGAAAAGAAAGAACATTCCCGGTCACATCGCCCGAAACTCACAAAATGCACTACTCTTTCAATTGACTGGTATGGTCTCGTTTTCAGCAAAACTTCGCAAAGCGATCTGGCTCTCCTTGGAGCACGACGTCATCAACACCGCCAAGGCCACGGCCTACTCCGGCATGCTGATGCTCTTTCCCGCAATCGTCGTCCTCACCACATTGCTCGCACGGGTGCCGGAGGGTACCACGCTTGTAGGCGAAATACGCAGATCTTTTGCCGAGTTCCTCCCCATCGACACCCTCTCTCTCTTGCAGAACTCGTTGCAAGCGCACCCGATGCGATCGACACAGTTGCTTTTCTCCGCCGCGAGCCTCAGCGTTTTTGCTGCGCTTGGCATGATGCTCTCGCTCATGGAAGGATTTCGCCGCGCTTACCATCTGCCGCGTGGCGAATGGGGCTTTGGTGAGAGGCGGCTGCGCGCTCTCCTGCTGGTTCCCATCGTGCTGGTTCCCTTGGCTCTCGCAACCATGGTGCTTGTCTTCGGAAGGGAGATTGAGTCGTGGATGGTTCACAACGCTGTCCACGAATTGCGTCATGCCGTACTTTTTTTCTGGCGCATGGTGCGATGGACGGTTGCGATGCTCACCAGTGTCGCGGTGCTCGGCGCCCTCTATCACTTCGGAACCAAGCGCGGAGAACATTGGGTACTGGTCATGCCCGGTGCAATCGTCGCCACCATCGTCTGGTTCCCAGCTACGCTGGCCTTCGGATGGTATGTGACGCGGATTGCGGACTACTCCAGGTTCTACGGCTCATTCGGCGCCGGAATTGCCACGTTGGTGTGGCTCTACATCACTTCGTTTAGCGCCCTTCTGGGTGCGGAATTGAATGGCGTCCTTTTCCGGGAGCGACAGGAGCATGATTCCGCCAAGAGCATTGTTGAAGCTATTTCGTCAGCGCTGTGATCACACTCACGGACCATTGCACGTGCCATCAGGCATGATGGATGAAGGGGTTGTCCATCGATCGCTCCGTGTACAATGAAGCGGGTCGCACACCTTTCAAATCATTTGCCTAACTGAACCCATTCTGGAGTTATATCGATGCCGTTTGCTGAAACGAGCCTGACTGAATCTCCCATTCAACGCCGTGCAAAAATTGTTGCTACGCTCGGACCGGCTTCGAACACAGAACCTGTTTTCCGTGAGTTGGTTCGCGCCGGCGTGGACGTCGTTCGCCTGAACTTTTCCCACGGCACCCATGAGGAAAAGCTGGCACTGATCCAGATGATTCGGAAGGTGAGCCGCGAAGAGCACAAGCCGCTCTGCATTCTGGGCGATCTCCAGGGACCCAAAATCCGCACTTCCAAGCTGAAAGATCACCAGCCCGTGATGCTGAAGGCAGGTGGGCGGCTGACCATTACGCCACGCGAAGTTCCTGGAACAGCATCTCTGGTGGGAACGACTTTCAAAACTCTCGCTGAAAATGTTGAACAGGGTTCGCGCATTCTTCTCTCCGACGGTCTCATCGAGTTGCGGGTTCACGAAGTGCTCGGCGATGACGTATCGTGCGACATCGTCAACGGCGGCATGCTGGGAGAAAACAAAGGCATCAATCTACCCGGAATTCCGGTGCGCGTGCCCTCACTGACTGAGAAAGACACTGCGGACCTTGAGTTTGCGCTCAAGAATGGCGTGGATGCAATCGCCGTTTCCTTTGTCCGCACTGCAGAGGAC
This sequence comes from uncultured Acidobacteriaceae bacterium, assembly GCA_963780515.1. Taxonomy (GTDB): domain Bacteria; phylum Acidobacteriota; class Terriglobia; order Terriglobales; family Acidobacteriaceae; genus Telmatobacter. The sequence goes on from CAWACG010000018.1 coordinate 38,136, forward strand.
GTCCGCCTGGTGCGCAACCGCGTCTCCGCTTACGGCGGCGAAACATGGATCATTGCCAAGCTCGAGAAGCCCCAGGCCATCGAGCACCTCGACAGCATTCTGCAAGCTGCTGACGGCATCATGGTGGCCCGCGGCGACCTGGGCGTCGAGGTGCCGCCGGAAAAGGTTCCCGCAATTCAGAAGCACATCATTCGACGCGCATCAGAGTACTTCAAACCGGTGATCACCGCGACGCAGATGCTGGAGTCGATGATCGAAAACCCGCGCCCGACGCGGGCAGAAGTATCCGACGTGGCCAACGCCGTGTACGACGGCACCGACGCCGTGATGCTCTCAGGCGAGTCGGCAGTGGGCAAGTACCCGGTAGAGACTGTTTCCATGATGGCGCGGATCGTGTCTGAAGCCGAGCGTCACATCAAGGAGGACCAGCAGTCTTACTCTGCGCCGCGCGTGCGGCAGAGCCACCTTTCAATTGCAGAAACAATCTGCGAAGCCACTGCGCACGCAGCCGACGATCTGGATCTGCGCGGCATCGCGCTGTTCACCGAGTCGGGAGCAACTGCCCGACAGTTGTCGAAGTATCATCCCACGTCACCCATCTTTGCCCTTAGCCCCGTCGAGATCACCATCAACCGCCTGAATCTGTTGTGGGGCACGACTCCAATCCGATGCCCCAAGGTCAATTCCACCGAGGCCCTGGTTGATGTTGCAGAGAACCTGCTCGAACAATACGGTTACGTGCGGCCCCGCGAGGTCGTCGCGATCGTGGCCGGAACACGGACCAAGTCAGGCTCCACGAACTTCCTGCGCCTTCACGTACTGGGCGAACACAACCAGGAAGGGGTCCGCTTCTTTGCCCCCAAGGAAGAAGAGACCGTTCCTGCGCCTCCGCCTGAAGCTGCGGCTCCCACGACAAAGCAAAAGCGCACCGCTGCCAAGCTGGGCAAGAACTCCTCGCGACGCAGATAGCTTGCAAACGAAGAGTTGAAAAGAAACGCCACTTCGTTTTGGAAGTGGCGTCTCTTGGCGGCCCTCGTCTGAAGTCACATGCCTATTTTGCCGCCAGTTGTCGAAGCACGTACTGCAAGATGCCGCCGTGCTCGAAGTATTCAATCTCCTGCGGTGTATCGATGCGAACCTTTGCGGTGAACTGCTTCAGCCACTCCATCCGCGGCGATAGCCTTCACGCTGAGTGTGCGGCCGCCTGCAAAACGCGCCTTGAGCATCGCCGTCAGACCCGGAAAGTCGTATACTTCCTCGCCCGTCAGCCCGAGCGACTCCACATTCTGCCCGTCTTCGAACTGCAAAGGCAGAATCCCCATGCCCACAAGATTCGAGCGGTGAATGCGCTCAAAGCTTTCTGCGATGACCGCGCGCACGCCCAGTAGCTTCGGTCCCTTGGCCGCCCAGTCGCGCGAAGAACCTGATCCGTATTCCTTTCCTGCGAGGATTACCAGCGGCACTCCTCGCTCGGCATACACAACGCTTGCGTCAAAAATCGACATCGGCTCGCCTTCGGGCAGAAGCCGCGTCACTCCGCCCTCGGTGCCCGGCGCAAGCTTGTTACGCAGACGCACATTGGCAAAGGTGCCGCGCACCATCACCTCATGGTTGCCGCGCCTCGAGCCATAGCTGTTAAAGTCTGCCGGCTTCACTCCGTGCTCAGCCAGATACTTTCCTGCAGGTCCGCTGGCCTTGATGGAGCCGGCAGGTGAAATATGGTCCGTGGTCACCGAGTCGCCCAGCACGGCCAGCACGCGCGCGCCCAGAATGTCAGTCACTGGCGGCGGCGTCTGAGTCATCCCGTCGAAATACGGAGCCTTGCGGATGTACGTTGAATTCGGTTCCCACTGGTACACATCGCCTGTAGGAAAACTCAGCCCCTGCCAGTTGGCGTCGCCCCTGCTCACGGTTGCGTATTCCCGGCGGAAACTCTCGCTGCTGAGTCCCTTCTCGATCGCTGCGGCCACCTCGGCTTGCGTCGGCCAAATGTCCTTCAGATACACCGGCTTCCCAGCCTGGTCCGTACCCAGAGGGTCCGTTTCGAAGTTGTGGCCAATCTTTCCAGCCAGCGCATAGGCGACAACCAGCGGCGGACTCATCAAATAATTTGCGCGCACGTCCACATTCACCCTGCCCTCAAAATTCCGATTGCCCGAGAGCACGCTGACGGCGACCAGTCCGTGCTCGTCGATGCTCTTCGTCACATCCGCAGGCAGCGGCCCCGAGTTGCCGATGCACGTCGTGCAGCCGTATCCCACCACGTTGAAGCGCAGCTTTTCAAGGTACGGCAGGAGCCCGGCCTTGGTGTAGTAATCCGTCACCACCCGCGAGCCTGGCGCGAGCGAGGTCTTCACCCAGGGCGGAACTGTGAGTCCCTTTTCAACGGCTTTCTTTGCGAGGATTCCCGCCGCCACCATCACAGATGGATTCGATGTGTTGGTGCAGCTTGTGATGGCAGCAATCACCACCGAGCCGTGATCGAGGTATGTATCCGGATCGACGCCAAACCGCTCCTTCACCGTTGTGGTCAGATGCACCGGCACCTTCTCCGCCACGCCCGTATCGGTCACTTTCCCACGTTGCCACTTCGCAGCAATACGTACGCCGATCGGCTTGGCGGTGGGCGAGAGCAGCGCCGGTAGTTGCTGCGCAAAACTGGCGGCGGCGTCTTTCAGCAGCACTCGATCTTGAGGACGCTTCGGCCCCGCCACGCTCGGCTCCACGGCGGCCAGGTCCAACTCGAGTGTCTGCGTGTACTCGGCCTCTGGCGAATTGGCTGTATGGAAAAGTCCCTGGTCCTTGTAATACGCCTCGACCAGCGCAATCTGCTCTTCGCTGCGCCCGGTCAATCGCAGATAGCGCAACGTCTCAGCATCCACCGGGAAAATGCCGCATGTCGCGCCATATTCTGGCGCCATGTTACTGATCGTCGCGCGATCGGCCAGCGGCAGCTCCGCGATTCCCGGGCCGTAGAACTCGACGAATTTTCCGACCACGCCCAGTTTGCGCAGCGCCTGCGTCACGGTCAGCACCAGGTCCGTCGCCGTCGCGCCTTCGCGCAGTTTGCCGGTGAGTTTGTAACCCACAACCTGCGGCACCAGCATTGAAACAGCTTGCCCCAGCATCGCTGCCTCGGCCTCAATGCCACCCACGCCCCAGCCCAGCACGCCGAGCCCGTTGATCATCGTGGTGTGCGAATCGGTCCCAACCAGCGTGTCGGGATATGCAATCGTTTCGCCGTCGATCTCCGTGGTGAACACCACGCGCGCCAGGTATTCGAGATTCACCTGGTGACATATCCCCATGCCCGGCGGCACTGCGCTGAAGTTGCGAAAGGCCGTCTGGCCCCATTTCAAAAACGCGTAGCGCTCGCGATTGCGCTGGAATTCAAGCAGCGCGTTCGCGTCGTACGCCCCTGCGGTGCCGAACTCGTCCACCTGCACGGAATGATCGATGACCAACTCGGCTGGTACCAGCGGATTCACGCGCTCCGGGTCGCCGCCCAGAGTCTTGATGGCGTCGCGCATCGCACCCAGGTCCACCACTGCAGGCACGCCGGTAAAATCCTGCATCAGCACACGAGCCGGCATATAAGCAATCTCGCGACTGGGCTCAGCCTTGGCGTCCCAGTTAGCCAGGAACTCAATGTCCGCCGCCGTCACATTCACGCCATCTTCGCGGCGCAGCAGGTTCTCCAGCAGAATCTTCAGGCTGAAGGGAAGCCGGCCCAGATTGAAACCGCGCGCCGTAAGCGCAGGCAGGCGGAAAACAGTGTAGGTCCGGTTGCCGGAGGTCAATTTCGCACGGCATTCAAAACTATTCATCGAGAAAACCTTTCTATCCGCACGGGCGGATGCACTCTCAAATTCTAAGCTCGGGAACTCGGGCCTGCTCCAGCAGTGTGAACAGGCCCTAGTCCGCAGAAATCCCGGTTGCATTCTGGACGCTGGACCTCACAAGTCTCATTCATGAGACTCCTCGATCCATCCATCAACGGGGAAAGACGACTCAGCGGGATGAGTGCCGACCACGATCGGGCCGGCCGTGGCGGAAGCGCTTGAGCAAGAGCGTTCTCTTCAGCGGAATGTTGAAGCAGGTGCGCATCGAAGACGCCACAATTTTATCGTGGAAATAGCTGCCCTGGAAACAGAAATGAATGCACCGCGCGTCCGCCCGGCCTGCTTGCCGCAGAGCGTATTGCTTGCAAGCCGTTCGGTCAGACGCTACGCTCGGACTATGCACCGTTCGAATCAGTCGAAGCATCTGCGAACAGTCCACCTCGCGCTCTGCGCCGCTCTCCTGCTTGGCGCAACCGCATTCAGCCAAACATCCTCGTCCGCTCCTGCGAGCTGGTCCTCGGCAACTCCTGCCAAAGCCACCGCATGGCCCACAACGGATGGGACTGTTGTCCTCTCGAACTTCCGCTTCGGCACTGGGGAGTCGCTGCCCGAACTCAAGCTGCACTACCTCACGCTCGGCGCGCCCCATCGCAACGCGGCCGGTCACATCGATAACGCCGTGCTTCTGCTGCACGGCACGGGCGGCAACGCGCATTCACTGCTCAACCCGCTCTTCTCCGATGTTTTGTTCGTACCCGGCGGGGTGCTCGACATTACGAAATATTTCCTCATTCTGCCCGACGACATCGGTCATGGCGAGAGCTCCAAGCCGTCAGACGGCTTACACGCACATTTTCCTGCATACGATTACGACGACATGGTGCGCAGCCAGCACATGATGCTCGATCAGATGAAGATCGACCATCTCCGCCTCATTCTGGGAACCTCCATGGGCTGCATGCAGACGTTCGTGTGGGGCGAGACGTTTCCCGGCTTCGCCGATGCGCTGGCGCCTTTTGCCTGCCTGCCCGTGCAACTCGCGGGCCGCAACCGCATGATGCGCTATATGGCTATCGAGGCCATAAAACAGGACCCCGCGTGGATGGGCGGCGAGTACAAGACAGAGCCTGTCCAGGGACTGCGAACGGTGGCCGAGATCATCATGATCATGGGTTCGAGCCCGCTTCAAATGCAAAAGCAGGCGCCGACTCGCGAACTTGCTGAAGCGTACGTGAACAACTACCTGAAGCGCACCACCTCGATGGACGCAAACGACGCCATTTACTACCTCAACGCCAGCCGGAACTACGACCCTAGCCCGCGCCTGGAGCAAATCAAAACGCCGGTGCTCTGGATCAACTCCGCCGACGACTTTATCAACCCGCCGGAGTTGGGCATCGCCGAGAAGGTGGTCAAGCGCATGCCAAATGCCCGATTCATTCTTCTTCCCATCTCAGATGCAACCAGGGGGCATGGAACCCACACGGTGGCAGCAGTCTGGAAAGACTATCTTGCAGAGTTCATGCGAGCTACGGAGCCCGGGCCCTAGGTTGTCCGGCACACTTGCGAACCTTGGGTTGAATCCGATGTAATTTGCGCCCAAGCTGGATGTCAGGGAGCGGAAGACGCACGCATCGTGAGATTTCTGCCGCGGCTTGCACCTATACTTGAATCAGAAGCTTTTGATAGGGGTCCCCGATAAATTGAACTATTGGATTGGATTCGCCGGTTTGTATTCGAAATTCATCGGTTGGCTGATGCGCCGTATGCCAACCGAGCGGCAAAGGTTGCTGGCCTTCACTATCCTTGCCGGCGGATTTTGCGGCACTGCGGCAGTTGCCTTCCACATCAGCTGCGGCTACCTTTACGCGCTATTCATCAATCGCGCGACAGCGGCCCCCGGCTACTCATGGATCTGGTGGACCATCCTCACCCCGGCGCTGGGCGGCCTTGTCGCCGGAATCGGTCTCCAATACTGGGTCCCGGCGGCTGCGGGCAGCGGCATTCCCCAGGTGAAGGTTGCGTTTACGACTCGTTCCGGCTTTGTCTCGCTCAAGGAGACAATTGGTAAATTCGTCTTGTGCACACTTCAACTCGGCGTGGGTGCTTCCCTGGGTGTGGAAGGTCCAACAGTGCACATTTGCTCCGGCGTCAGCAGCCTGCTGGCACGCATCGCGAGACTGAGCCCCAAGAATTGCCGGCGAATGACCTCTGTGGGCATGGCGGCGGGAATCGCGGCCGCCTTCAATGCTCCGATCGCCGCCGTAACTTTCACCCTGGAAGAGCTGATCGGCAATCTGGACCAGACCATGCTTTCGGGAGTGATCGTGGCCGCCGCCCTCGCTGCCGTGGTTGAAAACAGGGTTCTGGGCTCCAACCCCATCTTCCACGTACCAAAGCACTACGAGCTGGCCAATTCGTCATCTTTGATCTGGTATGCGCTCCTGGGCCTTCTGGCTGCCATAGTCTCCGTGGTGTTCACTGACTCGCTGCTATGGCTGCGCGCCTGGTTTAAGCGTCTGACGCTGGTGCCAAAGTGGGTACATCCCGCATTAGGCGGTTTGGCAACGGGCAGTTTTGCCGTAGTCGCGCTTCTTTTCTTCCACGTCAACGGCATTGCCGGCGATCCCTATAAGACCCTGACCATGGCCCTCACGGGCGCCACTGGGCTGACCGTCGGCGCCATGGCCACCTTGTGCGTGCTCAAGCTGGCGGCCACCGTCACTTCCTACTCCAGCGGAGGCGCGGGCGGCATCTTTGCTCCGGCTCTCTTTATGGGCGGAATGCTGGGCGGAACAGTCGGCTACCTGGATGTGGCCGTCTTTCACCATTCGGCCGACTCCATTGGAGCTTTCGCAGTGGTTGGAATGGGGGCGGTGTTTGCCGGGGTCGTGCGCGCTCCCATGACTTCAATTCTCATCATCTTTGAGATGACAGGCGGTTACGGGCTGATTTTGCCGCTGATGATCGCCAATATGAGTTGCTTTGCCCTCGCCCGTCATTGGCGCCACACCGCGGTCTACGACGCTCTGTTGGAACAAGACGGCATCTTCCTGCACCATAAGGCCAAACCTCTCGATCCTGATCCTCCCGACGACACAGAGGATGCTAGGTCTGAGTTGTCCTCAGAAGTGAACGCATAGGACAGCGCGTCTGCTGCCCACCTCTCGCCGGCTCAAATCAGCGTGCGGAAATAGCCGCCTACCGCGGCTCCATGTTATAGAGAAAGACTGCGCGCAGTTCCAGATACGGCCCATGAAACTCTCTGGGGAGCGGTGGATAGTTTGAGCCTGTTAACGCGCCCCAAGCTGCGCGGTCCAGCCCGGTGTCGCCCGAGCGGCCTTCCAACACCATGCTCCCATCCATGAGGCGCCCATTCGGCAGCACCTTGAACCGGATGACGACCGTCCCCGATTTGAGAATCGGGGGATTGACCTCGTCAGGAATCAGCGGGTCCCAGGTCCGTTCTGTCTCATGGTGCCAGCGCGCCAGCCACGAACTGAAGTCCACGCCCTGGGTGTCCGACAACACTTGAACGCCGCCGCTTCCTGCACCGGGATGCATCGACAATCCGCCGTTTGAAGGCATTTGGCTCGCTCCGTACCCGGGGCTCCGCGATGCATCGCGCATGGCCTGGCGCAACTGGTCCGCGGGATTTTGAGAACCCATGGCAAAGTTGGGCCGCGCCGGCACCGCTTGCGGTTTCGGCGCCTCAAACTGTGACTGCGTTTGCGGAGGAGGTGGTGTGGGCGGAGGCTGAACTGGATTCTGCACCTCAGGCTGCTTGGGCGTCTCCTGCGGCGTCGGCACTGTCGGCTTGTTCATCGCCTCCAGCGTCTTTTTATCGATCTGCTGCTCCTTTTCAGGAACCGGCTTGATCTTCACCTTTGGTTGCAACTGGCGCAAAGCGTCGGGCGGTAAATCAAGATAGGTCAGGTCTTTGCGCTGCTTGATAGCGTCGAAAGGGTCGATAACGGGCGCCACCCTGAAGACATACTTTGGAATCCAGGTAATCGCGGAAAGCACGAGCACATGGATCAATATGGCGAGCCAGATACCTTCTCGCAGGCGCGCCCAGCGCCGCTCGTCTTCGAGCTCGCTGATCATCTCCAGCAGTTCGTGGGTGTCGTAGTCGATCCAGCGCGAGGTGGAGATTGTAGCTCGGGGCTGCTCCAACTCCGGAGGCTGCGTACTGCCCGGGCTGGCGCTGTCCGTCTCCGAGACGATCCCCGTTGGCTCGTCAGGCTCGTTCACAGTGGATTGTGTTTCGCTGGGGTGCATTCTTCCGACTGGAACATCTCTGCCGCCGCGCGCGCCGAGCTAGCTCCGTTTCGAGTCCTTCCTATCTATTCTCTCATCCCCGGACCGTACAATGATTCTTTTGGAATGGACGGAATCTAAGCCGGAAAGAGACCCGTTTTGAAGCAGTTTTTTGCACATTGGATGGTCAAGTGGAAGATTGTTCTCGTGCTTCTGGCCAAGTTAGGTGCCTGGGGTGCGGGCGCGGCCGCGCTGCTAGATTCCTCTACCATTCCCGTCCCAATGGACCTCTTCATTGCCGGTTGGGTTTGGAACGACCGCAGCCACTTCTGGCTCTATTGCGTCCTGGCTGCACTCGGTTCAGCGATCGGTGGGCTGCTTCCCTATGGATTGGGCCGCGCAGGCGGCGAGCTCTTTCTGCTGAAGCGCGTAAACCGTCGGCGCTATGAGCGGTTGCGCGATCGTTTTGAACGGCAGGAGTTCCTGGCCGTCATGATTCCCTCCATGCTGCCCCCGCCAACCCCCTGGAAGGTGTTCGTATTCGCTGCCGGGGTCTTTGAAATGAAGGTTTTACCATACATGGTGGCGGTATTCTGCGGGCGGCTGGTGCGCTGGCTGCTGCTCTCATTACTGGTGCTCAAGCTTGGACCCAGCGCAGTGGACGTCGTCTCCCACCATGCCCTCACAGTGTTCCTGGTGGTGGCAGCGCTTGCGTTTGCTGGATTTGCCTGGTGGTGGCTCAGAAGTCGGCGGAACGATGAGGGCGAGAGTTAGCTGTTGAGGTCCGCTTGATCAGTGTGGATCTCCGGCCGGATTCAGCTCGAAAGCGTACGCAGACAGGTCCAAGGAATTCGAAGAATCTCGCTCCCACACCAGGACAATCCCACCCGCCGATTCATGAGGCTCCGCTGCTACTTGCTGGCCAGCGCTGGTTGGGCCTCTACTCCCTTGAATCGACGCACCAGGACCGGAACGCCGAAGGCCAGGCCGGCAACAACAGCTGTTGAAAGCAGATCGTTGCGGTAGAAGGGCACCCCGGCGCCGAAGCAGGTAGCCAGGCCGCCCAAAGTGCGGGGATACATTCCACCCGCCGCCCAAACCGCGTAATTTGAAACCACAAAGAACGAGGTGGGACCCAGCACGACACCAGCAGCCACGCGCACAAATGTGGTGCGGGTGTGGAGCAGAATCCAGCCCAGCGCCATCACCGCCAGGTACCAGGCCCATGTGGTTACGTAGGCCTGCCAGCGGAATGCGTAATGGTAGCTGAAGACGGTAAGGAAATAGTCAGTTGCCATGAGCGCAGCCAGCGGGGCAAGCATCTCGCGCCAGGAGCGCCGAGCGCCAAAGTAAAGCAGCGCGCCACCCATGGCGGTGAAATTCAGCCAATCCGGGTGCGGCACAATGCGGCTTAGAACGGCAACAACGAGCAGGAGATACGCGGGCATGGACACCTCTGGCTCCGTATTCCCTGGGAGACTGTGCCAAGGTCAGGAAGCGCTCATTCCATTCTGAGGGGCGCGCCTCCGGTGGTCAACCGCGATGAACCATGGGGTGAACAAAACTTTTCATTCGACGGGATGAGGATCCCGCCCATGTCCGTGCGTCACGCGGGAGAAGGCACGGACCCGGCACCTGTCGGAGTGATCTCTCAACCGCCAGCTTCTGTGCCGGTGATTTCCGTGGCCCATCCTTCGTTACCTCGATACCATGGTTGCTGCCTGGGAAACAGAGCGGATGTAAGCGCACCGGGTGTGAGGGTTGGATTTCATGACTCTGCACAGCATTCTCTGCTTTGCATTCTGCACTGCTTTAACGACATCAGGGGTCGGGCTGCGGGCGCAAGCACCCGTGGAGCCTACGGACTACACCGTGACCGTGCTCGAACAAATTGAAGGCCCGCAAGTTGTGACGAAGACTTACCGCCTCGGACCGAAGGTTCTGGTGGACAGGACCATTCCTCGCGGGGAAATGGAAGAGAATCCTCAGAGAACGCGCATCCGAACCCTCTTCAATCTTGATACCAGGGACAGCATCAGCTGGGACCCTGTGGACCCGTCGGTGCCGTGCACGCGGAGCGACTTTACCGCCGATGACTGGGAGGATCCCTTTGCAGGCGGAACCGTTCTGACCGACCCAGAGGTGAAGCACGCTGGAAAAGCGACGATCCTCGGGTTTGCGACCACAATTCTGGAATCCACAGATGACAGCATGCTCGCAATACGGGAATGGGTGGATCCGCACACCGGGCTAATTCTGAAGGCGCAGTTATTTTCGCCGAAAATGGGAAAAACGAAGCCGTTCTCCGAAGTGACCGAGGTGAGCCTGACGGAGCCCCCGGCTTCGACCTTCGAGGTTCCGGCGCGCTGCAGCGTATTTGGCATCGTGCCGGAAACTCGAAAGCAGCCGGAGAGCGATTCCAAAGAGACAGGATCACTTGGAAAGTGGACCTGGAATGCGATGGTTGGTCCTGCCTCAAAGGACTCGTGCACGATGCTGTTCCGCGTGATGGGCCTGGGCGGGAAGGATTGGAACACTCCAATCACCAAGGGTATCCAGGTGGCGGTGGATCTCGCCGCCGCCACAGAACCCACTCCGCACTATCGCGCGCGTCTGGACGAGCAGGGACACGCTACTTTCTCAGGAGGGGAGTTGCACGAGATTGCTCCGGAAGGGTCGAGAGGGATGTACCGCGTAGACAACGTTCCCGAGCAATTTGTGATCGACGTCGAATTCGGATGGAATGGGTCAGCCGCGGCGAGAGTCTATCGCCAATGCTCTGAACAAGAGACAGTGCTGCAATACCATGCCTTTCCTCAAGATATCCAAAAGGGAGGCATGTGGGAGTGGGTCAAGCCGGGATTGTACCCTGGCTTATATCCAAAAGCTAAACCCTGAGTGGCGCTGAGTATCTACTTTTCCTCACGCCCATTCATGGATTCTCCGCCATCCTCGCGGCCGTCAACAATGTAAACCCAGCCGCTGAGTGGCGGCGGACCCGTCTCACTTCCTGTACCGCGAAATGAATACGCAAACCGCAGGTCCGTGAATTCAACGGTGGTCCACGTCCGGCCCGGAGGCAGTTGGGGTGGGTCCATCCCGGGCACTGGCTCCTGTCCAATGTCGCGCACAACGGCCCACGTTCCCCAGTCGAGATAGACCTGACCGAGCGGCGTGCGCTTGGCAGCTTCAACGGCGGCGGTGTCGTTGGGCTTGTAGAGCGCGTCACGCTCCGGATCACTGTCGACGGTACCGGCGAGAGTGTTGATTTCGGCGGTCTGGTAGAAGCCATCTGTCTCCACAATGGCGTGCCAGCGGAAGGGATTGACCGGATACGGTTCGGCAGCCATACGCCGGATGGGCGCCGAAGTGATCGCGGCATTGTTGAGCAACGCCAGGGCATGAGCGTGCTCAGCCCAGCGCCAGCAGCCAAGAACTCCCATTCCGCAGAGTGCGAAGATAGCCCACCCGCGGCCGCGAAAAGCCGTGCGGGGAGCGCCGATCTCGCGGTCGGCCAGCCCCAGCAACCAGGGAATGATAAGGGCGATCAGGAGCAGCGCCCACACCACCGGCTCAGCGATAAAAACAAAGCTGCCCGCATACCAGCGCGGGTTGAAAGGGAAAAAGGGACGGACGCCGTAATTATTCGTCCAGTCAAGCAGGATATGGCTGAGCGCGGAGATGAGCGCGGCAAGGTAGACCCACGCCCAGCGAACCTGCTGCAGCGGCGCCGGGGGCGTTTCTGAGTTTTCTTGGCGAGCCTTGGCCTTCCGGCGCCTTCGCCGCTCCCGCCACCGATTGAAGAGCCAGACCACGCCCACGGCCGCAGCGGCTACCACCGGAGCAAAAACAAACGTGTGTGTAATGCCGCGATGATGCTTGAGTTCCTCGACCGGCCCGGCGAATCCCCACAGTACATCGAGGTCCGCTGCCTCGGCAGCCAGCACGGCGGCCAAGGTCGCGTAGGCCGTTTTGCGGTTCAGCCCCGCGCGGCCGATACAGGCTCCGGTGAGGAAATGGGTGATAGGTTCCATGGCTCGTTCCTAACCATACTAATTTGCGGCCTGCCCCCTATAATCCACCCCATGGGCGAACGAGCCAGGAAGGTCTCGAATTTTGTGCGGCGGGCGGAGGAATTGCGCGCGCAGTTGCGGCGCCACGAGCACCTCTACTATGTGCTGGACGCGCCGGAGATCAGCGACGCCGAGTACGACGCACTGATGAATGAACTCAAGCAGATCGAGAACGAGCATCCGGAGTTGCTGACGCCAGATTCGCCAACACAACGCGTGGGAGGCAAACCGGCCGAGGGCTTCAAGAAGGTGCGTCACTCGCGGCCCATGCTGAGTTTGGATAACGCCTATTCCACTGAAGAACTGGCAGACTGGGACCGGCGTGTGCGCGAGCTTGCCGACGGTCTGCCTGTCGAATACGTAGCCGAACTTAAACTCGATGGTTTGAGCGTGGCGCTCAGCTACGAGGCTGGCGGGGATGGTTCCCTTCGACTTGCCACCGGTATTACCCGCGGTGACGGGCAAACCGGCGAGGATGTAACGTCAAACATCCGCACCATTCGCAGCATTCCACTTTCAATCTCCTCCGGTGCGTTGACGAAGCTCCACCTCATGCAAGGCTTCGAAGTCCGCGGCGAGGTGGTGATGCCGGAAGCTGCGTTCCTGCGCATGAACGAAGAGCGCGAGCGCGAGGGTTTGCCGGTTTTTGTTAATCCTCGCAACTCGGCCGCTGGAACCCTGCGCACTCTCGAGCCGAGTGTTGTCGCGAATCGTGGCCTGGTGTTTTTTGCCTATTTCCTGCTGGTGAATGGCGAGTACCTGGCCCAGGGCCAGCGAGCCACGCTCGATGCTCTTGTCTCCTTGGGTTTCAGGGTGAATTCGCACCGCAGGCTCGTTGCTTCAGTGGAAGAGATGACACAGTTCATCACCAAGGCAGAGAGCGAGCGCGACGGGCTGGGTTACGAAATCGACGGCGTGGTCCTCAAGGTGGATGCGCATGCCACGCAGCAGCGCCTGGGCTACACAGGGCGCGCGCCGCGCTGGGCGATTGCCTACAAATTCACTGCCAAATCAGGCCTCACGCAGGTGCGCGAGATTACGGTGCAGGTTGGCCGCACCGGCAAGCTGACCCCTGTCGCGGAATTGGAACCGGTGTTTATCGGAGGCACCACCGTGAGCCGCGCCACGCTGCACAATGCGGACTTCATCGAGCGCCTGGGGCTGTTGGTCGGCGACTGGGTCAAGGTGGAGCGCGGCGGCGACGTGATTCCAAAAGTGGTCGAGGTCATCGAAGACAAAGATCATCCGCGCGGGAAACACCGCTTCGTTTTCCCTTCCATTTGTCCGGAGTGCGGCAGTGAGGTTGTCCGCGCTGAGGGCGAAGTCGACTACCGCTGCGTCAACGCCGATTGTCCCGCCAAGCTGCGCGAAAGCCTGCTGCACTTTGGGCGGCGCGGCGTGATGAACATCGAGGGCCTCGGTGACGCGGTGGTGCAGCAACTGCTTGAGCGCGGCATGGTGCACGGCGTCGCCGACCTTTATAAATTGACGGTGGAACAGCTTGCCGGGCTGGAGCGCTTCGCTGAGAAATCAGCGACAGCATTGGTAGAGGAGATTGAGCGCTCAAAGAAGGCCGGACTGGCGCGCGTGCTGATGGGGCTTGGGATTCGCTTCGTAGGAGAACGCACTGCCGAGTTGCTGGCCGAAGAGTTCGGGTCGATCGACGCATTGATGGCGGCCTCGGCGGAAGATCTGGAGCGCGTGGAAGAAGTAGGTCCGCGCATTTCACAGGCAATTCTCGAATTCTTTGCGCAGGCAAAGAATCGCGAACTGGTGGAGCACTTGCGCGGCGCCGGCGTGGATATGACGGCGGAACGAAAACAGCGGTCAACACAGTTGACAGGGCTCACATTTGTGCTCACCGGAACTCTGCCCACGCTGACCCGCGATGAAGCGAAAAAGATGATTGAGGCTGCGGGCGGCAAGACCGCTGGCTCGGTCAGCAAGAAGACCAGCTACGTCGTGGCCGGCGAAGAGGCGGGGTCCAAGCTCGACAAAGCGCGTGAACTGAAGGTGCCGGTGCTTGATGAGGCGGGGCTGCTGAAGCTGCTCGAATTGGGGCCGGCTGCAGAATAATCCCGCGATTAGAATGACAGACCTGCTAATCCCCGCGTCTCGACTTGTGTGAAATCAGACCGAGCGCACAACTAAGCGATCGAATGGCGTCGGGCCGAGGCTGAAGCGGCGCGGCCAGTGCCGCGTTGTTCCCGCTCCCGCTCGCGCATCCAGGCTTCAGCACGCCACTTTCGTGACGAGTAGTTCGGCGCGGGTCCGGCATCCGCCTCGACTTCCGCGTCCGCGGAAGCGGATTCGGCGATCGCCAATCGAAGGGGCGGGCGCGACGGCCCTCCGCCTGCAACCACCTGCATTGACGGGATGAGGTGAGCGGAGGACTCGAACTCATCGCTTCCGGGGGCGAACGCCACCGCGTGCTGTGGAGCGGCAGAGGGCGCGGAAGACGTCAGGCTTGTGTCTGCGTGTATGGCCACGTTCTCGGGCCTCTTCGCTTGCGTCGCACGTTTTTCTGGGGTGGCAGGACCGCGCGCAAAAAGCGTACGCGCCATGAAGTCGTCCACCAGCTTGTGCAGGCAGGTCTGCCCGCACAGGTGTTTGGCTCCGGCGCGGGGGCGGCTGCGCGGGTTCCATCCGCTGACACGGAGCTCGACTCCTTGATCGGAGGCGACGAACCAGTGGTTGGTACGCTGCATTTCCGCGCCACAGATATCGCATGAAATCGTCTGCCGGATCACCCGAGTCTCTCCCTCCAAACCGCGCTGCCCTCTTTCCATTTCATCGCGGATCAAAGGGGATGGAGAAGATGCAGACGCAAAGAATGAAGGCTTGGAGCAAAAGCGGGCCAGCCGGGAGAGAAAAGTCCTGAAATGGGAAGCGCCGGTTCTCCTTCTCCATCTGCCGCACTCATCCTTATCCTCAATTCACCGCGAAAGAGAGGAAAGGCCCCGAGCGCTGTCAATTGCCGCAGGACGGCGGTGTGCTATTCGCGCGGCGCGAAATAGCCTTTTTTGGCTCGCACCTGGTAGCGCCTGTCGATGCAGTAGAGATAGATTGAGCGGAATGCGCCATCGTACTTGAAGTCGGCCGGGGTGTAATCCAATGCATACTGGCTGCGCAGCTCTTCTTCAATGTTGTGGAAGCTTTCAGACATCTCCTCCACGGAGGGCGGAAAGAATACTTCGCCGCCGGTGGCTTCGGCCATCTCGCCCAGCACCTTGTCGCCCTTACCGCGGCTTGGGGTCCAGTTGGTGCTGATGGCGTAGATGATGGTCTCGGCGCGCTCGCACATCTTGATGGCCTCATCGGGACGCACGCGGCTCTGGTTATCGTCGCCGTCAGAGATCAGAATCATGGCCTTGCGCACCGGTTCCTGGCCGCGCTCGCTGAGCAGTTTGTCGCGGCATGCCGTATAGACCGCGTCAAACAGCGCGGTGCCGCCGCCGGGGCGCAGCCGGTTGATTCCGGTTTCGAGGCCGTCGATATTGTCGGTCCAGTCCTGGGTTACCGTCGGCGTGACGTCGAAGCCCATCACGAAGGCGCGGTCGGCGCGGGACTTGAGCACATCAAGCAGAAACTCGATGGCGGATTGCTGTTCAAATTGAAAGCGGGAGCGGATTGAAGTGCTGGCGTCAATCACAATACCAACCCGCAGGGGCAGATTGATCTGTTGGTGAAAAGAATTCACGCGGGCGGGCGCCTTCTGGTCGTCGAGAAGGGCAAAATCGCTCTGCTTGAGGTTGGGGATGTAATGTCCGTGCTTATCAGTGACCGTGAAGATCAGATTGACCTCATTGACGCCCACACGGATCACGGGCGCATTTTGCGCGGCTTGTTCCGGCGTCACCGTTTGGCCTGGTTGCGCTGCCGGTGTCTGCGCAGGCTGTCCCGCAGGTGATTGTGCAGGTTGAGCCGCAGGGGGCGTGGAAGGCGCGGGCGTCGTCGTGGGTTGCTGTGCCTGCAGCGCAACGGCGCCTAGTGCCGCCGCAAATACCGAGCAAACAAGACTTCGAATCATATCCCTCTCATTTTATCAATTGCACCCATGCTTCTCTTGAAACTACCGCGCAGCCTCCGCAGGCCCGCCCTCAAGCCGCTCCAGAAATGCGCTCAGTTCAGCGGGCAGCGGCGCTTCCAGTTGCAACAACTTGCCGGTGGTGGGGTGCGTGAATTCGAGCTTTGCGGCGTGGAGAAAATTGCGGCCCAGCTTGAGCCTTTCCGGCTCCGCCTTCCGCCGCGCTGCCTTGGATTGGGCGGCCTGCGCCGCCACCTGATCAGTCAACTGGCCTGAGGCCCCGTAGAGCGAGTCGCCCACAACCGGGTGACCAATGGACGCCATGTGCACCCGGATCTGGTGGGTGCGGCCAGTCTCAATGCGCACGCGGATGAGAGTGAATTTTCCAAAGCGCGTAGCCAGTTTGCGAATCACTTCATAATGAGAGACTGCGGAACGGGCGTTTTCGGTAGGTCGCGCGGTCATGCGCGTGCGGCGCACTGGGTCGCGCGCGACGGCGGAGTTGATCGTTCCCTTCGGACGCTCCACCTCGCCCTGAACCAGCGCGATGTAGGTCTTGCTGATGCGGCGGCTTGAGAAAAGCTCTCCGAGCTTGGCATGAGCCGCGTCGTTCTTGGCCACGATAATCAGGCCGCTGGTGTCTTTATCGAGCCGATGCACGATTCCGGGGCGCAATTCGCCGCCACTGGACGAGAGCGCACGAAAACGAAACAGCAGCGCGTTGACGAGCGTACCGCGGCTGCGCGCGTCCTCGTTCTGGCCGGAACCGGCATGCACCATCATGCCGGCCGGCTTGTTCACCACGGCCAGGTCGGCATCTTCAAAGACGACGTCGAGCGGGATGTCTTCAGCGGTGGCTTTGAGCGGCGCCGGACGAGGTTCGCCGGTGATGACAATCTGTTCGCCGCCGCGAAGTTTGAGCGACGGCTTGACTCTCGCGCCATTTACCAGCACGTCGCCCTGGTCGAGCAGAAGCTGCACCCGCGAGCGGCTTACACCCTCCAGTTGCGTGGCGAGGAAGTGGTCCAGGCGCTGGCTCGCCGCTTCCGCGGGAACCGCAATGGTGCGCGTGTCACTCATGAGAGGCCTCGCCACCGGTCAGACCTTCATTGGCGTTATTCGCTGTTGCGGCTGCGACCACGTGTGAAACTTCTCCGCCGGCGATCCGCGCGCTATCTCGCCGGCGCAACACCACGGCACCTCCCAGCACAAAGGCAATGGCGGCCAATTGGGGCCCGTCGAGCGCGCCGCGAAGAATTGCCCCGCGGCCCTCAGGAGCCCGCCAGAACTCAGTGAAGTAGACCGCGGCGCCGACCGCGACCAGCCACAGCCCCGCGATGTCGCCCCGCTGCCTGCGATGAGGCAGGCATACAAGCA
The DNA here is from genome assembly GCA_963780515.1 of uncultured Acidobacteriaceae bacterium. Taxonomy (GTDB): domain Bacteria; phylum Acidobacteriota; class Terriglobia; order Terriglobales; family Acidobacteriaceae; genus Telmatobacter. Next base: position 55,715 of record CAWACG010000018.1, read on the forward strand.
GCAGCAGAGCAATCGCGACGAAGGCGAGCGAAGCATACGCCTGCACCGGATGAACCGAAACGCCAAGTGGCGCGCCGCTCCAAAGCGCAGCCAGCGGATTGCTATAGGTCAAGCCCCAGCGCACTGTTGTTTCCCTTCCAAACCCAGAGCCGGCCAGCAGTGCCCCGAACTGCTCGAAAGCCAGACCCAGAGCCAAGGGCGCGGCCAGCGCGTCCGCAGTGTCGCTGAACGGCATCTGCTGCCGACGCGCATAGAGCGCAGCGGTGACGGTTGCAAGAAGCGCTCCAACCGCTGCCAGCAGCGGATGGTGAACCATGGCCAGACCCAGCAGCCATGCGGGATGAGTGCGGACCACAGTCCAATTCACGACAACCAGCAAGAGGCGCGAACCCGCAAGCGCCGTAAACAGTGCAAGAATGCTGAGATTCCAAATCTGGTTTGGATTGACGCCTGAAGTGCGCGCCGTGCGTAACGCAAGCGCGAGCGCAAGCAACACGCCCAGCGCGGCCATCACGCCATAGGACGGGATGAGAATTGAACCGATGTGGAAGAGGACCGGATACACCTGAGCAAGGATAGCTGGTCAGGCCTTAGTCTGGATTGCGGCGGAAAGTAGAATCCGGCCCACTGGGCCGTGAGGGATGCGCCGGTGAACCCGTCCTAAGACGGTGGAGCTCTCCGCGGTTCATTAGGCATTCCGGACTGGCGGACACGGCACACAGAACCGATTGTCGAGTTGAGCCCCTGTTCATTGAATGTTGGTTCAACCAGCGTTGATCACCCACCTGCTTTGCAGGCCGGTTTCTATTGCGGATAGTATGTTGCCTCGCGCGGAATTGCAAGTCTTGTGCGGAGTAGGCGCAGTGTGGTACGTTCTTCGGCTTTGCTGTTTCGGGAACGCGGTGCCTGAACGGGAACGATGCGAATGACGCAAATTACAGAACACCGCGCAGGTTACGAACCCGTTTCGCGCTCTTCCACAAGCACTTCGTCCAGCAGCCCGGTCAGGGTTGCGGCGCGTGCGTGCCCCAGGCGCGCATCTGCGCCGGTGGATTGCGAAAGTTCGTCGGCCAGGTTGAGCGCCGCCAGCACCGCCACACGCAGGGAGTCAACCGTGTGCCCCTGCGCGGCCACGGCGCGCATCTTGGTGTCGACGTAGGCTGCGATCTGCCGAATATGCTCCGGGTCATGGCCGGTGAGATGATAGGCCTGATCGTAGATGGTGACGGATGTGTAGCCGGTAGGATTGCCGGTGCTCTTATTGACCATTGCATGCCTCACAGTTCAAGCGCATCAAGCTGGGAAAGGAGCCGCTCGACGCGTTGCCGCACATGATCGCGCTCGCTTCGCAGAGAGCGGACTTCCGCCTTCAATTGCTCCACCTGCGGGGCCTGTTCGCCGAGCTGCGCCTCGATCTTGGCCGCGTGTTCTTCTGCCGCAATCCGAGCCTGCCGCTCCCGCTTGACCAGTTCGACCGCGCGCACGATGCGCTCTTCGAGAGCCGAGAAATCGTCGGCACTGAGAGCGAGCGCGCCCAGCCCGACAGGCTGTTCGCTGGCGCGCGGATGCGCGGGAGGATCCGCCGCGACCTCAGATTCCCACAAGGGTTTCGTCATACTGAATTGACCTCCACTCCACCCCCTGTCCGTCAGAGTATAACGCGGGCCGGGCGGTGCGTTTATTCTACGTCCGCAGCCGCGCGCCTGCGCTGCCAACCGCCTCAACCACCCGAGCTTGAAATGCCTGCAGTTCTTCTTCGCGGAGCGTGCGATCGGCCGCCTGAAAGGTGACACCCATCAGCAGGGAGTACTCGCGCGCGCCAAGCCGTGCGTCGCGAAAGACTTCGCGCACCCGCCACTCGACCATCTCAGGGATTGCGAGCGCCGCCAGCACCTGGTCAATCTTCTCCCACGCAATGCTCTCATCCAAAATGAGTGAGAAATCGCGGCGCACCGGCTGGAAGCGTGAAATCTCGCGCGCCGCGGGCTTGCGCAACGGCAGCTTGTAGAGACGATCCAGGTAGATCTCTCCGACCAGGACGGGCTCCTTGAGTTTGCGCGCGGCGGCTTCATTCGGATGCAACTGGCCGAACCAGCCCACGGTCGCACCCTCAGCCACGACCCGCGCCGAGCGGTAAGGATGAAGCCACGCCGGAGTGAGTCCGGCCTCGTGCGGAAAGCGGTCAAAGTAGACTGTCCGCGCCTGAAAACGCGCCAGCACCTGCTCGACGACTCCCTTTACATCGTGAAATTCGATTGGCCGCGCGGGATGAAGCGAGCTCTGTTCCGCCAGCGTGCCGGCTGCGCCAAAAGCAAGAGCGGGACGCTCCTCGACTTTTTCGACCAAGCCGTTCGACATTGCCCCGCTGAAGACGGTGCCCAACTCGAAGAGGCGCACATCGCTCACGTCGCGGTGCAGGTTGCCGGCGATCATCGTCAACATGCCGGGTATCAGCGAGGGACGCAGCACGCCCGCTTCTTCGCTGAGCGGATTGCCCAGCGGAACAGCCAGCCCCGGCTGTGGCGCGGTGAGTGCAGCCTCGGCGGCCGAGCAAAATGTGCTGCCAATCGCTTCATTAAATCCGGCCGCCATCAGCGTGAGCCGCACCGCGGACTCGCTCTCGGCCCATGGCAGCGCCTGCACGCCCTCGCCAAACGAGGGCAGCGTGTTGGCAAAGCGGTTGTAGCCGTAGACGCGCGCGACTTCTTCAATCAAGTCGATTTCGCGTTCGAGGTCGAGACGCCAACTGGGCAATACAACCTGCCACACGGCTCCGTCGTTGTGCTGACTCGCCAACCTGCAACCGAGCGCGGTGAGAACGCCTTCGACGGTGGCGGCGGTGATGCCTTCCTTTTCCGCCGTCGCGCCGAGGATGCGATGGACTTCGCTGAGTGCGATTGCGATGGGCGCACGATTCGCGGTGCGGGCCTCAAGAGCCGGGACTCGCACATCCACAAGGTCGCCTTCGACAGTGCCGCCGTTGGCCAGCAGAATCTTGCTCACGAGGGCCGATGCAACCGGTGCAGCATTGAAATCCGCGCCGCGCTCGAAGCGGTGGCTGGCGTCGGTATGCAGGCCGTGACGGCGCGCGGTGCGGCGCACGGCCATGGGTTCAAACCATGCGGCTTCCACCAGCACATTCGTCGTGGTCGCGGTAATCATTGTGTCCCAACCGCCCATCACGCCGGCAAGGCCAAGCGCCTTGGCGTGGTCGGCGACGACAAGGTCTTCGGGGTCGAGTGTGCGCTCCACACCGTCAAGCGTTTTGAGCCGCTCGCCCTTGCGCGCGCGGCGCACAATGATGCCGCCTTCAATTTTGTCGAGGTCGAAGGCATGCGTCGGCTGGCCCATCCCGAGCCATGCAAAGTTGGTTGCGTCGACAGCATTTGAAATCTGCTTCTGCTCCAGAAGGCCGAAGTAGGTCGCGACTTCCGCGCCGGGGAACCAGTCCCGCGAATCGCCAATCGTGATGCCGCGCAACACGCGCGCTGTGAAGCGCCCGCATGCATCTTGTGCCTCGATGCTGACCGGGAAAGGCTTGTTAGCCGCCCGTGCCGCTGGAAGCGCAACATCAAGCGGCTTGAGCGCAACGCCGTAGATGGCCGCCGCCTCGCGCGCGATGCCGTAGTGGTTCATGGCGTCGACGCGGTTGGTGGTGATGTCCATCTCGTAGAGCGAGCCGTTGCCGGGCCCGAGATCGAAGATGCCTTCGACGGCAATGCCGCGCAGCGTCAGGTCTTCGGCGAGCTGTGCGTCGTCGACGGGCAACTCGGGCAGATAACTGCGGAGCCAATTGGTGAGAATCTTCATGCGAATTGCCCCAGGAAGCGCATGTCACCCGCGTAGAGACTGCCGATTTCGCTGATGCCGTACTTCATCATGGCGATGCGCTCCACGCCCATGCCGAAGGCGAAGCCGGAGATCTTCTTCGGGTCGTAAGCGGGCTGCTTTTCTGCTGCGAACGCGAACACCGCGGGGTCGACCATGCCGCAACCCAGCAACTCAATCCACCCCGATTGCTTGCACTTGCGGCAGCCTTTTCCGCCGCAAAAGATACAGCTTATCTGCACATCGGCGCTGGGCTCAGTGAACGGAAAGAACGACGGAAAAAACCGCGTCTTGACCGAAGAGCCGAACAGCGCCTTCATGGCGTGGTCGAGCGTGCCCTTCAGGTCGCTGAAGGTGATGTTGCGATCGACGCAGAGGCCTTCGACCTGGTGAAAAATCGGCGAGTGGGTCGCGTCCTGCGCGTCGTTGCGATGCACCTTGCCGGGAATCACGATGCGGACAGGGGGTGGTTGCTGCTCCATGGTGCGCATCTGCACGGGCGAGGTGTGGGTGCGCAGCAGCAGGCGGTCGCGCTGCGAGCGGCGGTCCTGGTTGGCGACGACCAGCGTATCCTGCGTGTCGCGCGCGGGATGGCCGGGCGGAAAATTCATGCACTCGAAGTTGTAGTAGTCGGTTTCGACCTCGGGGCCGACGCCGACCGAGTAGCCCAGGGCCGCGAAAACACTGGTGATTTCGTTCATGGTGCGGGTGATGGGATGCTCCGCGCCAACGAGGCGCTTGCTGCCCGGCAACGTGATGTCGATGGCCTCGGCGGCGAGCGCGGCGTCGGTTTGACCGCCGCCGGCGGCCTGGTCGAGCAGTTGCTCTACAAGCTCCTTGAGCGTTTTGAAGCGCTCGCCGACGGGCTTCTTGGCCTCAGCGGGCGCAGCCTTGAGCCAGCGGCTGGAGACCTCGTTGAGGCGGCCCTGCTTGCGGCCCAGCCACTGCAGGCGAAAGGCCTCGACGGCCTCGGGAGTATGAAGCGCGGCTGCGTCGTCGCGGGCCTGTTTCTCCAGGGCGGCAAAGGCTTTATCGAGCGCGGCGGAATCAAATGCCGTGAGGTTTGGAATGGCTTCGTTCGTCATGCGTAACGTTCAGGATAAACCACTGCTGCATGGCGCACAGTTTCACAGCTTCACAGTCTCACAGGCTCACAGCTTCACAGGCTCACAGCTTCACAGCCGTCAAGGGAGTTTGTGCCTTCGCACCGGGCAGGTGCGGGCACAGCCTCACAGCTTCACAGTTTCACAGGAATTGCGAGGCGGCACCGGGGGTCGGCGGAGCTTGCTGATTCTGTGCGGGTTGGAGGGGGCAGCACAGCTTCACAGTTTCACAGCCCGACTTCTAAATTGCCCTGAGACGATGCGGGGGCCGGCTACGCGGGCGGGGCGGGAGACGCGACGGGCGGCGTGGCGGGGGCCGCAGCGGGCCGGGAAGCCGGTTGCGCAGCGGGAGCCTCGCCGGGGAGGGGGAGCCGGCGCGCGGCCATTGGGTTGGTGCAGGCGTTTTCGAGGACTGTTTGTACGACCTTGGAGAGGGAGACACCGCGGTGGGCGGCCCAGACGCGCACCTTGAGGTAGAGGTCCTCGTTGATGACGATGGTGACGTTTCTTTTCTTCATGGCTTCTCCGATGCAGGATGGGGCGGCGTGACGGGCCGCGAATGTTGGGTCTAAAAACCAAGGGCCTGCGCAGGCGGCCGGAGCGATGGCTCCGGACGGCTTTGCAGGCCCTGCCGATTGCGCAGCGGGAGCCTCACCGGGGAGGGGGAGCCGGCGCGCGGCCATTGGGTTGGTGCAGGCGTTTTCGAGGACTGTTTGTACGACCTTGGAGAGGGAGACACCGCGGTGGGCGGCCCAGACGCGCACCTTGAGGTAGAGGTCCTCGTTGATGACGATGGTGACGTTTCTTTTCTTCATGGCTTCTCCGATGCAGGATGGGGCGGCGTGACGGGCCGCGAATGTTGGGTCTAAAAACCAAGGGCCTGCGCAGGCGGCCGGAGCGATGGCTCCGGACGGCTTTGCAGGCCCTATGAGTAGTGTGCGCCGTTGGGGGAATTAATGTGCAAAAGGGGAGAAGGCGGCGAGAAGAATATCGACAGGCACTTTCGGGTGCGCGGGGCGGGTGCCTTTCACGGCGGTCTGACATCATTGATTACCTTGCCAGGATTGCCCCACAGCTCGTTCCAACTGCGGCCAATTCGGCATATCTCGGACGCCTAATTCCTAATATGAACCATACTATCCACATGTATTTCGAGGATTTCATTGACTTCGCCATTTGTTTGCCAACATGATAGAAAGGTGAACAAACTGAAACCCCTTGTATCCTCGCACGGAGTAAAGGCGGCAGCAAATCTGTTGGCGACAGCAGGAAAGACCAAGTTTCGAACAATCTTGGCAGACCCCCCCTGGCAGTTCAAGAATCGAACAGGAAAGGTTGCACCCGAACACAAACGGCTTGCACGTTATGCGACCCTATCACTCGACGACATCAAAGCGCTCCCCGTTTCGGAGTGCGCCTCAGAGACTGCCCACCTCTACCTTTGGGTCCCGAATGCTTTGCTACCAGATGGAATTGCGGTCATGAATTCATGGGGCTTCGAGTACAAGAGCAACCTCGTTTGGCACAAGATCAGAAAAGACGGCGGACCGGATGGCCGTGGTGTGGGTTTTTATTTCAGGAATGTTACCGAGCTAATCCTCTTCGGCGTACGAGGAAAAAACGCTCGAACCTTGACCCCGGGTCGGCGTCAAGTAAACTTCCTTGCTACCCGCAAGCGCGAACACTCCCGGAAGCCGGACGAGCAGTACACTCTCATCGAAAACTGCAGCCCAGGGCCATTCCTTGAGCTTTTCGCTAGGGGGAAAAGGCCTGGATGGACTACATGGGGCAATCAGGCCGACGATTCGTATGCTCCAACCTGGGATACCTACTCAAACCACTCACAGAGCGAGCAAGTTTTGTTCCTGGAGTTTTAGTCGATGAGTCTGGTGCTTTTTCCAGAAGCTGTTCATACCAAGTTTGAGATCGTCGAGAACCACCACGCGTCTTCAATATTGTTCACGGATTTTCGCGACGAGTGGGATGATCTTGTTGCGATGCTCACGCAATTCACCTTGCGGCGCTCCGACGTGTTAACCCCGGGAGGCGGAAAATCGCCAATCTCTCGTGGAATTAATGGTTTCTTCTATGATCGTCTATGGAAGGAACACGAATTCAAAATCGAGGTAAAGGCAGACGGGGCCGTTACGCTCGCGCCGACACACCATGTGGATTATTTTAGGAACCGGGTGGCGATCGAAACCGAATGGAACAATAAGGATCCTTTTTTTGATAGAGACCTTACGACCTTCCGTTTGCTTTTCGAGTTGAACGTCCTGAGTGTTGGAGCAATCGTAACGCGGGCGAGTGAACTGCAGGATGTGTTTGACGAACTCGGAAAAGGACGCTCATTCGGCAACTCGACCACGCATATGGGTAAGTTAATTCCGAAGCTGAACAATCGCGCTTCTGGGGGATGCCCAGTTCTCGCATTCGGCATCAAAAAGACCGCATATGATGCCAATACATAGCAACGGAGTGCTCGACCGTGCTTTCCCAGGTCTCAGAAACGAGACCTAGGCCACCCATTTTCGCGTGATTTGATGCGTCGCGAGATGCAGGTCCTTCGACACCCCTTCTCGATGCTCAGGGTCGCTCGGGATGACAACGGGGGATTGAGGGTTGTGGTATCCCACCCTGAGAAGCGAGACCTTTCGACTTCGCTCAGGGCAGGCTCTGGGCACCCGGCATTCGGTGTTCGTGCTTTCCCACCCTAGCGACAAAAACAAGAACGTCGCAAGGATGGGGCACCCCTTTTCGTGCGGATTGATGGGGTGGAAAAGCAGATTCGTTGCTCCGCTTACCCCACGGACGCTCTCTACGGGGCCCCAAGCGCGTTCTATTCCGGATGACACGTTGTCTGTGTGGTGTCGTGCTTTCCCAGGTCTCAGAAACGAGACCTAGGCCACCCATTTTCGCGTGATTTGATGCGTCGCGAGATGCAGGTCTTTCGACACCCCTTCGCGATGCTCAGGGTCGCTCGGGGTGACAACGGGGGTTTCAGGGTTGTGGTATCCCACCCTGAGAAGCGAGACCTTTGGACTTCGCTCAGGGCAGGCTCCGGGCATCCGGCATTCGGTGTTCGTGCTTTCCCACCCTAGCGACAAAAACAAGAACGTCGCAAGGATGGGGCACCCCTTTTCGTGCGGATTGATGTGATGGAAAAACGGCAGGGAAAGGGGATTGCTTTCCCATGTCTCAGAAGCGAGACATGGAGCACCCGGCATTCGGTGTTCGTGCTTTTCCACCCTAGCGCCAAAAACAAGAACGTCGCAAGGATGGGGCACCCCTTTTCGTGCGGATTGATGGGGTGGAAAAGCAGATTCGTTGCTCCGCTTACCCCACGGACGCTCTCTACGGGGCCCCAAGCGCGTTCTATTCCGGATGACACGTTCGTCTGTGTGGTGTCGTGCTTTCCCAGGTCTCAGAAACGAGACCTAGGCCACCCATTTTGGTGTGAATTTGATGCGTCGCGAGATGCAGGTCCTTCGACACCCCTTCTCGATGCTCAGGTCCGCTCGGGGTGACAACGGGGGATTGAGGGTTGTGGTGCTTTCCTGGCCGGAAAAACAAAGGCCCGGTGCCCAGTGGGCGCCCAGATGGGCACACGGGAGATGCGGGGTTTGAGTTAGAGGCGGGCGCCGCCGGAGGCCTGGATGGTCTGTCCGCTGACCCAGTAGGAATCGTCGGAGGCCAGGAAGGCGGCGATGCCGGCGATGTCCTGCGGCTGGCCGATGCGGCCGAGGGGCGTTTCAGCTTCGGTCTGCTTTTGGAAGTCGCTGCCGATGAAGCCGGCGGCGTGCACACCTTCTGTTTCGACCATGCCGGGATTGAGCGCGTTGACGCGAATCTGCTTGGGGCCAAGTTCCTTGGAGAGGGAGACGGTGATGGAGTTGACCGCGCCCTTGGTGCCGGCGTAGACCGCGGCAGCAGCGATGCCGGAGGCAGCGACGGAGCCGATGTTGATGATGCTGCCGCCCTTGGGATCAAAGTGCTGCAGAGCTGCCTGCGTGGTAAGAAGAAGCCCGAGGACGTTGAGGTCGAACTGCTTCTTGAAATGCCCTGGGGTGACGGCTTCAATGGGGCCGAACTCGTAGACGCCGGCGTTGTTGACGAGGACGTTGATAGGGCCAAGCTGCTTTGCGACGGTGTTGACGAGGGGGCCGATGGATTCGGGGTTGGAGAGGTCGGCCTGCACTGCGATGGCCTTGCCGCCGGCGGTTTTGATTTCCGCTACGACTTTCTCCGCAGCGGCCTTGCTGCCGGAATAGTTGACCGCGACGGATGCGCCGCGTGCTGCGAGTTCGCGGGCGATGCTGGCGCCGATGCCCTTGGACGCGCCTGTTACCAATGCGACTTTGCCTTGAAGGTTGCTCATGATTCCGCTCCTTGTATCGAATCGTCATTGTTTCGACATTTCGATAACCGTCTAATTGATTGCGGAAGGGCGGAAATGGATTCAGGAGCTTTGTGGAAATCTTTTTGAGGGGATTTCAGCGGTTGGTGCAGGGGGTCTGTTCGAGGGCAGACAGGGTGGCGGCTACGGATTGAAGGACGCCGGGCTTGAGGGTGAGGAAGTGGAACTTGCCCTGGCGCTCGACGTGGATGAGGCCGGCGGTTTCGAGTTCCTTTATATGGTGGGAGAGGGTGGCGGCGGAGATGGGGAGGGCGGTGCGGGCCTGGGCGCAGCCTAGGGGGCAGTTGGCGGCGGCGATCTTCTGAAGCAGCTCGAACCGGCGCGGATCGGCGAGGGCCTTGAGGATGGTGGTGCGGCGGGCGCGGGTGAGGCGGATGGTTTTGGGGGTTGGCGCGGTTGGTCGGGTCTAACACTGTGGCGGTCATGGTCATGCTCCGAGTGTTGGATGCAATGGTAGCGCAGTCGGATTGGTGGCCTTGTTGGGGAATTGAAAAGCAACCGCAGATTCTTCGACGCCCCGTTCGCTGCGCTCAGGGTCGCTCTGAATGACATTGCTGGTTGGGGTTTTGCGGTTTCCCACCCTTTCCGCAGAAAGACGCGGAAAGGATGGGGCACCCAGGTTCGTGCGGATATGGGGGTCGTGTGTTAACCGGGTTTGTTGGCGACGGCGAGGAGGGTTTGGAACTGGGGAGACTCGGGTTCCTTGTCGACGACGGAGGTGTGGACGTGGGCGAAGCCGGCTTTCTGGAGCATGGATTCAAGGTCGGACTCGCTGAAGCCGAGCCACTCGTCGGCGTAGAGTTCGCGGGCTTCTTCGAAGCGGTGCTTCTGGAGGTCGAGGACGACGATGCGGCCGCCGGGACGGAGGATTCTGAAGGCGTCGGCGACGGCGCGCTCGGGATGCAGGGCGTGATGGAGCGACTGCGAGAAGAAGGCGAGGTCGACGGCGGCGTCCTTGATGGGAATCTCTTCCATATCGCCGACGCGGAAATCGAGATTCTTGATGCCGTGGCGGCGGGCCTGGTCGCGGCCGACTTCAATCATTTTGGCGGAGGAGTCGACGGCGATAACTTTTTTAGCTTGCTGGGCGAGGAGGAGCGAGAAAGCTCCTTCGCCCGCGCCGAGGTCGGCGACGATCATGGGGGGCATGAGGCGCAGGAGCGCTTCGGCGAGGCTCTTCCATGACTTGCCGGGGACGTAGTTTTTGCCGAGGCGGCCGGCTACGGAGTCAAAGAAGGTGCGCATTTTGTCTTGCCGTTTTTTGACGACGCGGCGCATGGCGGCCTGGTCGTGAGCGGATTCGGGAATCTCTTTGCGCGCCTGGTCGAGGAGCCCGGCGAGGATTTTTTCGGCGGGTACGGACTTCTTGAATTGGTAGAGGCTGCTTTTGCCTGTGCGGCGGTCTTCGACCAGTCCGGCCTGCTTGAGCTGGGAGAGATGGGTGGAGATGGTGCTTTGGCCCATGACGAGGATTTCCTGCAACTCGGCGACGGATAGCTCTTCGCCCTGCAGAAGCAGGAGGATACGGAGCCGGTTGGGATCGGCGACGACGCGGAGGATTTTAACAATTGACGGCATAGGCGAAATCTGTTACATATCAACATATCACGATGGGACGATGTAAGGGTAAGTTAAGAAGTGAAGAAGTGAAAGAGTGAACGGTGAAGAAGTGAACGGGTGAAGAAGTGAAAAAGTGAATGAGTGAAGAAGTTAAGAAGTGAAGAAGTGAAGAAGTGAGCGGGCAGGACAGTTCGCATCGTTGGTTGAAGTACTGATTGAGGCGGGCTTCAAGAGTTCAGTCATCGGGAATTTACTTTAAGGAGAATGGAAATGGCGACAGCAGCGGTGGAAACCACGGATATGGCTTACAAGGTAGCGGATATGGGGTTGGCGGACTGGGGCCGGAAAGAGATTGCGATCGCCGAGCACGAGATGCCGGGGCTGGTTTCGATCCGCAACAAATATGCCGCGGAGAAGCCGCTGGCAGGAGTGCGGATTACCGGCTCGCTGCACATGACGATTCAGACGGCGGTGCTGATTGAGACGCTGGTGAGCCTGGGCGCGGAAGTGCGCTGGGCGAGCTGCAATATCTTTTCGACGCAGGATCACGCGGCGGCGGCGATTGCTGCGACTGGCGTGCCGGTGTTTGCGTGGAAGGGCGAGTCGCTGGAGGAGTACTGGGACTGCACCTATCGTGCGCTGACCCACAAGGGCGGCAAGGGGCCGCAACTGGTGGTGGATGACGGCGGCGATGTGACGCTGCTGATTCACAAGGGCTATGAGCTGGAAGAGGGCGACCAGTGGGTGTATGGGCCGTCGGGGAATCACGAAGAGCAGGTGATCAAGGATCTGCTGAAGAAGGTTTATGCCGATGATCCGCAGCATTGGCACAAGGTTGCGAAGGAATGGCGCGGCGTTTCAGAAGAGACGACGACGGGTGTGCATCGGCTGTACAAGATGATGGAGCAGGGCAAGCTGCTGGTTCCGGCGATCAACGTGAACGATTCAGTGACGAAGTCGAAGTTCGACAACCTGTATGGCTGCCGGGAATCGCTGGCGGACGGCATCAAGCGCGCGACGGACGTAATGGTGGCGGGCAAGGTGGCGGTGATCTGCGGCTATGGCGATGTGGGCAAGGGGTCGTCGCACTCGCTGCGCGGAATGGGCGCACGGGTGATTGTGACGGAAGTGGACCCCATCAATGCGCTGCAGGCGGCGATGGAAGGATTTGAAGTGGCGCCGGTGGAAGACACGCTGGGGCGCGGCGATATCTACGTGACCTGCACGGGGAACGTGGACATTATCACGCTGGAACACATGAAGAAGATGAAGGACCAGGCGATTGTGTGCAACATCGGACACTTCGACAACGAGATCCAGATGGACAGGCTGAACCAGGAAGCGGGAGTGGAGAAGCTGAACATCAAGCCGCAGGTGGACAAGTACACGTTTCCGGATGGGCACTGCATTTTTGTGCTGGCGGAAGGACGGCTGGTGAATCTGGGCTGCGCGACGGGGCATCCGAGCTTTGTGATGAGCAACAGCTTTGCCAACCAGACGCTGGCGCAGATCGACCTTTGGAAGAACAAGGACACCTACAAGGTGGACGTGTATGTGCTGCCGAAGCGGCTGGACGAAGAAGTGGCGCGACTGCATCTGGAAAAGATCGGCGTGAAGCTGACGACGTTGACGCCGAAGCAGGCCGAGTACCTGGGCGTGTCGGTGGATGGGCCGTACAAGGCGGAGAATTACAGGTACTAACGGCAGCTTTTAGCTCCTAGCTCCTAGCTTCTAGCTGCTAGCTTTTGAGGTGGCCAGGTCTCAGCCACCCCACAGACGAAGACCTGTCTGTGGGGGCCCCGGAGAGTTTGAGACCTGGGGCGCCCGGCGACAAATGGAAGAATGATTTATTGCCATGAAATACGACGATGCATCGTGGCACTATGGGGGCGATTTCCCAAAGGATCTGCCGCAATCGGCCGGGGCGACGCATACGGGAATGTTTGTGGCGTGGGCCTTTTTGACCGGACTCGCCGGGGACATTTTTATTTCCGACTTTCCAGATGAGATTTCAAAGTTGCGCACGCGGACGATGACACCGGGAAGATTTTTTCTGGATGCATGCGATGGAAAGTTCACCGATGAAGATTTGAATGACGTGGGCAATTCGTTCGCTGAAGCCTACTTTGACTTTGAAACAGGGAAGTATGTTGCGGATTATGATGCAGCGCTCGGGGGCGATTTGCCGACCTTGTATCATGTCCGGGATTCCTGGGAGAATTTTGATCGCTTGAAACCACTACTCGACCAGCGATTTGCGGAGTGGAGGGCGAAGTGAGCCAGTCTTCGCAGCCAAGTTTCTCTTTCGAGTTGTTTCCTCCGCGCACGCCGGAAGGCATGGCCAAGCTGCCGGGTGTGATTGGACAGCTTGCCGCGGTGCGGCCGGATTTTTTCTCGGTTACGCACGGGGCGGGCGGGTCAGCCCAGGATGGCACCTACGAAACGCTGCTGACGGTGGTGGAACACTCCGGCGCGGAGGTTGCGCCGCACCTGACGTGCGTGGGCTCGACGCGCGGGGACGTTGCCGCGCATCTTGCGCGCTACCGACAAGCCGGCGTGAAGCGGATTGTGGCGCTGCGCGGCGACCTGCCGGCGACGGCCATGAGTGCCGCTGCGCCGGGTGAGTTCCACTACGCGAATGAACTGGTGAGCTTTATTCGCGAGACGCACGGAGACGCATTCAAGATTGAAGTGGCGGCTTATCCGGAGATGCATCCGCAAGCGCCGAGCCCTGGCGTGGACTTCGACAACTTTCGCCGCAAGGTGGAGGCGGGGGCGGACGGGGCGCTGACTCAGCTCTTCTATAACGCGGACGCGTATTTTCACTTTGTGGATCGCTGCAAAAAGGCCGGCATTACGATTCCGATTGTGCCGGGAATTATGCCGATCACAAGCTTCGCCAACACGGTGCGGTTTTGCGGCGGCTGCGGCGCGGACCTGCCGCGCTGGGTGAAACTGCGGCTGGAAGAGCTTGAGGGCGACAAGCCTTCGTTGCTTGATTTCGGGCTGGATGTGGTGACGCGGTTGTGTCAAACCTTGTTGCAAAAAGGTGCGCCGGGGCTGCATTTCTACACCATCAACCAGGCGGAGCCGACGCTGCGGCTGTGGAAGAATCTGGGGCTGAGCGTGCGTGGGACGCCGACTCGCTTCTAGCACTACAGTTAAACTTCGCAAGAATCCTAGAGAAACGGCAGGGGCCCGGGCCTAAAGGCCCGTCGGATTCGTCCTTTTTCAGGGGGCTGAAGCCCCCTGCTCCTTCCGGAATCGTCGAGCTACAACTGTAGTACTAGAGCGTTTTCGATTCACTTGTTGACATCGCCGGCATCGTGCAGGGTGGCATTTTCTTAAGGGAAAAGCCACTCCGCTTCTCGGTTTCTGTAAAGAGCAGAATCGAAACCGCTGTAGCTTTTTGTGCCAGCGAGTGGACGTCGTCGATGAAGGCAAGGCCGGCCGAACCGTTAGTCGATGAACGTGGCTTTGACGCGTTTGGAGCCGACGAGGTAGCCGATCCAGAGGGAAGCGCCCACAGTGACGCTTTCGGCGCTGGCAGAAAAGCCGTGCGTGCCCAGCAGGACGTCACTGGCATGGCTGCGAAAGAGAATATAAATCGCGTGCACGCCTATAAAACCGATCATCAGCCTGGGGAACGCCTTGTTCCTGCGGTAGAAGAGATAATTCAACCCAACGAGACAAATAAAGAAGATTGAGTCGGCGATGATTTGAGAGACCATGAGCTTGGTTGTGGCGGGGTGGTCGGCGAGCATCTGCCCGAACCCGCCGCCATATAAGGTGCTGAGATCGGAAGAAACCCTGTATACATCTTCGATCGGTATGAGCAAAAGGGCGAAGGCGACCAGGATGAGCCATCCACCAATTCCACTGAGACCGCTGCGAGCGCCTGAACCTGAAGCGCGGCGAATGGGGGCCATTGACGGTTGAACGTCAGAGACCGGGGCCGAGTCTTCGACGGGGGCTCCGCATTGGGCGCATGCCAAGGCGCGGTCGCCGAGCGGAGCAAAGCATTTGCGGCATATGACTCGCATAGGCTGATTTCGTAAACGATGTTCCCTCAATTTCGACTGGCCGTCAAGCGCGATGGGGGAGGAAAGCAGCGCACGGGACCATCCGAGCAAACCAGGCCGGCCCCACGCTAAAGCTTTGGGAGAATCTGGGGTTGACAGGGCGCGGGTAAGAGGCAAGCGCCGGGAAAAAGATTGAAGTGGAGTTGAACATAAAGGCTCCGTCGAGTTTTCTGACCGTGTGATTCCGCGCGTTGAGGTTTGTGCTTTCCCATGTCTCAGAAGCGAGACATGGGCCACGCATTTTCTTACGAGTTGCTCAGGATGATAGCGGCAGAGGAGCGGGAGTGCTTTCCCACCCAAACCGCAAATGCGCGGTTTGGATGGGGCACCTGCTTTCCCATGTCTCAGAAGCGAGACATGGGCCACCATTTTCTTACGAGTTGCTCAGGATGATAGCGGCAGAGGAGCGGGAGTGCTTTCCCACCCAAACCGCAAATGCGCGGTTTGGATGGGGCACCCATGTTCGTGCGGGATCAAGCGGTCAAAAATCTAGTGGCGGGGCTTTTGAGTTTTGTGGGGGCGCTTGCGGGTGACTACGCGCTGATAGATGCGCCAGGTCATGCTGTGCAGCAGGCTGGTCTGTTCGGCTTTGAGGGCTGAATAGGAGCGGCGGACATAGACGTCGAACTCAGGAGGCCAGCCAATGGTGGAGCGGCGCTCAGAGAAGTCGCCGTTGGCCCACTTGGCGAGCACGGCCTTGTATCCCACAACATGTGTAACGAAGTCGAGCAGGCACTGGGGCATTTGCTCTTCGACGATGAGGTGTGCCTTCTCGATGATGACTTTCTCGCGGACGTCATTGAGGGGCATGAAGATGGTTGTCATCCACAGCATCCACTCCTTCATTTCCTCGTCGAGGATGGGAAAGCTCTGGGTCTTTCCCTGCTTGTTGAGGAGCGAGCGGTAGGCGATGTTGCCCGCCTCGGAGGCGACGTAGAGGGGGCCGTAGAACTCATTGAGGCGCCTGTTGACGAGGTCCAGCTTGTCGCGGCGGCGGGCCAGCATGCGCGCGCTGAGGAAGGTGATGAGGTAACCGGCGAAGGCGAGGAGGATGGTGAGGATGGCGGCGTTTTGCGAAAGGCTGAGGGTGGTGAACGAGGATGGGTCCATGGCGTGTCTTGCTCTGGCAGAGAGTATACGCGGGGCGAGATTGGCGGGACTGTGATGGTGGAGAGGCAGAAAGCGATTAGTCCCGATTCGGCGTCACAAGCCGCAATCGGGATTACCGCTTGATTTCGTCGGGCGCGGCGACGGGTACAGGGAGTTCGGCGGTCGCGAATTCACCGCCAGGCGACGCAGCGACGGCTGATTGTTCCGGTTCAAATCCCTTAAGAATCGATCGATAGAAACTGCCTACGAAGGTCTTGTCCTGCAAGTAGATCAAGAGTGAAGTCAAGATGACGCTGAAGAGGACGACGGCATAGGTGCTGTTCTGAATGAGGTCGCCACCCGGCACACCTTGCTGGAGAGGCAATGACGCCAGTACCGCGGCGGCTAGCCCTTTGGGAGCCATGGCGGCCATGCGGCATGCATCGGTTCTGGGCAGGGACTTACTGACGCCAAACCTGACGACGGGAATGCGGACGAGGAAAATCAGCAACGCAACGGTCAATCCGAATGTGACCCACCAGAGATTCTTGAACTGGATAGAGAGTCCGATGTAGACGAAGAAGAAGGTTTTGAGCAGGAAGACGATTTCGCCAAAGAATGTTCTTTCGCGTTCGTTCAATCCGACTGGAGCCAGGGAGGGAAACTTCTTCGAGAGCAGAGCTCCGTGCCAGGCGACGTTGCCCAGTCCGATTCCAAACACGAGGGCGGCGATGACGCCGCTGTATCCGAGCAATTCCGTCACGCCGAAGATGACAAAGACAAAGGCTGCGGTGGTGAACATGCCATTTTGGAGGGTTCGCACCTTGCTGAGCAGGTTCGACCAGAAGATGGCACCGAGAGCGCCCAACGCGGCCGCAATCAGGAACGAGGCGACGACCGAAACGGCAACCGGGCCCCAGTGGAATGCGCCAACCCGGAGGCCGTCGAGCAAGGCAAGAGCGATGATGATCGACAGCACGTCGCTGATTGCCGACTCGAGGAAGAGGATTGCCGACGCGTCGCGGCCCATTTTCAATTGCGCGGACATGGGAATGACGATGGCCGGAGAGGTGCCGCCCAGCATGGCGCCGAGCATGAGGGACTGCATTGGCCCGAGGTGGGCGATCTTGTACGCTGCTGCTGCGACCACCACCAGCGTCAGGGCAAAGTTGAGCAACGCGAGCCAGAGTGCGCCGCCGAAGGCGCTGCGAAGCGTGACTATTTGAAGCTCCGTGCCGCTTTCAAAGAGGATGAAGACAAGCGTGATGGTGGTGAAGACCGGACCCACGGTTCCAAACTGCGCGGGGCTGACAAGGTGGCTGACGGGCCCGAGAATGAGGCCAATCACGATGAGCAGAAGTACGTCCGGGACACGGGACCAGGAGAAGATTCCCACGAAGAGGTGGGCGCCGAAGATCAGAGCTCCGATAAAGGCGATGACCAGCGCGGAACTCATCATGGTTCACCTTCTGAAGTGGACAGGCGGGTAATCGGATGACCGAGAATAGCACGGCAGGCTGTCAGGCGTTGACGGCGCGGCGGGCCTTCGCGTGCCGGTTTTGCTAACGGGCGGGTGCGGCACGAGGAGGTTTAGGCGGCTCGGGAATTACTTTGATCTCGAAGATTTTTGGCCAGAGTTTTCCGGTGACGAAGAGGCGGTCGTGTGCGGAGTCGTAGGCGATGCCGTTGAGGACGGCTTCGGGGTTGGTGACGGAACCGGGAGGCAGCAGGCCGGTGAGGTCGATCCACGCAATCACTCTGCCGGTGGCGGGGGAGATGCGGGCAATGCGGTCCTTGTGCCAGATGTTGGCGTAGATCTGGCCGTGGATGTACTCGAGCTCGTTGAGCTGGGTGACGGGTAGGCCGTGGTCTCGGACGGTGATGGTGCGGACGGTCTGGAAGTTGGTGGGATCGATAAAGCGGAGGGTGGCGCTGCCGTCGCTCTCGATCAGGTCTTTGCCGTCCTGCGTGAGGCCCCAGCCCTCGTAGTCGTAATGGAATGTGCGGATGAAGCGGAAGGTGGAGCGGTCATAGACGAATGCGATGTGGTGCTGCCAGGTGAGCTGAACGAGGGTGCTGCCCCAGTTTGTGAGGCCCTCGGCGAAGTACTGGCTGGGGACATCCTGGAATTTCAAGATGCGTCCGGTGTTCGAGGTCTTCCTCGCGCAGGGAGGAGCGGCCGTTGATGCCGGTGCTCTCGTAGAGGTGTCCATCGACGAAGACGAGGCCCTGGGTGAATGCCTGCTCGTCGTGGGGATAGGCGTGGATGACGCGGTAGGTGTCTGCGGCGGAGGCAGAAAGAGCCGTGGCGAGGCAGAGGGTGAAGACGAGAAGGGTGCGACGGAATGAGGGAGCGCGCATCTGAGGAGATTTTAGTGTGTGCGATCCCACCCTAGCGACAAAAACAAAGACGTCGCTAGGATGGGGCACCCCAGGCAACAGTGCTGAATTGATGAGGGGATGATGCGCAGGTTCATTGGCCTCCGTGGGAGCGGCCGAAGGTGCGGGCCGATAGGAGCGAGATGATCAGCATTCCGGCGCCGATGACGGCGACGTGCAGGGTGTTAAACGGGCTGAAGCTGCCGATGCGGAAGATGAGCACGTAGGCGACGGCGAGATTGAAGAATCCCCAAAGCACGTTGATGGTGGAAGAAGACAGGCCTTTGCCCGGCGGCTTTGCGAATGGGGTCTGGAAGGGGCGGCCGGAGATGCCGTTGCCGATATGAGGCAGGCTATTGGCGAGGAACGCTCCGCCGAAGAAATACGCCACGTATTGGTACCAGTGCATGGAGTCCTATTTCAGTCTGCCAAGGCAAACGCTGATTGTAATTCTAGCTGGCGCCGAGGTAGATGAAGCGGAGCAGGAAGAGGGCGGCGAGGATGTAGAGGAGCCAGTCCTGTTTGCGGGCGCGGCCGGTGGCGAGATGGAGCACGGCCCAGGCGATGACGCCGAAGCCGAGGCCGTTGGCGATGGAGTAGGTGAGCGGAATGAGAACGAGGGTGAGGAAGGCAGGGATGGCGACGAGGGGGTCGGTCCAGCGGATTTCAGTGATGGTGGCGAGCATCATGGAGCCGACGAGGATGAGCGCGGGGGCAGTGGCGGCGGGGGGAACGACGCCGACGTAGGGGGCGGCGCCGATGGCGCAGAGGAAGAGCAGGCCGGTGACGATGGCGGTGACGCCGGAACGGCCTCCGGCCATGACTCCGGCGGTGGATTCGACGTAGCTGGTGACGGTGGAAGTGCCGGTGAGGGAGCCGAAGACGGTGGCGGTGGCGTCGGCGAAGAGAATGCGATTGAGGCGGGGAATGGAGTGGTCGGCGGCGATGAGGCCGGCGCGCTTGGTGACGGCGACGAGGGTGCCGAGGTTGTCAAAGAGATCGACGAAGAAGAAGACGAAGATGATTTCGAGCAGGCCCTTGTTGAGGGCGCCGCGGATGTCGAGTTGGAAGGCGGTGGCGGCGAGCGAGGAGAAGCCTCCGGCGGCAGGCGTCCAATGAACCAGGCCGAGCGCCCAGGCGATGGCGGTGGTGGAGAGCACGCCGATGAGGATGGAGCCGCGGACCTTGCGGACTTCAAGGATGACCATGAGGATGAGGCCGAAGAGAGAGAGCGCGGCGGTGGGGTTGCGGATGCTGCCCATGCCGACGAGGGTTGCGGGATCGCTGACGACGAGGCCGGCGTTGCGGAATCCGATGAAGGCGATGAAGAGGCCGATGCCGCTGGCGACGGCGGCGTAGAGCTCATGAGGAATGGAACGGAGAATCATCTGGCGGATGCCGGCGCCGGTGAGGGCGAGAAAGATGATGCCGGAGATGAAGACCGCGCCGAGCGCTGTCTGCCAAGGGATGTGCATCTTGAGGCAGACGGTGTAGGTGAAATAGGCGTTGAGGCCCATGCCGGGGGCGAGGGCGATGGGATAGCGCGCGACGATGCCCATGAGAATGGAGCCGAAGGCCGCCGAGAGGCAGGTGGCCGCCGTGATTGCGGCCAGAGGCATGCCGGTGGCGGAGAGAATGGCGGGATTGACCAGCACGATGTAGGCCATCGTGAGAAAGGTCGTGACCCCGGCAAGAATCTCAGTGCGCCAATTGGTGCCCAGATGAGTAAATTCGAAATAACTCTCGAGACGTTTGAGCATAGGCGGGTGCCCTTAGGAGACCATAGAGTGGGCGCATCGCAAAGGGATTTATGCGCGATGCGGAAATTGACAGGTACGAAGCGAAGAAGACGGAAAGACCGGATTCAAAAACGCGGATCACGAGTTGCTGGATTCCTTAGTGAAGCTGCGGACAGGAAGCGCGTCTGCATTTGGCGCTGGAAAGTGGCGCTTATTTTCTGGCGAGAAGAAGCATCAGAACGAAGAGAACCACGGGCACCAGAGCGAGGCTCGCATAGAGCAGGATCTTCTTGTCGAACCCCTTGCGGCGGTTCACCGGGCCGGTTCGGCGATCTTCCACGCCCACTTGTTCCTGATGTTCGAGGTCCCAGGCCATCTCGTGAGCGGTGGCGTAGCGGTGGCGGGGGTCGCGTTCGAGGGCGCGATAGAGAATCTCCTGTAATGCGGGGGAAATCTCCGGGTTGAGGTCTCTGGGGGGCGCAGGGTCGTTGAGCAGACGCTCATTCATAGCCGCGAGCGGATTGGGCTCGGCAAAGGGGACGCGGCCGGTGAGCATTTCGTAGAGCATGATGCCGAGCGCGTAGATGTCGCTGCGCTGATCGCCGCGCTGGCCTTTGACCTGCTCGGGTGAAATATAGTCCGGAGTGCCCATGGTGGCAGTCAGGTTGACGAAGGTGAGCCTTCGCGCATCTTCCTTCATGGCGATGCCGAAGTCGATGAGCTTGATGTGGTCCTGATCGTCGACCATTACGTTTTCCGGTTTTAAGTCGCGGTGGACGATGCCGCGCTTGTGCATGTAATCGAGCGCATCGCAGATGCCGAGGGCGATTTTTACCGCGCGCTCGATGGGGAGCTTTTTTTCTTCGTTGAGGAGGGTGCGGAGGAGACGCCCATCGACCCACTCGATGACCATGTAGACGCGGCTGCGCTCCTCGTCGTTGTAGGTCTTGACGATGCCGGGGTGGTCAAGGAGCCGGCCTATTTCTTCTTCGCGCTTGAAGCGCTCGAAGAGGACGGGGTCGGCCTCCATCTCGGGGCGAGGAACCTTGACGGCCACCAGTCTGCCGTCGGTGAGATCGGTGGCCTTAAAGAGCACCGACATCCCGCTGTGGGCGATGGTCGAGTCGATTCGGTAGTGGTCGAGCGTCTCTCCGGGTTCAATGGGGTTCATGGGTATGTTCTGCTGATCCCTTTTATTCTTTCATGGCACCGCGTAAGAAAAGCGTCAGGAAAAACGAAAGAAGAGCAGGGGAGGCGCAATTACTCCATTGAGCCGCACCAAGCTTGAAATCAGGATTCTGCCGCATTCCAGAATGTGGGGGTTCTATGATGGGATGCGAGTATGCACCGCATCCTGAGACTTCTGACGGCCTGCCTGTGGATCGCCTGTGTGCCGGCGTCCGTCAAAGCCATGGCCACCGCTGCAAGCCCCCACTTCTCGCGGCCAAGGCACTTTCAGGAAACGGGTTTCCTCAATCGCACAATGGAATTGCGGGGGGTTACTTATCACTTTCAGGTTTACCTGCCGGAGGAGTGGCGCCGCGACGATCTGAAGCAGTGGCCGATCATCCTTTTTCTGCATGGACGGGGCGAGCGCGGCTCAGAAGGGATGTGGCAAACACAGATTGGCCTGCCTGAAGCGGTACGCGATCATCCCGACCGCTGGCCCTTCATTCTCGTGATTCCGCAGTGCCTGCAGGGTCACTACTGGACCGATCCCGACATGATGGCGATGGCGATGTCGACGCTGGATCAGGAGACCGCGGAGTTTCATGCCGATCCGGCACGGACTTACCTTACCGGGCTTTCGCTGGGCGGATATGGTGCGTGGGAGCTGGCCCGATTCAATCCAAAACGCTGGGCGGCGGTGGCTATTGCGGCGGGAGGAATCTTCTGGAGTTATGCGCCCGAGCGCTGGCATGACATGTCGACACTGCCCGCAGAATACGCGCACGCAATCGGGCGAACGCCAATATGGATTTTTCACGGAAGCGATGATCCAGTTGTGCCGCCGCGGGAGGACGAGCTGATGTTTGCGGCGGTGAAGGCGGCCGGAGGCAACATTCGCTTCTGGGTTTACCAGGGCCTGAAGCACGACTGCTGGAGCCGCGCCTATGATGAGCCGGAGCTGCCGCGCTGGTTGCTTGCGCATCGGCGCGAACCGCAGCAAACGCTGCCGACCTTCGCGGAACGTCTTATCATTCCGTTGCACCCGCCCGCGCTTCACCTAACCGGCGAGCAGCTGGAAAGCTTTGCGGGTGACTACAACGACACGCACGGTCAGCTTGCGGTGACAATCTTTCGGCAGGGCGAGCAACTCTACGAGAAGAACGTGCACGGGCAGGTGGCGGAGCTGGCCGCGGAGACGATGAACAGTCTGTTCTATCCCAACGGCAGCAGCATCACGCGACTGAGCGTGGAGCGCGACCCGGCGGGCCGCGTGACCGGCCTGATTCTGCGCGACGACCGGCACGAGGAGCGGTGGGAGAAACGGGCCGGGGATACCAGCCGCTAGGGCCTGTTCACACTACTGGAGCAGGCGGCGTTGCGAGTGAAAATCCGGCCAGACGAAGCCGAGCCCGAAGGCTGTGGCGGGTCCACCGTCGAGGGCGAGAATGAAGTATGGCCGGATTTTCGCCGCAACCCGAAGGGCCGGGGCCAGTTTTCCTCATTTCGTCGTCGCTCGTCGCTAGCAGACACCCGGTATGCGCCACTCCTCACTCCTAGAACTGAGATAAACTGGCTCCCGGCGCCACCTACTTCAGTAGTGTGAACAGGCCCTAGGGCTACTGGAGAGAAGCCCGCAATTCGAGGGAACACGGGGCGCGCGAGTTCCGTAGTAATCTCAGGACGAATGCCGGAGGAGGCAACCATGTTTTGCAGTGGATGTGGACAGGCTTTGGCTCCGGGGCAGGCAGTTTGCCCTCAATGCGGCCGCCCCCTGGCGCCGCAAGTTCCCCCTATACCCAATCTCGAATTTCAGCTCAATACCTACGCGGGCAGGATCAAGGCGCTGAGTATTGTGTGGTTCGTTTATGGCGGGCTCTCCCTGTTGCTGGGAGCCATCGGCCTCACTTTTGCGCATGCCTTTTTCAATGGCACGTTTGGCCCGTGGGCGCATGCTCCATGGGGTGACAACGGCCCGTGGGGCCCGCAGAACTTTATGCCGGTGATATTGCATTTCGCGTGGCTCCTGGTAGTACTCCGCGGCGGGTTGGCGATCGCGGCGGGCTGGGGTCTGATGGAGCGCGCTCCGTGGGGCCGCGTGGTGGCCATCGTGGCGGCTTTTCTTAGCCTTATCAGGATTCCGATTGGAACGGCGTTGGGCATCTGGACGCTGGTTACGCTGCTGGGTTATCGCAATACGACGCTCTACGACCAGTTGTGAGACGTAGCTATCAGCTTCTAGCTTCTAGCTACTAGCTACTAGCTTCTAGCTCCCTGCTATCCAGCTTGATTGCGCTTAGGCGGCTTCAACTAGCTGGCGGCGGCAATGCTGTTCGGCCGGCGGGTTGGCAGGGAGCGGATTGGAGCGAGGAACTGGACGCGGGCCTGGGCTGGGATTCGTCTACAATTGAGGCATGAGTTTCCCTGAAATGCGCCTGCGCCGGCTGCGCCGCACCGCGGCTTTGCGCGCGCTGGTGCGCGAAACCGTTCTTGACCCAGGCGACCTGGTTTACCCGCTCTTTCTTTGCCCCGGAGAGGGCGTGCGCCGCGCGGTCAGTTCGATGCCGGGGGTTTTCAATCTCTCCATTGACGAAGCGGTGCGCGAAGCGGAACAGGCTGCCAGCCTGGGCCTGGGAGGGCTGCTGCTTTTCGGCCTGCCGGAAAGCAAGGATGAAGAGGGTACGGGCGCGTGGGACGAAAAGGGAATTGTGCAGCAAGGGCTGCGGGCGCTGAAACAAAGTGCGGCTGCAAAGAAGCTTGTGCTGATTGCCGATGTTTGCCTGTGCGAATACACGAGCCACGGCCATTGCGGCGTGGTGGTCAAGACCGAAGACGGCCATGACGTGGAGAACGATCAGACGCTAGAGCTGCTGGCGCGGACTGCCGCGAGCCTGGCCAAAGCCGGCGCCGACATTGTTGCCCCCAGCGACATGATGGATGGCCGCGTTTCCGCCATTCGCAGGGCGCTGGATCGTGGCGGCCTGACGCAGACGCCTATTTTGAGCTACGCGTCGAAGTTCGCATCAGCTTTCTACGGGCCGTTTCGCGAGGCTGCGGACTCGGCTCCGCAGTTTGGCGACCGCAGGACGTATCAGATGGATGGCGCGAACCTGCGCGAGGCGATGCGCGAGATCGAGCTCGATCTCGATGAAGGCGCGGACATGATACTGATGAAGCCGGCGATGCCGTACCTGGATGTGGTGCGGGCGGCGCGGGAATTCGTCGATGTTCCGATTGGGGCGTACCAGGTTTCGGGTGAGTACTCGATGCTGCAGGCCGCGTTTGAAAAGGGCTGGCTGGACCGCGATCGCGCCATCCTTGAGTCGCTGGTGGGGATTCGGCGCGCCGGGGCGGACTTTATCGTGACCTACTTCGCCAAGGATGCGGCCAAGCTGCTGTAGGGTCGTGCCCCAGAAGTTCAGGTTGGCTCTTTGAAAGGAGCAACCGCAGATCCTTCGACTCCGCTGGGCAAAATACGCCCTGCTTGACTCAGGATGACAGCAATATTCATGTAGCGAACTTTAAGGGCGGGATACTAGAGCTTCTTGCGGAGTGACTCAAAGATTAAATAGCCGATCATTGCGGAAATCATTGCGATCAGAAAATTTGTTTCTGTGAAGATATCGTTCAAGGCGAAGGCCAGGGTTTTCCCGCGCCCGTTGGCCACGGTGAATTCTCCCATCAGCAAATTCGAATAAAAGAGAAAGACGATGAACGCGACCTCAATCACCGCCCGAAGGGCAGGGGTGAAGCGCCGCTGATTTTGGGAATTCTGCCGCATGGGTTTCTCATGGTACCAAGATTCGGCTGACGCCGAAACGCTTTTCGGAGCGGCCGTTGGGTCCTATCTATAGGAGTCGTCGCGGTGGACTACGAATTCGGGGTAGGCACCGCCGCCCAGTTCATGGAGGTCCATGCCGATGCGCTCGCCGTCGGGATCCACGCGAAAGGGGATGACCCGGTTGAGCAGCCAGAAGAGCAGATAGACGAAGGGCAGAAAGAGGCCGAGGATGGCCGCGATGCCGATGAGCTGGGCGACGAACTGGCCGGGTTGAGGCGCGAAGATTCCCGCGGCGAGGAGCCCCCAAAGTCCCCCAGCGGCATGAACGGAGATGGCGCCGGAGGGATCGTCGATGGAGAGGGCGAGCTCAAATGCTTCGACAAGCAGAGGAGTCGCAATGCCGGCGATGAGGCCGGTGAAGATGGCCTCGATGGGCGTGACGAGGGCGGCACAGGCGCTGGAAGCAACGAGTCCGGCGAGCCAGCCGTTGGCGCAGAGGCTGGCGTCGGGCTTGCCGAAGCGGAAGCGGGTGACGGCGAAGGTGGCGGCGAGGGCGGCGGCCGCCGACAGCATGGTATTGATGGCGGTAACCGGCAGGGTGGATGGGGCGGCGCTGAGCCAGAGGAGCGCGCCGGCAAAGTTCCACGCGAGCCACCCGACCAGGGCGAGGAGGCAGCCGAAGAGGACGTAGACGGCGTTGTGGCCGGGCATGGCGGTGGAAAGGCCCTCTTTGGGGAATTTGCCACGGCGGGAACCGGCGATCCAGACGACGGCGAGGGCGCAGAGGCCGCCAAGGAGATGGACGGTGGCTGCGCCGCCTGCGTCGAGGAAGCCAGCGCCGAGGGAGAAGTTGACTCCAAGTTGGGAGGGCCAGCCGCCGCCCCAGACGAAATGGGCCAGGAGCGGGAAGACGATTGCGGCCAGAACAGCGGCGGAGGCAATGCCGGCGGACAGGCGCCAGCGGTCGGCTCCCGAACCCCAGGGAATGAGGGCGGCAAGAGCCACGGCGAAGAATTCAAAAAGGATGCCGAGCTGGGCGCGGGGTGGAGCCTGGCTGAGGCCGCTGAGGAACAAGGGGCCTGTTCCGGCCCAGTTCCAGGGCTTGCCCGCGAGATGGAAGATGTGGCCGCCGAGGGGGCCATCGGCAAAAGTCGCTCCGACGAGGGCAAAAGCGATGACGGCGACAGAGATGATGGCGAGCGAGCCGAGGAGCGATTGAGCGGCAGAGCGGGAGCGGCCGAGGCCCGTATTGATGAGGGCCACGCCGGCGATTGCGAGGGGAGCGAGGAGCAGAAGTCCCAGGGTGAGGGCGAAGTCGGTTTCAGAAAAGGGCAGGGCGGCGGAGGTCATCACCGGCTCTCTCCGCGGGGCACCATGTGGCCGCGTACCGCGACAACCAGCCCCATGGCCTCGACGGCCAGCCCGCAGAGGACGAACGCTGCGCGCGGCGCGGACGCCGGGAAGAGCAGGATGGCGGCGATGGAGAGGAAGAATCCGGCTGGCATAACCAGGAGTCCGGCATATTTCATGGCCTTAACCTTTCACCACCGCGGGGACGGAGAGCTGTCCGCGGAGAACCCGGATTTCGTACCCGGTGTTGAATCGAGGGACTTCCGCTGTCCGGACACGTGTCCGCGGGAGCGAAAGGAGTTGGAGACTGACGGCAACCGGATGAAATGCCTCTAGGAATTCTAAAGCATCTGCGTGTGCCGATTGGGCGAAGAGAGCGGGAGATTGCGCGGCGGATGAGAGTTTGCGGAGACGATTCGTGGTTCAAAGGCTGCGACGCTTACGCTTTCCTTTCGAGGTGGGGTCAATAATTGGGTATGTTCATTCGTCTTGACCGGTCGGGGCGCTCGATCCCGGTAATTCTCGGAGTGATCACGCTGGCGAGCGTGGTGGTTCTATTTGCGTGGGACGCGGTTCCAGAGATGTTTCCTGCGAGGGCGCACAATTTTCTGGGTGCATTTCCGCTGGCGATGATTGCCGTAGCCTACCTTGCGTACCAGGCGGCGCATCGGCCGGCGCGGCTGGAGGTAGTGAAGGCGATCCTTCTGGCTGTGGCGTTTCTTTTCTGGGCGGCGAATCAACTATGGCCTGATCTGCGGCAGGCGACGCTGTTCAACGACATTGCGATTGCGCTGTTTGTGCTGGATGTGTTCCTGGTGATGGTGGGCTGGCCGGCGACGTCGCCGGACGAGGCGTTTGCGGAGACGTTCGCACCATCTGCTGAAAAGCGGGATTCCTGATTGCTGCGAGGGAGCGGCGTTTGGTGGAGTGAAGGATGAACCGGGAATGTTGTTGCGCGCCGGGTGGCGGGAAGATGGATTGACGTGCTAATTTAGTCGCAACATCTCATCCTCTGGTACAAGAGCTACCCGAGGAGCGGGATGTTTTTCCTTTTTGCAAACTTCATCACAACATATAGTCGTTTCAGTAGATTACAAAACGAGTTCATCGCGAAGTTTTTTTCAATTTTGAGGGGCATGAAGGGTTGCGGAGCGGCTTGGGGCTGCTATATTGATTTTTCGGGGTCGGTCCGATGCACGGGTTCTCCCTGCATTAAAGCAGAAAATAACCGCAACTGATGTGATCGCACGCACAGCGCTCATCTGGCGATCCGTAACTGAAGCATACGAACACCAAGCAGGAAAGCATTCATGGCGCAGATATTTGATCGCAGCTCCAATGCTTTGGCTCGCGCGAGCCTAGTTTTGACGGGGCTGCTAGTGATCGCACTTGGGGTTACGCTGGACCAGTTGCAGCGCTCTCCATGGGTTACGCGGCAGGGTCAACGACCGGATCAACCGGTACCATTCAGCCACAAGCATCACGTGCAGGGGTTGGGGTTGCAATGCCAGTACTGTCACGTGACGGTGGAGAAGTCGAGCTACGCGGGGATTCCGCCGACCAAGACGTGCATGAACTGCCATGCGCAGATCTGGACGAACGCGCAGCTTCTGGAGCCGGTTCGGAATAGCTGGGCAACCGGGCAATCGATTCCGTGGATCAAGGTGCACGACCTTCCTGATTTTGTCTATTTCAATCACTCAATTCATGTGAACAAGGGGATTGGCTGCGCGACCTGTCATGGGCGCGTGGACATGATGCCGCTGATGTACGCGCAGAACACGCTGCAAATGGAGTGGTGCCTGGACTGCCATCGGAACCCTGCGAAGAATCTGCGGCCCACGGCGCAGATTTACAACATGGCATGGGAGACGCCGGCCAGCGACAGGCCGGTGTGGTGCTCGGTGGGGGATGACAAGGTTGGAGTTCCGACGGCGGAGAGCGTGAATTGCACGACGAGGGACCCGAGCAGCGCGGGGCCCGAGATGGCTTCGCTGGATCTGCCCGTGGGCGGCGCGCATGGTTTGGCGACCGATGTGGCAGCGGCCAAATTACCCGCGGCGCCGATGTATCAGAAGTTCACCAGCCAGGACGAGTTGGGTCACTTCCTTCTTGCCAAGTACAAGATAAAAACCCCGCGACAGCTGACGAGCTGCGACACGTGCCACCGATGAGCGAACCGATGAGTGAAAACGAGAAGAACACGGCGATGAAGCGAGTGGTTGGGGAGCATCCCGCAGGGGCTAAAGCCCATGACGATTCTGCGGAGCTTTCGGCACGACTAAAGTCGTGCCCTGACACAAAGCCGGATCTTTCGGCACGACTGAAGTCATGCCCTGATACAAAGCCGGATCTTTCGGCACGACTAAAGTCGTGCCCTGATACAAAGCCGGATGTAGATGCGAAGCCGGGTATCGCCGCGACTGCCGGGGCTGAATCCACAGCGCCGATGAGCCTGGCCCAGGTGCGCCAGGAGCTGAAGGGTGTGAAGGGCAAGAGGTATTGGCGGTCAATTGATGAGCTGTCGGACACGGCGGAGTTTCAGGCGGCGGTGGAGCGGGAGTTTCCGAACTCGGCGCAGGAGTGGGTGGACCCGGTTTCGCGGCGCGGCTTTTTGAAGCTGATGTCCGCGTCGATGGCGCTGGCGGGGCTGGCGGGATGCACAAAGCAGCCGGACGAGCCTATCTATCCGTATGTGAAGGCGCCGGAAGACCTTGTGCTGGGCAAGCCGATGTACTTTGCCACGGCGCATCCTTTTGTGACGGGCGCGGTGCCGCTGCTGGTGAAGAGCGACGAATTTCGGCCCATCAAAGTGGATGGCAATCCGGAGCATCCGTACAACGGGGGATCGTCGGATCCGTTTTCTCAGGGAACGCTGCTGGGCCTTTACGATCCGGACCGCTCGCAGAAGGTGCTGTATCGCGGCGAGAACCGGGACTGGGCGGAGTTCGCCGAGGCGTTGCGGCTGAAGGCGGCGGCAACGAAAGATGGCACGGGGATTTATTTCCTGAGCGAGACGATTACTTCTCCGACATTGGCGCGGCAATGGAAGGCAGTGCAGACGGCGTGGCCTAAAGCGAAGCTGGTGCAGTATGACCCGGCGGTGGCGGGGACGGCGTGGTCGAAGGGGATGAACGCCCAATATGACCTGAGCGCGGCGGACTTGATTGTTTCGCTGGACGCTGATTTTCTTTCCGGCGCAGCGTATCCGGGGTTCCACAAACTGGTAGGCGATTACGCGAAGCGGCGCAAGGAGCCGGAAAACGGGATGAACCGGCTGTACGCGGTGGAGTCGACGCCGACGACGACGGGAATGAAGGCCGAGCACAGGCTGGGATTGCGGGCGAGCGAGGTTCCGGCGTTTGCGGCGGAACTGGCGAAGGCTGTGGGCGTGGCGGGTGTCGAGGCTCCGTCGTATGCATGGACCGCCGAGCAGCAGAAGTTTCTGGCCGAGGTGGCGAAGGATTTGAAGGCAAGCGCGGGCAAGAGCGCGGTGATACCGGGGCTCTATCAGGATGCGTCTGTGTCGGCTCTGGCGATGGCTATCAATAGTGCGCTGGGGAACGTGGGCAAGACGGTGCAGATGTCGTCGGAGCCGGCGGTTCCGCTGCCGAGCGATCAGATTGGCGACATGAAGGCGCTGGTTGGGGATTTGGATGCAGGCAAAGTGGATTGGCTGATCATCCTGAACGGCAATCCGATTTACAACGCGCCGGCGGACCTGGGATTTGCAGATGCCTTCAACAAGGCGAATGTGGTGGCTCACCTGGGCACGCACGTGGATGAGACGGGACAGATTTCGCACTGGCATATTCCCGCGGCGCATTATCTGGAGTCATGGTCGGACGCGCGGGCGTATGACGGGACGGCATCAATTGTGCAGCCGCTGATCGATCCGCTGTATGGCGGAAAGACGGCGCATAACGTTCTGCAGACGCTGATGGACGAGCCGATGGTGAGCGCGTATGACGCGGTGCGGATGACATGGAAGCCGGTGATCGGAAAAGGGTCGGGCGGCGATTTTGAAACGGGCTGGCGCAAGGCGCTGCACGACGGGTGGATTGCGGACACGGGTTTCGCAAAGACGTCCGGGTCGAAGGCGGAGATTCTCAAGGTGCCGGCGCCAACTTCGAAGGATTCGCTGGAAGTCATTTTCCGTCCCGATCCCAATGTGTATGACGGTCGCTGGTCGAATGTGGGCTGGTTGCAGGAGTTGCCCAAGCCGATTACGAACCTGAGCTGGGACAATGCGGCGATTGTTTCGGGCGCGACGCTGACGAAGCTGGGACTGGAAGAGGAAGACATTGTCGAGTTGACGGTGGGCGGGGGCAAGGTGAAGGCGCCGGTGATTGTGGCGCCGGGGCATCCCGACAATTCAGTCACTGTACACCTGGGCTATGGTCGCGAGTTTGCGGGGCGCGTTGGCTCGGGGGCGGGATTCAACGCGTACCTGATTCGCAATACGTGGGCTCCGTTTTACGCAACCGGATCGTTGCGCAAGGTGGAAGGCAAGTGGGGCGTTGCGATCACCAAGAGCCACTACCAGGATCACCGCGGAACGCGTTTTGGGCAACCGGCGGGCCACGATAACAATTCGCTTGAAGGCGACGAAGCGTTAGGCGAGCGGGCCATTATTCGCTATGCCACGCTGGAGGAGTTCAAGGCGAATCCGAATTTTGCCAACGAGGGTGAGAGCCGGGAAACGCCCAACGTCGGGACGTCGCTTTTTCCAAACTGGACCTATCCAGACAACAAGTGGGGCATGTCGATCGACATGAACAGCTGCGTGGGCTGCAATGCCTGCATCGTGAGCTGTTATGCCGAGAACAACATTGCAGTGGTGGGCAAGCAGCAGGTGCGCATCGGGCGCAACATGCAGTGGATTCGCATCGACACCTATTTTGAAGGGGATCTGGCGGCTCCGCGCGCGCATTTCCAGCCGATGCTTTGCCAGCAGTGCGAGAACGCTCCCTGCGAACAGGTTTGCCCGGTGGGGGCCACGGTGCACACGCCGGAAGGCCTGAACATGATGGTCTACAACCGCTGCGTGGGCACGCGCTACTGCTCGAACAACTGCCCGTACAAGGTGCGCCGCTTCAACTTCCTGCTCTATTCCGACTACGAGACGGAGAGCCTGAAGCTGATGCGCAATCCCGATGTGACGGTGCGGACGCGCGGGGTGATGGAGAAGTGCAGCTACTGCGTGCAGCGCATTTCTGCGGCGAAGATCGAGGCCGACAAGGATAATCGCCCGGTTCGCGACGGCGAAATTGTGACGGCGTGCCAACAGGCGTGCCCAGCCTCGGCAATTACGTTTGGCAATTTGAATGACAAGACGAGCAGGGTAACGAAACTGAGTGCGCAGGCGAGGACGTACAAGGTGCTGGCCGACCAGAACACCCGACCGCGGACGACGTATGTAGCCGAGGTTTTGAATTTGAATTCCGAACTGGAAGAGACGCCGGTGGAGCACGCACCGACGAAGGGTTGATGACGCGATGGCAACCAGCGAAGTGAAAACCAAAGATCCGGGGACCGATCCAGCCACTGGAGAATTCAGGGTCGTCGGGCAGGCCGAGACTTTCAAGTCGGTCACGGAAAAGATCACGCGCATCGTGCTGACGCCGCATACGCCGCTGGGGTGGTTTGCCTTTTTCGGCATCGCCGGCGCGGGGGCGACCATGCTGATGGTGGCCGTGACGTGGCTGTTTCTGAAGGGCGTGGGCATCTGGGCCATTACGCAGCCGGTGGCCTGGGGCTTTGCCATCATCAACTTCGTATGGTGGATCGGCATCGGCCATGCGGGCACGCTGATCTCGGCCATTCTGCTGTTGTTCAAGCAGCAATGGCGCAATTCGATCAGCCGTTTTGCCGAGGCCATGACGATCTTCGCAGTGGTCTGCGCGGGCATGTTCCCGCTGATCCACGTGGGCCGTCCGTGGCTGGGGTACTGGATGCTGCCGCTGCCCCTGACCATGAACGTGTGGCCGCAGTTCCGCTCTCCCCTGGAGTGGGACGTGTTCGCGGTATCGACCTACGCGACGATCTCGGTGGTGTTCTGGTACGCCGGAATGATTCCCGACTTCGGCACCTTTCGCGATCGTGCGGATTCCAAGTTAGGGCAGTACGTTTACGGGATTCTTTCCTGGGGTTGGCGCGGTTCCGCGCGGCACTGGGTGCGCTATGAGACGGCGTCCCTGCTGCTGGCAGGACTGGCCACGCCGCTGGTGCTCTCAGTACACACGGTGATCAGTTTCGACTTCGCGGTGGCGGTGCTTCCGGGCTGGCATACGACGATTTTTCCGCCTTACTTTGTGGCCGGCGCGATTTATTCCGGCTTCGCCATGGTGCTGACGCTGGCGATTCCGCTGCGCAAGTTCTATCACCTGGAGCAATTGGTGACGGAACGCCACATCGACAACATGGGCAAGGTGATGCTGGCGACGGGATTCATCGTGGCCTACGGGTACGGCATGGAAGCATTCATGGCGTGGTACTCGGCATCGCACTGGGAAGCGTTCACGTTTTGGAACCGCGCATTCGGGCCGATGGGCTGGTCCTATTGGGTGCTTATCACATGCAACCTGGCGATTCCGCTCACAACGCTGTGGTCGCGCAAGCTGCGCACCAACATCCCCTTCATGTTTGTGCTGTCCATTATTGTGAACACGGGCATGTGGTTTGAGCGCTTCGTGATTATCGTTACCAGCCTTTATCGGGACTTTCTGCCGTCGTCGTGGGGAACCTATCGCGCCACGAAATGGGACTACATGACGTATGTGGGAACGCTGGGACTGTTCACGACGCTGTTTCTGTTGTTCGTGCGCTTCCTGCCCATGATTCCGATGAACGAGGTACGCATGTTGCTGCCGGGGGCGAAGATCAAGCCGAAGGCGGTAGTGGGGGGTGGTGACTGATGCCCGCACGCGAAGGAACATACGGCCTGCTGGCCGAATTCGATACGCCGGGCGACCTGATCCGAGCCGCGCGGCAGGCGCACCAGGACGGCTGGCGTCGCCTGGATTGCTATACGCCGTATCCGGTAGAAGAAGCTGCGGAAGCGATCGGCTTCCATCGCAACAAGGTGCCGCTGATCACGCTTATTGGCGGGCTGATTGGCCTGGCGGCGATGTTCTCCCTGGAGACATGGATTTCGGTGCTTGCCTATCCCATCAACGTGGCGGGGCGGCCGACGTACTCCTGGCCGGCGTTCGTTGTGCCCGCATACGAGTGGACGATTCTGTGGGCGGGGCTTTCGGCGGCCTTTGGCATGTTGGCGCTGAACGGATTGCCGCAGCTTTATCATCCGCTGTTCAATGCTCCCAATTTTCGCGATGGGGCGACGACGGACAAGTTCTTCCTATGCCTCGAAGCGCTGGACCCGAAATTCGATCTGCCGGAGACGAAGGCCTATCTCACGAGCTTCCAGCCGGTTTCTGTGGTGGAGGTGGAGTACTGATGGACTGCAGGGAACAGGGAACAGGGATCAGGGGTCAGGGTGGGACCTCGCGCCGGCGCATCGTTGAGGCTGCCGGGTTCGCTTTGCTGTTGCTGGTGGCGGGGTGCCGGCAGGATATGCAGAACGAGCCGAAGATGATTCCGCAGCGCGGGTCGGAGATGTTTGCCGATCATCGCGGCGCGCGGCCGCAGGTGCTGAACACGGTAGCGCGCGGCCAGTTGCACGCGGACAGCTACTTCTATACCGGCGTGATCCAGGGCGCCAACGGATATCGCGAAGAGCAGAACCTGATGCCGTTCCCGGTGACGATGGAAGTGCTCGAGCGCGGGCAGGAGCGCTTCAACATCTATTGCACGCCTTGCCACTCGCGGGTGGGCAACGGCCTGGGAATGATTGTCGACCGGGGCTACAAGCCGGCGGCGAACCTGCATGACCAGGTGCGCATGGCGCAGCCGATCTCGCACTACTTTTACGTGATGACGCATGGCTACGGGGCGATGCCGGACTACTCTGCCCAGCTGGTACCGGCGGATCGCTGGGCGGTGGCGGCGTACATTCGGGCGCTGCAGTTAAGCGAAGCCGCCACTGTGAAAGATGTGCCAACGGGCGTGGTGGTGAAGAGCCTGAAAGAAGTGGCGATCGAGCATAACCTGCCCGCGGGTTATGCAGAACCCTGGTCGTTGCCCGCCACGGCGGTGCAGGCCTATCCGCACACCAATGAAGGCACACCGGCAATGGCTCCGGCCAACCCGGCGGATCCGTTGATTTCGATTCCAGCAAGTAAACCGGCTCCCGCGGCCGCGAAGTAAGGACTGAAGGAATGGCTCACGAAACACATGCCAAGACGCTTCCCGCTGACTTAAGCGCGCCGGCCTTTGTGGATGGCTGGAAATCGCGCGCGATGATGGTGGGGGTGGTTTTCTCGGTGATCGCCGCACTGCTGGCCTTTGCGGACGGGTCAATTGAACACGTGCTGCGCGCGTGGGTGCTTGGCCTGATGCTGACGTTCGGCTTCTCGGTGGGCGGGTTGGCCTTGCTGATGGTGCAGTACTGCTCGGGCGGGAAATGGGGCCTGCTGCTGCGCCGGCCGTTGGAGGCGATGAGCCGCACGCTTCCGCTGGTGTTTGTGTACTGGGTGGTGGTGGCGCTGGAGATGAAGAAGCTGTACCTCTGGGCGCAGTTGACCAGTGAGAGCGATACGGCGGCGGCACTGAAGAGCGGACTGATCAACGAAATTCAAGCGCATTGCCTGGACTTCAAGCGGCCCATGCTCAACCCGGCATCGTTTGTGTGGGTGAGCGTGCTGTGCTTTGCGATCTGGGGCTTCTACACGTGGCGGCTGAATGCGCTGGCGCTGAAGCGCGATGCGGATTCGCCGGATAATACGCCTTTCTGGATCAAGAAATTTGAAAACATCAGCGGGCCGGGCATCGTGGTTTACTCCCTGACCATGACGGCGGCGGCCATCTACTGGGTGATGTCGATGGATCCGACGTGGTACTCGTCGGTGTACGGGCTGCTGTTCCTCGTGGGCCAGGGTTACCAGGTGCTGGCGCTGGGGATCATTGTCTCGATCAGTCTGTCGAAGGCCGATCCGTTTCACACCATTCTGCGCCAGACGGAACAGCACGACCTGGGCAAGCTGACATTTGCGTTTGTGATGCTGAACATCTACCTGGCGTTCGGGCAGTTCCTGATCATCTGGTCAGGGAACCTGCCTGAAGAGATTCGCTGGTATCAGGATCGAATCAACGGCCACTGGGGCGTGATCATCACACTCGATTTCATTTTCCACTGGCTGATTCCGTTCACGCTGCTGCTGTCGCGGGACATCAAGCGCAACAAGAAGCGGCTGGTGCGGGTGTGCCAATGGATCGTATTCGCCAAGGCATTCGATTTGTTTTGGCTGATTGAGCCGAACTACAAGGACGCGGCGCGGAACCTGCACTTCAGCTGGGGAATTCTGGAGTATGCGGCAGTGCCGGTGGCGATGACGGCGTTCTGGGTGGCCTTTTTCTGCATGCAGCTGAAGACGCGTCCGCTGGTGCAGACCAACGACCCGCATGTGGCGGAGATTCTGGAGCCTGATCATGTCACCGCATAATCCGCAAGAGCCGGAAGATCACAAGCCGGAAGAGATCGATGCGTCCGCGGGCTACGAGCAGTCCGATGTTCGCGTCACGGGCATCGTTGTCTTTTTGACCGCGCTGGCGATTTTTGTGGCCGTGATCGGCGTCCTGTCGTACGGGATCGGGAAGGTGATCAATGCGCGGATGAACAAGGAAGATGGGCCCACCAGCAAGTGGACGAAGACGGTGAACATCCGCCAGCTGGGCAATTTGCCGAACAACCCCGAGATGCAGCAGAAGGTTGCGGAGTTGGCGCAGAGCTTTCCCACGCCGCGTTTGCAGCTCGATGACGGCAACCAGGATGTGATGGAGCTGCACGAGCGCGAGGACCTGCTGTTGAACAACTACAGCTGGGTCGATCGTTCGAAGGGCGAGGTGAGAATTCCGATTGAGCGGGCGATGGAGCTGATTGCCCAGCGTGGGTTGCCGGTGGCGCCGGAGGTGCAGCATCAGCCGCTGATGACGGGCGATAAGGAGCCGGTGGTCGTGGTGCCGCTGACGAACGGGTTCGCACGAACGAGCTATGAGCAGGAGCAGGACGCGGCACAGGCTGCGGAGGCAAGGCAGAAGCAGGAAGAGACCGGGACTAAGGAATAGGGAATGGGACTAGGGACTAGGGACTCATGGGCGTGTGCGAGGACCGGAGACGGTATCGCGGGCCGGGTACTGGAGCAGTAAAGGAGTAGCAGTCATGCAGTGCAAAGACACAATCCGGAGAAGTTGGCACAACGCGGCAAAGGCCGCCACAGCCGCGATTGTGTTGTGCATCGCATTTCAAGCGGCGGCGGTGCTGGCGCAGGTCTCAACCTACGGCGACAAGTCAGAAGGACCGGCGAACGATACGCCCTCGCTTCTGGGCGGGGTGGGAATCGCGCAGCGGCTGAACCAGCAGCTGCCGCTGAACCTGACTTTCACCGACGATGCCGGTAAACAGGTACACCTGGGCGACTACTTTGGCAAGCGGCCGGCGATTCTGGCGCTGGTGTACTACCGCTGCCCGATGCTTTGTTCAGAGGAGATGGAGGGTCTGGCGAGCGCGCTGCAAATGGTGCGGTTTGTTCCGGGCAAGGATTTCAACATTGTTGTGGTGAGCATCGATCCGACCGAGGGAACCGATCTGGCGGCGGCGAAGAAGCGTGAATACGTGAAGCGCTACGGGCATCCGGAGACGGCCAACGGGTGGCACTTCCTGACCGGGACGCAGCCGAACATCGATGCGCTG
Source organism: uncultured Acidobacteriaceae bacterium (assembly GCA_963780515.1). GTDB lineage: Bacteria > Acidobacteriota > Terriglobia > Terriglobales > Acidobacteriaceae > Telmatobacter. The sequence goes on from CAWACG010000018.1 coordinate 93,020, forward strand.
ACAACGGCGGTGGGTTTCAAGTATGTGAAGCTGAAGGTGCCGGGAAGCAACCTGGTCCAGTTTGCGCATGCGAGCGCGATCCAGATTGTGACGCCGGAAGGCAAGCTGGCGCAGTACTACATGGGTGTGGAGTACTCGCCCAAGGACCTGCTGCTGGGGCTCGACGAGGCCTCGTCGAACCGCATCGGCTCGCCGGTGGACAACATTCTCACGTACTGCTACCACTACAATCCCCAGACTAATACGCACTCGCTGATTGTGGCGCGGGTGGTGCAGCTGGGCGGGTTGCTCACGTTGATTCTGCTGGGTGGATTCATGACCGTGATGCTGAAGCGGGACTACCGGCAGGCGCACGGGTCGGAAAAAGAAGCGGCAATGAAAGAAACAAAGGTGAACGGATAACGGAATGTCTCACATCAGTCCAGTAATCTGGCAGTTTCTCGTCAAGTGGATGACGAACTTCGCGCTGTTTCCGCCGGAGGCGTCGAAGATTGCGCCGCAGATGGACGCGCTGTATTTCTTCATGGTGCTGGTGAGCCTGGTTGGACTGACGATCGTCATTCTGCTGGTGACCAGTTTCTCGATTCTGTACAGCAAGAAGCGTCATCCGGTGGCGGTGCAGATCGAGGGCTCGACGCTGCTGGAGGCGACCTGGACCATTATTCCGCTGGGACTTTTCCTGGTGATGTTCGTATGGGGCGCGTTGCTGTACTTCCGCATTTACACGCCGCCGGCCAATGCAATGAATATCTACGTGGTGGGGAAGCAGTGGATGTGGAAGGTGGAGCATCCGGGCGGCCAGCACGAGATCAACGCGCTGCATGTGCCGGTGGGCAGGGCGGTGCAACTGACGCTGATTTCGCAGGATGTATTTCACAGCTTTTCGATTCCGGCGTTCCGCGTGAAGCGCGAAGCGATCCCGGGCCGTTATACGACGGTATGGTTCGAGGCCACGACACCGGGCACGTATCACTTGTTCTGCACGCAGTATTGCGGAACGGATCACTCGCACATGATCGGCGACGTGGTGGTGATGACTCCGGAGGATTTTCAAGAAATGGCTGGCCGGTTCGACGAGCGGCAATTCGCTGGCGCAGAACGGAGAGCGGCTGTTTGCCAGCCTGAGTTGCAACGCCTGTCATAATACCCGGCCCGATGCGCGTGGACCGAGCCTGGCGAATGTGTACGGCTCACAGCTGAGACTTTCAAACGGGCAATCGATCGATGTGGACGACGCCTATCTGCGGCAGGCGATTCTGAATCCCTCGCAGCACATTACCGAGGGGTATGCGCCGATCATGCCGACCTACCAGGGGCAGATCAGCGAAGAGGGCGTGATCGCACTGGTGGAGTACATCAAGAATCTGAACTCGGACTATCGCGTGCAGCAGACCACGACAACGACAGATTTGCTGCCGGAAAGTGAAGGTAAGGCAGCGCCTGCGGTGCAAAAGACCGCAGGAAAGGGGATGGTGAAGCAATGAGCGATACGATCGTCGTTCTTCCCGATCAATCGACGGCCAGGATTCCGAAGATGAACTTCCTGTCAAAGGAGAATGGCCTGCTGAGCTGGCTGCTGACGGGCGACCACAAGCGGATTGCGGTTCTCTACCTGATTTCGATCACGTTCTTCTTCTTCATTGGCGGTGCGCTGGCAGGACTGATTCGCCTTGAGCTGTTGACGCCGCAGTCGGACCTGATGGCGACGGACACCTATAACAAGGTGTTCAGCATGCACGGCATCATCATGGTCTTCTTCTTCCTGGTGCCATCAGTGCCGGCGACGCTGGGTAATTTTCTAATGCCGATGATGCTCGGCGCGAAGGACCTGGCCCTGCCCAAGATCAACCTGCTGAGCTGGTATCTATATGTTGCGGGCGGGCTGTTTGCCATCTACACAATGGCTTCCGGCGGCGTGGATACGGGCTGGACATTCACCACTCCGCTGTCGACGCATTATGTAAACACACACGTACTGACAACGGGGATGGCGGTTTTCATCGCGGGCTTCAGCTCGATTTTTACCGGTCTTAATTTCATCGTCACCATTCACAAGATGCGCTGCCCCGGAATGACGTGGTTCAGGATGCCGCTGTTTGTGTGGTCGCACTATGCGGCCAGCATCCTGATGGTGCTGGGCACGCCGGTTCTGGCGATTGCCATTGTGTTGATCGCGCTGGAGCGGACGGTGGGCATCGGGGTCTTTGATCCTGCGAAGGGCGGCGACCCGCTGCTGTTCCAGCACTTGTTCTGGTTCTACTCTCATCCTGCCGTCTACATCATGATTTTGCCGGGCATGGGCGTGATTTCAGAAGTGATTTCGACATTCAGCCGGAAGCGGGTTTTCGGCTATACGGCGGTGGCGTTTTCGTCGGTGGCGATTGCGGTCTTCGGTTTCTTTGTCTGGGCGCACCACATGTTTATCATGGGCATTTCGAACTATGCGGTGCTCGTGTTCTCGCTGTTGACGATGCTGGTGGCTGTGCCTTCGGCGATCAAGATTTTCAACTGGGCTTTCACGCTTTACAAGGGTTCGATTACGTTTGAAACGCCGATGCTTTATGCCTTCGGATTCATGGGGCTGTTCACGATCGGCGGCATGACGGGCGTGTTTCTGGGCGCGTCGGGGACTGACATTCACCTGACGGAGACGTACTTCATCGTGGCGCATTTCCACTTTGTGATGGTGGGCGGCATGCTGATGGCGTTCCTGTCGGGCGTGCATTTCTGGTGGCCGAAGATTACGGGGCGGATGTATCCGGAGAAGATTTCGCAGCTGGCCGCTGTGGTGACGTTCATCGGGTTCAACCTGACGTTCTTCCCGCAATTCATTCTGGGCACGCTGGGCATGCCGCGGCGGTACGCGTCGTATCCGCCGGAGTTTCAGATTTTGAATGTATTCTCGACGGCCGGCGCTTCGGTACTGGGCGTGGGTTATCTACTGCCGGTTCTTTATCTGACCTGGTCGCTGAAGTATGGAGCGATCGCGGGGAACAATCCCTGGCAGGCCACGGGCCTGGAATGGCAGACGCAATCGCCGCCACTGACTGAAAACTTTGTAGAGATTCCCATCATGGACCACGAAGCCTACGACTACGATTGGCTCGAGCGCCAGAAAGAAAAAGAGGTAGCGAGTGTCGGATAGCCCAGTGATGACACATGGCGGCGCGGAGGCGGCGGCGCACGAGCATCCGCCTTACCAGCGCCACCATTTTGAGACCATCGGCCAGCAGAACGATGCCACGAATTTTGCGATGTGGCTGTTTCTGCTGACTGAAATCATGTTCTTCGGCGGGCTGTTCACGGCCTACCTGATTTTGCGCAACTGGTATTATCCGGCGTTTGTGGAGGCATCGCACCAGTTGCAGATTGGCTGGGGCACGGCCAACACCGCGGTGCTGATCACCTCGAGCTTTACCATGGCGATGGGCGTGTGGTGCGCGGAGATGCGCAAGAAGAATGCGCTGGTTCTCTGCCTGGTGCTGACGTTCATTCTGGGCCTGGTCTTTCTCGGCATCAAGTCAATTGAATACACCGAGAAGTGGGAGAAGCATCACGTTCCGGGCATGCACTACAGCCTGCAAACGTTTCTGAACCCCGCGTCCGATCCTGAAGTTTATAACGAGTATCACGACAAGCCGATGCCGCTGGACATGGCGCGGCACACGGAGCTGTACTTCTTTCTTTACTTTGCGATGACGGGCATGCACGCGCTGCACATGATCATCGGCATCGCGATCCTGAGTTTCATGATCTTCCGAGCAATGGCCGGCGCCTATACCACCGGGCACGTGACCTTTGTGGAGAATTTTGGGCTGTACTGGCACTTCGTCGACATCATCTGGATATTTCTCTTCCCGCTGCTTTATCTGATAAGTCGCCACCAATAAAGGACAATCGGCATGACTCAACACGACGAAACACCCGAAGAGCACGAACACCATCATCACATCGTTAGCCCGGTGGTCTATGTGATCGTCGGCAGTTCATTGCTGGTGCTGACGGCAACGACGGTATGGGCGTCGTACCAGGAGTGGGGCGTGTTCAACCCGATCGCGGCGCTGGGGATCGCGGTGATCAAAGCGATGCTGGTGGTGCTGTTCTTCATGCATGTGAAGTATTCGACCAGGCTGACGAAGCTCACGGTGGGAGCCGGCGTTTTCACCTTCCTGATTCTGGTGGGAATGACTTTGGCGGACTACTTTACGCGCGCCTGGGGGAGATGGTAGGGAGACTAAGGACCAGGGGATAGGGAATAGGGACCAGGGGATAGGGAATAGGGAATAGGGGATAGGGAATAGGGAATAGGGAATAGAGGGCCGCCTGCGGGCGGCCTTTCGAATTCGTGCACATCTGGTGCGTGTGGGCTGAAGCAACCCTCACGCCGCGATGCGGAACGACTCTCTGCCCAAGATGTGTGGCCGCCGTCACCTGCGGCGCACATGACCGAACGTACGATGGTCGGGTCCGGGAGGCATTCAATTGAACGCCCGTGCCAAAGTCCTTGCCGTCGGCTTCTTCGTGGCCATCTTTCAGTTTGGTCTGAGCATTTTTGCGTTTGGAGGATGGACGGCCTTTTTCAGCCATCGGGCACTGATTGCGCTGGTCGTTGTCACTGTTGTAATGATGGTGGCCGCTCCATTCAGCGACGGCAATCTGAGCTCCGGCGAACAGGAAGACCGCGGCAATCGCTGGGTCTTCGCCGCATTCAGTGTCATCGCGCTGATGAGCGCAGTGGTGCCACCCTATACCGACCGCGTAGGAATCTGGACCATCGACGGCGAACCAACACGCTGGGCCGGCATCGCACTCTATACCCTGGGCGGAGGCCTGCGCCTCTGGCCCGTGTTTGTCCTTGGCAATCGTTTCAGCGGTCTGGTCGCCATTCAAGCCGGCCACACGCTCGAAACTCGCGGAGTGTATGGCCTGATCCGCAACCCCAGCTATCTGGGAATGCTTGTCAACATGCTCGGGTGGGGGCTGACTTTCCGGGGCTGGTCAGGAGTATTGATTGCGCTGCTCCTGCTTGTACCGCTGGTCGCGCGGATGCATTCTGAGGAGCGCCTTCTGCACGCTCATTTCGGCCAGGAATACGAAGCCTACTATGCCCGAACCTGGAGGCTGGTTCCCTGGATTTACTAGGGCCTGTTCACACTACTGGAGCAGGCGGCGTTGCGAGTGAAAATCCGGCCAGACGAAGCCGAGCCCGAAGGCTGTGGCGGGTCCACCGTCGAGGGCGAGAATGAAGTATGGCCGGATTTTCGCCGCAACCCGAAGGGCCGGGGCCAGTTTTCCTCATTTCGTCGTCGCTCGTCGCTAGCAGACACCCGGTATGCGTCACTCCTCACTCCTAGAACTGAGAAAAGCTGCCCCCGGCGCCACCTACTTCAGTAGTGTTAACAGGCCCTAGTGTGGTGTCTACGAAGTTCGCGGAAGAACAACCGCAGATCCTTCGACTCACCACCCCCAAACTCCACCCCAAAGAGCAAAGACCGCTCTTTGGGGACCCCGGTACTGAAAAGCGTTTGGGGCCCCGTTCACTCAGGATGACAGTCATTCATTTTGTTGTGAACTTTAGAGACAGGACACTAGAGCGTGTTTCAAAGATTGTTGTTCGGAGTCAGCTTGTTCTTCGTCAGGGGTTAAACCCCCTTCATTCTTGCTGCCTTTTCGGCCCGGCTAAAGCCGTGCCCTTGTTACAGAACTGACTTCTGAAACACGCTGTAGCGAACCGGTTGACTGCCGGGCGCGCAGGCAAGATGGGGCGAGGGCAAAAGGTTGCGCTATTTCGATTGCGATTTGATTTTATTCCGCGGCAATCGCATCGCGGCTCACCTGGCTTTCACCTCATCGAAGGCACCCCGGCGATTTTTTGAGATCACGGGATGAACCATGAGTTCATCGTCCCTGACATCCGACAATCGAGAAGACGATGCCTGCCCGAGCCGCGCTCCCGGACCTCCCGGATGAACTTGCCCGCGTTGCAGCGCGTCCGCGCGTGCTGGTGCGCCGCGGAGGCGCGCCGCGGAAGGGCGCGAGATGCGTCGTGTACTGGATGCAGCGGGCGATGCGGATTGTGGACAATCCAGCTCTGGAGGTGGCGATTGAGGCGGGGAATCTGCTGGGGCTGCCGGTGGTGGTGTATTTCTCGGTGATTTCCAACTACCCCAACGCCAACCTGCGACACTACCATTTTTTGGCGCAGGGATTGCGGGACGTGGCGGAAGACGCGGCAGAGCGCGGGGTGGGATTTGCCCTGCGGCGGCATCCGGACAATTCGCTGGATACGTTTCTTGAAGAGGTGGGAGCGGCGCTTTTGATTGGCGACGAGAACCGATGCCGCGAGCCGGAGCGCTGGCGGCGGGTGCTTGCCGGCAGGCTGCGACTGCCGTATTGGACGGTGGACGCCGATGTGGTTGTCCCGTCTGCGGTGTTTGGGCGCAGCTACTTTCTGTTGCATCATTTTCGGCCGCATTTGAAGGCGGAAATGCCCAAGTATCTTGTCGCGCCGGAGAGGGTGAAGCCGTTGCATGCATGGGCGCCGAAGAAGGCCCCGGTGAGTTATCCCGTGAATCAAGACTTGACGGCGGGGTTTACGAAGCTGGATCGCGCGGTGAAGCCGGTGGACAGTTTTTGCGGCGGCACGCGTGCCGCGCAGAAGAGGCTTGGCGAATTTGTGGAGCTTGAGCTGGCGGGATACGAGACCAACCGGAACCATCCCGAGGTGAAGGGAACGAGCCGGCTGTCGCCTTATCTGCACTTTGGCCACATCGGGCCGCTGACGATTGCGCTGGCGGTGGAGAAGGCGGTGAGAGAAGGCCGGGTTTCGACATCGGTGCGGGACAGATTCCTGGACCAGTTGATTGGCTGGCGGGAACTGGCGGTGCTGTTTGTGCGGCACAATCCTGACTACGACAACTGGGAGTGCGCCGAGCCGTGGGCGCGCAAGACGCTGGTGGAACATGCGGGCGATGCGCGGCCGCAGCGCTACAGTTTGCAGCAAATGGAGCGCGGCGAGACCGGCGACGAGTTGTGGAATGCAGCTCAGCGGGAGATGGTGGAGACCGGCTGGATGCACAACTATATGCGGATGTACTGGGCCAAGAAGATATTGGAATGGGCACCGGACCCGGCTCGCGCATTCGAGTGGGCGGTGATGCTGAACGATCGCTACGAATTGGACGGGCGCGATCCCAATGGCTATGCGGGGATTGCGTGGGCCATTGTGGGCACACATGACAGGCCCTGGTTCGACCGTCCGGTCTTCGGACTGGTGCGGCCGATGAGCGGGAATTCGATGGCAAAGAAGTTCGATTCCAATGCCTACATCAAGCAGAACGAGGCGGGGAGCGGCGATGGGGAGTTCTAAAGGGCGGTAGGCCGCGGCCGCTTGTGTACTGGCGGTCACAGCAGGTATGCGAATGTGCCGTCCTATAATGGGCCGCAAATCCAAACCCGGAAAATGCATGTTTTCAATGCGCAATCCATTGGATTCCGCTCAAGTCTCTCTCGGAAGATGGGAGAGGAGAGGCGGGACCCGGATCCCGGACGCGTGTGGCCACTTGTACTTCACAGGAATTTCTCGATAATGCAGCCTGCAGCGGAGGTTTGAGCCGAGGTTCGTCTGCAGCGGGAAAAAGCGGAAGAGGAGTGGGCAGGCCGCTGGGGATACTGGTCTTGGTTGCCGCGGTCGCAACGGGGGCGGTGTTTGCGCAGGGTCCAGGTGGACGCGGACAGGCGGGCCAAAGAGAGAAGCTGCCGCCGCGGGTGGTGCAGGCGCAGCGATTTCTTGCTAACCGGGGAGGGCCGGGAGTTCGGGCGAGTGCAGCGCGGAGGGGGACTATTTCTGCCGCTTCGCGGGGATTGACGCGGAGCGCTGTAAGCGCGGCGACTGCGACATGGCAGCCGCTTGGACCATACTGCGGTGATTTCGGCAAATTATGGCCTGGTGACGGGACGCATCTCGTCGATCGCGTTTGATCCCGCGGACTCAACGGGCAACCGGGTCTACGTAGGAACCACGGGCGGCGGGGTTTGGCTGGCGCAGAATGCAGGCACGGCGAATGCGGCGTCTGTGGTGTTTACGCCGCTGACCGACACGGTGGCGGCACTGGGTGCGGCGCGCGATGCATCGATCAGTATTGGCGCAATCTCTGTGCAGCCGGGTGGGACGGGAGTGGTTCTGGCGGGAACGGGCGATCCGAACGACGCGCTCGACTCCTACTATGGCGCGGGGATTCTGCGCTCGACGGACGGGGGAAACTCGTGGAGCCTGATCGCGCTGACATCGGACCAGTTATCGGCTTTCACGGGCGAGGGATTTGCGGGGTTTGCGTGGAGCACGTCGAGTCCGCAGCTTGTAGTGGCGGCGGTGTCACAGGCTTACGAGGGCACGCTGACGAATGCGGAGCGCCCGAACACGAGCTACGCGGGACTCTACTATTCGACCGACAGCGGGGCGACGTGGTCCCTGGCGCGCATTACTGACCTGAGCGGGATTGATGTGCAGGGTCCCGGCGATCTCTTCGTACTGCCCAACGGGAACGCGGCAACTTCGGTGGTTTGGAACCCGGTGCGGCATGTTTTTGTGGCCGCAGTGCGTTACCACGGGTATTACCAATCGACCGACGGCATGACATGGACGCGGCTGGCGGCGCAGCCGGGGGCAGGGCTGACGGCGCAGATGTGCCCGGCGAATCCGGGGTCGATTGGTTCGGTGGCGTGCCCGATCTTCCGGGGAACGCTGGCGGTGAATCCCCTGACGGGCGACACGTTCGCGTGGACGGTGGACGTGAACAACCAGGACCAGGGAATCTGGCAGGACGCGTGTGCGCTGAGCGGGGGAGCCTGCACAAACCAGAACATCACCTTTTCGGCACAGGTAAACACGGCGGCGCTGGAGACGAACACTGCGCAGGGCGCAATGACAGTGGAGAACGGGGACTACAACCTGGCGCTGTCGGCCGCGCCATCGGGGCAGGACACGCTGCTTTTTGCGGGCGGAAACGATTTGTGGAAGTGCAGCCTGGCGATGAGCTGCGCGTGGCGTAACGCCACCAATGCCAACACGTGCATGAGTGCGCAGGTCGCGGGATACCAGCACGCGCTGGCGTGGAATGTGGCGAATCCGCTGGAGATGCTGGTGGGCAACGACAGCGGGCTCTGGCGGTCGACCGATGGAGTCGGTGAGACGGGACAGGCGTGCTCTGCCGCCGACGCTTCGCACTTTCAGAATCTGAATGGTGGGCTGGGTTCGCTGGCAGAGGTGGTGAGCATGTCGGCGGTGAACACGTCGCCTTACACGATGATGACCGGTCTGGGGGCGAATGGAACGGCCGGCGTGAAAAGCACGACGGGACCAACGGTTGATTGGCCTGAGATTCTGGGGGGCGAGGGCGGCCCGGTCGCTGTGGACCCGGCAAACAACTCGAACTGGTACGTGAACAACCAGGCAGGGGTTTCCATCCATTTGTGCTCGGAGACGGGAGATTGCACTCCATCGGATTTTGGAATTCTGCGCGGTGGTGAACGACGCGGATGTGAATGGTGATGGAGGCACCATGACGACACCGGCGCCCTTTCTGGTGGATCCGCTGGATGCATCGCAGCTGCTGGTGGGAACTTGCCGGTTATGGCGCGGACCGGCGGACGGGAGCGGTTGGAGCGCACGCAACGCGATTAGTCCCATTCTCGACGGAGTCACGGGAATTCCCTACTGCAGCGGCGATGCGCTGATCCGCAGCATGGCGGCGATGGCGATGCCGGGAGGCGGCGAAGTAATTTATGTGGGGATGTACGGCGCGGCGGACGGTGGTGGAACACTGGCCGGGCACGTACTCAGCACGACCTTTAATCCCGGCAGCAGTACGATGCCGGTGTGGACGGACCTGTCGCACAACGCGGTGACCAATGACACGGTGGGTTTGAACGCGTACGGGTTGGACATATCGAGTATCTATATTGACCCGCACGATGCGACCGGAAACACGGTGTATGTGACGGTGGACGGAGTGCCCAGTCCGACGGAACCGGTGCGGGTGGCGTATCGCTCGACGGACGGAGGGGCGCATTGGGCGTACATCACGTCGAACCTGGGTCTGTCGCCGGCCAACAGCCTGGTGGTGGATCCGCAGGATGCGAATACCGCCTACATTGCGACGGATGCCGGAGTTTTTTCGACACGGCAGGTCGCGAGTTGCGGGATGCCGGCTTCATCCTGCTGGTCGGCTTTTGGAACGGGTTTGCCGGAAGCGCCGGTGGTGGAGCTGAGCGCGGCGCCCGCAACGACTCTGCCGACGGTGCTGGCGGCGGCAACCTATGGACGTGGCGTGTGGCAGATTCCGCTGTGGACTGCGGGCACGCAATTGACGACGGCGACAGCGGACCCGGCGACTCTCACCTTTTCTGCTGCGACGGTGGGAAGCTCGAGCAGCCCGCAAACAGTGACCTTGACCAACACGGGCGGCATTGCTTTGACGCCGACAGCGGTTACGGCGAGCGGAGACTTCAGCGAAACGGATAACTGCCTGAATGCCACGGTGAATGCGGGCGCGAACTGCGCGATCCAGGTGACGTTTACGCCGACCCAGGCAGGCAGCCGAGCGGGGCAATTGAACGTCAGCGCGAATGTGGCGGGGGGAGCGATCACGGTGGCGCTGAGCGGAAGCGGCGAGAGTTCCGGAGCCGTGCAACTGACGCCGGTTACGTTGAGCTTTGGGCAGGTGCAGGTGGGCACGACGTCGAATGGACTGCAGGTGACGCTGGAGAATGGCGGGGCGACCGCGCTACCGATCACGAGCGTGACGGTGACTGCTCCTTTTGTGCTTGCCGGCAATGCATGCGGCAGTTCGCTTGCCGCGAATAGCGATTGCCAACTGACGGTGGAATTTGCCCCCACGCAGGCGGTAGCGTCCACAGGGACGCTGACCCTGGTGGATGGCAGCGGAACGCAGATTGTTCAGCTTTACGGAACCGGCGCGGCGCCGCCTACGGATACGCTATCGCCCGATCTCTTTGACATTTCCGGGAACGGTAATCGGTGAACCTTCCGCGGCGCAGGCGGTGACGTTGGCCAACAGCGGAGACCTGCCGCTGGATTCGATTACGGCCTCGGCAAGCGGGCCGTTTCAGGTTTCGAGCAACTGCGGCGGCCAGCTTGCGGGGAATTCAAGCTGCTCGATCAGCGTGGTGTTTGTGCCCACCGCGGCGGGCACGCAGGCCGGAACGCTGAAGGTTGCTGACTCGTTGAAGACGCAGACGGTGGCCCTGAGCGGCACCGGCGTCCTTGCGCCCGTTCTCACGGCGAGCCCGGCAAGCTTGAGCTTCCCTCCGCAGCAGGCAGGTGCAGCCAGCGCACCGCTGACGCTGACGGTGAGCAATACAGGCGGGTCGGCGATGGCCAATGTGGGCTTCGCAATCAGCGGACCTGGCGCGGGCAGTTTTTCGACGGGCGCGACAACCTGCGGGACCGCACTGAACAGCGGAAGCAGTTGCACGGTGCAGGTGATTTTCACGCCGGCGGCAACAGGCGGGATCGCGGCCACGCTTACGGTGGCTTCTTCCACACTGGGCGTGAAAGCGGTGACGGTTGCACTGAGCGGAGCGGGGCTGGCGGCGTCAGGATTGAATGTGAGCCCGGCGCAAATGACGTTGACGGAGGCGACACTCGGCCAGGCCAGCGCAGCACAGACGGTTACGGTCAGCAATGCGAGCAGCCTGAGCGCGGCGGGACTGACGCTGACGGTGACGGCACCCTTCAGCCTGACGCAGAATACCTGCACCACAAGTCTTGCCGCAGGTGCGAGCTGCACGACGGGGGTGGTGTTTACGCCGACGGCAAACGGGACGGCCGGGGGCACGCTGACAGTCGGCTCGTCGACTTTGAATACGGCGACTGTGATTCTGACAGGAATTGGCGGCGCGGCGGGTTCGGTGCAGTTGCAGCCGGCACAACTGAGCTTTTCGACAACGGGAGTGGGGGCGACGAGCAATGCCCAGACCGTGACGGTGACGAACACCAGCGCGACGGCGCTGCTGACCGGCCTTGCGGTCACGGTGTCAAACGGGTTTCAGATTGCGAGCAACACCTGCACGAGCACACTGACGCAAGGAGGGAGTTGCGCGGTTGGAGTGACGTTCACCCCTGCCAGCGCAGGGCAACAGACAGGCAACCTGACGGTTGCAAGTTCCGCGCTGGCGCAGAGCGTGCAGGCGCCGCTGTCGGGGATGGGGCTGGATTTTACGGCAGCTCTCTCCGGGTCAACCGGGCAATCGGTGGCCAGCGGCCAGACTGCGAATTACACGCTGGTGCTGACACCGGCGAGCGGCTCGACGGGAACCTTCACCTTCAAGTGCGGCACATTGCCGGCGTATTCGACCTGCACGTTCAATCCCACGAGCGAAATGGTTCCTGCCAATTCCACCGGGAATGTGACGGTATCGGTGGCGACGGGGCAGGCACAGACCGCTTCAGTATCTGCGGGGCAAGGGTGGGTTTTGTATTCGGCTGCTTGCGGATTCATCCTGCTTCCGTTGGCATGGCGACGCCGGAGGAGAGCCTTTCTTCTTGTGGCGGCGGGGATGCTGGTCATCGGAGGAGTCTCAAGCTGCTCGGGCTCGGGCGGGGGCACGGGAGGAGCGCCGCCGCACGGCGGCAATGACACGAATACACCGCCAGGAACGTATTCGATTCCAGTGAGTGTGACGGCGTGCGGGGCGTCGCATACGGTCACGCTGACGTTGACTGTGGATTAGAACCTGGGGCTGATTCAGCCCAGTCAGCGCGGGCTGCGGCGATGAGGAAACGGGCTATACTTTAACTTCGAAGCTCCCTGCGGAGCGCAATCCATTTGAACCGTGAGGACGACCGGGAGCATGAGTTCCAACGTAACTGTAGAAGATGTAGAGCGCGTGGCCGAACTGGCGCATCTGAAGCTGACTCCCGCGGAGAAGGGGAGCATGCTGCACGACCTGAATGCCATTCTTGAGCATGTCGCGGAACTGAACGAGCTGGATACGAGCGGCGTGACGCCGCTCGCGCAGGTGAGCGAATTGAAGGGCGCGGGCGGCGCCAGCGTTTTGCGGCCTGACGAGAGGCTTGCGTCGCTGGATCGCGCCGAAGTGATGGCGCAGGCGCCGGAGACGGATGGGGCCTTCTTCAAGGTGCCGAAGGTGATTGAGCGGTAAGAGCAAGGAACAGGGATAGGGAATAGGGAATAGGGAATGTAGGGAGCAGGGATCCTGGAATCAGGACCGGCAGGAAAGGTGCGATTGGCTCGCGAGATGAAGATAGTGGAGACGTTCGTCGAAAAGCCGAAGACTCTCAGCGAGCTGCGGGAAGGGATTGCCGCGGGCAGTGTGAAGGCAGCTGATGTTGCGGCGGGCTACTACGACCGCATCGCGAAGGTGAATCCGCGACTGAATGTCTACCTGAGCCTGACCAAAGAGCGCGCGCTGGAGCAAGCGGCGCGGGTGGATGCGGCGGCGGCGAAGGGCGACCCGCTGGGGCCGCTGGCGGGCATTCCCGTAGGCATTAAAGACGTGCTGGTGATGCGCGGAGCTCCGGCGACCGCGGGATCGAAGATTCTCGAGGGCTACCGGCCACCCTATGACGCGACCGTGGTGTCGAGGCTGGAGGCAGCGGGTGCAGTGCTGCTGGGCAAGCTGAACTGCGACGAGTTCGCCATGGGCTCGTCGAATGAGAACTCCGCGTATGGTCCGGTGCGCAACCCGGTGGATACGGAGCGGGTTCCGGGCGGGTCGAGCGGCGGCTCGGCGGCGGCGGTGGCGGCGAACATGGCCGTGGCCACGCTGGGATCGGATACGGGCGGATCGATTCGCCAGCCGGCCAGCTTTTGCGGCGTGGTGGGCGTGCTGCCGACGTATGGGCGTGTTTCGCGGTATGGGTTGATTGCCTTTGCTTCGTCGCTGGACCGGGTGGGACCGTTCGCGGGGAACGTGCGCGATGCGGCCACGATGCTGGGCGTGATTGCCGGGCACGATCCGAAGGACGCGACCAGCTCGCCGGCTCCGGTGCCGGATTATGCGGCGGAGAGCGATAAGCCCGTTGAGGGGTTGCGCATTGGCGTTCCAGCGGAGTATTTCGGCGAGGGGCTGGACCCTGAAGTACGGCTGGCGATTGAATGCGGGATTGCCGCGCTGAAGGATGCCGGATGCACAGTGAAGCCGATTTCTCTGCCGCATACCGGTATGCAATTCCCACCTATTACCTGGTGGCGACGGCGGAGGCAAGCGCCAACCTGGCGCGCTTTGACGGGGTGCGCTACGGGTATCGTTCGCCGGCTTCGGACACGTTGTCGGACATGTACAGCCACTCGCGCGACGAGGGATTTGGCGCCGAGGTGAAGAGGCGGATTCTGCTGGGGACGTACGCGCTGAGCGCGGGGTACTACGACGCCTATTACTTGAAAGCGCAGCAGGTAAGGCGGTTGCTGGCCGAGGAGTTTCTGCGTGCCTTTGCCGAGGTGGATGCGATTGTGACGCCGACCGCGCCCACGCCGGCTTTCAAGCTGGGCGAGAAGACGGGCGATCCTCTGGCCATGTATCTGGCGGACATTTATACAGTGACGGCGAGCCTGGCGGGGATTTGCGGGGTGACGGTCCCGTGCGGTGCGACGAAGTCGGGTCTGCCGGTGGGGATGCAGGTGCTGGCGGCGCACTTGAATGAGGGCATGGCCTTCCGCGTGGCGCGGGCGGTGGAAGCGGCGCAAAGTTAGGGGCAGGCGAGATGGGCAAGTGCTGGTGGGCCGGGGTGGTGGTGATGGTCGCATTGTTTTCTCTGGAGCAGGTGGGTCAGGCTTCTCCCCGGAAGACGCACAGCGTGTTTATAGGCGCGACGAAGCGGGTGCCTTACTCGAAGGCAGGCGATCCGGCGGGAGCGGCCACGGGCGAAGATGCATTGAAGATCCGCGCTCTGGTAGTAGACGGCGTGGTGAAAGAATGGACGACCGGCGACTCTCATGACGTAACTGACCGCAGCTTTGTGGTGCGGCGGGTGATGCGGCTGAACGACGCTTTGCCCGGTGATAAACCGGAGCCGAACGAGAAGCAGAGCCATTGGGTATGGCAGCGCGGGCCCTGGCTGCTGGTGGATCGAGTGACCGGGCACGTGGCCCCGCTGAAGCTGCCGGATTACGACCCGGGGGTGAGCCAGGTGAGCTGGTTTCGCGACTACGGAGCTTATTGCGGCGTAACGGCCAGCGGAAAGAGCCTCTACGCTGTGGTGGCGCAACTGGCAGCGCGCAAGCCGGTACTGGCGAAGAAGCTTTCGGCGTTTGATGGGGCGAGCCGTTCTGAGCCGGTCTGCGATGCGCCGGAGTGGCAGCGCGAGCCGTTGCGCGTGACTTTTCACCCGGCAGGGAAAGATGCGGCGAGCTTCGATATCGTTCCCGGATCGGCGGTGCTGGTGGAGGACTCGGACGACGAGCCGGAGACGCCGGCTGTGACGCCGGGGTCGAAGCCGAATTAGCGGGTCAGCGAATTAGCGAGTCGGCGCAGTCAGCGGGTCAGCGAGTCGGCAAGTCAGCGAAGAGCAAATACAGACCTGGGGGCCTGCTGAGCCTGATGGGGTGCGCGCGGCATTCAGCCCAAGACGAAGATACTGCTAACGCTTTTGTTGTTTGGTCAGGTTCCACAGCACCCAGAGCATGAAGGCAATTGCCAGCGCGAGCGGAATGAGAGACAGGTAGTCGAAATCGGAACTGTGCGTCATGGAGGCTCCCAAGCACGATCATTCGAGTGCGAGCAAGGATGGAGTTTGCGCCCCAATCGTGCGAGGCGAATCATGAGCAACTCTTCCGTTTCGACTTGCCTTCTGCGTTGTGCAAGGTAGCCGAGAATCCGCACGAATGCGATAGGAGAACCGCTCTAGTTTGAGGAGAAACCAAGGTCCGTAAGGGCGGAGCAACCAATCTGTAAGGGCTTTGTAAGGGAGGAAGGAATTCGTGCGCCGCGAGGTTCTGGGATGAGGATAGGCGTCGATTACGGGGTTTTGGAGTGCGCTGTAGCCTTGACACATAACCGGCTGCACGTTTCTTATCTTTCTAGGCCTTCTTTTGGATCCTGGCTGGAGTGTGCTCGCAGCAAGCGTTGCGGCCGTTCAAGGCGGGTTCTGGGAGAGGACTGTGTCGAACAGGAAGCAGACGGTAGCTGGGTAACGGGTTTCAAGCGGGCACGGGGGTGAATCCCAGTTGCCGGCGCGAAGTAGCCTGACCCTCCTTGCCAGAGCCTGAGCCGGAAGCACCAGGAGGCCAGGAATATTCCCGGAGACAAATTTCTATTCAGGCGTCCGCCGCGGCGGGTATGCCTGTGCCCTGAATGGCGGCAAATGGATGCGGCCAGGGCGAGCAAAGGACAATCGTGGCAGCGAGTTTGGCAATGTGGCTGGCAGGGCCGACCGGGGGAGGTGGAAGCAGTCTCCCGATGCTCTTGCCCCTGCTTTTAATTCCGATTCTTTACCTGCTCATGATTCGACCGCAGCAGAGGCGGCAAAAGCAGTGGCAGGAGATGCTCAGCGCGATCAAGGCGGGGGACCGGGTGACCACTGCGGGGGGCATTCGGGGCATTATTCTATCCATCAAGGACGATGTCATCATTATCCGCGTTGCGCCGGATAATCTTAAGCTGGAGATTGCCAAGAACGCGATTGCATCAGTGACTACTCAGGAAGGGCCTTCGGCCTCTTAGCCCTCCGGGCTCAACCTCTCTGGACCGAAGAAGTGGAAGAATGAAGAAGAATCTCAATAAGCAAATTGTGGCAATTGTTGCGGTGCTGGTGTTTTTTGTTTACGGCATCTTTGGTGTGCCTTCAGGCTTTAGCGGCAAGGCTTTGATGGAGGGCCTGACCAACCGGATTCATCTGGGCCTTGACCTGCGCGGCGGCGTTCACCTGATTTTGCAGGTCGTGGTCGCCGAGGCCGTGAGCGACGAGACGGACAGCACGGTGGGGCGTATCCAACAGGATCTCAAGGCGGCTCATCTCACGTTTTCGCAGGTCTACAAGCCGAACCCCCTGAAGCCGGACGGGTCGGGTAAGCCCGAACTGATTCGCATTGAAGGCACTTCGCCGGATCAGGCCGGAGCGATTAGAAACCTTCTGGACTCAAAGTACTCGACCGAGTACGACGTGAGCGGCTCTTCTGACAACAGCTTTACCGTGACGATGAAGCCGCTGGTGGAAAAGGCGCTCGAAGACAAGACGGACCAGCAGGCAATTGAGACCATTCGCGACCGCGTAGATACGCTGGGCGTGAGCGAGCCGGAGATTGCGCCCTATGGACTGGGCGCCAACCAGATCCTGGTGGAGTTGCCCGGTATCTCCGACCTGGACCGGGTAAAGGCCATTATTCAGTCCACGGCTCGACTTGAGATTCACCCCGTGGTGGGCGGCCCCTACCAGGATGAGCAGGCGGCCCTGGCCAGTCTAGGCGGCACGCTTCCACCGGAAGAAGAGATGGAGCACGGTTCGGGGGCGTTGGCGACAGGCTCGGATGCGGACAGCGTGTATGTGCTGCAGCGGGTTCCGATCGTAGCCGGCAGCGACTTCCGCTCCGCCGATCCAGGAACGGATTCAAATACCGGGCAGAGGACTGTCCGCTTTACGTTGACCAACGAAGCAGGCGACAGGTTCTACGACTACACCAGCAAGAATGTGGGCCACAGCATGGCCGTGGTGATGGGCGGCCGGGTGAAGGAAGTCGCGAATATCGAGAGTGCGATTCGCGATTCCGGCGAGATTCGGGGAAGCTTCTCTCCGGAGGAAGTTGAAATTCTTTCAAAGATGCTGCGCACCGGCGCGCTGCCGGCCTCGCTCAACTACCTGGAAGACCGGACCGTAGGCGCATCTCTGGGCGCGGACTCGATTCGGGACGGGGTAACGGCAGCCGTCGTGGGCGTGCTGGTGGTGATGGTCTTCATGCTGGTCTATTACAAGGGATCGGGAATCAATGCGGATCTCGCGCTGTTTCTTAACCTTGTAATCCTGCTTGGATTTATGGGATATTCCGGCGCCACGCTGACTTTGCCGGGGATTGCCGGAGTGATTCTGACCATCGGCATGGGCGTGGATTCGAACGTGCTGATCTTTGAGCGTATCCGTGAAGAGGTGCGCGCGGGCAAGGCGCCTTCGGCGGCCGTGGACCAGGGATTTGCCCATGCATGGACGACAATTTTCGATACTCACGTAACGACAATTGTTTCCGCCGGCATCCTTTTCCTGTTTGGAACGGGCCCGGTGAAGGGTTTTGCGGTCACCCTGACTTTCGGTCTGGCAGCAAATCTATTCACGGCAGTGTACGTCTCGCGCGTGATTTTTGAGGCTCACCTGAACAAGATGAAGACGGGCCAAATGGTATCCATTTAGACCCTGCGCGCAAAGGCGGCAGAGGCAGAAATTGAATTGCGGAACTCAGGAGTTCCGGCACAGGAAGGCAGAGAACCAGTGGAACTGTTTCACGGCGTAAATATTGATTGGCTTGGGAAGAAGTGGTATTTCCTGGCCTTTTCCATGATCTTCAGCGTGGCGGGCATCATCTCGATGGGATGGCACTGGACGCATCCGGTCGGCGGCCTGCGCAGCCCGGTTCCTTTGGGTGTGGACTTTCGCGGCGGCACGCAGGTCGAAGTGAAGTTCAACCAGACTCCGGATTTGAATGCGATCCGCAATGCAACTGCCGCGGCCGGCATCAAGGACGCGAACGTGGTGAATTACGATGAGCCCGGCATGAACGAGGTGCTCATCAGCCTGCCTGAGCAGACCAACGAAAACGCATTGGACACGGGGCGCCAGCAGATTGACGATGCCCTGCAAGGCCATTTCGGCAGCGCATTCAGCGTGCGCAACGTGACGGTGGTTGGTCCCACGGTGGGCCGGCAGCTTGAAGGACAGGCCCTGCGGGCTACGCTCTATTCGCTTCTGGGCATGCTGATCTACCTGTGGTTCCGCTTCCAGTTGATCTACGGCGTGGCGGCGGTGGTTGCCTGCTTCCACGACACGTTGATCACGGTTGGAGCGTTCGCGCTCACCAACCGGGAGATCAGCCTGACCGTGATTGCCGCGATTCTGACGCTGGTGGGCTATTCAATGAACGACACGATCGTGGTGTTCGACCGTATCCGCGAGAATCTGCGCCTGAGCCGGCGCGAGGCTCTGCCGGATGTGGTGAACAGGGCGATTAACCAGACACTGAGCCGGACAGTTCTCACGTCGGGTCTGACGTTTCTTACCGTGCTGTCGCTGTTCATTTTTGGCGGCCAGGTATTGCACAACTTTTCGTTCGCGCTGGTGGTTGGAATTCTCATCGGCACGTACTCGTCGATTGCGGTGGCTGCGCCGATGTTGGTGGCCTGGCAGGAGTGGCGTTCGAAGCGGGGGAAGACAGTGGTTTTGCCTGCGGCAAAGCGAGCCAAAGGGAAGTGATGGCGGGTGCCGATTGCACCGTTTTCAGTGCATGTTTTGCAAGTGAAGCATAGTTCTGATATAGGTGGAGCACACTTCTGTGGTACCGTTTTGATGCCGGGAACATTTAACGTTTACCCGGTGTCTAAATAGAGGTAACCAACACCCGAATTCGAGGCTGGCCATGTTTGAAGATTCCACGTTTGAATCCGCGCACAGGATCAAGAGCAAGAGCAGGTATTGGATGGTGGTAACCTTCATCACCAACGGTTCGATCCTTCTCCTTCTCATCCTGATTCCGCTGATCTACCCTGAAGCACTTCCCAGAGCTGCGATGTTGACTGTATTGACGGCCCCACCTCCGCCTCCGCCGCCACCACCACCGCCGCCGCCACCGGAAGTGCATGTGGTGCACGTACAGTCGCAAATGATGAACAATCAGCTTATGGCTCCGACCAAGATTCCGCATGACATCAAGATGGTCGCGGAAAAGGAGGCGCCGCCATCGAGTTTTGGCGTTGCCGGCATGGAAGGTCTGGGCGGCAGTGCGAACGGCGTGATGGGCAGCGTGTTTGGCAGCGGGACACCTCAGGTGAAGGCAGCACCGCCCAAGAAGGTAAATATTTCAGCCGGTGTGGCCATCGGCATGTTGATCCAGAAAACGACCCCGATTTATCCGCCGATTGCGAAGGCCGCGCGCGTTTCCGGCACAGTGATTTTGCAGGCCATGATTTCCAAATCGGGTACTATCCAAGATTTGAAGGTCATCAGCGGTCCGGCCATGTTGCAGCAGGCGGCCCTGGACGCGGTGAAGACCTGGCGCTATCGGCCCTACCTGCTCAATAACGAGCCGGTCGAGGTGGAGACCACAATTAACGTGATCTTCAGTCTTGGCGGATGACGCAGATTCTGGCCCTTTTCCACGTCCAAGGAAAAGGGCCTTGCTTTTGACCTGAATGCGAATCCGGAAAGAGCCGCATTCCAGCAACCGTAATCAGTCGCAATTCACAAGAAACTCCTTAGGAGGAACGATTCAGTGATTCTCGCTCAGCTCTCACATTTCGCTTCGCAAACGGTCAGCAGCCTGGCCATGTTCCAGGATGAGGGACAGACTGTCAGCTTCAGCCCCATGGGGTTGTGGGAACACATGGCATGGATGGCCCGCAGCGTGGCCATTATTCTCTTCATCGAGTCAATCTGGTCATTGGCCGTGATGATTGACCGCTACCTGTATTTCTCAGCAGCCCGCAAGCAATCGCGCGAGTTTGCACCCAAGGTTGCCGGTGCGTTGAAGGACAGCAAGCTCGAGGAAGCGATCAAGATTGCCGATCGCAACAAGAAGTCTCACCTGGCCGAGGTTGTGACGGCCGGTCTGCAGGAGTTCCGCGCATCAGGCGGTGCAGCCACCGAGAACACGATCGAGAGCTCGCAGCGGGCATTGGAACGGGCCGAGGCCATCGTCCACGCCAAGCTGAAGAGGGGCCTTAGTGTTCTGGCCACCATTGGTTCGACGGCTCCTTTCGTCGGCCTGTTCGGAACTGTGGTCGGCATTCTGCACGCATTCGACGCGATTGCCACGCAGAAGACTTCCGGTATCGGCGCGGTCGCCGGCGGTATTTCAGAAGCACTTGTAACCACGGCATTCGGCCTTCTGGTGGCGATTCCCGCGGTTATGGCTTTCAACTACTTCACCGGGCGTGTCGAAGCTTTCGACGTGGAGATGGACAACTCCTCGAGCGAGCTGATCGACTACTTCATCAAGCAGAGCAACAAGCGCTAAGCAGCGCCTCTCTTGGCTCGAGCGGGAAGATATGGAGGCAGGAAAGCGGCGACGCTCTCCTGCCCTCCGATTTCAAACCCGTGAAGGCGTGCGATCAAAGTAAGGCCGGAGGCCATCCGGGAACAAGAATTCAAAGGCATGGAGCGTCATAAATGGCAATCGCAGTTCGAAACGAAGGCGGCAAGATCAATTCCAACATCAACGTGACGCCGATGGTGGACGTGATGCTGGTGCTGCTGATCATTTTCATGGTTATTACTCCCATGCTCCAGAACAAGGTGGCCATCGATATGGCCAAGGTGGCGAACGCCGTTGCCATGCCGGATGCCGACAAGGATGATGCTATTGTCGTCGCCATCACGCGGGACGGCGGTGTCTACCTGGGGCAGGATAAGATCGCCACCGAAGAACTTGGCGCAAAGGTCCGGGACAAATTGAGCGACACGCCCGGGAAGACGATCTACATCCGCGCAGATGCGCGGGCGCAATACCGTGCAGTTGAGGACGCCATCGATGCTGTGCGCACTGCCGGCGTGGATGAAGTGGGCCTGCTGACGCAGAAGAGGGAAAGCAATCTTGAGGGCGGCGAGTAATACGGAGTTGTTGCGCAGTCCCTTTAACGATTTTGAGAAAACGAGGAGTTTGAAGCCATGGCAATGAGTACCGGAGGCGGGGGTGGTTACTCGTCGGAAATCAATGTTACGCCCATGATCGACATTCTTCTGGTGCTGTTGATCATCTTCATGGTCATTGTGCCAGTAACGCCGAAGGGGCTTGATGCGCTGGTACCGCAGCCGCCGAAGGACAAGCAGCAGCAGCAGCAGCCCAATGATCGCACCATCGTTGTGCAGGTACTTTATCGGCCGGGAGCAGCACCTACCTACAAGATCAACGAGACGGACGTGACGAAGGCTGAGCTGTTGCCGAGGCTGACGGAGATTTACGCCAATCGCGCCGAGCGCGTGATGTTTGTGAAGGGCGACGACGATCTGGATTTCCGTTATGTGGCGGATGTGGTGGATATTGGGCGTTCAGCCAACGTGGATCACATCGGATTGATGACGCCGAAGATTCTGGCCGGGCAGTAGACGGCGGACTCTCAGCCTTCCATCGGTCAGGCCGCGGTGGGAATCGCAGCAATGCGTGAGCGGCGTGGGACTGTAGATTGACCGGTTGGGCTCGGCTCGGTTGAGGCAACAAGGGTTGGTAGGGAATTGGATGACGCAGTCCGCACTTGAGAGTCAGCTGTCCGGACGCAATTACTGCAGGCGGAAAACAGGAGTAGTATTTTCTTTCCTGGTTTGGGCAACTCTCGCCTGTGGCCAGCCGCATTAAGATTCAAGGCGTGCAGAGTACAGGTGCGACCTGAAGGAGACGATACGAACATGAATGGACCCGCACGTTTTACGGCGCTCGCGGTTGTTCTGGCCGGCATGGTGCTTTCCATGAGCGGGTGTGACCGCCTGGCAGCCCGAGATCAGTTGAACAAGGGAGTGGATGCATACAAGAGTGGCAAGTATGAAGAGGCTATCGGGCACTTCCAGAAGGCCACCGAATTAGATCCGAGCCTTCCGATGGCCAAGAGCTATCTGGCGACTGCTCTTTCGCAGAACATCGTACCTGGGTTGGACACTGCGGAAAACCTGAAGACCGCTCAGCAGGCGATCAGCATCTTCCAGGAAGTGTTGGCAAAAGATCCCAACGATGTGAACAGCCTGAAACAGATCGCGGGAATCTATTTCAACATCAAAAAGCTGGACGACGCCAAGACGTGGCAGAAGAAGGTTCTTGCGGTCGACCCGAAGGACCCTGAGGCGGCTTATACCGTTGGCGTGATCGACTGGACCGAGGCGCACGAAAACGTGCTGAAGGCTCTTGTCCCAGCCGGCATCAACGATGACGGCGAGGGCAACTCCAAGGCGCCCAAGAAGGTGATGGATACGATCAAGGAGGAGAATTCTCCTCTTGTCGATGAGGCTCTGCAGTACCTGAACCAGGCAGTGGCCAATCGCGCAAACTATGACGATGCCATGGCCTATCTGAATCTTGTCTACAGGCGCAAGGCGGACCTGGACTTCGGCAATGCCGCGGCGGTCAAGGCTGACCTGGCGCAAGCCGAGGACTGGCGCACCAAGGCAATGGGAACCCGCAAGGCCAATGAAGAGAAGAAGAACTCCGGCCCCGGCGGCATCACGATGGATTCGAGCGGCAACCTGAAGTAGCGGTCGATTCGCTGGGCATGAATGAAAGCGGCCTCCGTCAGTGACGGAGGCCGCTTTATTTGGCCGGTGAAGCTTGTCGGCGCTGCAGAGTGCGAGCGACTCGTGCCTCGGACGGATCTCGACCGATATGAAACGGGCGGGATTGCAGATGCTTCCATGGGGAGTTGCAGCCGGGCTTGCGTGGCTCGAATGCGCGCCCTCGGGACAGACGCATTCAGAGAAACGGATCGATTGGGAACGACAATTAACGTGGCTGGCTTGGCCGCGCGGCTGACCCGTTGAACGATAGCTCGAGCTTTGCCTGGGGAATGCAGAAGCAGGGGCTACTGGGCGCCGTTCTTCAGGATCTGTTCGGCATAGTAATTTCGCACAGTGGCCTGGTCGTGGAGCATTTCAAAGTAGGCGTTCTTCAGCAGCTGCGCGTGGCTTTCGCGCAGAAACTGGCGGATGGTCTGCTGCACACGGGGGTCGTTCATTTCGCGTTGCCCGGCGGGCTCGCGGCCAATCAGCTTGTAGATGGCGAAGCCGATAACCCGATGACTTGGCCCGGTGTTCTCGTAGATCGGCAGGGGCTCGGTAATCTCCCCCGGCTTGAGTTTGCTGACGGCGTTATAGGCTTCAGGGTCGCGCTGGAGATTCGACTCGAGCACAAATCCCATATCACCGCCATTCGAGGCTGTATTGGGGTCATCTGAGAACTGGATGGCCAGGGCGCCGAAATCTTCACCGCTTCGCAAGCGGTTATAGAGAGCCTCAATCTTCTTCTTCGCGTCGGCCTCGCTGGAGGGTTTGTTTTGCATGTTACCTGTCTGCGGCGCGGGTCCGGCGCTGGCAACGATCTGCGCCAGGTGATATTGCGGCTCGATCAAGTTGAATTCGGCTTTGTGCGCCGTGTAGTAGTTGCTGATGTCGGAGTCGGTGATGTTGATCTTGGACTCGATCTCCTTGTTCAGCAGTTTTTCCTTTGTCAGGGAGCGGCGCAGGTCGCGCTTCAGATCGTCGAGAGTGATGTCGCGCTGCTTTAGCTGGCGGTCGAACTCCTCCTGCGTATAGGGCGCTTTCATCTCGGTGAGCTTGGCATTTACGTCTTCATCGGTAGCTGCGAGATTCAGTTTTGCGGCGCGCTGCTGCAGGATTTCGTCTTCAATCAGCTGGTGGAGGATGTTGAGGCGGACGATGTCGGCCTGCTCGGGGCTGGGCTCCTGGGGATTGTCGCCGAGGCTCGCCTTGTAGTACTTCTCGACCTCCGCGCGCATGATCTCCTTGCCGTTGACCGTGGCCATTACGTCAGGGGAGGGGGCACGATGGCAGCCGGATAATACGGCCAGAAAGAGTCCGCCTGCGAGAATAGGGGCGGCAAAAAGACGGCGCTGAAACAAACGAGCTTCGACTTGCAAACTGAATTCTCCTGAGGAGCCGTAAAGGACCTCGGTCTTACAGGATAAATCCCAAGACCGGGGCCGCGATACGGGAGCCTGCGATACTTACAGCCGGCGTGTGGGGAAGCGCGCCGACGCTTCGAGCTTCTACTTGCCTGCACCCGCGGGGCTTTGGGGCTGCGCGGGCGCGTCAGGCGGTGGTTGCTCGCCCGCGGCGCGCAATGCGCGATCGATGACCATCCAGATCTGATCTTCCGGCAGAGCGCCGTTGATACGCTCCCCGTCAACAAACAGTGCCGGAGTTCCATCCACTCCAAGGGCATCCGCTTCCTTTGCCGAAGCGCGCACCTTGGTTTCGTCCTGCTTGGCAAGGCATTCGTCGAGCTTGGGCGCATCGAGCTTGGCCAGAGTCGCCTGCTGGCGGGCGATGCGGTCAAGGGCTGCAAAACTTTTGGTTACGTTGCGGTCCTCTCCTGTGATTTCCTGGCCGTGGGAGTGGAGGTAATCGACATAGGCCCAGTAGGTGTCGCCGCTCTGCGCGGCCAGGCAGTTGGCATCCACGGCAGCGTGCAAGGCCCAGGGGTGCAATTCGGTCAGGGGGTCATCCTTGTAGATGAAACGCACCTTGTCCTTGTAGTGTTCGAGCGTCGAGGGGAACAAGGACTCGTGCATGCGCGCGCAGTAAGGGCACTCAAGGTCGTCGAAGTTGATGACCGTTACTTTGGCCGCGGGATTGCCGCGAATGGGGCGCCCGGCGACATCGATATTGAAAACCGGGTCTTTGTCGAGATTGTAGGTCTCAAGGCGGGCAAGGGTTTTGCCGTCGGTGGAGATAAGGAAATCGACAAGAGATGATTTGGTTCCGCGTGAAAGGGTGATTGGCAGCGAGTCATAGCCGGTTATCGGGCTTGGTTTGCGAACGCCAATGGTTACGTTGTAATCCTGCGGAATATTGAACTGGGAGCGAACCAGGACCTCAATTCGCCGGTTGAGCGCAAGATCGGGTGTGTTTTGTTGAGCGGGCTGGGCCTTGCAACCTACAGCCAGGCCGAGGGCAAGGAGGCCAGCCAGAAAGTGAATGCGCGACAAGTAATGATCCTCTATGGAAAGGATACTCCAGCACAGGCGAACGCCGGGCGCCCGGAGGGAACGATTGCCGGGGTTCTACTATGTGGACGCTGCAGAGGGCGAAAGGCAAACCAAGGCGGCCAGGTTCCGTTGATACGATTGGGGCCGCGGCGCCCGAAAGCGATGGTGCGAACGTGGTTTAGTAGGCAGGCGGCAAGCTGGGATCGCGGAAGACGGTGTTGGTGCGGCGGATGTCGCCCACGGAGCCGAAGTTCGCCAGAGTAAAGCTGTAGAGGTACTGGGTTTCGTCGCGGCTCACGGTGCCCAGATTTCCAAGCTGGAAGCGGCGGTAGCCGAGGGTGAGGCCGCAGCAATCCCAGTTGTAGGTTGCCTGAATGCCTGCGTACTGGAGCGCGCCGTGGACGAAGTCATAGCCGCCATTCGCGGCCAGGTTGAAGCCGGAGCCATTTGGCTTGCCAATCTGCAGAAAGGGTTGCAACTGCTGGCTCTGAATCGTTGAAGCGGCGCTGCCCTGCTCGTCGACGGCGTTGAGGAGGGCGTGACCGAGTCCTACGGTGGTACGACCCCAACTGTACCCGGCGTAGAGGTTATCCGCACCAAGACGGCCGCCCCTGGGGTCATAATCCATATCCCACTCGATGCGGAGGTTGTCGATGGCTTCAAAGCGCAGGCGCGAGGTGATGGGGGAAAGGTTGCGCGGCACGGTGAGGAAGGCGATGCCGCTCAGGTCCAGGGTGGAGTCGAAGACGTTTCGGCGGTCGGGAATCAGCGCTCCGCCAAAGCTGGGGTCAAAGAAGTACTTCTGCGCAATCTGCCAACTGGCCCACTCGCGGGGCTGGGAAGGGCAGGTGGAAGGCTCCGATTCTGCGTCCGCCGCGGGGCAGGGCTGCGCGCTCAGCGGGCTGAGATAAAAGCGTTGCGTGAGAGAGAATCCGGCCTCATTGGTATTGGTGGCGATGTCGGCAGTGTCGGAAAGCAGTACGTTGCGAGCCTGTGTTCCGATGCCGCCGACGAATTTGTAAGTGAACTCGGGCTCAATGACGTGACGGAGCTTTCGATTCCACCCTGCCAAAGTAAAATCCCGCTCCAATGCAGGAGGCCGGATGTCGATTGCGGCTTCAAGATCGGATCGGTTGAGGGGATCGTGGCTGACTGAAGGGGTTCCGCCATTGGCGCCAGTCAGATCGGGGATTTCGCTCCCGGAATATGCGGTTTCGCGCAGAGCCGCCTCAGGAACGATGCTCCACCCGCCCGCGAAGATGGGAAGAGAAAGGTGGGGGTAAAAGTCAATGCGGCCGACATTGTGCGCATTGAAGCCGGTTTCAGCACGGCTCAATCGGCCAATGGAGGAACCCATTTCCCAGTAGAGTGGCGAGGCGCCGAGAGGCCTGTCGATGGAGTCAAAGCGGAGACTGGGCAGGTGGAGGATTCTTGCCTCGTCACCGGGCGCGGTGCTGGCAAAGGTCTGGAGACGGTCGAGGTAGGCCGAAGGCATGAACCCATTGTGCGTGTGAGTCAGCGCGAGATCGCTGTGCACTTCAGACGAGACGGCCTGGGAGTAGTTGTCGTCGAAGACCAGCCTGTAGACGTAGCTGGAGAGGTATTCAACGTTGCCTGTGACGCGGGTGTCAGGGGTGATGTCCTGGCGGCCGAGAGCGACAACGTCCAATCCGCCTTGATTGACGCGGCCGGTTGCCGGCGGGGTGGCAGCAGTCCCGCGGTCAAGCAGGGCATTCCAGCGTACATTCAGGTAGTCGAGGCCGGGCCCCTTGTAGCGGAAGTCGCCGTTGGGCGCGAAGCCGCGCTTTGAATAGAATTCCGAGCCGATAACCATGTCCATGCTGCGGTTGAGGACCACGTACACTTGCTCGCCGAGGGTGAATCCCTTGATGGACGAATTGCTGAAGAGGGGAATGAGCAGTCCGCTCTGGCGTCCATTCTCGTCTACAGGATGACGCAGATAAGGCAAATAGAAGACGGGGATGTCGAGCAACTTGAAGAAGGTGTTGGACATGGAGGCATGGCCATTGGCGACGCTGATGGAATGTGCAATCAACTGCCAATCAGGATGGGGTAGCCGGCAGTTGGTCATGGTGCCGCCGACAACGCGGTAGCTGCCCTCGCCTGTCTGCAGCAGCACCCTGCCGGAAAAGAGAAAAGGATTGGTTGTGGAATAGACAACCGTGCGCCCACTATGGCGCACGCCAATGGAGCCGTTGACGTTGAAGAAGCGGGCGGTGTGCATGTCGAGGCGCATGTCGCCATGCGAGGCTTCGATGAAGACGTCCTCCGGGCCGCCGGTGACCTGGATGTGTCCGTCGGCCTGCAGTTCGGTTGTGGCCTGGTTGTAGACGACTTTGTCGGCACTCAGAACGTAATCGCGATAGTGGAATTCCGAGACTCCGTAGAGGGTTGCGATGTGGCCCACCCAGGTCTGGCGATCGGCCACCCATCGCACCGGAATCCCTGTGGGAGGCGCGGGCTCGGGCTGTGCAACGGGCAGAATTTCCTGGCTGGGGTCGTCGGGAAGCTGAGCGGAGTTCTGATCTTCGACCGCAATTTTGGCGCCGATGCCGGGCTCAGTCGCCGGGGGTAACGCATTGGTCAACACCTGTCCACTAACTTGCAGGTGACAGAGAGCCAGCAGCGTGATAAACACGAAATTGCGAGGATGCATCCCAGGACCAAGGCCAGCATAGCAAATGGAGGCCATAGTACATGGGACGCGCGCGCAGCGGCTGTGGCAGCAACATAGAGAACAGCAGAGTTCCCACAGCGCAAAGTTCGTGATCGGGTCGATTTGCATCCCGTTCGGCAAGGGCTGCGATGTAACTTTTATTCGGATATGTCGAGCCTTGGTGCTTTCTGAAGGTCGTGTAATCGGGAGCGCTGCGGATTGGGCAGACAGTATCCCCGGTTTTGCTTGAGCGCAAGCTCATGGGTCGCTTAGGAGCAACGTTCGCATCCGGCATTCTTACCCGGCATTGCGAACCTGAACAGCAGTTCTGAGCCTGACTGACAGCAGACTCAAGGACAGCGTCAGAAGGGAATCTGGAGATTTGAGCACACTGGTGAGCCAGCCCTCCCCCCAACCATCTTGGAAGCAGGAAGTGAATAAGTGTCTGGAGGCTCACAAGAGCCGCAAGGGCTTGTCCGTTGTGGCGGAGAGCGCACCCGCCAAGCCGCAGGGCACTGCAGAGAGCCGCGCCGCGCAGGCAGCGGCCCGCGTGGCAGCACGGTATGCAAAAGTCCCCAGCTACAGCGAGATGCAGGCTGCTGAAGCTCGCGCAGCGTTGCGCACAGCTGAAGTCGCCACACGGGCCGCGCTGGAAGCGCAGGCGGCGGCACAGGTGTTTCTGTCGAATCTGGAGACTGCGACGGAAGAGCAGCGCGCGGAAGAAGACAGTCAGATGCAAAGGACTGTTGAGGACTCCGTCTCTTACGCGACGGTCGCGGAACTTGCCACGGCGCCTGCTTATGCTTCGGGTGGCCATGAGCTGGAAATTCGCTGGGAGCCGGATATGCCGGCACGTCCTGCCGGGCCGCCTGCGGCACCCTCAAGACATTCGACAGACGAGTTTGATCAAGAGGAAAGCTATTGGCGGAGCGCGACCGCTCGAGCGGATGACTCTGCGGCTGAGGGTCCCATCCAGTCTGTGGAGGCGGCGCAACCTATTCACGCCAATCTGATCCATTTTCCGCGCGAGCTGGTTGCGACCCGGCGGATGCGTCCGCGATTGACGGCCGACCGAGTGGACGCTCTCGGTGAAATGTTTGGCCAACTCAGCATTTTTGAAGTGGACCCTAGCACAATCTCCATTGACCCATCGGGACCCCTGGCTGAAGCGGAATCGCTGACTCACACCTGGAATGGCCCCGAGTGGTCGGGCATCGAACTGGACGAGCAGCCTGAAGAAGCGGTTGCCGAAGACGAAGCTGCCGCGGCTCCGGTTCTCTACCTGGCGCCGGTGGGCTATCGGCTGATGGCGGCAGCGGTAGACGGTTCGCTGATCGTGGGCCTGGTCTGCGCAGCCGTGGCGTTGATGGCGAACTATATCCAGCACCCGCCGAGCATCAAGGCTGCAGAACTTGGTGGGGTAGCGGCTTTCATTGTTGCCTCTGCGCTCTACCATTCGATGTTTCTGATGTTCGCGAGGGCAACACCGGGCATGCGCTACGCGCGGATTGCGCTGTGCACCTTCGAAGACGAGAATCCGACGCCGGAGCAGTTGAAGGGCCGGCTGGTGGCGATGATGCTTTCGTTCCTGCCTGTGGGGCTTGGAGTTGCGTGGTCCATCTTCGACGAGGACCATCTAAGCTGGCACGATCGATATTCGCGGACCTATCTGCGGAGATACTAGAGCGAAACCAGAGTCCTTGTGGCCTGTTGAGTTTTGTGCAGGGTCACTGCTCCCTGAGGGTCGCATCGACTTGGGTTCCGAAGTTTCGGGATACACCGACTCTGGTTTCGCTATAGACGACGCAACGAGCGTCGACTGCAAGCGCCTGAGAGAGCGGTGCGCCAACTGCTCGACATTCAGCAAAGATACCTTTTCCGTTTGCGCTTGCTTCAACTACGAAGCGAGGGCGCGGATGGCGCTGACGCCGGCGCCCAGCAGAGCGGTTTCGTCATCGTTGGGCAGGATCTCAAGCGAATAACTCAGCAGCGGGCTCATTTTGACCATGGTCTCCAGGTGTGCACGCAGAACCGGCAGCTCGAGGAATCCGACATTGTGGCCGGTGAAATAGAAGCGGCCCGGCCCTGCGAGATGGATGAACGAGGCAGTGGCGGCGGCGAGCGCGCGGTGCCACAGATCCACGAATTCGCGGCAGCGGGCTTCGCCCTTTTTCGCCTGTGCGAAGACCTCTTCCGGTTCGAGGTCAAGGAATCGCATGCGCATGGCGCGGTAGCCCATGATTCCTTCAAGGTGCCCCACGCCGCCACATCCGCAGAAGCGCTCTTTGGGGTCCAGCGTGACGGTGATGTGACCGCCCTCCCACACACCCTCGACGTAAGGCCAGCGGCCGTAGCCGATGCCGTTGCCGATGGTCCAGACGCGAGTGAGCTTGTTGAGCTGGCCGCGCGTGGCGGCCACGCCGGCGGCAATCGCATCGGCGTCGTTGGCTATGTGCACGGGTGCGGCGATGCCGCGAGCGGCGAGGACTCTCGTCAGTTCGTCGGCAAGACGCATGCCTTTGATCTGAGGCAGGTTGGGCGAGTCTTCAACCACGCCGTGGCGGATGACTCCAGGGACGGCAACGCCGATGGCGTCCACGGGCTCTTTCCCTGTTGCGGACAGCGAGGCAATCTGATCGGCCAGAATCTCGACTAATTCGCTGCCGGGCACGGCTCCCAGAGCGTCCAGCTCATTTTCGTCCTTGGGGAAGCGCAACGAGTCTCCGGCGAGCCTCTGATCCTGCAGTCGTCCGGCAACGATGTGTTCGGTCATGACAACGCCGATGGCGGTAGTCATTGTGACCCTCCATGGGGACATGAGCGGCGCTTCGGTGACGGGAAGGTTCCGCTTTCGCAGCAGAAGCGGAAGGAGGCGCATTTCCGAGGCAAAGGCTCCGTTGATTTGATCGGGTTGAAGGGAGGAAGAGAACCCATTCCCTTCACTTGGATGCGAGTTTTGGCAGTGTGCTTCATTGGGGCTATCCAGACTGGTAGCGATGGAGCCGGCCGAGGCCATTGAACGCCGCAACTTTGTAGCACTCGGCAAGAGTGGGGTAGTTGAAGACGGTGTCGACGAAGTAATCCACGGTACCGTCCAGGATCATGACCGCCTGGCCAATGTGAACCAACTCGGCTGCGCCCTCGCCGATGATGTGCACGCCCAGCACCTTCCGTGTATCGCGATGGAAAATGAGCTTGAGGCGGCCGGTTGTGTCGCCGCGAATCTGGCCGCGGGCAACTTCGCGATAGTATGCCATTCCCACTTCGTAGGGCACATCTTCGTCGGTCAACTGCTCCTCGGTCTTGCCGATGAAGCTGATTTCGGGAATGGTGTAGATGCCGTAGGGGTAAAAGCTGGGATTGGAGGTGGTTGCGTGGTCGTCGAAGGCACGTGCCGCGGCGATTCGCCCCTGCTCCATGGAGACTGATGCCAGGGAGGGGAAGCCGACCACGTCGCCGACGGCAAAGATGTGTTCCACCTTGGTCTGGTAGTGCTCATCGACGGGGATGCGTCCGCGATTGTCGGCTTCGAGACCCGCCGCGGCAAGATTCAGCTCGTCCACGTTGCCCTGGCGGCCCACGGCATAGAGCAAGGCGTCGCCAGAGACGCGCTTTTTGCTTTTGAGGTTGGCGACGACGCCGCCATCGGGCAGCTCTTCTACGCTTTCAACCTCTTCGCCCAGGCGCATGGTGACGCGGCTGTCGCGGAGGTGATAGCTGAGCGATTCGACGATCTCCTGGTCGGCGAATTCGAGCAGCTTGTTGCGCTTCTCAATGAGGGTGACGCGCACGCCGAGGATGGCAAACATGCAGGTGTACTCGACGCCGATGACGCCGCCGCCCACGACGATCAGGGTGCGCGGCAATTCGGGCAAGTCGAGAACCTGGTCGCTGTTCACAATGGTGCGGCCGTTGATGGGCACCTGGGGCGAGACGGATGGGCGAGTGCCCACGGCGATGATGATGCGCTCCGAATCGAGGGTGGTGTCTGTCTGCGGGCTCTCCACGCGGACCTGGTGGGGGTCGACAAAGTGGGCAATGCCGTGCACCACGTCGATGCCGTTGCGCGAGAGCTGGGCCTCAGTGACATCGACCTCAGTTTTGACGACAGCCTGTACCCGGAAGGCCAGGTCGGCCATGGTGATCTTTTCCTTAACCCTGTAGTTCATGCCGTAGACGGAGCGGTAGTTGTATCCCGAGAGGTGCAGGACAGCTTCGCGCATGGTCTTGGATGGGATGGTGCCGGTGTTGATGCAGACGCCGCCGACGACAGTACGCGCTTCGACAACCGCCACGCGCTTTTTCATCTTGGCGGCAGCCACGGCGGCGCGTTGTCCTGAAGGCCCTGAGCCAATGATGGTCAGGTCGTACTTGACGGCATTCATGCGCGTTTCTCCAGTAATTGCTTGCGGTTTATGCCTGTATTTTGGCCGCGGCGCGTTGCTCAGGGAAGCGGGGTATGTCCTCAACCGGAGGCTACCATATGGCGGCGCTTGAGAAGTAGACCCCCAGTGTGAATTCGGCCAGGGCAGAAAGCGGGATCCTCACCTTACTTCCCTGTATCGCGCTTGGTTGGCGGCGTGAGCCAGTATTGCAGGAAGATGAGGTCGAGGAATCGGTCGAATTTGAATCCAACCTCGCGGAGGTGGGCGGCGCGGACGAATCCAAATCGCTCGAGGAAGCGAAGAGAAGCGACATTATCCGCATCGACGCCGGCGATCATGGTGTGCTTGCCGAGCATCTTCGCGCGCTCGGTGATGGCTTTGAGGAGCTCGGTGCCGACGCCCTGGCCGCGGGCTTCGGCATGGATGTGAACGGTGCCTTCCACGGTGAACCGGTAGCCGGGCCAGGAGCGGAAGTCGCCAAAGCTGGCGAAGCCTGCTATGCGGTCCCCTTCGGCTGCTACCAGCACGGGATAGCCCTGCTCGAGCCGCGCTTTTCCCCAGGCGATGCGGTCCTCGACGCTGGCGGGGCGGTCGTTGTAGATGGCGGTGGAGTGGGTGAGGACTTCGTTATAGATGGCAGTGATCTGATCAAAGTCCGCCTGGACAGCATCCCGGATCTGCATGATGTCCTCGCTGGGGGATGGATTCAGTTCGCTCGGCTGATTTCAGAATAACCGGGAGCCGGAAGTCGATTGGGCGGCGCGGAGGTCTGGAGGGTGGTGCGGATTGACGCGGAGGTGCGTGCGCCGTAGGCTGAAATCTATGGAATTCAAGGTAAGTGAACTGGAACAGGAACCGATCGAGTATGACGTTGAACTGGATCCCGGGGTGGTGGATTTCGGCGAAGAAGCTGAGCAAGAGGGGCCCTTGGCGACCGCCGGGCTTGCCGAGGTAATCCATGAGCACCGGGGGCCGAAGGATATTGTGGCCGATATCCGGCTCAGGGGGCAGTTCAAGGGGAATTTTCAGGTTCCCTGCGCACGGTGCGTGGAGGCGGTGACGATTCCGCTGGCAGCCGAATTCGACCTTATTTTCAGGCCCGCAGGGGCGGATGCGGACCCGCCGGAACGGTCAATTACAGCGCCGGAGACGGAAATCGGTTATTATCAAAAGGACAGTCTTTTGCTTGAGGATGTGCTGCGCGAGCAGGTGCTTTTGTCCCTGCCGGTCAGGACGCTGTGCAAGCCTGACTGCAAAGGACTTTGCCCGCGCTGCGGCCAGAACCGCAACCTCGAGGCGTGTTCCTGCGAAGAGGGTCCTGCCGACCCCCGCTGGGAGGCGTTATCAGGGCTCCGTAGCCGGATAAAGTCTGAGAAATGACCCCAGAGAAATCAGGGTGTCCCGATTGTGCCGGATGGCAGCGAAGACCTCTTGCGGTCTGAAGCCGCCCGGGGGTCGCAGGACAGGGACACGAAAGGAATTGCATCATGCCTAATCCGAAGAGGCGCCACTCAACGCGCCGCACCGCACTTCGCCGCTCGCACGACTTTTTGACGGCGACGGGCCTCTCAGAGTGCCCCAACTGCCACGAGAAGAAACTGCCCCATCGTGCCTGCGCCAAGTGCGGCACCTACAAGGGCAAGGTCGTGCTGGACACCAAGGAAGCCGCCAAGTAGAGTGGGCGACATAGCATCACCAGGGAAACCGAGCCCTCTCTAATTTGGTCGAGGGCCGCCGCTCCCAGGTGGTCGCGTCGACTCAACTGTTGTTGCTTCGGAAAAGATCCATCCCTGGTAATGCGATATGCTCATCGACATCGCGCTGGACGCCGTAGGTTCCGATAAAGCACCAGAGCCTGAGATCCGGGGAGCGATCCTCGCCTGCCGGGCTTTGCCAGTCCGGGTCCACCTGATCGGGCCGGAACCGGAGTTGCGCGATCTTCTGGACGAACACCTGGAAAATGAGGATCTGCCGATCGTCATCCACCACGCGTCAGAGCGTATCGGGATGGACGAGAAGGCGGCGCATGCCGTGCGGACCAAGCGCGACAGCTCAATGCGCGTGGGACTGAAGCTGGTGCGCGAGCGCAAGGTGGCAGGCTTTGTGACCGCCGGCAATACGGGCGCGGCGATGGCCACGGCCAAGATGGTGCTGGGCGCGCTTCCGGGCGTGGACAGGCCGGCACTGGCGACACCGATGCCCACGGCAAAAGGGAATCCGTGTGTGCTGCTGGACGTGGGCGCCAATGTGGATTGCAAGGCGTATAACCTCGAACAATTTGCGGTGATGGGCGAGATGTACGCGCGCAGCGTGCTGAAGATTCGTTCACCACGCGTGGGACTGCTCTCAATCGGCGAAGAAGAGACCAAGGGAAACGACCTGACCCGCGAGGCTTTTCCGCTGCTGAAGGCGCTGCCGATCAACTTCATTGGGAACGTTGAAGGCCGCGACATTTTCAGTGGGCTGGCCGACGTGATTGTCTGCGATGGCTTTGTGGGCAACGTGGCACTGAAGACCAGCGAGGGCGTGGGCCGGTTTGTGCGCGACGTGCTGCGCGAGTCGCTGACCCGCACGGTGACGGCCCAAGTGGGAGCGCTGCTCTCGCGGCGGGCGTTCAACGACTTTCGGCGCCGGCTGGATTACCGAGAGTACGGCGGGGCGCAGTTGCTGGGAGTGCGCGGGGTCTGCATCATCGGGCATGGGTCATCGAACGACGTGGCCATCTATAACGGCATCCGCGTGGCGCATGAGTTTGCCAAGGCAGGGACCAATGAGCGCATCGAGGCTGAGTTCGCCAGCCGCCCGCAACGGGCCGGCGATGCCTCGAAGCCCGACGCGACGATTCAGTAGCGGCGCGACCGATGTCTTCCCAAACAGATAATCGTGGAGCATTCGAGGAGTGGATGGGCTTACTGGCCTGCCCGTCCTGTCTGGCCGCATTGCGCCTGGAAGGAAGTACAGTGGTGTGCTCGGGATGCGGGCGGGCTTACCCAGTAGTGGATGGGATTCCAGTGCTGATTGCAGAGCGCGCCGACGCTGAGGCCAAGCGACCCTAGCGGCGCTGGTAGAAGGGAAGCACGATGAGCGCGGCGAATCCGATCGCAATCAGCAGAGCGAGAGCAAGCAGGCTATAGAGCAGGATGAGGTTCGGCCCTTTGGAAGGCTCGTCGTCGGTTTCCGGCGGTTCGGGATTATTCATATACGCTACTCATATTTCAAGGCCTCGACGGGGTCCATCTGGGCGGCCCGGGTGGCCGGGACAGTGCCGAAGATGACGCCGACAATGGTGGCTGCGGCCAGGGCGATGAAAACTGACAACCACGAGAAGGGTAAAGCGTAGTCAGTGAAAAGGCGGATGGAAAGCGGGATCGTAAGTCCTACGAGTATGCCGACAAGTCCCCCGGACAGAGAAATAATGACTGCCTCGGCAAGGAACTGGAGTTTGATTTCGCGATAGGTGGCGCCCATGGCCTTGCGGATGCCGATTTCGCGAATGCGGGCACGCACGTTGGCGAGCATGATGTTCATGATGCCCACGCCCCCCACCGCCAGGGTGACAGCGGCAACCATGACCAGCACCGCGGTAAGAATGTCGGAGATTCGAGCGGCGGTCGTCAGCAGTTCTCTCAGGTCAAATGCTTTGTAGACTGAGCTCGGCTTGTGACGGGAACTGATGATGCGCAGAATCTCGCGGGTGGCGTCGGGCACTTCGCCCATGGAACGGATGGAGAAATAAATCTGCTTTACGCTGTCGGTACCGGTGAAGTAGCGAGCCACCGAGTAGGGAATCAGAATGGTATTGTCGGTGATTTCGGTTTCGCCAAAGGTGTCGACGCTTTCCTTAAACGTGCCGATGATGGTGAAGGGGATTCCCTGAATCGAGAAGTCTTTGCCGATCGCGTCGTCGGAGCTTCCAAACATCTCGCGGGCAAAGGGCACAGTAACGACGGCGCACTTGATGTGGGCGCTCTCGTCCTGATCGTCGAAGAAACGGCCGGCGAGAACAACAAGGTTGCGCACACTTCGATACTGCGGGCTCACACCCAGAACCAGCGTGTCCTTGACGACCCCGCCGCCGAAGCTGATGCGATCGTGGGTCTCAAGCACCGGCGAGGAGAACTGCACGCTGGGGACCTGGGCTATTACAGCTTTTTCGTCTTCGAGGGTGAGGTAGTCGTTGTAGAGCACTCGTTCTGCGCCGGTGGTGCCGCCGCCGGAGTACTCAACCTCAACCTCGTTGGTCCCGATCTTCTGAATCTCGTTGAGGATGAATTGCTTGCCGGTGAGGCCGATGGTGACGACGAGGATGACTGAAGCGGTGCCGATGACCATGCCGAGGGCCGTGAGGGCAAAGCGCAGCTTGCTGGCGCGAAAGCTGTCGATGGCCAGCTTGAGGATCTCGCTGAGCACCATGGTGCGCCGGGCGCTGAGCAGGGTCTGTTGAAAGGCGAGTTGACGGGCCTGTTCTACTGGATTCATCAGTTCCTAAACAGAAAAAGATTCACTACAAAACAAGATGCGCCAGGGCGCTGCGCAGCTTCTGACAATTGTGGGACGCGCCCAGGGACAAATTCGGCACCCGCTACTCGGGGTCATATTTGTCGAGCCATTTCATCTCCTCGCGGAGCTTGATGTAGCCGTGCCATGGATTCTTGTCGAGTCCGTGGCCTTCGCCGGGAAAGACGAGGAAGGTGTGTGGAATGCCGAGCGCCTGCAGGGCGCGTTCCAACGTGACCCCCTCAAGATAGCTTACGCGTATATCAGCCTGACCCTGTACCAGCTGAGTGGGGGTTTTGACTTTGTCGAACTGAAAGAGAGCCGCTTCGCTCTGGTAGAGGGCGGGGTTCTGCCAAGGCTGGCCGCCGAGATACCAAGCGTCGTCATAGGTTTCGTCATCGTTGCCCCAGTTGGCGGCGTGCTCCACGGCTCCTGCGCCGGTGACCGCGGCCTTGAAGCGGGTGGTCTGCGTAATGAGCCAGTTTGTCATGTAGCCGCCGTAACTGTAACCACCGATAGCGAGGCGGTCAGGATCCGCGTAGCCGTCTTTGACAAGGGCGTCGACGCCGGTGAGGATGTCGCGGCCGGGCTTGGAGACCAGGTGCGGTTCAATTTCGAGCATGAAATCGTCACCGTATCCGGAGGAGCCGCGATAATTGGGCCGGAAGACGAGCCAGCCATGGTCGGCGGCGTAGGTGGCCCAGTCGTACCAATCGGCGCCGAACCTGTCGCCATCGGCGTCCGCAGGACCGCCGTGAATCAGGGTGAGCATGCGCAGATGGTGAGCGTCTTTCTTGCCGGGAGGAAAGACGAGCACGCCCTCGACGGTACGCCCGTCATCGGATTTCCAGGTGTAGGGGCGCCACTCCGGCTGAGCGCGCTGAGCAAAGATGGGGTTGAAGCTGGTGAGTGCCTTGAGCTGAGCCGGGTGCAGGGGGTCGGCGGCCAGGTAAACCTGTGCGGGCTCATTGACGGTGGAATGGCGGACGAGAATTGTGCTTGAGCCGGGCGCGGATTCAATGCCTGCGTAACTGCCAGCGAGGCCCGGGAGTTGGGTGGCCTTCTCGCCTTCGACCAAGTAAAGCTGAGTTTCGGTGCCCTTGAGGCCCAGGGCGAGCTCATGCCCATCGGGCAGCAGGGTGAACTGGTCAAAGGAGCCGTCGAAGTCCGCGCCGAGGCGCTCGACCTTGCCCGTGGCGGATTCGAGCCGGTAGAGACGACCCTGAACATCGCGGTATTTCCCCTCCAGCGAGCCGGCGGCAGCCTGCACTGAAAAATACAGCCAGCGGCTGTCGCGGGCCCAGCGAAGGCTGGACTCGATGGCTTGATTGTGGGTGATTTGGCGTGGCACGCCGCCGGCAGCGGGAGCGAGAAAGATTTCGAAGTCAGCTGGATTTTCGGTGCGATGGTGTGCCGGCCCAGTAACGAAGGCGAGGGACTTGCCGTCGGGAGACGGGGCGATTTCTTCGATGGCGAGGGGGCTCTTCGCGATGGTTTCTGCGCCAGGAGGCAACAGAGGCGCGTCGATGTCTTCAGCTTTCCCTTTGGCGATTTTAGCGGCGGCAGATTTGTCGGGCAGCGCAACGGCGAGAGAGCGAGCCATGGCGGGCGCCACAGCGAGTTTGAGCAGCAGGTCGCCGCGATTCTGTTCGCGCCAGCGAATGACGTCTTGCCACTCTTCCTGCTGCGCATCCTTCTGCTCGTGCGTGAGGGGCTCGGTGACGGAGAAATAAATTGCGGAGCCATCGGTTGACCACGAGAAAGAATGCACATCGAGTTTTTCAGTGAAGAGCGGAAGTGCTTCGCCGCCATTGACGGGAATCAACCAAAGCCGGCTTGCCTTGGCGGAGTCGGTTTCGGGCTCACCGTCATCATTCGCGGCCTCGCCGGGCAGGGCGCGGTCAGAAAGGAACGCAATCCACTTGCCGTCGGGGCTCCAGCGGGGGTTTTGCTCGCTGCCGGAGTGGGTGAGAGACCGCAGCCCCGACTGTGCCGTCCACAACCACAGATCCTCGCGATAGATGCTGTTCTTCCAGTCGGGCGATTCCGTCGCAATGACAGCGGCGGAGCCATCAGGAGAAAGGCGGGCCGCCGTGATGTCGGTGGTGTTCAGGTATTCGTCAAGCGTGATGACCGGCTTGGAGGAATGGGCGGTTGTGGAGGCAACAACGAGGCAGAAGGCTGAAGCCAGGGCTGGCCACGGGAATGGGAAACGCATATCAGCAATATACCTTCGCTTGCCGCCTCTTGAGAGGCACCAAAATGGGCGAACCATGGTTGTAAGTGGCTGAGCTGAATGAGGACGATGGAGGAGGGCAGAGCATTGTCGCCAGCATTGCCGACGCCGGGTCGGCCTGCGAGAATCATTGCGAACACATGCGACTCGATTCCCACCAACATTTCTGGAAGTACAGTCCCACCGAGCACGTCTGGATGACAGACGCAATGGCGGTGCTGAAGCGCAACTTTCTGCCGCAGGAGCTTAAGCCCCTGCTCGCTGAGAATGGCTTTCATGGATCGATTGCAGTGCAGGCCCGGCAGAGCCTGGAAGAAACGCGCTGGCTGCTGGAACTGGCAGGGCAATACGATTTCATCAAGGGAGTGGTCGGGTGGGTCGATTTGTGTGCGGCGGAGTTGCCCTTGCAGTTGAAGTATTTTGCGGCACACAAGCGGCTTGTCGGCGTTCGTCATCTTGTACAGGATGAGACAGACGACGAGTTCATGATGCGGGCTGATTTCCGGCGTGGCATTGCGCAGCTTGCGGACTTTGGCTTGACGTATGACTTGCTGCTGTATCCGCGCCACCTGCCCGCTGCGGCGAAGTTGGTGCGCGAGTTTCCCGATCAGCGGTTTGTGCTGGACCATATTGCCAAGCCGGCGATCGCTGGAGGGCGAATTGATGACTGGGAGCGCGAGCTTCGGGCGCTGGCAAAGTTTCAGAACGTCTCATGCAAATTGTCAGGCATGGTCACGGAGGCGCGTTGGAATCGCTGGCAGCCGGGAGATTTCCGGCCGTATCTGGATGTCGTTTTCGACGCATTTGGAGCCAACCGGTTGATGATTGGGTCGGATTGGCCGGTGTGCACGCTGTCGGCGGACTACGCTTCAGCAGTGTGTATCGTGATGAACTATATTGAAGGACTTGCGATTGAAGAACGCGAGGGTGTGCTGGGCGGGAATTGCGCCCGCGTTTACGGGATCTCCGTCGGTGCGCGGGCAAAGGGGGAAGAATCACCAGGCGAGTAAGCGGCATAGTTGGCTTAACGCCGGAGAGGATCGCCGCGCAAGACGCGGTTTGAACGCAGCGTAGTTTATAGTCGCTGGATTGAGATTTCGCATCACGGGGTTGAGAGGAAACGGTTGAGAGAATTGGATTCCCACGGACGGGCAAGGCCGCCAAGACGTCGTTGGCGTATTGCATGGCTGCTCGGAATTGGGGTATTAGTCAATTACTTTGACCGCGTCAATCTCTCGGTTTCGCACGAATCGCTATTTGTTGCCTTCGGGATTTCAAATATTGCGTTCGGTTATCTGTCTGGCGCTTACAACTGGACCTATGCGCTGTGTCAATTGCCAATTGGAGTAGTGCTCGATAAGTTCGGCGTCAAGCGGGTTGGGCGCATCAGCACATTCATCTGGAGCCTTGCATCTTTCGGGGCGGCGGCAGCTCCTGGAATCCCGGGGCTGTTTGCGGCTCGGTTTGCGCTTGGAGTTGGGGAGTCGCCGACTTTTCCGGCGAATGCGAAGGCAATCGGCTACTGGTTCCCCCCCAAAGAGCGCAGTCTCGCAACCTCGCTATTTGACGCGGCGGCGAAGTTCTCATCGGCTCTCGGTGTTCCTCTCATTGGAATCATCCTGATTGAAATTGGCTGGCGCTGGAGCTTTGCAGCCACCGGCCTGGTGAGCCTTGCCTACTTCCTGCTTTTCTGGGCTGTCTATCGCGATCCCGACGATGACCCGGAGCTTAGCGAATCGGAGCGGGAGTACATCGCGGGGGACGCTGAGGATTTGCATGCGCAGAACTCCGCTCCTGTGGAGCCCTCGTCACTTATCTATCTCATAAAACAACGAAAGGTGATTGGGCTGGCTATCGGGTTCGGATCGTATAACTATGTCTTCTATCTCTTGCTCACCTGGCTGCCGAGTTATCTTTCCTATACTTTGCACGTTGATCTTCTCCACTCGTTTCTCTACACCAGCATGCCGTGGCTTGTGGCAACCGCCGGCGACATCGTTGTAGGCGGCTGGCTGGTGGATTATCTGATTCGCCGTGGCTGGGATGCGAACCGGGTACGGAAGGTCATTCTTATTGGGGGCACGACCTGCGGGCTTGGAATTGTGGGCGCGGCAAACCCGCATAGCGCCTTGCAGGCATTGGTCTGGATCAGCATTTCGATCGGGGGACTTTCGGCCGCTGCACCGGTTGGCTGGTCGATTCCATCGCTGATTGCGAGCAGAGATAATGTCGGGAAAGTCGGCGGCATTATGAATTTCTCAAATCAGCTTTCTGGAATCGCGGCGCCCATTTTCACCGGATATCTGGTCACTGCGCGGCATTCATTTGCGTGGGCTTTTGGCGTGCCGGCCATCTATCTTTTGATCGGCATTGCGGCTTACATTTTTCTGCTGGGGAGGATTGAGCCAACGTCAGCCCGGGGCACACTCCCGAGCGCGCTATGATAATCAGTTGTACGGCGCAATTGATCGGCGGTGAGCAGCGCGAGTGCAGCCTGCCGGCGAAAGGTCGACGCGAGTTGCGTCCTCTCTTCCGAATTACATGGAGATGTCATGAAAGCATTGGTTCTTTCCGCCTACAAGCAGCTCGACATTGAGAATCTGGATGTTCCAAAGCCAGCAGAAGATGAGTTACTGATCCGAATCAAGGCCTGCGGGATTTGTGGGAGCGACGTGCATGGCTACGATGGCAGTACGGGCAGGCGTCTGCCCCCGATCGTGATGGGCCACGAGGCTGCGGGGGTGGTTGAATCCGTGGGAAGTGGGGTGACAGACTTTCGCGCGGGCGACCGCGTGACGTTTGATTCGACCGTCTCCTGCGGCAAGTGCTTCTACTGCATGCAGGGGCAAATCAATCTATGCGATAACCGCGAGGTAATTGGCGTCTCGACTCCCATGTTCCGGCGCATGGGCGCGTTTGCAGAGTACGTCACGGTGCCTGCACGGATTGCGTATCACCTACCTGAGAACATGCCGTTTTCGCACGCGGCGCTGATAGAGGCTGTCTCGGTTGCCGTCCATGGCGTGTCTCTGACTCCGGTTGCGCTGGAGGATACGGCGGTTGTTGTCGGCGCCGGGATGATTGGTCTGCTCACATTGCAGGCGGTGCGACTGGCCGGCGCGGGCAGGGTCTTCGTCCTCGATGTGGACGATACGCGGTTGGAGCTGGCTCGGAGCCTTGGAGCGACGGAAACGTTCAACTCCCGAAGCGCCGATGTCATCCCGCAAATTCAGGAGCGGACTGAGGGCCGTGGCGCGGACATCGCGCTTGAGTGCGTCGGAAGCACCATCCCAGTGAAGTTGGCTTTGGACAGCGTGAAGAAGGGCGGCGCAGTGACGTTGATCGGAAATGTATCGCCGACGATTGAACTGGGGCTGCAATCGGTGGTCACGCGGCAGATACGAATCCAGGGCTCCTGCGCGTCGTCGGGAGAATATCCTGCATGCATCTCGATGATTTCGCGCGGCGCGATTTGCGTTGATCCCCTGATTTCGGCCGTCGCTCCGCTTGCGGATGGCGCTTCGTGGTTCCGCCGCTTGTACGAGCGGGAGCCCGGCTTATTGAAAGTTGTATTGGAACCCTGAGGACCCATGCATGAATGACTCATTGTTCGACTTGTCCGGCAAGATTGCACTTGTTACCGGAACCAGCCGCGGGCTGGGGCAGTATTTTGCGCGCGCGCTTGCCCGCGCCGGTGCTGACATTGCGATGACGAGCCGGGACGCTACTACGCTATCGGAGTTTGCGAGCGAGATTCAAACCCTGGGTCGGCGGACTTTCTCAGTGGAACTCGACGTGCGCGATTACGCGAGCATCCAAAAGGCCGTTGCCGCCTGCGATGAGCATTTCGGCCAGATCGACATCCTCGTAAACAACGCCGGCTGCAATATTCGCAAGCCCGCGCTTGAAGTGAGCTGGGAAGACTGGAATACGATTCTGGATACGAACCTGCGGGGTTCGTTCTTTGTTGCCCAGGCGGTGGCACGCGGCATGATTCAGCGGGGCTACGGGCGCATCATCAATATAGGCTCGGTTACGAGCGTTTCAGGATTCGCGGGACTGGCGCCCTACGGTGCCAGCCGCGGGGGAATTAAGCAGCTCACGATGAGTCTTGCCGATGACTGGGGCGTGCATGGGGTAACGGTCAACTGCCTCGCACCGGGTTGGTTTGAGACCAAGCAGAACCGTGTTCTGTACGAGAATGCGGCCTGGGTCGCGTACATTCGCGATCGCATTCCGCTGAAGCGTCCCGGACTGCCCGATGACCTCGATGGTGCTGTTGTTTTTCTTGCTTCGGAGTCAAGCCGCTATATTACCGGGCAGACGTTGCTGGTGGACGGCGGGGTTTCAACCGGGGCTACCAAGGCGACGGTTTAGGGCCTTGGCCCGCGCGGTGACGCTGGATCTAATGCAATGATGTTGCGTGCGCCGGTGATAATCGCTCCGCCGGATTAGGATGGCCCACAATCGGCGATGCGCCATTCAGGAATGCGGGGTCCATCGACACAATGTCGACGCGATAGCTCACACTGTCC
Source organism: uncultured Acidobacteriaceae bacterium (assembly GCA_963780515.1). Classification (GTDB taxonomy): domain Bacteria; phylum Acidobacteriota; class Terriglobia; order Terriglobales; family Acidobacteriaceae; genus Telmatobacter. The sequence continues at coordinate 137,234 of CAWACG010000018.1, forward strand.
GCGGTCGGGAAGTTGGCCGGGACCTTTTGGGTGACGTTTCCAGTGGCCGCCCATTCCGTACCGCGCTGAAAGAGGGTGATGAAACCCACGCAACTCAGTGCGGTGGCGTCGTGGCCCATCGTGGTATGAAAAATTCTGCCCTTTCCATAGCGCACGACCATCACCATCGGCTCGTCGCGGCCAGTTCCTTTGTTTTTAGGGTCGGAGTGCGCAGTGGCGAGCACGGTCATATTCTTGCCGGGGCCGCGCAGGGAGTCGTAAAGCTCGTCGGCAGCGTGCATCCACACGGGAGGAAGGCCCTTCATGATGGGATGCTCCGGCTGCCGGGTCACAACTTGAAACGGAAGACGGTTTCCGTGGTTGCCCGCGGGGCCTGGAGTTGAATCTGAGACGAGCTTGTCCTCACTGATATACCAGTGCGGGCCAGCCTTTTCGTTGCGGCCTCTCCAGCCGCCAATTCCAATCATCAGGTTATAGGCAGGCCAATCCGGAAATGCGTTATCGGCTGCATGGACCACGACAAGGCCGCCGCCATTGCTGATGTATTGCTCAAATTGCGAGCGCAGGGCTTCAGGCCAGTCAGGCGCATCGTAATTCGACACGATTACCTGATAGTTGCTGAACTTTGGGTCGAAGCCACTGAAGTCTCCGTCGCTGGGCGGCGCGGTGATGACAGTTACCTGGAAATCCTCCCACGGCGACAGCGGCTACGAGGGCCCGGGCGAGGACCCCGCCTCCCCGCGACCAGGTGGACTACCCGACGTCCAGCCCGTACGTCACCTCGGTGGGCGGCACCAGCCTGGCCATCAGCTAGACGAACAGCTACCGGTGGGAGACCTCCTGGGGCACGATCATCGACCCGCTGATCCACCTCAAGAACGGCGGCAAGAAGTGGCAGTACACGCCGCCAGGTAAGTACCCGTCCGGGTACGACGGTTCCGGCGGTGGTGGCGTGAGCACCGAGTACACCCAGGCTGACGCGCCTACCAGGCCGGCGTGGTGCCGAACAGCCTGGCCACCAAGCTGCCGGACGGCTCGACCAGCAGCCCGCCCATGCGGGTGATCCCGGACGTGTCGGCGCTGGCCGACCCGAGCACCGGGATCCTGGTCGGCCAGACGACCCTGCAGCCGGACGGGAAGAGCTACGCCTTCTCGCTGAGCAGGATCGGCGGCACCAGCGTGGCCTGCCCGACGTTCGCCGGCATCGAGGCGGACGCGCAGCAGGCGGCAGGCGGCGCGCTCGGGTTCGCGAACCCGGCGATCTACTACCTGGACACGCACTTCACCTACGGGTCGTCCAACGCGGCGTACAACGACGTGACCGACCACCCGCTCGGCCCGGGCTACCTGGCCGAGGTGCGTAACAACTACACCAACCCGTACACCAAGCAGGGCCCGCTGCTGACCTACCTGCGGACCCTCGGCATCAACGGTGAGGGCGCCGACGCGCTCCGCGCCGTCACGGGCTACGACGACGCGACCGGCGTCGGCTCGCCCAGGAATTACATCACGGATGCGCCCTCGCTGCCGTAGCCAGCGGCGACAGCATCACGGAGGGGACGGCCCGCACCCGGGCCGTCCCCTCCGGCGTTGCTGGGCGGCGCCGGGCCGCGGCGGGTTTCGTTGCGGAAAGAAGGAAGCGGTCGCGGGCGCGGCGCGCGGGCCGGCCGGCTCAGCTGTAGTGCGCGGCGATCTCCGCGGCCGCATCCTCGCCATACGCGGCGCCCAGCCGCTCGGCCAGCGCCCCGGGCTTCAGCTCGTACTCCTGCGTGCCGACCGTCTCCAGCACGTGCACCGCGAGCATGTTGCCCAGCTGGGCGGCCCGCTCCAGGGGCAGGCCCCAGGCCACCGCGGCCAGGAAACCCGACCGGAACGCGTCCCCGGTCCCGGTTGGGTCGACCTTCCGCACCTCCGGCACCGCCGCAACGAAAACCGGATCGGCGCCGGTCCGCTCGATCTTGGCGCCGGCGGGCCCGAGCGTGGTCACCCGGACGCCGACCCGGTCCAGGATGTCCGGGCCGGACCACGAGCTCTTGCGCTCGATGAGGGCTTCCTCGTACTCGTTGCAGAACAGGTAGGCCGCGCCGTCAACCAGGGCGCGCACCCCGCTCGGAGTCCAGCCGGGGCAGCTGCTGCGACAGGTCGGCCGCGAACGGGATCCCCAGGTCCTTGCACTCCTGGGTGTGCGATGAGCATGCCGCCGGGGTCGCTGGCGCCGATCAGCACCAGGTCCAGGCCGCCGGCCTGCTCGGCGAGCGGGGCCAGCTCGATGTCGGCGTCCTCGCTCATCGCCCCGGGGTAGAACGAGGCGATCTGGTTGCCGTCGGCGTCGGTGGTGCAGACGAACCGCGCGGTGTGCTGGGTGGTGGACTCGCGGACCCCGCCGCAGTCCACCCCGTGCCCGGTCAGCCAGGTCGCGGTACGGGGCGAAGTCCTCGCCGACCGCCCCGATCAGCAGCGGGCTGAGCCCGAGCACGCCGAGGCCGAACGCGATGTTGGCGGCTACCCCGCCGCGGCGGATCTCCAGCGCGTCCACGAGGAAGGACAGCGAGACCCGGTCCATCTTCTCGGGGATGAACTGCTCGACAAAACGTCCGGGGAAGGTCATCAGGTGATCGGTCGCGATGGACCCGGTGATGGCTATGCGCACTGCCGCACTCTAGGCGATGCCAGGTACTGCCGGAAGCAGCGCGGCCGGGAGGTTACCCTCCCGGCCGTGGCTGTGAGCTCTGCAGATGTGCTGGACCTGTACCACCGCTAAACGTGCGGCGACCTGTACCACCGCTATCCGCCGGTCGAGGCGGGGCCCGCCGGAGGCGGGTGCTCGCCGAGCCGCGTTCGGCGCGAAGCGGCGAGCGGGGGTCCGGGGGGTCGTCCCCCGGGCGAGCAGCCGGGGTCGCCCCCCGGAATTAGTGGAACGAGTCGCCGCAGGCGCAGGATCCGGTGGCGTTCGGGTTGTCGATCGTGAAGCCCTGCTTCTCGATCGTGTCCACGAAGTCGATGGTCGCGCCCATCAGGTACGGGGCGCTCATCTTGTCGGTGACCACGTGCACGCCGGAGAACTCGGCGTCGACGTCGCCGTCCATCTCACGCTCGTCGAAGTACAGCTGGTAGCGCAGCCCGGAACAGCCGCCCGGCTGGACGGCGATGCGCAGCCGCAGGTCGTCGCGGCCTTCCTGCTCCAGGAGGGCGCCCACCTTCGCTGCCGCGGTGTCGGTCAGGATGACACCCGTGGTTGCCGCCTCATTCTGGACCGTCATATGTGTTAGCTCCCGCGTTGGACTGCCGCCGCGTCCGCGGCGCTGCCTGATCTCCTGCTCCAACCATATGCGCTCCCCCGTCATTCCGGGCGGCGCGGCCGGCTCCCGGATTTCGCGGGCCCGCCGGCCCGGGCCAGGGCTCAGGGCGGCTGGCGAACGGGATGCCGCTGGTCCAGGTCTCGGTGCCGTCGGGGCGGATCAGGTACCCAGCGTAACCGGCCAGCTCCCCGACCGCCGCCAGGGCCGCGTCGCCGCCCACGGCCAGCGCCGTGGCCAGGGCGTCCGCCATGGCCAGGCTGGGCCCGGTGACCGTGGCCGAGGCGGCCCGGCAGCGCGGGCCGCCCGGTGTGCGGGTCCACCAGGTGGGCGCCGCGCTCGTAGGTCCCGGAGGTGGCGACCGCGCCGCGGACCTCCAGGACCGCGGCCAGCGCGGCCGGCCGCCACGGGTGCCGGATCCCGGCCCGCCAGGGCTCCCCCGGGGCCGGGCCGCCGAACGCGGCGAGGTCACCGCCGCCGTTGACCAGGGCGGCGGGCAGGCCCGCCTGGCGGAGGGCGTCCAGCGCCCGGTCCACGGCCCAGCCCTTGACCAGCCCGGTCGGGTCGTACCCGCCGGGCATGGCCCACGGGTCGAACCAGCCGGCGGACGCGTCCCGGGCCGTCTCGCAGACCGCCCGCACCTCGGCCAGGCTGGGCGGCCCGTCCGCCTCGGCGATGCTCGCCGCGCCGCAGGCGGCTCAGCGGGCTCCGCGGATCCCAGGTACTGAACACCGCGTCGGCCTCGTGCAGCCGGGCGCAGGCCGCCCGGATCGCGGCGGCGGGATCGGCCGGCGGCTCCGCGGCTGCCGCGCGCGGGCGCACGGCGGGCAGCACCGCGAACGAGACGACCGTGCCCATCACGTGCTCGGCGTGGGTCACCGGGCGCCGGTCCGGCCGGGCGCCTCCGGCGGCCCGGCCCGCCGGCAGCGGCGGCGGCGGCGGGCGGCTGGCCGGGCGCCGCGGCGGCGCAGCCTCACCGGAAGTGGGCCTTGTCCAGCGCGGCCTGCACGGACATGGCGTAGGCCTGGCTGGTGTACGTGGCGCCGGACACCGCGTTGATGCGGGCGCTCTGGGCCGCCAGGACCTCGCTGCGCAGGGTGGGAATGACCTGGACGGCGAGTTGCTGGGAGTACTGCTCGGCGGTGCGCAGCACCGGGACCGTGATCGCCGGTGATCCGGCCGCCGCTGATGCTCACCCGGGCGGCCAGCTCGCCGTAGCCGTATTCTCCAGGGCGCCCAGGGCGGTCACCGCGGCCGCCGGGCCGGCGGCCGGCGCGGCCGGGCTGCCGGGCCGGGCCGCGCCGGGCGGCTGCGTGGCTGGCCTGGCCGGCGGGCTGCGGTCCCGGGCTGGCCAGCGCGGCGGGCGCGGCCGTCTTGTGCAGCCCCATGACGCCCAGGAACCCGGCCACGGCCCCCGCCACGACCAGCCACGGCGCACGCTTCATCGGGTGCTCCCCATCTGTGCTCTCCTCAGCGAACAGGACGCCGGTCAGAGGGCGAATGCCTCGTGGTGGATGGCCTCGTCCGGGATACCCAGGTTCCGTGCGGTATCGACGATCGAGGCGACGAACCCTTCCGGCCCGCAGACGTAGACGTCGCGCTGGGCCAGGTCGGGTACCAGCCGCGGCAGCGAGACCTCGTCGATGGCCGCCTCCTCGCGGGAGCCGACCAGCTCGTGGATGGTCCCGCGGCGGTGCCTGACCAGCTCCCGGACCTCGGTGCTGAGCACCAGGTCCGCGGGCCGGCTGGCGCGGAGCAGGACGACCGGCGCGCTGCCCCGGGGCAGGTCCTCCAGCAGCGACCGGAGCGCGGTCACCCCGATGCCGGCCGCCACCAGGAGGGCCCGGGGCCGGCGCTGCGCGTACCGGGTGAACGCCCCGTACGGGCCCTCGATGGCGATCGGGGTCCCGGGCCGGATGCTGGCCAGCGCGGCGGAGTGATCCCCCACCGCCTTCACGGTCAGCCGCAGGTACGGGGGCTGCGGCAGCGCGGACAGCGAGTACGGGTGGGCCTGCCACCACATCCCCCTGGTCAGGAACCGCCAGCAGAAGAACTGGCCGCCGGACACGGCCAGCCGGTCCAGGCGGCGGCCGGTGCAGATCACGGACACCACGCCCGGCCCCTCCGGGCGCACCTCGGCGACCGTCAGCCGGTGCCGCAGGCTCCGGACGACCGGCAGGCCGAACCGGTAGCAGAGCACCAGCCCGGCGGTGGCCGCCCAGGCCACCGACCAGACGACCTGGGTCAGCGGGTGGCCCACGAACGCCGGGCCGAGCACGATGACGTGGGCGAACGAGATGGCCAGGGCCAGGTACATCCACAGGTGGATCAGCCACCAGGTCTCCCGGCGCAGCCTGCGCCGCACGGCGCGGACCGAGATGATGCCGATCAGGCACATCAGGGCGAGGCCGATGGTCGCGGTGAGCACGTCCGGGTACCTGGTCAGCAGGACGCCCGCCTCATGCCAGAGCCCCGGCCCGGGCCGCTTCGGCGTAGCCCAGGGTGAGGAGCAGGGCGTGGGCGGCGAGCAGGCTGATCGGCCAGGGCGCGACCGCGCGGTGCAGCCGGAGCAGGCCGTCCTGGCCCGCCACCCGTTCCACGAACGGGATGCGGCTGACCAGCAGGACCATGATCAGGGCCAGGTAGGTGCCGATCATGCCGGTCAGGCTGCCCGCGTAGGTGAGCAGGCCGCCGCGGGCGGACAGCTGGCTGGCGGGCTGGCTGGTGATGGTGACGGCCAGGGTGGCGCCGAGGCCCGCCCCGGCCACCAGCAGGGCGAGACCTGCGAGGGCCGGATGCGGCCGCGGGGCGGCCGGGCTGCGGGCGGGCTTGCGCTTACGGTCGGCGGGCGACTTCGGCCCACCAAAGGCCACCGGCGAGGCACTCATGGCGGCCAACCTGGCAGCGGAAGCTATCCGTGGTGTCGCTAAATCCTCTGAGTTTCCTCTGTGCTGCCCGGATACCCGCCACCGGCCTGACCGGGCTGGCAAAGCGAGGTAAAGCGGCCACCCCGGCCAGGAGCAGGCCCGGCTAGAGCCCGGGAGCGCCCCAGACCGCGAACCAGCGGGTCAGGTCGGGCTCGATCTTCAGGTCGGCGCCCGACCGCGCCGCGGACCTGCAGCTCGACGGCGTTGTCCCGCTGCTGGCCGGATTTCGGCACGAACGGGTAGAAGGTGCCCTGCTTGTAGAGGTAGACGATGCCCAGCCGGTGCACCGTGTCGCTGGTGAAGGTGACCAGCGTGCAGAGCAGCTGCGGGCCGAACCCGCCGTCTGCCAGCGAGGAGTTCACCGCGTGCAGGTCGGTGACCAGCGCCTCGAAGTCATCCGGGGCGTGCTTGCAGGTCAGCCACGTGTACCCGTAGGAGTCGGTGCTCACCTCGATCGAGTCCGTGCCCGAGCCCATGGCCAGCAGCTCGCGGACGTCCTTCTCGATGTCGCCGAACGCCTTGCCCTCGGCGGCCCGGAAACAGACCGAGCCGGTGCCGGTGGGCTTGAGGTTCATCCCCGCCTCGAGCGTGATCGCCGCCGTGGGCAGGGAGAACAGCTCGTCCAGGTTGGGCTGGGCCGCTTGGTCCGGCCCAGGATCGTGTCCAGGAAGCCCACCGGTTACCTGCTCAGCTGCTCGGAGATCTCGGACAGCTGGCGCAGCCGCCGCTCCAGCGACGGGTGGGTGGAGAACAGGTTGTTCAGGCTGAAGCCCTTTTCGCTCGCCTTGAACGCCGGGATGAAGTAGAAGGCGTTCAGCGGCTCAGCCGCGCGCAGGTCCTTGGTCGGGATCGCGTTCATCGACCCGCTGACCTTCTGCAGCGCGCTGGCCAGCGCGGACGGCTGCCCGGTGAGCAGGGCCCCGGCCCGGTCCGCCGCCAGCTCCCGGTACCGGGACAGCAGCCGGATGAGCAGGAAGCTGACCGCGTAGGTCACGACGCCGACGACCAGGACGATCAGCACGACCGGGAGCGCGCCGCCGTTGTTGTTGTTGCCGCCGCGGCCGCGGCCGCCCCCGCCGAACAGCTCGGAGTAGAAGGCGAACCGGACCAGCAGGCCCGCGATGATGCCGATGAACGAGGCGATGGTCATCACCGCGACGTCCTTGTGGGCCACGTGGGACAGCTCGTGGGCCAGCACGGCCTCGAGTTCGCGGTCGTCCAGGTTGCTGTTGAGCAGGCCGGTCGTCACGACCAGGACCGAGGTCTTGGCGTTCCGCCCGGTGGCGAACGCGTTCAGCATCGGGGACGGCGCGATCGCGACCCGCGGCTTGGGCATGTTGGCCAGCGCGATGAGCCGGTCCACGATGCCGTGCAGCCGGGCGGCCTGCGGCCCGTCCTGCGGGGTGACGACCTGGGCCTGCGCGGTGCTCAGCGCGATCTTGTCGGAGTACCAGAAGGAGCCGATCGCCCAGGGCCAGGCCGACCAGCACCGCGATGAACACGATGCCGCCGCTCGAGACCCGGTTGGTCGCGCCGAGGATCAGCACGAGAACGGTGATGAAGGCGACGAACACGACCCCGAGAAGAAACATCGTCAGGGTCATCCGCGCGGTGAGTCCCCTGTCGGGCGCATAGCGAGTCTTCGCCATCGCGCCGCCTCCGTTCTGTCAGCTGGCCGGGCCAGCTGAGCTCTTGCCGGCTTCGCTATCGAAGCCATCCTGTTTCATTATCAGGCAGCGGCCGAGCGGAATTCCCGCGATGCGGCGCCCCGTCAGGCGGGCTCGCACCCGGCCGGCGCAGCGGTCGCAGCGTGGCCTTCCGGCCCGCCAGCAACCTGGTCGTCCTCCCCAGGGACGCCCATCCGCCAGTGTGCACCGGCCAGCTGAAGGTTTGCTGAGTCAACCCTGAAAGCAGGGTGAGCCCCGGCCGCCTGCGGCTGATGACCGTCAGCCCGGGAGCGGGATCCTCAGCCGGGGATGAGGCCATCCTCCGAGAGCAGGCCACGCACGTCGTCCATGCTGGCGTCGGAGTACGGCAGGATCACGTCCGACGGTTCCAACGAATCCGCGGGCACCGGCGTTCCCACGGCGCGGACCCGGTCCAGCATCGCGGCCAGGGCGGGCGCGGAACGCCGCCTCGTCGCCGGAGTTCACGCGCCGCCTCGAGCCTGGCGTCCAGCTCGTTCAGCTCATCGGCCAGCCGCGTCGTCGACCTCCAGCTGGCCCTCGCCGAGGATCCGGACGATCATGATCCGTCACCGGCCTGCGGCTGATCGGCGGCCGTCCCCGCCTGGCCGTTGCCCGCGCCGTCGCCCGGCGCGGAGCCCTCGATCTCCCGGGGCGCCTCGCCCTGGCCCAGCTCGCCCTTGAGCCGCTCCAGCTCCCGGTCCACGTCGTGGCCGCCGCCCATCTGGTCCAGCTCGCGCTGGATGTCGTCGTTCGGCTGCGCGGTCACGTCGTCCAGGGCCCCGGAGGCCATCAGCTCGTCGATGGCGCCCGCCCGGGCCTGCATCTGCGCGGTCTTGTCCTGGGCCCGCTGCACCGCCATGCCCACGTCGCCCATCTCCTCGGAGATGCCGGACACGGCCTCGCCGATCCGGGTCTGGGCCTCGGCCGCGGTGTAGGTGGCCTTGATGGTCTCCTTCTGGGTGCGGAAGGCCTCCACCTTGGCCTGCAGCCGCTGCGAGGCGGCGGTCAGCTTCTCCTCGTCGGCCTGCAGCGACTGGTACTGCGTCTCCAGGTCGCTGATCTGGGTCTGCAGGGCCGACTTGCGGGTCAGCGCCTCACGGGCCAGGTCCTCACGCCCAGCTGCCCAGCGCCTGGCGGGCCTGGCCGTCCAGCTTGGCCTGCTGCTGCTGCAGCGAGTTCATCTGCAGCTCGACACGCTTGCGAGACGTGGCCACGTCGGCGACGCCCCGGCGGACCTGCGTCAGCATCTCCAGCTGCCGCTGGTAGGAGTAGTCCAGGGTCTCGCGCGGATCTTCCATCCGGTCCAGGGCCTTATTGGCCTTGGCCTTGAAGATCATCGATACCCGCTTCACCACGCTCATCGGCGCGACCATCCCCTCATCGTGTAACGCTGCGGCCAGCCACCTGCGGCGCACGAGCCCGCACCCCCCGTGCTGTGGCCGCCGCGCCTGCAGGCTGGTGGCACACAGCCTACGCGGTCAAA
>CAWACG010000019.1:0-150220 GCA_963780515.1 uncultured Acidobacteriaceae bacterium
CCGGCTCATAAGCACCGATGGGCAGCAGCGCGAGTCGAATGGGGAAATAGCGGCGGCCGATCTCGGCGAAGAAATCGCCGAAGCCGGAATCGCCGGCAACATACAGATTGCCTGCGGAAGCCTCCATGACCCAGCTACACCACAAAGTTCGATTGCGGCGGAAGGGTGTGCGGCCGGAGAAGTGCTGGGCGCGAACGCAATGGAGGCGGTGACCACGCCAGTTCACGGATTGGCTCCAGTCCAATTCGCAAACATCAGACAGTCCGCAGCGGCGGACCTGGCGAGCCACGCCCAGGGGACAGAATACGGTGGGCTCGTGCTGCCGGAAGAGGCGCTTTAGCGTTGGCACGTCGAGGTGATCGTAATGGTCATGGCTGATTAGAATGGCGTCAATCGGCGGGAGGTCTTCGAAGCGAACGCCAGGGGCGCGATGGCGCCGGGGCCCCACAAAGGAGACCGGGCTGACCCGGTACGACCAGACCGGATCGGTGAGCAGGTTGAGGCCTTCGGTCTGTAACAGAACGGTGGAGTGGTTGATAAAGGTCACCCGGAGGTCAGAGCCTGAGACGCGCTCCGGAGGCTTCGGCCCAGGAGATGAGGGAATCCAACTCTGCCAGTGACCGGGGCGCCGGCTACCCATCCAATTTAGCAATTCGCGGAAGCCGTGCTCCGGAATGCCCGGATTGAAGAAGCGACCGTGGCTGTCGTGAGGTATGGTCAACGGTGACTCGCTCCGCTGATCCCGGGGACTTTGACCCATACAGCTTAAGATGCCTGAAGCGGAGGTCGGGACTCAAGGGACGAGGGCATCGCGCACCCGGAGATCTGTCGACAAGGACATCATCGTGGTAATGCGCGACACCGGAATGCGCAACGCCCGCGAACTCTACTGCATGCGGGAGGAGAACGTGGACTTCGATGCCGGGACAATCTTCACGCCGGACAGCAAGACGGAGTCCGGCCGCCGGTTCATCCCCATGAGCTGGGGCGTGAAGCAGATTCTCGAGGTGCGCTGTGAGGGACGGAGGGAGGGCACGGTGTGGAGGTCGCGCTACAAAGGAAAGCACATTGGGGAAGATATGGTGTACCGGCAATGGGTGCGGGCGAGGCAAGCCGCAGGACTGCCGCGCGGACTTGTCCTCTACTGTGCGCGCCACAACTTCGGCAGCTTCGGGTCGGCGAAGACTGGAAATCTGAAAGCTGTTATGAACGCAATGGGCCACGGTGACGTAAGAAGCGCCATGGTCTATCGCCTGCGCTTTTCAATTGGCAGGCTGCTCAGCGCTCGCCGACTCTCACGGTAGCAATCCGCTCCTCGACGATCGCTTTGGTAGTGGATCCTTCGTCGAGAGCGGATCCTGGACAGGGCCGCAAAGTCGCGAGGATGGCGGCGCCGGACATTGAAGACAGCGATGTTTGTGAGGGTTGGCCTCCATCGTTCGTCAGCCGTTCGGTGAGCCGAAGGTAGCAGTAAAGCGGCCAGGCGTGCGCGTGGGCGCACCAGGGGATGCCGGTGGAGAGTCCGTTGGTGGGAAGCAGCGAGGAGTCGAGGCTGTCGGACGCGGACCAGCGGCCTGTCCAGTAGTCTGGAAAATGCGCCGCGTAGTTGGTGAAGGTCATGCGGCGGAGCAGGTCGTGGGCGGCGGCGGGGTCGATGGTGGCGACGCCGAGGATGACCGGGCCGTTGAGGGCGTACCAGAAACCTCCATTTTCGCGGGAGCCCTGGGGCGTTCCCGAGCGCGGAGTAGGTTTCTCGATCTGCCGCGGGCCAATGGTTTCTCCGGCGAGAAGGCGATTCTGGATCTGCGTGAAAAGGCGGCGCTTGTTTTCGGCGCTGAATTCAGGGATGAGCAACGTGTAGCCCTGCGGCTCAATCCACATGTTGTCCTCGCCCAGAGGAGTTTTTGCATCCATCCAAGCGCGGCGCGGAAAGTCGCGGTCGTCAAGATCGCGGCTCCATGCGGCGTGCAACTCTGAGCGATATTCGCGCATAGCGGCGGTGAGCTCGGCTGCCTCGGGCAACTGCAGCGCATCAATGGCGGAGGCAAGGTCGCCAAGGATAACGAGGGCCATGGCGGAATTCATGTGGCTTGCGCCCTCTGAGAACTCGGTGTTGTAAGGGATGGCACTGGGCCACCATCCGAACATGTCGTTCCAGTCGGAGTTCCAGCGGGAGATGATGCCGTGCGACGCGGTACCGACGCGGTCGCGCAGGAATAGGAACGCCTGACGGACGTGCGCAAGACCGGTATCGTGGCCGGAGTTTTCAAGCGGGTAGTAGCCGATGATTTCGGTGAGAATCGTTGGATCCCGTGTGACCCGGAGGTATTCGGCAAGGAGCAGAAAGAAGTAAAGCTGCTGGTCGCTGGTTTGCTGCGCGCCGCTGGGGCACCACCCAAAGCCCTCGTCGTTCAGCTGCACCGTGCCATCGGGGAGGGTGCGCTTCATGATGAATCGCAGGGTTGAGCGAGCGACCGCGCGATTGGTGTGGCAGAAGGGAAGCGCCTGCTGGGCGAGGTCGCGGCTTGAGGCCATGTTTCCCCAGATGTAGTCGTATATGGTGCCCTGCGGGACGACTGTCTCATCGTAGTACTCGCGCCAGGTGTTCATGGATTCGAGAGCAGCAGCATTCCAGACCATTTCGCGGCGGAGGACGGGGTCGGATTCGCTGGCGAATCGGGGCAGGACTCGCAGCCACTCGTTGCCGAATGCCGAACCGACTTGGATTGCCGAAGGAGCAGCGGCCAGCGATGTGCAGAGCGAGTCGATGGATCCGACCTCGCGCGTGTACCCGGTGACAAAAGTGACGGTGCGAGTTTCTTCTGGTTGAAGGGTGAGCACGGCCTCGACGCCGATGTTGCGCTGACCGGTGGAGTCCGTTTGAGAGACAGCCGTCAGGCCGCGACTGATCGCTTTAACGAAGAGCGTGGGCGGGAATTGCTCGTAGCGGGACATCTGGCCGGCGGGCGGGAAGGTGAGCCTGCGTTTTCCGCGCGCAGTGAAGGATGCGGTGACAGTGTCATTGGCCGGAGAGGCGGCGGGCTGGATGGGCCAGGTCGCACCGTTCTGAGAATCGTCCCATTCGGCAAAGAGCTGCTGGTACTTTGCGCGGGTGAACTCCGAGTAGCGAAGGGAAAGCGCGGTCGAGCCGCTGTTGCGCAAGGTGATATGCGTAAGGAATGCAGAGGTGCCATCGCCGATGTTTGTGGATGGCTTAACTGAGAGCAGGCGCGTGACAGAGAGCGATGGGCCGAGGACATAGTCGTAACGGGCGAAACCGACGCCAAAGCGCTTGGTGGCGGCGATGGCGGCGTGTGCGTCGATTCCGATGAGATCGTGACGCTGACCGGCGACTTCGATGGTGGCGAGGTTGGCTCCGCCCCAGCGGGCATCGCCTTGGTTCATGCGGCCCCAGGCACGCTCACCGGTGAGGATCTGGCAGAGTCCACTGGCGTGGGTAAAGAGCGTGAGCCGGTAATTGCCGGTGAGGAAGAATGGGTCGTCGGGGATCATGGGAGCGCTGTCGCGTTGCGGGCTACCGGGGAATCGCATCGGGCCGGTGTAATGGTAGGCGGGAAGGCCGTAGTCGTCTTCGATCCAATCACCAAGTGAGGGCACAGATGAGTCGGACGCTGCCCAGGAGGGCGTGCCGGACGCGGCAAGAGATGTGGCCGCGAGCGCTCCGGCCCCGGCGAGAAAGGTGCGGCGGGTGAGGTGATTGTCGGCGTCTGACACGTGTGATCTCCTGAGGGATGAGTTTCCCAGGTGGAATTCTACCCCCGCAGGGTGGCGACGCTTGTCCGAAATGGCGCGGGCTTTATCACGGTGCGTGAGGATCTCAAGTGCATGCGATTTCGGGGCGGAAAGCTCTGCTGATTCGCGGACCACCCTGAACCGGCAAAACCCGCGCCGCGCATTACTTCCGCAACCGGTTCTGTTCCAGATACTCCATATATCCGAGCAGCGCGCCCCAATGGTAAAACTTGTCGCTGTTGCTCACATCGTCGCCGTTTCCCGTGATGGCGTTGTAGTTCTCGTGCACGTGTCCCTTCTCAGTCCATTCCCTTGAGAAGAGCGTGAAGGACTTCTGCGCCAGTTCCCGGCGTGCTTGCTCGATCTCGTCGCCATCGTAGTTGCACAAGCCCAGGTACACGAGGTAGTTCATCGGACCCCATATGCGCCCGTGCCAGTAGTTCTGATCCTTGAACGTCGGATCGTCGCGTGCAATTGAAGGAATCACCCATTCGCCCCAGAATTCCTTGGGATTCAGCAGGTGATCTTCGACCATCCGCTTTGCCTGCTCTGCGGTTGCCGCGTGGGCCAGCATCGGATAAAAGAGGGTTGGCGAGAGTCGCGTACTAAACCGCCCGGTGTGCAGGTCCTTGTTAAGAAAGATGCCGTGTTCGTCGCTCCAAAGCGTGCCCAGCTTGGCCCGATAACGAGCTCCGCGCTCGCGCAGTTCGTTCGCGTCCGCCGGCTTGTGCAGCGTGTCCGCAATCGTCGCAAGTGCGTCGCAGTCGGCAATGTAGATGCTCATCAGACCAACGTCCGCAAACTCCAGCAGGTGGGTCTGCGGATTGAAAACGGCGTCGTCGTATATGGGGCTACCGTCCATTCCTGCTTCGCCTGTTGCCCCAGCGCGGACGCCGCGAAATTTATCGGCCAGATCCCGCGGCTCATTCTGTGCATCGCTGCCCCAGGTCAGATAGCCCTGGATATCGCGATGCAGTGCCCACCAGCGATTCCAGCGCAGCAATGGCTCGTAGGCCTCCTCCAGGAACCAGCGATCATGATATTTCCGGTACAGTTCGAGGACCGTGATCGATCCGACGGGAGGCTCGCTGCGGTCCGTGCTCTTCCATCCGCCCGCCCGCGCGTAATTCGGCACAAAGCCCTCCGCCGTCTCTTCGTGCAATTCTTCGATGACGTTGGCGTACGCCAGGTCCTTGTCGCCGAGGCCGGCGAGGGTGGCGCCGAAGAAGGTGTCCCAGCCAAAGAGCACATAACCGCCCCAGTATGCGCTCCAGTCGCGGCTTACTGGAGAAATCACGCGATCGTGCTCCGGATCGTAGATCGTATCCCAGCCCAGTGTGGATTCAACCGCGTCCACCGTCGGGCTCTCGACTCCCGCCGAATCGACCGATTTCCGGTACGCCGCACGCTGCCGTTCGATGACGGCCCTTATTTCCGCTACACTTCGTCGTTTGCCCGTGCTCAACCCCACCGGTTCCGTCAGGGCCGCTGCCAGATACGCCCCGCTTACGGGCAACTGTCCGTGGCCAGGATGAGCATCGCTGACCTCTCCCGCATTGCAGCTTGTTGTGTCGCCGCTGGCGCAATACATATCGATCCTTCCGCCGTTCCCATGCGTCTCAATGAAATCCGCGCGCTTCAGAGCAGTTCCCGGCCGGTCCCAGAGAAAGTTCACCTGAAAGGCCACAGTGGCGGGCACGTAGAACTTTTTCCCGGGATCGAGAGGTGTCACCAGCAGCACAAGGTCCGCGCTTTCGTGCGCCGTCTGTATGCGCCACTCGTGCCCGTTCCAGGTCACCCTGAGTTCGGTATAGCTGCCGTCCCAGGAGTGGGGTCCAGAGAAGGCCGTACCCTGGCCAACTGAGGTCGCGGCCAGAAATTCGTGACCGAAGTCGTTGCCGTTATTCAGAAAGCCCACATGAATGCCCAGCCCTTCGGGCAGCAGAACGTACGTGCTCATGCTGTTGACATCCCAGGTATTCCAGCCCTGTGCCAGCTTCTGTTGAAGGGCGCGATACTGCACATCGGCTGCACTCGCGCCATCACCCTTTAGCGGTGAGGTTTGTGCCGCGAACAATGGGTGCATCAGTAGATAAAAACAAGCGAGGGTCGTGCAACACGAACGCGGAAATAGACGGGAATGAGGCCACCGCATGCAGTCATTGTGCACTGCAAGTGTCCGTGGGTCCAGCGCCCGTTCAGGCGGCTTGCAAATGGAATTCGCGCAGCATACGCGGCGGCATTCCCCTCCAGGGGTTGCGGCTCTTGGAAGGATGGTCTTCTCGCCGCGTTGCTCTCTGCGCATGCAAACCCAAGTGCAAATGCCCGCCGAATTCTCGCTTCATCCACCGCGAAAAGTATCAAAACACACACCATCCCCCACGACTAATCCACACGCGATACAATTCCTGCGAATCCATGACGAGAAAGGAACCTCACTTTGTCTGAAAAGCCTGGACTGGATCGCCGGGACTTCCTCAAGCGGGCCGCTGGTGCGGTGGGAGCTGTAACGCAGGTGGAGCATTGGCCTGCCGTGGCGTCAGGGCAAGAGCCGGCGAACGCGAAGGAGCGGAGCCAGCTTGCAGTGGACGTGAATTATCCGCGCCGGTTCAGCGGACGCCAGCTCAAGATGATTTCGTTTCCGCTGGGTGGTGTCGCTGCGGGGAGCATTGGCCTGGGCGGGCGCGGCCAACTCACCGACTGGGAGATCTTCAATCGCCCCAATAAAGGATTCCATCCGCCCTATGCGTTCCCTTCAATCTGGGCGCAGGCAGGCGATGAAAAACCCGTGGCGCGCGTTCTTGAGTCGCAGATTTTGCCGCCCTATGAGGGTCAGGATGGCCTGGGCTCGAGCAATGCTCCGGGATTAAGCAGGCTGGAGTCGGCTACGTTTACCGGCGAGTATCCGATGGCGCATATCGATTTTCAAGACACCACGTTGCCGGTGAAGGTTGAGTTGGACGCCTTCTCGCCTTTCATCCCCCACGAGCCCGACGATTCAGGATTACCGGTAGCTATTCTTCGCTATCGCGTCACCAACTCCAGCCACAAAGCAGTCAAAGTCGGCATCGCGCTCTCAATTGACAATCCTGTGACTGCAAAAGAGGGCGACGACGACGCCAGACAAAAAGCGGATGAGGGGCGGCGGAACGAGTATCGGATTGAGGGTCGCCTTTTTGGCCTGGTGATGAGCGATCCGAGCCTGGCTGCAAACGATCCGATGGCGGGTGATTTCGTCTTGGCGGCAACACCCCATGAGGGCACTGAGGTTTCGCATTGGGAGGGATGGCCTGCGGGGCGCTGGTGGAACTCGCCGCTTCTTTTCTGGGACCAGTTCTCAAAGACAGGGAACCTGGGCGAGCAGGCGGAACCGCATAACTCAGTGGGCGTCCTCTGCCTGCAACGCACCATTCCTCCAGGCCAGACTGCCAGCTTTCCATTCCTGCTCGGCTGGCGTTTTCCCAATCGTACGCCGGATTGGTGCGGCTGGGCGTCCCCCGCCGGCGAAGGCAAGACCATCATCGGCAATTACTATGCAACGCGCTTCAAGAGCGCATGGGAGGCCGTGGCTTATGCGGTGGCAAATCTCGAATCTCTCGAAGCGCGCACCCGCTTGTTTGTAAATGCCATGCGCGAATGCTCGCTGCCCGCGGTGGTCAAAGAGGCAGCAAGCGCCAACCTCTCCACACTGGCGTCCACAACTTGCTTCCGCACCGCAGATGGAGAGTTTCACGGCTTCGAGGGTAGCAACGACCAGCAGGGATGCTGCTTTGGCAACTGCACTCATGTGTGGAACTACGAGACGGCAACGACGTTCCTCTTCCCTTCATTCGCCAGGTCGCTGCGCCGGAGCGCGTTCGGCTACTCGATGGACGATGCAGGTGCGATTCATTTTCGGCAGATGCTGCCCGACGGCAAGGCACGATCCGGGTTTGCGGCGGCAGACGGTCAGATGGGGCAGATTGTCCATGCATGGCTGGACTGGAAGATCTGCGGTGATGAAGCCTTGCTGCGCAGCACATGGCCAAGGGCGAAGAAGGCCCTCGAGTTTGCATGGGTGCCAGGCGGTTGGGATGGCAATCGCGATGGAGTGATGGAGGGCGCGCAACACAACACCTACGATGTCGAATTCTTCGGCCCTAACCCGATGTGCGGCATTTACTATCTCGCCGCGTTACGTGCCGGCGAAGAGATGGCACGCGCCGCAGGCGACCCGTCTTCCGCCCAAACTTACAGAAGGCTCTTCGAACAAGGCAGCAAATGGATCGATGCCAATCTCTTCAACGGTGAGTACTACATTCAGCAGGTACGAGGATTTCGCAAGGAAGAGATTGCGAAGAACCTGCGCAGCGACATGGGTTCTGAGAACACCGAGACCCCGGAATACCAGGTCGGCGCCGGATGCCTCGTCGATCAGCTTGTCGGACAGTATCTGGCGGATGTCAGCGATCTCGGACCTCTGGTGTCGCCCGACAAGATTCGCACGACGCTGCGCTCCATCTACCGCTACAACTACAAGCGCAGCCTGGCACGGCACGACAATGTTGAACGTACCTTCGCGCTCAACAATGAAGCGTCGGTGGTGATCTGTGACTACGGAAAAGCGAAACGACCCCGAATTCCTTTTCCCTACTTCGCCGAAACCATGACCGGCTTTGAATACACCGCGGCAATCTTGATGATGTGCTGGGGCATGGTGGAAGAGGGCCTGGAATGCGTGCGCAATACGCGCCTCCGCTACGACGGCGAAAAACGGAACCCCTGGGATGAGGCAGAGTGCGGACATCACTATGCACGCGCCATGGCGGCCTGGTCGGCCATTCCCGCGCTCAGCGGATTCAGCTACGATGCCGCCCGCGCGTCCGTGACCGCGGTTCCGCGCGTGGATCATGCCGACTTTCAGTGCTTCTGGTCGACGGGGACCGGCTGGGGAACGTTCTCACTGCGCCGTCACGGTGAAAGTATCCGCCTATCCCTCAAGGTTGCCGCGGGAGTGCTCGCCTGCCGGTCCTGCGCGATAGCCGCCCCCGGCACCACAGCGTTTGTTCGTTTCGGCGAACGAACATTGGAGAACAAAGTTGTCCGGCACGATGACCGGGCGCTCGTGACCTTCGCTGAATCCCTCAACCTGGCTGCGAATGATGAAGTTCTTGTCGAGGTGCGCGGCGTCCCATGACGCACCGCGTTGCCAGCCGCGTTCTCGTTGCAGCTTCATCTCGCTGGTAGCATTTGGACAGACGCTCTTAAGTGTAGGCGTTGAAGGGCGTAAAGTAGCAGCATGAAGCTCCGCATCAAAGGGAATTCGTTGCGTCTTCGATTGGCGCCGTCTGAGGTCGCGCGCCTCCTGCAGACCGGACGGGTCGAAGACACCGTTCGCTTCGCCAAGGACGAAGAAGCAAAGCTGACCTATGCCATCGAGTGCTCAACAGATCAGCACGGAGTAGCAATGCGCTACCGGCCGCGCGAAGTCGCCGTGCTGCTTCCCATTGAAGCAGCGACCAGTTGGGCAAACGGTGAGCCGGTGGGAATCTATGCAGACCTCGACGTGGGTGGGTCCAAACTGGAGGTCGCAGTTGAAAAGGATTTCTCCTGCCTGCACGGCGATGAGCGGGAGATCGCAGACACATTTCCGAATCCTCATCACGGGTCCGCCTGTTAGACGCTAAGGACGCGCTCAAAAAATACTACTTGTCGTCCTTTTTAGACGGGGCGCCGGTCCCGGTCGATTGGGCGGCTTTTTTCGCATCGCTCTCGGCAGCCTTGCGCGCCAGCTTTTCGTCATGCTTGCGCTTGATGCTCCGCGCCATATCCGGCCAGAATTCGATCACCTCAGAACCCACAATCCCTTCCGCCGATACCGTCAGACCGTCATTGATGGTGTTGCTCACGGTGTGCTCTGAAGCAGGGTAGTACACATTGGAGATGGCGGCGCCAATCAAGTTGCCCATTACATTGGCGTAGTTCGGTCCCCATCCGCCTTTGTCGCGCTTGCACCACACCGTGCTTGATGCCGCCCACAGAAAGCGCTTTGCGGCGCTGCCTGTCCCCTTTTGGAAGTAGCGTGGATCTTCATGCAGCAGGCTGGTCAGCACTGCATTCCCGAAAAAATTGCCGATGAATGCATCGGAGTACGCGGCGCCAAATCGCTTCGCATAACCTTGAGCGCCCTGCCCCCACTCCGAATAGCTATCGTCTGCCTGGCCAATACCGGAAACGACGCCCGCCAGCAGGAAAGGCCACGGATCGGTTTCACTCTTGAAGAAAAGTTGGAATTTTTGGCCGGGAGATAGTGGAAGCGCATTCTTGTTTGTGGTGGTGTTGAACGTCGCCATCACCCCAGCTACGCGCTGGTGCTCCTGTGCCTTGAGTTGCTCCTCGGCCTTCTCGTGCTGGCTTTTCTCAGCGTCGGACTGCGGTGCAGTCGATTGCGAACTTGAGCTCTCCTGGGATGCTGCCGAATCGGGATCCGGAAGCGTCCCCATGCCTTGCCCAGGAACCGTCTCGGTACCGCGTGGATTGGCCACAGCCAGAGGGAATTGAGGTTGAGGACCTTCGGGCAGCGCGTCAACTGAGGCCACAACCGGGCCGGAGCCTGATTCCTGTGCAAAAGACGAGCAAGCCAAAGCTGCCAGGACGAGGCTCGCTGCCAGCGTCACACCAACACACCGAGTTTCTAAGCGCATCCATTCACCAACAGGTCTAAAGAATCTTTATTCCAATCATACGTGGGCTTTGCAGCGACCATCCGCGCCGACCATTCCGGAGGTAACTCCTTCGGTCGAAAGAGATCCGTCAGCGAGGCCGAAGCACAAGGGCCCACTCGTTAGACGAGATTCCACTCACCATGGAAATGCAGACTGCCATGAAGGAGCCGCGAGACCTGCCTGCGGGCGCGGAGTGCCCACAGATTGCCTATGCATGCGAAGGCCCTCCGGCACAAGCCGGAGGGCCTTCAGGTTGGTGCAACCGCAAATTGCCTATGCCGTTACTGTCCGCGTAGGTTTGTGTCCCCACATCCCGTAATACGCAATGTAGAGATAGCAGACGGCGGGAATGAAGAACGAGTATCCGATTCCAAACCTGTCGGCTGCCGCGCCAATCAAGGCAGGAATGATCGCGCCCCCCACGACCGCGGTCATGATCAACCCTGAGCCCTTGCTGGTCATCGGGCCCAGGCCGGCGATGCCGAGCGCAAAGATGTTCGGGAACATGATGGAGTTGAAGAACCCGCACAGCACAAGGGTCCAGATTGCAACCGCTCCGCTGGTGAGCATTGAAGTCATGATCAGGCACGCCGCCACAAATCCAAACAGGCCCAGCAGCTTGCCCGAGTGGAACTTGGTGAGAATCCAGGAGCCGAGCAGTCGGCCAATCAACGCGCCGAACCAGTAGAGCGAAAGCAGAATCGCGGCAATTTCCACTTCCGTCCAGGGGCCGAACATGTGCGTGATCATGTCGCCGAACCCGCCCAGAGACTGGAAGAATGAGGCAACCTTCGCGCTGTTGATGCCCTGTGACAGGAAGAAATTCACGGCGATAGAAGCCAGTCCGACCTCCACGCCAACGTAAAGGAAGATGCCAACAGCGCCCAGCACGGTATGCCGATAGCCCCAGATGCTGCGGCTCAGCAAAGGGTCGCCCTCTTTGGCGGGCCGGAAGCTCTGGGTTTGTTGAATGTGAGGCAGGTGCATGAAAGCCACTGCAATGCCCAGGATCAGCAATCCGCCGGCGATGGCGATGTAGGGACCCCGCACCGTATCGGCAATGGCTGCCTTGGATTGCATTTTCGCCGGGTCAGTGAGAATGTAGTGGCCCGCGATGAGGGGCGCGATGCTGCCGCCGAGCGAATTCAGGGCCTGCGCCAGGGTCAGTCGGACCGGTGCGCTGTGCTCCGGACCAAGAATGGCGACATATGGATTGGCCGCTGTCTGCAGGGCCGTTACGCCCGCACCGACGATGAAGACCGCGGTCAGAAACAGTGGAAAGCTGACCAGCTTCGCAGCCGGGACAAACAGCAGGCAGCCAACCACCTGGATGAAAAGCGAAACCACCATGGTCCGCTTGTAGCCAATCATCTCGATCAGCTTCGAGGTTGGCGACGAAAAGACAAAGTAGGCCAGGAAAAAGGCCGACTCGGCAAGCATCGCCCACGCATACGGAAGAGTGAAGATGTTCCTCAGGTGCGGCACCAGGGCCATGTTCAGATTGGTGATGAACCCGAAGATGAAAAACAGTGCGGTGACCGTGATGAACGGTCCCAGGTAGCTCGGTGTGGTTTGTTCCGAGGGCGGTGTAGATCGTGTTGACATGAATGGTTGTTCCCCGCTTCTTCAATAAAGTCGTGCCCGGTAAGGGCGTCTTGGCGCGTCCTGGGTTCAGGAAATGCGCAGGCCGGCGACCGTGTGGTTCCCGCCGGTGAGTGCCTTTGAGCATGAATCTCTGCTCATTTTGCTGCACACAACACTATACGGGAAACACCCAACCTGGGAAGTCGCGCCGGACAGGCCTTTTCCTCGCTATCTGCCCGCCGCCGTTTTCGGCTATCCTCATTTAAAAAGCAAGGAGAGATACGTGGCCATTGCAGCGCTAAGCAACGCCACGGCTGAAGAAGGTGTTGGCGGCTCTCGAAGAGAACTGGCAGGCCGAGGTTGAGGCTTACCACACCTACCTCGCCCTGGCTGAGCGCGACACCGAGCCGGTCCGCGCCCAGGTGCTGCGCCATCTCGCTTCAGCCGAGTGGGAACACGCCGCTCTCTGGGCCGGCCGCATTCGGGAGCTCGGAGGCGCAGAGCCTGTCTATCGTGGCAAACCCGGCGGAGAGGCCGACTCCCTAGCCAATCGCGCCGGGGGCGTCCGCATGGCCCTTCGCCGCCTCGAAATCGAGGAAAGCCGCCACATCGCCACCTACGGCGAGCAACTGAAAGCCCTCGGCGACGAGGGCTCCATCGCCATCCTCGATCATGTCATTGAGGACGAAAAGGATCACTACCGCGAACTGGGCTCGCTGCTGCGCGGCCACTATACTGCCTCCGCCGGCGCTCCCAAAATCGAAGCCAAGGCAGTTCTCGATGAGATGCTGGCCAAGCGCAGCCAGGGCCGCAAGCAGCCCGGCGCATGGATCGGCGACGCCATCTACGGCGTCAACGATGGCCTCGGCGCCATCTTCGGCATCGTCTCCGGCGTCTCCGGCGCCACTGCCGGCGACAGCAAATACGTCCTCCTCGCCGGCCTCTCGGGCATGATTGCCTCAGCCCTTTCCATGGGCTCCGGCGCTTATCTTGCCGCCAAGAGCGAACGCGAAATCTACCACGCTGAAATCGCCCGCGAGCGCGAAGCCATCCAGATGAACGGTCCTGAAGCTCGCGAACTGCTCTCGCTTTACTACCAGGTCAAAGGTCTGCCCGAGGCGGATGCCATCCACATGGTCAACCACATTGCCAGCGACCCCGATCAGTTGCTCCGCGCCCTGGCCAGCGAACGCCTCGGCACATCAGAGGAGGCGCTCTCGAACCCCCTCGTCTCGGCCAGTTCCGGAGCTCTCTCCACTGCCGTCGGCGCTGCCATCCCCATCATTCCCTTCTTTTTCTTGAGCGGGATTGAGGCCGTAATCGCCGCTGCCATCATCTCCCTTG
Source organism: uncultured Acidobacteriaceae bacterium (assembly GCA_963780515.1). Lineage (GTDB taxonomy): Bacteria > Acidobacteriota > Terriglobia > Terriglobales > Acidobacteriaceae > Telmatobacter. Next base: position 13,386 of record CAWACG010000019.1, read on the forward strand.
CCGCGCACTTCGCCGTGGGCGCTGCCAAGTCGCTCATCACGGTCCGCTCCTGGTGGTCCTCCGGCCTCGAAATGACCGTCGTCGGAGCCCTGGAAGGCGCAGTCACCTACGGTATCGGAATCCTGCTGGGCAAGGGCGGCATGTAGTGGGTGGCTTCATTCCTCTCGGCGATGCATCGCGTCGCCAAAGACAATTTCCCATCGTCACCACGCTGATCATTGTGGTCAACGTCCTCGTGTTCCTCAAGGAGTTGTCGCACGGAGATGCATTTGTCTGGGCTTGGTCCGTGGAGCCAATCCGAATTGTCCACGGCCGTCACTTGATTACCCTCTTGACCTCCATGTTTATGCACGCAAGCTGGATGCACATCATCGGCAACATGGTTTATCTGTGGGCTTTTGGCCGGGCAATCGAAGATTCCATGGGCTCGGGCCGCTTTCTCGTTTTCTACTTATCTGGAGGCATCGTGGCGATGCTCGCCCAGATTATGGGCGACCCATATTCCAGGATTCCTTGCCTCGGCGCCAGTGGCGCAATCGCCGCCGTCATGGGCGCATTTCTCGTCACCTTTCCCCGTGACCGGATTCGTACTCTTGTTTTTATCCTCATCTTTATCAGGATTACGTTCATCCCCGCGGCCATCCTCATCGGCTTCTGGTTCCTGATGCAGATCCTCAATTTCGGCGTCGTCACTCAGGTCAAAACCGGCGGAGTAGCTTACCTGGCCCACATCGGCGGCTTTCTCTTTGGGGTCATCGTTGCGCGTCTCTTCGAGAATCCGCAGCGCATGACCACGAGTCCTGGCCCCTACCGTTAGAATTGTTTCGGCCTTTTCCGCCGGAGGATATCCGTGTCCAAGATTGTTCTGCGCCTGCTCGTCTTTGCTGTTGTGTTCCCATGTGTCGCTGGGATGTTCGCTCAGCCCGCCGCTGACATCACCATCGAGCGCAACGTCGCGATGAAGACCCGCGACGGCGTCACACTCTATGCGGACGTCTACCGTCCCGCCGCCGAGGGCACTTACCCTGTCCTGCTCCAGCGCACTCCTTATAACAAGGAGAATGCCGGCGACTTTGGGCGCAAAGCCGCTGCGCGCGGATTCATGGTGGTCGTGCAGGATGTGCGCGGGCGTTACACCTCAGAGGGCGAGTGGTACCCCTTCAAGCACGAAACCGACGATGGCTATGACACAGTGGAGTGGGCCGCCGCCCTGCCGCACTCCAACGGCAAGGTCGGCATGTTTGGCGGCTCCTACGTGGGCGCCACGCAGATGCTCGCGGCCATTGGCTTCCCGCCGCATCTTGCCGGCATCTGCCCCGTCGTTACGGCCAGCAACTACCACGAAAACTGGACCTACCAGGGCGGCGCCTTCGAGCAGTGGTTCAATGAGTCGTGGACCACCGGCCTCGCCCAGGACACACTCAATCGCGAAATCCGCAACGGGTCCAATGCGATGATCGGCAGCGCGGCATTGCCATTGAAGAAGTATCCGCTCTTCAACGTCCACATCGATCCCGGCTCCGCCGATTCAACTGCAAAACTCGCTCCCTATTTTCAGGACTGGCTCGACCACCCGCTCTACGACAGCTATTGGCAGCAATGGTCTATAGAGGAGCAGTATTCCTCCATCCAGGTGCCCGCGCTCACCGTGGCTGCCTGGTACGACATCTTCCAGGGAGGTTCGCTGCGCAACTTTATGGGACTGAAGGCGCACGCCGGCAATGCAGCAGCTCGCGCCGGCCAAAGGCTCCTCATCACCATTGGCGGTCATGCCGGCGGCGGCCGCAAGATCGGCGACGTGGACTTTGGACCCGCTGCCGCGGAATTCGACGAGAACGCCGTCACGCTTGATTGGTACGACTATCTTTTTCTTGGCAAACAGAATGAATTCGCCACTGAGAAGCCGGTCAAGATCTTTGTCATGGGCCAGAACAAATGGCGCTATGAGGACTCCTGGCCGCTCGAACGCGCCCATACGACAAGCTACTTCCTGCACTCTGCAGGCAAGGCAAACAGCGCTTCCGGCGACGGGTCGATATCAACCGATGCCGCGCACGCAGATTCCCCGGACAGCTATATCTACAACCCCGCCAACCCCGTGCCCACCGTGGGTGGCCCCTTATGCTGCGACCCCATGCACCTTCCAGCCGGTCCAAGAGATCAGAAAGAAGTCGAAGCCCGCCAGGACGTGCTCGTCTATTCCACTCCGCCCCTTGAACAAGATATGGAAGTCACCGGGCCGGTCACTCTGGAGCTGTTTGCAAAGTCATCCGCCGTCGATACGGACTTTACCGCCAAGCTGGTTGACGTCTGGCCCAATGGCTTCGCTCAGAATCTCACGGAGGGCATTCTGCGCGCTCGCTTCCGCGAATCTACAAGTTCGGCCAAGCTGATTGAGCCGGGAAAGATTTACGAGTACAAGATCGATCTCTGGTCCACGAGCAACGTCTTTCTGAAAGGGCACAGGATCCGGCTCGAAGTATCGAGCAGCAATTTTCCGCGCTTCGATCGCAACCTGAACACAGGCAAGGACGACAGCACGAGTGCGAACCTTGTGAAAGCCACGAACACGATTTATCACGACAGCGAACATCCCAGCGCCCTCATTCTCCCCGTCGTCCCGAATTAGCAATTCGGATTTTGGGAGCGGGACGCCGGAGCATCTCGTTCACCGATTGGCCCGCTGAACTCGCGAGTGGATACCACGTCTACCCGTGGCGCGTCTGCTGAAGGATGAGATATTCAGCCATCTCGGTTCAATTCGCGCAAGTCGCTCTTGCTGCGATGTTTTTCTCAACAGCGGCGCGGACTCCCTGGGACCTTCGAACCTGAATGGTGACCTTCGTTCAATGTGCATGCATCGTACAGATTGCGGCTGTTCTGCCGCGGGGCTAAAATACTACGGGTCGATGAGCGGCTGATCTGCGAGTAGTCAGCGCTCCGGGACCTGTCGGACAGGAGAGGAAAATTATGCTCAGAAAATCTTTGAGGATCTCTATCCTCCTCGAGTGTTTTGCTTTGGTTTGTCTTGCCGCGCCGGCTCAACAAGTGATTCATGCCATCGTTGGAACCATAAGCTCTGTCGATCCGGTCGCAAAAACATTTGCGGTGAATCGTGACAACGACTCGCCGGCCTACTTCAAGTTCTCCGCAAATTCCAAGACCTCTGTCGATTTCGACAAGAACGCCCGCACCGACGTCTCTGCTGCTGCCGAATTCAAGAAGAGCGGAGCGCGCGTGATTGTCTATTATTTTGGTGATGGCGATGTGCTCACGGCGGTTGGATTGCGCAGCTTGCAGGCTGGGACTGTCACAAAGATCGCCGGAACTGTTGTGAAACTCGACAAGCGGAAGCACCTGCTGACCATCGCTGCCAAATCGGGCGTGACCGAGTCGTTCGAAATCACGCAGAATACCGTCGCCGAAACAGGAATGGGTGCTGTCGAAGGACTGAAGTTTCAGCCCGAAGAGGGTGACCAGGTGCGGGTGACGGCGTCCCAGGCAAGTGGGAACGAGATCGCCTTGTTCATCAATGCTGCGTAGTGCGGTGTGCCGCAACGACCGCGCGTGGACTCTGAAAGAAGTTGACTTGCCGGGTGCCCCATCCTTTTCGCGCTTCTGGCGAAAAGGATGGAAAAGCAACAAACCTCAATTCCCGCTCCGCGAACCACGCGAACCCCAAAGCTGTCATCCTGCGCGGAGTCGAAGGATCTGCGGTTGTCTCTTCTGAAGCGCAACCCTCCGGTAGCATGTGTGCGAACGCAATTTTCTCCACACCTCTACAGGCGGGAACAACAAGGCTGGCGACTCTTTCTTCCGAGAACCAGTTGCTATAGCAGCTCTCCGCAGACAAACCAGCCCATCAACGCCGAAGATTGCTCCCCTCCGCACAGTCAATCCCTGGACGCGCTCTCCAATCTCCAAACGCCTGATTCCACGCGGAGAATTCCTTGGCCGCATTTACCGAATATTTCCTGCCCCAGGCGCATACTCACTCGTAGGGCATTCCGACCCCAAATGCCCCAAGCGCCAGGTACCGCGCAATCCGACAACGCATCTTCCACCGCATTATTGGAGCGAAAGCAGCCAGAATCGCCCCTAACTCCTTTGCCGACTAATTTCTGCGGCTAACCCGTTTGTTGTCTAATTTTTGGCGCGACTCGCCGTCCCTATAATGATGACAATAAACGACTTCCTTACAGAATAGGGGTGGGGGGTACCCCGGCTGTGAAGCTGTGTAACTGTGCGCTCCGGCGGAAGGCAGGCCAAGATGGGAGCCGAGGCTTCTACGCTGAAAGCTGCCTTATTTGTTTGCTGACTCGCCGACTCGCTGACTCGCCGACTCGCGGGCAGCCACCAGCTCCTTCGCTGCCTTCCGCCCTAACCGTATGCAGTCGGGAATGCCGATCCCGTCGTACGCATTCCCGGCCAGGCGCAGCCCCGGCAGCAGCGCCACCCGCTCCGTAATCCGCTGCATCCGCTCCTGATGGCCCACGGCGTACTGCGCCATCGCACGTCGCCAGCGCGAAATCTGTGAATGCTCGGGCACTGCATCCCGGTCGATCACGCCTCGGCCGAGGATCTCGCTTAACTCCCGGCGGACGATCTTCTCCAGCGCCGCGTCCGTTTCACTCAACAGTGCCTCGTTTTTCGCGCCGCCAAGAAACGCCCTCAGCACCACCTTGCCCGTGGGTGTGCGCCCCAGAAACTTGCGATGGGCAAATGTGCAGGCCAGCATCGCGCGGCCTTCAACGGCGGGAACCAGAAACCCGAACCCCTCCGGTAGCTGTCCAAGCTGATCCTCGTCATACATCAGATTCACCGTGATCGACGAAGAGTATGGAATTCCACCCAACTCTTCGCCCAGCACCGGGTCCACTGAGCCCAGCAGAACGCCTGCGGCCCATGCCGGCGAGGCCATAACGACCGCATCGTAATTCTCAGAAACGCCTCCGGCGGTAATCCTCCATCCGGACTCTAGCTTGTCCACCGCGCTGACCGGCGTAGATGTGCGCACCCAGGCTGGCTCAAGCCGCGCCTCCAGCGCATCCACCAATTGCTGCATTCCTCCGCGAAGCGTGGTAAAGGTTCCTCGCGGTGCGCGGCGTGCGGTGCCCTGGGCCCCGACAGGTCCGTTGCCTGCTGGCTCAGCTTTCCCATTTGCCGTGTCGTTCTTTTGCGCGGCAAGACGTGCGCGCATTTGCCGGTGCGCCGCCAGCATTCCGCGGGTGAGAGAACCGTACTGGATCTCCATCTCCACCAGCTTGGGCAGCACCGTGCGAGCACTCAACTGTTTTGCATCGCCCCCAAAAATGCCTGACAGCAGCGGATCAGCCAGCCGGTCCACAGCCTCCTGGCCAAAGTGCCTCTCCACCAGCGCGGCCACTGACTCGTCATGGCCGCTGGGGCGCGGCGGATGCAACAGTTCCAGCGCCATCCTCAGTTTTGTCATGGGGCTGAACAGCCGCGTCAGCGCGGTCGGAACCAACTTGGTGGGAATCAAAAACATGAGCCCGTCGGGCAGCGGCACGAGCCGATTGCGCACGACCACAAAGGTCTTGCGCGCACCATCGTTCGAGGGGGTAAGCTGGTCCGCAAGTCCCAGTTCACGGCACAGTTCAGCCGCTGCAGGCTTTTCGGTCAGAAACGAATCCGGCCCGCATTCCAGCACCGCGCCATTCACAATTTCAGATTGCAGCGAGCCGCCCAGCCGCTCACGCGCCTCAAACAGCGTGTATTCGACCGCCTCGCCTGCTGCGCGCGCTTTTTCCAGCTCGTAGGCGGCCGCCAGTCCCGCAATTCCGCCACCAATGATTGCCGTCCGCATTCTTGTACCCGATCATTATTAGAACAGCTTCCGCCGCAAATGATATAGCAGCGGGAGGTTCCTCCCGCATCCTGAGGCCACGTCTCCCGCGCGGGACTAGAATCGACGCAGCGCCGAGGGTCGCGCGTCCCTCATCGCTTTGGAATGCGACCGGGCCCTCGAGAATCGCCTCATCCATATCGAGCGCGTAAACCATTCCCACCCCGCCTGCCGCCCGCAGGCGTCGCCTTAGGTCGGCCGATCGTTCCTTGGGGGGCGTATCGAAACTGGAGACTCCAGATGACCGCTGAGCTGATTCACCGCCTGCACTTTGCCTTTACCATCACCTTTCACTATCTCTTTCCTCAGCTCACCATGGGCCTTGCTTTGTTGATTGTGGTCCTCAAGACCGTGGCGCTCAAAACCGGCAGTGAGCAATGGGACCGGGCATCGCGCTTCTGGGGAAAGATATTCGGCATCAACTTCGTCTTCGGCGTGGTCACTGGCATTCCAATGGAGTTCGAGTTCGGCACCAACTGGGCTCGCTTCTCGCGTCTCTCGGGTGGTGTCATCGGCCAGCCGCTGGCCATGGAGGGCGTCTTCAGCTTCTTTCTGGAGTCGGCATTCCTCGGTCTTTTTCTCTATGGTGAAAAGCGCCTCTCCAAAATGATGCACTGGTTCTCCGCAGTGATGGTATTCGCGGGGTCGTGGATATCGGGCTTCTTCATCATCGTCACCGACGCCTGGATGCAGCATCCCGTGGCCTATGCGCGCCTGCCCGACGGACAGTTTGAGGTGCTTAGTTTCTGGCAACTTCTGCTGAACCCATGGGGACTGCTCCAGTACGCCCACAACATGGTCGGCGCGGTTGTCACGGCCAGTTTCGTGATGGCTGCGACAGGCGCTTTTTACCTTCTGGATGGACGCTTTGAGAAATACGGCCGCATCTTTGTCAAGGTCGGCGTGCTCGCCGGCGTGCTCTCCTCGATCCTGATCATCTTTCCCACCGGCGACCTGGCCGGCAAATACGTGGCCCGCAACCAGCCGGCGGCCATCGCCGCCATGGAGGGCCTCTTCAAGACCGAGACCGGCGCAGGCATCGTGCTCATGGGCCAGCCCAATGAGAACACCGGCCAGATCGATAACCCCATCGTCGTGAACAATGTGTTGAGCTTCCTCATCTACGGAACCACCAAGGCCGAAGTGAAAGGCCTTGACCAGTTTCCCCGCGACCAGTGGCCGACCACACTCCCTCTGCTTTTTTACGCCTACCACATCATGGCTGGCCTCGGCACTTACTTCGTTCTACTCATGATCGTGGCTGCGTTCCTGCTGTGGCGCGGGCTGCTTTACCGCGCGCGCTGGATTCTCTGGTTGCTGCTGATCAGCTTCCCGCTACCCTATATTGCCAACACCGCAGGCTGGATGACCGCCGAGATCGGACGCCAGCCCTGGCTGATTTACGGCCTGATGCGCACCAGTGAGGGCTACTCAAATACCGTCTCGGCCGGCAACGGGCTCTTCACCCTGCTCGGTTTTATGGGACTCTACGCATTGCTGGGCTTGCTCTTCACCGTTTTGGTTTACCGCGAAATCAACCACGGCCCCGAACCGAAAACAATTGCTGTTGCAGAAGCTCATGCCGATTGAAAATCAACGCTTTTGCTTCAGGCATGAAGAGAAAGGGGCAGGTTCATGATGGGTTTCATTTGGTTCTGGCTGGTAGCGGTAATGATCGTGGGCTACGTGGTGCTCGACGGTTTCGATCTCGGCGTGGGCGTGCTCCACCTGTTTCTGGTCCGCAACGAGGCTGAACGCCAGGCGACTCTGCGCTCCATCGGCCCAGTGTGGGATGGCAACGAAGTGTGGCTCCTTGCCGGCGGCGGTACCCTCTACTTCGCCTTCCCGCTCCTTTATGCTTCCGCGTTCAGCGGCTTCTACCTGCCGCTGATGATCGTGCTCTGGCTGCTCATCCTGCGTGGCGTGAGCCTGGAGCTGCGCAACCACATCGATGTCGGCGTATGGCGCGCGCTTCTTGACGGCGTCTTCGGATTCGCGTCGGCCCTGCTCACCATCTTTTACGGCGCAGCCCTCGCAAACGTGATTCGCGGCGTGCCTCTGCAAGCCGACGGCTACTTCTTCCTGCCCCTGTGGACCAACTGGCGGCCGGGCGCGCATCCCGGCATCCTCGATTGGTATACCGTCATCGGTGGCTTGGTCGCGTTTGTTGCCCTCACCCTGCACGGTGCGCTCTGGCTTACAATCAAGGTCTCCGGTGATTTAGAGCAGCGCGCGCGCAAGGTCGTCACGCCTCTTTGGCTTGCGCTTGGCGTTCTCACCGTGGTGAGTCTCGTGGCCACCATCGTCGTGCGCCCGGCCAGCCTCGACAACTACTACCATTACCCCTTCACATTTGTTGTGCCGGTCGGAGTCGTCGCGTCTCTGGCCGCAATCTGGCTCTTCAACCGCAGCACTCAGCCTCTCAAGGCATTCCTCGCCTCGTGCTCTTATTTGTTTTTCATGCTTGCGGGCGCGTGTTGGGGGGTCTATCCCGCCCTGCTGCCTGCCACGACCGGCGCGGCGAACGACATCACCCTCACCAGGGCCATCTCTGGTCCGCACACCCTCGCGGTAGGCCTGGTCTGGTGGGGCTTCGGCATGGCCCTGGCCATCGGCTATATCGTCTTTGTGTACAGCCGCTTCAAAGGCAAGGTAGACGTGGCTGCAAGCGGAGATTGATGCCGCTTCGCATCATTGGGCGACGCTTGCGCAATCTTCGCGCTGCACTTCGATGTGCGCTCGCCCTCTCCCAAATGAAGGGCCCAATGCTGTCCAGTCTTTACGGAACTGGAAGTCATCGGGCCAACCTGATGAAACTAAGGGAAGGTTACGCCGGCGATTTTCCGATGCCCACCAACGTGGGAGTCGCTTCCTCGGCGAATGATTCCGGCAAAGCAGTAGAAGATGAAAACGCCTCTGCCTGGCTTTGCATTTCAGAATCCCAGTTCTTGGGCTGGTAGATGCAGCAGGGCTCCTGTGCCAGCGGGTCGCCTGTTACCGCATACGCGCGCGCCCGCGAACCGCCGCAGATCTCCTTGTATTCGCAGGCCCCGCACTTGCCCTCAAGCCTGCTTGTGTTACGCAAGGCCTTGAAGATCGGTGCATTGCGGTAAATCTCGCTCAGTGGCTGCTCGCGTATGTTGCCTGCATGAATGGGCAGAAATCCGCTAGGGTACACATTGCCCACATGCGAAACGAAGAGGAATCCCTTGCCGTCGTTCACGCGACGCGTAGCCCAGCTCGCGGTACGGGTCTGGGCATCGCTGGTCGGCGCGCCGGCCTGGTACTCGTGTCCCGCACCCATCTTCAAGCTGCCCGGATGTCCGTGTCCCATCTGCCGTTCTTGCAGATTGTGCTGCAGCAGATAGCGGCGATAGTGCATGGCCTCGGTCGTCTTGATCTGGAACCTGACCCGGTGCGAGAGTTCGTATATCTTGCCGAAAACCTGCTCGAATTCTTCCCCCGAGAGCAAATCGCCCAACTGTCCGCGCCCCACCGGCACCAGGAAAAACACGTTCCACATCACGATGGCTAGCTTTTCAAACAAGGCGCACAAGTTGTCCAGATCGTGCGCGTTGTGGCGGCTGATGGTGGTATGCACCTGGATCGGAATACCCGCCTCGTTGGCCCACTCAATAGCCTGAATCGTCCGCGCCCACGCTCCCGGCAAGCCGCGAAATGTGTCGTGAATCTCCGGCGTTGAGCCGTCCAGCGAGATGCCCAGCCGCACCAGGCCCGCTTCTTTCAATTTGAAAATGGCGTCGCGCGTCAGCAGCGGCGTCGCGCTTGGCGTCAGCGCCACTTTCACGCCCTTTTCTGCTGCGTAGTGAATCAGCTCGTAAACGTCCTCGCGCTTCAGCGGGTCGCCGCCGGTAAACACAAAGATGGGCACGCCCATGTCGGCAATCTGGTCGATCAGCGCCTTCCCCTCGGCATTCGTCAGCTGGTCGGGGTGGGCAATAGGCTGGGCGGCCGCACGGCAATGTTTGCAGGCAAGGTCACAGGACTGCGTGACTTCCCAGATTGCAAGGAAAGGGGTTTCGTCGTAGTTCAGCCCGCCTCGGGCGGGAATCGTATGCATCGCTTGCATGAGGCCTCCAGCGGAATCGCGGCGAGCCGGCCCGGCAAACTCCCAAAGGGGGTGGGGGAGCACCATGATTCCTACCAAGAAGACCAGCCCACGATGGACAAAATCTGTGATTCAGATCACGCTTCCTTGCCGGGAGATGAATTCCATGCTTTCCCTATGGACATCCGGACCGAACGGGCGCACAATCCCCATCATCAGTAAGCCAAAGAATCAAGGCCTGCGTCCAATTTGCAGGATCGCTCGACTCCGGCGGCTTGGAAATCGGGCGCTCCGCCTTTCCTTGGTGATTTAAATCACCCGAGAATGTGCCGCCGGGCACCGTCAACTGACTCTGGTTCTGCCAAAGTACATCCGCAAGTCGAGGAGGTTCCCATGGCACACGTGATGAAGCCAGGGTGGAGCAAACCCTCCACCATCCTCTTTGCCTCCGAGATCCCCGCCAATGAGAAGACCCTGGGCTTTGCGCTCGCGCAAGCTAAGGAGTTTGGCGCGAGTCTTATCCTGTTTCACGCCTATGACACGATGGTCGTGGCCGCGTCAGAGACCTCCGGTATCCGCTACTACGACTACGCTGCCGCCGCCCGCACCGAAATCCACCACCTTGAACCCCTGGCCGAGAGAGTCCGTGCGGCAGGCGTCAAGTGTGACGTCGTCGTCCGACCCGGATTGGCCGCCGATCAGATCCTCAACTTCCTGCGCGAGCGGGAGATCGACCGCATCGTGATGGGTACGCATTCGCCCGGGCCCATCGGCAAGCTGCTGGTCGGGTCCGTGGCTGAAGCTGTCCTGCGAACTGCCAGCGTGCCGGTGTTCATCGTTGGCCCCGATGTGGTGGACGGTGCCTATCGCAACTACGCCAACAACACCATCCTCTGCGCCGTCAGCCTGCTTGAGACCAGCTATGCGGTGGCCCGCTTTGCCGCCGAACTGGCGATGCAGCATAACGCCCGGCTCGTCCTGCAACATGTTATCCGGCCCCAGGAGCGTGTCGAGTACCTCGCCGGACGCACGATAGAACAGATCGAGTCCGACCTGATTTCGCTTGTTCCTGCGGAAATGAGGGAGAAGCTCACCATCCAGGCCATTGTGGTTCCGGGTGATCCCACTGAAGAGCTGCTCTACCAGGGCAGAGCTCAGCAGGCCGACTTGATCGTGCTGGGCGCGCAGGGCGCCTCAGCCTTTGCTGCAGTCACTCGGCAAGGCGTGGTTTATAAAGTACTGGCCCACTCGCACTGCCCGGTCGTTACGCTGTCCCCGGTTGTGCTCGCAGAGTGCGGAGTAAAGATCAACAAGGAGCACTCCGCCGAAGTCTTTCTGGCCGGCGTCTTTTAGAGCGGATTCGGAATCACCGGCACACCACCGGAAGCGCACCGGGCGGATTTCTCACCATGCAGAGATCCGCCCGGCACGGGGCTGCACTGGTGGTCCACCTGATTCAGCCTCGGCTCGGCTCAACTGGTGTCGGCCTCCATCGGCGTCGAATCCCACCTTCCACCATTTCCACCAACTGTTGATTTGGCGCGAAGCGGAACTCCTTCACCCACGAGCTGCTTCGGTTCTGAGCCAATCCAATCAAATCACTCTGAGTAGCAGCAGAACCAGAACAATGGTGAGAATCAGGCTGATGCTGCCCCCGCCGTAGTAACCATATCCCGGTCCCATCCTGTACCCGCCATATCCAAACCCCAGGATCAGCACAACCAGAAGAATAAGAAGCAACATGGTTCCCTCCATGAACAGCGGATTTTGTTCGCGGCGAAGTTCAATTGATTTGCGCCTGATTGAAATGCGATGAAAACAAGCGCAATGCGCTACGGGCTCTCTCGATCGCATGCGTTGGAGAGAGCATCGCAATCACTGCTTAGTTGCAGATCCGCAAGCTTTGGTTAGCTGTGTTTTCACGCCTATTCGCGCGTGATCATTGAGGCTTCAACATATTCTCTCTACGAACAACCCCAAATCCACCCCCGGCGTCAAAGCCAACTGACGTCGACACTGACTCGGAAATCGCAGGAGGCAAAAATGCTCTGGACAATTTTTGTAATCCTCTTAGTTCTGTGGTTGTTGGGAATTGTGAGTTCCTACACGCTGGGTGGGTTCATTCACATTCTGCTTGTGCTTGCGGTGATAGTTCTCTTGATTCAATTGATCTCAGGCCGCAGGCCCGTTGTGTGACGGCATAGAAACGCCGGTTCGCACCGAATCGGCGGACTTGAAGACATCGCAAGGGCGAATAGGCGCCAATCACGTTTTCAGCACGCATCCACGGAGGTGGACTCATGGACAAGGATAGAGTGAAAGGCGCAATCGACGATGCTGCAGGACGAGCCAAACGTCAAGTTGGAGAGTGGACCGGCGACACTGCCACACAGGTCGAAGGTGCGACCCAACAGATGAAGGGCAAGGCCGAGAAGGCCTGGGGCAACGTGAAAGATGCGGCCCGCGATGCAAAGGACCAAGCCGAAAAGGATCGCGAGAAGCGGGAGAAACTTGAAAAAGAGAAAGCTGAAAGGGAACGGACCGCGCCCAGCCACCGCTAGTGTCGTGGTATCACTCAATTGAACCTGGGGATGGCAAAGGACATTCGCGCGTTGCACAAATCTGAATGCATCAGATGCATGTGCACGATGTGAATGGAATCCTGGCCATCCTTCAGCTTTCCCTCCCCGGCAAGGAAAATCTCTTTGCGCTTTATATAGCGCTTCATTTTGAGAAGCAGGAATCATCATGCAGCAGGCGCCAACGTTGTTCGCGCCATTTTGATAGCGAGGATTCAACTATGAAACCACTCGGAATCATTTTGATCATTGCCGGACTCGTTGCGCTCATTTATGGAGGAATCCAATACACCAGCCACAAGCGCGAAGTGGATATGGGTCCGGTTCAAATCACCAAGACGGAACATCACACAATTCCGCTTCCACCTCTACTCGGAGTCGCCAGCATCGCGGTAGGCGGCGTGCTCATCTTTGCCGGAGGCCGAGCAGGCCGCTAATCGGTGGTCATCCTTGCCGCAAACATCAATGCCTTCCAGGACCCTGAACGACACACTGGCATTCGACCTTGAAAACCTTCGGGCAATTTGGAATGTATCCTGTTGGCGCTGTTGGTATTTGGTCCCCGTAGTCACGGTTCCCGCGGCATTTTTGCGGTCCTCAGTGTGCATCAATTCACCTGACGCGCTGGTATCCAGGCAATTCTCTGCGTATACTGGTCGCCAAGGCGGCTTTTGTTCCGCCCCAAGTGAGGTGCGTCTTCCGCAGGGACTCCGGTTCACTGACGCTCGACGTTCCACCATCGGAAACTTCCCGCTGGCGTGCAGTGGCCCGTGTGCTCCGAAGTCCCATGGATGCCTTGGGTTGTGCTCTCCTTCCATCATCCTGTACCCTCTGCGGTTCCCCCCTGCCGCAACTCTCTTCCGTGCCAATCTGCGAAGCTTGCTGGGCTGAAATTCCTGCCCAGAGCGGCCCCTCGTGTGCGCGCTGCGGCGATTCGCTTGATGCCCCGATTTCTGACAAAGTAGGTCTGGCCTTGTGCCGGACCTGCCGCCTGGCGCCGCCACCCTTCGTGCGCGCTGTCGCTTATGGGCCTTATCAGGGCCGCATGAGGGATGCCATTCACGCGCTGAAGTACGATGCCTTGCGCCCCGCGGCCCGCAAACTTGGAGGGCTGCTTGCTGAGGCTATTGCCCAACTGGTCGCCGAGGCGCCGCTTGAAATGCTCGTGGTGCCCGTGCCGCTGCACCAGGCAAAGCATGCAGATCGCGGCTTTAACCAGGCGCGGCTGCTGGCGGTTGAGGCGCTTCAATCTCTGCGCGGAACCCACCCCGAATGGAAGCTGACGTTGGCGCCCAGCACCCTGATTCGCTTACGCCCCACAGAGAGCCAGGCTGGCCTCACGCCGCGCCAGCGACGCCTCAACGTGCGTGGAGCGTTCGTGGTTTCCGGCCCGGATGCAGTGACCGGAAAGCATGTTCTTGTTGTCGACGACATTTTGACCACAGGCGCCACTGCCCGCGCAGTTGCACTTGCGCTGAAACGAGCCGGAGCGGAATCAATTTGGGTGGCTACGCTGGCGAGGGCGCGCCGCATCAGTCCGATTCGTCACAGTTTTGTTGCATCGTACGAAGATGCTCCCGATAGCGAAACAAAGCCCGAGAGCTCGTTGTCAGCCAACGAAAGCATGCACTCATCACCGAACCAACCATCTTTTTGACGAGGGGAAAAAGGATGTCGCTGGGAAAAGCAATGATTCATGCACGCAAGCAAAAGTCCATTGCCAGGGCCGCTGCACTGGCCAGTGAGCATGCGGTTGGCCAGCACAGCGTTCAGGCCAGCCACATCCTGCAACTGCCGGTGCTGGTGCTCAACGCCTCCTATGAGCCCATCAACATCTGCGGTGCGCGGCGCGCCCTGGTGCTGGTGCTCAAAGGCATTGCCCGCACCGAGGAGGAGCACGGCCTCACCCTCCATGCCCAGCGCAGCCGCATCGCCATGCCCTCAGTCATTCGCCTGCTGGAGTACCGCCGCATTCCCCACCAGACGCGCGCCCTCTCGCGCAAAAACATCCTGCTGCGTGACCGCAACGCCTGCCAGTATTGTGGCGTGGTGTTGCCCTCCAGCGAGCTCACGCTGGACCACGTCATTCCGCGCTCTCGCGGCGGCAACTCTACGTGGGAAAATCTTGTCGCCTGCTGCCACGCCTGCAACCGGCGCAAGGGGAACCGCATGCTCAGCGAGATCGACGACATGATCCTTCAGCGCGATCCACGCCCTTTCTCGCTCCACACCAGCCGCCAGATCATGCGCATGCTGGGCCGCGGCGACGACCGTTGGCGCAAATACCTGTTCTATTAATTCTGCTCATTTTCGGCGGAGATCAAGGATCGAGTTCTTGCGAGACTTGAGGATAGCGGATCCTCTCAGCCCATCCTTGCGCATAGAAGACACAAGGATGGGTCACGCGCAGACCAGGGGAATCAAAAAGCGGAACATCCGCCTATTGGGGTTGGGGCACCGGGAGCTTCTGTCTCTGCGCTGGCTGCTGGTCGGAGTCTTGGGCCCCTTGCGCAGTGTTGCTCGATGTTGCTTGCGCAGAGTTGCCAGATGTCCCTTGCGCGGCGTTCGCAGTGCCGTTGGCCGGCGTATTCGACATCGAGGCCAGTTCCGACTGACGGTATTTCGATGCGCTTACATATCCATGGATATGGTCCTTGCCAATGTCGTTAATCACTACCTCAACCGGCTGCGGACTGTCGGGCGTATAAAACATGACCGGCTGGTAGAGATTCACGTGCTTTTGCGACAGGTCGCGATCGTCCACCATCAGTTCCAGGTCGGCATACTGGTGTTTGCTGTTGGCCTTTCTCAGGCGAAGCTCAAAAGGTCCTTCGCGCTTGAACTGTTTTGATTTGGACAGATCGAACTCCGTGTAGTTGCGTTCTCCCTTTTTTTCGAGCAACACCAATTCGTCATGGGTATGTGCAATTGAGCCGGTCAGAGAGGTGCGCGTACTCGCGAGGTCACCCTGCGTGCTCGCCAGGTCGTTGCGAGTTTGCTCAATCGCCTTGCCCTGTGCATCGATTTGCGATTGCAGCTTTTTGTAGCGCGGATCCTCCCTCAGCCGATGGGCTGCAGAAGGGCGTCGCCCAGCTGCGATCCGCTCGGATTGCTTTGGGGAGGGGTTCGACTGTGCGGCTTGCGCCGCGTCGCGCGCGGTCAGCATATTCACTTTTGCCGATAGATCCCCGATCTCATGCCGGGTCGAGTCGAGCGCCGCGCTCGTCTGCGCATTCTCAACCGCAAGACTCTGTGCGGCTCGGTGCTCGTGAAACGCGTAGCCGCCCAGACCGGCGCCAAGCACTACGATTGCGGCGTAAACAGCAATACTCTTGTGTGCCACTCCCTGTGGCAGGGAAGCAAATTCCACCATAACGCCTCCAGAGAAGACGATGTAGTCTCATCTTCTACTCTGGAACTGCACGTGCAATACCAACTGCCCCAAGGCGCGAAGCCGCATGATTCCCATAGGTTGCGCTCCGGCTGCCGACAGGATGATGAAAGAATCTCGGGTCCTGCTGGGTAATTTTTACCAGCCCAGCGGATCTTCACAGCTCCGTCGTGGCCTCGTCCGATCGAGACCGGGTTCGTTGTGTCTGGCTCCGATTGCCGCGCAGTTATACTGAGACACTCGCCAGCCGTGCCAAGCAAATGGAGATCCGCCCCTTGTTTACCCGCGCCATAGTTCGCATTCCGGGCAGCAACTTCGCCGACGGACTTACCACCGTCAGCCTCGGCGCGCCCCAGTATGACCGCGTCCTCGCCCAGCACGCGCGCTATTGCGATGCACTCTCCGAATGCGGCCTCGACGTCACCACGCTTGACGCCGACCTCCGCTACCCCGACTCAACCTTCGTTGAAGACACAGCCATCCTAACCGAGCGAGGCGCTATCCTGGCCCGGCCCGGCGCCGACAGCCGCGCGGGCGAAGTGGCCGCAATCCGCCCGGCCATCTCTCACTTCCTTTCCTCCATGCCGGCCATCGAAGCTCCCGGAACCGTCGACGCCGGTGACATCTGCGAGGCAGGGGAGCACTTCTTCATCGGCCTCTCGCAGCGTACGAATGACGAAGGCGCGCGCCAACTCGCGGCCCTCCTCATCGGTCTCGGTTACACGTCTTCGACCATCGATGTGCGCGCAATGACCTCCATCCTGCACCTGAAGAGTGGAGTCTCGTATATCGGCGACAACACCCTGGTGGTAATCGAAGAAATGGCTGGTAACCAGGCGTTCCGCGGCTTTCACCTTATTCATGTCTCTGCCCAGGAAAGCTATGCCGCAAACTGCGTCCGCGTGAATGACCGCGTGCTGGTGGCCTTGGGTTATCCGCGCCTCGTCACCGCGCTGCGCGCGCGCGGATTCAACCCCCTGATCCTCGATATGTCAGAGTTCCGGAAGATGGACGGCGGGCTGAGTTGCCTGTCTCTGCGCTTCTAGAGCGAAACCAGAGTCCCTGTGGCCGGTTGAGTTTTGTGCAGGGTCGCCGCTCCTTGAGGTTCGCTTCGACTTGGGCCCCGCGGTTTCGGGATACATCGACTCTGGTTTCGCTATAGGCGGGTGAATCCTCATCGAGCCTGTGGTCCGGGTTACTGCGGCGGCTTGGCCGGCTGCTCCGGCTGCTGGCCCGGTTGCGTCTGTGATCCCGGAATCACCTGTCCGTTGTAAATAATCGTTGAGGTCGACCCAAACCGCTTGTAGTCCGTGTACTTCACGATGTCGCGAATGTGCACGTCCTGCGCCATGTAGCCGGGGCCGCCGGAAAAGTGCAGAATGCCCTCGCCCTTGGTGTAGACCGGAAACCAGTACTTTCCGTCGATCTGCTGCCGCCAGGTCATGAAGGGCGGATGCAGATCCTCCTGTCCGCGTTTGGTGTCGTCCGGAACCATGCGGCCATCCACCACCACGATCTGCAAGTCGGTCGCGTCCACCCAGATGCGCCCGTCCAGGTAACGCTTGTGCTTCTCAATCACCTTGGGAGTCACGTCAAAGACGTAGCAATCGACCTCGTCCACCTTCTGCCGGCCCACGTACTTGATGTTGTACTCGCCGACCTCGTCCGTCGTGAGCACAAACGGGTATCCATGCTGAATGTCCTGCAGATCGGATGGGGACATCATCACCCGCTGCAGGGTACTTTCCGGCGCATCGACTACTTTCTCCGTGCGCCGTCCCGAGGGGTCGAAGATCACATCGTCCACCTCGTACCACTCGCCATCGACCTTGTTGTCGTCGTCCAGAGTCTGCACACGGGCGATGCGCCGATAGGTGTAGTGGTTCAGCGCCTCCTGAAATTCACTCTCTTTGGCCGCAAACCTGGTGATGATCTGCTCGGGAGCCGTCGCGGGCGCCGAAATGTCCATCGGGCCGAATCCGGCATCCAACGCCATCGGCGTAAAGCTGTCCTTGCCCTGTGCCGCCGCCGCAAGGGCAAGAACCACGGCTCCCAGAACCAAAATCCACGTCCGACCTCTCGCCTTCAAAGTCCCCCCCAAAAATGGCCTGCCCCAGACCGGTTGGCAAATTGTATGCACGTGGCCCGCAAGTCCTGCTCCCACACCCTTCTACAACATTAGACGCATATACATCGATGCCGGGTGGTTTGAAAATGAAGGGTTGATACCTCCTGGGCCGAAGTGCGTCCATGAACACGTACAGCCGGTCAGGGCTTTCCAGAGCCTGGAAAACAAACACAGTATTCGACTTGCCGCGAAGCTTTTGCGGGTTAAAGTGAATGTATCTGGTTCCTGGACATAGTTGGCAACAACCGCGATCAAACGGCTGATCGCAAGTACTCTCGGCGAAAGGTCCAAGGAGACCCAGGCGCTCATGCCCGACGGCTACCAGCTTCCCGCGATTATCCTCACGGCGCTCCTGCTGCCTGCGTTTGCCCAGCTTTTTTTGCGCTCGCGGGAAACCAGGACGCTGATGTGGTTTCTCGGATTTCTGTTCGCTCTCCTTCGCATGGTGCAGTTGCACGGTCTTGGGTTCGGGGACTTTTCTGATTCAGCATCTCACCCGTGGATCACCGCAGCAGGTTTGTGCTGCATGCTGGTCAGTTCGTTGCTTTTTCTGGCCTCCTTGTCACCGCTCACGTTTCGCCTGGGCAAGGTGCGGGTTCTCTACATCATCCCCTTCGCGATTCCGCTGATTGCCTACGCAATTCTGCTCTTCGGCGTGTACCACGGCGTAATGCCCGCCAGCCTCGCGTTCTTTGCCTTCCCGGCGCTGGGCGCGCTTTCTCTCTTCGTGGGGTGCTTTTGGGCATTCGCCAAAGGCAGTATGCCCACCTGGCTGGGACTGGCCCTCTGCATCGCAATGGGCGGCGCCAGCTTATGGATATGTGTCGAAATCAGGGGCCCATGGCCGCTGGTGTTCGTCGAGTGCGCCCTTCACTTCACTACCGCGTTGCTCGTCTTTTTTGTCTTCCGGCGCATCTCGCCAGGAAGCATTCTCAGCGCCCTTGGATTCCTGGCGTGGTCCCTCAACATCGGGCTGCGCCTGCCCGCCGCCGCTTCAGATCCCGCGCTACATCTCTACATGCTCCGCGCGGTCTCAATGGGTAAGGTGGCTGCGGCCGTGGGAATGATCCTTCTGGTGCTGGAAGATCAGCTCGCCCTCAAGCAAACTGCGCAGGATCGCGAACACCGCGCGCGCAAGGAACTTGAGGCCTACTCCCGGGTAGTCCTCTCCCGCCGTCGGGTCGAGGACTTTGACCGCCAGGCAAACCTCATATGCCAGACCGTCGTAGCCAGCAGCCGCTTTACCCAGGCGGCCCTCATCCTCTTGCAAAGCTCCGGACAATACCGTCTGGCAGGCGCGGCGGGAATTGACGACGCTCCCATGAGCGCCCTTGAAGCACTGGCCACGCGGATTCCCGCTGCGGGATTTTTGGCGCCGGGCTCCCTGCAGCCCGCCGCGGAGCACAGCCAATCCTTCAAGCTCAGCCTTGAGCCCTGGCTGCTGCCCGGCGACGATCTGGCGCGCCTGCACCTTACCGAGATGGTGGCAACTCCTCTGGTAGGTCGCGCGGGAACAGACGGCGCTCTGCTCCTGTCGGATTTACGCGACCCCGACGACCCCCTCCACTCCGAAGACCTGCTGCCCGTTGAAGTGCTTGCCGCCCGCATCCAGGCCGCCCGCAGCCAGACCATGATGCTTGAAAAGCTTATCGACGCCGAGAAGTTTGCCGGCCTTGGCCAGTTGGCCAGCAACGTCACCCGCCAGTTGAATAACCCACTCACGGTCATCCTCGGCTACGCCTCCCTGCTTGAAGCCACCGATGCGATGAACCCACAGGAGCGCAAAGGCGTCGAGGCCATCCTGAGCGAAGCGCGCAACATGCGCTCCACGCTTGAAAGCCTCTCCCGCATGTCGCGGTCAAAGAGTGATCATTTCTCAGCCATCTCGGTGACCGAATTGCTCAACGATATGGAGCAGCTCCACCGCTCCGAATTTCTGCATCGCGCCATCGACTTCCGGCTCCACATTGCCCCCGCGCTGCCCCGCGCCCTGGGCAACGCCCAGCAGGTGCGCCAGGCTGTCCTCTACTGCCTGCAGTTTGCAATCGAGGCGGTCGAGAACCTCGATGCCCCCGGCGAGAAATCCGTCCGCATCGAGGCCACCGCAGAGGCCGATTGCGTCAAAATTGTGATTGCCCACTCGGGTCCCGGTTTCCTTCATCCGGCACGCGCCTTTGACCCGTTCGTCCCCGCACAGGCCGTGGGAGAGACCGCAGGGCTGGGACTCAGCCTCTGCGCCACCATCCTGCGCGAAAACAACGGCCGCATCTCCGCCATGAACAACGATCCCCGCGGCGCCGCCATCGTCCTCGAATTGCAAGTCGCATAAACCTGCCGGACAACGCAGATTCGTCCTGCCTCACCTCACAGCGGAGACAACCCCAACGTTGTAAACTTCTCCTTCGCGCAAAGGCCGTCATTCGCCCTGCGCGACGGGACAATCATGCGCATACATAACCTCCTCCTTGCTCTTGCACTCCTCTTCGTAGCCGCTCCAGTCTGTCCAGCCCAGCCGGCAAAGCGCCCCATGACCTTCGAGGACATGATGCACATGAAGCGCCTCGGCTCAACCGCCGTGTCCGCCGACGGAAAATGGCTGGGCTACACGGTCACGTCGGTAGACCTCGCGACGAACTCGCTCACATCGGAGTTGTGGATTCAGGCGATTGCGGGCGGCGAGCCGCAGAAGCTGGCAGTCGGCCAGCCCGGAGACGACGGCATCCAGTTCGCCCCTGACGGGCACTCCGTGCTCTTCCTTTCTGGTCGAGAGAGTGGCAAGCAGATATGGCTCGCCGACTTCGACTCCGCCACCGGCGCCCCCGCCAATCCACGCCGCCTCACTGCAATCTCGGGCGGCGCGGACAACGCGCGCTGGTCGCCCGACTCCCGATCCATCGTCTTCACCGCATCTGTCTATCCCGACTGCCCTGCAATCACCGTTGCCGATTTTGCCGCCGGCAATCAATGCAACGCCGATCGCGATAAGGCTCTGGCCGATAGCAAGGTCAAGGCCCAGATCTTCACCCATCTGCTCTATCGCCACTGGAACCACTTCACCGGAGACAAGAGGTCTCATTTGTTTCTGGCTTCTGTCGGCACCGGCGCTCTTCGCGACCTCAACCCCAACGACCCCCACGATGTGCCGCCCTTCTCGCTCGGAGGTGGCGGCTGTGGTTGCGCTTTTTCGCCGGATTCAAAAGAGCTGGCCTACACCAACAACATTGACCCGGTGCAAGCCATCAGCGTCAGCGCCAAGATCTTCACCCTCGACCTGACGAATTCTGAAGCCAAGCCCGTGCAGGTCAGCACCTCGGCCGGAGGCAACTTCAACCCGGCCTACTCGTCCGACGGCAAGTACATGGCATGGCGCTCCGAGGCGCGCGCCGGTTATGAGAGCGACAAGTTCCGGCTGATGGTCTACGACCGTGCAGCGAAGACGATCAGCGATGTCTTGCCGAATTTTGATCTCTGGGTCGATGAGTTCACTTGGGAATTTACATCGACCGATGGTGTTGATCGTCTCTTGTTCGCTGCCGGCGAAAAGGGCGAAGGCACGATCTATCAGATCAACGTCAACGGAACGGCACTACGTCGCTTGGGTAAGGTTTCCGGAACGTGGAGCGATCTCCACTACATCATTTGGCAAGGTGCGACCATCCCAGGGCAGGTCCATGATGGCTGGGTCGTGGTTCTCGGTAACCTTATGAAGGTCGATCACCCTTCTGAGATGGTAGCTGGCGACCTGACCGGAATGGATGACAGCTCACGCCTTCTCAGGGTTCATACCATCGGTAGCGCACCTACCAAGGATGTTCCTGTTACTTCGTATAAACCGATTCCCATCACGCACCTCAACGACGCTCTCCTCGCCCAACTCGACTTACCCCCGATGGAATCCTTCTGGTTCACCGCTGCCGACGGCACAAAGCTGCAAGGCTTCCTCATTCGCCCTCCCGGCTTCGACCCCGCCCAAAAATACCCACTGAAATTCCTCATCCATGGCGGCCCGCAGGGCGCGTGGGGCGATGACTGGAGCTATCGCTGGAACGCCGAACTCTTTGCCGCTAACGGATACGTCGTTGTCATGATCAATCCGCGCGGGTCAACGGGCTATGGGCAGGCCATCGTCGATGGCGTCAACGGCGACTGGGGCGGCAAGCCTTTCACCGACCTGATGACCGGCCTCGACTACGCCGAGCAGCATTACCCCTTCATCGATAAATCCCGCGAGTGCGCCCTCGGCGCCAGCTATGGCGGCTATATGGCCAACTGGATCCTCGGCCACACCAACCGCTTCAAGTGCATCGTGAGCCACGACGGCATGTTTAACGCCGAGTCAGCCTTCGGCACTACGGAAGAGGACTGGTTCAATATCTGGGAGTTCAAAGGCCACCCGTGGGACTACTACGGCAAACCGGACAGCGAAAATCCATTCCGCAAGTGGTCGCCGTCGCTCTACGCCAAAAACTTCAAGACGCCGACGCTCGTCATCCACGGCCAGCTCGATTACCGCCTCGATGTCAGCGAGGGCTACCAGCTTTTCGATACGCTGCAACTGCTCGGCGTTCCCAGCAAGATGCTCTATTTCCCGGACGAAGGCCACTGGGTGCTGAAGCCGCAGAATTCGCAACTCTGGTACAAAACGGTGAACGATTGGGTGGACCAATGGACGGCGGCAACATCCCAGAAGTGAAAAATCTGTGCTCCGATTTGCAGATTATTTCGACTGGGTGCCCCAGAGCCTGTCCTGAGCGTGGTCGAAGGATCTCGCTTTTGAGACCTGGGAAAACGAGGACCCAAACGCAGTTCGCTTCGTCCACAAAAGCTCGAGCCTGATGCTAGGAGAAAGAAGCTAGGAGCTGGAAGCTGCCCTTCAAATCCAAATCCGGCAAGCCCAAGGCCTTCCTCAATGAAGCCGGCCTCTACGAGTACGGCGTGCGGTCGCTGGCCCGCGCCATGCGCACTGAGGCGGAATTGCGCCGCTCGATGCAGTCCCGCGTCGAGCCCGGTGAGCGCGGCGAGGCGATCATCGCCGCCGCGATTGCCCGGCTGAAAGAGCATGGCTACCTCGACGACGCTGCCTTTGCCGAGACCTACGCGCGCCTGCGCCAGCAGAACGAGAAGCTGGGCCAGCGCCGCGTCCGCCAGAACCTGCAGCAGAAAGGCGTGAACGCGAAGCTCATCGCCGATACGCTCGAGGCTCGTTACGCTGGCACCAGCGAAGAAGCCCTGGCGCGCCAATACCTCGACCGAAAACGCATCCGCAAGCCCGCGAACGAAAAAGAAACTGCGCGCGTGATGCGCCGCCTGGTCACCGCGGGATTTTCGACTGGCGTCATCTATAAAATCCTGCGCCAATGGGACGTGCCCGACGAAGCCCTCTCCGCGCTCGACAATCTCTCCGACGAGCCCATCGAAGAGTGATGGGCCGCATCGGTCATGGTTGACGCGGCGAAGCGGCCTTACGCGCTGTTGACGCGGCGCCGGCAATCGACTCGCGCACGGCGGCCAGCGGCGCGGTCGAAACGAATTCGATTCCGCCGGGTCCGGTGCGAATGCCCAAATCGCCCCAGAGCTTCGGCAGGTCCACCGTCACCGGCGTATCTTTCCATTTGACATACATGTTGCTCAGAACGTGGGTTCCCGTGGCGCGATCGCCGATTGCCAGCGCCTTCGGCAAGTCCCAGTGGTGATCGATGGTGCCCCCCTCTGCGACCACCGCGCGTAATGCATCCCGCAGCCCCTTGCGGTTGCCGGTTGCGCGCCGAATCTCGACATCGGCCACCAGGCAGAAGAGCGCTCCGCCCCAATAGGTGCGACCCCAGGTGTGGGTCCGATCGAGTCCCTGGTCGTCCGCTTCCGGCTCCCCCTGCGGCATGCCGTGCACCATATCCTGCCAGACCTTCCGGGCCTGCAACTCGCCCGTCATCACGCGGGCAATGGGCTCAATATAGGTCGCCAGTCCTTCTTCCATCCAATGCTCATCATCGGGCAGCGAGGGAAATGCCATGTGCACCAGCTCGTGCGTGGTGACCCAATCGTCCGCAAGGTCGGCCGCGGTGGCGTGCTCCGCGATGCGCAGTCGCGTGAAGCCCTGGTATCCATCCACATCGCCCCAGGTCGTTCCCTGGATCGTTTCCCCGCGCCGCCCGGCAACGGGCACGACGAGTATCCGGGCGCGCGCCACTGGAAATCGGCCATAGTATGCCGTCACTGCCGAGGCGGCAGCCTGGATGTGCTGCAACACCGCGTCCACAGGCAGGTCGAGCGGCCCGTTTGCGAAGTCGACCTGCAGAGTTGCTCCGCCCATTGAAAGCTGATGCGAGCTGGCAATTCCCTCCGCCGGATGCCATGGCTGGCCTGCCCCGGCAACCGTGGCTGTAAATATTTGGCCGAGCAGAAAAAACATGAGCAGAAGCCGAATCGGCCTTCGCGCGAGCGCAGCCATGCACTCCCCCCTGTATTCACTTTGACGCCGAAACGAGCGCTGGAGCAAAGTCTTCAAGATGGCTCACGCGATTATTTAAGATCTTTTCGGCTACGCTGTTTCAAGCAGGCGGAGCCTTCGCCGCCAGGATCTCCAGCATTTCCACCCGGGGCGGAACCGCGAACAGGTCCTCGGCCTTGGCAAAGAGCGCCTTGGCAATCGCGCCCGTCAGATGTGCCTTTCTACCTTCCTCATCCTTGAACGTGTCGAAGATGCCGAACTTCGACCGGCCCAGCTTGACCGCATACCAGGTGGATGTGCCGGCCTCACTCACTGCCAGCGGTTGAGCCGACTTCAAAAACGCCTCGACCTCGCTCTCTTTGCCCGGCTTTGCTTCGAGCAGCGCCAATATCGCCAATTTGTCCACGGAGCCCTCCTGTTCCTCTTCCATAAGATGCGGGACTGGCCGTCGAGTTACAGACAAGGGGCAGGAATCGGCTGCTCTTAGGCATTGAAGCGGTCAGCCGTGCGGTTCCTTGAGATGAAAGCGTGCGGGATGCGCCGCCAGCACTGCTCCAATTACACTGGTTAAGCCATGAAAGTTCGATCTGGAAACGAGATACGCGAGCTGTTTCTGCGCTTTTTTGAGTCGAAGGGGCACCGCCGGGTGCACTCCTCTTCGCTGGTGCCTGCCAACGACCCCACGCTGCTGTTTACCAACGCGGGCATGAACCAGTTCAAAGATCTTTTCCTCGGCGCGGAGAAGCGCGCCTACGCGCGCGCCACCACTTCGCAAAAGTGCGTGCGCGCCGGCGGCAAGCATAATGACCTTGAAAATGTTGGCTTCACGCGCCGCCACCACACCTTTTTTGAGATGCTGGGCAACTTCAGCTTTGGCGACTACTTCAAGCGCGATGCCATCAACTTTGCCTGGGAGCTTGTCACCAGTCCCGAGTGGTTCGGGATCCCGAAAGACCGGTTGTACGTGACCATCTTCGAAGGGACCGCAGATGTGCCGCGCGACGACGAAGCCGAGCAATTCTGGATTGAAACCGGCGTGCCCAAAGTGCGCATCTTCCAATACGGGCTGAAAGACAATTTCTGGCAGATGGGCGAGACCGGGCCCTGCGGGCCGTGTTCTGAGATTTTCTACGACATGGGCATTGAGGCCGCCGAGACGCCCGGTGTCGACTTGCCGTTTGGAAAAGACGATGCCCGCTACGTTGAAATCTGGAACCTGGTCTTCATGCAATTTGACCGCTCCGCGGTTTCAGGTTTTGGAGGAGTGTCCGGAGTACAAGCTCGCGCCGCTGCCCAAGCCCTCGATTGATACCGGCATGGGCCTTGAGCGCGTAGCCGCTGTGTTGCAAAACAAGGTCAGCAACTTTGAGACCGATCTGTTTACCCCGCTGATTGAGCGCGCCGCCGAGTTGACCAACATTCCCTACGCGGGGGAATCTCTTGGCGGAGTTGGTGGGCAACGCCAGCCTGCGCATCATCTCCGACCACGCGCGCGCGGCAACATTTCTCATCAACGACGGCGTGGTGCCTTCGAACGAAGGCCGCGGCTACGTGCTGCGCAAGATTCTGCGTCGCGGCATTCGTCACGGGCGATTGCTCGGCCAGGAGCAGCCATTTCTCTACGACATGGTCTACGCCGTGCGCGATCTGATGGAGGGCGCGTATCCGGAGTTAAAGGATTCAGCGGATCGCGTGGCCAAAGTAATCGAGGCGGAAGAGAAGCAGTTTGATCGCGTGCTGAAGATTCGGTGATGACATCGATTGAAACGAAGACGTATTACGTGAACGGTTCAATGAGCTTCCCACCTAGGCGCACAAACAGCATTTCCACCTCAAATTCTACGAGACAAATTTCCGGCAAATTACCGCTTTGACTTTATCGGATCGATGCGGCACGCGACTGCCCGGCGTCAAATTCGACGATGCCGGCTTCGAAGCTGCCCGCGCCGAAGAGCAGGCCCGCGCGCGCGCCAGTTGGAAAGGCGGCAGCCAAAAGTCGGCTAGCCCAGCATTTCGAGAACTCGAAAAAACGGAGTTTCTCGGCTACAAGCAACTCAATGCCAGCGACGCTGAAGTCCTTGCCATCGTGAAGGACGGCGTGGGCGTTCCCGCCGCCGCCGCGGGCGACTCGGTTGATGTGGTCCTCGACCACACCAGCTTCTACGGCGACTCCGGTGGCCAGGTCGGCGACACGGGCTGGTTCACCTCCGCCGATGGCAACTCAACGGTTGCAGAAATTACCGGGTGCGTTCTTCCCGTGCAGGGCGTCCGCGCGCACAAGGCCGTGCTCAAACAGCCGCTGGCTGTCGGCGACCACGTCAACACCGTAGTCGATGGCGCTCGCCGCGACTCCATCCGTCGCAATCACACGGGGACACACCTGCTGCACGCTGCGCTGCGTCAAGTCCTCGGCACGCATGTCAAGCAGGCTGGTTCGCTGGTCGATCCCACGCGGCTGCGCTTCGATTTTTCTCATTTCGCGCAGGTGGCCGACGAGGAACTTGAGGAGATCGAGTCCATCGTCAACAGGGAAGTGCTGGCCAACGCCAAGGTGGAAACGCTGGAGGACGTGCCCATCGACGTGGCCGTAAATGAGTATCACGCCATGGCGCTGTTCGGCGAAAAGTATGGCGAGAAGGTGCGCGTAGTCAAACTCTCCGACGGATTCTCGACGGAGCTGTGCGGTGGCACGCACACTGCGGCCACAGGCGAAATCGGCCTGCTGAAGCTGACAAGTGAGAGTTCAGTCTCCTCGGGTGTGCGGCGCATCGAGGCCATCAGCGGACTCGGCTCGCTCGATACTTTCCGCCGCGACTTTGCCGTGGCGCAATTTGCCTCGCAGGTTGCGCCGTCAACCGACGGCAACCTGTCAGACTCGCTGCGCGCCAAGCTTGCCGCGCAGGAAGACGAGATGAAGCGCCTACGCCGCGAGCTCGAAGAAGCGCGCATGAAATCGGCCGCCGGCGCACTCGATGAGGCGCTCAGCCGTGCAGTTGAAGTCAAGGGCGTGCGCCTCGTGACGCTGCGCGCCGACGCTCTCGAGCGTGGCCAGTTGCGCACCCTGGTCGACAACCTGAAGCAGAAACTGGGCGAGGGCGTGGTGGTTCTAGCCTCGGCGCAGCCCGAGGGCAAAGTCGCGCTCATCGCCGGCGTTACGCCGGGACTGACGAAGCGCATCCAGGCCGGCAAGCTGGTGGGCGCTGTAGCCAAGCTGGTCGGTGGTTCCGGAGGCGGCAAGCCGGAGATTGCCGAGGCAGGCGGCAAAGACCAGTCGCAGATTGATCCGGCTCTCAAGGCTGCGCCGGAAGTGCTCGCAGATTTGCTGGGCTGATTTCGCCCTGTCCGGGACAAATGGCGAAGGGCCGCACGTTGCATGCGGCCCTTCGCTGTTCTACAAAGATTTTAATTTATCTAGCTCTGGAGCCGCGCGCGCTGAAGCTGTAGGCCATCCCAAAGGAAAGAATTGGGTAAGTCTTCAGTGCGTTCAGCTCGTTTTTCCACTTGGCAAGCTGCTGCGTCAGATCGCCTTGAACTTGCACCGCCAGTGGATCGGTGGCGCTGGTCACATCTGCGCAGTTGGTCTGCGCTTGGTCGCTGCAGGCCCATCCGGTCATCTTCGCCGTCAGCGAAGGTGATCCGATGAATGCGGCGCCAACTTCAAACGGGAACGACCAGTGGCCGCCCTTGCGCGGAATCGTGTTGCCCCAGCCGGTCGTCAGGGTGATTGCGGGCTTGGTGGTATTCAGGCCGAGCGATGCGCTCGCGTTCAGCGGAACGGCGCCGGTTGTGGAATTCGCATTGGCGGAGTAGTAGGTATTGTTGTTCAGCGTGAAATTTGCGCCGCCAGCGACCAACGAGACGGCGTTGATCCTGTTGTTGTTCATAACCAGCACGCCGGGACTAATCCTGAAGCCGGCGCGGAACGGATAGATATCTGCTGAAACTCCAGCCGAAGCCATGTTGAGTTTCGCCGTGGCGTTGAATCCATTGCTCGCGAAGTTCGTGGAGTAGTAAAAGGCGTTGCCCCCGGCGCGCAGATTCAGGTGGTTCGATATATTCGATGTCACCTGAAGCCCGGGTCCGAATGGCGAAACGGCCACCCCAACGGCAACGCGCGAAAACGGAGTCGGCCGGATCATCGGATTCTGCATCGGCTGCGGAACTCGAGTGAACCCTTCGCTGGGGGCGGCGTCCTCGGCGACCAGATTCGAAGATGTGGAAGAGAACTGCGCCATGAGCAACGCGGGCGCGATCAGCAGCGTAATCCCAAGGAAATGTGCGGTGTATTTCACGGTTGTGCCTCCATTCAGGTTCTTCTTTTGCTTCCAGGGCACTTGTTATCCGCCATCGGATGGTTCGATCACTGGCCAATCTCCCTTATCGGCCGTGGGCGCGATTCAGTAAGGAAGTTTGTTCCGCGAGATTACCACGGTATTTATAAAAGGTTACCAACGGTCTTCCGGCGATACGTTACTAAGGAGTAGTTGCGGCGCCGCCTCCACCAGGACGACCGTTCATCTCGAATTTGCCAACTGGCGGTCTCTGCCAGAACGCTGAAATGCCGTAATCTTGCCCCATGGCCTGGTCGGATCGCGAACCCGAGACTGTCGCAAGGCTGCGCTGGCAGTTGCTGGAGTGGTATCAGGAGAACCAGCGCGACCTGCCCTGGCGGCGCAGCCGCGACCCCTACGCAATCTGGGTCTCGGAAATCATGCTGCAGCAAACTCGCGTAGCGGTGGTGGTTGAGCGCTACAAGGCCTTTTTGGAGCGCTTTCCCACCCTGGTTTCGCTGGCCCTGGCCCCGGAACAGGGCGTGCTGGCGCTGTGGAGCGGGCTGGGCTACTACCGGCGCGCGCGCATGCTGCACAAGGCGGCGCAGTTTGTGGCCAGCCACAACGAAGGCAATTTGCCCCGGACCGCCGAGGAGTTGCGGATTCTCCCAGGCATTGGAGCATATACCGCCGCTGCAATCGCGAGCATTGCCTACGGGGAACGTGTGGCCGTGGTGGATGGGAACGTGGAGCGCGTACTTTGCCGTTTGCAGGGCTGGGAGGCCGCAGGACGATCCGGCGGGGCAGCCATGCGGCATCGAGTCGAGGCTTTCGCCGCCGAGCTTGTCGATCTCCGGCGGCCCGGAGACTTTAACCAGGCCTTGATGGAGCTGGGAGCCACCGTCTGCGTGCCGCGCAACCCACGCTGTCTGGCGTGTCCGTTGGCGATCGATTGCGGTACGCGCGGGGAGCACAAGACGCAGCCCAGGCCGCGCATGCTCAGCCGTGAGGTAGCCTGCGCGCTGGCTGTGCGCACGGGGACCGCGTCTTCACCGGCAGACCGCGAGGTTCTGCTCGAACAGCGTGCCGAGTCCAACACCGTGATGCCGGGGTTGTGGGAGCTGCCCGTTCTGCGCGAGCCGCAGGTGCCTGCCTCCGAGATTCGCATGACCGTGCGTCACGCCATTATGCAGGTCAACTACTATGTGCGGGTTCGCACCGTCTTTGAGGGCGACATCGAGGTGCTGACCGTGCCTGGTGGCGAGCGGCGCTGGGTCCCGCTGGGCGAGGCTGCGGGCATGGCGCTTACAGGTCTCGCCCGCAAGGTGCTGCGGCGCGCCCGCCTGCTGCCCACTGGTCCGCTCGATGCCATTGTCCGCAGGCAACTCGAAGAAGTAACCTAGAGCTTCTACATAGAATCTCGTTACGCGCTCGCCTTCACCACCTGATCCGCAAGCCGGCAATATTTCCAGGGAGACTCAATGCATCGCAATCGAATCATCGCGCTATTTTTCGTCGGGGTAGTTTCTGTGCTCGCACTTGCGGCCCAAGAGCCCGCTGCCAATTCTGTTCCAGAGATTGCAGGGTTGCCGCCTGCGGCCCGCGCCGCCGCGGCCTCGATCGATCCTGAAAAGATTCGCGCCCATGTGCGGTTCCTCTCTCTTGATCTGCTTGAAGGCCGTGGACCCGGCAAGCGCGGAGGGGAATTGGCCGCGCAATACATTGCCACCCAGTTTGCCCTGGCCGGGTTGCAACCCGCGGGCGCAAACGGCACCTACTTTCAGCCCGTCCCGCTTTACGCCGTGCATACCGACGAGGACAAGACGAAATTCGCCTTCGTGCCTGCCAGTGGACCGCCAGTCGATCTCGCCTATAGCTCACAGATCGTTTCAAAAGACGAGACCGGGCAGCCTTCAGGCCGATATCGATGCGCCCATAGTCTTTGTCGGCTACGGCATTCATGCGCCGGAGTACAACTGGAACGACTACGCTGGCCCAGACGGCAAGGACATTGACCTGCATGGCAAAGTCGCACTGGTCATCGTCAACGAGCCCCCGTCGGACGATGTGAAGTTTTTCAAGGGCAAGGCGCTCACCTACTACGGGCGCTGGACCTACAAGTATGAAGAAGCCGCGCGGCGCGGAGCCGTGGGCGTGCTCATCATTCATCGCACCGACCTGGCCAGCTACCCGTGGGACGTGGTCCGCAACTCTCAAGCGGTCGAGAAGAGCTACCTCGAAGGCGACCCCGCTGCCACACTGCGCGCTGCCGCATGGATCCAGCACGATGTGGCTCAGCACCTCTTCACACTGGCCGGCCTCGGCGATCTCGACCAGGCCATTGACGCGGCCGGCAAGCGCGGATTCCACCCCTCGGAGTTGAGCGTCCGGCTCAAGGGTCACGTTGAAAGCACCGTTCGCCGCTATATCAGCTCGAATGTCGTGGGCCGCGTGGCAGGCGTGAGTCACAGCGGAAACGCCGTACTCTACACCGCCCACTACGACCATCTCGGCATCGACCCCAACGCCAAGGGCGACAACATCTACAACGGCGCGGCCGACAACGGGACCGGCTGCGGCATTTTGATGGAACTTGCCCGCGCTTTTGCGCAATCTGCTCAGCCGCCGCCGCACGATGTCTACTTTGCGTCAGTCACTGCAGAGGAACAGGGGCTGCTGGGCTCGCAATATCTGGGCATGCATCCGCCCGTGCCCGCCCACGAATTTGCGCTCGACCTCAACTACGACATGCTCCTGCCCATCGGCATTCCGCTTTCTGCGAACCTGAACGGGGCAGAGCGCATCAGCTTCTGGCCCACTGTGCAGGCGGTTGCGAAAGCCTTCGACCTGCAACTCCTGCCCGATCCCACACCCATGGCCGGCCACTACTATCGCAGCGACCATTTCTCGCTGGCGCGCGTCGGCATCCCCGCGTTTTCAGTCGATCAGGGTGAACTGTTCGAGGGCCACGATGCGGCTTGGGGGCATGCACAAGCGGAGGACTATGTGGCGCATCACTATCACCAGCCTTCCGATGAGTACCATGCCGACTGGGATTTCCGTGGCAACGCGAAGCTGGCGCGCTTCGGCTTTGTGCTGGGCTGGCTGGCGAGCGAACAGCCGAAGCCGGTTGAGTGGCTGCCCGGCGATGAGTTCGAGGCGGCGCGCAAGGCCAGCGAGAAGAATTGAATCAGGATGAAGTGCGCGAAGCGCGGTTCGCGGGACGCGAAGTCATCAGTAGTAGTCCGCGCAGCTCAGGTAGTAGCCGCACTGGGTGCAGACCAGCTTGCAGTGATGGCCGGTGAGCCGGTGCGAGCAGGTGGGGCAAACCTGGCAATGGTGCTCCACGGGCTGAGCTTCGGCGGCGCAAGCCGCGCCGTTTCCAGGCAAAAAATCGGGGTCAAGGGAACTCGGCCTCTGCGGGAGCATGCCCGACAGATTAACGCAAGAGCCAGTGGAAATCTATGCTGGAATGAATGCGCTTGCGTGATCGCGAACCTCTCGGAGTAGCAGTGCTCCGCAAAATCCACCCGCGTCCCACGTTCCCCCACTTTGAGGCTTTAACATGGAGAAGCGGGCGCCCTGCTCCATGGCATCCCGGCAGGCGCCACAGGCATCAACTTCGTATCGCCACCCTCGCTTCCCCTGAGGCAGCGAACAAAACCACTCCCCAATACCACCGGATTCCGGAAACCCCCAAGGAGGGACCATGGCAAGCAAGGCAAGTGCGGTTTGGACAGGATCGTTGAAAGAGGGCAAAGGCACCATTTCGACAGCGACAGGCGTACTGAGCAACGCAAACTACTCCTTCGCCACCCGTTTTGAGGGCGCGACGAGCGGCACCACCCCCGAAGAGCTGATTGCAGCCGCGCACGCGAGCTGCTTTTCCATGGCGCTCGGCGCGCAACTCGGCGGTGCGGGCCTGACCCCGACGAAGATTGAAACCCACGCGGCCGTCACCCTGGCCAAGGTCGGCGAGGGCTTCTCGATAACGAAGATCGTGCTCACCACCACGGCCAGCGTCCCAGGCGCCACCAAGGAAGTCTTCGACAAGGCCGCGGCCGACGCCAAGGGCGGCTGCCCCATCTCCAAGCTCTTCGCGAATAATACGGAGATTGTGCTCGACGCCAAGCTGGTATAAGCACGGCCCATTACGGGCATTGGATTCACTCCGCATCGACCTCCCATCCTTGCTGTCTCGGCAAACCCGGCAGCAGGATGGGATGCGTGTTTGGGGACGAAGTTCAATTCCGCCCATTCCGGCGGCATCCGGATTCAGCGCCGGATCAGTCAGGCCCCATTTCGCTTGACAGTCGTTCCGCGGGCAAGCGACATTCAATTGCGCAATTCCATCCCCGATCTCCCACGCTCAACCCACGAAGGCAGCCATTCCCCACAGCTGTCGGAGGCAAATGAATGGAACATATTCATCACTCTCTCAATCACCTGGCAATCATCACTTCGGGCGTGTTTCTCTGGTTTCTTGGCGCTGCCTGGTACTCGCCCCCGCTCTTCTCCAAACCCTGGATGGCGATGCTCGGCATCAAAAAGGGCGACCATAAGAAGAACAGCCTGCTCATGGGCATGATTGCGTCGTTCATCTGCGACATTGTGGTGGCCTTCATTCTCGACCACCTGGTGATCTGGTCCGGCGCCAACACTTTCGGCTGGGGAGCGCTCGTCGGTTTTATCGCCTGGGTAGGCTTTTTTGCGGCGCCGAACCTGCCGCAGGGCATCTATGAAAATCGCCCCTTCAAGCTCTTCGCCATCAATAATGGCTACTGGCTCTTAGGACTGCTCGTTGTCGGCGGCATTTTGGCTGTGTGGCATTGAAAGTGAGCTTCGGTTTCCCATGCCTTGGCTGGGAAACCGAAGCTCAACCGCTAAAATTGCTTTCATGAGCAAAACGGTTGTCGCCACATCTTCGGCCCCCGCCGCCATAGGACCCTACTCGCAGGCCATTCGCACGGGCAATCTGGTTTTTACCGCCGGACAGATCGCCCTCGATCCGGCTACCGGACATGTGGTCGCCAGCGGCATCGCCGAGCAAACCACGCGCGTGCTGGAGAACCTGAAGGCCATTCTTGATGCGGCTGGATCGAGCCTTGCTCAAACCGTCAAGGCCACCGTCTTTCTCAAGGACTTCAACGACTTTGCTGCGATGAACGCCGTGTACGGGGCTTATCTTGCACCAGAGGGCGTCGCTCCACCAGCCCGCAGCACGGTTGAAGTCTCGCGCCTGCCCAAGGACGTGCTGGTCGAAATTGAGTTGGTCGCCGAGGTGTGAGGCCTGGCCGTATCCTTGCCGAGCCAGAAGCATCTAATAGCCATGAACAAGGCAGCAAAGACACACATGAGTGAGTCCCCTGAAAAAGTCGTTCGCAGTGAAACGGAGTGGCGCGCGCAGCTCACGCCCGAGCAGTATCACGTTCTGCGCGAGAAGGGCACCGAACGCCCCTACACCGGCGCGCTGACCGAGAATCACGAGACCGGCAACTACCACTGCGCGGGCTGCGGTGCGCTACTTGTTTCTCAGCGGCGCCAAGTTCGATTCCGGCTGCGGCTGGCCCAGCTTCATGATTCCCGCGGAATCGAAGGCCATTACCGAGCACGAGGACAACACCTTCGGCATGCGCCGCGTTGAGGTCACTTGTGCGCAGTGCGGCGGCCACCTCGGGCACGTCTTCCCCGACGGGCCGAGACCAACCGGACTCCGCTACTGCATCAACTCAGCTTCGCTGACGTTTACCCGGCAAGAACCTTGAGCGCGGCGCTGCGTTTTCAGGCACAACAAAACCCCGTCCGAAACTGGACGGGGTTCTTGATGCGTTGATCTTCTATTCCAAAACGCAAAAGCCCGAAGGGCCGCTTAGGCCTTGGCGATCTTGCCGGCCTTGATGCAGCTGGTGCACACGCGAATGCGCTTCGGTGCGCCGTTCACCAGTGCCTTTACCGCCTGCAGGTTCACGTTCCAGCGCCGCTTGGTGACGTTGTGCGCGTGTGAGATGTTATTGCCAAACTGCGGACCCTTGCCGCAAATGTCGCATATCTGTGCCATTGCTTTGCTCCAAATCTTGTGTCATTCGAACTGCCGTAACCGCCTTGGGGTGTATCGTTTGACCCACCCAATCCGGCCCTGTGCCGGGGCGGCCGTTGGAGGCGAACAAAGACACCATGCCCCTCGGCTTGCCGAATCTCCAGTATACCCTGAACCTCGTTCTCCCGCCAAACCTGGGGTTACTCCGCCGGGGCCGCGCGGCGACGGCGACCGCTGAGCAAATAGATGGCGGCGCGCAGTTCCAGCAGCGGGTCGGCCGACGCCTCAATGCCATCCACGCGCGGAATAGGATCGAAGATGATGTGCTTCTGCTGCGCAACCGAGTCGGGCAAAACAGCGGTCAGCTCGATTGTGCCTAAGTTCAAACAGCTCGCGGCTTTCCGGCCAGTGAACCGTGGCGTCATCCTCCACATCGCCCGGCGCGGCAATCTGCACCAGCAGCTTGAAGCGGATGGGACCCTTTGCGACGCGCTCGGCGATTTCACCATAGTGATAGTCGGGCCCGATCGCGGCCACGGCCTCATCGGTCAGAAAGTCGTTTCCGTGCTCCGGCACGATGCGGTAGCGGCCAAACTTCGCCTCCCCGGCGGCATTGGTGAAAGACGAATGCGGTGACGCCGAAGTAGGTGTCGCGCGCCAGGCTCGATGGGAACGGCTTCGGCGCCTGAACAAAGGCCAATGCCGCCGGGTGCGATCCGAGAAAAACCTCGACCGGCTTGGGCGATGGCACATCGGGTCCGCTGGCCGCGACCGCCTTGAGGAACTCCAGGAACTGCTTTCCATCGCGGGTGGGGAATCCGTCGGTCGAATGGCTGACGATGTCGGTGTGCACATGCTCGGCCAGGTTGAATCGAACCGCAAATCCCCGCGGATTGGCATCCGGCACATTGTCGGGAATCGTCGGAATCCCGGTCGAGTTGGAGAAGCGGGCCGTGACAGGCGTCAAGCTTCGCGTGATGTGTGGTGCCTTGGTGAGGGCCGAGGCTCCCTTGGCTGGAGTAAACGTTCCAGCCAGCATCAGTCCTTTGGCGTGCGCAGGCCGAAAGCCGGGATGCAGACCGAAGAGTTGGTCGAATTCCTGCAGCAGATCGTTGGCCAGCGCGACAATGCGTTCGTCCTGGGGTAAAGGCATAATGAGACCTCCTGAATTCTCGAAGTGTAATTCAACGCATCGTCCGGCCATGTTCAAATCTGACCAAAGCGGAGCCACTCCACCCGTCTCAGCTCGCCGTTCGCCCCTACGTTTTGCTTCGCGCGAGCTACGCTGACACACTGGCACAGGGCGGCGTCTCAGTTCCGCCGGGCCAGTCGCCCTACAAGTTCGTGGGCTCGGCATGCAGCAGCAGAACCCCTGAGTGCCAGAGATGCCTCGAAGCCATCAAGGCCGGCGCAGCCTCTGCTGTTCGCGCCGATGGCAACGGCAGCGGAACGCTTCCTGGCGTGCCTCCGGGAACCTACTACCTGATGATCTCTGCGTTCTACAACAAGCAGCCGCTGGTGTGGGGACAGGCGCTGCAGATTCACGCCGGGTCGAACTCCATCACCCTGGGTCCGCAAAACGCAACACCGCTGAATTGAACAGCGCTGCAAAGGTAATTGTGCAAAGCGATCGGCCCCTGAAAACGCAATTGCTCCCGGCGTTTCCAGATTTGCTGCAATTCAGTGGATCCGGGCACTGTCTGTCAGAGACGCAATCGGACCCGCAAACGCGTCAGCAGGCCGGCGGCGGCCAGAATGAATGCCGTGAATAGAACGCATCGAACCGCTCCCGGCCAGCCGAAATCGAAGTGTGTGTCGAAATAGCGGATGCCTGCCGCGGCGAGAATGTAGTACCAGAGGTCAGGAAGCAGATAGGTCGTCAACGTATTGG
The DNA here is from genome assembly GCA_963780515.1 of uncultured Acidobacteriaceae bacterium. Lineage (GTDB taxonomy): Bacteria > Acidobacteriota > Terriglobia > Terriglobales > Acidobacteriaceae > Telmatobacter. The sequence goes on from CAWACG010000019.1 coordinate 50,066, forward strand.
CTCCCGCAGGGCGGGCAAAGAAGGCCCATCCGGTCTTCTTCTTCACGTCGCATATCCAATAGAGCGCGGTGAACATTAACACCGCAGCGCCAATGCTATAGAGGCTCCAGGTGGGCGTGGCCCTGATCTTGGAGATGCCGAGCGGAGTAAGAAACCATCCCGCGATCAGCGATACGATACCGAACGACAGGCCGAGAAGTGTCTTCTGGCCAATGGTCTGCCAGCGATGAGCGCCGAGAAAAATGACGGAAGTGACGATGCCTGCCAGGGTGATCCCGGCCATGGCTCCGTTGCTGAATGGCCAGATGTAATAAGGAAGGTGCCGGGTAAAGGTAATCCACCTCGCAGTTGTGAGGGCATTGAACGCCATCATCACCACGAACCACGCCAGCGGAGCCCAGAGCCAGCGGCGAGTCGGAATGTAGAGGATGGCAACGGCAAAGTATGTATAACCGATGAGGCCGAGAATCTCAGGGTAAGAAATCTCGATCCAGGAACCACGGCCTGGATTCGCAGTGTGGCGAAAGATCGCGAACATGGCAATGACCATGACGAGGCCAACGATGCGCAGCCACCGGTGGAGAGTGGTATGACGTTCAGATTCGCCGTATTCGTTCAGGAAGAGTCCCGCGCCGGTGAGGGCAACGATCGCCCATAGGGCAGGGCTGATGATCATTCGCGTTGCATCGCCGTCATCGGCGTTGGCCAGGATAAGTCCAAGCGTCATCAGGCATGCGGTGCGAAGTGCAACGTGCATCCACAGCGCAGGCAGGGATGGGTTTCGCTTCAGCCTGCTCGCAATCGCGAGAGGCATTGACAGGCCGACAATAAACAGGAAGAAGGGAAAGACCATATCGACATAGGTCATTGCGTCGACGTTGGCCTTCATGTGGTAATTCCACCAGGGCAGCCCCCTGACTCCCGCCAATTCGTTGACGAAGATCATCACCGTCATGGTGAGGCCGCGGAAGATGTCGATGGAGGCCAGGCGCACGCCGGACGCTCGTCCCGCGATCGCAACTGAGGGCGCTTGTGCCGTAGTAGTCATTTGACTCCGCCTTGCGAGTCGAAGTTCTTCCCGAGCCCGTCATCGACTGCATTGAGCAGCGCTCCGGTCGTGTCGCCCTCATAATCCCAGAACATGATGCCCCTGAGTTTGTGAGCGAGCACGTATTTGCACTTCAGCGCCAGCGACTCCGGGTCGTCGTAGGAGACGAAGATTTGTTTTTCCGCATTGTAGAGATACGGTGCATCGGCAACAGGGTCCCAGTAGCGGACGAACCCGTTCTTCATCATGGCCTCAGGCCCATCGCCGTAGGCGGCGTAGCTATGCGGAATTTCTTTCCCGGGTTGAAACAGCCCGTGGTTCACATCAGGCACCTGCCCCCACACATGCGCATAAAAAGGTACCCCGAGCACGATCTTCGCCGCAGGAACACCGGCCTTTTCATACTCCTGAACCGAGTGGGCATCCGAGATCTTTTTGGGGTCGGCAGGATTTGTATAAAGTGGCGCATGGTGGCCGGTGATTGCATCGGAGTCCGGTTCGTAGTAGTCGTAGGCCATCAGGTTGACCGTGTCGACATACTTCTTCACCTTGTTCATCTCCGTATGCGAGAGAAACTCAGACGACGCGCCGGTCGCGACAGTAATGTAGAGCGGGCGGTGAAGTTCCTTCTCCAATTTGTCGAAGCGCGAGCGCAATTCCTTCAGCAACAGCGTGTAATTCTGTTTGTCCTCGGCACGAAAATGAGTTTCTGCGCCGGGTAATCCAGGGTACTCCCAGTCGATATCCAACCCGTCAAGTTGGTGGCTGGTTACATACTCCACCACGCTCGTGATAAAGAGGTCCCGGCTCTTTCTGGTAAGTGCCATGTCAGAAAACGCGCCCGACCAAAGCCATCCGCCGACACTCACAAGCACCGTGAGAGATGGATTCTCTTTCTTCAATGCGACCAGTAAGGCCAGATTCTGATCGTCGTGGGAAAAGCCGTTGACGATGCGACCATCTTTGATGTTGGCGAAGGCGTAGTTGATGCGCGTCAGTTTCTGCGCCGTTATCTCTCCTTCGCCGAGCGGTTTGTCCATGGGAAAAACATAACCAACGATAACCGGACCGGCTACGGATTCTGCTCCGCACAGCAGACAACAACATCCGATCCAAGCAAGAGCCAACAGGCGCGCGCCCGGCAGAATACGGCTCTTCGTTTTTGTCGCTTGACTCGCCCGCCCAGTCTCATCCACCTTCGGCAACATATACCCTCGCACCTGCTTCGATTCAGCGTCAGCCTGACCAGGTCATTTGCGCATGCGTCTGTGCGAGCCAAGTGTATCAGCCAAAGTTCAACTCGCACTCTCCTCGACGAGTGTCGCCGCGGCGACTCGACGGCACGGAAAATGGGGCTCCGCGGATTCTTCTCAGCCCCAAACAGCTCATCCGATTGCAGAAAAGGAACCCGCCATGCCGTTAAAGAATCGACCGTTTGACTGGCGATGGGGGTATATTGTCAGGTAATTTGATTTCGATCGCGGATTGAATCTGGATTTCCAAAAAGACCGATTGAGCCCAGGCAGTCACAGGGCTCCAGGCAGCTTGGAAAAGGGACGCGAACCAGAAGGGCCTGCCGTTCAGAATGCTTTGGACCTGGAGGGGTTATGAAGAGGAACTTCTTTACCGGGCGGGAGCAGAATCGCCTGCCGCAATTGTGTTGGATGCTGCTTCTCGCACTTCTGCTGGCAATGCCGCATGGGGTCTTTGGCCAAGCCTATTTCGGAACCATAACCGGTGTGCTGACTGATCCCAGCGGCGCCGTGATCCCGGGGGCCAAGGTGACCCTGACCGATCAGGAAAAGGGCTACACGTTCAATGCAACTTCCGATGGCGAAGGCCGTTATCTCTACCGTTCCATCCCTCCGGGTGTCTATTCAGTCACCGCGGTCATGCCGGGCTTCGAGAAGATCGTGCGCACCGGCATTCGTGTGGACGTAAACCAGAATGCAACAGCAGACCTGCGTCTAAGGGTTTCCAGCTCCTCAGAGTCAGTCGAGGTCAAGGCGCAAGCTCAGGTCCTCGACTCGGAGGATGCAACCACTGGCCTGGTGGTCGACAGGAAATTCATCAACGATCTGCCGCTGGTAGACCGCTACGTAATGGACCTGACCTTCCTCACGCCCGGCGTGACCGAGGCGGACGACCAGTGCTCCGTCGGTTGCACCGGCACCAATTTTGTCTCCAACGGCAGCCGCAACTCCACCGCCGACGTTCTGATGGATGGCGCCACCATCACCAACTACGAGCCCAACGGCGGCGTAACCCAGGTCACCTACACTCCATCGGCGGAGGCGGTCGACGAGTTCCGCGTCGAGCAGTCGAACTTCAGTGCCGAGTATGGATTCTCCGGCGCCTCTGTGGTCAACATGATCACGCGCTCCGGAACAAACACCTTCCACGGCAGTGGCTACGACTTCATTCGCAACACCATCACCGATGCCAACAACTGGTTCAACAATCTCAATGGGATCCCGATTCCGCCGGTTCATCGCAACAACTTTGGCGGAACCGTCGGCGGGCCCATCTTCAAGAACAAGACCTTCTTCTTCTTCGACTACGACGCCACCCGGCAAAGCTCCATGGCCACCTATCAGGCCGGCGTTCCCACCGATGCCGAACGCAATAACGGCGACTTTGGCGAAGTGTGCTCCGCGCAGGGTGGAACATTCGACGACACGGGCATGTGCACCGTTGCGGCAGGCCAGATCTGGGATCCGTACTCCGGCGTGTATCAGGCGTCCGCCCCCGATGGTTCCGGTGGCGCGGGAGCCTATCGCAGCACTTTCATCCCCTACAACAACATCGGCGCCTATGCCAGCCCCGGAAACCCCAATTTGAACGGAACGCCCTACCAGTTGTCAGGGGGCCCCGGCGACCTCATCGACCCCATCGCGCAGCAGATGATGAAGATGTTCCCCGAACCCACGCCGAACATGCAGAATCCAACCATCTATGACAACTGGATTGCCTCCGGAGCCAGCAAATACCCCAATGACCAGTTCGACATCAAGATCGACCATCGTTTCAACGAAAACAATTTGATGAGCGCCAGGTACTCCCAGGAGTGGAACAGCTCTGTCTCATTTAACTGCTTCGGAAACTTTGCCGACCCCTGTGCGGGCGGTCCCAACAAGGGCACAGCCCACCTGTTCACCATCAACGATGAACACACGTTCTCCAAAACATTGCTGCTTACCGCCACCCTTGGATTCACCAGGGGCGCGGAGGAGATTCTGGCCTACAACGGGGCCGGCGGGGTCACCGATCCAGTCAGCAAACTCGGGTTCCCGTCCTATCTGAATTCCAACGGATTTCAGGGCGTCCCGTCCATGTTTATCGATCAGGGAACCTACTATTCCGCCGGCTACACCACCATCGGCGGCGACCCTTACGGCAATTACCGGCAGGGGCAGGATACGGGGCAACTCTCCGTCGCTTTGAACAAGGTGATTGGCGACCATGATTTGAAATTTGGATTCGAGGCCCGCCAGCACCAGATGAACTACATTCAGACCAACGCCCCGAACGGCATCTTCAACTTCGATCATTACGGCACGTCGCAGTGCCCTAATGACTTTGCCGATTGTGGAGGCGACGGAATGGCTTCCTTCCTGATGGGAAATCTACAGGGACCCAATGGAGGCGCATACTACGAAATCCAGGACCGTCCGGCCACCGAGGATCACCAGTTTGCGTGGTTCGCGCAGGAAAACTGGAAGGTCAACCACAGACTCACTCTGAACATCGGCCTGCGTTACGACGTTTCGATTCCCAGGACCGATCGTTTCAACCGGCAAAACTGGCTCGACCTGAACGTACCGTTTCCAGTCAGCGTCCCAGGCCTGACTCTCACAGGGGGCGAGGTCTTCGCCAGTTCCAAACAGCGCCGCATCGTGAACGGCGACTGGAAAGACATTCAGCCGCGCTTCGGCTTTGCCTACATGCTCGATCCCAGAACCGTGGTTCGTGGCGGATACGGCATCTATTATTCGCAGCCGCGGTCAGGCGCCACTGGAGTTGCACCCTATGGCGCGCAGGGGTTCAACCAGTACACCAGTGCCATCACGAACTATAACAACGACGGCGCTACGCCTTACCTGCACCTGAGCGATCCCTTCCCCAATGGTTTGATTCAGCCCCCTGGGAGCTCCCTCGGGCTTTTAAACGACTATGGCTACGCCGCAAATGGACCGCTGCGCAACGTGACCAACACGCCCTATGAACAGAGCTGGAGCTTCGGCATCGAGATGCAGCTTCCTTTCAAGGTTCTCACCAACATGATGTACGTCGGAAAGAAAGGGACCCATCTCTACTATTCCGGCGACAATTACATCAACCATCTCGGACCCGAGGTCGAGGGTTACAGCGCAGATCAGATCAACAATCTCACCACCATGGTGGACAATCCCTTCTACGGGATCAACACCGACCCCGGCAGCATCCTTTCGCAGCAGCAGATACCGCAATACATGCTGCAGATTCCCTATCCCCAGTTCCCCGGCGGCGTCACCATCGAACCGCCCCCCATCGCCACTTCGGAATATCACGCCATGCAACTCACCGCGGAGAAGCGCTATTCCAACGGCCTCCAGTTCCTGGCCAGCTTCGTGTGGTCCAAGTCAATGGACGACGCCTCGGCTCCGGACGACAACACCACATGGCTGGGCAGCTTCTCCAGTCTCGTTGACCCCAACAAGCCTTGGTTGGAACGCAGCCTCTCCACCTTCGACATCCCCTTCGTCTACCAATTCAGCTACACCTACGACTTGCCCGTGGGGCGCGGCAAAGCTTTCCTCAACCAGATGCCGGCAGTACTGGATGCAATTGTGGGGGGATGGAAGACCAACGGCGTTTGGCGAATCTCTTATGGTCGGCCCATTACCCTGTTCACTTACGACGGCACTTCGCTGCCCACCTATGGTGGACAACGGCCGAACATCATGGGTATGCCCAGGCGCACCAAAGGGCCCGACTCCACGTGGATCAATAACTACTTCGCCAATCCCGAAGTTTTCCAGCTGCCGCCCATCTATGCATTCGGCAACGCTCCCCGGGCCACGGGGATGGTTCGGACGCCTACGGCCTTCAACACCAACATGTCGGTGGAGAAAGAGTTTTCGCTGGCGAAACTGCATGAAGGGATGATCTTTGAAGTCCGCCTCGAAGCTGAAAACGCGCTCAACCACCCGATCTTCGGCACCCCGGACACCTCAGTGGACGACCCTAACTTCGGGGTAATCAGTTACACCTCCAACGGCCCCCGCCAGGTACAACTCGGAGGAAAGATCACTTTCTAAGGAAGCGTGATGAACGGTTTTCGTGGAGCATGCCGGTCGCAGCCGGCACCAGCCGGCGCGGGACTGCGCAAGACCGGCGTGCGCGTTTCCTTCATTGGGAACGAGCTTGCAAGAGCGATTACGGGTGGATCAATTAGATAGATGATCCATGCTGACTCTGTAATGATCGAGATCAGATACCATGACCCTGTTTGAGACTTGACTCCCTATTGCACCACCGTACTAGAGAGGTTCGAGGGGGCTGGAGGAGCCGAATCGTTCGCGACGAATGTCGTGATGCTCTGAGCGGGCAGCGTATAGGTAAACGAATTGCCCGATACGGTGATCTTCGATTGTGTCTGAAGACTCAAACTTGCTGAGGTAGTCGTCGGAATCACTGCCGTGAACGTTGGAGCGTTTGTGATGTTGAAGATTTGCGACACAGACGAACCAGTGTAGTTGGTCGCGATGATCACCAGACTATTCGAGGATTTGTTCTGGTAGGCGGAAACACTCACGCCTGTCTGAGGAAGGTGCGTCGCATCAATGCGGTAATAGCCGGGACGCACAAACTTGCTGTACTGACCCAATACATAAGCTCGCTTTGCGGCAACGTATCCACCTGCTGAATTCGACATTAGCCCGCCATCGTCGGTAGATGGTCCGCCGCCTGCCAGGTTGTAGTCAATCATCTGCCAGTAGAGCCAGGCGTTCGCTCCGTCGCCGGCAATTCGCTGATCAATCACCGCAGCCCAACCGAGACCATCGGTTGCCATGTCGGTATTAAAACCCGATTCGCAGAAGTTCGGACCATAACCATCCCCGCACGAGGCTTCTGTTTCCCAATACTTCTTTCCTTCTGGCCAGCCGGAAGGGTAGGGATTCGGAGCAACTGTGTTCGTGCCGCTGAGGCTGGCCTGATAGTCATGCCAATTGAAATTGACGTATTGATTGCAGGATGAATCGCTTCCGCAGGCCGCGCCCAGGCTATTTGACACGGAGTAGTTGCCACCTTCCGGCACAAAAATCAGTGTGGACAATCCATCCGATGCAAATGTTGGACCCATGTTGGACCTTATGAAAGTATCAATATCCCCCGCTGACCAAAGGGCACTGTCGTATGGCTGGCATTGATCCGGCTCATTTTGCAGCGATATCGCGTAGAGAGAAATGCCGTTTTCTGTTTTTAGGCTTTTGACGAAATTGGCGAGCCAGGTTGCATACAACGCATAGTCTGAGGTGCTAAGTCCGCCCCTCCCTCCCCCTGCTTCGCAATGTGTGCTCCCATTTGTCTCGTACGCCGCCGGCGGCGACCAGGGAGTTGCATAAACCTTTCCTCCATTCGCAACGATCGCCTGCATGTCGCCGACGTACACGCCGGCACAGCTTGTGCTCACGCTCGTGCAGTTTCCGGGGTCCTGGTTGCCATCAGTGACGCCAACTCTCAGCAACGACAAGCCGAGCTCCCCGGTGCCCGTACCAAAAAAGAAGGCTTGATGGGCAGGCGACATGCTCCCGCCTTGATCTTCATCGGAAGCCCCGAAGCCGTCAATGACCTGGTGAACGTTGGTCCAGTTGACCGTAGCCGTCTGCGCCTCCGCACGGCCTGCCCCAGCAACGAACAGCAGCAGGGCCGCGGCCAGCGCTGTGGCTAAAAGTTTCCTCTGGGTACTGGCCTTCGTTTCGAGGGGCAGGGTTTCGAAGGAAATGGCCAAATCCTTCTGCGCTGTCCGCAAAGCGCTGGACGAAAAAGCAGAAACAGCGATGGAATTTCGCGCGAAGGAGGCTAAGTACATCATTATTATCCTCTTAGATGAATGAAGTTCTATGTAGTCTCCTTATTATAGGTTACTTTTGTTGTAGAAGATACATTACCTAGGTGCCATGAGAATCGCACCGTACTTGGGTACGTCCCTCGCACCAGCCCGAGAGCGGGGTCTCGCCTGCACGGGCCGATTGGGCAGCGAGGCAACTCACCCTGTCCCGGCTTTTCGAGGGGGAGTCGAAGGACAAGGATGGGGCGTTGGAGTCAATTGCCGACGTCAGGAACGACTGATACGGGCGGAGCGGACCGCGGGTAGCGACGGTGAGAGGGCTTTTTGAGATTTCTCTAGTTCACAGCAAACTGCTTGGGAATGTGGTGGCCAGAGACTGGATTGAACCGCCGCCGCCGTCCTTTTCAGGGCGTAAATCAGCAGTACTTGCAACTACTTACACGACGTCGGGGACCGCTCAAAATACGCCGAAATACGTTTAAGACGGACCAATCGCGGGTGGTGAATGCGCGTGGAGTTTTCGGCCACACTGCCCAGTGGCGCTTTATCTAAAAACTGCAATCGAGAGTGCTCCATGGCACTAATGTCTGCAGAGTCCGTAATTCGATCGGACTTCAAAACGTAGGACACTCCTCCGCCCTAAGTGGTCCTTGAGAAACTCGGTGATTCGGCTTCAATCTAGATTGCTGACGAAAGGGTCTTTTTTTTTGCACCGATCAGCTGAATCGAAATTGATGGCGGTGAAGATTTGGATTTGCAGAACCATCCACCGAGTATTTAGGTGCCTTTAATCTCGAGATTGATTCCCATTTGCTAGTTCGAGAATATTCGGTAGCAGTGGGGTGACCTGATTGGCCAGTCACCGATTTGGAAGAGACACATTCCTGGAGTTGGCAACCTTCATTTGAGCTGCGCTCGTCCTTCTTGCCAGGAGAAGGAGACCAGCGCTCCGTTCGCGTGCCTCTAATGGATTCAGCTGCTTCAACGCTCCGGAGGTGTCGCCGGAACTTCCTTGGATTTCAGCGAGAGCCATTTGGGCTTCTCGCGCGATCTCCGTAGATCCTGATGCATCCGATGACTTCGACACCAACTCAACCAATGTGTGTGCTGACCGCAGGTCCTGCTCCGCCAGCAGAATTCGTCCCAATTCAAGTGAGAACCGAAGACTCAATTCACGATTCTCCGTTTTCTCTTCCAGCGGACGCAGCTTTCCCATCTCGCTCTTTGCTTCGGCAGTCTTTGACTGAGCAAGAAGAGCACGGGCGAGCACCAGGCCCGCTTCAAGTTCGTCATCGAGCAAATGCTCCTTCTCCAGCTCATCCCGGCAGGCACGGGCATCGCGCTCTGCTTCGGCTGCATGCCCCTCTTCAAGGCCAAGCCGCGCCAGTGTAACTCGGGACTGAAGGATCGTTTCCTTCTCGCCGATTTCGTTTCTCAGCTTGAGCGCAGCTTCATATTTCTCTCGGGCTTCGGCCAGTCGGTCCCGTTCCATCAATACTTCACCGAGTCCCGACAGGCCATACGCGGTGGCGCTCTTATCACCCATCTGCGTTCCAATCGCGAATGCTTGTTCATAGTTCGATTGCGCCTCAGACAGGTCAGCCTTCTGCAGGGCAATCTGGCCCAGGTCCACCTTCGCAAGCGCCACGCCGGACCTGTCGCCGACCAACTCGTATCCCGCAATTGCCTGCATTAGCAGTTTGCGCGCCTCCGTCAACCTTCCGCGCGTCAGCAAAACATCCCCTACATTGTTTGAAGAAGCGGCAAGGCCCTGCGCGTCTCCCACGGCGCGAAAGACATCGATCGCCTCTTTCCACATCTGCTCGGCCTTATCGAGATCGCCGTGTTGGTAGTACAGACCGGCAAAATCATTCAGTGTGCGGGCGGCGTTGTTCTGGTCTCCGGCGCTCAAGTAGCTGTTGCGCGCACGAGTGCACTCTGAAACCGATTGCTCCATCGACTGTGAAAGTGAGGTGTCCTGCTGGCAGAGAACGCCGTAGCCGCGAGCGACCATAAGTGTGGCGCCCTGTGCTGACGCCTTGGCAATGGCTCTCTCTGCGGCTGCGCGCGCCTTGGGAATGTCCTGAACGATCATCACTGACGCATCCATTAGATCAATGCGTGGATCGTCTCCTACAGGTGCAGGCAATTTGCGCAGCGATGCCAATGTATGCTCTGCGTCGGCAGGGCTCAAATGAAGTTGTTCCGAAGTAAGGCGCAGCCCATAGTTCAAGTTGTCTGGAAACAGATTGAAGAGCGTTCGATATGTCGCCGCCGCGCTTGTCCAATCGTTCACTGACTCCTGGTATTGCCCCTGAATCGCCAATGCCGTCTCCGGTGGCAATCCGCGAGCTCCCTGCAGCGCGAGTTTCGCTTCATTGCGCGCCTCGGCTGCGTTTCCAAGTTTTGACAACGCTTCAGAAAGCGCTGAATGCGCAAGCGCGAACCCAGGATCTGCCGCGACCGCCCGCCTCAAAAAGTCCCTCGCGCCAACAAAATCAAACTCGTAGCTCCGCGCCCGTCCTTCGCTGTAAAACTGCACCGCCACTTGGTTCGTAGATCCCGGAAAGCGCTGTGCGCTTCCTCCCGGCGCTAAGCTGAGAGCTGGATCGAGGCTTTCACGCAGACGGTTGCCGGCTTGCGAGGCAATGTCGAAGAGATCGCTCTCCTCGCCCGTGATGGAATCTTCGGCAATGGTTTCTCCCAACGCGGTGTCCTGCGCTCGAATATCCAGCCGAATCCGATTTTTTCCGCCGTCACTCAGCAGGGTGTACGACCCAACCACCACAACATCGGCATCAAGACTCGACCTCAGTTGCGCAAGGGTTCCCTTAGCCAAGGTGTCTTCCGCTGTCAACGAGAGGTCGTGCTTCACGTTCGCAACGTCTTCACTCGATACCAGGCGAAGATCGCCATTCGCAGCCAGTTCCGTATTCAGCATCTCCGTGAAAGCTGTCGAGAGCCAATCCTGATTCGGTCCACCCGCAACATTGCGAAAACCCAGCACCGCAACAGAGCGCCGGAGTTTCAGTTGAGTGGTACTTGTCGGCGACGATGTTGGCACACGGCTAAGGATGGCGCGAAAGTGAAATGCGGCAATTCCCAGGCCCGCCGTGATGCAAAGGATCGCGGCTCTCGTCCACAACTTCCGCATCCGCATCTTTCCGGCCTGCAGTCTTGCCGATGAGGCGGATCCAGACGATTCAGTTCGTGGTTCACCGGGTTCGGGCCGCGCAGCCGACGCACTTGTTCTTTCGCCAGGTGGCACACTGGCCGTGCCATCGGACTTGCCTTCCACCGACACCGGAGCAATGAACCGGTAACCACGCCGAGGCAACGTCTCCAGAAATGTCGGATTTGTTGCGCTGTCCCCCAGCGCCTCACGGATCTTTAAGACCGCTACACCCAGGCTCTTGTCAAAATCCACAAAGGTGTTGCCCGGCCACAGCCGCCGCCGCAACTCTTCCCGCGTAACAACCTGGCCGCTCTTCTCCAGCAACAGGGCCAGAAGCTGAAAGGGCTGTTCCTGCAGCTTGATCCGGATTCCATTGCGCGTCAGCGAAAGGGAAGACAGATCAAGCGCAAAAAGGCCGAAGCGATAGACGACTCCAGAAGCGGCTGGCTCATCTCTGTTCGCGTCATCCATCAAAAGGCCCTTCCGGCAGAAGGTCCACCCAGTCTAGCACATCCGAGAATCTAGCCAATGCAGTTAGTCGAGCGTTGTAAGTCGATGATGTTAATAAGCTTGTCAGTTAGCACCGTGTTGATCGCAGATTAGTTTGACGCCGTTCCTTTCTACCTTCATAGTCGCCGCATCTTGGAGGTTGGTCATGTCGAAACAGGAACAGCAGTTCTCACAATCGAGCCGTAGCAAGCACAAATCCGCAATCAGAATTGGCGCCACATCGGTCGGAGCGACACTGATCGCGGTCTTACTGGCGGCGTCAACCCAGACCCAGGTCAGCGCGAAAAGCGAGGTGAACACGATCAAGGGCTTCGGGGCGGCGGGCTACATTACGGAGTTCCTTGACAGCTACACCGTCGGCAACTCCCCCATTTTCGATCACCTCGGAAACATAGGCATCGGCACTGCCAATCCACAAGCCAAGCTGGACGTTTTGGGAAATGTCAGGATGGAGGGCATTGGCAGCGCGCTCATCTTCCCAGATGGCTCCGTCGTCCATAACCGCGCCGAACTGATTGGTCCACAGGGCCCGCAGGGTCTCCAGGGACCGCAAGGGCCTACGGGAGCTACTGGCCCGGCAGGTCCGACAGGACCTACAGGACCGCAAGGTCCCGCAGGGGTGGGCCACGCCTATGTGGCTTCGGGCAGCGCGGATTTCTCCAATAATCAGGCCACGGTGGCCTCTCTGACAATTCCAGCGGGAAGCTATCTTATTTTCGGTAGGGGCCAGTTGTATAACTATGACGGCTCAGACCAGCATGCCAATTGCCAACTCCTTGTAAACGGAACCAATGATGATGAGTTCGATACGATATTGCCGTTGAATAACAACGTGCTCGACCCCAGGTCGGGGCCCTTGCAGTTTACTGCTCTGAACGTTCCTGACGGCACGACGATCGTCATCTCGTGTGGTACGTACAACGGGGCTGCCAACGCCACTTTGACAGCGATCGCCGTCAGCGCGGTCAACTGAGCGGGCGGCCCCGGAAACTTCCCAGTCCCAGGAAACTGCCGCGGGTTCGCATGGATCACAAGGCTCCTCCCGCGAACCCAACGCGTTTCCTGTCCAGATCCATGCAGTAACGCTCAGGCTCCCCGGCCCTTCGTTCACTGCGTAAGACGGTCCAGGGCTTGTTGCGCCACGCCGACGTGCATACCACTTTGCAGATTTACGCCCACACCCGGAATAAGGACCACATGACCGCCCAGGGAGATATGCTGGCGGCGATGTTTGTGCCGCCTATGGTGCAATGAAAACGGGTGGATGGGGGGCAGGTGTGCCCTTCGATGGATTTCTCTAAATTACAGCTAAGTCATTTAGAATGTGGTGGCCAGAGACGGGATTGAACCGCCGACGCCGGCCTTTTCAGGGCCGCGCTCTACCACTGAGCTATCTGGCCTCAGTGCAAATTCTGTTGCAAGTCTACGCGTGGGTACCGGCGACGCCGGCAGGTGAGATGGGCGGATCCACGAACCGTGCTCTGCAACAACTGTGACAGTATATCAACTATGTTGGGCGCGGCCAAACGTTCGCAAATGGTGCCACGGTTTGTGCAATTCGTGGCATACCGTGAGCACGGTTTTTGAGCTTGCGTGGCAATCCATTGCCACGGTTGGGTCAAGAAAGCAGCACCCCTCTTTTGGCGCGGCCAATCGTGCGCAAATAAGGCCACGGTTTGCATTCCACAGCGTCCGGTGATGGGCAACAATCGGAGTGCTGGCTGACTCGCGGTTGGCTGCACTAGTATGGAAGGCAATTATGCGCTGCTCGATCCATTCCTCTCTTGCTGTCCTGGCTGTATTTGTTGCCCCGGTTCTTCTCTGCGCTCAGCCGCCTGCGGCTGTTCATGCCCCCGGTGAAGCGCGCGCGGTCCGCGCCTATGAAGCCGCAGTGAAAGGCGGCCCGCTGACCCTTCGCGCGTTTCTTGACCAGTTTCCCAAGGGCGCCGATTTGCACGTCCATCTCAGCGGGGCGGTGTATGCCGAGACCTTTATCAAAGATGCCGCCGAGGATGGGCTGTGCGTTGATCCCAGGGAGCTTACCCTTGTAAAGCCGCCCTGCACGGCACCCCTGGAACCGGCTACGGACCTGAATGGCGTTCAAACCCCGGCCGAGCAGAGTCTCTACAACCGGCTGGTCGACTCGTTCTCCATGCGCAGCTTTGTTCCCACGGCGGGCTTCAGCGGACATGACCAGTTTTTCGCCACCTTCGATCGCGTTCACGGGCTGAACAAGAAGCACATCGGGGAATGGGTGGACGAGATTGCCAGCCGCGCCGCCGACCAAAACCAGCAATACCTTGAGCTTATGGAGACGCCGCCCTTTGAACATGCGGCCTACCTTTCGCGCCAGAATCCGCTCAACCTGGACTTTGCCGCTTACCGCAATACGTTGAAATCAGTGGGCGGGCTGGAAGAAGTCTTCGAGGATCGGGAGGACGTGCGGGCGGCGGAAGGTTTGCGCAAGGATATCGAACACTGTGGCACCCCCCAGGCCACGCCTGCATGCAAGGTCACGGTGCGCTACATCTACCAGGTGCTCCGCGGCAATGCGCCGGAGCAGGTGTTCGCGCAGACCCTGCTTGGGTTTGAGACCGTTCAGGCGTCAATGAACGCGCACGACAATACCTGGGTCGGAATCAACTTCGTGCAGCCGGAAGACGGCTTTATCTCCATGCGCGACTACACGTTGCAGATGAAAATGCTGGCCTACCTGCACTCGGTTTATCCCAAGGTCCATATCTCGCTGCACGCCGGGGAGTTGGCGCCCGGGCTGGTGCCGCCGGAGGGGCTGCGGTTCCACATCCGGCAGGCGGTGGAACTGGGCCATGCGGAGCGCATCGGCCACGGCGTGGACGTGATGTACGAGGACAACGCGCAGGGTCTGCTGAAGGAGATGGCGCAGAAGCATGTGATGGTGGAGATCAACCTGAGTTCGAACGAGGGAATTCTGGGGATCAAGGGCAACGAGCATCCGTTTCCGATCTACCGGGCAGCTCATGTCCCGGTAGCGCTTTCAACGGACGATGAAGGGGTTAGCCGCATCGACATCACGCACGAGTACGTGCGCGCCGCACTGGATTACCACCTGAGCTACGCCGATCTGAAACAGCTGGCCCGCACCGGGATGGAGCACGATTTTCTGCCTGGGGCGGGCCTGTGGGCCGCGCCGGATGCCTTTACGACGCCTGCGGCCGCGTGCCGCGGGCAGGTGGTCGGCGCAGACCATACTTCGGCCGCCTGCAAGGCCTTTCTGGATGGAAGCCAGAAGGCCGCCGCTCAATGGGAGCTGGAACGCCGCTTCCGTGTCTTCGAAGCCCAATTCTGACCGCTGCGGGCACCCCTCAACTGTGGCAGATGTATGCCACGGTTGGGGGGGCCCGATTGAGGCGTCCGCTTTTCGTGCGCAACCGTGGCAACGGTGTGCCACGGTTGGTGAAAATGCGTGGCCACGGTTTGCCACGATTGGCGAAAAGCGAGGCAGCCAAAACAGCCGATTCAAGCTCCATTTACCCCGCCGCAACACGGTTGCGGTAGGCGGCACGCGCGAGCTGAGCGACATCCCAGATGAGTTGAAGAACGGCGATGGCGGCAATCACCATCAGTCCGAGATGAATGCTGTTGTTGATGGTGCCAAGTATTGCGCCGTGGCTGGCCTGGTCGAGCGCGGGATGCCGGAGCGCGACGTAGGCGTGGTCGGGCGCAAGAATCAGAAGCCCAAGCGGGATGAGACCGAAGGCCTTGAAGACGACGTGCTGCACGGCTGAGGGGTGCTGCCATGCGCCGCGCATCAGGTCGATGCAGTGCCATGCGAGTTGCAGGGCGTTGAGGGCAACAATCCACCAGTAGAAAACCCACCACACATCGGCCAACTGGAAAGGCGAAGCATTCAAGTAAAAGATGCCGGGCCCCATGAGCAGGAACGGATGGCGTGGAATGAGGAGCAGCCAGACGAGGAGGACGAAGCCGAAGACGACTTCGGCCACGGCGGTTGCGTGGCTGCGCGGTTTGCGGCCGTTGGCCGTCGTGTTCTCAAGCGGTGGCAGCGCGCCGGGGTTCCAGGCTCCGGAGCTCCAGTTGCCGGCCAGGCCGGCGATGGGCGGACACTTCTCAGGGTGGCGGGCGCCGATGAACTCGATGATCGCGAAGATCAGGGTGACCCATCCAGCGACGGTGACGAGGATGCCGGGGGCGCGCAAGACCGCGTCAAGCACGGAGCTGCCGTTGGGCGTGACGAAGGGAATGACCACCGCGTTGACGATGGCGTAAATGATGACGGCCCACAGAAGCACCAAGCGCATCACGTACCAGTACACCGGGAAGATGGCCGGGCCGATGAGGTACTGCTGCGGCTGGTAGCGCGCGGCGACCATGATGGGCGAGCCCATCTTCTTGAGCCAGTCTTCGAGCTCGCCGGTGGTGAGCGGGCGGCCAAGCGCGGATTCCTTGTCTTCGAGCTGCGACTCCATGTTGGCGCGAAGCTCAGCGATGATGTCGTCCTGCCGGCGTAAAGGCAGGTGCTTTTTGACGGCTTGCAGGTAGCGATCGAGAAGTTCCATGGTGTCTTCCTTCAGTCCTTACAAAGGGCGATTGATGATGGCGTGAATCGAAGCGTTGATGGCCTGCCACTCTTCGAGCAACTGGCTGAGGATCTGTTCGCCTTCGGGCGAGAGGCGGTAGAAGCGCTTGTTGCGCTTTTCTTCTTCGCGCCATTCGCTGACCAGAAGCCCCTGGGCCTCGAGACGGCGGAGGAGCGGGTAGAGGGTGCTTTCGTCGATGACCAGGCCGTTTTCGGCGAGGTCCTTACGGAGGGTGTAACCGTAGTGCTCCTGGCGGAGCTGCACCAGCACGGCCAGGGTGAGACAACCGCGGCGGAGCTCCATCCGAAGGTTTTCAAAGAGGTTCTCAGTGAGGGTCATGCTGTGCCTCGTACACTGTACTGTACATACTGTATAACAAACAGTGTATGGCGTCAAGTAGAAAATTGAGAAATCTTCACAGGGATTTTGGGTTTTACACTTTCTGGCATGGATAACGAGCGCATCCGCGAGATTTGCATGGCTTTGCCGCATGTGTCGGAGACGGTGAACTGGGGGCACCACCTGGTGTATTGGGCGGGGGATCGCGACATCGGCGGCAAAATGTTTGCGATGACGGACCTGGACGGCACGGGGACGGGGGTGCTTTGGTTTCATTGCGGAGCGGAGCGGTTTCACGAACTGCTGGAGAGGGAAGGAATTATCGCGTCGCCTTATCTAGCCAAGGCGCATTGGGTGACTGTGGAGCGATGGGACGCACTGCGCGTAAAGGAAGTTGAAGAGGAGTTGCGGCGGGCGCATGCGCTGATTTTTGAGAAGCTTCCTAAGAAGACGAAGACGGTGCTGGCGATGCCGGCGAAAGAGCGGGCGAAGGTCATTCGGGAGCGGAAGAAGGCGGTGAAGGGGAAGGCGAAAGGAGAGTAGGGGGGAGCTTCGTGCTTTCCCACCCTTGAATCACAAAACGATTCAAGGATGGGGCACCCAGTATCGAGGCGAGTTGGGAACCGGATTTGGGGAGCTTGCGTATCTCTGAATGAAGGTTTTGGTTGCGGCTCTGCGCGGTGAGGCGCGTGTGTCATGGTGAAGTTTCTCTTGTTCTGTATTCTTCTTGTGTTGTGCTGGCCGCTGGCGCTGCTGGCGCTGGTGCTCTATCCATTTGTATGGCTGGTGCTGCTGCCATTTCGGCTGGTGGGGATTGCAGTGGGCGGCGTGCTGGAGCTGGTGAGCGCGATTATCTTTTTGCCGGCACGGATGCTGAAGGCGATCTGAGAAATGCAGCTTCTAGCTCCTAGCTCCTAGCGTCGAGCTTCGCCGGATCCCTTTAACGAAACGTAAGTCTCTCTCCGCCATCGAGGACGATCCGCTGCGGATGGAATGTGGCCGCCCGTCTCGACATCTCATTTGAAAATGCATTAGCTTGGGCCTATGACTGGTGTGTCGTTGGCTCTTGAGGGGAAGGTTGCGCTGATTACGGGCGGGTCGCGCGGGATTGGCGCGGAGACGGTGCGGTTGTTTTGCGCGGCGGGGGCACGGGTGGTCTTCAGCTATCGCCAGGCAAAAGACCAGGCGCTGGCGCTGATGGCCGAGTGCGGCGGTCCGGCGCACTGCGTGGGACTGGAGGCGGAACTGAGCACGCCTGCCGAGGGCTGGGGGCTGGTGAATGCCGCAGTGAAGGCCTTTGGGCGGCTGGACGTGCTGGTGGCCAATCATGGGATGTGGCCGTCGGAGGATGTGCCTATCGAGCTGATGACCGAGGAGCAGTGGCGGCGCACGGTGGCGGTAAATCTGGATTCGGTGTTTGGACTGGTGCAGGCGGCGGTGACGCAGATGGAACTTCAAGGGCCTCCGCCGGTGGGTGCGGACGGCGCGAAGGGGCACATCGTGCTGATCAGTTCGACAGCCGGGCAGCGCGGCGAGGCGCTGCACGCGGACTACGCCGTGACCAAAGGCGCATTGATTAGTCTTACAAAGAGCCTGTCGAGCGAATTGGCTCCGCGGGGATTTCGCGTGAACTGCGTGGCGCCCGGCTGGGTGGCTACGGAGATGTCGGCGGCGGCGCTGGATGACCCCAGGCTGGGACCGGGGATTGCCGCGGGGATTCCGGTAGGCCGGGTGGCGACGGCGCGGGAGATTGCGGGGCCGGTGCTGTTTTTGTGCACGCCGATGGCGGGATTTATCAGCGGCGAGGTGCTGAACGTGAACGGCGGCGCAGTGCTGGCGGGTTAGTCATCGGGCGATGAAGAGCTTTCGCGAGGCAATGAGGATTTGTGAAACAGACAGCCGGGAGAGAAAGTTGATGCGGAGAGTTCTGGCGTTGGCAGTGGCGGCGGTGGTGCTGGCTTTGCCGCAAGCCACGCGGCCGCAGGCAGCAGACGATGACGCGGCAAAGAATGCGCAGAAAGCGCGGGCCGCTCTGGACGCCATGGTGCAGGCGATGGGCGGGCAGGCCTGGCTGGATGTGAAGAACCAAATGCTGCACGGGCACGTGGCAGCGTTTTTCCACGGACAACCGGACCTTGGGACCACGGAGTTATGGGAATTTCATGCGTGGCCTGACAAGGATCGGATTGAGGTGACAAAGCACCGCGACGTGGTGGAGTTCTACGTGGGACGCGAGGGTTGGGAGGTCACTTACCGGGGAAAGAAACCGATTCCCAAGGACGACGTGGACGACTTCATGCGGCGGCGCGATCACTCGATTGAAACGGCAATCAAGGTGTGGCTCAAGGACCCGAAGACGATTCTGGTTTACGAGGGGAAGAAGATGGCGGAGCGACACCTGACCGAGCAGGTGACCTTGATTTCAGCGCAGAACGAAGCGATCACGATCCAGATGGATGAGCAGACACATTTGCCGATGCGGCGCAGCTTTGAGTGGCGCGACCCGCTCTACCACGACAAGAATACTGGATGCGGAGGAGTACGACGACTACCACGTCATCGACGGCATTCCCACGCCGTTCAGCATCACGCGCTTCAAGAACGATGAGATGTTCAGGCAGTATTACATTGACCACGCGGAATATAATCGGCAACTTCCGGAGGATTTCTGGAATCCGGACGCGGCGTCGGCGAAGATCAAGAAGCGGTAGGCGCCCTCCGGCTCCTGACTGACCCGCTCTTACAAGACCTTCGCTTCAGGTCGTTGGTTATAATCCTGACGAGCGCGATGCATCATGCCCGCGCGCTTTCTGGAGCCAGAGAATGACGTTCGACATCCAGGAGATCCTGGAGTTCCTTCCTCACCGCTACCCCTTTTTGCTGATCGACAGGATTGTCGAGTTCGAACGCACCAAGCGACTGGTGGCGATCAAGAACGTGACCATCAACGAGCCATTTTTTCAGGGACATTTTCCCGGCTATCCCATCATGCCCGGCGTTCTGGTGGTGGAGGCGATGGCGCAGGCGGGCGGCATCATCATGATGGCCGAGATGGAGGATCGCCACGAAAAGCTGGTGGTGTTCACCGGGATTGAGAAGGCCAAGTTCCGGCGGCCTGTGACGCCGGGCGACCAGTTGCGCATCGAGGTGGACGTGCTGTCGTTCCGGTCGCGCGCGGGGCGCATCCACGGACGGGCCATGGTGGACGGCAAGCTGGCCTGCGAGGCGACGCTGACCTGTGCGGTGGTGAAGCGGGAGAAGCGCGGGCGCGGGGATGAGCCAGCCGCAGCAACGGCCGGGAACGGCGCGGGGCAAGTGGGCGAGTGAGCATCCATGCGAGCGCGGTGATTGCCAAGGGAGCGGTGGTGCCACCCTCGTGCACGGTGGGGCCATTTTGCACCCTCGGGCCGGATGTGGTGCTGGGCGAAGAGTGCAATTTGATTTCGCATGTGGTGCTGGACGGGCGCACGCGCATTGGCGCGCGGAACACATTTTACCCATTTTGCGCGATTGGCGTGGCGCCGCAGGATTTGAAGTACAAGGGCGAGCCGACGGAAACGGAGATTGGCGACGACAACACGATTCGCGAAAGCGTGACGTTGAGCCGCGGCACCACGGGGGGCGGCGGATTAACGCGGATCGGCTCGAATAATCTGCTGATGGCTTACGTGCATATCGGCCACGACAGCCTGGTGGGCAGCCACTGCATTCTGGCCAACTGCGCAACGCTGGCCGGGCACGTGATCATCGAGGACTACGCCAGCGTGGGTGCTTTTTGCCCGGTGCATCAGCACTGCACGGTGGGGCAGTACGCATTTATCGGCGGCGGAACGATTGTGACGCAGGATGTGTTGCCGTTTTCGCTGACGTCGGCGCGGCGGGAAAACAAGGCGTTCGGGATCAACAAGATTGGGTTGGCGCGGCGGGGGTTCTCGCCGGAGCGGCTGCAGACGCTGCAGAAGGCCTACCGGCTGCTGCTGGCGGCGAAGCTGAATACGTCGCAGGCGGTCGAGAAGATTCGCCAGCTCGAGGGCGAGGATGCGGCGGTTCTGGCGAGCTTTATTGAGCGCAGCCAGCGCGGGGTGATCAAGTAGGCGGTCCAGCGGTCGGTTTGAGTCCTTTGGAGGGCCCATGAATTGTCTCGGCTTGTTGGTCAGTGCGATAACAGTGTGCTTTGTTATTTCCGCTGAGGCTCAAGAAGCGATTTCAGTCGAACGGGCCGCGCTCGATCAGCATGTGGACCACCGCGTTTCCCCGGTATATCCGCCGATCGCAAAGGCCGCGCACATTCAAGGGACAGTCGTCTTCGAGATCCGGGTCGGGGATTCCGGAAAGATCGAGTCAATGAAGGTCGTGAGTGGTCCGGCGATGCTGCAACAGGCTGCCACCGATTGTCTCAAACAGTGGACATTTCATCCCTTCGAGAAGGATGGTATTCCTGTTCCGGCGAGAGGGCAGATGCCCATTACTTTCATGTTGAGTGATTATCACCCCGGCCCAGATGATGAGCAGATCGCAGACCGCTATTTTCCGCTCTCAGACCAGTGCAGGAAAGCTGTGTCGGCAAGGACGGACTATGGAGCAGCGGAGGCTGTTTGCAAGCAGGCGGCGGAAACCGCTTCAGAGTTTGGACCCGAAGTTCGCTTTATTGAGAAACGATCCGCTTTTGTTTATGCAGCAACAGCCTGCGCCAATAACAAGGACCTAGTGAGCGCTCTGCCTTGGGCCACAAAGGCGGTGGAGATTGTCAAACTGGGGCACGACGATGATTCGGGGAGCAACGCCGCTTACTCGACCAAGGGTACCATCGAGGGTTTGCTGGGCAACCTGGAGGCCGCCGACCAGGATTTGAATACTGCGGAGGATTACGAACGAAAGGGAATCGCCAGGATGGAGAAAGATGCACCTGGCATCAGCGGAAATTACAAGCACGTTCTTGCCCGTGACTTGCGTTTCCATGCTCATATACTTCAAGAACTCAGCCGCTCTAAAGATGCAACAAAAAAGCTTGACGAAGCGGCCAAATATGAGTGATCGGCGGCAATTTGCATGAAACTTGGCCTGATTGCCGGGAACGGGCGCTTTCCTTTTCTGCTGCTGGATGCGGCGCGGGCGCAGGGGCTCGCGGTGACGGTCGCCGCCATTCGCGAGGAGACCGATCCGGAGATTGACCAGCGGGCTGCGAGCGATGGCCACATCAGCGTGCACTGGATTTCGCTGGGGGAACTGTCCCGGCTCATTGAGATCTTCCACAAGGAAGGTGTGAGCAAGGCGGTGATGGCGGGCCAGGTGAAGCACAAGCAGATTTTCTCGAGCATTAGGCCGGACTGGCGGCTGGCCAAGCTGCTGCTGAATCTGCGCTCGCGCAATACCGATATGCTGCTGGGCGCGGTGGCCAAGGTGCTGGGCGACGAGGGGATTGAGCTGATTAGCTCGACGGCGTTTCTTGAACCGCTGCTGGCCCAGGAAGGCGTGCTGAGCGAGCGCGCCCCGGACGAGGAAGAGCGCAAAAACATTGAGTACGGGCTGGGCGTGGCGCGTGCCGTGGCGGGGTTCGACATTGGCCAGACGGTGGTGGTGGCCGGCCAGGCCTGCGTCGCGGTGGAGGCAATGGAAGGCACGGATGCGGCGATCGCGCGTGCGGGGCACCTGCTGCAGTCGCTCGATAAGACGGCCTCGACCCTGGAGCGGCGGCTGACCGTGGTGAAGGTGGCCAAGCCGAACCAGGACATGCGCTTTGACGTGCCGGTGATTGGCATCCGGACGGTGGAGGCCATGATTGACGCGGGCGCAAGTTGCCTTTCGGTCGAGGCGGGGCGTACGCTGCTGTTTGATCGCGAGGCGTTGTTGAAGCGCGCCGGCGAGGCGGGGATTGCCATTGTGGCGGTCCCACGCGGATACTGAATGCGGGACATCCAACTTCACCTTGCCCCGCCAATTCCCCGTACCATCAATCGGAGGTTCCTCGTGAGAAAAATAGCTGTCTTTGCTTTCGCCGCGGCCCTGGTGCTCGCGGTCACGCTTGTCGTGGTCCACGCGGACAACGAGACGATGCCTGCCGTGGGGCAGACCGCACCCACATTTACCCTTCCCTCGCAGACCGGCGCGGATGTTTCGCTGCAGAGTTTCCGCGGCAAGTGGGTGGTTCTCTACTTCTATCCCAAGGACATGACTTCGGGCTGCACGATTGAAGCGCATAATTTCCAGAACGACCTGCCGAAGTTTGAAGCACACAACGCCGTGATTCTGGGCGTGAGCGTGGATACCGTCGACAGCCACAAGCAGTTCTGCACCAAGGACGGGCTGACCTTTCACCTGCTGGCCGACCCGGAGCACAAAGTGGTGGACGAGTACGGCTCGTTGGGGCATTTTGGGACCTGGACCATTGCGAATCGCAACACGTTTCTGATTGACCCCAAGGGCAAGATTGTGAAGGTGTGGACGAAGGTTGATCCCTCGCATCACTCTGAAGAAGTGCTGGCTGTGCTGACGGCGAGCGAGGGCGCCGGCAAGCCGTGAGCAGAGTAACTCCATCAATCCCCAAGCCGCAAATCTGACGATCCTCGAGTTGGATACTGCGAAATCTTTCAACCCGACCGCAGCAAAGGAGCGATCATGGAAAGCCAATTTCACCCCGACTCTGCCAAGCCTCCGCAAACCCAGGAAGACTCCGCCAAGCCTCCGCAAACGCAGGAAGAATCAGTGAGGGCCCCGCAGGCAGATGAAAAGTCGCTGAAGCCACCGCAGACGACATAAGACTCATTTCAGGGAGCATTTGGGCCATGAGGCCGGAGTGCAGACGCAAAAAAGCCCGGCGCGGTGCCGGGCGTTTTTGCTTGCCTTGTGGTGCGTGTTGCCTGGTTACTTCTTCTTGGCAGGAGCTTTCTTCTTTGCAACTGCCTTCTTTGCCGCCTTCTTTGCAGGAGCTTTCTTCTTCGCAACTGCCTTCTTGGCGGGCGCCTTCTTTGCTGCTTTCTTAACGGCCAACTTTTTACCTCGTTTGGTGGGTTTGCTGACGCGCTTGCCTACCGCAGCCTTCTTGGCTACGGCCTTTCCGCCCTTTGCGCCAGTAGTTTTCTTTTTTGCGGCGGATTTCTTTGGGGCCTTCTTCTTGGCCACAATCTTTTTTGCGGCTTTCTTCCGGGCCACGATTTTCTTGCCGGCTGCCTTCTTGGCTACGGCTTTCTTCTTTGGCGCCTTCTTTACAGGAGCCTTCTTTGCAGCTTTCTTTGCAGGAGCCTTCTTCGCGGCCTTCTTTGCGGCCTTCTTGGCAGGAGCCTTCTTTGCGGCCTTTTTTATGGCCGGCTGGGGTGCAGGCACTTCAGCGATTACGACTACCGTCTCCTCAATCACTGCCTCATCATCATCGGAAGAGGTGAGCACGTTGGAGGTTTCGACTTCGTCGTCTTCATCGAAGTCTTCTTCGTGATCGGAGTTCAGCTCTGCCGGCTCCGTATCGAGGTTGCCGTCATTCATTGCGTACATCCTGAACACTTCTTCCATATTGCCTCCAGCGGATCGCCGCTGCACGTTTCTCGGTCATGCATCTTCGCCGCGCGGATAAGAATAGTCCGCTTGCGCAAGTTATTGTAGCAACAGCCTGCATGCAAAAGCTATTAAAAGAAGCCTGCGCGATGTTCTCATGTCTATTTCTGCCAACCTCGAAATCGGATCAGTGCGAGGTGCGCTTCCGCTTGTGCGATTTTTTTGCACTACCGGAACTGCCGGACCTGGAGGTTCGCTGCTTTTTTGAATTTGGCGCAGCGCCGTGTTTTGCTTTTGAAGAAGGTGCGGGTTCGCGCAAGGACTTTGCCGCAGAAGAATGGCGGCGGCGACTGGCACTGGCGCGGACCACGTGCGAGGGCTCGGCTACGTGGAGCCTGCGCCCCGCCGCAACCTTGAAGCCTGTGAGGTTGTTCCAGCGCCGCAACTGGCTGAGCGAAACGCCGAAGCGATCGGCAATGGAAACGAGTGTGTCGCCCCTGCGCGCGGTGTAGAACATGCCACGCGAGGAAGGCTCGGCAGAAGGCGGCACGGGCACAATCAGCGCATCGATTCCTTCGAGGCTGCTGTTTTCGCCGAGCTGATTGGCGGCGGCGAGATCTTCAACCTGTACGTGAAATGACCGTGCAACCGAAGCCATGGTGTCGTCTGGAGAGACGCGGTGATAGCGCCACGAGTCGCGCTTGGTTTCGGGAATTCCCGCGATGCGCTGCTCGAATAATGTGGCGGTGCCCGCAGGCAGATGCAAATCAAACGACGTGTCGGGCGGGGTGGTGAAGCGCAGCAGGCTCGGGTTCAGCGCCTCCAACTCGTCGACCGGGGCGTCGACCAGGTCCGATACCAGGCGCAGATCGACGGAGTAATTGATGGTGACAGTGTCAGTGATAACGGGCGGATCGAGAGTGATGTCGTCGAAGCCGTATTGCGTGGGGTGATTGGCGATGATGATGGCGGCAAGGATTTCGGGCACGTAGTTCTTTGTTTCTGCGGGTAGATTGTTGCGCTTGTATAGTTCCCAGAAATCGGCGTAACCGGTCTTTTCGACGGCCTCCTGCACTCTGCCGGTGCCCCAGTCGTAGGCGGCCATCGAGAGATACCAGTCGCCCAACTGGTTGTAGATGAACTTCATGTAGCGGGCGTACGCGCGGGTGGATTTCTCCGGATCAAAGCGTTCGTCGACATAGGCGTTGCGGGCGAGTCCGTAGAATTTGTCATTGGGCATGAACTGCCACATGCCGCCCGCATGGGAACGAGGATTGAGCGCGCGGGGTTGGAAGCCGGACTCGGCGACGGCGAGATAGATCAGATCCTGCGGCACGCCCTCTTCTGCCATGACGCGCTGAATCATCGCCTTGTAGCGGCCGGAGCGCTCAAAGGCGTGCATGAGCGTGTTGTGACCGCGCTGGGTGTTGGCAAAGAAGTTGATGTAGGCGGCTACGTAGTCATTGACCACGAGGGGCAAGTCGGACTTTGTGGTGGCGAGATCGGTCCTGGCCTTGGCAACGATATTCGGATCGACTTCGAAGGTGACATCGCTGGCGACGTCTGCCGGAGATGGTTCCACTTTTGGCGCGAAGCCGTTGCCCTGTTTCAGCGCCTCCATTTCCAATCCATTCACCTTGTCGACGATGCGGTCGAATTCATCCTGCAACTGCGCGTCTGATTTGATGTCGATGCCTGAAGTGAGCATGAGATCGACGGCATGATCGAACTGCGTCTTTGCCTCAACCAGGTTGCCCTTGCGATAGTCTTCCTGGCCCTCGGAGTATGCCTTCTCAACCTGAGCGATGAGCTGTTGCACGCGCTGCTGCCGGGCGGTGAGCTGAGCTGCCTTGGCGGCGGCTTCTGGAGATTGCTGCGGCTGAGCCGTCAGCGCGGGAGCGGTGGCCTGCGGCGAGGAGCTCTGCGGAGCGCCGGCGTTTTTTGAGGGAGTGCAACCCGCCAGCAGAAGCGCCGACGCAGTGCAACAAAGAAAACGATACCGATTCCAACTTATGCGCATTCTTAGGGGCGACTCTGAAGCGAACGCGAGGCCGCGAGAGACACTATGCCGATGATAAGCTATGACCTAGAGGTTCGCCGCGCCGGACGCGCCGGAATGGCGCTTTGTACTCTTTCGTTAACCCCGCCATGGACGTACGCTTCCTTCGCAACTTCGCGATTATTGCCCACATCGACCACGGAAAGTCGACGCTGAGCGACCGTCTGCTGGAATTCACCGGCTCCGTCACCGGGCGCGAGATGCAGGCGCAGATTCTTGACGACATGGACCTTGAGCGGGAGCGCGGCATCACGATCAAGGCCCACGCGGTGCGCATGATGTACAAGGCGCACGATGGAAACACCTACCAGTTGAACCTGATCGACACGCCGGGTCACGTGGACTTCAGCTATGAGGTTTCGCGCTCTCTGGCCTCGTGCGAGGGCGCCTTGCTGGTTGTGGATGCGAGCCAGGGCGTGGAAGCGCAGACGCTGGCGAATGCGTATCTCGCCATCAACCATGGCCTCGAAATCATTCCAGTGATCAACAAAATCGATCTACCTTCCGCGGACATTCTGCGCACGCAGGAGGCAATTGAAAAAGCTGTGGGATTAGACGCGACCGATGCGATTCCGGTGAGCGCGAAGACGGGCCAGGGCGTGGATGAGGTGCTGGAAGCGATCGTTCACCGGCTGCCGCCGCCGACGGGCGACCCCGATGCACCGCTGCAGGCGCTGATCTTCGACTCATGGTTCGATGCGTATCGCGGCGTGATTGTGCTGGTGCGCGTGATGCAGGGAACGATGCGCAAGGGCCAGCGCATTCGATTGATGTCGAACGGAAAAGTCGTTTGAAGTGGAGTCAATGGGCGTGCTGATGCCCAAGCCGGTTGAGATCGGAATGCTTTCAGCAGGCGAGGTGGGATTCTTTGCAGCCACTATCAAGAACGTTGGCGACACCAAGATTGGCGATACGGTTACCGAAGATGCGCGGCCCGCAGCGGCGCAGTTGCCGGGGTTTGAAGATATCAAGCCGATGGTCTTCTCGGGGCTCTATACAGTGGACTCGCACGAGCACACACTGTTGCGCGACGCGCTTGAAAAGCTGCGACTCAACGATTCGTCATTCTTTTTCGAGCCCGAGAGTTCAGTCGCGCTGGGGTTCGGTTTTCGGTGCGGGTTTCTCGGGCTGCTGCACATGGAGATTATTCAGGAGCGGCTGGAGCGCGAATACGAACTGGACCTGATTACGACGGCGCCGGGCGTGCGCTACCACATCACGCTGACGGACGGGTCGGTAGTGGAGGTGGACAATCCTTCGCGCTGGCCGGAGCCGACGAACATCGACAGCATTCGCGAGCCAGTAATCACGGCGAAGATTCTGACCAACGAAGAATATGTGGGCGGGATTTTCAAGCTTGTGGAAGAGAAGCGCGGCAAGCAGATCAACTTCGAATATGTGACGTCGACGCGCGTGCTGCTGACCTACGAATTGCCTCTGAATGAAATCGTGCTCGACTTCTATGACCGGCTCAAGTCCATCTCGCGCGGCTACGCATCACTGGATTATCAGCTTGCGGGCGAGTGGGAATCGCCCATGGTGAAGCTCGACATTCTGGTGTCGGGAGAGCCGGTGGATGCGCTGTCAATCATTGTGCATCGCGACTTCGCGTATGAGCGCGGCAAGGCCCTGGTGTCAAAGATGCGGGAGCTGATTCCGCGGCAGCAGTTTGAAGTGGCGATACAAGCTGCGATCGGCGCGAAGATTGTGGCACGCGAAACGGTGAGCCCGCTGCGCAAAAACGTGCTGGCGAAGTGCTATGGCGGCGATATTTCGCGCAAACGCAAATTGCTCGAGAAGCAGAAGGAAGGCAAGAAGCGGATGAAGAGAATCGGCAAAGTCGACATTCCGCAAGAGGCATTTCTAGCGGTTTTGCGCGTAGGCGAAGATCAGCAAAAGTGACGTTGCATTAGGGACTTGCCGCAAATTTGAGTCATCATCTGTTCATGGCAAATTGTGGAAAGCTTGTGTGGCGGGCTCATCGCCGCCAGCCGTGACGGCCCATGATTCGCGGGTGCGCAAGTTCTCCGCTTCTTATAGATAAAGAAGGAGTTCCGTGGCTTATCAGAAAGATGGAAGGATTGGCAAGTGGAAAATCCCGGAATTCTCAAGAGAAATCGCGACAGGAATCCACAGTTTTTTCCACAGCTGACTCGGACCGGGTTCAGGCGCTGTGTTGACCGTCACGCGCCCTTGTTTGGAAGGCAAATTGCAAAGGTCCCGCCGCGCGGCGGGACCTTTGCGTTTGTTGAAGGCGAGGACTACTTAGCGCCGGGAGCCTTGGTAGCCGGCTCGGGGGCTGATGGCGGCGGAGCAGGCACACCCGACTTCAGGTTGTAGGCTTCCATGACAGCCTTGGTGATGTTGGTCGACTCGCTGGCATAGAGCACGGGGGTCTGCTGCTGCGCAACGTCAAGCACCAGGGTGTATCCATGTTCCTTGGCGTAGCTGGCGAGCACATCGTAGACCTTGGATGCAAGGGTGTTGTAGAGCTCCTGCATCTCCTGCTGCATATCGTTCTGGGCATCTTCAGCGTCGCGCTGCAGAACCTTCTTCTTATCGTCGATGGTCTTGGCACGGCTGGCGCGCTCAGCTTCACTCAGTGTCGCGCCCTGGGTCTGCAACTGCTTGGTGAGGCCGTCAATCTCATCGCTCATGGCTTTGAGCTGTGCGCGCTTGGGCTGGTACTTCTTCTGCAGGTCAGCGAAGTTGCGCTGGCCCTCATTGGTTTGCGCCACGGCCACCTGGAAAGCGATGACGGCGATTTTGGCAGGACCGGCGGGGGCTGTTGCGGCCGCCGTAGCCGGGGTGGATGCGGATGGTGCCTGTGCGGCTGCGTTCAGGGCAAGGCCCGACGCAAGGATAACTGCAACTGCAAGAGAGCGATTCATTCGGGTGGAAAACTCCTTCGGAAGTCCTGGATGGCTGTCCGCGCTCACGCGCGTAGTTGAGCCTGTGCCTCCTGAGAAACCTCACGGTCCTTCTTTCCACCCCAGCGACGAAGAACAGTCGCCGGTGGCCCCGGGTTCCACCCCTGCGACCAAGATCTGTCGCCGGGAAACCCGGTACGGGAGACTCCGCACAGATGGGTGCGGAAGCAGGAAAAGACGCGGACGGATACGTCAGCAGGAACTAGATGGATTATAGGAGGGCCACTGGGGAGCGTCAAACTCGCCAAGCGCGAACTCGACGGGGATTGGCGGTGCTTTTGCGGAGCGGGAGGTCCACCCGACGAAACGGCACAGGCCCCGCATCGCGGGGCCTGTGGGCAGCACTCGCAGCCTCAACGGTCAGCGTTAGTGAGCGCCGGGGCCCTTGGGCGCAGGCTTGGGCGCCGAGGGTGTCGATCTTGGCGCGGACGCGGCGGGCTCAGTCGGCGGAGCAGGCACACCCGACTTCACGTTGTAGGCATCGACGATTGCCTTGGTGATGTCGGTGGATGGGCTGGCATAAAGCACGATGGGAGCTTGCTGTTGCTCGCCATCGAGCACCACTGTGAACCCCTGCTGCTGCGCGTAGGAGGTGAGGACGGCGCCCACTTTGGTAGCTACGCCGGCGAACACATCCTGCATTTCCTGCTGGAAGTCGTTCTGGGCATCCTCGCCGTCGCGCTGGAGTTGCTTTTCCTTGTCGTCGATGATCCTGGCGCGGCTGGCGCGCTCGGTGTCGCTCAACGTGTCTCCCTGCGTCTGCAGCTGCTTCTTCAGGCTGTCGATCTCAGAGCTGAGCGCCTTGAGCTGTTCGCGCTTGGGGCTGTACTTCTTCTGCAGGTCGGCGAAGTTGCGTTGAAACTCGTTGGTCTGGGTGACGGCTGTCTGGAAGGCGATGACCGCGATCTTGGTGGGCGCGGCCGGAGTCTGGGCTGCTGCGCAGAGGGCAAGGCCGGAAAGCACAGCAGCAAATAAAGCAATTGACCGTTTCATACTAATCGAATACTCCTTTGAAGTTTCTGTCCGCAGTCGGCGCATTTCAGCGGTGTGAATCAATGCGTCTAGAAGGTGGTCGAGACGGTCAGGCGGAAGGTCTTGCGTGGTTCGCGAAAGACGTTCTGCGCACCGTATGCCTCGATTGATTCATTGTAGGTGTAGTCGCCCGCGCCGCCCGGCGGGAACAGATCCCGGGTAATGAGCTGGGCCGAGCAGCTTTGCACCTTGCCGCCCAGTTTCACGTCGTTGCAATATGGGCGCTCATACAGGCGCAACGGGTTATAAGCAAAATAAAGACGGAACGGCGCGTTTACCACGGGCATAATGACGCCCAACTCTGCGCCGAGCGACATGCGCGGAACGAAGTTGGTACCCGAGATGGGGCGGATGTCCTTCTGGAATCCGACCAAAGAGCCGGGGATTCCACCCTGGCAGGATCCGTTGTTGTAGACCGGGCATCCGTAGAGCGGCGCGGTCAACGACGCAAACCCCTCGGGGCTCTGTTTCAACTGACCCTTGTTGAGCGCGACATCGATGCCGAAGTCGTCGAAGAAGGAGAAGGTGACGGGCCCGGCAACGGGAATGCGGTACTCGGCATTGGTGGTCAAGCTGGTGTCGCCGCCGATTGAAGCGATGCCGTAGACCGGAATCGGAACCTGGATGCACTGGTTCAACTGGGGGTTGTTGGGGTCACGGGGAACGCAACTGCCGTCCGGGTTGGTCAACTGCACGGTGGTGCGATTGGGCACGTAGCCGTAAGGCGTGGCGCCGCGCACATCAAAGCCGCGCAAATCAGCTTCGCCGCCGGTGTAGAAGCGATTCTGAGGCGGAGCGACGGCGCCGCCAAAGCCCTGCACATAGCCCAGCTGCGCGCGCAGTCCAAGCACATTGCGGCCGTTGGGCGATGGCGTGAGGTAATGCATCGAGCGGAAGCTCTTGTAGGCCACAAGCGGCGAGAAGTAGCGCAAGTTGCCGTAGATTCCCGAGAATTGGAAGACTGCGGTGTATTCCTTGCCGCTGCGGGGACGGAGCGGATTGTTGATGGTGTTGTAAATGTAGCTGAAAGAGGCCGAGCTGTTGATGATGCCGGCCAGTGCGTTGGACCCCTGGATGCCGGACCGATAGCTGATGGTCTGGAAGAAGGTCTGCGAGGCGGTGCTGAAGGCGGTGATCGTCGACTTGTCGAGCGAGTAGGTAAAGCCGATTCGCTGGAAGGCGTGGCGCTTGAGCGGATAGCTCACAGAGAAGTTGAGGCCGGTGGAGGCCTGGTTGTAGTTCTGCGTGAGCGACTGCTGGGCCGCGGTCAGGTTGACTGATTGTCCGCTGGTGGCCTGGTAATTCTTGGCGGAGTTGTAATCCTGCTTATTGTTGAAGATCTGGAAACCCACATTGAGAGGCCGGTTGTGCACGTAGGGCTGCGAGAAGCCAAAGAGGAACTGGCGGCTTACGTTGCCCAGGTTGCCCTGCACACTGAGAGTCTCACCGAGGCCGAGGAAGTTATTGGTCTGGTAGTTGACACCCAGGAAGGCGCCGGACAGGCCGCTGACGCCGCCATTGAGGCCGATGGAGTTTTTGCCCTTCTCCTTGACCTTGAGGAGCAATTCCACGGTGCCGGCTTCAGGGTTCTGGTGGGCCTCGGAGTCCTGGTCGACCTTGAGGGGCTCGAAGTACTCCAACTGATTGAGGCGGAGGAGGCTGTACTCCCACAACTGGGAGTTATAGACCTGGCCTTCTTCGAGGAGCAACTCGCGCCGGATGACGCGGTCGCGGGTGATGGTGTTGCCGGAGAACTCGATGCGGGAGACGTAGAAGGGCTTGCCTTCATCAATATCGATATTGAGCGAGACGGTATCCTTCTGGTCGTCGTAGGTGAGCTTGGGGATGGCGCCGAAGTTGATGTACCCCAACTGCCCATAGGCCTTTTTCAGGTTTTCCAGTCCCTTGCTGATCATCGTGGCGTTGAACCACTCCCCATCCTTGATGGCAAAGGTGGAGCGCAGGGCTTTGACGTTGGTCACGGCCTTGTTGCCGCTGAAGGTGATGTTGCCGAGCCGGTAGCGGCCCCCTTCTTCAATGGGCATCAGGATGTCGATGCGCTTGCCGCGGTTGGGACGGAAGGTGAACCAGTTGAGGCCGCCTTCGTCGCGAATCTGGGTCTTGGGCTCCTCGACCGCCGCATTGGCGTAGCCCTTGTCGCGGTAGGCCTCGCGCACGCGCTCGGTGTCTTCGTCGAGCTTTGAGGCGTCGAAGGTTCTGGCGAAGAGGTCTTCAAAGATGATCGAGTATGGGATGCCGATCGGCCTGAGGTTCTTCATCGAGCGGCGCAGGTAGATGCTACTGAGGTGTTGGTTGCCGGTGAATTTGATGTTGCCGACTTTGACGGTCGGGCCTTCCTTGATGTTGAAGTTCACCTGCACCGAAGCCGGAGGAATGGTTTTGACCTCGGTTTTGATGGTGGCGAACTGGTGGCCGTGTTCCGACAGCATCTCGCTGAAGTACACTCTCGGCGTGCTTGATCGTGGTTGGATCGAACTGGCCTTCCTGGGAGAGCCCGACCTTTTCCTTCTTGAAGCGGTCGAGCACGTCGGAGATGGAGACGGAGTTGAGGCCCTTGTAGTTGATCTCGCGGATGGTGGGCCGCTCGCGGACGAAGACGTTGAGGATAACGCCCTTCTCTGTATCCTCTTTTTCAATGCGCAGGTCTTCAAAATAGCCGGTGTTCCAGAGCGAGTTGAAGTCGCGCTCGATGGAAACGGGATCGTACGTATCGCCGGGGTGGGTGAAGAGACGCGCGAGGATGGTCTCTTTGGGGATGCGCCGATTGCCGATGACCCGAATCTGGTCAATGGTCTGCGGGGTCTGGGCCAGGGCTGCACCCGCGGAACATGCCAGCAGGATGAGCAGCGACACCCTCGCCACCCGGGCAAAGTGCTGCAATGCGCGACTAAAAGAAGCGTGCTTTATCTTCACCGGGCTCAAGTCCTGCGGCGAGCACAAATTCTGGTGCGGTCCATGGTTAAGCTTCACGGGAAAAATATGCACACCCTCATTGCTTAAAATCTGAAACTGCCTGGCGGAAAGAATGATTTTATCACCCCATCGACGACGTTCTGTCGCTGGGGACCCCGTCGAAACTGGACCGCGGCTACCCGCTCAAACCGCAGGCAAACCATCGGCACGGAAACCTGTCTTCCCTCAAAGCCCTTCCGCGCATGCCGCCATCGGATTGAGGGCGAGCCCACACTGCCACCACAGCGACAAAAATCCCTCGCCGAGGAAACTGGTCACTATCCCGTTGAAGACAACCTGTCAACGCGGGGCCTGGCCTTTTGGGACCCATCCCAGTCTACCGGAACGGGGCGGGTTGAGAGCACAACGGATCCTCAAGTCGGTTATTCGCATCCCTTTTAGACGCAGATGGAGCTAACATGACATCGTCAGTCCCCAGAGGTTTTTAGAGGAAATGGAAGAGACGGGCACAAGCATCTATACCTACTCGGCTCCGCTGCTGGATGGCCGGTCAGTGAGACTGGAGGAGTTCAAGGGGCGCGTGCTGCTGATTGTGAATACAGCCAGCGAGTGCGGGTTCACACCGCAATATGCAGGCCTGGAACACCTCTACCGCACCTATAAGGAGCTCGGACTTACGGTGCTTGGATTCCCGTGCAATCAGTTTGGCCAGCAGGAACCGGGGACGGCCGAGGATATCGGCATGTTTTGCCAGTGCAGCTACGGCGTCAGCTTTCCGGTGTTCTCAAAGATTGAGGTGAATGGCCTGGGCGCTCACCCTCTCTATCGCTTTCTGGAAGATGTGAAGCCGGGAATTTTCGGCACAAAGCGCATCAAGTGGAACTTTACGAAGTTTCTTGTCGACCGCAGCGGGAGGGTGAAAGGCCGCTACGCGCCGACGACGAAACCCGAGGAACTGATTCCTGAGATCGAAGAACTGCTCGAGAGCAAGTAGGCTGAAGGCGGGCACGGAGCGTGACCGCGGAGAATGCTGATGCGCAAAAAACTTCCCATGATCCTGGTCCGGGTGATTGTGGGGCTGGTTTTCCTGACGGAAGGAATTCTGAAGTTTGTGCTTCCCAATGAATTGGGTGCGGGGCGATTTGCGCATATCGGTCTGCCCTATCCGCATGTGCTTGCACCAGTGGTTGGCGGGGTGGAGATTGTCGCGGGTGGAGCGGTGATTCTGAATCTCTATGCCGGCGATGCGGCGGTGCTGCTTCTGGCGGTGATCGTTACCGCGCTCGCAACCACCAAGGTTCCCATTCTGCTGGGCCACTCACTGGGGCGGTTTGAGCCGGCCAAACTAAGCCACTATGGCTTGCTGAGTTTTTTGCATGAGGCGCGCACCGACCTCTGCATGCTCTTTGGGTGTGTCGCGATTCTGCTCGACAGCGGACTGCAACTGGGACGCAAGAGACGCTGGATCAAGTCCTGATTTATGGAAGTCTCCGACGGCAAGACTCCCTTTGGTGAGATTCTCGGCTTCTTTCTTCGCCTGGGGCTGACGGCCTTTGGCGGGCCAGCGGCGCATATCGCGCTGATGGAGCGCGAGGCCGTGGAACGGCGCAGGTGGCTGAGCAGGGAGCGCTTTCTCGACCTGGTAGGCGCGTGCAACCTGTTGCCGGGACCCAGTTCGACGCAGGTGGCCATGGCGCTGGGTTACACGAGGCGCGGGTGGCTGGGTCTGGCAGCGGCGGGGGCGTGCTTCATACTGCCGGCGTCGATTGCAGTGTTGGCGCTGGCATGGGCCTACGTGCGCTACGGCGGTCTGCCGCAGACGCAGGGGCTGCTTTACGGCGTCAAGCCAGTCATGGTAGCGATTGTTGCGCAGGCGGTGTGGCGGCTGGGCAGGTTGGCACTGCGCGGCTGGGCCCTGGCGCTGGCCGGGGTGGCATGTTTTGCTGCCGTTGCCTTGGGAGCACCTCCGTTTTCTGTGCTGGTGGCGTCGGGAGGAATTGCGCTGCTGGTGGCATGGAGTCGCGCGCCGAAGGGAATGGCACTTGGCATCGCGTGGCTGCCCGCAGGCCTGGGCGGCGGGGCGGGCGCGGCAGCAGCGGCGGGAGCGGGCACGGCGGGCTCGATAGGACTTGGCTCGATTGTGCTCGTCTTTCTAAAACTGGGTGTGGTGGTCTTTGGATCCGGCTACGTGTTGCTGGAGTTTCTGAGAGCCGACCTGGTGGACCGGCTGCACTGGATTACGAACGCGCAGTTGCTGGACGCCGTGACGGCGGGCCAGGTGACGCCGGGGCCGGTATTTACGACAGCCACTTTTCTGGGCTACCTGCTGCATGGTTGGTCCGGCGCCGGGTTGGCGACGCTGGCCATCTTTCTGCCTTCATTTCTGATGGCGGGCGCGGTGGGCGCGCTGGCGGGCAAGATTCGCGGATCGAAGCTGGCGGCGGCGTGTCTTGACGGCGTAAATGCCGCTGCAGTGGCGCTGATGGCCGACGTTGCACTGGCGCTGGGCCGGGCGACACTGATCGACGGCTGGACCTGGGCTCTGGCTCTCGTAAGTGCGCTGCTGCTGTTGCGTTTCAGGGTCAACGCAACGTGGCTGATCCTGGGCGGCGCCGCGATCGGGATTTTCCTGCATGTGCTGAGCTAAGGCAGTCGCGCCTCGAAAGCATTATCCATCGAAGCGGTAGGCGCTGATGGCGGCTCCCATGGGCTCGTCGTTAAAGATGCGCTTTCCCGGCGCGTTTCCACCGGCGCCGGCGGCTACGAACAGGGGAATCAGGTGCTCCTCGCGAGGATGCGCGTAGGCGGCGAATGGAGCCTCTTGCCAGTTGGAGAGCTGGGCTTCGCGCTGCTCTGCGGGCGATTCGACAGCGGCGGTGAGCCAACCATCGAAGGCGCGGGCGCGCTCGGGCGTCTCAGGGCGGAGATAGGCGCGCAGGTTGTGAAAGCTCATGCCGCTGCCGACGATCAGCACGCCCTCGTCGCGGAGCGGGGCCAGGGCGCGGCCTGCGGCAAGGTGCAGCGCGGGGTCAAGCGAAGCAGCCAGCGATAAAGTGACAACAGGAATCTGCGCCTGCGGGAATGCAACCTTGAGGGGCACAAAGACTCCGTGGTCGAAGCCGCGGCTGGGACTCACGGCTGCGGGCAGGCTTGCGTCGTTGAAGCAGGTCCGCCGCGCGCGCGGCCAACTCGGGATTGCCAGGGGCCGGCCAGGTAAGCCGGTAGGTGTGCTCGGGGAAGCCGGAGTAGTCGAAGATGAGCTGGGGCGTCGGAGCGGCGCTGACGGTAAAGGCCGGCTCCTCCCAGTGTCCACTGACGACAAGAAGCGCCTTGGGTGGTTCTGGCAGGGCTGCGGCAATGCCTTCAAGGAAGCGCTGGGTGGCGTTCCAGGTGTCGGCAGGTCCGCCAAATCCGGATGCTGTCCAGTCCATAAAGAAGCAGGGGCCGCCGCCGTGGGGCAGAAAGATAGTGGGCTGGCGATGGACATTGGCGTTCATGGATGGCTCCTTCGGATTCGCGGCCTTGTTCGGCGAGAGATTAGATAGTCGTTCAAACAACTATCATAAGATGCTGCTTTAACGTTCGGGATTCAACGCCTCTGTCCGGGCGAAGCTTGTGGAGAATTTCGTCCCTTCCGGAGGTGCGAGAGTGAGACGCCGCTAGCTGTCTTTGCGGTAGAGCATGTTGCGCATGGCCTGGCGACGGGCAGCGTTCAATTCGCGGGCCGCGCTCGGGTCGACGGTCGCGGCGTCCTGCGGTGCGGCGTGGCCGGTTTCTTCCGGTTCGCTGCAGGAGGGGCAGCGGTTGGCGAAGCCGGGTTTGTCCGGCTTCAACTCGAACTCCTCTCCACAAACGGCGCAGGTCCTAATCGGGAACGGCATACTCCTCCATGATAAAACGAGATGACTCGCTGTGGCATGAGTTCCCGAGACGGGTGGCGCTTGCCGAACTTTCCTGGCTGCCCGCGCATCGAATGGAATGAGCCATGAGATGGAGAATGCAAGAATGACAGACCCGTTTAACCTGCAGCGTTTTGTGGATGCACAGGCCGAGGTTTTCGCCGAAGTTCTTGCCGAGTTGCGGGCGGGGCAGAAACGCAGCCATTGGATATGGTTCATTTTTCCGCAAATGAAGAGCCTGGGGTCAAGTGCGCAGGCGACTTTTTATGGGATAGGCTCGTTTGACGAGGCGACGGCCTACATGCGGCACCCGGTTCTTGGCCCGCGGCTGGTCGAGTGTACCGAGCTCGTGAATCGAGTCGAGGACCGGACGATCCGCGAAATTCTGGGTGCGCCCGATGACATGAAGTTCCGCTCTTCGATGACGCTGTTTGCGCGCGCTACCGAGGATGATGCGGTTTTTCGCGCCGCAATGGAGAAGTACTTCGACGGCAAACCCGATCGCCTTACGCTGGAGTTGCTGGGCGACGGATGAAGCCGGGCTACTCGAAGACAATCGATCGGACGGTTCGTGCGCTCGGGCTACGCCTGCGGTGTGGCGTACTTTTCGCCGAACTGGCGCAGCTTGGCTAGGGTGGCTGCGGCCTGGCCGGAGTCGATGGCCTCGGCGCCCTGCGCCACGCCTTCTTTGAGATCGCCCGCGAGACCGGCGGCTACCAGCGCGGCTGCCGCGTTGAGCAGCACAATGTCGCGCCGCGCGCCGGGGATGCCGGTGATCACGTCGTACAACAGCGCTGAGTTGGTTGCAACGTCGCCGCCGGTGAATTGATCGAGTGTGGTGCGGGGCAGCCCGGCCATCTCCGGTGTGATGCGCGCACCCTTGATTGTGGGTTCGCCGGGGGTTTCCGACTCCTCAACGCGGGCGACGACAGACTCGCCGGTGGTGGTGAGCTCGTCGATTCCGTCGGTTCCGTGCACTACAAAAGCGCGGCGTGCGCCGAGTGCTGCCAGAGTGCGGCCCACCAGCAGCACGCGGCTCGGAGCGAGCACGCCGATGACCTGGGCTCGGGCCCCGGCGGGGTTGGTGAGCGGACCGCAGAGGTTGAAGATGGTGCGGAAGCCGAGCGCGCGGCGAAGAGGGCCAACGGCCTTCATGGCAGGGTGATAGAGCGGAGCGAAAAGGAACATGAAATTGGTTTCACGCAGGCATGCGGCGGCCAGCTCCGGGCCCAGGTTGATGGGCACGCCGAGAGCCTCGAGCACATCGGCTGCGCCACAACGCGATGTGACAGCGCGGTTGCCGTGTTTGGCCACTTTCGCTCCGGCGGCGGCCGCCACCAACGCCGCCCCTGTGGAGATGTTGAAAGTGAGCGGACCTCCGCCGCCGGTGCCGCAAGTGTCTACGAGCGCGTTGCGTTCTTCGTCAGTGAGGGGAACCGGCGTGACGTGAGCGCGCATGGTTTCAACAAAGCCGGCCAGCTCCGGCGCCTGCTCGCCGCGGGTTGCCAAAACTGCCAGCAGCGCCGCAATCTCAATCTCCGGCACGTTGCCGGACAGGATTTCTTCAAGCACTGCGGCTGCCTGCTCGCGGGTGAGTGCTGTGCCGTCCTCGGCCAGCGTCTTCAAGTGATCTCGCAATACGCCCATCTCTGAATATGGTACCGGAGTGGTGCGGGCGCGAATTGCGAGGGAAAGCGACCGCGGCGTTTGCCCGGTCTTTGGGCCGCAAGATACTATGGGATTACCGCTGTCACGTTCGCGCGGGCCTGATGCTCTGTGGGCACAGACCTGGTGACTCCAACCTCAGCGGACGGGTCGGTCCCAACCAATTATGAAAATTCACGAATATCAGGCAAAGGAAATCCTGGCGAGATACGGCGTGGCCGTGCCCCGGGGCGAAGTGGCCAACACGCCGGAAGAAGCGGCGGCAGTGGCCCGCAAACTGTTGGCCGAAGGCGCGAGCGGCGTGGTTGTGAAAGCGCAGATTCATGCCGGGGGACGCGGCAAGGGCGGCGGCGTAAAGGTGGCGCGTACGCGCGAAGACGCCGAGGCGCACGTCAAGAACATTCTTGGCATGCAACTGGTGACGCACCAGACCGGCCCGCAGGGGCAGAAGGTGCAACGGCTGCTGATTGAAGAGACGGCTGCCATCGACCGCGAGCTTTATCTGGGCATCGTCTTGGACCGCGCGACGGGCAAGCTGGTGTTTATGGCTTCGCAGGCCGGCGGCATGGAGATTGAAGAAGTGGCCGCGAAAACGCCCGAGGCAATCTTCAAGGAGACCATCGACCCTGCGGTTGGATTTGGCGCATGGCAGGCGCGCAAACTGGCCTTTGCGCTGGGACTCAAGCCGACGCAGATCAATGCCGCGGTCACCTTCTTCCAGAGTTTATACAAGGCGTTCATCGATACCGACGCCTCGCTGGTAGAGATCAATCCCTTCATTACGACCAAAGATGACAAGCTGTTTGCGCTCGACGCGAAGATCACCTTCGATGACAACGCGCTGTTTCGCCATCCTGCGATCAAGGCGCTACGCGACACCGCTGAGGAAGATCCGCTGGAAGTGGAGGCGAGCAAGTATGCACTGAATTACATCAAGCTGGATGGGTCGATTGCCTGCATGGTGAACGGTGCGGGGTTGGCCATGGCGACGATGGACATCATTCAATATGCCGGCGGCAGTCCGGCGAATTTCCTGGACGTGGGCGGCGGCGCGACGCAGGAACAGATTGAACACGCCTTCGAGATTCTGCTTTCCGATGCGAATGTGAAGGCGATCTTCATTAACATTTTTGGCGGCATCCTGCGCGTGGACCGGCTGGCGACGGGTGTAGTGGCAGCGGCGCGCAACCTTAAGGTTGCGGTTCCCATTGTGCTGCGTTTGGAAGGCACGAACGTGGAAGAGGGACGGCAGATTCTCAAGGACTCAGGGCTGAATTTCCAGGTGGGCGCAACGATGAAAGAAGCGGCGGAATTGGTTGTGAAAGCAGCCTCTAGCCGCTAGCTTCTAGCTCCTAGCTAACTACGAAGTGCAAGATGAGGCCAAGAACGGAGACGACATTTGGCGCAAGCATTTCAGGATCTGACCGTTTGGCAGCGGGCTATGGAAATGTCCGAGAGCGTATACCGCCTTACCAAGACGTTTCCGAAAGACGAGTTATACGGGATGACTTCTCAAATGAGGCGCGCGGGTATCTCCGTCGCCAGCAACATCGCTGAAGGACGCGGTAGGGGTACAACAGGCGAGTTCAAACAGTTTCTCTGCATCGCGCAAGGTTCAATATACGAGGTTCACACTCAACTTTTACTGGCAAAGAGATTGAAGATCGGCGATGAAGAAATGCGTCAAAGCGCTGAAGCACTCTGCATCGAGACTTCAAAGATGCTGGGGGCCTTCATTGCTTCCCTCGGCAAGAAAATCTAGGAGCTAAAAGCTAGCAGCTAGGAGCTTACAAATGGCCGTACTGGTAACGAAAGACACTCGGCTCATCGTTCAAGGACTCACGGGCAAGGAAGGCACGTTCCATGCCAAGGGCTGCGCCGAATATGGGACCAACGTGGTGGGCGGCGTGACCCCCGGCAAGGGCGGAACGACGCATGAAGGCTGGCCGGTGTTCAATACCGTGGCCGATGCGGTGGCGAAAACCGGCGCCAACGCGACCATGATTTTTGTTCCTCCGCCGTTTGCCGCCGATGCGATTCTCGAAGCCGAGGATGCGGGGATTCCGCTGATCGTGTGCATCACCGAGGGCATTCCGACGCTGGATATGGTGAAGGTGTGGGCCAAGCTGAAGAATTCGGCGTCGCGGCTGATCGGGCCGAACTGCCCCGGGGTGATTTCGCCAGGGAAGGCGAAGATTGGCATCATGCCGGGGCGCATTCACAAGGAAGGCTCGGTGGGGATTGTGTCGCGCTCGGGCACGCTGACCTACGAGGCGGTGCACCAACTGACGCAACGCGGAATTGGGCAATCGACGGCGATTGGGATCGGCGGCGATCCGATCATTGGCACCACGCACATCGATGCGCTGCGGTTGTTGAACGACGATCCTGAAACCGATGCGATCATCATGATCGGCGAAATTGGCGGGTCGGCCGAAGAGGCCGCGGCAGAGTTTGTGAAGCAGCATGTGAAGAAGCCGGTGGTGGGGTTTATTGCAGGACAGACCGCGCCGCCGGGACGCCGCATGGGCCATGCGGGAGCGATCATCAGCGGCGGGCAGGGCACCGCGGCGGACAAGATGAAGGCCATGACCGCAGCGGGGATTCACGTGGTGGTATCGCCGGCGGAGATTGGAGCGACGCTGGCGAAGGTGATTGGGAAGTAGAGACGGCCACTAGCTACTAGCTTCTAGCTCTAGCTCAAAACAACGAAGGCCTACCGCAAAGGTGGGCCTTTATTGTCTTGACCTGATTCCAAAGAGACGATCCAACTGCGGGTCGCACGATTGAGCTAGCAGCTAGAAGCTAAGCGCTAGAAGCTGGCTTTTTCACCACACTCTGCAAGGCGTCGGGCTCACCATTTTGGCGGTCTTTTTGCAACTGAAGCTTTTGGCAAACTCCGGCAAGTCGCTCAGCACTGTGTTGGCGCGGTATTCGTCGGGCGCGTGGGGATCGCCTTCAGCCTGGGAGCGCAGTTGCTCCGGCCGAGTCTGCGTGCACCACTGCTGCGCGTAGGAAATCCAGAAGCGCTGGTCGGGCGTGTAGCCATCGGTTTCGGCGGTCATGTCAAGGTGCTGGGCCTCGGCCTTGTCCTGCCAGGCAAGCCATGCCAGCCAGAGGCCTCCGAGGTCCGCAAGGTTTTCGCCCAGCGTGAGCTTGCCGTTCAGGTGAACGCCGGGAACCGCCTCAATCGCGTCATATTGCTTCACCATGCACTCCGCGCGCTCGTTGAACTTGTGTTCGTCGTTCCGGGTCCACCAGTCCTTGAGATTGCCGTCTTTGTCATACAGGCGGCCCTGGTCGTCGAAGCCGTGGGTCAACTCGTGGCCGATGGTCGAGCCCATATCGCCGTAGTTGGCCGCATCGTCCTCTTTTGCGCTGAAAAAGGGTGGTTGAAAATACCCGGCGGGAAAGTTGACGTTGTTCATCTGCGAATCGTAGTAGGCGTTGACCGTGGGCGGTGACATGCTCCACTCGTCCTTGTCGACGGGCTTGCCAATCTTCGCAAGGTCGCGCGCAAATTCGAATTCTTGCGCCCGCTCCTGATTACCCAAGGCATCGCCGCGCACGATTTCAAGCCTTGTATAGTCTCGCCATTTGTTCGGATAGCCGATCTTGTTCATCACTGCATGCAGCTTTTCCCTGGCCCTGGTCTTGGTCTCGGCGCTCATCCAATCCAGGGAGCTGATGTCCTTGTCCATGGCCTGCTCGATGGCCAGGGTCATCTCCAGCGCCTGCTGCTTTTCTTCCGGCGGAAAATACCTGGCTACGAAGACCTGGCCAAGGGCCTCGCCCATCTCGTGGTCCACCAGGCTGGTGCAGCGTTTCCAGCGCTCCTGCGGCTTCTCAGCGCCGTTGAGGATGTGCGCATAGAAGTGCCATGACTCCTGGTCAAAGCTTTCCGGCAAGCCGGTGTCGGCATAGGCGTGCAACAGGTGCCAGCGGAGATAGGTCCTGATTTGATCGATGGGCGTGTCTGCCAGTATCGCGTTGAACTCGCTGAAGAACTTTGGCTGGGCGTCATTCATCCTGCCCGAAGCGGGCGCGTGCGCCGCAGCGACATATGCAGCAACGGAAAAGTGCGTTAGTTGCTTATCGAAGCGGGTGATCTCAGTGGGATGGTTGAGGTTTTGCGGGTTGCGTTCCTCTGTGATGGTGAGCGAAGCCCTGGCGAGGCGCGTTTCGAGAGCCAGCACTGTTTCCGCGTCCTTCTGTGCCTGCGCATCGGGCTCACCGGCCAGGGCAAGCATCTTGTGCACGTGGTCCACATACTGCTTGCGCTGCTCGATGGATTTGGCGTCGCTGCGGGTATAGTAGTCGCGCTCGGGGAGGCCGAGGCCGCCCGCGTCGTAGAAAGAGATGACGGAACTCGAGTCGTCAAAGTCCTGGTTAGACGAAAGGTCAAAGAAGGCGTTCACGCCGAGCCTGTGCAGGTGCGCGAGAAGGGCGGGCAATTCTGCCGCCGAATGCAGCGCGGCGATGCGGTCGAGTTCAGGTTGAAGCGGCGCCAGACCCAGTTTGTCGATGGCTGCTATGTCCATGCAACTCGAGTATTCGTCGCCGATCTTCTGCTCGTTGGCGGTGCGCGCAGGCGCAGGGACCGCGGCCTGCTCGAGAATCTGCCTCAGGTGCAGGCGGTTCAGCTCGTACAGCTCGGTAAAGCGGCCATACGATTCCTGGTCCGGCGGCAGCGGATTACGCTTGAACCAGCCGTTGCAACTGTAGCGGTAGAAGTTCTCGCAGGGGTCCACAGACTTGTCAACGAGTGAAGGATCGAAGACGCGCAGATCGGATGTGGTGGGAGCGGAAGGAGGCGGGACACTCTGGCTAAGAGCAGGCACAGCGCTCAAAAGACAAATAAACAGAAGACGCCGGCGTGCGGAGGAGGCAACGCGGAACATGGCGACACTCTACCAGATTTGGCGGGACGCGGGTTTTGACCTGCGGCCATTACAATCAGGGAACGGGGAAAAGCCCCTGAAGGAGCATACCGAGTGGCGCAACGCACATTCAGCATCGTCAAGCCGGACGCGGTCCGCAAGGGCCAGACGGGAGCCATTCTGGCGGAGATTGAAAAGGCCGGCTTCAAAATCGTGGCCATCAAGAAGGCGTCGATCTCAAAGGAACAGGCCAAGGGCTTCTATTACGTGCACGCTGCGCGGCCATTCTTTGACGCGCTGTGCACGTTCATGTCGTCGGGGCCTCTGTTCCTGATGGTGCTGGAGAAGGACAATGCGATTGCGGATCTGCGGAAGTTGATGGGCGCGACGAATCCTGCGAATGCCGAAGAGGGAACGATCCGCAAGAAGTTTGCGGATTCGCTGCAGGAGAATGCCATTCACGGTTCCGATGCGGAAGATACTGCGGCGTTTGAAATTGGCTACTGGTTTGCTGGGTACGAGCTGCTTTAGGCTGGCAGAGTCAGGTCAACCCAGGGCAGAATCAATTCTCTGTTTCAGTGCGTCGAGTTCTCTGCGAAGCTCAGCCACCGTGGCCTCCAATTGCGCGATACGCTCTTCCTGGTCAGAGGAGTTTCCCGGGGTTGCCGAAGCGGCAGAGGCAGCCGGAGCAGCCTCCACTGCACCCGAAAGCAGATGCGCGTAGCGGGCCTCCTTGGTTCCAGGCTGACGCGGCAACACAGCCACAAGCGAAGGCTCGCGCTCCATCATCTTTTGCAGGCCGGCGAGTACATCGCTGATTTCGTCGAAGCGGTGCAGGCGCTCGGTGCGTCCGCGCAGTTCGCCGGGAGTCTGCGGGCCGCGGAGCAGCAGAACACACAAGAGGGCCGTTTCAGCGCGGCTGAAGTTGAAGGCCTCGCCCAACCAATGTTCATACTTGGTCACTCGCCCATCAGCGCCACGGGCGCGGCCGGCCAGTTGCTTGTTTTCAAGGCCGTGCATCGCCTGTCGCAGGTCGTCCTCGTCAAGATCCATCACCGGCTCGCGGTTTGAGCGCTGGTTGCAGGCATTCAACAAGG
The DNA here is from genome assembly GCA_963780515.1 of uncultured Acidobacteriaceae bacterium. Lineage (GTDB taxonomy): Bacteria > Acidobacteriota > Terriglobia > Terriglobales > Acidobacteriaceae > Telmatobacter. Next base: position 94,753 of record CAWACG010000019.1, read on the forward strand.
CGTTGAGCGAAAGGGGATAGTAGTCGGGCGTGGTGACTTCCTTTTCAACCAGGGCGCCCAGGGCGCGTGCTTCGTCGGCGGAGAGATGAATTGGGTGGTCAGTGGGCATGGGCTTACATTCACCTTGCGCGAGCCAGCCGCCCGCCGTCAATTCCTGCAGGATTTGCGTTCGGTCTGTCACTTGATTGCCTGCAAATGTTCCAACTCTGAATTCGGGTCTGCGAAGCCCGTGAATTGCCGGCTGTCCCGTGAGAAGATCATGCGACGGCGATGGAATCGACTGTAAAGATGAGGCCAGCGCGCTGGTGTTTTGGAGGTGGAGCTTGAGGGTCCTGGCTAGGGGAGCGGCACTGCTGTTCGCTGCTTCGCTCCTGCCGTCTCCCCTCAGTTGCGCGCAGATTGAAGATAGTTTGCCCGACGCGCCGAAGCCTGCTGCGGCAGCGGTGGGCGTTGCCGGTAGCCCATCTTCGGCTCCCCTGACCACTCCGATCGAAGAATCGCTGGCCGGAACCGGTCTCACTCTGCCGAGCAAGGTCGAGGGACTTGTCACGCCGAAGCTGGAAGAGGGCAACTCCGAACAGCCTGTGAGCGAGAGCCCGCCACAAGGCGCCCACATCGACCTGGCGCCGATGTTTCGCGCCTTGAACCGGCCGGGGACGGTGGAGGGCGTAGACGGCTCGGAGCCTGGATCGCAGCGCTACAACGTGCGCATGATGCTGTGGGAGTCGCTCGCGTTCATGGCCTCGGAAGATGCGTTTCGGTTCCTGACGGATGCCAACCTGCGCAGGTTGACGGCCGACAAACCTTACTGGCACGACTACATTGCCTCGATGCAGCAGTGGAATATGCGGCGGTGGTGGGACGGCGACGATTTCCTCGTGGATGACATCGGACATCCGATGCAGGGCGGGGTCGCCTCGTTCATCGAGATACAAAACAGTCCGCGGCAGCGCGACCTGCGATTGAGCAATTCAAAGGAGTACTGGCGGAGCCGGTTCCTTGGGATGATGTGGGCCACGGTCTTCAGCACCCAGCAAAAGATTGGCCCACTGGGCGAGGCGGCACTGGGCAGCGACGGCGGCATCACGTATCCGCTCAACTGCGAATTTCCGTGTACGACCTATGTTCCTGGCGTGACCAAGTACACCAACAACACAGGCTGGACGGATTTCATCATCACGCCGGTAGTCGGCTCGGTGTGGGTTGTGCTGGAGGATTTCGTCGACCTGAGAGTGAGCGATCGGCTGCAGGACCGCTATGGGAACAGATTATGGGTCGACATTGTGCGCGGCGCAATAAACCCATGCCGGACCATGGCCAATGCGATGCGCTGGAGGATGCCGTCGTATCGCGACTTCCAGGAGGACGGGAGCAATTTGCACATCACGCGGCCCATGCATTTTCTGCCTGCGGATGACGCGGTGGTTCGTGCGTTGCCGCGCTTTGAAGTTTTTCCTCACTTCGACGCGATTTCGTTGCCGGTGAACTCGGCGAGTTGTCTGCATCGCCGCGAATTGGTTGGCGGGTCGGGTGTAGGGTTTTCGGCGCGCCTCTCAAAGTGGGTTGACGCCGACTCAGACTTTGATTACCAGCCCAACGCAAGCCCGCTGCCTTCTGACCGCGCAGGCGGCAATGTGACGATCGGTACGTTCGGCTTCCGGTCGGGCTTCCAGAACAACCATTTCTCAGTCAAGGCCGCGGTTCGGCCAGGGTTCCTTAGCTATGACCGCGCTTATGAATCGACTCCGACCTCCAGCAATCCCATGCCGAATATCGGAAGGATCACTCACTTCGCCGCAGCGCTGGCGATCAACGGCGATTACAACGTGGCGCGCCATGTGGCATTACGCGGGGTGTTTGGCAACACCGCCGTCCGCTACCGCGGGCCGAACCTGAGCGCGCCCACGCCCGGCAAACCGCCATATCTGAACTGGCTCTCGAGAGAGAATTTTCTGACGAACGAGAACTGGTCCTATCAGGCAGGCGCAGTGTTGCGGTTCTGACAAAGTGCAGTGCAAGTATTCGGTCTTTCGTAAGCGCAGCCGCTTGTTTGAGTGGAATCACAGAGACCTCAGGCGATGGGCTGAAGCGGTTGCGGGTGAGCAGAAAGTAGACCACCGGCGTAACCACCAGGCTGAGCACCATGGAGATGGTGAGGCCGCCGATGACGGCAATGGCCAGCGGCTGCAGCATCTGCGAGCCCGCGCCGAGCGCGAAGGCGAGGGGCAACATGCCGCACACGGCGGCGATGGCAGTCATGACGATGGGCCGCAGACGGCGCTGTGCGGCGTGGATCATGGCTTCCGATGCCGAGTATCCCTGGGCGCGGAATTTTTCATCGGCATCGAGCAGGAGAATGCCGTTTTTGGCAACAATGCCGATGACCATGATGAGGCCCATGAACGATGCAACATTGAAGGTCGTGTGCGTGACCAGGAGAGCCAGAATGACGCCGGAGATGGACAGCACAGATGAGGCGAGAATCGCGGTGGGCGCAGGGAAGTTGCGAAACTCGGTGAGCAGCACGCCGAAGACCAGCGCCAGCGCGAGCATGAGGACGCGCAGCAGATCGCGAAATGATTTTTGCTGTTCCTCGTAGGTTCCGCCGTATTCGACGCGCACTGAAGCAGGGAGATGCAGGCCGGCGACGGTCTGCCGGACCCTGGCCATGGCGGTGCCGAGGTCCGAGCCTTCCAGGCGGCCGGTGACGACGACGAGCCGTTGCAGGTTTTCGCGCAGGATTTCATTCTGAGGCGGCATTTGTTCGACGGCGGCGAGCGAACCGAGCGTCGCCGTGTGGCCGGAAGCGCTATTGAAGACCGTGTTCTGAATGGCATCCAGCGAGGCGCGGTGGTCTTCGCTGAGGCGTACGCGAATGGTGTAGGGCCGGCCGTTTGCGATGAGCGGATCAGCGGGTGTTACGCCATCGAGAATCGCAGTCGCATCCTCCGAGACCTCGGTGGGAGTGAAGCCCATGCGGGCTGCGACGACGGGATCAACCTGAAAATTGGTGGCCGGTCCGCTGATAGTATTCTCGATGCCGTCCTGGACATCGACTACGCCCGGAATTTTGCCGATGGCGTCGCCGACGCGGGGACCGAGTTGATTGAGCGTAGCCGCATCGTCGGAAAAAATTTTGATCTGGATGGGCTCCGGCGCATTGGAAAGATCGCCGATCATATCCTGCAACACCTGCGTGAATTCGATGTCCAGTTCAGGCTCAGTAGCCTTGATTTGAGCGCGCACGTCGGCAATCACGTCGTCAATCCCGCGGCTACGCTTGGCTTTGAGCTTGACAGTAAAATCGCCGGTGTTTGCCTCGGTGACGGCGGCCAGCCCCATTTGCAATCCGGTGCGTCGCGACGTGCTCTCGACTTCGGGCGTGGCGCGAAGGATGCGTTCAACGTGCTCCAGGACGCGGTTGGTCTCAGCGAGTGAACTGCCCGCGGGCATGATGTAGTCGAGGACGAAGCCGCCTTCATCCATCTCCGGCAGCAGGTCGGAACCCAACGCCTGATAAGCCGGCATAAGTGGCGACAACGAGCAAGAGGCATGCGCAGCCGAGCCAGAGCGGCTTGGCCAGTGACCAATCGAGCACGCGGCGATGAATTTGAAGGATGCGGGTGAGAAAGCGGCCGGCGGAGTGATCGCTATGCGAAGGTGCGTTGCGATGTTCGCGCAGGAGAACGAGGCTGAGGCCGGGCGTCCATGTGAGCGCCAGGAACAACGACGTGATGAGCGATGCGGCCATGGTGATGGCGAGCGCGCGAAAGAAGCTGCCGGTGACTCCGCTCACCGCGACCAGGGGCAAAAACACAACCACCGGCGTGATGGTGGAACCGATGAGAGGGGTAGTGATTTCGCCCAGCGCCTTGCGCACCGCCTCCACGCGGGGTTCGCCGGCGTCGCGGTGCATGACGATGTTTTCGACCACCACGATGGCGTCGTCGATCACAAGCCCGATGGCTGCGGCCAGGCCCCCGAGCGTCATCAGGTTGAAGCTTTGCCCGATGAGCCACAACACCAGGACCGTTACGGCGATGGTAACGGGGATGACAAGACCCGCGACCAGCGACGAGGTCCAATCGCGGAGGAAGAGGAAGAGAATGATGCAGGCGAGAATGAGACCGATGAAGATCGCGTCGCGCACGCTGGAAATGGCATCGCGCACCAGTTGCGACTGATCGTAGAAGGGCTCGAGCCTGACGCCCGGAGGAAGCTTTTGCCGCAGTTGGGCCACCTCGGATGCGACGGCATCGGCCACAGCGACAGTGTTGCTCGACGGCTGCCGCGCGATATTGATGAGCACCGCGGCTTTTCCGTTGGCGGTGACCGTCGTGTACACGGGCATGGTGGATCGCTCGACAGTAGCCACGTCGGCGACTCGCACCGGAGCGCCGTTGGGTGTGGTCTTGACCACCAGCTGGCGCAATTGGTCAGCGCTGTGCACCTGCGCGCCCACGAGGCCCAGGATGAGTTGATGATTGGCTTCGTAGAGCCCAGGTGATTCGACGATGTTCGATGCTTCGATCGCATTGACGAGGTCGGGAATGGTGACGTTTGTCGCGGTCAGCAGGGCGAGATTGGGCACCACGTGAAACTCAGGCACCTGTCCGCCCTGCACGGTTACGGTGCTGACGCCGGCAACGCGGTTCAACGGCGGCTTCAAGTCGTAGGTGGCAATTTCCCAGAGCTGCGTCTGCGGCACGGTGTCGGAAGTGAGACTGTAGCCGAGGATGGGGAAGGTTGCGAAGGTGAGCCGGTTGGTCGTCACCCGGGCGGTGGGCGGCAGTGTCTGCTCCACCTTGCTGAGCGCCGCATCCACCAATTGAAGTTGGCGAACCATATCCTCATTCCAGTCGAAGAACAGGCTCACTTCAGCCGATCCGCGGCTGGTGGTGGAGCGCACGGTGACGAGGCCCGGCACGGAGTTCACCGCGTCTTCGATGGGCTTGGTGATGGTGACCTGCATCTGCTCGACAGGCATTACGCCGTTGTCGACGCCGATGACGACACGCGGGAAATTTGTATCGGGAAAGACGGAGATGGGCACCTGGAAGGCAAGGTAGGCGCCGGCGATGGTGAGCACCGCCGCAAAGAAGAAGACGGTGTGTGCGGATCGAGTGAGCCAGAAGGTCTTTTGGCCACTTGTGCCGGAGGATGCGTCGGAGCTCAATTGTCGCCTCCGCCACCGGCTGCGGGTTTTGCATTGTCGTCGGCCGCGGGGCCGATCTTCACCTTTGTACCTTCATCCAGGCCGTAGGCTCCGACGGTGATGACCATGTCGGTGGGCGTCAATCCGCCGATGATCTGCACGTCGTCGGCATCTTGTATGCCCAGGGTGACAGGCTTGCGGTGCGCGGCGCCGTCGGCGCCGACCACCATGACGGATTTGCTGCCGTCCTGTGCGGTGAGAACGGACGAGGCGGGAATCTTCCACGCCTGGGCGACAGTGCTCGCGGTGATGGAAACCTTGACCGGCGTACCCACCTTGAGCGAGCCGGATTTGTTCTCGATTTTCAGCCAGACTTCGACCGTCGTGCTGCCGGGATCGAGTGCAGGGCTGATGAGCGAAACCTTGGCGGGGACGGGGCTGGAGACGCCCGGCACCTGGATGGATGCCGTGTCGCCGACCTTCATCTGCTGTGCAAGAGTCTGCGCCAAATGCGTTTTGGCGATCAACTCAGCGGTCTCCATCACCGTGAGCAGCGGCGTGCCGGCTGCGGCGGTTTCACCGGCGAACAGGGGTCGGTCGGTCACGACTCCATTGATGGGGCTGCGAATCTCAGAATAGGCGAGTTGTGCCGCTGCGCCGTTGTACTTTCCCTCCGCTGAGGTGAGCTGACCCTTCGCCGCCTTGAGCGCGGCTGCGCGGCTTACATTGCGCATGGATTCAAGATGCTTGGCAGCGGCGTCGTATGCGGCCTGCGCCTGCACCAGTGCGGCCTGCGCCGTGTCGAGGTCGCGGCCCGGGATTGCGCCTTCAGCAAAGAGCTGCTTGCGGCTTTTCACGATGCTCAGGTTCAGGTCGAGATTGGCCTTGGCCTGTGCGACGTCCAGTTCGGCCTTTTGCGTATCTTCAGGAACCTGCGCGCCGGTCGCTGTGGCGTAGGCCGCTTCAGCCGCCATGTACGATCCCTTGTTGTCCTGCGCGGCTGCGGCCAGATCGCTGTTCTCAAGCGTGGCCAGCAACTGGCCTTCTTTTACGCGAGCGCCGCGCTGGACAAAGAACATTTTGACGGGCGCGCTGATCCGGGGTGAAATGGCGGCCTGCGCGAGCGGGGCAAGAATGGCGTCGGCAGTCACTTGCTCTGAGATTGGCCCCTGCTCAGGATGCTCAGCCTGCACCGTCACCTGGGGCTCGGGCGCGGCTTCCTTCTTGCAGCCGGGCAAGAGAAGCAAAGGAAGCGCAAGGGCGCCTGCGAGCACCCAGCAAGCGTGCGACTCAGTGCGCGGCAGATCAGAGTTTCGGTGGACAGTGCGGGACATGGTCAGGTTCGTCATGGGTTCACATGGATCCGGTCAGCGTTTGCAAGTCTGCCAGGGCCAACTGGTAGCGGACAAATCCGTCCTCGCGTTGGTTCTCGGTGGTCAGCAGGGAAGTTTGTGCGTCCACCACTTCAAGCACCGTGGCTTCGCCGCCGGTATAACGCAACTTTGTGAGGCGCAAGCTTTCAGCGGCCGTGGCCACGCTTGCATCGAGTGAAGCAAGCTGACCGCGCGCGGCCTCGGCCTCTGCATACGTCTCGTCGAGGTGCGCAATCAGTTGCCGCTGAGTTGCGCTCAGAGCCACGCGCGCAACGTCGCGCCGTATCTCGCTCTGCTTCACCTTGTGCTCGGTTGAGAGCCAATCCCAAACGGGAATGTTCAGAGTCACCACGGCCGAATATCCGAGATTGCGCGCGTGGTCAAGTCCGTTGGCGGCAAACTGAGGAGAATCGATGCCGTAGTTGAAATTCAGTCCAAGCTCGGGCAAATAGGCACCGCGCGCCGCCAGCACATCGGCATTGCTCGCACTTAATGCGGCGAGTGCGCTTTTCAACTCAGGGTTGTTTCTCGCCGCGGCCTGATTGACTTCTTCGCGAGAGGCGAGCGGGGCGATCGCCCCCGAGATTGAAAGAGTATAGGGCGTGCGCGGGTCAGGAAAGAGCAAAACGCCCAGTTCGAGCCTGGCCTTGCCCGCTGCGAGTTGCGCGTCAGAAAAGTCTCGGTCGCGCTGCTGCTGCTGCAATTGCGCTTTCACCGCGTCAGCGTGCGCGGCTTCGCGCGCCTGTTCGCGCTCGGTCGTCAATTTGGTAAAGTCGACGGCTTCGGCGCGGGCGCGGGCCGCAACGGCGAGCTTGCCGTCAGCTGCAGCCAATCCGTAATAGAGCCCTGTCACCGCCGAAACCAATCCCCGGCGAGCGATCTCCAGTTCCGCAGCAGCCTGTGCCGCGGCCGCATCGGCACGCTGCACTCCTGCGAATTGCGCCATCCCAAGAGTTTCGGTGACAGCGGCCTGGCTTACGTATTCCCTGACCCCGTTATTGGCGATGAATTTGGGCAAAGGCTGTGGGCTGGTGCCTTCCGCAACGATGCCGTACTGCCCATTAGGCTGGGTATAGATCCCCTGGTTGTTATAGGCCACGCTGGGCAGCAGGTCTGCGCGCGCGATGGAGCGATCGAGCGCGGATGTGCGACTCTGTGCCAGCGCCGCAGCGTAGGAGGGCTCGTTCGCCTCGGCGCGCCGGATAGCTTCTTCCAACGTAATCGTGACGGCGTCGGCGGCAGGTGCATCCTTCTGCGTGCCTTCGCCATTGCCTTGGGCCAGGATGGGCCCACAAGCGATTGCCGCCAACGACACCAGGCAAACGATGCCGGTCAGGAGCCTGCTGCGATGCACAGGGTTGGTAGACCGAATGTTATGCCACTTCATCACATTGAGCAGGATACTTCGGGAACCTTAATTTCACCTGAGTCTCATGTAAATCTGCCCGATGGTAATCATTTTGAAAGAAATCGGTTTCGCACTCACCCGGATGCGGTGCGTAGAATATCGATGCATGGAAACAACGACAATTGCAGGGACGCAGGTCTCGCGGATCGGCTTGGGTACGTGGGCTCTCGGTGGGACAGAATGGGGAACCGTTCCCGACGATGTGGCCATCGCCACCTGCCTGGGTGCAATGGAGCGCGGCATCAACCTGATCGACACCGCACCTATCTACGGCCGCGGACACGCGGAGGAGATTGTCGGCAAGGCCATCCGAGCGCATGGAAAGCGCGAGGCATTTTTCATTGCGACCAAGGCTGGCCTGGAGTGGAATGAGCGCGGCGTGTTCGCCAACTCCACTGGGCCGCGATTGCGCCGGGAACTTGAGGACAGCCTGCGGCGGCTGGGCACGGACTTTATCGATCTCTACCAGATTCACTGGCCGGACACGCGCACCCCGATTGCAGAAACGGCCGCGCTGCTGGCGGAGTTTCAGCGCCAGGGCAAGGTGCGGGCGCTGGGAGTGAGCAACTTCAGCGTGGCGCAGATGGAGGAGTTCCGAGGGGTAACGCCGTTGGTGTCGAACCAACCACCCTACAACCTGTTCGAGCGCCAGATAGACGATGCGGTACTGCCCTGGTGCGCTGCGAATGGCGTGTCGGTGCTGACCTATAGTTCGCTGTGCCGCAGCTTGCTGGGCGGGCGCCTGCATCGCGGCATGACGTTTGACGCAGGCGACATTCGCAGCGCAGACCCCAAGTTTGAAGAGCCGCGCTTCAGCCAGTACTTGACTGCGGTGGAGAAGCTGGCGGACTTCGCGCGAGCGCACTTTGGCAAGAGCGTACTCGAACTTGCCGTGCGCTGGGTGCTGGACAGGCCGGGCGTCTCCGTGGCGCTGTGGGGCGCCAAGCGCCCCGATCAACTGGACAGAGCGGCGGGAGTGATGGGCTGGAAACTTGATGCGGGCTCCATGGCGGAGATTGACCGAATCGTGGCAGAGTCGGTGACGGATCCGGTGGGACCGGAGTACCTGACGCCGGCGGTGCGCGAGGCTTGATTCAAGAGAATCCCCCGAGTGAAATGGTGCGGCCTGATCACGTACTTTGCGGCGAGGTAGAAAGCCTTTCCACAGATGCGAACTTGAATTGAGGCGCACCCCCGTCTGACTCTGCGATACTAATCCGTTATGCCTATCGCAGACCTGCAGGAAGCAGCCCAAAAAATTGCCGGATTTCTCGCCACCCTGAACAAGCTGGGCGGTATGCGCCTCAAGTACCGCATCACTGCCGGGGACGGCGCTCGCGACCCTGAAGGGATTGAGGCTCGCGTAATTTATGTCGAACTCGGCGGTCCCGACGTTCCGCTGGTGACCCAGCACAACGGCGAGTTGTTACGAGCATTCGAGACCATTGCGGCGCAGATGCTGCGCCTGGACCAGCGCGAAAATGACCTGGTCAGCTTTGATGCAGCCAACTTCAAGGCCTTGCGCGCGCAGGAACTAAGACTCCAGGCCGAGACCGCAGCAGAAAAAGTGCGCAGGTCCGGTGTGCCGTATGCCTTCCCGCCCATGAACAGCCGCGAACGCCGGTTGCTGCACCTTGCCTTTCGCAGCCTGGAGGGCGTTGAGACAGCAAGTTCCGGTGAGGGGCAGGACCGCTTTCTTGCCGTGTATCCGGCGGGCAAGACAAATCTGCCTGTAACGCCGCAGGTGCGTCCGCGGGGATTCGGCTCTGATCGGGGACCAGGACGCGATCGAGGATCCGGGCGCGAGCGGGGATATGGACGCGAGCGGCGCTAATTCGCGTCATCTCAGAGAGCGGGAATTGCGATGCGAGCGGAGAGATGCCACCCAAGATTTGGCAGGCCGAATTCAAACGTCTCTGGAAAGAGCTGGTACCTCTCCAAGGGCAAGCCGCAACCGTTCAAGGGGAAGTGATTCGCGCCGTGGGCAGGCTGAGCGATGAGGCCTATCGCAACGGCAATTACAACTTCCGCAAAGGTCACAGGATTCTGTGTGAGTTCCTTCGCGCGAATCTGAAAGATCCTGATGTCTTTAGTGCAACCGAAATCAGCCAGATTGACCAATGGCTCGATCGTATTCTTGATTCAAAGAACCCGGATCTAAGCGGGTCGACGTCCCCTTACTATCGCCTGACCGAGAAAGCCGTAAATTGGTGCCAGTTCAAACCAGATCTGATTCCGCATAAACCAAATAGCGATCTTCGTATTTAGGTGGCGGATGACGATGCTGAGGGCGCTATGTTGCGGAAATCAAGAATGAAGATTGTCATTTACAGTTTGATGGCGTTCGCGGCACTCGTGTGTTCCGCGCAAAAACGTCTTGTGCTGATCGATCAGGATGGCTCGGGGCCTGGTGGATCGAATCAGATGGCCATGCTGGCGCTTTTGCAGGCGCCTCAGGTCGAGGTGCTGGGCATCACCATGGTGACCGGCAATGCATGGCGCGACGAAGAAACTCTGCATACCCTGCGCATGCTGGAACTCACCGGCCACGCGAATGTTCCTGTCGCGAAAGGCGCGGTGTATCCTCTCATCCGCACTGAACTCGAGACAAAGTTGTCTGCGGCCATCGACGGCAAAGTTGCTTGGCTCGGCGCATGGGGCCAGGGGCAGACGATGCTGGTGGAGACGCCAGGTGGAGTGAAGCCCGTCACTCCGGCACACTTGAGCGAGCACGGCCCGAGCGTGATTCCGCCCATGCCGGAGGGCAAGCCCACCATCAAGCCCATCGACGAAGATGCGGCGCATTTTCTCATTCGCCAGGTGCGCGCGCATCCGCATGAAGTGACGATCTACGGGGCTGGACCGCTGACGAATATTGCGCTGGCGGTTTCCATCGACCCTCAATTTGCCGCGCTTACCAAGGGCATTGTGCTGATGGGCGGCAGCCTGAACCCGCAAACAGACGATCCTGAGTTTGCCGACAGCCCGCGCCACGAGTTCAATTTCTGGTTCGATCCCGAGGCGGCGCATATCGTGCTGCGCGCCGACTGGCCGCGCGTGGATGTGACTACGGTCGATGTGTCGATCAAGGCGCCATTCACGAAAGCAATGCTGGACGAGATTGCGAAATCGCAGGCTCCCACGGCGCGCTATATCGCCGCATGGAGCCAGGACCGTTATTACATGTGGGACGAATTGGCCGCGTGCGCATGGCTCGACCCTACGCTGATTACAAAAGAAAAGCGGGTCTACATGGACGTGGACCTGAGCCACGGTCCGAGCTACGGCGATACGCTGACGTGGAGCGAGAAAATCGAAGCCTGCCACCGGGGTGCGCTTGGTGCACGCGCAGGTTGACCTTGATTTGCCGCGGTTTCAAAAGATGTTTGTGGAGTTGATGAGCCGGGCAAATCCCTGACAGAGAAGCCCACACCGAATGATCGAGGCGTGGGCTTCTTCTTTCGCGCATGGGAGCCGAAGGCACTCTGCTCCACCGCAGGTGGCTATCCGTTCAGCAGGTCGTGCAGCTTGTTCAGAGTGCGGTGCAGGTCCTTGTCTGTGCGGCGCAGCTCATCGATCTTGCTGATGGAGTGCATCACCGTCGTGTGGTGCTTGTTGCCGAACTGGCGGCCGATCTCGGGCAGGCTGGCTTCGGTCATCTGTTTGGCCAGGTACATGGCGATCTGGCGCGGTACCACAACGTTGCGGGAGTTGTTCTTCTGCTTCAGGTCGGCGACCTTCATGCCAAATTGCTCGGCCACGGCGCGCTGAATAGCCTCAATCGTGATTTTGCGCACCTGCATGTCGATGAACTGCTTGAGGCACTGCTGGGTGGTGACCAGCGTGATCTCCATGCGGTTGAGCTGGCACCAGGCGATGAGCCGCACCAGCGCGCCCTCAAGCTCACGCACGTTGGTGCGCACGTTGGACGCGATGAAAAGCGCGACGTCAGTGGGCAGAACAACCTGCTCGCTCTCTGCCTTCTTCTGCAGGATGGCGACCTTGGTTTCGAGATCGGGCGGCTGAATGTCGGCAATCAGGCCCCACTCAAAGCGCGAGCGCAGACGGTCTTCAATCTCGGCCAGTTCCTTGGGCGGACGGTCGGAGGCGATGACGATCTGGCGCATACTCTCGTGCAGTGCGTTGAAGGTGTGGAAGAACTCCTCCTGCGTACGCTCTTTCTGCGCGATGAATTGAATGTCGTCGATGAGCAGCACGTCAACGGAGCGGAAGCGATCGCGGAAGCTGGTCATGCGATCGTTGCGCAGCGAGGTGATCATCTCGTTGGTAAACTTTTCCGCGGAGACGTAGCAGATGCTCGACGTGGGCTGGCGGCGCTTTACCTCGTGGCCGATGGCGTGCATCAGGTGGGTCTTACCCATGCCGACGCCGCCATAAAGGAAGAGCGGATTGTAGGCGCGCGATGGCCTCTCGGCCACTGCCAGTGCGGCCGCGCGGGCAAACTGGTTGCCGTTGCCGATGACGAAGGCGTCGAAGGTGTAGCGGGAGTTCAACTGCGCCGCGGAGGACCAGTCGAAGCGTCCCTGCTCTGGCGCGCGATGGCCCTGCGCCGGAGCGGGCGCAGTGGGAGAGTGTGCGGACAACGGTCCAAAGCCGCCGTCTTTGCGCTGCGGCGGGATAGAAGGATCGTCGCTCGCGGTGACGAAACACACGTCGTCGAATTCCAGCGACTGCAGATCGATCGCTTCCTGAATCAGGTCGCCGTATTTGTCGCCAATGTGTTGGAACTCAGCGGAGGGAACGCGCACATAGAGTGTGCGACCTGCCGCATGACTGAATCGGGTGGGCTTGAGCCAGGTCTCGTAAGATTGTCGGATCACCTTTTTTTCTAAGGCTGCGAGAATCTGGAGCCATGGATTGAGAGCCGAAGCCGGCGAAATTGCGAATGCCATCGAGCTAATCCTTGCCTGCGTCGCCTATGTACTGCCGGGCCGGTTCATCGATTCGGTTTTAGGCAATAAAACTCTCATCCGGCAAAGCGGTCGCTCGCCGTCAAACATTTGCTGAGAGTCTGCCTGGTCTCCGTCGACATGCCCCAGATGCGCACATTGGGACACGGGATGAAACTGTACCGTGGGACGCTGGGAAACTTTCTTGAACGGTCCCGATGGTAGCACATTTGCGAGTCGTTGCAATCCCTCTTTCACATAACTTTTCGGAATCTGTTTCGGGTTGCACCATCGATGGTGAAAGCCGCGAAAAAAGTTGATGCGCGATGCTGCGCAACGTTGCGGTCAAGCGTTTTTCACCAATCAATCGCCGGGCATTGCGACACAGAATACACGGGACAATTCCGATGCGGGCGAGATGCCCTGCTGGATTCCTGGCCCAACCTGCGATACACTTAAGACTTGCCGTCAAGGCGCAGATTCTCAAGAGGAAACAGGAGCGCAATTCCATGCCCAAGCGCACATTTCAACCCAACCGCCGCAGCCGCGTGAAGACCCACGGCTTTCGCGCGCGCATGAAGACCAAGAGCGGCGCAGCCGTTTTGAGCCGCCGCCGTGCAATCGGCCGCAAGCGTGTTTCGGTCAGCGCCGGCTTCCGCGACTAACTTACTCACACCGTTCTGCTTCGGCCGGAATGGGTCGCGGCTTCTCTCGTTCCGGCGTACACGCCTGCGGCATTGCCATGACCACCCTTGAAAACGCTGATTCGCGCAGGGCTGCATCCGATTCTGAGGGTCGGCGCCAGTCCATGGCGGCGGTGCGTCTTCGCAAACACTCCGACTATCAGCGCGCCTATTCAGCCGGCCGCAAACGTCAATCCGCATCCATGAGCTGGTTTCTCGCGCCGCAAACTGAGGCAGTTGGCGGCCCTCGCGTGGGACTCACGGCCGGAAAGGTGCTGGGCAAGGCGCACGAGCGCAATCGCATCAAGCGCCGCATGCGCGAGGCGATTCGCCGCCACGTGGACCTGCTGCCCCAGGGATTCGACCTCATCCTGCACCCGCGCCGCGCGGTGCTTACGGCGGAATTCACGAAACTGGATGCCGAGGTTGTGCGTATTCTTCAGCAGGCAAGCGCCGAGGCGACACGCATGACGCATCTGGCCAAGGTCACGCCGACTGTATGACCCGTATCCTGCTCGCAGCTCTCGCGTTTTATCGCCGCTGGCTTTCGCCGGTGCTGCATTCGCTTAGCCCCGGCGGCTGTCGTTTTGTTCCCACCTGCTCAGAATATGCGGCGACCGCGATCGCTACGCACGGCCCGCTGCGCGGTACGGCGCTGGCAGGTTGGCGGCTGCTGCGATGCCATCCCTTCAGCCGTGGGGGGCTCGATCAAGTGCCGCCGGTGGCCACGACAAGACCTTTTCCCCACGAACCATTACCATAGACAGAGCGGCGCCCGACGGCGCGGTTTTTCTAATACGACAGGAAGTTTCATTTGCCCGAAATTCACAATCCCAATCTTGACTCGAAGGGCTCCCCCGGCGGCGGCAGCGGCGGCGACTTCCGCAGCCTGACTACGTTTGCAATCGTGGCTTTTGCCGCCCTGATGGCTTTCCAGTACTTCAAGCCCAAAGAGAACACCCCTGCGCCGGAAACGCAGACACAGCAGCAGACGCAGCAGATGGGGCAACCGGCGGCACCGGGCCAGCCCGCATCGGCTGCCGCAACCGCTGCCGCAGCTCCTACCGTGGCGGTCGACACCAAGGCGATTGTGGCCTCAACCGAGACCGAAACCACGGTTGAGAATGAGATGTACAAGATTGTCTTTACCAATCGCGGCGGGCTGGTAAAGCAATGGATTCTGAAGAAGTACTTCGATTCGTCGGGCAAACCTCTGGACATGGTGCAGCCGGAGCTGGCCGCGCGCTTCGGATTCCCTCTGTCACTATTTACCTATGAGCCAGCCCTCACGTCGCAGCTGAATCAGGCGCTCTATCAGGTTACTGTTTCGGGCGCGCAGTCCTCGTCTCCGGCACGATTGCTGGCGCCGGGGACGCTTACATTCCGTTACGCGCAGAACGGAATCGACGTGGTGAAAACCTTCCATTTCGATTCGAGCTACGTAATCGGCGTGGATACCGAGGTTCGCCGCAACGGCTTGCCGGTCCGGGCGCTGGTGGCGTGGCCCGCGGGGCTGGGCGACATGGAGGAGTTCCTTCCCGCTTCGCAGACCCGCAGCCCGCTGCCCACTCCTTCGCAGATTATCTGGTCGCTTGGGGGCAAGCAGGACACGACCAACGCCACAAAGGTGAGCGGCAATGCGACGTTCGACCAGCCGTATGAGTACGCGGCGGTGAGCGATCTCTACTTTGCGGCGGCTTTTCTGCCCGATACGCCCGCGGACGCAACCCTGGTCACGCTGCACAATGCGGTAGATTTGCCCAGCGACCTGAGCAATCCGAATAGCCAGAAGAAGCCGAACAGCGTGGTGGGCCTGGCGATGGGCGACATCAACGGCAACACGCGCCTGCGCCTGTATGCCGGTCCGAAACAGCTCGACGTGCTGAAGACCATTCAAGCCATCGGCGCCGACGGCAAAGCCGATGGCCCGTCGCTGGAGCCCTTGATCCAGTTCGGCTGGTGGACCTTCCTCGCCAAACCGCTTTACCTTGCGTTGCGCTTCCTGCGCAATCTGCTTGGACCCGGCGCCTACAACTGGGGCTGGGCCATCATCATCATCACCGTGATCTTCAACATGATTCTGCTGCCGACCCGGTTCATGATGATGAAGTCCTCGCTGAAGATGATGCGCATCCAGCCTAAGGTTGAGGCTCTCAAGAAGCGCTACTCGCATTTGAAGATCAACGACCCGCGGCGAACGGAAATGAACGCGGAGATGATGGATCTCTACAAGGCCGAGGGCGTGAACATGTACGGCGGATGCCTGCCGATGCTGTTGCAGATGCCATTGTTCTTTGCCTACTATCGCGTGCTGCTGAACGCGGTGGAACTGCGCCAGGCACACTGGTTCTGGCTTACCGATCTCTCCATGCCGGACCCGCTGCACATCCTGCCGATCCTGATCATCATCAGCATGTTTCTGGTTCAGTTCCTTACGCCTTCGCCGAGCATGGACCCCACGCAGCGTCGCATGATGGCCATCGTGATGCCGATCTTCATGGGGTTTGTCTTGTGGCACTATGCTTCCGGCCTGGCGCTCTACTGGATCACCGGCAACATCATCAACCTGGCCATCCAGGTGGGAATCAACCAGTCCAGCATGGGCAAGGAGATGCATGCCATCTCCGCGCGGCGTTCGACAAAGAAGATCGGCGGCGGCAGCGGTCCGCGCGTCGTGCAGGGCCGCCGGTAAAGCGGCCTTTCATCGAGAGCTCGGGGCAAGCATGCAGCTTCAGGCGAGACCGGCGGCGAGTGCCGCCTCCACCGTGGGGTGCGCAAATCTGAAGCCGACGGACAGCAATTTGGTGGGAACAGCGCGCGCGCTGGCCAGCAGAGCTTCATCGGCCATCTGTCCAAAGGCCAGCCGCAGGGCAAATGCGGGAGCCGGAAGGATTGCCGGGCGCCGAAGCTGCAGGGCGAGGGCGCGCGTAAACTCGGCATTCGTGACCGGTGCAGGCGCGGTGAGATTCACCGGACCCACCAAAGAGGGCGCCTCCAATGCAAAGAGGATGGCTTCAATTGCGTCCGCAAGACTGATCCAGCTCATCCATTGACGCCCGTTACCTAGCCTGCCACCCAGGCCCAGGCGAAACAGCGGCAGCATCTGTCCCAGCGCGCCGCGGCCCGGTCCCAGCACTACCCCAAAACGCAAATGGACTACACGGATGCCGGCTTTGACGGCGGGCTCTGCGGCGGCTTCCCACTGCGCGCAAAGGCCGGCCAGAAAGCCTGTGCCTGGGGGTGAAGCTTCGTCCAGAAGTTCGTCACCGCGGTCCCCATAGATGCCTACAGCCGAGGCCACGAGAAGCGCCCGCGGCGGATGGCGCAAGCCGGCGAGCAGAGTGGCAAGCGCGCGGGTTGAGACGACACGGCTGGATGTCATTTCGCGGCGGTACGCGGGGGTCCACCGTCGACCGGCTACGCTGGCTCCGGAGAGATGGATGGCCGCGGTGGATCCTTCCAACGCCGACGGGTCAGATATTGCAGGGCTCGCAACTGGGTTCCAGGTGAGCTGATTGCCCGCGAATGCCGGGCCTCGGATCAGTTGCAGAGTGGGTATCCGGCGGACAGCAAAGGCATTTCGCAGGGCTGTGCCCAACATGCCGGATACGCCACTCAGGATGATTCCGGGTGACTTCCCGGCAACCCCGGAGGTCGAATTGATCATCTCCATATTCACAGGATGGATTTATCTTTCGTTTTAGTGAATTCGATACGGTTTGCCCCGCAAATGTGATTTTGGTAGGATGAGAATGGCTTTTGATTGAGGCAACATTTGCTTTGGTCCCACCCATGGAGGTGCCGATGACTGATCTTACGGCGGTTCGCAGCGAAGAGACCCAGAAATCCCAAGTGGACACTGAAACCACTGAGCGGTTTATCGCGGAAAAGCACATCGGCGAGCGCATCAAGCGGTTGCGGCTTAAGAAGTCCATGGGCCTCGTGGAACTGGGGAAGCACACGGGACTCTCGGCAAGTTTTCTGTCGCAGCTTGAAACCGGCCGCGTGGTTCCCACGCTGCGCAACCTGGCGCGCATTGCCATGGTTTTCTCAAAGGACCTCTCTTACTTTTTCGAAACCGAGCCGCAGGCCATGTTTCGTGTCCACCGGCGCAAGGAGCGGGTACGGCTGCCGCAGACCGGGGTCGATGAGCCTACCTATTTTTTTGAGAGCCTCGGCTACATGGTGCCCGACCGGCACATGGACCCTTATTTTGCCCAGTTTGTACCGTTGGAGAAGACCCACGAGCCCAGGGCGCATATGCATCCCGGCTTTGAGTTCCTTTACATTCTCGATGGCGAGTTGGAACTGCACCACGGCGAGCACCACTGCACGCTCGAGGCAGGCGACGCGGTCTACTTTGACGCGAGCACGCCGCACTCCTATGTCTGCGGTGGCAAGCGGCCGGCCGATGCGCTGATTGTGACCATGCACCAGCCGCCGCCGGCACAGCCGGTGACGCTGCTGCGTCCCAGCGCGCCGCGCGCATTGCCGGGCGGGCCGGCTCCGGCTGCAGCAGCAGGCGGGCGGTAAACAGCGTCGGTTCCGCAATCACGGCAAAGAACCTACTCCCTGCCTGCAGATGGTCCGCTCGGGA
Source organism: uncultured Acidobacteriaceae bacterium (assembly GCA_963780515.1). Classification (GTDB taxonomy): domain Bacteria; phylum Acidobacteriota; class Terriglobia; order Terriglobales; family Acidobacteriaceae; genus Telmatobacter. The sequence goes on from CAWACG010000019.1 coordinate 112,879, forward strand.
ACGATCATTTCAGCGTCTGCAACGCTCGATCCGCGTTTGCGAGTTCTGATTCGGAGCAGCGCGGGTACGTCGAGAGGGCCTGCGGGTCGGCGATTCACATGCAACTGCTGAGCGATCGCGCAATCGCAGAGGTACGAACCATGCGAAAATGCGATACTCAGGTGGAAACAAAGCGAAGTTCACGATTGAACACATGGACACCCCCAGCGAGGTCAAAGAGGTTGTAGTTCCGCAGGCCGTGGTCGGCCCGCTGACTCGGTCGGCGATTTTTCTGGTCCTATCTATCCGCGAGGACGAGAACGCTTACGCGCGTCTACGCGATTTTTGCGCGGGTCTTTCCGGGCTGATTCGCGCGGTGGAGTTTCGCGATGTAGAGGCGGGCCTCACGTGCGTTGCCGGATTCGGGTCAGATGCATGGGACAAGCTCTTTGGATCGCCTCGTCCGCTTGAACTCCATCCGTTTCAGGAGATTCGCTCCGGCGGACGCCATGCCGTTTCCACGCCGGGAGACATTCTCTTCCACATTCGAGCCAGACGCATGGACCTGTGTTTCGAAATGGCAACGCAGATCATGGAAAGCATAGGGGACGTCGTCTCGGTTGCCGACGAGGTGCACGGTTTTCGCTATTTTGACGATCGCGATGTCCTGGGCTTCGTCGACGGCACAGAAAATCCGCGCGGAGATGCTGTGCGCGAGGCGGCGATCGTCGGCGGCGAAGACCCGGCCGTTTTTGGCGGCAGCTACGTGATTGTGCAGAAGTACCTTCACGACATGAAGGCGTGGAATGCGCTTCCGGTTGAGATGCAGGAACGCATCATCGGCCGTCGCAAGCTCTCAGACGTGGAACTGAGCGATGCGGATAAGCCCACGTACGCGCACAACGCGCTCACCAATATAGAGGAGAACGGACGCCAGCTGCAGATCCTGCGGGATAACATGCCTTTCGGGCGTCCCGGCCACGGCGAATTCGGAACCTACTTTATCGGATACAGCCGCACGCCGCGAATCACCGAGACCATGCTCGAAAACATGTTCGTCGGTCGGCCGCCTGGAAACTACGACCGGCTGCTTGACTTCAGCCGCCCCGTCACCGGCAGCCTGTTCTTTGTGCCATCGGCAACATTTCTCGACAACGTCACTCCAGGCGCGCCGGATGCAGCAGAGAATGCGAGGGAGCCGTCTGCAAATGCAAACGAGCCGTCTGGCGGACCGCCTTTGCCCACGCTCGCCGCTGGGCACGACACATCGCTGAAGATAGGATCACTGAAGGGAGAGAATGATGAATAACCTTCATCGGGAGCTGGCGCCGATTTCTGACACGGCATGGGCGCAGATCGAAGAAGAGACGACGAGAACCTTGAAGCGGTACCTGGCAGGGCGACGCGTTGTCGATGTTCCCACGGCGGGAGGAATCGGGCTGCCCGGAGTTGGCACCGGACACCTGAAGCCCATCTCCGCTCCCGGTGACGGCATCATTGCAAGACAACGCGAGGTGAAACCCCTGCTGGAGCTGCGCGTTCCGTTTGAACTGTTGCGTCAGACGATCGACGATGTCGAGCGCGGTTCCGACGATGCTGACTGGCAGCCCGCAAAAGATGCTGCCAAGAAGATCGCATTTGCCGAAGATCGAGCCATCTTCAACGGATACCACGAAGCGGATATACAGGGTATCCGGGAAAGTACCAGCAACCCCATCGAGGCGCTGCCCGCGGATGTGCGGGATTATCCGGACACGGTCGCACATGCCCTGAGCCAGTTGCGGCTCGTGGGCGTCAACGGGCCGTACTCGGTTTTACTCGGCGCCGGCGAATATACGGCGCTCGCCGAAACTCGTGATCACGGATATCCCGTGCTCGAGCACATAAAGCGCATCGTGGACGGGAACCTGATCTGGGCGCCTGCGATTGAAGGCGCATTTGTTGTGACGACGCGAGGCGGCGATTTTGAGCTCAACATCGGACAGGACGTTTCGATTGGCTATCTCAGCCATACCGATTCCGCCGTGCAGCTGTATCTGCAGGAGACATTCATTTTCCGGGTGCTGACAACCGAAGCCGCCGTTGCGTTGTCGCCGTCACAGAAATCTTCCTGACTAACTCGTCGGCAGCGCATGAAGCAGAAATCACGTGCGCGTTTTGCAGGATGCTCGGATCAGTTCTCGAGCGCCGACTGAATATCGGCGCGTTTATTCGCTGATCCCGGCAAAATACTCCGCCACCTGCTGCCAGTTGTCCACACGCACGAAGCCCGTGGCCGCGAGGTTGTGGGGCGCGGTGTAGAGCAATCCCTGGCCCTCGAATCGAAGCAGGTTGCGGGGCAGGTCGTCGATCAGGTAGTCGGCGCGCAAGATGCTTTTGTTGCCGCAGAAAACGTAATGTGTGGGCGGAATGAAAGGGAAGTGCCGCTGCAGCCAGCGGTACTTGGGTCCGAGTGAGTTGGGCACGGTCATGGCCTGGGTGGCAATGAAGATTTCAAAGCGCGCCGAAAGCTGTTTCAGCACCTGCTGCGCGCCAGGCATCAGGGCCAGGTCCTCGAAAAAGTCTTCCGCATCGAGGAAAGCGCGAAGCTGCGCCTGGCGATCGACGGGGGCAATCTCCCAAAGGCCTTTTCCGGCCAGATCGTCGGGAGTCACCTCTTCGTCGAAGGTCTGGTTATAACGGCGCAGATGCTCGGCCAGCGTATCCGCCATCACCTCGTCCATGTCCACGCAAATGCGCCGCACGTGCTCTCCTCGGTCGTAGGGGATTTCATCTCCCTAGGCAAAAGGCTAGCAGGCGAGGCGCGAGCCAGTCAGGTGCGCGATTGAGATTTATGGTTGACAACTTAAGCCACGGGGATAAAATCAACCCCACTCCGTAACCCTCACGGAAGCGACTTCCCCAGATTCTTGAAAGGTCAGGTTCCAGAATGCGCCGACTGATGACGTTTGGCCTGGTTGTTGCTGCCCTCACTTGCACTTACGCGTTCGCCCAGGACGGTCCGCCCGCTACACCGGTTCACGAGGTGACGGACACATACTTCGGGGTTAAAGTTACCGACCCATATCGCTGGATTGAGAACACAAGTTCCTCTGAGGTCATTGCATGGATGAAGGCGCAGAACGACTACACCCGGACTGTGCTGGCGCGCATTCCAGGCCGGGACAAGCTGCTGGCCCGCATCAAGGAACTGGATAACGCGGGAAGTGTTGTTTCCGCCGTGCAGGTCTGGGGCGGCAAGTACTTCTACTTCAGGACCGATCCCGGCTCAGATAATCGCAGACTCTACGTGCGGGATGTTGGAAGCACATCGGAGCGGCTTTTGGTCGACCCTGAAAAGCTGACCACGGCCGATGGCAAGCACTTTTCCATCGACTATTTCACTCCCTCCCTCGACGGAAAGTATGTGGCCTACGGCGTTTCGCCGGGCGGTTCAGAAGAGAGCACGTTGCACGTGATTGAGAGCGCCACGGGCAGGGTGTTGAGCGACACCATCGATCGCGCCCAGTTTGGACAGCCCAGTTGGTTCACCGACGACTCCTTCTTTTACGCGCGCACCCCGAAACAGGCTGCCGATGCGCCCCCGACCGCGAGATACCAGAAGCTTCGTGTCTATCACCACGTGCTGGGCGCAAACCCCGATGACGAACCCGCGGTATTCGGGTACCAGGTATCCCCGAAAATCACGATCGGCGAGGACGATTTCTCCTTCGTTGCCTATTCACCGGGGGCTCCGGAGCATCTTGTGGCGGTTGTGATCCATGGAGTCAAGCGGGAAATCGATGTGTTTGTCACGGCAGTCGGTAACAAATTGGACGCCGACACACCGTGGGTCAAAGTTGCCGACCAGTCGGACGCAATCGTCAATATGGACCTGCATGGAGACAATCTCTACCTGATGTCGCACAAGGATGCGTCGCGTTTCAAGGTGCTGCGCACCAGCCTTTCGCATCCTGACATCGCGCACGCCGCGGTCGTGGTGCCGGCCAGCGACGTGGTGGTGGTGGGAATTGGCGCTGCAAAAGACGCGCTCTACGTGCAGGATCTGGATGGCGGGATCGGCCGGCTGCGGCGCGTTTCTTATAAGGACGGTTCGACTGAGCCGGTGAAGCTTCCCTTCGACGGCGCCATTCAATCGCTGGTTACGAATCCGACCGAAGCCCGGGAGCGTGGCTCGAACTGACCTCCTGGACCAAGTCACCGCTCTGGTATGCGCTGGACGGAAAAACCTCGATGCTATCTGATACCGGGCTCGTCGCGCCGTCCCCGGTGGACTACTCGCAGATTGAATCGGAAGAAGTGAAAATGCCGAGCGCGGACGGTACCATGGTGCCGCTTTCCATCGTGCATCAGCGAGGCATCGCGCTGGACGGCTCGCACCCTACATGGCTCGAGGGCTACGGCGCGTATGGAATTACACTCGATCCTGTCTTCAGACCCACGCTTCTCGCATTCTTTGAGCAGGGCGGCGTTTTTGCCGTGGCCCATGTACGCGGCGGAGGCGAGTACGGAGAAGACTGGCATGTGGGTGGCCAGAAGCTCACCAAGCAGCACACGATTGACGATATGCTGGCAGGAGCAAAATATCTGATCGATCACAAATACACCTCGCCGACCCACCTGGCCGGTGAAGGCACCAGCGCGGGCGGCATCACCATCGGCGGGGCCATTACCCAGCGCCCCGACCTTTTCGGAGCGGCGCTCATCCGGGTGGGCGATTCTGACTCACTGCGCTCTGAACTCATGGCCAGCGGCCCGGCCAACATCCCCGAGTTCGGGACGGTCAAAGATCCGGACGGTTTCAAGGCGCTGTTTGCGATGGATGCCTACCAGCATGTGAAGCCCGACACACCTTACCCAGCCGTGCTGCTGACCACCGGCGCGAACGATCCGCGCGTTGCTCCCTGGCAGGCTGGAAAGATGACCGCGCGCCTGCAGGCGGACACAACCAGCGGGAAGCCGGTCCTGTTGCGCGTGGACTACGATGCGGGGCACGGAATGGGCTCAACCAAATCGCAGCGCGACGACGAACTCGCGGATGAATTGGCATTCCTGCTCTGGCAGCTTGGATTGCCGTCGTATCAGCCGGCCGCGCCGCAGAAATAGCCTCGTCGGCGGGCGCAGGTTCAGGCGCCCGGCCGGCCTGGTTTCCGCAAGGCGCGCGCCTGGCCGGGAATCGCCTCAGGCTGCGGCGACTTGGGGGCGGGAGCCATCGCCGGGTCCCAATAGAGCAGCCTTCCGCAACTGTCGCAGGTCAGCAACTCGCCTTCGCGGAGCTGGTTCCACGTCTGCGGGCGTACACCCATACTGCAACCGGTGCACTGCTGGTTGTCGACGCGCGCGATGCCGGTGCCGCGGCTTGCGGAAATGCGGTCAAAAAGGGTAAGCCACTCCGATTCGATGGTTTGGCGTAGCGCGTCACGCTCGGACTGAAGCACGGCTTGCTCGCCGCTGATTTCCTGCTGGCGCTGGGCGATGCGCTCCCGGGTCTTTTCGAGCGCGGCGGCAAGCTCCTCCACCTGGGTGCGTGCTGCGGCCAGCCCAGCCTCCTGGACTTCGGTGCGTTCCAGGCTCGAGAACTCCTCATTTTCGAGGCGTTCAATCTCCTGCTCCGCGAAGCGTACCTCGTGTTCGATGGCTTCAGCCTGCGCGGGCGTGGTCACGGAATCCTGCTGGGCGCGATAGCGCGTGGCCTTCTGGCGGTGGGCGTCGGTCTCGCGCTCCAGCCGCGTACGCAGCGAGTCTTCGCGGCTGAGAGCGGCAGATGCTTCAGATGCCTGGCGTTGCGCCGCGGCCAGAGCGGCTTCAGCCTGAGTGATTTCAAGGGGCAGGGCACGCGCCTTTTGCGCCAGGCGAGCCCGCTCCAGTTCAACAGTCTGCAACTTTACGAGTTTCTCAATATGCGCTTGCATCCGTGCCTCCGAGTCTAAGCCATTTACCGCCCAATCGGAAAATGGGTCGGCGCGCGGATGCGACAATTGCATCCAATCGGGAGATGAATGTGACGGATGCGCGGACATCGTTCGGAACCAGGAAGCGGTGGGTATGGTGGGTTGGCGGAAGCCTGCTGACTTTACTGTTGTTACTGCTGCTGGCGCTAGGCGTTACCGGATACATGCTGGCGCGCCGGACCGAGCCGTTTTTGCGGGCGCGGATTGTGGAGACGCTCTCGGCGCACTTTCACGCCCGCGTGGAGTTGGATAGCTTTCACCTCGCTCTCGGCAATGGGCTGCGCGGAGAGTGGGGCGTGTGGGCCGACGGACGCGGCCTGCGCATCTGGCCGCCGGCGGAAGTTGAAGGCGTTGGCGTGCCGGTAGCGCAGCAGGCCGAGCCGCTTATCCAACTGGACGAGTTTCGATTCCACGCGCCACTGCGCTACGAGCCTGGCGTCCCGGTCCATATCTCCCAGGTGCAGTTGCGGGGGCTCGCGATCGACTTGCCGCCGCGGTCGCACTTCCTGCACATGGCCGCGCATGCCGGCGGGACGGGCGTTGCTTCACAACCGGGTCATGCCACGCCGATGGTCACCTTCCGCCTGGACAGCATTGATTGCAACGGCGCCAACCTGGTGCTTGAAACCAGTAAGCCCGGCAAGCTGCCGATTCAAATTGCAATTGCGCACTTGAAGCTCACCGGCATTGCCGCGGGAAGCCCCATGCACTTCGATGCGGAACTGACAAATCCGAAGCCGGTGGGAACCATTCACACGACAGGCATGTTTGGCCCCTGGCAGACTGCCGATCCCGGTGAGTCCCCGATTGAGGGCGACTACCTTTTCGAGCACGCCGATCTGGCCAGCTTCAAGGGCATCGCGGGTATTCTTACCTCGACTGGCCACTACAAGGGAACCGTGCGGGACATTCAAGTGGATGGCGAGACGGACACGCCGGACTTTCGGCTCGCGAACCTTGGCAGCGCGCTCGCGCTCCATACGCGCTTTCATGCAACGGTGGACGGCACCGATGGCGATACCTGGCTGGATCCAGTGGATGCCACCCTCGCCCACTCGCACATGGTGGTAACGGGGCAGATTGTGCGTGTTCTTGCGCCGGCGTCGGAAGGGCCGCCGCACAGCATCGGACACGACATTGATCTCAAAGTGAATGTGGATCGGGGGCGGATTGAGGATTTCCTGCGCCTGGCCAGCCATGGCGATACGCCTCTGCTCACCGGCGATGTGACCGTGAAGACGACGATTCATATTCCGCCCGGCCCCGTGCCTGTGCACGAGCGGATGACGCTGGACGGCAGCTTTGTGCTCGACCAGGCGCAGTTTTCAAGCGCGAAGATACAGGACCGCATCCGCGACTTGAGCTTGCGCGGACAGGGAAGACCCGGCGATTTGAAGAGCAACGATGCGCAAAATGTCGAGTCGCACATGCAGGGCGACTTCAGAATGGCGGACGGAACGATCACGCTGCCAAACCTCGATTACACCGTTCCTGGGGCCGAAATTCAACTGAAGGGCACTTATGGGCTGGCGGGTGGCGCGCTGGACTTTATCGGAACCGCAAAGATGCAGGCCTCGGTATCAAAGATGGTGGGAGGCTGGAAGGGCTTCCTGCTAACTCCTGCCGACCACTTCTTCAAAAAGAATGGCGCGGGAACGGAGGTTCCCATTCACGTCTCCGGCACCCGCGAAAAGCCTGACTTCGGCATCGATCTCAAGCGGATGAAGTCCACCTCTCCCGAGCGGCCCGGCGGGCAGCCTGCACAGACCCCCGCACCGCAACCATAAGGGGGATTGCGGAACGAAACGCCGCTCATCCAGTTCGCAGACACTCACACTCCGCGTTCACGGCAATCCTGTACAATTCGCTGTTGTCCGCCCTAGCGAGACACGGAGGACCCAGATGGACCTGCTTTTCCTGATTCCGATCGCGATTTTCGGCATTATCCTTCTCTCCCTGATTCTGGGGAGCTTTTTCACGGTGAACACGGCTCAGTGTGCTGTGATCACGCGCTTCGGCAAGTTTCTCCGCGTCGCCGACGCAGGATTGAATTGGAAGACGCCGTACTTCGATTCCGTCGCGGGACTGGTGAGTCTGCGCGTGAATCAGATCACCCTCACGATGGAGACCAAGACCAAGGACAACGTCTTTGTCACCATTCCGATTTCGGTGCAGAATCGCGTCCGGCCGGAGAAAGTCTTTGACGCCTTCTACAAGCTGTCCGACCCCGTGGCGCAGATCAAATCCTACGTCGAACAGGTGATTCTGGGTCACGTTCCGGGCATGACGCTGGATGAGGTCTTTGCTTCGCAGTCTTCCATCGCCGCGGCGGTGAAGCAGGAACTGGATGCGGATATGGCCGCATTCGGCTACGAGATCGTGAATGTGCTGGTGACCGATATCGTTCCCGACGCCAAGGTGAAGTCGGCAATGAACGACATCAATGCCGCGCAGCGCGAGCAGGTGGCCGCCAGCGCGCGGGGCGAGGCAGACAAGATCCTCGTCGTCAAGAAGGCAGAAGCCGAAGCGGAGAGTAAGGCTCTGCAGGGACAGGGCATCGCCAATCAGAGGAAGGCCATCGTAGAAGGCCTGCAGGTCTCCATCGAACAGTTCCAGAAAGTGGTGGAAGGTGCGTCGCCGAAGGATGTCATGCAGTTGGTGCTCGTGACGCAGTATTTCGACACACTGAAAGCCATCGGCGAGAGCGACAAGACCAATACGCTGTTCCTGGCGCATTCTCCAGGCGCGGTCAAGGAAGTCTCTGACCAGATTCTTGAGTCGATGCTGGTGGCGCAGCGAGCCGATGGATGATGCGTCGCGCCGCGCGCGAGACCTGCGATCACTTAACCGTCGGCGGGAGTCTTGCGCCGGTATTCCGTCGCAACGGTGGCCTCGATACCGGGCGCGCAACCTCGCCTGAGTGTGATAGTTTGGCTTCCGTCACACCGTTGCCGAATCTATGAGCAGCGGGAAAACGACGAGGAGACCGCAATGCACTGGACCAAGAAAATCGCAGGCGGCGCCATGGCTCTTTTTCTGGGGGCCGGGGCGCTGGCAGTTCGTGGGCAAGAAGCAGCAGTGAAGCCCGCATCGCAACCTCTCACAACCTCACCGAGCGAACAAAACTGGTGGAAGAACGCCGTCATCTACGAGATCTACCCGCGCAGCTTTCAGGACTCGAACGGAGACGGCATCGGGGACCTGAACGGCATCACCCAGAGGCTGGATTACCTAAAGGAACTGGGAGTCGACGCCATCTGGCTCACCCCGATCTATCCTTCGCCGCAGGTTGACTTCGGCTACGACATTTCGGACTACGAAAACATCGATCCGAAGTACGGAACACTTGCCGACTTTGACCACCTGATTGCGGAAGCCAACAAGCGCCATATCCGGGTGTTAATGGATATGGTGATGAACCATACTTCCGACCAGCACAAGTGGTTCCTTGAGTCCCGCTCGTCGCGCACCAACCCGTACCGCGACTGGTATATGTGGCACGACGGCAAGGGCGAGACGGCGACGTCGAAGGGCGAGCCGCCTAACAACTGGCAATCGGACTTTGGCCACTCGGCGTGGGAATGGGACCCCAAGACACGCCAGTACTACTACCACAAGTTTTACATTCAACAGCCTGACCTGAACTGGAACAATCCCAAGGTCCACCAGGCGTTCAAAGACATCATCAGCTTCTGGCTCAAGCGCGGAGTGGGCGGCTTTCGCTTCGACGCCATCACGACCCTGTTTGAAGATCCGCAGATGCGCGATGAAGATGTGCTCTTGGACAAAGACGGCAAGTCGTATTTGAATGCCTATGGCGACATCGCACTGAACGACACCCGGACCAACAATCTGCCGGAAACGCATCCGGTGATGCAGGAGATGCGTGCAGTAGCCGATTCATTTGACTCCAACAAGTTTCCGGGGAAGCGGGTGTTGATCGGGGAAACCTACCTGCCCAACATCGGTGAACTGGAGAAGCAGTATGGAACCGCGGACAAGCCCGAGTTCGAGCTGCCCATGGACACCCAAATCGGCTTCATCAACAAGCTGGACGTGGCCACCTTCCGCGCCAAATTGAGCGACGCAGAGGAACATCTTGGCGGCCACACGCCGCTGCTGCTCTTTGACAATCACGACAGTCCGCGCATCGACGCGCGCTACGGCGACGGGGTGCACAACACCGACATCGAGCGCGTGATTTCCACTATCCTCTTTGCCAGCCGTGGGGCCTCGCTTTTCTATTACGGCGATGAGATCGGCATGAAGACAACTCCGCCCACCCGCAAGGAGGATGTGAAAGACCCGGTAGGGATCACGGGCTGGCCGAAGGAGAAAGGCCGCGACGGCGAGCGCACTCCGATGCAATGGGATACGACCGCCAATGCCGGATTTTGCCCCGAAGGAGTGAAGCCGTGGCTTCCGGTTCCCCCCACCTACACTACCGTCAACGTCAAGGCGGAACAGCCCGACGCTGACTCGCTTCTCAACTGGTATGAGAGCCTGATCCGCCTCAAGAAGACGAATGCGGCATTCGTCCATGGCGAAGACACACAGCTCGACACCGATAACACCAGGGTGCTGAGTTGGATGCGCAAGGTGTCTGGATCGCCCACAGTGGTCGTTTCTCTCAACTTCACGGCCGATCCGCAGACGGTGAGCCTCACGATTCCCGGCGAGGGAGGAATGGTCAAAACCTTGCTCAAGACGCCAGGCGCCAAGGATCCGGCCTCGCTTGGGGCCATCGAACTTGGACCGTTTGGGGTCTACGTCGGAGAAGTCGCGCCGTAAACGCACAGTGAATAGATATTCGGCTGCCCTCGCAATTGCGGGGGCAGCCGAACGCGTTGATCGGCTTGCTGCTATCCGCTTGGCGCCTCAAGATTCGGATTCATCTATAGCGACGATCGCTGTACGCGGTGAGCCGCGCATCTTCTTACCCAGCTTCGCCGGCCATTCCGGATCCATGAAGACTCGCTCGACACAGGCGTAATAGACCGCGCACAGCAGCAGGACCGGGACTCCAGTAACCAGCACCTGAATCAGAAAAGTCAGCAGGTAGTCCTGCGTGACCATCAGGTAGCGAGTGACCTTGAAGAAGACCGCGATCAAAAGGAAATGGAGGAGGTAGATGGAGTAACACATACCTCCGATGACCGCGACGGTCTGATTGGAGAAGAAGAAGCGCAGGTAGCGGCTGCAGAGCGCGGCGGCGCACAACACAAGCAACAGGAAAGGGAACAGCACCTGCGTCCATGGGGAGTCCGGGACCCAGAAAAAAACGCCCCAGCCGATGAGCGCAAACCCATCCCACCACCCGGATTGACCCTTCAGGCGAAGCAGATACAGATCGGCGAGGAGCATACCGGCGAGAAAATACTGGGCATAAAAGGCGATGCTGTGCTGAGCCAGGTAGCTGCGCTGCATAAACGCGGCTTGCACGGCTCCGAAGGTCGTGATTAAAACGATCATCAGTCCGCGGCGAGAGATGGCATGGGGAATGCGAAAGAGCAGCGCGAAGAGCGGAGCCAGAATATAAAACTGTATCTCGATCTCCAAACTCCACGTGACGGGATTGACAGGGTTTGCGGCTTGAAAGATCAGGCTGTTGATGTAGACGATTCCGGCCGCGACATGCTCCATATAAAGGCGCGTAATGCCGGCCCCGCGCGTGAATACACCGAAGAGCAAAATAGCGACGAGATAGGAGGCGATATACGGGGGCTCAAGCCGGGTGAGCCTGCGCAGGAAATACCTTCCCAGACGGACTTGAGGCCCTTTCAGCAGCCATTGGCGAGCGAACGGAAGTCCGAGGATAAAGCCGCTGATAACGAAGAACAGCGGAACGCCGCGATTCCCCTGACCCAGCAGATGCGATAGCCATTCATAGCGTGGCTGCACGGCGACGATGTGTCCAGAGCGAAGCAGCAGCTCGCGGTGCAGATGAAAGAGGAAGACAGAAAAGATGGCAATGAAGCGCAGGCTGTCGATCTCCGGAATCCATCGACCATCGCGGGTAATTCGCCGCAGCCGACTCAGCACGCGCCCCTCCCCTTGGAATGCCGTCGCTCCATCATACCCAGCGCAAGAATCTACCGAGCCGGTTGGCCTGAAATGGAGGGAGAAGGCGGGATTCACGAGGACGGCGGGGCCAAACGTCAGTCATCTTCGCCGGCGTCAGAGCCCGGAATCCTGAATTCCGAATTCTGGCCATGGCCGTCGGACTGGCGCAGCTGCGCAAGGGTTTTCCTGTAGTACCAGGCCGCCGCCAGTCCACCGGCAAGCGCCGAAGCGGCCGCAACCACACCCACCTTGAGCCAGCCCGAGGGGGGTGTGGCACCTTTCGCCTGAGGGGAGGAAGCTGAAGATTCCAATGCTGTTGCGATGGGTGTTGCGTCGTTCTCTTCTGGCATTCTTGGGCCGCCGGGCTGAAAACTGCAGCAAAAATTAGATGCGATTTGCGGCCAAAGGTTTCCAATCCCACATTGCAGGAAACTTTCAATTTTTGTATTTGCTTTCTTCTGAATCTATAGTAAGGTGTAGATATTCCAGTGATGGAGGCGGTCCTAGTGATCGCACCGGATCTGGAAGTAGTTTGCGTCACTGGCCTCCCGGCACGAACAGCAAGACCGTTCGTGCCGTCTTTTTTTGTGCCAAAACACCCCTCCAGCCCGTCCAGATTGGCTCAGCTCCACTCGAAGCCAAGGCGTGATCGGGTTAGAATGCTTCCAAGAGAGTGTACCGATCATGAATTGGACAAAGTACCGCTGGGTCATCGGTTTTGCCGTCTTTGCAGTCACGGTGGCCAGCTATGCGCAGTGGTCGAATCCGGCCGACGATGTTCCCGCGTATCACCCGTCTGCTCCGCTCAAAGTCAGCGCACTGCCACCTATCATGGCCGGCTCTGAGCTGACAGGCGACAACTTCCGCTATCCCTGGCAGGTGCATGTCTACCAGAAGGCGGCCAAGGTGGGGAATGTGCTTTATCAGCTCCCCTGCAACTGCCGCTGCGACCGGGCCCTCGGTCACACCAGCCTGCGCAGCTGTTTTGAGGGACTGCACGGTACTGAGTGCTCGACCTGCGCCAAAGAGGCTCTCTTCGCCTACGCGCAGACCAGGTTGGGCAAGAAGCCGGCCGAGATTCGCGCGGCCATTGCACGCCACGAGTACGAGGCCATCGACCTGGAGAAGCAGTAGGTCAACCTGGGCGCCAGGCCCATATCCGCCTGACTCGCGTTTGTCCCAGGCTCAGCGGTCGAGTCCGAGCCAGTAGTGGTAGACGACTGCTCCAAAGCCGCTGGCCATCGCGGCCACCTTCGGTCCTGGATCGCCGTAGATCTCAAAGCCGTCCACAGTGCATACCGCGGCAAGCTTTGGCACCCACTGCTGCACGACAGGCCCCATGAAATGAGCCTCAACAGCCGCGGAATCAACGTATGTCTCGACCAGCCGGAACCGCTTTCCGTCTTCAGCGTCGAACCATTCATACCCCAGCGTGCCGGATTCCGCCTGGCTGCCGGCGGTCATCGCCTGCGCGATGCCCTTGAAGGCTTCCAGTTTCCCCTCGTTCACGGTCAGGCTAACCGTAAGCCGAACCACCTGCTTTACCATGCACCTCTCCTCTTTCCACTCTTGATGAGCGCTACCCAGCCACGGTATCACCTTACTCCGCGGTCGGAATTGGATTTGGCGTAGAATTAAGAGATGCAGCACGAGCCAGTTGGCCCGGCTCGCACCTGGGCACGTTTCCGGTAAACCGGGAGTGTGCAGCACGACTGGGGGCGTCACGGTTTCGACGGGATCGCTTGCGGCACGGAGGCATGCCGGGGTGTGGGCACCCGTAATCGCTCGCAAAACAAAAGTTGCCAACGATAATCTGGCACTTGCAGCTTAATTAACTAAGCTGCCGTCTTCCACGGCTTCGCCTATGGGCTGTGAGCGGACGTCATTCAGTAGGCTGGCGTGAGCGGCTCGGTCCGTGTCGCTTTACGCGAGATCATCGGACTAGTTTCTGGCGCATCTTGTCCGTTCTGAGTGCCAGCGGCGAAATCATCGGAACCGGACTGAGCATGGATTCTCTAGGCTGACAACGATTTCGGACGCGGGTTCGACTCCCGCCGCCTCCACCAGCCTTCGCCCTCTGCGAGAGGGCTACGGCTCGGCGTGCCAGCTCTCATTGCAAAACCGACAAGCCTGTCTCGATGCGGGCGAAGGCTGTCGCGCCGGAGCTTTAGCGGAGGCGGACCTAATCGTGAAATACGTTTATATTCTCGAGAGCGTTACCGGAGAACACTTCTACACAGGCATCACCGACGATCTCGTGGCGAGACTTTTCAAACACAATTCTGGAGCTGTGATTCACACTTCGAAATTCCGTCCATGGCTTATCAAGACCTATATTGCCTTCTCAGACGAGGCGCGTGCGATTGCCTTTGAGAAGTATCTGAAATCCGGATCGGGACGAGCTTTTGCCAAAGCGAGGCTGTAGATCGCAAGCGAGTTCGTGGTTGGCGCATTAACTAAAGGACACCTGCGCAGCATTGCAAGTACACTCATCCCCACAGGTGCTGGGTACCGGGAGAACAAATTCAATGGCGTATTCTCCGACAAAGTTATAGAGCTTTTGGGGATCGAATGGTTAATGGAACGCTATACCGTAATCAGCATGGCGTGTTCGCTTGGAAACTCTTTACGTGGGTGAAAGATTACAGGCCATTTTCGGAATAGTATCGGTCCTCTAATGAGGAATACTGGTCGTCCAGAGGAGAGTTCTTCGAGATTGTGTACCTTGATTGTTCGACGAATTCCTTAGCGGAAGGCCATTGGAACATCGGGAAGAAGATGGCCGAAATCGATCCGTTTAAAGAGCTGTGCTTGCGCGATGCCATGAACGATTGGGAAAAAGAAGAGCGTGAAAACTCGTGCACTTGATACGAACTTCAAAACCGTGTTTCCATCACCCATGGCGTATTCAACGCCTCGAAGAATCAATAACTTATTTAGAGTCATCGGTACGCCTCGGAACGACTCACGCCGCCTCCACCACCACTATCAATTGCGTTGCAGATAATTCCGTTGTGGAATCGGTCATTGCTTCAAGATCGTCCCCGTCCAATTGACCCATACGCTCGTCATGGCCAGTCTTGACACTGCGAGAGTCACCGCGACCAGAGCGGCATAGCCTACGACAAACTCGCGTTCGAAGCTGCGCGTCATCGCCCACCGCACTAGCAGGCAAAGCCCGCCCAGGGCGACAACCGGCCCGAACAGCGCCATCCACTGGTGAAACCCGAAGATCGAATTGACCAGCGGGATGCGGGCAGCGGCCCCGGAGATCAGAGACAAGCTTGCCAGCAGCATCATGGGACGGTGAATCCGTGGCCGCTTGCGGTTGAGCACTCCGATTGCAACAAAAACCACGTACAGCGCAATTTCCGATGAGCATGATCAGCAGAAACGGACGGGCAGGCCAGTCGAAAACAGGCATGCCCTCAAGGCGTGTCGAGCGTATAGCCACAAACGGCCCGGTCACTGCGATCATTGAAGCAATCACCAGCACGCTCCAGCCGAGCTTCATGTGCACGCGGCGGTTCTTTGTGGAGATGAGCAGCGCCTGCACGAAGAACAGCAGGAACCAGGCGAAAATCGCCGAACTGTGCAGCACAATCGCCGCCAGCATCGCCGGTTCGATGGGAGCGCCGTTGAAGAGCCTGCCTCCGAAGATGTAATGCTGGAAGCCGATGACAATCAGAACCAGGAAGATGGCCCCAGAGCAGGGATAGAAAAAGCGATCGCTCTTCATCCGGACTCTCCTTTGGCTTTGAGAATGGTACGGCTGATTGCCGGAATCTCAGTTTTTCGGGAAGGGAACCGGCCAAGTGTAAACCGAACCGCCAACTTTGCGCCAGCAGAAATCCATTCGCTCTTTGGGAACCGATTCCGACTAGGCCAGACTGAGTTCTTGCCGTGCACAGAGCGCGATGGGGACGCCTCTGCAAGGAGGGTGCGGCATCCTCAATGACATTGTGACTGCGGCACAAAAATATCGATCCCAAAACCCCCATGCTCCACACGTGCTTCAAGCCCGCGTTTCGGTCGGGTTTTGCGTGTCGAGCGGCGCTGAAAAGTAAATAGATTATTCAGGATCAATGCGTTGATTTAATCCGTCTCCCGCTGCCTCCACCATTCCTTTGTTCCGCACACCTTGCGGCTGGCCGCGCCGGCCTTCCCGCGAAGGACCCGTTCACACCCATTCCCCCTGCCGCATCAAAGGCTCCGCAGAACCCGAGGCCGTGATGCCGTCGATATCCAGCTTGCCGGAACCGATCATCCAGTCCACGTGGATCAGGCTGTCGTTTGCGCCCTTGGCCGCAAGCTGTTCCGGCGTCAAGGAATCGCCATCGCGCAGGCAGGAACTGTAGGCCTGCCCCAGCGCGATATGCGATGCGGCGTTCTCATCGAACAGAGTATTCAGGAACAGCATTCCGCTGGCGGCAATCGGCGACGAGTGCGGCACGAGTGCCACTTCCCCTAGCCGACGCGCACCGTCGTCTGTGTCAATCAGGCGCTGCAGCACTTCCTGGCCGCGGCTCGCGTGCGCCTCCACGATGCGTCCTTTTTCAAACCGCACCTGGATTCCTTCAATCATGGTTCCCTGATGCGAAAGCGGCTTGGTCGCAGTCACCGTGCCGTCGGCGCGGTCCTTGTGCGGCGTGGTGAACACTTCTTCGGTGGGCATATTGGGAATGCAGTAAAGACCGTTGCCCGCAGTCGTTCCTCCGCCCAGCCAAAGGTGGTCATCGGCGAGCCCGAGGCGAAAATCGGTTCCGGGGCCGCGATACTGCAGCGCGGCGTAGCGCTTCTCATTCAGGCGCGCGGCGCGCTTGTGCAGGCCGGCATCATGCGTTTTCCAGGCGGCCACAGGATCCTCGGTGTTGATGCGCGTGGTCTGGAAAATCGCCTCCCACAGCTTTGCCAATGCCGCGTCCGGCGCATCGTCAGGGAACATCGACGCGGCCCAGGACGGGGTCGCGCTGGCCACGATGGTCCAGTTAATCTCGTGGCGCGTAATCAATTCCAGCGCCGGTCTATAAGCTTGGGAAACGGCGCGATTCGCCCGTCCCACCTTCTCGGGATCTTCGTTCGAGAGCAGAGCTGGATTGCCCCCGGCAATTGCCAGCCGCGCCGCACCGCTCTTGAACGCCGCGCCCATGCCGTCGTAAAGCCACTTGGCTGCGTGGTCGAAACTTTCGTCGGGGGCGAAACGGTAGCGCATCAGCGCCGCTTCATCATCGCTGTAGAGGGTTGTCACCAGCGATGCGCCGGCGCGGTAAGCCTGTTCCGTGATGCGCCGCGCCAGCGGGAGCGCGTCCAGCGAAGCGGTCATCACCAGCTCCTGCCCGGTCCGCAGGCCAAGCCCGACCCGCACCGCAACTTCAGCAAGCAGGTCCATTTTCTGTTCGTGCGTACGTAGTTCAGAGGCCACGATTGCTACGCTCATATCTTTAGTATCCCTCGACTCCAAGTCCCTTGTAGCGCATGCCACGGCTCCCACGCAACCGGTGGGGGGCCGTGCGGGAATGCTCTGGTTTTTATTTTTTAGGAGAAGCAGAATCGGGCGACAGATCGAAGGTTGAGAATCTGCGTCTCTCGCCATTGATCTCTGCGCGCAGCTCGTGCCAAACCGCGTTGGGAATCCTCAGATAGACGTCGACAACCCCAGGATCGAATTGTGTCCCGGAGCAGCGCAGGATCTCTTCGCGCGCGTCGTCAAAGGTCCTGGCTTTGCGATACGGGCGGTCGCTGGTGATGGCGTCCAACGCGTCGGCGATGGCAAAGATGCGCGCCCCGATGGGAATTTCGCTGCCGCGCAGACGGCTCGGATAACCCCCGCCGTCGAAGTGCTCCTGGTGGGTATAGACAATGGCTGCTGCTTCGCTCAGGAAGGGAATCTTGCGCAAGATGTGGTAGCCCCTCGTGCAGTGATCGCGCATGATCCCTTCTTCTTCCACGGTCAACTTGCCGGGCTTGCGCAGGATTTCGTCGGGAATCGCCATCTTTCCGATGTCGTGCAGGAATGCTCCGCGCGCGATGATCTTGATCTCCGTGGGGGATATGCCCATGTTGCGCGCCAGCAGAATGGTATACGCGGTTACCCGCTTCGAATGCCCTTCGGTTTCAGAGTCCTTCAAGTCGAGCGCGTCGCCCAGCGCCTCGAGCGTCACGTCATAGGAGTGTTCAAGGTCTTCCATGGCCTGGCGCAGCATCTCGGTGCGGGCGCGGACGACCTGTTCGAGGTTCTGCTGGTAGTTGTGGCTCTCCTGAAGCGCCTGGCGATGATCGAGCGCACGCTGCACGGTGGCAACCAGGTGCTCCCGCTCGAACGGCTTCAGCAGGTAGTCATAAGCTCCGCGTCGCATTGAATCGATGGCCACGCTGATGTCGTGGATGGCACTCACCATCACAACCGGCAGATGCGGCTGCTCGGCGTGAATTCGCTCCAGCAGAGCGATGCCGTTCCCGTCCTGCATCACAATGTCTGTCAGGACGAGGTCGAAGGCGCTTTGATTCATGATGTCCACGGCCTGGGTGCCGCTCACGGCCAACTGCACTTGGAATCCCTGGCGTTCAAGCGTGGCCCCAATCATGGAGCGGACAGGCGCTTCGTCATCCACTACGAGGATGCGGGCAGACCTGTGCGTAAACGCGCTGACGCGAGCCTCCGGATTCGCTTCCAGAGGCATCGTGGGGTCTGTTCCACCCAGGTCTGTCAGGTTTGATGCCAAACCCATTTCTCCCCTGCGCTCCGCAGTCCCTTGCGCTGTTCAGGCAAGGCAGTGTCGTTCCTTTGATTATCACCGGCTCACCCGGCTGCAAAGCCAAATTGCATTCAAGCTGGGCGAAAGCTGCTCGTTCGACGCAGGGCTGGGAATGAATCCCGTTTGGGAATAAAGTTGAAGCCGCTGAACAGTTTGGCCGGTCTCTTCAATCCTGCCGGGCCCGCTGTTCCCACCCCGCTCTCAAGCGGATTGTATGAAAAAGTTACGCCAGCGAGGAACTCAGTGCAAGGGTTTACCGCGCTCGTACCAAACTATTAAATCCAGGCGATGGTTACTCTCGATTGTCGAAGTGGATACCCGCGAAACTTTGGCGCGGTCCAATCGCCAGCGATGCGCCGGCTCCGGAATCTGGCAGAAACCCGGATGTGCCCGCATGCAGAGCGGCTTCGCGCCCGGCATTCCGTTCTGCCCTAGCCCTTGGCCTTTTGGCGTGCACGGCGGGCTGCCGCCCAGCCTTCCTTGTTGATCTGATGGGACCGGGCCACGGCCAGTGCGCCGGCTGGAACGCCTTTGGTGATGCAGGATCCAGCCCCAATGTATGCACCGTCTTCAATGGTTACGGGCGCCACGAGCGTGGAATCGCTGCCCACAAAAACCCCCTCGCCGATATGCGTGATGTGCTTGTGCGCGCCATCGTAGTTGCAGGTGATGACGCCAGCGCCGATGTTGGTCTTTGCGCCTATTTCAGCATCGCCGAGGTAGCTGAGGTGGCCCGCTTTTACGCCTTTGCCGAGCTTGGATTTCTTGACCTCGACAAAGTTGCCGATGTGGGCGTCTTCGCCAATCTCGCATCCCGGCCGCATGCGGGCAAAAGGTCCGATATCCGCGCCGTCCGCAATTGTGCTTTCGGCCAGCACGCAACTCTGGCGGATGATGACGCGGCTTCCCAGCGTGCAATTCTCAATCACGGAATACGAACGGATGCGGCACTCGGCGCCAATCCGCGTATGACCCAGCAACTGCACAAATGGCTCAATCACGGTGTCCGGCTCGACCTCAACGTCGTCGTCGATCACGCAGGTGTCGGGCCGGAAGATGGTGACGCCGGAGGCCATCAGGCGGCTCGCGGTTGCGGCGCGCAATGCCGTGTCGAGCGCCACCAGTTCGGCGATGGTGTTCGCGCCCAGCACCTCGATTGCGTCGGCAGCCTGGACCGCAACCACGCGCTCACCGGCGGCGCGCAGCAGGCGGGCGATTTCAGTGAGATAGAGCTCGCCATGGGGGTTCTTTGTGGTCAGCTTGTCGAGATGCGCCAGCAGGGCTGCGGTCTTGAAGGCGTAGATGCCGGAGTTGATTTCGCGCGTGGACTCCTGCCCGGGCTGCAGCATGTTTTGCTCGACGATGGCCTCGACCTCCGCCGCTCCGGGCGCCTTCCGCATCACCCTTCCGTAGCCTGTGGGGTCCTGCGGTGCGGCCGAAAGAATTGTCATGGCCGCGCCTTCTTTTTGATGGAATCGCCATAGCTGCTCGATCGTTTCCGGCCGGATCAGCGGCACATCTCCTGAAAGCACGAGGACGTTTTCATGTCCTGCAATGGCTTCGCGGGCACACTGGATCGCGTGGCCCGTGCCACGCTGCTCCGCCTGCTCAACAAACTGAACTCCGCTGGCGGCCACTGCCTGTCGTACCCCCTCCGCCTGGTACCCCACCACCACGTAAATCCGGGACGGCGCCACAATGTGGCTGGCGGCGGCAATCACATGGCTCAGCAACGGCTTGCCGCCGATTTCATGCAGCACTTTCGGCCGCCGCGACTTCAGACGCGTCCCCTTGCCCGCGGCCATAATCACGACGGCCAGCTTCGAGCCCTGCCGGCCGCCGTCTTTCTCCTTGCTCACTGCTTTTTCTCCTCCGCGCCTGGTCGTTTCGGCATCGGAATGGTGATGTCGATGGGGTGAACCGGTCCCATATCGAGAGCATCCAGCCCCGGCTTGATCTCCGGCTCGTTGCCCACCACCAGCACCGCAAGCTTGTCCGGGTGGATGTACTTCTTTGCCACCCTGGTCAGGTCGGCCACGGTCACTTTTTCAAGCCCAGCCTTGTAGGTCTCAAGGTAGTCGGCGGGATAACCATAAAACTCCAGGCGCACCCGTTCGGCCAGAACCTTGTCCCGGGTGTCGTAGCGAAACAGAAACGAGTTAAGGATGTCGTCCTTGGCCCGCTTCAATTCTTCCTCGGTAAATGGTTTGGTGTTGAGCCCGGAGATTTCGGCCAGCGCGGCCTTCGTGGCTTCCACCGTCGACGCGCTCTTGGTGATCGCCACCACTCGGAACGTGGCCGGATGGTCGTAGTCGAACCCGTAGCCGCCGCCGACCGCATAGGCCAGCCCCAATTCTGTGCGAACCTTTTGGAAGAGCCGGCTGCCAAAGCCGCCGCCCAGGATATCGTTCATTACCGCCAGCGCCGGCACGTCAGGATTGTGCCGGTCCGTGCCCAGACCCACAATCTCAACGTTCGACTGATTCACGTCTTCCTTATTGATGAAGTAGAGGCCGGCATGCGTGTCGTTGAAGACATCGTGCCGCGCGGGCAATGGCTTCGTCGGGGGCAGCCCTTCAAACGTCGCGCGGAGCTTGGCTTCCATCGCTACCGGGTCAAAATCGCCGCTGACGCTCACAATCAACCTGCCGCCTAGGGTCCGGTCGTGCCACGCCTGCAGGTCGTCGACAGTGACCGTGGAGATGGTTGCCAGTTCGGGCTGGCGGGTGTAAGGGCTGTCAGCCCCGTAGACCAGCTTGACCGCTTCGCGTCCTGCGATCTCCCCTTCGCTGTCATTGCGCCGGACGATGCCCGTTGCCTCCTGCTGTTGGGCAAGCTGCAGCTTTTCGGGGTCAAATTTGGGATGGAAAAGCAGATCCATGGCCAGCGCATATACCTGGTCGGAGTCGCCTTTGAGCGAGTCCCACGACAGGGCCGTCGAGTCCACGTCTCCGCCGGTCTCGATGTGCGCAGCTTTCGACTCCAGCAAATCGTCCATGGCGTCGCCGTTCATTTTCGCCGTGCCGCTGGTGCGCCAGGCCTGGCCGTAAAGGTCGACGAGGCCCGCCTTGGCCGGCTCTTCATCGCGCGAGCCGCCGGGGATGAGCACCGACCCGTTGACGAAGGGCAGTTCGTGATCCTCCTGCAGGAAGAGGACAATGCCGTTCTTCAACTCGATGCGCACCGGTTGATGCGGCTTGAATTCATGCAGAGGTGGAATGGGAATCTTTTCCCAGGGCTTGTTCTGCTGGGCGTTCAATGCCGAGGTCGTCGCCAACGTTCCCAAAAGCGCGCCGGTCAAAACAACCACACGCCAAATCCTTGCCATGCGCGCTCTTCTCTGATCTCTGATGCCTGTTCCATGGTCTCTGTTTATCATTGCGCGCCTCCATCCTTCTTCGCCGCGGCTTGCGGAGCCTCGAAGTCGATCTCCGCAGTGGTGCGATTCGAGGCCACAAACACCTGATTGGCCACGCGCCGGATGTCGGCCTTGGTCACCTTGTCCACCTTATCGAGTTGCAGGAACAGTTCTCGCCAGTCGCCATAGCGTGTCTGGTACTCCGCCAGCGCATTCGCCAATCCCTGGTTGTCGGCTAACCCACGCAACAGGTCGGCGCGGGCCCGGGTCTTGTACATGGCCAGCTCCTCGTCAGTGACGTCGGTGGTCTTCAACTTGTCAATCTCCTTGTGAATCGCATCGCGCATCTCCGCCGGCGTATGGCCCGGCAGCGGGACCGCATAGAACGCAAACAGGCTGGGATATTTTTCACCGGGGAAGGGGCTGAATCCCTGCGCTTCCGCGGCAATCTGCTGCTTTTCAACCAGGCTTCGGTAAAGCCGCGAAACGCGGCCATTCGACATGATGTCGCTGATGGCGTCGTATACGGCATTGTCCGGGTCGTGATAGCTGGGCCGGTGGTAGCCCTCGATGTAAAAGGGTTGCGTCTGCTCCCGGATTACCACCGATTTCTCGGCAAACTGCTTAGGCTCGACGGTGGTCATGTCTTCGGGTTTGGGTCCGGCGGGAACCTTGCTGAAGTAACGCTCCAGCATAGGCATCGCCTCGGATGCCTTGACGTCGCCCACCACCGCCACAACGATGTTCGATCCCACGTAGTACTTCTTGTGGAATGCCATCGCCTCAGTGGCAGTTATCTGACTCACCTCGCTGGGCCAGCCAATCGCGCTTCGCCCGTAATTGTGGGCCACGTAAGCCGTAGCTTTGAACTGCTCGATAAGCCGACCGATGGGGTTCGAGTCGGTGCGCATGCGCCGCTCCTCAATCACCACATCGCGCTCTTTGTAGAACTCGCGCGGCACCACGTCCGACAGACGCCCGCTCTCCAGCCATGCCCAAAGCTCCAGGCGGTTCTCTGGCATCGACCAGAAGTACATGGTTTCGTCCATGCCGGTTTCGGCATTCAGATCGTTGGCTCCGTTCGCGTCAGCCACCTCAGTGAACTGGTTGGGAATGACGTACTTCTCGGCCTCGGCCTGGGCGGCAACGAATGCCTTTTTCAACTCGACCAGCTTTTCCGGGTCGCGGCCCACGGGCTTAAGATACTCAGCCTCGTAGGCGTCGTTGGCAGCTTCAACCTTGGCCAGCGCAACCTTCTCGTCGGCGTAATCCTTGGTGCCGATCTGGCTCGTCCCCTTGAAGGCCAGGTGCTCGAACATGTGCGCCAGACCGCTCTCGCCGGAGGGATCGTTCACGTCTCCGGCATCGATAAATGTGGTGTAGCTGAAGACTGGCGCTTCCGGCCGCTCGCAGATAAGAATCGTCAGGCCGTTGGGCAGCACCTTGGTCGTAATCTTCTGCTCAAAGCTCTTCAGGTCCTGGGCTCGCGCGCCCTGCCAGGCCATTGCCATCAGCGTCAAAGCAAAAATACTGCTCCAATACCGGGAAAAGGTTCTGCTTCGCATCCATGCTCCTTGGCGCGGTGCGCAAACTCGCTGCCCCGCACTCTTCAAAGCTATTGTGCCTGACTGGAGGCGTCAAACCGGTTTGCGCCATCATCCCTTGCGCCGCTAGGCCTCACCTCCTGCTGGACCCATCGGCGAAAACGGGGTGACTCCTGCGATTTGCCCTATACTAGGGTCTGCGTCTTGAAGGATTTCCGCCCCCGCCGGACGGCACAATCCTGGAGGATTTTCTTGGTTTCGGATAAGGCTTCCATTGCGGCGAAGGCTCCACGCATCCGCTCCACGACTGTAATCTGCGTGCGCCGCAACGGCCATGTGGTGATGGCCGCCGACGGCCAGGTCACCCTGGGCGACCATGTGCTCAAGCACTCCGCCAAAAAGATTCGCCGCCTCTACCAGGACAAGATTCTGGCCGGATTTGCCGGCTCCACCGCCGACGCCTTCTCGCTGTTTGCCCGCTTTGAAACCAAACTGGAGCAGTACGCGGGCAACCTGAACCGCTCCGCCGTCGAGTTGGCCAAGGACTGGCGCACCGACAAGATGCTGCGCAACCTTGAGGCCCTGCTGGTGGTGGCCGATGAGGGGCAGACGTTCCTCATCTCCGGTTCCGGTGACGTGATTGATCCCGATGAGCAGATTGCGGCCATCGGTTCCGGCGGCAGCTACGCCACCGCCGCCGCCCGCGCGCTGCTGGAGAACACTGACCTTAGCGCACGCGAAATTGCGGAGAAAGCGATGAAGATTGCCGGAGAGATCTGCATCTATACCAATGACCGCGTCACCATCGAGGAGCTGAAGAGCTAGCGGAAAAGTTTCCGCCGGCCCGATTGATTTATGGCCATCTACCTGCCCGCATCCGCCGAAGAACAAGACCTCTCGCTCGACGAGATGACTCCGCGCGAAATTGTCGCCGAGCTCGACAAGCACGTCGTCGGGCAGCGCGCCGCCAAGCGCGCCGTGGCCATTGCGCTCCGCAATCGCCAGCGCCGTCAGAAACTGCCGCCCGACATCGCCGACGACATCATGCCCAAAAACATCATCATGATTGGGCCGACCGGCGTGGGCAAAACTGAAATTGCGCGCCGCCTCGCCAAGCTGACAGGCTCGCCGTTCCTCAAGGTGGAAGCCTCAAAGTTTACCGAAGTGGGCTACGTGGGCCGCGACGTCGAATCCATGATTCGCGACCTGGTCGAAATCGCCATCGACATGGTGCGCGAAGAGCGCCTGGAAGAAGTGGAAGACCGCGCCGAGATGAACGCCGAGGAGCGGCTGCTCGATGTGCTGCTTCCTCCCCCTCCGGCCCAGCCCCCGCAGGAGGGCCAGCTCACGCTGCCCGGCGCCGAGAGCCATCAGCGCTCCCGCGAAAAACTTCGCCAGCAGTTCCGCGAGGGCAAGCTCGACGACCGCATGGTCGAGCTCGACGTGCGCGAGCGCGGCGCCCCAGTTCGGCATCATCAGCAACCAGAACCTTGAGGACATGGAGATGAACCTCAAGGACATGCTGCCCAACATCTTCGGCGGCGGCACCAAGAAGCGCAAGATGAAGGTCGCCGACGCATTCGACTACCTGGTGCAGGAAGAAGAAGGCCGCCTGATCGACATGGACCAGGTGAACCGCGCCGCCACGGAGCGGGTCGAATCCAACGGCATCATTTTCCTCGACGAGATCGACAAGATCGCCGGCCGCGAAGGCGGTCACGGTCCCGATGTCTCGCGCGAAGGCGTGCAGCGCGACATTCTGCCCATCGTCGAAGGCACCACCGTCAACACACGCTACGGCATGGTGCGCACCGACCACATTCTCTTCATTGCCGCCGGCGCATTCCACGTCTCCAAGCCCAGCGACCTCATTCCCGAGTTGCAGGGCCGCTTTCCCATTCGCGTGGAGTTGCAGTCGCTCACGGTCGAGGATTTTCTGCGCATTCTCACCGAGCCCAAGGCCTCGCTCACCAAGCAATATTCAGCGCTGCTTGAGACCGAGGGCGTGCGCCTGGAGTTTGCGCCCGAAGCCCTGCGCGAGATGGCCGAGTTCGCCTTCAAGGTCAACGAGACCGACTGAGAACATCGGCGCGCGCCGCCTGCACACCATCATGGAGCGCGTGCTTGAAGACGTCAGCTTCCTCGCTCCCGACGTGGCCCGCCGCGCACCGGAAGGGGAGCAGGCCGCAGCGCTCTCTGAGGCCATCAAGAGCGAGGCGTCCAACGCCGCTGCCCTATGCGGAGCGCATGACCGCCTCCGGCCCCGAGAAGGTCTTCCCCATCTCGCCGGAGTACGTGAAGCAGATGGTTGCATCCATCGTGAAGGACCAGGACCTGAGCCGCTACATCCTGTAGCGCATTGCCTCCGAATTCTGATTGCAGAAAATTAGCTCCGTTTGCTGCACAATAAAACTGAAGCGGAAAAACTCTGCCCGCTTTTCTGCACAAGGACCGGTCGCAACCAAATTTGCGGCTGAGAAGCTGTGAAGCTGCGGAGCCCGCAAGCAGAAGAGGTACCCCCTACCCCCTGGAAGATCTCTGTTTTCCACAAAAACGTTGCAGAGAATTTCACCGCCCAACCCCGACCTTTTCCATCCGGCTTTGCGACCACAGCCGCTTCGGATCTCATGTTCCGGTTGCCAGCACCTTGCGTCTTTGCTATCTTCGTCTCGTACCTCGGCAGTCCGCGCCGTACCTTAACCAGCGGGCTCTACCTGCACTCTCCGGCTCTTGAGGGATTGTGGATGGAGGCGTATCAGAGCACCTGGGAAGGGTGTGCCTGCGCCAAGCATCCGCAAGCCCTTTTCCACGCCTCCACCCGCATCAGAGCAACAAGGAGAGAAGCCATGAGTCATCCTGCACACCACCACAAAATCAATTACATTGAGTTCGCCTCCACCGACATCGAAGCGACGAAGAAGTTTTATTCAACCGTATTTGGCTGGAGCTTCGTCGACTACGGCCCGGACTATGTCAGCTTCCAGGGCGCCGGCATCGACGGCGGCTTCTACAGAATTGGCGCCCACGAGGCACCGCCGAAGTTTGCCCCGCTGGTCGTGCTCTATTCCTCCGACCTTGCGGCCACTGAGATCGCGGTGCGCATGGAAGGCGGGGGCATTGTTGTTCCCACATTTGAATTTCCCGGTGGCCGCCGCTTCCACTTCAGCGATGGAGTTGGCAACGTGCTCGCGGTGTGGTCCGAATAGCCGGCTTTCCACTTCCAACTAAGCACGAAAATAGGTGCCCCATCCAGAACCTGGAGATCTTCGAACTCCAGGTTCAGGGTGGGAAAGCAACGAGCGTTAATCCGGAATTGACCGCGGTTGCACGCACGGCAGAAGCTTAGTTCACTGTCGGCGGCGGCAAAGCCTTGCGCTTCTTCAGATCTTCGCGCACCAGCGCAAGCCCAAGGATGCAGCGCTCAAATCCATCGGAAAGCCTCGCAAACAGCGGCGCTTCCTGCTCATACTCGAACAGGTTGAACTGGCTCACGATGAAGTAGCTTTCTTTGCCCGCACGAATCAGTTCACCGAGACTCGGATGCGAGCCATGCCTGCGTCCCCCGGGAATGTTGGCTTCTGGATACATGCCGCCGACAAACAGCGCATAGTCGCCAATGTATTTGCGCATGGAGCGCTCGGCATCAAACGAGGGCGCGTTGCCATTCACGGGATCGGCAGCGAGCAACATGGCGTCAAGCTCTTCAATGGGGCGGCCATTTGCGTCGCGCACTTTGTAGAGTTTATCGGCCTCTGAGAATTCGCACAGCAGGTGCGCCACGTAACCGGTCACGTCCGGATCGTTCAGTCCCAGCTTGCCCTCGTAACTGTTGCGGACAGCCTGCTGAAAGAATGGTTCGAGCGGATGAGTCTGGCCTTCCATACACACCTCCCGCGACTGCAAATGCGCGCGCAGCCGGTCTGCTGTGAGGCATTGGCCGGTTGCTCATCGCGTGCAGCCGGGGATGCCAGCCACTGCCTGTTTATCTTGCTGTAACACTGAGATTAGCGGAATTGTTGCGTTTGCCAAGAGGGGGGAATCAAGTTAGTTGGCAGAGTTGCTGGCAGACTGCAAATCGCAACACGCCGCAAATGCAAAGGGCAGCCCGGCGGGCTGCCCTTTTTGATTGCAAAACGAGGTCGAGCTTAGACCGTCGCAGGCGTGCGCGATTCCAGTTCCGCCAGCCGTTTGGCCAGCAGCGTTTCCAGCTTGACCAGGGCGGCCGAGAAGCCTTCAATGCCTTCTTTCAGCTTGTCGGTCGCCATGCGGTCTGCCGCGTGCATGCGCTCAAATGCGGCCTTGTCCACAACGATCTTTTCGATGGAGAGCGACTTGGCTGCTGCGGGATCGAGCTTGCGCGGCAGGTCGGCTTGCGTCGATTCCAACTCCCCCAGCAACTGCGGCGAAATGGTAAGCAGGTCGCAGCCGGCGAGTTCGGTAATCTCGCCAATGTTGCGGAAGCTTGCGCCCATCACAACGGTCTTGTAGCTGAACTTCTTGAAGTAGTTGTAAATCTTTGTCACCGACTGCACGCCGGGGTCATCGGCGCCGTGAAAGTCCTTGCCCGTGTCTTTCTTGTACCAGTCAAGAATGCGGCCCACGAAAGGCGAGACGAGCGTGACGCCCGCCTCGGCGCACGCGATTGCCTGGTGAATGCCGAAGAGCAGCGTCAGGTTGCAATGGATGCCTTCCTTCTCCAGCACTTCAGCGGCGCGAATGCCTTCCCACGTCGAGGCAATCTTGATCAGCACGTGGTCGCGGCCGATTCCCGCTGCATCGTACTGCGCAATGATGCTGCGGGCCTGTGCGATGGTGGCCTGGGTGTCATAAGAAAGGCGCGCGTCCACCTCGGTCGACACACGGCCCGGCACGATAGCAAGGATCTTTTTGCCGAATGCGATAGCCAGCCGCTGGAAGGCGAGGTTCGCCACGGCCTGGTCGGTTGCGCCCTCGCCCAACTCGTTGCGCGCATCCTTCAGCACTCCATCTACGATGGGTTGGTACTGCGGCATCTGCGCTGCGGTGGTAATCAGCGATGGGTTGGTAGTGGCATCGGTGGGATGAAACTTCTCCATCGCCTCCATGTCGCCGGTGTCGGCCACAACCACGGTGTAGTTGCGCAATTGTTCGAGCAGATTCTGCGGCATGATTCCTCCTGGGAAGGGGATTCCCGGCTGGCGTTCTACTGAAATAGTGTACCGCTGGTTTGATTCGGTGGGAGTCACCGAGGTTGCAGTCGCTTAAAATTCCCGTCAATCCGCGTCCGCGATGAAGGCGTTGCTCAGCACCCCCAGCCCGTCAATCGATACATCCACGCGGTCGCTCGCGGTCAGCGGTCCCACCCCGGCGGGCGTTCCGGTCAGCAGCAGGTCGCCCGGCTCAAGCGTAATAGCCGCAGTAATATAGCGAAGCAACTCCGAAATCGAAAAGATAAAATCCCTGGTTGAGCCGTGCTGGCGTATCTCGCCATTCACTCGCGTTTCCACCGTCAGGCCGGTCTCCGGATTAACCTCGTCGCTCACCAACGGACCCACAGGACAAAACGTATCGAAGCCCTTCGCCCGCGTCCATTGTCCATCCTTTTTTTGCAAATCGCGCGCGGTCACGTCGTTTGCAATTGTGTAGCCGCGCACATAGCTGCGCCAGTCCGCATCAGGCTCGATCTTGCTTGCGCGCCGGCCAATCACCAGTGCCAGTTCGCCTTCAAAGTCCACCCGCTCCGACACGCGCGGCATGCGCACCACGCCACCGTGGGCCAGCAGCGAGGAAGGCGGCTTGAAGAAGAGAAGCGGCTCGGCGGGAACCTCGTTACCCAATTCTTTTGCATGGTCGCGATAGTTGCGTCCCACGCAGATAATCTTCGACGGCGTGACAGCCGGCAGCAGCTTGGCCGCACTCAGAGGCATGGGCTCGAAGTCGAAGCCCTCGATCGCCTGCACCATCGACTTGGCGCGCGCGTGCATCACTTTGTAGGCCAGGTCTTCTTCCGGCGCCTCGGCCAGATCCACAATCCACAACTCGCCGCTACGGGTCGCCACGACGCCATAGTGAATATGGTCTTCGAACAAAAAACGGCAGTATTTCATTTTTGATTCTCTCCCTCGCGTGGCGAAGATCTTCAGGGGTTCGGAACCGTTTCCTGTGCCTCATTCGACCGCGCGCTCTCGTGCCCGCCCTGGTCAACGGCACTCACAGCGTATTGATAAGTGTGTCCTGCCTGCACTTGCGCATCGTGAAAAGCGGGCCCAACCACCGGCTGCGGGGGCGAAATGCGCTGCCATGCACCTTCACCTTCGCGACGATAAACAATGTAGCCCGCAAGGTCCGGTTCCGTGTCAGGTTGCCAGCTCAAATCGATTGCGGGCTGCGCAGCAGGCTCGCCGCCGCTTTCGCCGGGGGTTGCCACGGCGGCAAGGCCAGTGGGAACAGCTGGCGGAAATACGTCCCGCGCTTCAACGCGCACCGGCGGCGACAACTCTCCGGCCAACTCCAGCGTCTTGCCGTCCACGGTGACGCTCGCTACGCGTTGCGCGCGATACTCGTAGTCCTCGCCGAATCGAATGCTCTTGTCGAGCGCGCGGCCCTGGCTTGTGTTGTCAATCAAGAGGTTTTGCTCCGGCGGCTCCGGCGGAAGTGTGAGCAGTCCCGCCTTCGGGTGAGAAGGGAGCGGCGTCAGCACCTTGCGTTCCAGGCGTACGGGAGTGTTGTCGCCGTCCGTCTTCCAGCTCAACACCACGCCTGCCTTGCGCACCTCGGCGGTGAGCCCCTGCACCGGCCCGGGTGGTGCGCCCGCCAGCATCAATACCGGATTCGACAAACCCGCCGACCGGCCGTTGCGATTCTTCAACTCCACAAAGTAATCCAGCACGCGCGGAGGTCCCGATGCCAGGGCTGCAGGCAGAGTCTCGGAATAGGAACCCTTCACGCCGGAAGACATCGTAACCGGCGGGCCCGCATCCACGCAGGCGCCGGCGCCTTCCGCGCGGCAGACGCGCACCGTGACCTTTCCGTTGATGAGGAGCTTATCGGTGTTCTTTTTCGGCATCGTCCAGAACAGCGATACCTGGTCGCCGGCGCGGATTGCGGACAGGTCGGTCACTCGATCCGGCAAGTTCAGCGTCGGTGGTTGGGGCGCACCCGGCGTACCGCATCCGGTCAGCATCATGGCCAGCAATGGGGCCGCCGCAACAATCACCCAGCGTTGAACTGAACTCATCGCCCTCTCAGTCTAAAGGAGCCGCGCGACCGCATGCGCGAGCGAGAGCTACTTGTGGTTCATTCCACCCGCAGCGCCTGCATCGGGTCGAGTTTCGCGGCGCGTGTCGCGGGCAGCCACACGGCCAGCAGCGCCACCAGACTGAGAATGATCGGCACGGTAACAAACACGATGGGGTCCCACGACTTGACCCCGAAGAGGAAGCTGGCGATGAGGCGCGCGAGGCCAAAGGCCGCTCCAATCCCCAGCACAACTCCAACAAGCACGAGCTTCATGCCATGCCAGACAACCAGCTTGCGGATCGTGGCGCGGTCCGCACCGAGCGCCATGCGGATGCCCATTTCCTGCGTCCGTTGTTCCACGGAGTATGCCATCAAGCCGTAAATTCCAATGGCCGCAAGCACCAGCGCCACCGCTCCAAAAATCGTGAGCAGCATCATGTCGAAGCTCTCGCGCGATGTGGAGCGTGAGACGATTTCGTCCATAGTTCGCACGTGCGCCACCGGAAACCCTCCGCTGGCCTGGCGCAGTTGCTCCGTGATGACGCTGGTGAGTTGATGCGGGTCGCCATGGGTTCGAATCACCCAGCGCATCGGCACAAAGCTTGCGTTAAGCTTTGTCATCCCGTCGAGAACCTGGGCGTCGGGGACAATCATCAACGGACCCGGATCGCGGCCAAGGCCGCCATCGTGCGTGTTTCCCACCACACCGATGATCGTGCGCGCCGGTTCTTCAAACGGAGGGCCCATCCCTTTGCCGACGAGCAACTGTTGCCCCACCGGATTCTGATTTGGGAAGAATTGCTTTGCCAGAGCTTCGTTGATGAGGACCACGCCAGGAGCCGCAGCGGTATCGTGATCAGTGAATTCTCGACCTCGCAGAACCGGAATCCGGAAGAGTTTGTAGTAATCGGGTGAAGCGTTCATCCATCCCGCGCCGGGCTGGCCTTTAGCGGGGTCTATCGGCCGGCCGGCGATGGCGAAGGGCAAGCCGAACTGGCCTTCGATCGGCAGGCAACACGTGGTGGCCGCATCCTCCACTCCCGGGATTGCCTTGAGCCGTTCGCGGCCGTCGAATGAAAGCTGCGCAACGCCGGCGGTTTTTTCGAAGCGATCGCCGGTGAGCGACATCTCCATGGTCAGCACGTTGTGCGAATCGAAACCCGGATTTACATCATGTAATGCAATGAAGGTTCGAATCAACAGTGCGGAACCGACCAGCAGCACCAGCGCCAGCGATACCTCGCTGATCACCAGCAGCGCTCTCGCTTTGCCCTGGCGGAACCCCGTGCCGGAGCGATTGCTGCTCTCCTTTAGCGAAGAATTCAGGTCGGTGCGCGAGGCGCTGAAAGCCGGGAACAACCCAAACAGGATTCCGGTGAGCACCGAGATGCCGAGCGTGAATGCCAAAACACGCCAGTCGATTCCAATGGCGGAACCGTCTTCGCCGATGCGCGGCAGCCCGGCAGGACTGATGGCCAGCAGAGCGCGCACTCCAATGTAGCCAAGAATGAGTCCGAGGATTCCCCCGGTGACTGCGAGCAGAACGCTCTCAGTCAGCAACTGAAGAATAATCCGGCGTCGGCTCGCTCCGAGTGCGGAACGAATGGCGAATTCGCGCTTGCGCCCCGTGGCGCGCACCAGCAGCAGGTTGGCCACGTTGGCGCAGGCAATCAGCAGCACCATGCCCACCGCACCCAGCAGCACCAGCAGCGACTTGCGCGCGTCACGCACAATCGAGTCGCGCAGCAGTTCCACGGCGAATCCGCCTTTCGGATCCGATTGCGGAAAGGTGCGATGGAATTGGCCGTAGGCGAGCTTCATCTGGGCGTTGGCCTGGGCCAGCGTGATGCCCGGCTTGAGCATTCCCGCGGCCTGGAAGAAATGACCTTGATTCGTGCTGTTGGGCGGAAACTGGAACGGTAGCCAGATGTCTGCTTCGGGATCGGAATGGAAGTCTTTCCCCAGCACGCCAACGATTGTGTAGGGCTCGTTCCCCATCGACAGAGATGTGCCGATGACCTTGGGATTTCCCCCGAACCGTCGTTGCCAGAGGCCGTAGCTCAGCACTACAACCTTTCCACCGTTGGGCGAGTCCTCCTGCGGCGTGAATGTGCGCCCCAGCATCACGGGCGCGCCAAAGACGCGGAAGTAGCCCTCGGTGACATGAATGCCATGGATCAACTCCGGCCGGTCGCCGGTGATGTTGAAACCGGGCCCGGCAAAGTCATATGCGGCAACATCTTTGAAGATGCTGGTTTGCTGCTGATAGATTTGGAACTTCGGTATGGATGCGATCGGAGCGTTGCCTTGAGGGTCGGCCAGTTCAATCTCGACGATCCGGTCGGCGTCGGGATAGGTCAGAGGTTTGAGCAGCACGGCGTTCACAACAGTAAAAATCGCCGTGTTGGCGCCGATGCCCAGCGCCAGTGCCGAGACAGCGGCAAGCGTGAAGCCGGGGCTCTTGATGAAGAGGTGAACCGCATGTTTCACGTCGTTCCAGAGATCGCCCATTGGTGTTCTCCGATTGCAGAGTTTTTCGCTTGCGTTGGTCGGTCGAACAGATTCAGCCTTGTATGAATCGCTAATTCTAGAACGAATGAACGCGAAATTGGTTTACATCGGAACAGAAATCGGGAGCGGCTTCTGTGTTTTGTAGACGCTATCGCATTTGGGCGGTGAGCAGCTCAATATGACCTTTTGACCGACCTGCCGTCCTCATGCCGTATCCTTGCCTACGACATTGAAAGGAACGACACCCGTGCTGATCTTTGCCGCCATCCTAGCCATCTTCGTCTACGGAATGATAGCCGCCATGCTCGGCACCATCCTGCCCGAGTTGTCGGAGGGGTTTGGGTTGACGCCGGCGCAGAATGGGACGATTGCGTTTGCGCAGGCAGTGGGGCTGATGGTTGCCTCGGTTGGAGTGGGCCCGCTGCTGGACAACGAAGGGGACAAGATCGGGCTGATTCTGGGGCTGGGATTCATCGCGATTGTGCTGTATGCGCTGCCTCGGTCGCCGGGATTCAAGAGCATTGTGCTGCTGCTGTTTCTGCTGGGGGTGGGCGGGGGCATCGTGGTGACGGGCGCCAATGCGCTGGTGAGCGGCGTGAGCCCGGACCATCGCGCCTCCGCGCTGAACCTGGTGAATCTCTTTTTCGGGCTGGGGGGACTGGCGACGCCCTTTATCTCCGCCAACCTGTTCAAACGGAACTGGGTAAGGCTCTGCTATACCGTCGCGTCGCTGACCGTGATTACGCTGGCCGTGCAGGCTGTGGCCAAAATGCCCGCGCCGGTCGGAGCCGCGGGCTTTGTGCTGGCCGACGCAGGCCCGGTGCTGGGGCGGCCGCTGCTGTTCATGCTGGGTGGACTGTCTGTTTCTTTACGTTTCGTGCGAAGTGGGGGTGTGGAACTGGCTGCCGCGGCACCTGATTGCGCAGGGGATTCCGGAGTCGAAGGCGCTGAACATTCTGTCGCTGGGATTTGCGCTGGGGCTGCTGGTGGGCCGGGTGGGGGTGTCGCAGATTCTGATTCACGTGCAGGCGGCGACGGTGACGCTGGCGGCTTCGGTGGCCATGGCGATGACGACGTTTCTGATGCTGCGGACGAAGAAGCCGGGCGCGGCGGCGGCGCTGGTCTTTATTGCAGGACTGGCGATGGCGCCGGTGTTTCCCACCACGCTGGCGATGGTGGGGTCGGCGTTTCCGCGCATGACGGGGACGGCGATCGGGTTCGCCATCACCTGCGGATGGGCGGGCCTGGCGGTGAGCTCGCGGATCATCGGAGCGATTGCGGGGGGCGACCCGACGCGGCTGAAGAAGGCGCTGCTGCTGATTCCGGGGTCGGCGGTGCTGATGGTGGGACTGAACCTGGCGATCATGGCGGCGCTGCGGTAGGGGTTTTAAAAGCGTGGCAGAGGGGGCGCACGGTTGGGGTGCGACGCTTTTTGACGGGAAGTGAGGCCACGGAGCGGCGCGCTGGAAGGAAAAGCGTGGGCACGGTGTGGCACGCAACGCGAAAAGCGTGACATCCGCGGCGCGTTTTGCAGAGAATTATGGCGGTTTTGGGTAGAGTGGAAGTTGGATGGGAGCCCGGATAGGGTTCCGGCGTATGGCCCGGCTGATGCCGGGCCATACGCGTTTTGGGGGAGCTATGCGGCGAGAGCAACGGGCGGTGGCGGCGAGGGAACTGGACGTGAGGCAGAAACATTTCCGGCTGGGAGGCAAGGCGAACAAGAACCACGGACCGTGGCTGCGCGGGGTGCGGCAGACGCTGGGGATTACGGCGGTGGAGATGGCGGCGACGCTGAAGGTGGGGCGGGAGACGGTGTTCCGGATGGAGCGCCGGGAGCGGGGCATGGATATTTCAATGGTGAAGCTGGACCAGATGGCACATGCCATGGGGTGCCAGCTTGTGTATTCGATTGTGCCGGTGAAGGGGACGCTGACGGAGATGGCGGAGGCGCAGGCATGGAAGAAGCGGCTGAGGCGGGAAGAGAAGGCGCGGAAAGAGGGCAAGGGCGAGGCTGCGGCGCCGGTTTTGCGCGAGCCGGAGGAGACGAAGCCCGTTGCAGCGCGGCGGGAGACGCAGGAGGAGAAGGAGGAGCGGCTGCAGTTGGTGAGGAAGCTGCGGGCGATGGGCGCGGAGGTGGAGAAGGCCATGCAGATGCAGAAGGCGCAGGATGAGCGATTGGGGAAAACCGCGGCGGTGGAGATCATTCCCGCGGAAGAGGGAGAGTCGGACGAGGAGAAAAGTTATCGGCAGATGCTGGCGAGCCTGGTGAAGCAGGGGGCGGGGGTGAGCGAGAACCTGAAGCAGCAGGTTTTGAGAAAGATTGAGGAGGCACGGCGGGAGCGGGTGGGCGGTCCGCTGCTGGAGACGGAGGCGGAAGGGGACGCGCGGCTGCGAGAGAAGTTTGAGGCGCTGATGAGGGGGCGGGAGAAGCCGCCGAGGGAAGAGAAGTGGAGCACGGAGGTGACGCTGGAAGAGATGGAGAAGCAGGTGGCGTATTGGGAGAAATGGATCGAGATCAAGAAGCGGGGCGGGAGGATGGTGGAGGCGGCGCAGTGCGAGGGATATCGGCAGGGGTTTGTGGAGGCGATTGCGGAGAGGCGGAGGGTGGAGGGGGATCCCCCCTATTTGCTGGCCAAGTAGAAATCTAGAGGATTAGCTTCGAGAAAGAGAGGACCACCCCGCGGCCCAATCCTGATCTTTAATCCCTAATGATCATAAAAGATGATCCAATTTTACGGCTGTAGCGAATGGTATATATACCATTCGCTACAGCCCCATGATAAATAAAGAGGTAATCGATCTGATTTAATGAACGATAGGGCATTAATTAATAAGAACCTGTAGGTATATATACCTACAGGTAGAAGAATATTCAGCGCTTGACTGAGAAGGCTTGGATCTTGGACAGAGTCGAGTGAAAATCGATCTTAAGGAGCTTTGTTTTCCTTGCCATCGCCGGAGGGGTATATATACCCCTCCGGCGATGGCAAGGAAAATGTAAAGGAGCCATTTTTTGATTTCCAGAGCAATAAGGGCTAAATTGAGAACGACCAGTAGGTATATATACCAACTGGTAGTGTGAATTATGCCTCGCGGACGCCCACGAAAGATTCAACTCGCACGCGCTATCATCCTTCGCTTTTTTGAACAGCAGAGACAGCGTGTCTATTCAGCCTCGGAGCTAGCCACGCTTTTCAGGAAGCACTCGAGGGAGTGGGGATTGGCGGTCAACATGACCGGGGCAGAGTTTCTAGAATTTTTGCTTCGGGAGTCCAAACTGAGGCTTATCTATGTAGAACCAAAGAACCATCCCGATGCGCGCAGCGTGACGCTTTACGCATGGGGAGAAGTATCGCCGCTGCTTGTAGGAGCTTCGCTTTGGAAGGGGGCCTACCTTTCTCATGGAACGGCGGTTTTTCTGCATGCCCTGACCGACCAACTTCCCGACTTGATCTATGTAAATAAGGAGCAGATAGCGTTCTGTTGTTAGCGCTGGCGCAGGCTGAGACGCGTCCGCAGTATGGTGGTACGCTGCATGTTGCGATGCGCGCTGCGCCAACGACGCTCGATCCCGCCCGCGACGCGCAAGATTCATTCGGACGACGCAGCATCACTTTTCTGCTGTTCGACACGCTCGTGACGATGGACGACTCCGGGCGTCCGAGGCCCGGACTGGCGGAATCCTGGCAGTCTTCGCGGGCGAATCAAAGATGGGAGTTGCGGCTGCGGCAGGGAGTGAAATTCGAGGACGGAGGCCGCTTCGTCCGAGATCGCGGCAGCCTCGTTGCGGGAAGCGAATCCGTCGTGGAATGTGAGTGTCGACGGAAATAGTGTCATCATCGAGCAAGAGGTACCGATCCTGATATGGTTGCCGAACTCTCGCTCTCGAGAAATGCGATTGCAAAGAGAGATGCGGGAAAGACTGTTGGGACAGGCCCGTTTCATGTCATCGAGTGGAATTCT
>CAWACG010000020.1:0-93682 GCA_963780515.1 uncultured Acidobacteriaceae bacterium
AAGACAGTCGTACGATCGTTACGCCATTCGTGCAGGTCGGAACTTACCCGACAAGGAATTTCGCTACCTTAGGACCGTTATAGTTACGGCCGCCGTTCACCGGGGCTTCAATTCAAAGCTTCGCTTGCGCTAACCTCTCCTTTTAACCTTCCGGCACCGGGCAGGCGTCAGCCCCTATACGTCGTTTTCGACTTAGCAGAGACCTGTGTTTTTGTTAAACAGTCGCCGTACGCGCTTCACTGCGGCCCACTTGCGTGGGCGCTCCTTCTCCCGAAGTTACGGAGCCAATTTGCCGAGTTCCTTAACGAGCTTTCACTCGAGCGCCTTTGGATATTCTCCTCGTCTACCTGTGTCGGTTTGGGGTACGGTTCCCTTTGTTCTCCTTAGAGGATTTTCTCGGCAGCGTGGAATCAGCATCGTAAGCCCCATACGGGACTGTGTCACACCTCACTGTTAAGACTCGACGGATTTGCCTATCGAATCCAGCTTGCGCGCAACAACCGCTATAGCCATAGAGCGGCATGCTTATCCTTCTGCGTCACCCCATCGTCAAACGAACATTGGGAGGGACGGAATATTAACCGTCAGTCCATCGACTACGCCTTTCGGCCTCGCCTTAGGGACCGCCTAACCCTGAGCGGATTAACCTTCCTCAGGAAACCTTAGACTTTCGGCGCGGAGGGTTCTCACCTCCGTTATCGCTACTTATGCCGGCAGGGTCTCTTCGCAACGCTCCACCAGTCTTCTCAGTCTGGCTTCGATGCTGTTGAGAATGCTCTCCTACCACGCACACCTAAAAGGTGTGCATCCGCTGCTTCGGTGTACAGTTTTAGCCCCGTTGTATTGTCGGCACCGGACCGCTTGACCAGTGAGCTATTACGCTTTCTTTAAAGGATGGCTGCTTCTAAGCCAACCTCCTGGCTGTCTGAGCGTTCCGACTTCCTTTCCCACTTAACTGTAACTTGGGGACCTTAGCAGGCGGTCTGGGCTGTTTCCCTCTCGACAATGAGGCTTAGCCCCCACTGTCTGACTCCCGGATATGTTGTCGCTGGCATTCGCAGTTTGGTTGGATTCAGTAAGCCGGAAAGCCCCCTAGTCCATCCATCTCTCTACCACCAACGCAATTCGTCCGAGGCTAGCCCTAAAGCTATTTCGGAGAGAACGAGCTATCACGGAATTTGATTAGCCTTTCACCCCTACCCACAGCTCATCCGAGCTTTTTTCAACAAACACCGGTTCGGTCCTCCAGTGGGTGTTACCCCACCTTCAACCTGGCCATGGGTAGATCATCCCGCTTCGCGTCTATTCCTGCCAACTGAACGCCCTGTTCAGACTCGCTTTCGCTTCGGCTCGCTTACGCTTAACCTTGCTGACAAGAATAACTAGCCGGCTCATTATGCAATAGGCACGCGGTCAGACATTCCCTTGCGGGCATAGTCCTCCCACTGCTTGTAGGCACACGGTTTCAGGTACTTTGCACTCCCCTCGACGGGGTTCTTTTCGCCTTTCCCTCACGGTACTGGTTCACTATCGGTCAGAGATGAGTATTTAGCCTTACGGGATGGTCCCCGTGGATTCAAGCAGGGTTTCACGTGCCCCGCCTTACTCAGGTATCCGCTTCGAGTCTGGACTACTTTCGCTTACGCGCCTGTCACGCTCTATGGATCCACTTTCCAGAGGATTCAGCTAGCAGCCAGATTGGTAACTCTACTGTTGCGGACCCTACAACCCCCGAGACACCGAAATGCCACGGGTTTGGGCTATTCCGAGTTCGCTCGCCACTACTATCGGAATCGAGGTTTCTTTCTTTTCCTTCAGGTACTGAGATGGTTCACTTCCCTGAGTTCGCTCTATCCCGCCTATGAATTCAGCGGGTAGTTCCCGAGGTTTGCTCGGGAGGGTTTCCCCATTCGGAGATCTCCGGTTATAACGCCTGTGTGCGGCTTACCGAAGCTTATCGCAGCTTGCCACGTCCTTCATCGCCTATCTCTGCCAAGGCATCCACCGTGCGCCCTTAGTAGCTTGACCATAGAATTAACTCCAGCGCAGGGAGCCGCGTCGCCGCGGTCCTGATCAAAGTCAACCTACGTATAAATCCGCCTGAGAACAACTCGCTACGCTCACGCGCTCCCGAGTCGCACTCCTAAAGACACTCTTCTTACTTTGAACACTTTGCCTGAGTTACCAACTTGCAGTAACTCATTGCTTGTGCTCGGCCTTGTATTCGCGCTATCCAACTCACATCCCTTCAGAGAGCCTCGCGGCTCGCTGGTACGGGGATATGCCCTAGATGCGCATTACCCAATCAATTTCGTTGTCAAACATCCAACCTTCTCGAGTTATCTCGAAGGCCCGCCCTGGGGCGGTGAAACCTGCCTGCCAGATTCGAAAATCTGACCGGCCTGTTTCTAAATCGGCGTCACGTATGAGGTGGCGGCGATTGAGAAACAGCGAATGAAATTGTCTGCCTTCGCTTCTGCTACGGCACGACAGCCATCTAAATCGGCCTGCCGAGCCGAAGCCTGACTAGCGGGCGAAGGCTGGTGGAGCTGAGCGGGATCGAACCGCTGACCCCCTGCTTGCAAAGCAGGTGCTCTCCCAACTGAGCTACAGCCCCATGAGTGGGTGCCTGCGGCAGAGGTGGTGGGCCTGGGTAGATTCGAACTACCGACCTCACCCTTATCAGGGGTGCGCTCTAACCAGCTGAGCTACAGGCCCAAAGCGCGAGACTCAAGCTGGCCGGCTCCCCCGCCGGCTTTGGCAAATAGCCAGGAGCCCGGCGGCTCTCACAATCCTCATTCAGTGTTAAAGGGTTTCGAGGACAAAGGTTGAACATGCTGGACAGCTACGCCGCCCATGACCATCGTGCGAATGTCGACCAAGCAAAGAAGGCTTGTATCAGAATTCCCGCGCCAACCGTCAGGGACGGCTCTTGCGGGTTAGATGGACACTCACATCCTACGTGGCCTGATTCACATCAGGCACGCTCCGCCTTCGCGGAAGGAATGCAAATGCCATCGTTTCTCTTTTAGAAAGGAGGTGATCCAGCCGCAGGTTCTCCTACGGCTACCTTGTTACGACTTCACCCCAATCATGAATTACACCTTGGACGGCTGCCCCCTTGCGGTTGGCTCACCGGCTTCTAGTGCAACCCACTTTCGTGATGTGACGGGCGGTGTGTACAAGGCCCGGGAACGTATTCACCGCGGCATTCTGATCCGCGATTACTAGCGATTCCAGCTTCACGCAGTCGAGTTGCAGACTGCGATCCGAACTGAGGCCGGCTTTTTCCGATTAGCTCCCCCTCACGGGTTTGCGACGGTTTGTACCGGCCATTGTAGCACGTGTGTAGCCCTGGACATAAAGGCCATGAGGACTTGACGTCATCCCCACCTTCCTCCCCGTTATCCGAGGCGGTTTCACCAGAGTGCCCAACTAAATGATGGCAACTGGGGATAAGGGTTGCGCTCGTTGCGGGACTTAACCCAACATCTCACGACACGAGCTGACGACAGCCATGCAGCACCTATATTACGGCCCCTTGCGGGGAAGGAATATTTCTACTCCGGTCCATAACATTTCGAGCCCAGGTAAGGTTCTTCGCGTTGCGTCGAATTAAACCACATGCTCCACCGCTTGTGCGGGCCCCCGTCAATTCCTTTGAGTTTCAGCCTTGCGACCGTACTCCCCAGGCGGATTGCTTAACGCGTTAGCTACGGCACGGCGGGATTGGGTACCCGTCACACCAAGCAATCATCGTTTAGGGCTAGGACTACCAGGGTATCTAATCCTGTTTGCTCCCCTAGCTTTCGTGCATCAGCGTCAGTTGTGGTCCAGTGAGCCGCTTTCGCCACAGGTGTTCCTTCCGATATCTACGCATTTCACCGCTACACCGGAAATTCCACTCACCTCTCCCACACTCAAGCCCGGCAGTTTCTCATGCAGTCTATGAGTTGAGCCCATAGATTTCACATAAGACTTACCAAACCGCCTACGCACCCTTTACGCCCAATAATTCCGAACAACGCTTGCCCCCCTCGTATTACCGCGGCTGCTGGCACGAAGTTAGCCGGGGCTTCTTCTTCCGGTACCGTCATTATCGTCCCGATCGAAAGGAGTTTACGTACCGAAGTACTTCATCCTCCACGCGGCGTTGCTGCGTCAGGGTTTCCCCCATTGCGCAAAATTCCCCACTGCTGCCTCCCGTAGGAGTCTGGACCGTGTTTCAGTTCCAGTGTGTCCGTGCGCCCTCTCAGGCCGGATACCGATCACAGTCTTGGTGGGCCATTACCCCGCCAACTAACTAATCGGCCGCGACCCCCTCCCAAAGCGAATTGCTCCTTTGACCCGTAGGTATTATGCGGTATTAGCTAAGGTTTCCCTCAGTTATCCCCCACTCCAG
Source organism: uncultured Acidobacteriaceae bacterium (assembly GCA_963780515.1). Taxonomy (GTDB): domain Bacteria; phylum Acidobacteriota; class Terriglobia; order Terriglobales; family Acidobacteriaceae; genus Telmatobacter. The sequence continues at coordinate 4,403 of CAWACG010000020.1, forward strand.
GGTAGGTTAGTCACGTGTTACTCACCCGTGCGCCACTTTACTCAGGTATTGCTACCCTTTCTCGTTCGACTTGCATGTGTTAGGCACGCCGCCAGCGTTGATTCTGAGCCAGGATCAAACTCTCGTTTGAAACCTGATTGCTTCCCCTTATCGACGGAGGTCGACTCGGTTCAGCGGCATCGCACGCTCGAAAACGCGCGATGCAATTTAGTGAGAATGATCAAGCCAAACCTGATCTTTTCTCACGACTGGCATGTTCAACCTAATTGTCAAAGATCCTTGAGAGCCCTCCGCCTGAGCGGCGCCCTTTTGGATCGAGGCCCGGCTGTTACACCAGGTTGTCCTCGAACTTGTTGCGCGTACCAATTTTGCGTTTAACCGCACCAATCGGCATTTTTGCGCGAACTTTTCAAAACTATCGGAATTCCAATACCATGTCAAGCTCGAATCATTTACTTGCCTGAGTCTGCCCCGCCCATCGTTGGCGGAGGTCACTCAAAAATCAAGTCTCGAAACGGCTGACCCGGAACTCCGGTTCAGAAACATCGCACTGCGCAAAATATCAATGAGCAACCAGCAAAAACTGCCCGAGCCGATAGGGCTCGCGGGAGAAATTCTCCCGGGTCATGCAATGGATTGTTCTCTCTAGGGATTCCCTACAGCGGTTCAGGGGCTAAAGCCTCACCTGATCCAGCGAACCAATTCCATTACTTTGGCTTCCCACTTCCCTCAATCGGGGCAGGCCACACGGCCACCGGGAGGCTCCACTACTCCATTTGCAACTTTCAAAGAGTAGCACACGCTACCCTCGATTGCAAGCGATGCCCGACCAGTCCGGAATCATCTCTGTGCAACCTGCCGAGAATAGCAACCCGCCCGCGCGATTGCAAGCCGGAAGACCTGTGGAAAGCCTCCTGTTTCTGTGGGAAAGGCCCGATTTATTGCCGCGCAATCAGCCCCAGATCGGTCAGCCCGTTAACGAAGAACTGCATGGCCAGGGCCACCAGCAAGAGGCCCATGATGCGGACCAGGATGCGTATCCCTGTTTCGCCCAGCACTTTGCGCACTTTGCCGGCGCCTGCCAGCACCCAATAGCTGACCAGGCAGGTGACCGCGATCGAGCCCAGGATCGCTCCCATCTCCCAATGCCAGAGGGTCGGAACCTGGCCCACCAGCACCATCACCGACGAGATGGCTCCCGGGCCGGCCAGCATAGGGATCCCCAACGGCACGATTCCGGCGTCTTCCTTGGCTGCGCCCTCCTCGGTATCGCCGTGCGCTTCCTGCGTGGGAGAGCGCTTGGCTTCAAGCATGTCGAGACCAATCAGCAAAAGGATCAAGCCACCCGCTATCTCGAAGGCAGGCAAGGTGATACCGAACATCCTGAAAATCAGCTGCCCCGCCAGGGCAAAGCTGGTGAGCACGATGAAGCAGGTAAGGCTCGCTTTGCGCGCCATCCGCACCCGCCGCTCCGGGCTCGCGCTCTCGGTAATCGCAAGAAAGGACGGAATGGCCGCAAACGGATCGACGAGAAAGAAGATGGAGCTGAGCGCCAGCACGGAAAAGCGCACGATGGGTGCATGGCTTAGTTCATTGAGGGCAGTGGCGGCCGGGTTGGTCCAGTGGATCATAAGTAGCTGAATCGATTCCTTGAATGGCGCTGCAGAATGGTGCTTGCTGAAGCTTCATCGATGGCACAAGCCCCGAGTTTGATGCTTAGACAGGGCTGAACGACTCGATCATGTCGTGCCCATGTGCGTCCTCAACCGGCGGATTTCCCTCGCGGTCAACGAGCTTTGTCTGGCAGCCTGCCTGGCGAGCCGCATCCAGTTCCGGCACCGCATCCGAAAAGAAAATAACATCGGCGGGATGCACACCTAACTTTTCGGCGATGGCCGTATAACTCGCGCTCGCCGACTTAAGCCCGGTGCGGGTATCGAAGTAGCCCGTGATAAGTGGCGTCAGATCTCCATAAGTTGAGTAGCGAAAGAGTAACTGCTGTGCTTCGACTGAACCGGAAGAGTAGATTGCAACCTTGCCAGTCTTTGACCAACGGGCGAAAGGCATCGGGCACATCAGCAAAGAGCGTGCCTTTCAATTGGCCGCTTTCAAACCCGACCTTCCATATCTTGCCTTGAAGACTTTTCAGTGCGGTGGATTTGCGGTCGTGATCCATCAGCCACAGCAGATAGGCTCGCGCATGCAGCTCATTTCTGATTTCGATCCCAAAGGTTGGCGAGGTCTCACTTAGCTCCGCTCGATTCTCTTCTGCGAGAAGCTTCAAATCTTCCTGGACATCGGGCCTTTCCAGATTCTGCTTCAAATAGTCAGCGACGTGCGCACGCGCATAGGGAAATAGCTGTTCGCTGACCAGCGAAATCGGCGCGACGGTTCCTTCCACATCGAGCAGGTAAGCGCGGACCTGTGCAGTTGTCATGCGGAGATGTTCGATGCCACGCGCGGGCCCAGATACGCTGGACCGAAGCAGAGCGGCTGATAATTCTGATCCACACCCGACGCGGTGTAGTGCGGAGTCCAGCCGGTCGTGTCTTGAAACCAGCGAATGGCGCGAATGCGGCGGTCTTCGCACAACGTGAACCAATGCGTCGTTCCGCGCGGCACACGCAGCATATCGCCGGGACCGACCTCGACCGACACGACCATGTTGTTAAGGTTCAGGAAAAAAATTCCGCGCCCCGCGAGGATGAACCGCACCTCGTCTTCTGAGTGGGTGTGCTCCTTGTCAAACTTCGCCAGCATCGCATCCAGGTTCGGTGTTTCGGCGTTCACGTCGATCACGTCCGCAGTCACATAGCCGCCGCGCTGCTTCATCGCGTCGATCTCGGCGGCGTAGGCGTGCAGAACAGACTCGGCGGAGCTGTCCGGCGGCACGCGGTCAAGGCTCCAGCGCTCGTAGTCGATGCCGAGCTCGCCGAGAGCCGCGCGAATCTCGGGTTCGCTCTCAATTCTGCAGTTCTCGTTGGGGAAGCGAAGGACAGCCATCGAAGCTCCTCATATCAGTGCGACCCTATTCAAGAATGTCCGGAACTACCGGCTCACGGGACATCAGCCGCCGACCCTCCACCTCGAAGAGAAATTCGAGAGCCTCCAGGTGCCGGCGCGCCTCGGCCACCGATTGCCCCCAAGTATAAAGCCCATGCCGGCTCAGCAACACCCCATGGGCGTGCAGGATGCTCCTCGAGCGTAGCGGCCAGTTGCGCGGCGAGAGTCCGCATAGTTCTGCGAATTCTCAAGGATCGGCACCCTCTCAAGATGCGCGTGCGTCGTCACACCAGCGAGCCCCTTCAGCAGTTCATATCCCTCGATGGGCACATAGCCCGTGGACGCAAAACGGCCCGAGAGCAGCGTGTTCCAGACCGTGTGCACATGCAGAATGGCTCGCCGCTTCGCGGCGCGCACGCGTAGATGACGGTATGCAGCCCCGTCTCCGCCGAAGGTTTGCCATGACCGCCAATTGCGCGGCCATCGAGATCAATTTCCAGCAAATCGTTTGGGGTAAGCGTGCCTTTATCGAGGCCAGTTGGAGTAATCCAAATGTCGCTGCCCAGGCGCACGCTGAAGTTGCCGCTGGTGGCCGGAACCCAGCCCTTCGCGTAGCACCAGCGCGCCGTCGCGCACAGGGCGTCGACCTCGGCCGCAACCGAATTCGCGCGTGACTCGGAATCCCTATCGGAGGCCATACGTATGTGCAGTGTAGCAACGGAGTAAGCCCCGCATCTGTCAGACCCGCCGCACTACAATCATCTCTTGCTCACCCTGGACAATTGCGACCGCGTCGAAGTCGTTCTCGTCTCGCCGCGGAATCCGCTGAATATAGGAGCTGCAGCGCGCGCCATGGCCAACTTCGGATTCACGCGCCTGGCCGTGGTCGCGCCCTACGCACCGCATTGGCGCGAGGCCCGCTCCGCTGTGGGAGCGCCGGACCTGCTCCAAAACGCAAAAGAGACAACAACTCTGGGAGAGGCTGTTTCAGGCAGCACCCTCGTCATCGGCACTGGCACTCTCGCAATGCGCAAACCGGAGCAGAAGGTCCTCTCGCTGCCCGCCCTCACTCCGCTTGTCCAGAAAGAACTCGCCCGTGAAGGCCGCATCGCCCTGATCTTCGGTCCGGAGAAGCATGGCCTCACTCGTGAAGACCTTTCTTATTGCCACCTGCTGGTCGAGATTCCCACCGACGCGCGTCAGCCCTCAATGAACCTGGGACAGGCCGTCGCGGTCTGCCTGTATGAGTTGGCCACCCGCGCCCTTCCCGAGGCAGACGCATCGCACGAACACAGGCTGACGCAGCCGCAAGGTGCTGATTCCGCCGCACCCTCAGGCGAGCTCGACCTTCTTGCCGAGGTCATTGAGCAAACCATGATTGCGGCGGATTACTCCCCTGCCACGATGCGCGCGGCCAACCGCCACGATCTGCGCTTGCTTTTGCGGCGGCTCCAGCCTGACTCAAGCGACACCAGGCGAATTCTCGGCCTCTTTCGCCGCATTCTGTGGCGGATTCAGCGCGCGGCAGACACGCCGCCTGATCGAGGTTGAACCCCCGAAGGTAACATCGGTGCTTGATTGTTTTTGCCTTGCCGATAGCGAATCCTGCTAGAGTTGCGGAAAAAGGACTCCCCCATGTCCATTCTCTGCACTCGTGCGGGTACCGGTTTCGCGGCCCTGGCTGCTAGCAGCGCCCTCGCATGTTCCATTGTTCTTGCGTTCAGCCCGGCGGCGCTTTCGCAACAGGCTTCGCCTACCCAGGCTCCGGCGGCAGCCTCACCGGTAACCGCGGACAGCACCGCTGCAGCGCCAGAACCCGTGAACCCCATCACAGAAGATTCGCTCAAGCAGCAGTTCGCGGGCAAGATGCTTTATCTGCGCGGCGGCTACCTCGATAATTCCCTCAACTTTGACGAGCATGGCCTGCTGGTTGGACATTCACCGCAAGGTTCCTACACGCTGAGCCTCGTCCAGATCGACAGAGTGAATCTCACCAAACATAAGGTAGAGTTGGTCGGCGTACGCTATGGGCTGCACTTTCTCGGCGCCCTGCCGGACGAAGACGCCATCAAGGCTGTCGACAAGGTCAGAATCACGCCGAAAAAGAAAGTGGTAAAGATCACCATCGATCGCGAGCTTGTGGTGTCGCCCAAGAAGAAAAAGGCGAAAGGCGAAACAATGCTTGCCACAGCGCCTGAAGAAGACTCAGGAATGCCTGCCCCGCTTGCGGCCGAGCACTCTGCCAGCGACAAGGGGGCAACAACCACCACTTCTCCAGCGCATGCCGCGCAAATGCTCAAGGACGCGCTGGCCCGGGTCTTTGCCCAGGGGCTCGATGAAAAGATGATCGCGGCCATGCCCGCGTTTTGGAGGCTGTATTACCAGGCTGCGGCCGCACATAGTGATTTCCGGCCGAGCGATCCGGGGGTTTACTCACAGAACGCCGTCGATCAGAAGGCGAAGCTGCTCTCAAACATCGAGCCGCCCTCAAACGATTATGCGCAAACCAATGGCGTCGCAGGAATGGCCCTGTATCACGCAATCATTGGCGCTGACGGCAAGCCGGAAGAGATCGTGGTGGGCAGGCCCATTGGATTTGGTCTGGACGAAAATGCCGTCGAGACCATCAAGAAGGTCAGCTTTCAGCCCGCGATCAAGGACGGCAAACCTGTGCCTGTCCTGCTCGACCTGGTGGTGCAGTTCCGCATCTACTCCAAGAGGACGGAACAGCCGAGTGAGCCGGAGATAGCCGACAAGCCTACAGGACCCGCGCTTCCCGGCCCCTACAGCTTGACGCATCAATAAACCTAGCCGCCCCTTCAGCGCGAGGTCAGGGCGTCCAGGCGGAGATTTCGGCCGTCATGGCAGTGCAATACTGGGTAGAGATGGTAAGGCGCATGTCTACCATTTGTCTTACGCCCGTAAGACACTCCTTGAAGGATGAATGACACTGTAAGACAACGTTGGTTTCGAGCTCAAATCCGCCCGGCGCGCTGCCGCTGAATCACTCTTCCATGCTCGATCCTCCACGCTCGATCCAATTTGGGCCGTCCTGCATAGCGCACGACACTGATCTGCATCCAATTCACCTTCAGAGGTCGATTGAAACACCTTGCTCCTTGCGCATCTCAGCACGATTCTCATCTGGACTATCTCACTGGCTAGCATCCTGTGCATGCTGCTCCGCCCGCGCAGGATTGAGGAGGCGTATTGGGTCTGCGGCGGGGGAATTCTTCTCGTTGCAGCCCGGCTGCTCCCGCTGCGCCAGGCCGCTCATGCTGTCTATGAAGGGCTGGACGTCTACCTGTTTCTCGCCGGGATGATGATTCTGGCCGAAATGGCCCGCGAAGAGCACGTATTTGACTGGGCCGCCGCAGTCGCAGCAACTCACGCCAGAAACTCGCCCCGCCGGCTTTTCATGCTGGTTTACTTCGTCGGCATCGTTGTTACGGCGCTGCTGTCAAACGACGCAACCGCGGTCGTGCTTACGCCCGCGGTGCTCGCGGTGGTTCGCCGCGCCAGGGTCGAGCCCAAACCATACCTGCTGGCCTGCGCCTTTATCGCGAATGCGGCGAGCTTCATTTTTCCAATTTCAAATCCGGCCAACCTCGTTGTCTTCGACCGGCAGATTCCGCCGCTGTTTGATTGGCTCGGCATCTTTCTGCTGCCTTCTATCGCTTCCGTGCTGCTCACCTACATCTGCCTTCGCTGGCATTCACGCAAACAGTTGCGCGGCCGCATCGAAGGCATAGTGCAGCAGGCGCCGCTTTCGACTGAAGGCAAACTGGCGCTCGGCGGGACTAATTGTTGCCGCAGCCGCGCTGATTGTCTCCTCGGCGTTCGGGCTACCGCTGGGCGCGCCCACATGCGGAGCGGCAATCCTTGCACTGACTGTCGTCGCGTCGCGCAACCGCAAAATCGTTCCGAGCGTCGCAAAAGGAGTCTCATGGTCCGTGCTGCCCCTGGTAGCCGGACTTTTTGTCATTGTCGAAGCTCTGCACAATGCCGGGCTGCTCCGCGCCGGGCTCGCAGGCCTGAGTGCGCTCGCACACACCTCCGCCTGGTTGGCCAAGGGCGGATCGGCTCTCGCGGCTGCTTTGCTCTCGAACGGCATGAACAATCTGCCCGTGGGACTTATGGCAGGCGCCGCGATTCGCAGCGCACACGAATCCGGCGTAGTGGCGCACGCCATGCTGATCGGCGTCGACCTCGGGCCCAATCTTTCGGTCACCGGCTCGCTGGCGACGATTCTCTGGCTGATTGCCCTGCGCCGCGAGAAGGTCGAGATCACCGCCTGGGAGTTTTTCAAGGTCGGCATTTTCGCCATGCCGCTGGCCCTGATCGCAAGCCTGCTTGTACTGCGGGGCTAGGCAACCTCATTCCGCCTTCGGCGGCTCCCACAACTCCACCCGGTTGCCTTCCGGGTCCCATACCCAGGCGAATCGACCGTATTCGTGGTCCTCCCGCTTGGGATCGATGCGGACATCGGCTTGGGCAAGCTGCGTCAGCAGTTCGTCCAGGTTGTCCACTCTGAAATTAACCATCGAAGTCTGCGGGCCGTCGCCGAAATATTTCGTGCTGTCGGGGAAATGCGAGAAGACTGTCATTCCCATTGACTCCGGCCCGTCGAAGGCAAGCGACCCTCCACCCTGGCTTGGAATGCCCAGGTGGGTCGCGTACCAGGCCGACAAGACCTTCGGGTCTCGCGCCTTCAGAAACACCCCTCCGAATCCCACTGCTTTGGCCATCGCTACTCCTCCTGTCGGATAACCTCTTCGAGTTTAGGTTTGTGCTTGGCCTGACGTCCGGTGCGGGGTTCGGAATCGAGAACACGCGCAGGCTTTGGCTGGCCCACCCGCTCCCGTGCATTGGCCTTTACCGCCTTGGAGGCCGAAAACGTACCCGGCTTGCGTTTCGTCATGGCAAGTACGAGTATGGAATAGATTGAGCCGGAGAGGAAGGCCTGCCGCCGCAAGCGGCAATCCATCTTCGCGGGCATGGAGTATTTGAACCATGGAAGAGCGGGAGTTTTTCAACGAGACCACGGAAATGCGCGCACACACCATCACCTGCCCCAAATGCGGGCAGGCGGCAGAGTACAAGGTCACCTGGGTAGTCCGCCGCAAACGCGCGCAGGTTCCCCGCAACGCCGACGAGCGCGACCGCGCCCGGTTTGCCAAGGCACAGTCCTACATGGTCAGGCGCGACGACAAGCTTGCCTGCGCCAATGTTCGCTGCCGCAAGCCCTTCGAGATCACCACGCTGCAGTCGCTGGCCTTCCTGACGGATTAGGGCAGACCAAGCTCGGATTGACGACTTTTCGACCCCTTCTGCTGGCGCACATCCCGCCGTATGTGATTGAATCGAAGATGAAAGCGAGCCGGGCCGGAGGCTATGAGGGTAGGCCCGCGAGGAGAACACGATGGCAAATTCCCTTCTTCCCCCCGAAGAGCGCAATCTGACCCCTGATCAGGTGGAGGCGCTCGACAAGCGCCGCGACCTGGGCCATACCTTCCTGGTCATCGCCGGGCAGTTCGCGGTTATCGCCACGGTGCTGCTTCTCTGGGTGGGACAGGACCTTTCCTACTCCCCGGGCTGGGCTCATCCCATGGCGTACTATTTCTTCGTTGCTCTCGCACTTATTGCAATCTTTGGCGTTACCGGCCTGGTGCTGCGCAAAGGCACGCCGCGCATCGACTGAGGTTGGAGTCGCAGGGTAGCCACAACCTCGCTTAGCGATGCACGCTGCGGCAAAACGGAATAGCTTTGAAGGTGCCGATGGCCGCTGCTTCCCCAATCGCATTCCCCGCGGTGCTGACCGCCCCCCGGCTGACGGATAGCCACGGTCGCGTCATTCACGATCTCCGCGTCTCCATCACCGACCGCTGCAACTACAAATGCGTTTATTGCCGCACCGGGGAAGTAGGCGCGCAGTATCCGGAACTGGGCATCGACGAGTACCTGCGCCTTATCAAGCTCTTTGTCGGCCTGGGAATCGAAAAGGTCCGCCTCACCGGCGGCGAGCCCCTGCTGCGCCGCGGGCTGACGGAACTGCTCCAGGAACTTGCTCGCCTGCGCACTCTCTCCGGCAATTCCCTTGATCTGGCTCTCACCACCAACGGCCACCTGCTCGATAAGATGGCCGTGCCGCTCAAGTCCGCAGGCCTCAACCGCATCACTGTCAGCATGGACGCGGTCGACGCACCCACCTTCGAGCGCATCACGCGCGTGCCCGGCAGCCATCAAAAAGTACTTGCCGGCGTTCGCGCCGCGCGCGCCGCCGGCCTCACGCCCCTCAAGATCAATTGCGTCCTGCTGCGCGGCTTTAACGACGGCGAAATCGAAGGATTTGCTCGCTTTGCCCGCGAAGAAAACGTGGCGGTTCGCTTTATCGAGTTCATGCCCCTTGAGGAAGATCGCTTGTGGTCGCCGGGCATCGTTGTGCCGATGGCGGAAATTGTCGAGCGCATCAACCGGGTGATGCCGCTCGTGCCGCTCCCGCCGCGCGAAGCCAGCGAGACAGCGCGCCGCTTCACTTTCCCAGACGGCGTGGGTGAAATCGGCATCATCGCACCCGTGACGCAGGCCTTCTGCGGGGCGTGCAGCCGGGTGCGGCTCACCTCCGACGGCAAGATTCGCACCTGCCTCTTCTCCCAGGTGGAGCACGACCTCTATGGCCGCATGAGGGCCGGCGAGAGCGATGCCGAACTCGCGGCCTATATCGCAGCCACCGTCAAAGGCAAGGAGGCGCGCCATCACATCGGCGAACCTGGTTTCCTCAAGCCATCCCGCTCCATGGTCCACATCGGCGGGTAGGATTCACCAGCGCTGCGGAGAGAGTTGTGCGCCCACTCGCGTGACCCAAATATTGCCCATTCAGAAACTTAATGTTCTCCACCGTTACTTGTTGCGAACCTTTGGACTTAGGTAACTGAAATACCGCAGCCGATGCGCTCTCCAGCTACTCCACCATGCGTCCCTATGCAAGAATGACTTCATACAACGGTGTCCTGATGACAAACGCGACGGAAAACCGAATCCCGATCGACGATCTGCTCGTGTTTCATCAGCTGGCGCGTTCGCTCACCTCAAGTTTCGACCTGGACACGATTCTGCGCACCATTCTGGACCAGATGGAACGCTTCATCGACGCTGATCTATGGGCCCTGCTGATGCTCGACGAAGAGCGCCAGGAACTCTACTATGCGATTGCTGCGGGCGGCGAGCAAGTCGCGCTCCGCGACCTGCGCGTCAAGGTGGGTGAAGGGGTGGCGGGCTGGGTCGTCGAGCACGGCGAAACTCTCATCGTGCCGGAATCGGAAGATGATCCGCGGCTGAATGTCCCTGGCGCGCTTTCGGCGCCAAAAGTGCGTTCTGTCATCGCCCTGCCTCTGCGCGGACGCAAAGGCACGCACGGCGCGATTGAAATTTTCAATCCCCGCGCCGAGCAGCTCACCGACTACACCATCGCCTTCCTGCACATCCTGGCCGACCATGCGGCCATCGCCATTGAAAACGCGCGCGACGTGGCCCGCATCCAGCAACTCACCATCACCGACGACACAACGGGGCTCTTCAACGTACGCCATCTTTACGATGTGCTCGGCTGGGAGTTGGAACGCTGCGGCCGCCTCGGCCTTCCCGTAAGCATGGCCTTCCTTGATCTGGACCGCTTCAAGCTCGTGAATGACGCGCACGGCCATCTGGTAGGCAGCGAGTTGCTGGCGCGCGCCGGCCAGAGGCTACAGGAACTCAGCCGCAAGCAGGACCTCTGCTTCCGATACGGGGGCGACGAGTTTGTGATTCTGATGCCCGAGACCGAGGCCAAGGAGGCGCTCGATCGTGCCGCCAGCCTGCTGCGAGCGCTCATGGCGACGCGCTTCCGCATGAAGAATGGCCTGGAGCTCGCCGTCAGCGCCAGCGTTGGAGTGGCCACTTCTCCCGCCGATGGCAACGCAGTCCATGCCATCATTGGCGCCGCCGACGAGCGCATGTACGGCGTCAAATCCAATGGCCGCGGAGAAGTGCGCGGCGCATAGATCCCTCTCAAGCTGCTCTCGCCGGGCTTCTCTATTCCTCTTCGCTGGGTTCTTTCTCGGTGACCTGTTTCTCGGCCAATCTCTCCAACTGATTCCGCCAATCCAGAGACTGAACAAAGCCGCGCGACTCGCGCCAGCCCGGCTCGACAATCACGTGTAATTCGAGATATACCCGCGTCCCCAGCAGCGATTCGATCTGCTTGCGCGCGCCGGTACCAATCTCTTTCAGCTTGGCGCCGCCCTTGCCGATCAGGATTGCCTTCTGCCCATCGCGCTCGCAATAGATGGCCGCCGCGATGCGCGTGAGAGGCAAACGCGCCGGCGCCTGACCTTTCTTGCGCGGCGGAGCGGGCGGCTCTGCCTCTTCATACTGCTCGATCACCACCGCCGATGCGTACGGAACTTCCTCGCCGGTCTCGATCAAAATCCGCTCCCGAATCAGTTCCGCCACCATGAAGCGCTGCGGCTGGTCAGTGTATTGATCTTTGGGATAGTAGCGCTCGCCGGTCGGCAAGGCCTCAACAATTTTGCGTACCAGCACGTCGAGACCATCGCGCTTGCGGGCGCTGACCGGAATCACCTCTGCAAAGTTGTACTGCTTCGTGAGCCTTTCGATCATCGGCAGCAGCTTGTCTTTCGCGACCAGGTCAATCTTGGTCAGCACCAGGAACACGGGACAATCGAGCCCGCGGATCAATCCGAAGAGGAACTCCTCTTCGCTGGCCCACGCGGCAGTCTTTTGTTTCTGAGGCGCAGTGGACCCCATGGATGCCCCAGCGCTCGTATCTGAGACCTGCGAATCAACCGTTGCCTCAGTGGCGGCATCGGACGCTGCCGCTGGATCCAGTTGCACCCGCCGGCTGGCATCCACCAGCACCAGCACCACGTCGCGTGTCTCCAGCGCCTCGTGAACCTCCTGCAACATGCGACGGTCCAGTTGCGAACTTGGCTTGTGCACACCGGGCGTATCGACAAAAACAATCTGCGCCGCGGGATGCACTTTTTTTCGCGCCGGAACCTCCACCACGCCGGCTATCCGGTTGCGCGTGGTCTGCGGCTTGGGCGTAACAATGGCTACCTTTTCGCCGATGAGCGCATTCAGCAGCGTGCTCTTGCCGGCGTTGGGCCGACCCAGTATGGCTACAAATCCAGATTTCAAAGGCGAATGATTCTCCTGTTTCCTATTATCGCGGATTCAAAGCAAACGGATCGATGTCATGCTGCATGGTCATAGAAGACAGTGCAGAGCGGCTCATTCTGCGCCCGCTTGAAAAGCGGAGAAGTCTGGGAGCTCACTGCGGAGGAGTGGCGCAAAGTTAAAGCGAACCGCTGACTCCATTCGCAAAGCCTTCTGCATGCGTCACCGGCGGAAATACGCGCAACCTTTCCACGCGCCGGTCAGTGGACGCCACCACCTCAATGCGCAGCCCCGCGCCCGGAAGCAGAACCACCTCGCCTGCCAGCGGAATGCGCCCTTCGATTTCACTTACCAGGCCGCCCAGTGTCGTCGCTTCGTAGGCATCGTCCAGTTCGGCCAGGCCGGGCACCTCGCCGAAGAGGTCCGCGAGCTGGCCCACCGGAAAGCTGCCCGGCACCACCCACACGCCGCCTGGCTCGCGCTGCGGGTCTTCTTTCGGCGCATCGTCCTCGTGTTCGTCGCGGATGTCACCCACGATCTCTTCGAGCAGATCTTCGATTGTCACCAGGCCTGCGACGCCGCCGTATTCGTCAATCACGATGCGCATGTGCTGCTTTTCGCGTTGCATCTCGCGCAGCAGCTCGTAGCCGCGCTTGGTCTCGGGTACAAATACCGCCTCCCGCTCAATGCTGGCCACGGTGCGCATTGGAGCCTCATCATCCGTGATTTGCAGCAAGTCGTGCGCGAATGCGATCCCCGTAATGTTGTCCAGCGAATCGGCGTAGACCGGCACCCGCGAGAAGTTGTGTTCCTTGAGCATTTCGAGAAACTGCTCCAGAGTCGTCGATTCCGGCACCGCGAACATGCGCGGCCGCGGCGTCATCACGTCGCGCACCAGCTTGTCGCCAAATTCAACCGCAGAACGCACCAGTTCACGATCATTCTCTTCCAGAATGCCTTCTTCTTCGCCGGCCTCCAGCAGCGCCTCCACGTCTCCAGCCGTTTCTTCTTCCTGGCTCACCGGCTTCTCCGCCAGCGACGCAACGGAATAAAAGAAGCGCACAAAGACCGTGATTGGCGTGATGAGCCAAAGCAGCAGCCGGATGGGCCACACCAGCCGCGCCGCCCATCGGCCCCGCGTGTGCTCGAAAAGAAGCGACGGAATGATCTGATTGCAGAAGACGACCACCAGCACCATGCCAATGACGGCCTGCGCAATTTCAGCGTAGGTGGGTTGGCCCAGATGCGGCCCGCGATCAAACAGCACCGCACCAAACTCCAATGCGATCGCGCCAAGCGCAAGCTGCTGCAGCACCGAGGCAGAGATGGCCGCATGCTCGCGGCTCAATCCAAGCTGCGGCTCAACATGCTCCTCCCACGCATCCAGGTTGTCCTGCACCTCGTGCGAAAGAATCTTGCCAAACTCCGAATAGACGCGGTTGATGTAGGAAGCCAGCGTCTCGATCAAGGCCACCAGAACCACCAGCAGGATGGTCAGCGCGGTCATCGCCGTGCCCCGTTGCGCGGGCTCTTCTTTTGCGTCGAGCTTCCAAACTCATTGGCACGCTCAATCAGTCCCAGGGGCAATCCCAGCCTGCCCCGCAGCAGGCGTTCGCGGCGCGCCATCCTGCCCGCGTCCGTCTCGTGGTCGTAACCCGCCAGATGGAGCAAGCCATGCAGCATCAATATTTTCAATTCAACTCGAAGCGCATGTCCCCGATCCGAGGCTTGGCGCAGCGCCGTCGGCACGCTGATCGCAAGATCACCGGCGAATTCCGCCGCAGCCGGCCCTGCGACAGGGAACGACAGCACGTCGGTCGCCTTGTTTTTGCCGCGGAATTGCCGGTTGAGCTTTCGGATGGCTTCATCCGTCGTGAGCAGCACTGTCACATTTCCCCGCAGCCGAACAGCGACCTGGGCGGTAGCCAGGAAACGAGCCAGCGTGCGCGCTGAAGGTGTCCTCTGACTGAAAGGGCTTGCGGGATCGCTGGACGTGGCGGCGCGCTTCGCCGTATTCGCATCAGGCGCAGGGTAAGGGTCCAGATCTGGGTCGAGGAGAATCATCGTGCGCGAGGCTCCGCCGTGGCAGACAGCCCCGCTTCAGCTTCAATTCTACGCGAACCGCGAATTCACTGCGGCTTGGCCTGATGCGTCGGCTGACCCGGCTGCTGCGCCTGGGTCTCAACCTGAAGAGGCTCACCCGCGGCAAGCGGCAGTTCCTGCTGCTGCGGCTTGGCCGACTCGTAAGCGCGCACGATGCGCTGCACCAGCGCATGACGCACCACGTCGGAGTCCGCAAAATGGCAGAATTGAATGCCCTCGACGCCATCCAGAATGTTGATTGCATCCAGCAGCCCCGACTTGCGCGGATTGGGCAGATCGATCTGCGTGATGTCGCCCGTGATGACTGCCTTGGAGTTGTTGCCCATGCGGGTCAGAAACATCTTCATCTGCTCGATGGTGGTGTTCTGCGCCTCGTCCATGATGATGAACGCGTCATTGAGCGTGCGCCCGCGCATAAATGCCAGCGGCGCAACCTCGATGACATTCTTCTCCAGCATCTTGTCGACTTTTTCCGGCTCCAGCAGGTCGTAGAGCGCGTCGTAGAGCGGGCGTAGATACGGATCAACCTTTTCCTGCAGCGAGCCGGGAAGAAACCCCAGCTTCTCGCCTGCTTCCACGGCCGGCCGCACCAGCACAATCCGGCTCACTTTCTTCGCGTTGATGGCAGAGACGGCCATCGCCACCGCCAGATAAGTCTTGCCGGTTCCAGCCGGTCCCACGCCAAAGACCATGTCGTTCTGCTCGATGGCCTCAACATACTTGCGCTGATTGATGGAGCGCGGCTGCACGGTGCGCTTCACCCCGGCCGAGCGCTGTTTGCCCGCATCAGCCAGCGAGCGCAGAGTCGTCGCCGGGTCGGCCACCACCAGGCGCAGCATCCCGTTCAGTTCGCCGTTGTGGGGATTGATGCCCTGGCGTCGCAGCGCCTCAAAATCCTGAAAGATGCGCTGGACTTTGGCCACCGCCTCCTCCGGCCCTTCCACGTGCACGGCATCGGAGCGTAAATCAATCCGGACGCCGAGTGAATCTTCCATGAGCCTGACATTTTCGTCGCGGGTCCCAAACAGGGGCTCGAGGTTGGGCGTGATCTCCAGAGCAGCGTTCAGACGGCCTCCATGGCTGCCTCAATGGCAGACGGCGGTTGGGTGTTGGACTGTGTATGGAAGGTATTGATTTGATTTGCGCATGTGCTCTGCGCACACAGCCTAAGGACGCACACTCGGCCGCGGATGGTCTGATGCTGGGTCGGGTTGGCGAGGGCGACCAAATCCTTTATCTGGGGAGAGAGTAGCGCCGACCGCTTCCGCCGTCAATCCCACCACCGTAATGATTCGATGAATCATTCACTCTTTGGGTACGTTCCCGAGCGTCTTTCGTATCCACCCGACACCATTACCCCGGCCCAACCGCATTGACCCCAGGCTCACTTTCCCGTAGACTAAGTAATTGCGAGGGATGCGGCTCTGGTTGCATTCTGACTCCGCATCATCCACCCCCTGACAAAGGGCTTAAGAATAAGGAATATCAATGGCTAACCATGTATCGTCGCTCAAGCGCGCCCGCCAGACAGTAACCCGCTCTGCGGTGAACCGCGCCAACCGCACCCGCGTGCGCACCAGCCTCCGCGCCCTGCGCGAGGCCCTCGCCAAGGGTGACGTCAAGGCCGCCCAGGCGCAGTATCGCGAGACCGTCTCCACCCTCGACAAGAGCGTGCAGAAGGGCGTTCTCCACGACAACACCGTCTCCCGCTACAAGAGCCGCCTGAACGCGCGCCTCAAGGCCCTGGCAACCGCCAAGGCCTAGCACCGCGAACCTGCAGTTCAAGATCCAACAGAAAGCGGCCGGGATGCTTCCCGGCCGCTTCTGTTTGTGCGCGACGATTGCTTCTCGAGTCGAGCTAATCCAGCCGCTCAAAAATCCCCGCCGCGCCCATGCCGCCGCCCACGCACATGGTCACCATCCCATAGCGCGCCTTCCGGCGTTTCATCTCTCGGAGCAGTGTCGCGGTCAATTTAGCCCCCGTGCAGCCCAGCGGATGCCCCAGCGCAATCGCGCCGCCATTCACGTTGATCCGCTCCGGATCGAGCCCCAGTTCGCGCATCACCGCCAGCGCCTGCGCCGCAAACGCTTCGTTCAATTCAATGAGCCCGATGTCGTTGAGCGTGAGCCCCGCCTGTTTCAGCGCCTTGGGAATCGCGGTCACCGGTCCCATGCCCATCTCCTCCGGCAGGCACCCCGTCGCGGCATAGGCAACCAGCCGCGCCAGCGGACGAATGCCCAGTTCCTTCGCGCGATCAGCATCCATCAGCACCGCCGCCGCCGCGCCATCCGAAGTCTGCGACGAGTTCCCTGCCGTCACGGTGCCTTGCGCGTGGAAGACCGGCTTCAGCGCCGCCAGCGCCTCGGCCGAAGTATCCGCGCGCGGCCCTTCATCGGCCGCAAACATCGTCTCCGTCACAACGGGTTTCCCAGCCTTCGCGCCAGGAACGGCATTTGTCACCGTCACCGGAATCAGCTCTTCGTCAAATCGCCCCGCGGCCTGTGCCGCCAATGCCTTCTGGTGGCTGGCCAGCGCAAAAGCATCCTGATCCTCGCGCGAAATGTTGTAGTGCCGCGCCACGCGCTCCGCCGTCAGACCCATCGTCAGCAGCGAGGCCGGATAATGTTCCGCGAGCCATGGATTGGGGCTTGGCTTCACTCCGCCCATCGGAATCAGGCTCATGGATTCGGCGCCGCCCGCCACTACCACGCGGCAATTCCCAGTGCGGATCCGCATGTCCGCCTGTGCAATTGCTTCAAGCCCCGAAGCGCACAGCCGGTTCACGGTCACGCCGGGAATCTCAACCGGCAGTTGCGCCCGCAGCGCGGCAAAGCGTGCGATGTTCCACCCCTGCTCGCCTTCAGGCTGCGCGCACCCCATCACCACGTCGTCGATTTCGGCTCGACTCAACTCTGGAACCCGGTCCAAAGCCGCGGTCATCGCAAGTGCAGCAAGATCGTCGGGGCGAGTGGTGGAGAGTGCGCCTTTCGGTGCGCGGCCCACCGGCGTGCGCACCGCGCTGACAAGAACGGCTTCCGGCATTGCAACAGCTCCTTTTTGATTCCTTTTCACCGACAGACCGCACAATCGTTGCAGGCGCAGTCGGTCATCCACTCCTGTTCGATGCTCCTCGCACTATCCCGGCACGTCCAGCAGCGTCCATGCATGCTTCGAATAAAAGTGGTAGATGGTCTTGAGGTCGATGATCGAGTCCGCCAATGCATCGTGATCCGTCGGCGGAGGCCGATGTTCCATGCCCGACTGCGCCTCGCGCACCTGCTCCGGCGATGCGGGATCGATGCCCCAGTTAAACCCCAGTACACCGCTCGGACCATGAGCCTGCAAGCGATCCGTCTCATGGGCCGACGCCAGCACGATTGGCTCCTCCGGAGCGCTGGCGAAGAAAATCAGCAGCGAAACCGTTCCCCGCGCCGCGCACAACACCGCCCAGTCAGACGAACCCGCGCGCTCCAGGCTGGCGCGCACCACATTCTCAGGATGGTGCGCCTCATACGTTTGCGGAATCATGCAACCGCGCTGATTCAGCGTCTCCGCCACGTCAGCCGGTAAATCCGGATAGGAGCTGACCGGCAGACGCCGGATCAGAAACGGGACCGACCGCCCGTCTGCTTCCACATGGCCGGTTTCTGTCATCTGTGCCGGCAGCGGCGCCGGGTTTGGCGAAGAATTCTGTCCCCAGGCAGGCGCTGTTGCCAGCGCAAGCAGTGTTGCTGCTCGCAGAATGTTCCTTGCTTGCTTCATCGCGCCTTCAATTGCGCAGCGGCTTGCCGGTCTTCAGTGTAAATGCGATGCGCTCCTGTGTCTTGCGCTCGCCGCACAGCGAAAGGAACGCCTCGCGCTCCAGGTCCAGCAGGTACTGCTCGCTCACCGCGGTCCCTGCCGTCACGCGTCCGCCGCACAGAATGTAGGCCGCCCAGCGCGCCACCTTCTGGTCGTGCTCTGAAGCAAAGCCCGCCTCGCCCATCAGAAAGATTCCCGTCTCCAGCGTGGCCAGCGCCGCCGTGCCCGGAGCGGGAATCGCCGTGCGCTGCAGCGGAGCCGCGTAACCCGCCTCGGCCAATGCCGCCGCCTGCGTCTTAGCGTCCAGCAGCAGGCGCTCGCGGTTCAGCGTGATGCGGTCGGCCGCGGTCAGCAGGCCCAGCGTCCGCGCCTCGGCAGCCGAAGTGGAAACCTTGGCCATCGCAATCGTCTCCAGGGTTCGCTTCAACGCCGTGCCCATCTCTGCCGACTGCGCGAATTTTGACAGCGGATCCTTGGGGTCCGGCGGAGCAAGTGCGGCCGCCGCGTCCACCGCCCGCAGCAACATTTCTTTCGTTCCTCCGCCAGCAGGAATCAATCCCACTCCTGCTTCTACAAGGCCAATGTACGTCTCCGCATGAGGCTGTCTGCGCGCGGCGTGCAGGCAAATTTCTGCGCCTCCACCCAGCGTCAATCCAAACGGCGCAACTACCACAGGCCGCGGGCAGAACTTGATCGCCGCTGTCATCTGCTGGAACCCGTGAATGACCGCGGCCAGCTCCTCCCACTCACCCTCCTGCGCGGTCAGCAAAAGCTGCATCAAGTTGGCGCCCACGCTGAAGTTCTCGCGGTCGCTCGCAATCACAAAGCCGGCAAAGTCGCGCACCGCGTCAGAAGAAGGATTCAGCACCGCGGAAACCATCGCCAGTACGTCCCCGCCGATGGCGTTCTTCAGGGAGTGCAGTTCAATGCAGGCAATGCCGTCGCCGAGGCTCACAAGTGAGGCTCCTGGATTGCTCCGAATCAACCCGTTCGCGCGTCTGAAATCGGCCACCCGCGCGTGACCTTCAATCGCCGGTACCGGCTCCATTTCGCCGGTCAGCGGCTGAAAGCACGAACGCCCGTCGCTCGCATACCACGCACCATGTCCGGCCGCGAGCAGAGCCTCAACACGCGCGCTTGGCTTGAATCCCATCGCAGCCATGCGGGTCACGGTCGTCGCCACACCCGCCGCGTCCCACATCTCAAACGGCCCAAGATCCCAATTGAACCCTGCGCGCATGGCGGCATCAATCGAGGTCGCGTCTCCCGCCGCTTCTCCGATGCGGTCCGCCGCAAAGTTCCAAAGCGACGCCAGAAATGGCCACAGAAACGCCGCCGCCTTGTCCTTGGCCGGATCGTTTGCCAGCAGCATGCGCAGGCGTTCCTGCACCGTGCCGGCATTCTTCGCCATTTCAAGCGCGGGCAATGCGGCTTTGGCGGCCGGGCGATACTCAAACGTCTTCAGGTCCAGCACCAGCCTCTGATCTTTCCCGTCTGCGCCGCGGCTCTTTTTGTAGAAGCCCTGCCCGGCCTTGTCGCCCAGCCATCCGCGCTTCACAATCTCTTCAAGAACGCCAGAGAATCCGCCGGGAGTCACGCCCTGCGGAAAATTCGCTGCCACGTGTGCGAGGATGTCGATGCCCACCATATCCGCCAGCCGGAAGGTTCCTGTTCGCGGCCAACCGATTGCGGGGCCGGTCAGCGCGTCGACCTCTTCGACTGTCAGTCCCTGCGCCAGCATGAGCGTTGCCGCGGTAAACATCACCGCAACACCCACGCGATTGGCAATAAAGTTGGGCGTGTCGTTGGCAAACACCACCTGCTTGCCCAGAATGCGATCCGCAAATGTCGCAAAGGCTGAGACCAGGCCGGGATCGCTGTCGGCCGTCGGAATTACCTCCAGCAGCCGCATATAGCGCGGCGGATTGAAGAAGTGTGTCCCGAAGAATCGCTCCCGCCTCCCGCTCAACCCGGCGGCGATCTTTCCCACCGGCAGACCGGAAGTGTTGGTCGTCAATACAGCCTGCGCTGCGAGGTGCGGGACAACGCGGTTGAGCAATGCCGTCTTGATCTCAAGATTTTCGGCGACTGCCTCAATTACCCAGTCGCACTCTGCCAGTTTCGGCAGGTCGTCTTCAAAGTTGCCGGGCGTGATCAGGGCGGCCAGCGACGCCTCATACAGCGCTGCCGGCTTTGCCTTCGCCAAAGCGCCAAGCGCAGTAAGCGCAAGCCTGTTGCGCGCACCTTCGCCTGCCGGAACCATATCCAGAAGCAAGACCGGAATGCCTGCATTGGCCAGATGCGCGGCGATGCGCGACCCCATGGTTCCAGCGCCCAGCACAGCGGCGCGTCGAACAAGGAGCGGCCTTGCGGCAAAACCGGGGGTGGGAGTTGCGGCCGGGACAGTCGTACTCATGCGGTGCTCTCCCTGCGCGGAATGAATTCGAGTGAAACTTCCCGCACATAGACGCCCCGAGCATACGGAAGGGCGCTTCGCCGGGTCAAGGCGGCCCTGCCATCTGCTTCATTCAACCTCACTGTCCCCTGCCTCATCACCGATGCATCAGTTTAAACGCATGCGTCCATTCGTTGCGGAGAAAGCCGGGAATGCACCACAGCATACAGAGCGGCTCGATGGCGCGCGCCGCCTCCACGCTGCCCATGTCCGCCACCTCCCACCCAAATTCGCCGGCAATCTGGCTCACTTGTTTCTTGGCCGCTTCGTCGTTGCCGCAAATGAACATGGTCGGCTTTCCGCCCGCAAACTGTGGGTTCACCATGGACGGCGCTCCCACGGAATTAAAGGCTTTCACAAAGTTGGCTGCTGGAAACTCCTGCTGCAACTGTTCCATCAGAGATTGTTCATGGGTGGTAAAGAATCTCAGAACGCCATGGTCCGGCGGCGCATCGGCAATGGGATTGCACGCGTCCAGCACCGTCTTCGCCGCCAGATTGCCTGCGCCGGCCAGCCCCAGCGCCTCCACTGCTGCGTTTCCCTTCACGGCCAGAACAATGAGTTCTCCAGACTTCGCTGCATCCGCGAAACTGCCGACTTGAGCGTTCGGATTCTGCGCTGCCCAGTCCGCAAGTTTGGCAGGCGTTCTGGTTCCGACCATGACTCTGTGGCCATGCTTCAGAAATCCGCTGGCCAAAGTTTTCGCTACGTCGCCCGACCCAAGAATTCCAACTTTCATGGCAACCTCCATTGAGTTGGAGTTTAGCGTCTTGCCTCTGCCTCTTCAACGAACGCTGCATGAATCCGCGACAGGCGAAAAAGTTGAATCTCTCTTTCGCGAAGGTCAAAGCCTCCTCGCGCCAACTGCGCTATTCTTCAGTTTGGGGCTCCAGGGGTGGAGCGCCTCGCGATGACCTTCCTGAAGACATCCGCATACGAAATCTCTGCAGGGCTGGCTCTGGCGGCATGCGCTGCAGGCGGAGCCGCCTGGTTCTTCCTGCGCCATCGCCCCACTGCCGACGAGGTGGAACGGGCGCGCCGGCAATATCTTGCCGAGTCGGGCCGTCTGGTCGACGGGATGTTGCTGGATATGCTGGAGATGGAATCCGACGATCGGGGAGTGCGCACCATGCTGATTTTCAGCTACCGCATCGCCGGCGTGGAGTACCAGTGTTCGCAGGACATCACCGGCATCCTCAGCGCCCAGGATGCAACCCAGGTGAAGATTGGCCTTCCCTGCTCCGTGCGCTACCAGCCCGGCAAGCCACAAGACAGCATCGTCATTGCCGAAGAGTGGTGCGGTCTCCGCGCGGGGCTGCCCGATCTGCCCGTTTTTGCCGCACTTGCCGCAGCCAAACCAAGGCGCCGCCAGACCCGCCGAATCTGACTTGACCATCTCCCAACGGCAATGGCCGAGGTTGGCGCATGATACTCACCCCCGGTTACACTAGACCCATGCATGTCCATGCGGCGCCCACGGGACCGGGAGCGAACAGGACACAATCCGTGCTGCGATTTTCGCTCGTGGCCACGCTTGCCTATGTAGCGGTGACCTTCGTAGCTGGACTCCGCGCCCACTCCCTGGCTCTGCTGTCTGAAGCCGGCCATAACGTTTCAGATTTCCTCGCGCTTCTGCTCAGTTTTGCCGCCGTCTATTTCCAGTCTCGTCCCGCCGACAATTCCAAAACCTTCGGCTACCAGCGCGCCGGGGTTCTGGCTGCCTTCATCAATGCTGCCACTCTCATCGTCATCGCGCTATGGATCGCAGTCGAAGCCATCCACCGTCTCAGCGCTCCGGTAGCCGTGCAGCCCCAGTTGATGATGGTCGTGGCCGCCGCAGGCGTGGTGATGAACGGCGTGATCGCCGCTCTGTTATGGGGTGTGGCCCGCGACGTCAACCTCCGCAGCGCCTTCCTTCACATGGCCGGCGACACGCTCTCCACTGCCGCCGTCATCGCCGGTGGCGCGGGCATCCTGCTTACCGGCAAGAACTGGATCGACCCTGCCCTTTCGCTGCTCATTGCCGCCCTCATCCTCTGGTCCAGCATCGGCATCGTTCGCGAAACCCTCAATATTCTGCTGGAAGGTACGCCGCGAGGCATGTCGCTGGCTGAGATCCGTTCGGGCATGGAGGCCGTCGAGGGAGTTGTTGACGTCCACGATCTGCACGTATGGAGCCTCGGCTCGCACTCCCGCGCCCTGGCCTGTCACGTCACAATCGCCGATATTCCACCCTCTGAAAGCGCCTGTATCCGGGTCAAGCTGAACCACATTCTTCATGACCATTTCTTCATCAGCCACACCACCATCCAGTTCGAGCACATCGGGTGCGGGGAATTGGAAGGCTGCGTCGTGCCCATG
This sequence comes from uncultured Acidobacteriaceae bacterium, assembly GCA_963780515.1. Classification (GTDB taxonomy): domain Bacteria; phylum Acidobacteriota; class Terriglobia; order Terriglobales; family Acidobacteriaceae; genus Telmatobacter. The sequence goes on from CAWACG010000020.1 coordinate 27,304, forward strand.
GAAGAACTGACCAGCGGCGCCGCCCACGGCCATCAGGGCCACGTCCACTAGCACCCCTTGAGGAGGTCTTCGCCTTGATTCGACGCGTTGCTCTTGCGGTTTTGTGTCTTGCCCTGTTTTCCGCATTTCCCGCCCTTGCCCGGCCCACGCCGCAAACTGCGTCACAGCCTTCCGACACTCAACTTCAAGCCCTCTCCGGCGAATACACCAACCCCAATGAGCTCGGCATGCCCATCAGCTTTTACCCCCAGGGCGGCAAGCTCATCTTCGAGTACGATCGCTTCGTTCCCACTGCATTGACGGCGATCTCGGCCACTGAATTCGAGGTGGCCGACACAAAGGTTACGTTGACCTTTACACTCGATGCCGCAGGTCACGGCGTGAGTGTTGTGTTTTCCAACGATCCTGAGTCCACTTTCCACCGCACCGGCGAACCCGTTCACCACATCTTTCACGACTACCAGCGCTCGGAGGTCATGATCCCGATGCGCGACGGTGTCAAGCTCCACGCCGTCATCCTCAAGCCATCTGACATCGCCACGCCGCTGCCCTTCCTGCTTATGCGAACTCCCTACGGCGTCGACGGTACCAGTCGCGCGACGTTTTTCGGGGGACGCCCCGAACTCGCGCGCTCCGGCTACATCTACGTGGCAGAGGACATCCGTGGCCGCTTCAAAAGCGAAGGCCAGTTCGTCATGAGCCGCCCCCTGGCCGACCATAGCGATCCCAAGGCCATTGATGAAAGCACCGACACCTACGACACCGTGGCATGGCTGCTTGCAAACGTCTCCGGCAACAATGGCCGCGTGGGCGTTGTCGGCACCAGCTATCCGGGATTTCTGGCCATGATGGCCGGCATCGACCCCCACCCTGCGGTCAAAGCCATTTCACCGCAAGCGCCCATGATCGACGTGTGGATGGGCGACGACTTCTTCCACAACGGCGCATTCCGCCAGAGCTACGGCTATGACTACGTCTACGGAATGGAGTCCAGCAAGGAAACGACCGATGTGAGCTACGGCAAAGAAAAAGACGGCAAGCCCCGCGATGGCTACGACTATTTCCTTGAACGCGGAGACTTTGCCGAAGACGTGAAGAAATCAGGCGCGAAGGATCTCCCCACATGGAAGCTCTTCCTCGATCACCCCGGCTACGATTCCACCTGGTCCTCCCGCGCCGTTGAGGACCATCTCGACAAAGTCGCCGTGCCCACGCTTACAGTAGGTGGCTATTACGACCAGGAAGACATGTACGGACCGCAGGAGGAGTACCAGAAACTTGAACCGCACGACGACCATCACGAGAACTTTCTTGTTCTCGGCCCCTGGCGTCATGGATATTGGTCTTCTTCCTCCAGCCACCTGGGCAACCTTGACTTCGGCGAGCCGATTGGCAAGGAGTTCCGCGCGCAAATCGAAGCCAAATTCTTCGCCCACTACCTGAAAGACGAGCCCGGCTTCGACCTTGAAGACACCGCTAGTTTCCAGACCGGCTCAAACACCTGGAAGTACTATTCCCACTTCCCGCCGATCAAGTCAGAACCCACCAGCCTCTACCTTCAAGGCAATGGCCTGCTCAGCTGGAGCGACACAACGGCGAGGGCCAACACAACTTACGTCAGCGATCCCGCCAACCCCATTCCCTATCGCCACCGACCCATCCAGCCCACCTATTCAGAGGGTTCGGAGTGGTACAACTGGCTCACTGAAGATCAGCGCTTCGTCACCGATCGCAAAGACGTAGCCGTGTTCAAGCTGCCTGTGCTCAAGAAGGACCTCATCGTCACCGGCGAAGTCGTCGCAGACATCTACGCTTCCACCACCGGCACTGACAACGATATGGTGGTCAAGCTCATCGACGAGTATCCCGACAACGATCCCGACCCCAAAATGCGCGGTTACCAGCTCATGACCAATGCCGAGATCTTCCGCGGCCGCTATCTCTCCAGCTTCGAAACGCCCACCCCGCTGCGCGCCAATTCCATCCACGAATACCGCTACAGCCTTCACGATATTGACCACGTATTCAAGGCCGGACACACCGTGATGGTGGAAATTCAAAGCACCTGGTTCCCGCTCTACGACCGCAACCCACAGACCTTTGTGCCCAACATCATGACCGCCAAACCGGAGGACTACAAGGCGGCCACCATCACCATCTACTCCGACCCGGATCACGAATCCGACCTGCAGCTCCCGCTGATGAACGCATGTGACCATATCGATTGCTTTTGAGCGAGTTGTCTATCCAAGTTGAAGCGTCAAGCACCCTCTGTGCATCTTCATAGGGGCAGTGATTGCATTTCAGGTTAGAATGGAAAGTGCAGTGACCCTTCATCAGCCCATCCCGGCCCTCCTCTAGCGGCGCCCGCCGCCCACACTCGTTTTCCGTCTTTTTCACTTCTCATCTCCCAAACTTGAAAACCTGGAACGGGCCCGGAGGAGTGCATCCGATGATTGATCGTTTGGAACAAATGGAACAGCGTTACGACGAGCTGCAGGGTCAGCTCTCGCTGCCTGAAATCATCAACGACCGCGAAAAGTATCAGAAGGCCGGCAAGGCCCTCAGCGACCTCGAAACTCCGGTGCAGAAATTCCGCGAGCTGAAGCAGGTGCGCCAGGGTCTCGCCGAAGCACGCGCGATGCTGGCTGAATCGGACCCTGAGATGCGCGCCATGGCCACGGAAGAGATCGCCGCGCTCGAGCCTCGCGAAGCCGCGATCGAAGAGGAACTGAAGGTGCTCCTGCTGCCCAAGGATCCCAATGACGAAAAGAACGTCATCCTCGAAATCCGCGCCGGCACCGGCGGCGACGAGGCCTCGCTCTTCGCTGCGGAAATCTTTCGCATGTACACCCGCTTCGCCGAACAGCATCGTTGGAAGGTCGAAGTACTCTCGCTCTCCGAGTCCGGCGTCGGCGGCTACAAGGAAGTGATCGCCATTATCGAAGGCGCGCGCGTCTATTCGCAGCTCAAGTGGGAGAGCGGCGTCCATCGCGTCCAGCGTGTTCCCGCCACTGAGACCCAGGGCCGCGTGCATACCTCCGCCGTCACGGTGGCGGTGCTGCCCGAGGCTGAAGAGGTCGACATCAAAATCGAGGCCAAGGATCTCCGCATCGACACCTTCTGCTCGTCGGGCCCTGGTGGTCAGTCTGTCAACACCACCTACTCTGCCGTCCGCATCACGCACATCCCCACCAACACAGTGGTTAGTTGCCAGGACGAAAAGTCGCAGATCAAGAATCGCGAGAAGGGGTTGCGCGTTCTTCGCTCGCGCCTCTATGAAATGGAGATGGATCGCCAGAACGCCGAGCTTGCCAAGGAGCGCAAGCAGCAGGTGGGCACCGGTGACCGCAGCGAAAAAATTCGCACCTACAACTTCCCCCAGAACCGACTCACCGACCATCGCATCGGCCTCACCCTGCACCAGCTTGACCTGGTGATGGAGGGCCGCCTGCAGCCCATCGTCGATGCGCTCGTCACTCACTACCAGGCCGAGCGGTTAAAGGCCGACAGCCAGGCCGCCTGAGCCAATGACGCTGCAGCAGTGGCTCGACAAAGGAGAAGCGCAACTGCGCTCCGGGCCGCATCCGGCTCGCGCCCGCCGCGACGCGCAGACGCTGCTGCTGCACCTAATTGGGAAAAACTCAGCCTGGCTTCTGGCTCATCAGGGAGAAGAATTCGGCGGTTGCACCGCGATTCACTACGCCGCGACACTTGAACGCCGATTCAAGGGCGAGCCCATCCAATACATCACAGGTGAAACGGAGTTCTACGGCCTGCCCTTTCGCGTCACGCGCGACGTGCTCATTCCACGCCCCGAGACCGAGCACCTTGTCGAAAGAGTCCTCGCTTTAGCCTTTCAAAAATTGGGCGCCTCATCCTCGACCCGCACCTTGGTTCAAGGATCGGAAAGCACAATCCAGAAGGCCGCTCCTGCAATTTGCGAACTTCGCATCCTCGACATCGGCACCGGTTCCGGCGCAATTGCCGTTGCCCTGGCGCACAAGCTACCTGGATCGCAAATTACCGCGACCGACATCTCGGCATCGGCCTTAAACCTCGCCCGTGAGAATGCAGCGCGCAACCATGTCGCCGCACAAATCCGCTTCCTGCAAGGCGATCTGCTTGCGCCGGTAGCAGGCGAAGTCTTCGACATCATCGTTTCGAATCCCCCTTACGTCCCAGCAGCCGATCGCGCTTCACTGGCCGTCGAAGTCCGCGACCACGAGCCCACGCAGGCGCTTTTCGCGGGAGACAATGGCCTCGAAATCTTCCACCGTCTCATCCCCGCCGCTTTCGATGCACTCGCTCCCGGCGGTTTCATCGCACTTGAAATCGGCTTTGGCCAATCGCCCGCTATTCACGCGCTCCTCACCGCCGCCGGTTTTCAGCACGTCGCATTCACGCCCGATTTGCAGGGGATCCCGCGAGTCGCCACGGCTCAACGCCCCTGACAACCTCGATCATCGCAAAGGATTCAATGAAAAGCGAGCATTCGAGTGCGCTTCAACCCTGACCCACTCCACTTCGTTCATTTATGCTTCTCTGCGAAAGGACTTCCTTCATGCCCGCATCCAGAGGTTATGCCGCACTCGATCCCCAGTCGTCCCTCGCTCCATTCACCTTCTCCCGCCGCGATCCCGGTCCCACTGAAATCAATGTCGAAATTCTCTATTGCGGCGTCTGCCACTCTGACCTGCACATGATTCGCAACGAATGGCGGAACGCGATCTATCCCATGGTCCCCGGCCATGAGATCGTCGGCCGGGTGGCCGCAGTAGGAAACTCCTCCAAAAAGTTCAAGGCCGGCGACATCGCAGCCATCGGCGTCATCATTGATTCCTGCCGCCACTGCCCTCCCTGCAACAAAGGCGAGGAGCACTTCTGCGACGAGGGCGCCACCCTCACCTACGCGGCAACCGACCGCGTCGACGGCTCCATCACCATGGGTGGCTACTCCAACAATTACGTAGTGGACGAGCGCTTCGCCCACCGCGTGCCGGCCAACCTGAATCTTGCTGCCGTCGCCCCGCTACTCTGCGCCGGCATCACCACCTATTCACCCCTGCGCCATTGGAATGCAGGCCCCGGCAAAAAAGTCGGCATCATCGGCCTCGGCGGCCTGGGTCACATGGGCCTCAAGTTCGCTCGCTCCTTCGGCGCGCATGTCGTGCAGTTCACCACTTCGCCGAAGAAGAAAGAAGACGCCCTCAAACTCGGCGCCGACGAAGTCGTCTTCAGCAAGGACCACGCGCAGATGAAAGCCCATGCGGCTTCGTTCGACTTCATCCTCGACTGCGTCTCCGCGCCACATGCGCTCGATGACTATCTCCCGCTGCTCAAGCAGGACGGCACACTCACCCTTGTCGGCCTCCCCGAAACCCCGCCGTCCTTTGCCCCATTCAACCTCATCACCGGGCGCAGGTCTATCTCCGGTTCCATGATCGGCGGCATGGTGGAAACGCAGGAGATGCTCGACTACTGTGGAAAGCACAACATCGTCTCCGACGTCGAAGTCATCCCCATCCAGCAGATTAACGAGGCCTATGAACGCCTGCTCCGCCAGGATGTGAAGTACCGCTTCGTCATCGACATGAGCTCGCTAAAATAGCGGCCTGCGAACCTCGAATCGCGTGGTCATCCTTTGCCACGCGCGGCTCGGAATCGAGTTTCCCGGTTCCCCGCTGCGCGCCGCAAAGGATCTGCGGTTGTAAGGATGAACGCCGCCTCATCCTTGACAGCTCTCCCGCCGCATCTTTATGTTTGCGCCAATCCGTACCACGCGTGTCGACAGGACCAGAATGAAGTTCTCAGAGCAAACCGGAGCTATTCTCACCGACAGCCACTTCCTCATTCCCCTGGTTGTCTTCTGCGTCGGCCTCGCGCTGCTCATCACGCTCCATTAGCGCCGTTCGCCGCACTCGCGACCAATCCCCGCGTCAACACGTCACGCAGCACGAAAGGTCAATCCGTTCTCAATGGGCCAGCAGACGAAAACCAGCGCCGCATCCAACTTTGGCTCGGTTCACGGACTCGGGGTGCTCTGCGGGCTCAGCGCCGGAGTCTGGCTCGGCGCTGCAGAGGCCCCCACCAAGCTGGTCAACTCCGGCCTTTCGCCCTTCGCAATCTCTCTCTGCATGGTGGCCGGAGTCTTCACTGCGCGCTGGACCGTCCCGACGCTGCTCAAAGGCACGCGCCAGGTCTTCGCCGATCTTGCTCTGAACAGGCATCTCATCCCCATCGCAATTCTGGCCGGCATGTTGTGGGCGGTTGCCAACACGCTCACCGTTTTCGCCATTCGCGATGTGGGACTTGCCATCGCCTTTCCCCTGTGGAACACCAACTCTCTGGTCGGAATCCTCTGGGGCCGCCTGCTCTTCGGTGAGCTCAAGGGCGCCAGCGGAAAAAATGTCGCCAAGGTCGTGCTCGGGGCGCTGGCCATCGTTGCTGCCGCGGTCATGCTCGGCTTCAGCACCATTCATGGCAGCGGTCCGCACGCCAGTCGCGCAGCGGGCGGTGTCCTCGCCGCGGCCGGCGCAAGCCTGCTTTGGGGAACCATGTACATTCCCTATCGCAAGGCCTACGTCAGCGGCATGAGCCCGCTCTCCTTCGTCACCGTCTTCACCATCGGCGAGCTTGGGGCAGTTTTCGCGTTAGTGCTCGCGCTTGATGGGGGAACCCAGGCCGCTGTCTTCCACTCCGCCGCAGTGCGGCCCATGCTCTTCTGGCTCTTTCTCGGAGGCTTCGTCTGGGTTATCGGAGATATCTTTCAGCAGTACGCCACCAAGTACCTCGGCATCGGCCGCGGGATCCCGCTCTCCAATACGAACCAGCTTTGGGGCCTCGCCTGGGGAGCGCTCGTGTTTGGCGAACTGGCTCACGCCGACGCAGCTCACCGCCTCCTCGTTGTCGCCGGCTCCATCGTCATGATCGTGGGGGCGCTGGCCGTCAGCACCGCGGTCGCAACGGAGCGTGAGCACGCGTCCACCAACCAAGCTCTGGTGCGCGAATGCGATCGCTACCAGCTCGACTACACCCGCGTCCTGCAGGCTTACAGCGGATTGGCTGATGGAGAAGACACCCCGCGCCGCGCGTGGTGGGACTATGTCATCCTCGCCGCCGCCGCGGGCGTCTTCGTCTGGTTGGGTATTCAGGCGCGCGTGCCCCCGCTTGCCATGAACCTCGCATGGACCGCGGCTTTGGCAGTGGCGCTTATCGTCACCGCCGCAGTCTGCGTCTGGGGACTGTGGAAGGCCACGCGCTTCTCCTAACCCGGTTCCTGCTCGCCGCCGGACCATCGAAAATCATCGCGCTATCGAATCCCTGTCCAACCGGATCGCACGAACACGCATCCACCGAATCAGAGGCGAGCAGTTCAGGTGAACAAGCGCGAGTTGCAGAAAAGCATGTATGAAACAATCGATCCTTCCATGGCGCAGCGCGTTGTGCTCGCCGCCATCACCGCATTGTGGATCGCATTGGCATGGTGGCTGCTTGAGGCAGGCGGCGTTGCCACACTCGCAGGCAGCGTTGGATGGATCCTTCATCCCGGCGATCCCATTCGGCGTCTATGCCTCGCCTCCGCCTTCTCCATTTATTACCTGCGCATTCTCCTCACTGAGTTCGTCTTCCTCAAGCGCGGCGTCGGCTGGAGTGAGGTTTTCAGCATCGCTCCGTGGCTGCTCATCATCGTCCTGCTGGTAGGCATCGCCGGCGGAGCCAACCGGAATCCACTCGGCCCCGCGGCCTTTTGCGGGCTCATCTTCTTCGTGCTCGGCTCCTGGATTAACTCCTTCGCCGAATACACGCGGCACATGTGGAAGCTGCGGCCTGAGAATCGCGGCAAGCTCTACACCGGCGGATGGTTCCGCACCACGCGCCACCCCAACTACTTCGGCGACCTCATCTCCTTCTCCGGCCTCTGCCTCCTCTCCGGCGCGTGGATCACAGCCGTCATCCCCGTCCTGATGCTCGCCGGATTCGTCTTTGTGAACGTGCCCATCCTCGACGCGCACCTGCACGATCACTATGGCAGCGACTTCGACAACTACGCGCGGCGCACGAAGAAGCTCATCCCGTTTATCTACTGAAGGCCCGTTTCCCCCTCGCGCCATTACAATATCCCCTATGACCGCGCAGTCTCTGGTTGATCTCGTAGGAGTGGGTCTCAACGCCACGGACACCCTGATCCCACTCCCCGCCTACCCCGTGCGCGGCTCCAAGGTTGAATACACCCACGCATCCATCCTGCCCGGCGGCCAGGCCGCGACCACAGTCATCGCCTGTCAAACATGGGGACTGACCACCCGCTACGTCGGCAAATTGGGCGACGACGAAGCCGCCGCTCTGCATCGCCGCGAGTTCGCCCGCGCCGGCGTCGATGCGCGCCTCACTACCGTAGCCAACGCCGCCAGCCCGCAGTCACTGATCCTCGTCGATAGCGAAGGGGAACGTACCGTTCTCTGCCGCCGCGACGAGCGTCTCCTGCTCCAACCCGCCGATCTTGATCGCGCCTGGATCGTGAATGCACGCGCCCTCCACGTCGATGGCTTTGAGACGGCCGCAGCCACCGTGGCTGCAGGCTGGGCCAGAGCGGTTGGCATCCCTGTTGTCGCTGACCTCGACGAGCTTTACCCCGGCGTCGATGAGCTGATTGACTGCATCGACTACCTGATCGTCAGCCGCGACTTCCCCACGCGCCTCACCGGTGAGCGAAATCTTGAGCAGGCCCTGCGCAAAATGAAGCGACGCTACGGCTGCGCGGTCACCGCCGCAACCCTCGGCCAGGACGGCGTGCTGGCCTGGGATGGAAGCCACTTCCACCTGCGCCCCGCGTATCATGTCGAGGTGGCAGACACTACCGGCGCGGGCGACATCTTTCACGCCGGCTTCATCTATGGATTGCTGCAAGGCTGGCCGCTCGCGCGCCAACTCGACTTCGCCTGCGCCGCCGCCGCGCTCAACTGCACAGCGACGGGCGCCCGTGGCGGCATCGGCACCGTGGAAGCCGTCGAATCCCTCATGGCCACCACCCCGCGCTATGCCGCAGCCCCCGCGGCCGATTGAGATCTCGCGTCGCCACTATCTCCGCCTGACCCCCGACAATTGCCCAAACCGCCGTTCCGGGCTTACTATTCCCCTGCGATTGAAATCGTTTCCAAAAGGATCCCTTCCATGCGCTTCTCTGTTTCGTTGCCTCTTGCCGCTCTTGCATTCACCCTTTTTGCCGCGACTCATTCAACACCGGCTGCTTCCCAGGCCGTGGCCCAGACACCCCCCATGGGCTGGAATAGCTGGAACTACTTCGCGGGCAAGGTCACCGACAAGGACATCCGCGATTCCGCCGACCAGATCGTCGCCAGCGGCATGAAAGACGCAGGCTACGTCTACGTCAACATCGACGACACGTGGGAGGGCGAACGCGACGCCAACGGCGTGCTGCATACCAATTCAAAATTCCCCGATATGAAAGCGCTGGCCGATTACGTCCACTCCAAAGGGCTCAAGATCGGCATCTACTCCTCGCCGGGGCCGAAAACCTGCGCCGGTTATGCGGGATCGCTGGGCCACGAGGTGCAAGATGCGCAGCTCTATGCCTCGTGGGGCATCGACTACCTCAAGTACGACCTCTGCAGCTTTCGTGAAGATGTGATGGCCAAACAAGCGCCCAACGACAAGGCCGCGCAGATGCGCCTCATGATCGCCGCCTACGACAAAATGGACAAGGCTCTCAAGGCCACCGGCCGTCCCATTGTCTTCTCGCTCTGCCAGTACGGATGGGACGCGGTTTGGGAATGGGCGCCCGCACTCGGCGGCAATCTCTGGCGCACCACCGGCGATATCAATCCCCACTGGGACCGCATCTACGCCATCCTCAGCCAGCAGGAGGGGCTCGAGGCCTACGCCGGTCCCGGCCATTGGAACGATCCCGACATGCTTGAGGTGGGTAACGGCAGGCTTTCCCTCGCAGAGAACCGTTCTCACTTTTCCATGTGGGCCATGCTGGCCGCGCCGCTGCTTGCCGGCAATGACCTGCCCAACATGAAGCCGGAGATCAAAGCCATCCTCACCGACCGCGATGTGATTGCCATCGATCAGGATCCGTTGGGCAAACAGGCGAGCCGCGTCTACTCAGACGGCGAAGTCGACGTATGGGCGCGGCCTCTGCAGGGCGGCGCGATGGCGGTGGCCGTCCTCAACGCTGGCAGCGACCGCTACTCCACGCATCCCTTCCATCTCGACCTGACCAAGCTCGGCCTGCACGGAACGCAACAAGCCAAAGACCTGTGGACCGGCAAAGACATGGAGCTCACCGAAAACATGCCGCTGGAGCTGGCCAGTCACGACATCCTGCTCGTCCGCATCGCCGCGCCGAAATAAATCAGCCTGGAATCACCGTGCCCATCCTTGCGGCCTTTCTCTGCCGCAAGGGTGGGAGAGAGCGACCCGATCAAGGAACCCATTCCATTCAACCCGGGTCTGTTCCACACGCGCGCTCAAACATGGCTGGCAAGAAACAGGCAAAACATCGACACTCCGAGCGCCAGAACACGTAGCCGGTGAAGTGTGTCCCACCGGTCATGTTCTTGATGCGCCTTCTCAGTGAAGGACCCCGGGGCGAGCTTTGCCATCCTATTGTTGATTGGAACCAGGAAAAGCAGGGTCAGAACGATCACTGCGATCCAGATGGCGCAGCTCGCGATCAACAATGCGCTTCCCGCTTCATGCCGGCGCATAACGGCTTCAACAATCAATAACAGGAGACTCCCTGCATACCAGAAGGGCATTGCAGCCCCCAGCCGGCTCGCGAACAGGCTGATGGCCGTCGCCTGTGTGTCGTCATCAAGTCTCCGCAGCACAGGGTTGACGAAGACCCACACGGCCAGCTCGTTGCCGATCAGCATTGCGACGCAAGCGATCGTCGCCATATCCAGAAATAACATCATCCTTTCCTCCTCCCCATTTAGAGTCGGACAAATGTATACTGACTCAAATAGTAGTACTGACAAATGTGTCAGCGTACCTATCTTGCGTGGAGGAGAGTTTTCAGGATGCCTGTCTCAAAAAAGGAGATTTCCGAATGCCCTATTGATGCGATGCTGACCGTGGTTGACGGTCGGTGGAAAGGAACGATCCTGTGGCGTCTCTCTGAGGGGCCAATGCGCACTGGTGAGCTGCACCGAAGCATTCCCGAAATCACTGAGAGGATGTTGATCCGTCATTTGCAGGAGATGGTGCGCGACGGAATCCTGATCCGGCGGCAGCATAGCAGCGTGCCGCCGTGTGTCTATTACTCGATCTCGAAATATGGACTCACATTGTTGCCGGTGCTGGAGATCATGTGCACCTGGGGTAGAAAGCACCTCAGGCTCCGAAAAAGCTGTTAAGCGCTTGTGCCGCAAATCTTGCTGCGAGACCCGCAGGCCGCGAGATCCATCTACTCCGCCTGCCCCAGGCAAACCCCAAACCAACCGCGCGCATCTGTCCAGCTTCCCGCTGGAGCGAACCCCGCCTCGGCAAGCATTGCCTCCGCCTGGCCGGGCCGGTACTTGTAGCTGTTCTCCGTGTGGATGCGCTCGCCCTCCGCAAACTCCACGCGCATATCCAGCGCGGCCAGCCGCACAGTTTGCTCAACTCTGCTTTCGAGATGCATTTCGATCCGCGACTTCGCCGCGTTCCACACTGCCAGGTGCCTAAAGGCGTCCAGTTCGAAGTCCGCGCCCAACTCTCGATTGAATCGCGACAACAGGTTCAGGTTGAAGTCAGCCGTCACCCCGGCCGCGTCGTCATACGCCGCCAACAGTGTTGCCTCGTCCTTAACCAAATCCACGCCCAGCAGCAGCACGTCGCCCTGCTTCAGCTCCGTCCGAATCTTGCGCAGCAGCCGCGCCGCCTCTTCCGGCTCAAAGTTGCCGATGCTTGAGCCGATGTAAAGCACCAGCCTTCGCTCTCCCTTGCCCGCCGGCTCAAACTTAAGGCCGTTTGTGTAGTCCATCGCCCGCGGAGCCACGGACACGCCTGCAATCTCCCGCTCAATGCGCTCTCTCGCCGCTGCCAACGCGCTCACTGACACATCCATCGGCTCATAGACCACCGGCCCCTGCCGCCGCAGAGCTCCCGCCAGCAGCAGCAGCGTCTTCTCCGCCGAACCCGCGCCCAGCTCCGTAATCCGGAGTCGTGCGCCACCGCTTGCACGTTCGAGAATCTCGTCGAGGAAGTCCAAAAATATCCCGCGCTCAGTCCGGGTCAGGTAGTACTCCGGCCGCTCGGTAATCTCGTCGAACAATCGCGATCCTGCTTCGTCATAAAACAACCAGGGAGGCAGCCGCTTTGCGCGGCTCCCAAGCCCGTTTCGGACCGCAGTCGCGACACGTTCCTCAGTATGTGTGGGGAATTCTTGCAGGATCATCGATGTCATACCGCCAATTGGATGCTTTTTCGCAACCGCCAGATACGCCGAAACGGTAAATTTGACTGTCAATTCTTGTTGAACGACCTCCACATCCATTCAACCCAGAAGCCTCACCATCCGCATTGCCCTCGACCAGAGCCTATGAAGCCAGCCGAATCCCTGAAAACTGCCAGCGCGTCTCCGGTGAAAAGAAGTTGCGATAGCTGGCCCGAATATGCGCCTTGGGCGTTACGCACGAACCTCCGCGCAGAACCATCTGCCCGCTCATGAACTTGCCGTTGTATTCGCCCAGTGACCCCGCCAGCGGGCGAAACCCGGGATAGCCTAGATAAGCGCTCGCTGTCCACTCCCAGCAGTCTCCAAACCACAGCATGTGGTTCTGGTCGTCAAGTTTCTCAGAGGGTGGCGCAGGCGTCAACCGGCCTGAATCCAAAAGGTTTCCCTCCACCGGCTGTTCGTCTGCAGCCGCCTCCCACTCAAACTCCGTAGGCAGCCGCCGCCCAGCCCAGCGCGCGTAGGCATCGGCCTCAAAATAGCTAACGTGGCTCACCGGTGTCGATGCCAGCCGGCTCAGCGGTTGTCCACCGCGCAGGGTAAAGACACTCCAATCACCGCTCTCGCTGGTCCAGTAGAGCGGAGCGCGCCAGCCGTTCTGTTGCATCGCGTCCCATCCCGCTGAGAGCCAGAACTCCGGCCGCCGGTAGCCCCCATCTGCCATGAACTCAGCAAACTCCCCGCAAGTTACCAACCTTGTGGCCAGCGAATACGGCTCCAGCCACGCCTTGTGGCGAGGTCGTTCGTTGTCAAAGCAGAATCCTTCTTCGCCGTGTCCAACCTTCCGCAAGCCGCCCTCAAATCGAACAAAACGCAGAGTATCGGACGCCCGTTTTGCTCCCTGGTTTTCAGGTGGTTTGTCCAAATATGCCGGCCGCAGGGGATTCGTGAAAAAAGCATGGAGCGTGTCGGTCAGCAGCAATTCCTGGTGCTGCTCCTCGTGGTTCACGCCCAGCTCGATCCGTTGCCATGCCTCCGCCTCCGGATCACCTTCCAGCAGCCGCTCAATGCCCTCGTCCACATGCGCCCGGTAGCGAAGAATTTCGTCCAGCGCAGGACGCGAAAACGAAGACCGCAGCCGCTTCTCGGGGAACTCGGCGAAGCTTCTGTAGTAGCTGTTGAAGAGCCACGGAAAGTCCGCGTTGAACAGCTTATAGTCCGGCAGCATCTCCCTTAAAATGAATGACTCAAAAAACCAGGCCGTGTGCGCCAGGTGCCATTTTGCCGGCGAGGCTTCGGGCAGAGACTGCACCATCATGTCTTCCGGTGTCAGCGGCTCGCACAGGGCCAATGTCCGCCGGCGTGCGCCGCGAAACCGGGTCGCAATGTCAACTTTGGGGCTCGAGGATGTCACTGTGCTCATTGGTTCTCCCGCGTTCTCATGAGTCTACGCGATGTTTATCACACTCTTCCTGATGGTTCATTCCAGGTACCGATTCGCAAAATAATTTGCCGTCACTTGACTACTTTCCCTTCTGCGGTGGTCTAATTCTTCTGGACGATCTTGTTGGTTTGTCGCCCCGATTCCTTCGATCGGAGGGAATATGCGAAGGTTCGATCAACACCGCAGGTTGCCGGCGATCGCAGTTTTCGCAGCCCTCGTTGCCTCGCCGTTTGCCGTGTTCGCCCAGGCGCCCGTTGCCGGGTCGGTAAACAGCCCCGCTTCGACTCCGAAAGGACTCCCGCCCCTGCCCCCGCCGACCCCTGAAGAACTGGGCGACTCCCTCATGACACATCAGCGCTACCAGGCTGCGATTGAAGCTTATAAGAAGGCCCCGACTGACTCTGCCGCGGTGTGGAACAAGATGGGCATCGCGTACCAGATGATGTTCAATATGTCCGATGCCAGCCGCTGCTATCGCGAGTCGCTCAAACTCGATCCGAAAGACGCTAATGTCTTAAATAATATGGGTACTATTTACGACTCGCAGAAAGATTTCAAATCCGCGGTGCGCATGTACCATAAGGCGCTCAAGGTCGATCCAAAATCGGCCCTCGTGCTCAAGAACCTTGGCACCGACCTGATGGCCCAGCACAACTACAAGAAAGGCTGGCAGGCCTACAAGGATGCGCTGGCCATTGATCCGCAGATCTTTGGCGCCACCACCAGCCCCAGAGTCGAAAACCCGGCCTCCCTGCAGCAGCGCGGCGCCATGAACTTCTACATGGCCAAGGGCTGCGTGCGCGCCGGTATGAACGACCGAGCCATTGAGTACCTGCGCATGGCCCTCAACGAGGGGTTCACCAGCCCCAAGAAGATTGCGGAAGACAACGAGTTCGCCGTGCTGCGCGGAATTCCGGCCTTCAAGGAGCTGATCGCGGAGCAGAAAAACCCTTAGCGGCCGATTCTTCGTTCTAATTCCTTTTGACCATTCGAACCTGTGTCGTCCTCGCGAGCTCATGGTGCGTCTATTCAAGCAGGGTGCGCTCTTTTGCCCGTCGGAGATGGAATGAAGTTCCGCCTTATATCCGGAATCGTGCTCGGTCTCGCTCTTTGCGTCGCTTCTGCCCAGGACGCCACCACGACCGTGACCACGCAGAATCCCACCGGCGGCCAGGGGCAGCGCGGCGGCCGCGGCAGGGGCGAATGGGCCATGATGGGCGCCGGGCACGGCACCATGGGAACCGTGACCGAAGTCGCCGCCGACCACTACACCATCAAGACCGAATCGGGAGAAACCTACACCGTCCACTACAGCGTCAACACCCGGATCATGAAGCAGATGATTCGCCGCCGAGGCCCTGGCGAAGCCAGAGAGGAAGGCGACGCGCAACCCGCCGCACCGCAGCCCCTCAAGCCGAGTGACATCAAAGTCGGCGACGTCATTGCTGCCAACGGCGAAGTGGATGCCGCAGCAAAGTCCGTCGGCGCAGTCTTCATTGTCCAGATCGACCCCGAGCGCGCCAAACAGATGCGCGAAATGGAAGCGAACTACGGCAAGACCTGGCTCATGGGCAAAGTCACCGCCATCGACGGCGTCAAAGTCACCATCCAGAGCGCACGCGACAACACAGCCCGGTCCTTTGTCGCCGACGAAAACACCACCTTCCGCAAGCGCCGCGAGCCCATTACCCTCGCCGATATCCAAGTCGGCGACATGATCCGCGTCGAGGGCGCGGTAAAGGACAGCGCATTTCTGGCGACCACAGTGGGCGACATGGGCACGCCACCGGCAGAGGGAACGCCAATGGTCCCTCGCGGCAACCCGCCCCAATAACTAACTAGCTCATTCACCAGCTTCATACGAAACTGAGTCGAGGGGAGTTACTCTTTCTACAATTAATAACTAACTTCAATTATTTCAATTATAGTAACTGCCTCGTTTCGAACTTGACAGCAGTGTTTCTATCTGCCATAGTGCCGTCCACATTGTCTGTATCCCGATCCTGGGGCAGGAAACTCTTCTCTGGCTTGCATCCAAGGACCGGGGCCCAATCCCATCGCGAAGCTGGGCGAGATACCGGAGGGCAAATGCTTCCCCACTGGCAACGCATCTTGGCAGCATTGGTATTGGTCTCACCTCTATGTGCTCAACAGAAGCCTCAAGAAACAACTAAGTGGTATCCCGCTGTACCCTCCATCACGCGCGATGGCGATACTCAGTCGATGAAGGACATCGTGACTCTGGAGACCGCTCCGCTTGTCGCGCCCATTTTCATCGAAGACGGAGAGACCTCCAGTTCGATCGTAATAGCAAATAACTCGGCCATTCCCGCGGGCGCGACCGTCACGATCCGGTCGCTTGCGGGAAGCGAGATTCTTACTTTCCATCAGGCACTTGCACCTCACCAGCAGGTCGAGCTTTCGCTGCAATCGCTGCTCTCTCGGGTTTCGGCTCATATCCCTGTTGGCTCAATCACTGTTACTCAAGACCGTAGTTTAAATGGCATGACGGTGGCTTCACAGGTCCTGATCACGAACCGTCGGGGCGAACTACCTGCCTACGCCGACGAAGAACTGGCCATGCCCAGCATGCAAGGGTCGAACCTCTTGCGGGGCGTCGCCGATGCCGCTGTCGGCATGGCGTTCCTTGCCGTCACTAACATTGACCCTACTCCGCAGCACGTCACACTGCGCTGTCTCTCTGAGAAGCGCGAATACAGTCCCGTAACCATCAATCTCGCAGCGTATGCGACCTCCCTCGTCAGCAGTTGTTCAGGTGCTACGGTTAACGATCTGTCATCCTATCTCGATCAAATCGCCGGTAACACCGACCAAGGCGTGAAGGGCTACGAACTGAGGAACGATGGGCTCCCTGGGACCATTGCTGCCTTCGGCCTCGCGCCCCACAAGCACGAAAATGACATCGCGCTGAGTGCCATTCCGTTCACAGACCCGGGCCTGATTCGCGCCTCAGATATTGTCTTTGCCGGCATTCCCTTCGGCCCACAGCCCGCGCTGCCCGATGGCGTGTATACTCCCCGCATCTCGTTCACAAATTTCTCCAGCTCTCCGGCCCACGTGACGGTAAGCATCGCGACCACTCCGCAGGAGCAATCTTCCTCTGCATCCACCGAGCCGGGCAACAGTCCTGAATTACGACCGCTCCAACAGCTCACGATACCCGCACGCCGCACCACTGAGTTTGTATTGCAGGACGCCGAATCCCAATCAGGCCTGCTCCAATCGCTCGTCATCCATACAGATGCGACGCCCGGAGACCTGTTGAGTAAGATCGTTTCCCGCAGCGACGGCAATCTCTACGAGATCGAATTGCTGGGCAAGGACCGCATGGATGAGAATAATGGCGGCATCCACCCCTGGACTGTGGAACAAGACTTCGTGTCGCACTTGCTACTCTTCAATTACAGCGACAAGCCTCGCGCCTTTGGCGTTGGCATCTGGAATGGCTCAATTCTTTGGGATAAGAAATTGACCCTCGCACCGGAAGAAACACGGGAGATCAGTTTCAATCAGCTAATCCAGGACAATGTTCCGGATGACAAAGGACAGGTCCTCACTCCGAACTATCCCCGGGGCGTCGTCAACTGGATGGTGCCCGAATCGGGCGAAGGCACGGGCCGGCTCATGGTTACCAGCCGCTCGCAGGCCCTGGCCAGAAACTTCAGCTGCGGCCAGTTCATCGTTATCTGCGGCATGGCCTTCGAGACCGCGTATGGTGGACTACTGCCAGTCAACGACACCCTTGATCTGTACGGCTCCTATCCCCAGTTTTGCGATGAGTTCGGGCCGAATCAATGCGTCGGCGGAAGTTCCACCGGGGGCGGGAGTGCCAGCTACAACTGGAGCGCTGGCACGAGCAACATAGTCACAACGTCGAGCCCCTATTCCCAGTGGGTGCCGCTTCACGGCGTTGGCGCCGGCACGGGATCTGCCGGCGTCTCAGCCTGCGCTGGCGGCTGCTGTTCAAACGGTGGTGGAAGTCCTAAAGTCGTACCCTGCCCGACCTCCTCGTCGGTCAACTCCACTCACTCATATGATCTGAGCTCGCAATCGACGCCGCCGAACTATACCGGCTTGGGGATGACTGTTGGAATGGCAGTATCGCCTGGAAACGGCGACTCCGATGGGGCGACAATCAACGAGTCCCTTAGCGCGAGCGGGGGAACTTGCATCCAGCAGTGGCAGCAAACCGCCTGCGAAGCTACATCACCTCAAGGCTTGACCGTTTATGGACCTGCCACCGGTCTCAACGCCAGTGGTTTCAATCTAGCCTATCCGGCGACCCACGACGTGTTTTGGGACACGCACGGGTTGATTAGCGCGACAAACGCGCTTTCAGGTGGACCGAGCAGTTGTACAATCGTATGCACCCAGAAGTACACTTGCGGCGGGACCTCGATTGGGAGTTATACGGTCAAATATACCCTGAGTCAAAATACAGTCAACGGTACAGCAGTTACGTACGTTGACGTGTCAAAGACCCACAATTGAAGTGAGGAGTTATGAGATTTCAAAGGTCGCGCCGATTCGAAGTGCTGGCGGCACTTGGCCTCCTTGCTGGAATTTCTTTTGGCCAAGATGCACCTTTCAAACCGCTTCCAGCACCAGTGCCGCTATCGGAGGCACTACGGTCGCGCGGCGTCACCGATCTTTCAGAAGATTCGTTGATCGCTGCACTCAAACACAGAGATCCCGTCGTTAGGGGCTTTGCCGCCTGCGAGTTGGCAGCAGAAGGGCACTCAGACGCGCTACCGGCAATTGAAGCGGCCCTCTCGGAGGAGAAAGACCTCCAAGCCCAGGCAAATATCTCGGAAGCTCTGTGGGTTCTACATGATCCTAAGGGCCTGGGGCACCTCCATTCCATGTGCACGGATTCCTCCACGCCTGTCGTGGGATTGCTTTCGGCCCTTCAGATACTTCAGCTTACGCAATCAGCCATGGGGGACTGTGCGGCGACAGTTCTGGCTGCCATGAAACGAGAAAGGGACATTGGTTTTTTAGCAATGTTAGCCGCCGCGTTACCTCCCATTTACCGTGGCGCCTCTCCCGAACAAGCAAAAGCCATCGTGGGGGTGCTTGAGAGCCAGCTTTCCAACGCGAAGCTGCCGTTCATCATCCGGCAGGTATCGAGCCAGTCTCTGGCCCAAATCGGTGTGCCCGAGTCAGCCGAAGTGATCCGCAACGCCATCGCGCAGGAGGCGGATTCGAATCTGCGATCAAGCTTTCAGCGAGACCTCGACGCCCTCGAGAAGAGACCCTAGGTCACTGCCCCCTTCGGCGCCTCCCTTCATCTCCCCATTCCCGCCCTTCGTCCGCCTTTCTGACCCCTCGTCCAAAACCCCGCGCTTCTCTCCCTCGCCTCCGCTACCTTCCGACATGAGCCAAAGCTCCTGGAAGGAAACGGACCCATGGATCAAGACCACACTCTTGTCAGCGTCGAAGCGGTCAGCCGCAAGTTTCCCCTCGACCACAGCGACGTCATCGCACTCGACCGCGTCAGCCTCAACGTGCAGGCCGGCGAGTTCCTGGCCATCGCCGGCCCCAGCGGCAGCGGCAAATCCACCCTGCTGAATCTGATCGGCTGCATTGACAAGCCCACCTCCGGCCGCATTCTCATCGAAGGCGTCGACACTTCCAAACTGAACCCCTCTCGCCTGACCGAGCTCCGCCGCAAGAAGATTGGGTTCGTCTTCCAGACCTTCAACCTGATCCCCGTCTTTACCGCCGCCGAAAACGTGGAGTTCCCTCTACTCGTTCAGGGCCTCAGCGTGAAGGAGCGCCGCAGCCGTGTTGCCGAGGCGCTGGACGAAGTGGGCCTCTCCGCTCGCGCCAACCACCGCCCCGACCTGCTTTCCGGCGGCGAGCGCCAGCGCGTAGCCGTCGCCCGCGCAATCGTCCATCGCCCCGCTCTGGTGCTGGCCGATGAGCCCACCGCCAACCTCGACACTCGCAACGCCACGCAGCTCATCGACCTGATGCGCGACCTGAACCACAGCCTCGGCCTCACCTTCATCTTCTCAACTCACGACCAGCGCCTGCTCGAACATACGCCCCGCATCATCCGCCTCACCGACGGACAGGTCGCTGCCGACAGCTCATCTCACAGCTCATCCCAAGGAGAAGCTCATGGGCAAGTTCTTGCTGCTTGCGTTTCGTAACGTCTTTCGCAATCGCCGCCGCACCCTGATGACCCTGCTCATGGTGGGCGGCGGAGTCGCCGGCCTGCTGCTCGTCGGCGGCTTCTTCGCCCGCATGTTCTGGGGCCTTCGCGAGAGCACCATCAACGACGGCCTCGGACACATCCAGATCTTTACGGCCGAGCACTTCGATCGCGAAGAAACGCATGTCCTCGACACCGGCATCGACAACTGGCGACAGGTCGCCGCCGCCGTCAAAACCGGCTCTCACGTGCGTGGTGTCGCGCCCCGCATCGAGTTCTATGGAATGCTCTCCAATGGCGTCAAATCCGGCGTCTTCATGGGCAGCGCCATCGATCCCGCCGCTGAAAAGAGCCTCGGCTTCTCGCCGCGTCTCACGGCGGGCCACGATCTCGACAACAACACCAGCGGAGATCCCGAAGCCCTCATCGGCACTGGCGTAGCCCGCTCAATGAACGTCAAACCCGGCGACGGTCTCACCCTGCTCGCGGTCACCGCCGACGGGGCGCTCAACGGCATCGACGTGCAAATCGTCGGCATCGTCAACACCGGCTATAAGGAAGTGGACGACCGCTATCTGCGCATCACGCTGCCCTCCGCGCAGCGGCTGCTGCAAAGCGATCGCGTCACCAACCTCGTCGTCGGCCTCGATAAAACCGAGAACACCGACATGGTTGCCGCCACGCTTGGCCCGAGACTGCGCAACCTGCCCCAGCACCTGATCCTCAAGAAGTGGATCGACCTGGCTGCGTACTACAAACAGGTTCGCTCTCTCTTCAGCACCATCTTTGTCTTCCTCGGCATCATCGTCTTCTTCATGGTCCTCATGGCCAGCGTCAACACTTTGCTGATGACCATGTTTGAGCGCACCCGCGAGATTGGCACCATGCTCGCCATGGGCACGCCGCGCTCCTGGATCATGGCCCTCTTCATCCTCGAAGCAACGCTGCTCGGTGTTATGGGCGCAATCTTCGGCGTGGTGGGAGGCAATCTTCTCGGCGTTCTGCTGAATCATGCCGGCATCCATCTGCCTCCGCCGCCCGGGACCACTGTCCCGATGAGTTTCCGCGTCATGCACGTTCCCAGCCTGATGATCGGTTCATCCCTGCTGGTCATCGTCTCCCTCGCACTCGCATCCATCCTGCCCGCGATCCGTGCGTCGCGCCTGCAGATTGCGGAGGCATTAGCCCATGTCTAACGTCAATTGCGTCCTTCGGTTTTTCCTGCTGCTCTTTCTCGCGTCACTTCTTGTCACTTGCGCGCTGGTGTGCCACGCCGCGCCCTCCACGGCTCCCGACGCCGAAGCACTGCTCAAGCGCTCTGACACTTTTCGCAACGGCTGGCCCGCATTTGTCACCCATGTCAAAATCACCGACTACGAGTCAGGCAAATCAGACGAAGAACATCTCTACGAGGTCTCGCAGAAAGGCACCGACAAAACTTATGTAGAGTTCATGAGCCCGCGCGAGAAAGGAGAGCACCTGCTCATGCTGGGCGACGATATGTGGATCTATCTGCCCGACACCAGCCGCCCTATTCGCATCACGCCGCTCGAACGCCTTTCCGGCGATGCCTCCAATGGCGACGTGGCGCGTACCAACTACGCCATCGACTACACCCCCGTCTATCTGCGCACCGAGAAGGTCGGGACAACAGAGTGCTACGTCCTTGAACTGACCGCAAAACGCAAGGGCGCAACCTATCAGCGGATTCTCTACTGGCTGCGCGTCGAAGATGCGCGTCCCGTGCGCGCCGAGTTCTATCTCACCTCAGGCAAGCACATCAAGTCCGCCACCTTCGACGAATACGCCCCGTCGGGGGGCAAATCCCTGCTCCATCGCCTCACGCTTTACGACGAGATTCGCCACAACTCGCACAGCGTGCTCGAATACTCCAACTCCGAGCCTCGCTCCTTGCCCGACAAACTCTTCTATCAGGGCCGCACAGACAGGTTCTAACATGACTCCCCGCGTATTATTGCCGGCTCTCCTACTCCTGACCGCGCTGACGTGCGCTGCGCAGGACTCCGCATCACCGGAGAAGCCGCTCGACACCCGCTACTCCGTCGCCGTCATTGACGACGCGACTTTCTACAGCAACCTCACCGCGCCGGAGCCGAAGGTGCTGAACCAGACGCTCCTCGAGCCATCCTTCGACCTTCGCTACAAAGATCGCTGGACCTTTTCCTCGAGCGTGATCGGCGTCGCCGCCACCTACACCGACACCACCACCCAAGTACGCGTCAAGGAGGCATACACCGGCCTCTCCGCAGGCGACTTCGACTTCACCCTCGGCCGCAGAATGGTGCGCTGGGGTACGGGCTATGCCTTCACCGCGGCGGGCGTGCTCGATCCGCCGCGCGACCCCACCAACCCCACCGACCGCCTCAATCTGAATGAAGGCCGCGACATGATCAAAGCCGACTATGTGCACGGCCCGCATGCATTCTCGCTTGCCTGGTCCACCGCCGCGCTTGCCCCCGCCAATTCCGGCCTGCGCGATACCACGGCGTTCCGGTATAACGTTCTGGTGCATGGTTTCGACACTTCGCTCATCGCCGGCAACGATCGCGGCGGAGATTCCTTCGGCGCTTTCACATTCACCCGCGTCCTTGGGCAGGCATGGGAGCTGCACGGAGAAGCCGCATGGCGCGAACAAGCCGCGGCTCTGCTCGGCGCAAAATACACCACGTCCTCCGGCATCACGTTCATCGGCGAGTTCTTCACGCCACCTAATATTCCCTACTTTCGCGATATGTCCGTTTCTCCGTACGCTGGCCGGCAGCGTTACATCTTCTTCAACGCCGGCAAGGCGCGCCTGCGTGAATTGCCCGGCTGGAAGGAGTGGAGCGCATCCGGCGCCGTCGTTGCAAATCTCAACGATCACAGTGACACCGCCATCTTTGACGTGAACCGCTGGTTCGGCAATCATTTCTCGTCGTACCTGCACCTTGAAATACCACATGGCAGCAAGTCGTCGGACTACGGCGCAGCGCCCT
Source organism: uncultured Acidobacteriaceae bacterium (assembly GCA_963780515.1). Classification (GTDB taxonomy): domain Bacteria; phylum Acidobacteriota; class Terriglobia; order Terriglobales; family Acidobacteriaceae; genus Telmatobacter. The sequence goes on from CAWACG010000020.1 coordinate 50,331, forward strand.
ACTCCACAGCTACATCGGTGGGAGTCCGATTTCAGCTATGAATTACGAGCCTGAACAACACGACACTTGTTCCCCGGTGAGCCAAAACGGGCATTATGGACTGATAGAGAATTTTGCCCGCGCATTGTGGATTGTGCCTGCTGTTGCGCTTCTGATTGTCGTGCTCTTCCTTGCAGTGGGGAAGATTGAGCTATCACAAACGGGGAGCGATTTAATCTCTGCACTGATTTACTCCGCGCTCATCGCGGTACCTTCAATGTTTACCGTCCCCTGGGTCGCCGTCCGCTTTTCTAAAAGAATCCCGCGGCTCGCGTTCGTCATTTACGCACTGGTTCTGCTTTGCACGGCAACTGTCGGCTCGCTGGCCGCAGCCTTTGTCCTTGAGTTCGTCCGAATCATTCCCCATGGCGAGTTTCTTCGCGAATTCAGGTCGTCCTATCCCTTCTGCGTGGTCATCACTGAAGTGATTGGACTTGGAATTACGTCCTTCGAAACGATGCGCCATAAACTGCAATCTGCCACCCTGGAACTGCGTACGCGCCAGGTTGAGCAGGAACGCGCCAACAAACTTCTTGCCGAGGCCCAGCTTTCGTCGCTTGAATCGCGCATTCATCCGCACTTCCTTTTCAACACCCTCAACTCCATCGCCGCGCTGATTCCCTCTGACCCGCAACGCGCCGAAGACACGCTTGGAAGGCTCGCATCCCTGCTCCGTTTCTCGCTGAATGCTCCTCACAACAGGCTGGTTCCGCTCGCACAAGAGCTCAAAATCGTGCGCGACTACCTCGAAATCGAATCCACCCGTTTTGGTCCGCGCCTCAACTACCAGATCGCAATTCGTGAAGATCTCATGGCTCTCAGAGTCCCACCCCTGTCGCTTCAAACGCTTGTCGAGAACTGTGTCAAGCATGTCGCCGCTCAACGCAGCGAGGGAGCCGCGATCCGGATATGTGCTGGCGCTGAAGCCGGCCGCCTGCGTCTTGAAGTCATCGACGACGGACCCGGCTTTTCGCTTGACGCCATCTCGCCGGAGCACGGGCTCGGCAATCTCATTGCGCGCCTCGAACTTCTCTTCGGCGACGCCGGCGAACTCGGAGTCACCCGCGAAAATAACCAAACTGTAGTTCGCATGTCCTTCCCGGCGGAGTCTTGAGACACGATGGAAACCGCTCCGCTTCGCGCCTATCTCGTCGATGATGAACCGCTCGCAATCGAGCGCCTGAAGCGGCTGCTCGCAGGCTTTCCCCATCTCCGCATGGCCGGCTCTGCCACCGATCCCGCACAGGCCTTGACCTTTCTCAACGCCCAAGCTGGCGAACCCATCGACGTTCTTTTCCTCGACATTCAAATGCCGGGCATGAACGGCTTCGAGCTGCTCTCGCGGCTCACGCGCCAGCCCTTCGTCATCTTCACTACTGCATTCGATCAACACGCTCTGCGGGCATTCGAAGCGAACACCATCGATTACCTGCTCAAGCCCATCGAAACTGAACAACTTGAACGCGCGCTGAAGAAGCTTGGCCGCCTGCGCCCCATCGTGGCGCCGGAGTGGCAGCAAAGCCCCGACCTGCCCGCAATGATGCGCGAACTCGCCGCGTCGCTGCGCGAATCGCGCGGGGCCTATCCTCATCGCATCGCAACGCGCAGCGGAGAACGCGTCTCTTTTCTCGCGCTCGACGACGTCACCCACTTCCTGGCCCAGGACAAGCTCACCTACGCCATTGCCAACAGCCGCAGGCACAGCATCGATCAGACCATCGCGGAACTCGAGCGCCGCCTCGACCCCGCGAGATTCCTGCGCATCCACCGCGCAGCGCTCGTCAACGTGGATTGGATCCACGAGGTGAACTCGTGGTTTGCCGGCAAAGTGATTCTGACGTTGAAAGATGCCCAGCACACGCAACTCACCGTCGCCCGTGACCGGGTGCGCAGCGTCAAAGATCGCCTCGGAATTTAACCAGAGCATTCGGCGCAGAGAAATGCCTGACCGTTTTACCCGCCCATGAACATGCCGCCATTCACATCCAGCACATGCCCCGTGATGTAAGCTGCGGCATCGGAAGCCAGAAACGCTACCGACTGCGCAATCTCCAGGTCCGTTCCTGCCCGCCCCAGCGGAATCGCGGCCATCATCGCCTCGCGCTGTTTGTCGTCCAGCACTGCCGTCATCGGCGTCTCAATGTAGCCCGGCGCAACGGCATTCACCGTGATGCCCCGCGACGCCACCTCGCGCGCCAGCGATCGCGTCATCCCGATCAGGCCCGCTTTCGACGACGCATAATTTACCTGGCCCGCCTGCCCCGTCCGCCCCACCACGCTTGAAATATTGATAATCCGTCCCCAGCGATTCTTCAGCATTGGCCGCAGCAGCGCCTGCGTCAGCAGAAACGCACCCGTCAGGTTCGTCCCCAGCACGTCATCCCAGTCCGCCCGCTTCATCGCCATCATCAGCCCGTCGCGCGTGATGCCCGCGTTGTTCACCAGGATCTCCACCTTGCCGAACCGCTCGATGACCGCCTTGGCCCCGGCCTTGATCGATTCTTCGCTGGCTACGTCCAGCGCAAACGCCGCAGCCTGCCCACCGGCCGCCTCAATCTCCGCAGCCACCTCGGCCAGTTTGGCCTCGTTCCGCGCCGCCAGTGCAACCGTCGCGCCTGTCCGCGCCAGTTCCAGCGCACACGCCCGCCCAATTCCCTGCGAAGCCCCCGTCACCAGCGCAATTCTTCCCTGGATTCCCGCCATCTTTCAGTCTGCCTCTCACGCGCGCAACTCCGCGCATCTCCGCCCCTCATTATAGGTGGAAGTGAACCCGGCATTTTAGGAACGCGGAAAGCTAGGTACTGTTCTTATCCTGAAGGCGTAACTACGACCGGTGTTCTCTGCGCTGCCACCGAGGGCCGCACCAACTCCGCCGGCCACACATACACCGCCAGCCTTCGCGAGTAATGCAGCACCGGTTCCTCTTCCGGCAGATGAATTCCGATGGCTTCCGCCAGATCGTTGCGCTCAATCTCCGCCTCGGCATCCTCAAGAGGCCAGGGAACATGGTGAACATTGGCACGCATCAGTTGCCCGTCGCGATTGGTGCTGAACAGGCAATACCGCTCCGTCAAGAAATACTCCAGTGTCCCGCTGCGGCTCTCCGCCAGCTTGCGCGTCGGGCCCAGTCCCCGATAGCGCGCATTGAAAATCACCGGCTGACCAACCAGGCGGCGCCTGCTGTAGTACGCAAACTCACGATCCGACCGTTGCTCCAGCCGCATCTCCGCCCAGTAGTACGGCAGGTGATAGAACGTGCGCGCCGCGGCCACCGCCAGCAGGCTGCCCGCGTCGAGCGAAAAGAAATACACACCCGGCGTGCCCGTGCGCAGGTCGCGCACATAAGTGCGAAGATTCAGTTCGGGAAAGCTGTTGGCCCCCGGAATCGCCGGCATGCCGCGAAATTTGATGCGATCCATCCAGAACGGCACCACGCCCAGCCACGCCGAATCCTGAAACGTGTCGATCCTCAGGCCTTCGGGCAGCAACGCCGCTAATTCCGTAGCAGGAATCCGCCAATGCGCGAAAAGCAGGTCGTTCCAACGCTGAGTCATCGCCCAGCGGCCGGGAGGTATTGGCCGTGGCCGCTGCGATGTACGCAACTTAATCTCACGCATGGGCCCGTTTCTCCTTGCTGGTCGTTGGACGTCGAATGCAACCCCAGGTATGCACAGCGCCGCCTGCCTCCAATGCCGTATTCTGTTCGCGAGCCCACAAGAATGTCCAGTGAATCTTTTCTCCCCGCAGGCGCCAGTAATCAGACCGATGTCTTCGCCGTCCACGGAGCCGATCCTGAAGTCCTGGCCTACGCCATGGCCAAGTATTCGCGCTCTTCGCTTTCCATGCGCGAGTCGCTCACTGAAATCAGCGCCCAGCGCGCCGAGCAGTTCCTTAACACCTTTTATTTTCAATATGGACACCGCTCCATCGCCGACCTGGCCCACATCGCCTTTGCCGTCGAGCGGCTGAGCCTGCTGGCCGCCATTGTCCTGGTCGACGAGCAGCGCTGGGACGGACAGGAGCGCTCCACCCGCTATCAGAACTTCCTCAAATCCGGATGGTATTTTCCCGATTTCGGCTCCGATTCCGCATCTGCGCATCTCTACGCCGAAGCCGTTGCAAATCTGTTCACCGCCTACCAGCGCACCACCGCAGCCGTCTTCGCCGCGCTCGAGCAGCGCATCCCACGGCCCGACGCTCTCAAGCCGGAAACCTTCGCGCGCACCCTCAAGGCGCGTGCCTTCGACGTAGCCCGCTATCTGCTCCCGCTGGCCACCAACACCTCGCTCGGCGAGATCGTCAATGCCCGCACCCTTGAGACTCAGGTCTCCCGGCTTCTCTCACATCCCGTCGCCGAGGTTCGCGACCTGGGGCAGAAGCTGCGCGACGCCGCCACCGGTCCCGCATGGAACATCAACGCCCAGGCTGGCGCAGCCTTCGTCGAAAAGCTGGCAACCGCTGACCCAGACCTTGCCGCCGAAGCCGCCAACCTGCTCACCCGCGAGGTCCGCACCGCACCCACGCTGGTCAAATACGCCGAGCCCAATCAATACCTGATCCAAACCCAGGCTGACCTGACCCAGGCAGCCGCGGAACTCCTCGGCAACCACCCCATCGCGCACGCGCCCGCTGTCGACCTTGTCGAGCGCACTGAAACCCTCGAAGTCGAACTGGCCGCCACGCTGCTCTACTCCGCCAGCCACCACCCTTACCGCCAGATTCGCGATCTGGTCGCAGGGCTTCCAGCCAACCGCATTTCTGAGATCATCGAACTCGGCCTGAAGCACCGCGGCAAGCACGACGAGGCCCTGCGCGCCTTCCACGCCGGCGCAGCTCTCCGCTTTGACATCCTCATGGACATCGGCGGCTTCCGCGACATGCACCGCCATCGCCGCTCCACGCAGATCATCCAGTCTTTCACCGCGCTGCACGGCTACGAGACGCCCCAATCCGGCGATCTTCCCGGCGACGCCAGCATCCTCGCCGAAGCCGGCGTTCTCGCCGACTACCAATTCGCCATCGAGTCCGCGCACACTGCCGGCGCGCGCATCGCTGCCGGCTCCGCACCTGAAGCAGCGCAGTCCGCGCTCTATTTGCTTCCGCTGGCCACGCGCATTCGTTGCCTCTTTAAGATGGACTTCGCAGAAGCTCAGTACATTTCGGAGCTCCGCTCCGCGCCCGCAGGCCACTTTAGCTATCGCCGCGTCGCATGGGAGATGTTCCGGGCGGTTGAACGCCTGCACCCGACGCTTGCCCGGCATATTCGAGTCACCGACTTTACGCAGCCAATTGATTTATTGCAGCGGTAGGCAACTCCATCGAGTGTGTCCAGATGGCTTTTGTGGGGCTTAAGATCGGATTTCTCTGGAACGACTACGATGCAGTCGAGGTATCCATTCACGCTTCGAATGGGGCATTTTGTGGAACGACAAAAGCATACGTTAGCCATGGTGCCCTGGCGGAAACCGCCTCAATTCTCGAGGGTTTCCCCCGACAGATTTCCGACGCGCGCGAACTGGTACTGGGAACTCTCGATCCAACATTCGCTGGCGGTGGAATCTCAATGAAGTTCTCCTGCAGGGACTCCGCCGGACACGCCACGGTTGAAATGCGCATTGTCTCGGACTCCTCCGGCGAACCTTGGTGGGGTTCCCCTGCACAATCGGTTCATATGTTCGCCAACGTTGAAGCGACAGCAATCGATGACTTTGTGGTTGAGCTGCGTCGTTTCGGTTCTGATCAAACCGTGCAACCATCGCTTCGGTTCTCGTAGGCACTCGCCTTACATCACCCGCCCTTGATCTCCGTCGCCCTATCCTTTACAAACGTCACCGTCCATGTCTTCCCATCCTGGTCGTAGGTCACAGTCCGGTCGCCTTCCGTCTGGCTATCCGGATGCATGCTCTGTCCAATCGCCAGGCGCGTCTCCAACTCGCTCATCCCCGGCTTCACCTGGTGCGCGTCGATCGCAGCCCATACGTCCTTGGGCCAGTAGTCATAAATCTTATGCGGGTCATCGTAATAGAACAGCAGGTCGCTGTAATACTGTTCATCCGCTCCGTCGATGGTGCCGATAGGCACGGCGAACTGCCCATCTTTGCCGGGGAGCGCAAAGACCGCGAAGACTTGCCGGCTCCCATGCCCGATGCCATCGTCCACATCGGCAGGTACAGCGGCCTTGATAATCTTCTTGATCTCCAGCGCCTGCACCGGCGGAATCACGCCCACCCGCTTCGCAAACTCCACATGCCCGGCGTCGTAGGGAAAGTAAGAGATGGTGTAGCCGTTCTTCATCCACACCGTCGTCCCTTCAAGCCGCAGCGTGTCGTCAAAGTGCTGGGGAAAGAATGCGCGCACAACCGCTAAGTCATCTTTGCTGAGAGTGTCGTTCGCATCCTTCTGCCCGATAACACCCGGATTCTGCCGATGCTTCCAGACGGAGAACAGATAGATTCCACCGATGGTCAAGGTAATCAGTGTCGAAAACAGCAAGACCTTCCAGGTCTTCATGCACCCTCCAGACTCGTTTCATCTTTCGTTGGGACTTGGCCGACGCGTTTAATTTCCCGCTCAAGCCTCGTGCGCCTCAACCTGCCGCGGCCTCAGTGCCTCGGCGTTCAGCTCATCGGCCCGCCGCAGTTCCGGAAAAAATCCCGCCCAGACTCCCGCCACGGCCAGCGCGCCAACCCCTCCCACCAGCGTAGCCCGCACCGCACCCCACCACTGTGCGGTCAGCCCGCTCTCAAACTCGCCTAACTCATTGGATGCGCCAATGAACAGAGAGTTGACTGCGCTCACCCGGCCGCGCATCTCCGGCGGAGTCGCCAGCTGAATCAGCGAGCCGCGGATAATCACGCTGATCATGTCTGCCGCGCCGCCTACGGCCAGTGCTGCCAGCGAGAGCCACAGGCTCCGCGAGAGCCCGAAGATCACCGTTGCCAGCCCGAAGATTCCCACCGCGATAAACATGCTCCGTCCGGCCCGCCGGCTGATGGGGAAACGCGCCATCAGCAGCGACATTACCAGCGCGCCAATGGCCGGCGCCGCGCGCAGCATGCCCAGTCCGCGCGGTCCCGTATGCAGAATGTCGCTGGCAAATATCGGCATCAGCGCCACCGCCCCGCCCAGCAGCACGACAAACAGGTCCAGCGAGAGCGATCCCAACAGCAGCCGCGCGCTCCACACATAGCGAAAGCCCGCCAGCACCACCTGCACTGAGGCGGCCTTGTGTTCCATCCGCCCCAGCCGGACGTGCAGGCTGCCCACCAGCGCCAGGAAACACACCAGCGTGCACAGCGTAAACACATACACAATGCCCGGCCCCTCAAACCGCGTGCCGGGCAGCAGCCGCGACAGCGGCAACGTATACAGCAGCCCACCCAGCGCCGGCCCGGTAAAGTTGGCAAACTGAAAAATCGCGCTGCCCCACGTCACCGCGTTCACAAAATGCTCGGCAGGCACCAGGTGAGGAACCAGCGCCGAACTCGCCGGCCCTGAGAACGACCGGCCCGTGCCAATCACGAACAGCACCGCGTAGATGGGCAGCACGCTATGAATACCGCGGCGCGCAATCTCAACCAGTGTCAGCGTGCAAAACACCTGCAGCCCATAGCAGACCAGGATCACCTGTCGCCGGTCGAAGCGGTCCGCCACATGACCCGCTGGGAGCAGAAACAGCAGGCCGGGCAGAAACAGCGCCAGCCCCGTATAGCCAAGGTCCAGCGCGCGGTGGGTAATGGAGTACACCTGCCACGCCACCGCCACAGCCTGCGCCTCCGCGCCCACGATGACCGCGCTGCGCGCCACCTGGTATCGCCTGAAGTCGCGCGAGGCGAATGCCTCCACGCCGCGTCGAATTGGCCTTGGGGAAGGGGGATGCATCTCTCAAATCAGGTTATATCGTCGCGCCTGCGCATATCCTGAAACGTCTTCATCACCGCTCGATTATCCTGAACCTTGGATACCCCATCCCAGCCACGTCCCGCGCCCGGCCACTGGGCGGCCGCGGCGGTCACGCTCTGCGGCGTGTGCGCCTTTCTTGAGCTCTACTGCACCCAGCCCCTCCTGCCCATGCTCACCCGCCTGTTTCACGCCTCCAAAACCGGCGCGGGCATGACGGTTTCTGCGGCCACCCTCGGCGTAGCCATCTCAGCCCCCGTCTTCGGCGCGCTTACAGAGCGCCTGCCGCGCAAAAAGGTCATTGTCGCCTCGCTCATCGGAATCTCGGTTCCCACGCTGCTTGCCGCCACCTCCACTTCCCTTGCGCAACTGGTCTTCTGGCGATTCCTTCAGGGCATCACCGTGCCCGGCGTCATCGCCGTTCTCATCACCTACATTGGCGAGGAGTGGCCGCCCGAACAGGTCGCCCTCATCATGAGCTTCTACGTCAGCGGCACCGCGCTCGGCGGCTTCATTGGCCGCATCTCCGCCGGCCTGCTGGCAGACTGGTTCAATTGGCGCGTCAGCTTTGTTGCCCTCGGCGGCGCCGCCCTTGCCGGAGCCGCGGCAGTGGCCGCGTGGCTGCCTCGCGGACGCCGCCGCACCCTGCCCGCGCAACACGCCGGCGATTTGCCCCCGTTCCCCTACCAGGTGCAGGGACTCTTTCGTATTCGCCGCCTCGTTTCCACTTTCGCCGTGGGCTTCAACCAGCTCTTTTCTCTGGTCGGCGTTTTCACCTGGATCACTTTCCACCTCGCCGCCAAGCCATTCAACCTTTCAACCACGGCACTCAGCTACCTGTTCTTCGTCTACCTCATCGGCCTCGTGGTCACTCCCGCCGCCGGTTACGTCATAACCCGTGTGGGTCTCCGCGCCGGGGTCGGCGGGGCGATTTGCCTGGAAATCATCGGCGTTCTCCTCACCCTGGCTCCCTCGTTGCCGGTCATCATTGCGGGACTGGCGTTGCTATCCTCCGGCGTCTTCATTGCGCAAACGGCCAACAGCACCAATCTTCGCGTGGCAGCCCCCGCCGGCGCCCGCGTCACGGCGGCCGGCATCTATATCACCTGCTACTACCTCGGGGGAACTGCCGCAGGCGTCGTCCCCGGAGCCTTCTGGGCCCTCGGCAAGTGGCCCGCCTGCGTGGCCTTCATCGTCGCCATGCAGCTCGTCGCCCTCGCCATCGCCCTCATCGGCTGGCGGACGCCCGCAGTCTCCCAAGCTGTACAAGTTCCCGCTGCGTGAGATGGGCTGGCTAGAATCCATGAACCCCGACCGCAGGCATGAGAATCTAAGTTTAAGCATGTCGTTTTCGCCGAATTCCTGAACAATGCATCGACACCGGGAATTCAGCACCGGGCCCGCACGCGCCGCACGTTCCCCAATTCGAGAAGCGCCTGTAAAAAGTAGCACCTGGAAGACGCAACACCTTTAGCAAGCAACCGAGGAGAGGTTTTGCCCGATACGAAATCCCTATCTCCGGAAAGCGGCGGCTCCAAGGTCACAACCGTGGAGAATCCCAACGCGGCGCCGCTCACGCCCTGGAAGCCCCGGGTCAATCCCTGGCTCATCGCCATGACGGTGGCGCTGGCGGCCTTCATGGAGGTGCTGGACACCTCCATCGCCAACGTGGCCCTGCCCCACATCGCCGGCAGCCTCGGCGCCAGCACCGACGAGGGCACGTGGGTGCTCACCAGCTACCTGGTCTCGAACGCCATCGTCCTGCCTCTGGGCGGATGGGCCTCCAGCCTCATGGGCCGGCGCAACTTCTTCGTCCTCTGCATCACCATCTTCACGGTGGCCAGTTTCCTTTGCGGCGCGGCGCCCACGCTGCCCATGCTGCTCATCTTCCGCGTCATCCAGGGCGCAGGCGGCGGCGGCATGCAGCCCATGGCCCAGGCCATCATGGCCGACTCCTTTGAGCCCCAGAAACGCGGCCAGGCCTTCGCCCTCTACGGCCTCGTCGCCGTGCTCGCGCCTTCCATCGGCCCCACCCTCGGCGGCTGGATCACCGACAACTTCTCCTGGCGCTGGATCTTCTTCATCAACATCCCCGTCGGCATCCTCGCCTTCATCCTCGTCACCCGCCTGGTCGAAGATCCCCCGTGGATCAAGGCCGACCTCTCCAAGCTCCGCAACATGGATTACATGGGCCTCGCTTTCCTCACCCTCGCCATGGGCGGACTGCAGATCATGCTCGACAAGGGCGAAGAGAACGACTGGTTCGCTTCCGGCTTCATCCGCTTCTTCGCTGGTCCTGTTTATCGGCGGCATGATCGGCCTGGTGGTGTGGGAGTGGCGACAAAAAAATCCCCTCATCAACCTCAAGCTTTTCCGCTTCAAAAACTTCGCCATATGTTGCTTCCTCATGATGCTGGTGGGCGGCGTGCTCAACGCCAATACCGTCCTGCAGCCGCAGTTCATGCAGCAGCTCCTGGGATATAACGCCACCACCGCGGGCCTGGCGCTCACCGCCGGAGGAATCGCCCTGGTCATCGTCATGCCCATGGCCGGCTTCGCCACAGGCAGGATTTCCGCGCGCACCCTGGCCGTCTGCGGATTCATCATGTTTACCGTCACCTTCCGCTACGCCGCCGCAGTCACCAACCTGCAGATGAGCTTTCGCGGCGTCATCGTGGCTGCGCGTCATTCAGATGCTGCCCCTGCCCTTCTGCTTCATCTCCATCACCAACGCAGCCTACGTGGGCATGCCCAAGGAGGAAAGCAACCAGGTCGCGGGTCTCATCAACTTTGCGCGCAACATCGGCGGCAGCATCCTTATCGCCGTCACCAACGCGCAGGTCACCAGCCGCGCTACGTGGCACCAGCAGCACCTGCAAAGCGCGATGCAATCCGCCTCCATCGCCTTCCAGCAGCACAGCAATGCCCTCTCCGGCTTTTTCAACGGGCGCTTCGGCGACCCCAACGGCAAGACCATGGCCCTTGCCAGCATCTATAACCAGCTCAACCAGCAGGCGCAGATGCAGGGCTACCAGGACGTCTACATGGAGCTCTCGTGGATGTCGATCGGCCTGGTGCTGCTCGCCTTCATGCTCAGCAAGAATCGTCCCGGCCAGGGCGCGGGATCTGCCGCCATGCACTAGACTCATGATTCAGACCCGGATCAGTGAAGCCCGCGCGGCAGCGTGCCGGCGATGGCGCGCCCGTTGCGCCGAACGAAGCTCCACCGTGACTGCCGAGCCCTCCCGGTCTAAACTTGAAGATGAAGCAAGCTTTCGCGCAACCGATTCAGATTCAGGACCGATTACGAGTTGCGCACAGGAGAAATTGCCTTGGCACTGATCAAAACATCCAATCCCGCCCTGAGCGAAAACACATTCCGCAACCTGTCCGGGGGGCAATACGGCGGCGCCATCGACGAAACCACCCGCATGACGCTGGCCGGCACCGTCAACAAGACCGGCGTCCTGCTTCTCTGCGCCATCGCCACCGCGGCCTGGACCTGGAGCCTGTTCCTGAAATCCCATGATTTCGCCGCCGTCGCGCCGATGATGCTCATCGGCCTGTTCGGCGGATTCGTCATGGCCATGGTCACCGTCTTCAAAAAGGAATGGTCCGCGGTCACCGCGCCAATCTACTCGCTGCTTGAGGGCCTCGCGCTCGGCGGCATTTCGGCCGCACTTGATATGCGCTATCCCGGCATCGCGATGCAGGCTGTGAGCCTCACCTTCGGCACTCTTTTCGTCCTCCTGCTGGCCTATCGCTCCGGACTCATCCACGTTACGCAGAAGTTTCGCCTCGGCATCATCGCCGCCACCGGCGGCATCATGGTCTTCTACCTTGTCGAGATGGTATTAGGCTTCGTCGGCTTCCACTTCACAGCCATCAACGGTTCCGGCCCGGTCGGCATCCTCTTCAGCCTCTTTGTCGTGGGCATCGCAGCCCTCAACCTGGTTCTCGATTTCGACTTCATTGAGCAGGGCGTGCAGTACGGCGCTCCAAAATATATGGAGTGGTACGGCGCGTTCGGTATCATGGTCACGCTTGTCTGGCTCTATCTTGAGATCCTGCGCCTGCTCTCAAAAATGCGCAGCAGAAACTAGGCCATCCTCTCCGCAAATCCGCGCAGCAACCCAGGTCCGCAACCACTGGGTTGCTGATTTGCAACAGGAGCAAGTCGCCCCATGAAGGAATTCACGCCCGGTTCCGCCTGGAGCATGACCCGCACCCGGGCCGCCGCCGTCGGCGCGTTCTTCCTTCTCAACCTTGCCGTGTATGGCGTCCGCATCTTCAGCGTCTGGCGCTATGGCGCACTCTTCAGCGCCACCGCCGTTGAAGCTCCCATGATCGACTCCGTCAGTCGATGCATGCATCACGGTTCGGTCTATACATGGCCCTTCGCATTCCCGTTTTCGCTCTCGCTCTATAACTATCTTTTCTATTACTCGTACGCCGCCGCGCTGCGCGCCATCGGCGCATGGGATGCCGGCATCCTGACCTGGGGCCGCCAGTTCACGCTGGTGTTTGCCCTTGCCGGAGCCATCGCGCAGTGGCGCCTTGTGCGCTCCGTACTGAACCTGCGCGGCATCGCCAGCGTCCTTTCGCTTGCTCTCGCCGCGGGCCTCTGGCTCTGCACTTCGCTGGTGAAGTATTGGGCCATCTGCATCCGCCCCGACATGGCCGCCGCTGCATTGGTGATGATTGCGCTTTGGATCGTCGTCCGCCAACCCAGATTCGCCTTTCCCTGCGCGGGCGTAATCTTCTATCTCGCTTGGGCATTCAAGCAGTCCGTGGTTCTGGCGTTTCTGGGGCTCTGCATTTGGCTGCTCTTCAATAAGCGTTGGCGGGAACTCGTGCAGCTTGTTGCAGTCTTCGCGGCATTGGTCGCGGTTACGCTCATTCTCGGCTCGCCCGCTTACCGATTCAGCATCTTCGTCGCTCCACAAATGGTGAAAGGGTTCGCGTTCGACTTCCACTGGATTCTTCACGCACTCGGCACTGGACTAAATGCCATCTTGCTCAACCTCTACTGGGTCGCTGCTCCCTTCTTTCTGCTTCGAGCCTCAAACAGCACGCAAAAAATCGACACCAGAGTCCGCCCGCTCATTACCGTATTTGTTGTCGCGCTCGTGATCGGCGTCGCAGGCATGGGCAAGGTCGGCGGAACCTCCAACTATCTTCTCGAGGCCTTCGCTGCCGGCTCTACGCTTCTGCAATTGGCTCTATTCACTCTGCCCGGAAGATGGGTGACCGCACTCATCTGCTTCGGCTGCATTCAACCCGCAGTGCAACTCGTCGGCGTAGCCATCGGCTACCACGCCGCCGGAAAGCACGACATGGCACCCATCGCCACCGCCGCCGAATACGCCGATGCGGTTGTCCTGCGTGATCAGCTCGCGAAGATGAAAAAGCCCATCTTCACCACCGACGGCGCGTTTTCGCTTCCCTGGATCGCCGCCGGCAACGGCGCACCCTCCATCGTCCTCGATCCCAACTTCCAGCAGGTCGCGCAGCCTCGCGAAGAAGAGGGCGGCGTCGAAGGCCTGTTGCAACGCGGCGAGATTCCCACCGTCATGCTCGCCTCAACCGATCGCGCCTACATGCAGAGCCTGAATCCCGGCTATCGAAAGGTCGGCGAATCCGTCCAGCAGGGTGTTCGCTACACCATCTACGAGTTCAACTCATCCACGCGCGCGCCCCAGGCTGCCCCATAAAACGAAAACGCCAGAGACCTTGCGGCCTCTGGCGCCTTCCGAGTGATCTGGTAGCTCATTGGATCATGCATCGTCCCGTTCAGCTTCTTGATGAGGTTGCGAGTCGCCCCGCCTCCTGCATCTTCCTGCTTGGCCAGGTTTGCGTCTCCGGGTTGCCCCGTACCCCGCACCCATCTGCCGCGCCGGCGACGAATCTTCGGGTTGCCCCGAATCTTCAGTCCATTTGCTGTGCCGGCGATGGATCTTCGGGTTACCCCGAATTTCGCATCCTCCCGCGTTGCCGGTTTCCGTCGAGTCGCGGGTTGCCCCGTTTCTCCACATCCTCCGCAGCGCCTCCGATGAGTTCCCGGGTTGCCCCAGGTTCTGCATCTCCGGCTTTACCGGCGATGGAGCTTCGAGTCGCCTCGAATCTCGCATCCTTCGGCGGTGCCGATTGGCCAATTCCCCGGGTTGCCCCGCTTCGTCAGCCCCTCGGTATCGCCGACGACCAGTCTCCGGGTTGCCCCGAATCCTGTATCCTCCGGCACCGGCTGATTTGTCTCCGAGTCGCCTCGGATTCCACACCATCCGGTTGTGCCAGCGGCGAATCTCCGGGTCTCCCCGAATCTTCTTATCCCCCGGCTACACCAGCGGAATCAACTTCCGAGTCTCCCCGGCTCTTCATTCCTCTGGCGGCGCAAACCGAACTAACTTCAAGGTTGCCCTAAAACTCAGGTCCGTCTGCGCTGCCGATTGACCAATCCTCCAGGTTGCCCCGGCCTCTCAGTCTTTCGGCGATCCGTCTATGCTTCCCCAGGTTGCCCCAGTTCTGCATCTACGGTTGGGTCGATGATGAATCCCCGGCTGTCCTCGAACTTTGCATCCTCAGCTTGCGCCGCGGATGAATCTTCGTGTCCAACGAGTCCAGCATTTCTTGCCTGACCCTCGATGCTCTCTCAATCTCTCTCCACTTTCCGCCTCCAGCTTGCGCCTTCAACGAATCGCTTCAATCAACCAATCCTGCATCTCCTGCCAGGCCGGAACTGCCGTCCAACTCCCTACAGGGTCACCAACTGTTAGAGACACTAGCCCCACCAAATCTGTGGAAGCAAGTGCAAAACCCCGCATATCCTGTGGATTTCACCACGCGTGGTGCAACGCTCCCAAGTATCTGAACTTTCCGCGATTTTTTGAGCAGAAATACACTATTTTTCGCTCCCGCGTTGTCGTTCAGAGCAGTGCAAAAGCGCAGGCATCCCGCGCGCAGTGTGTCGAAGTCGCGGCCAACCTTCGTCTGCGTTCGGCGCTGATGCGGCGGATCGCCCGGCTCATCGAGCGCAAAGGCTGGACGCAAGCCGAAGCGGCGAAAAGTCGCAGTGAAGCTGGACGACGCTGCGCGATTAAGGTTCGTGCTTTCCCAGGTCTCAGAAGCGAGACCTGGGACAACCATTTTCCTGCTCAATGAGGCAGCCTCGGACCTGGGCAACCCGCCAGCCTGAAATGTGGACCATCTGCTCTTTGTTTCCGTGTTAGACTTGGCGCCGATAAGTCTCCAATCGTCAAAGCGCGCCAAGTGAGGGCTATCATGCCAGAGAAGTTATGCTTTGTAATTGCACCGATCGGTGAAGGTGAATCCGAGACGAGGAAACGGTCCGATCAAATATTGAAGCACGTCATTTCACCTGCGGTTGCCGAGTGCGGATACAAGGCGTTACGCGCCGATAAGATCGCGGAGTCTGGGATGATCACGGGGCAGATCATTCAGCACATTCTGGACGACCCTCTGGTGATCGCTGATCTAACAGATCGCAACCCAAATGTTTTTCACGAGCTTGCTCTTCGTCATGCCATCCGTAAACCATTTATTCAAATTATTCGAGAAGGTGAGCCGATACCCTTCGATGTCGCAGGTCTTAGGACGATCCCATTGGACCACCACGACTTGGACAGCGTCGAACAGGCGAAGGTGGAAATTACAGCGCAAATAAAATCTATCGAGAATGACCCGAAAAAATTGGTAACACCGATTTCCGTAACCCTGGACCTGCAGGCGCTCCGGCAGAGCGACAATCCGGAGCAGCGCTCTCTTGGAGAGGTCTTGTCAGGTCTCGCGCAAGTTCAAGCCTCAATTAGCGCTTTGGATAAACGAGTCGAGATAATTGCATCGACCAGAGCGGTCGACAACCTTCGGCGCGAGATTGTTCATTTTGATCCGTCCCCAAGCGCCCGTTATCTCGACAATATTGAAACCCTGCGAAAGCTCATGAACGAGTCTGACGACATTCGGAGAATAGAGAATCTAAATCTATCTGAAGGAACATTCAGGAATTATGTTGATCAGCTTGTGATGGAAGAGAAGGAGAAGCCACCAAAGCAAAAGAAATAATCGCGCCCAGTCACGCACATTTACCCGGTTAGGCTCCACGTAGCCATAATGTCCAACTGAGGCTCGGGCGACTACCCCACCAGCACTGGCTTGGCCAGCATCTGCTTAATCCCCCTTAGCGCCTGGCGGGTGCGCTCTTCGTTCTCAATCAGCGAGAAGCGCACATGGCTGTCGCCGTATTCGCCGAAGCCGATGCCGGGCGACACGGCCACTTTGGCCTCGGTCAGCAGCAGCTTTGAAAACTCCAGCGAGCCAAGCGCCGCGTAGGCCTCGGGAATCTGCGCCCACACAAACATGGTGGCCTTGGGCAGCGCGACGGGCCAGCCTGCTTTGTTCAGCCCCTCGACCAGCACGTTGCGGCGCTTGCGATAGTTCTCGCAGATTTCGGCGACGCACTCCTGCGGCCCTTCGAGCGCATGAATCGACGCGACCTGGATGGGCGTGAAGGTGCCGTAGTCGAAGTAGCTCTTGAGCCGCGCCAGTGCGTTGACCAGCACCGGGTTGCCCACCATGAATCCCACCCGCCAGCCGGGCATGTTGTAGCTCTTGCTCAGCGTAAAGAACTCGACCGCGACATCTTTTGCGCCCGGCACCTCAAGCACGCGAGGGCGGCTTGTAGCCGTCGAATCCGAGATCGGCGTAGGCCAGGTCGTGGATGAGATGGAAGCCGTATTGGCGCGCCAGTTCAACAAGCCGCGCCAGAAAAGGCAGCTCCACAGTTTGGGTTGTCGGGTTCGATGGGAAGTTGACGATGAGCGCCTTGGGCCGCGGCGTCATGCGCGGAATCAGGTCTTCAAGCTGCGCGAGGAACGAGTCGCAATCGACAATGGGCACGCTGACCACGTGTGCGCCGGCGATGACCGGGCCATAGATATGAATGGGGTAGCTGGGGTTGGGCACCAGCACCGTGTCGCGCGAATCCAGAATGGCCAGGCAGAGGTGCGCGATGCCTTCCTTTGACCCGATGGTGACAATGGCCTCGTTGTCGGGGTCGAGGTCGACGTCGTAGCGCGTTTTATACCAGTTGCAGATGGCCTTGCGCAGCCGCGGCAGCCCGCGCGAAACGGAGTAGCGGTGCGTGGCGGGCTTCTGCGCCGCCTCAACCAGCTTGTCGACGATGTGCTTCGGCGTTGCCCCGTCGGGGTTGCCCATGCCGAAATCGATAATGTCTTCTCCGCTGCGGCGCGCGGCGCGCTTCATTGCGTCGGTAATGTTGAACACGTAAGGCGGCAGGCGCTGTATGCGGGAAAACTCTTCCATGATGACTCCAGTGTAGTGGCAAAGTGCAGGGATCAGGGGTGAGGGAGCAGGGATCGGAACCTCCTGGCGCAAGAGGTTTGCGGGACTCCGACTCCGTGGAAATTGTGGGATGAGGTGAAGCGGTATCTAGGCGGCCGGAGCCGCAGCAGCACGGGCCGCGTGGGCCAAGAGGGCGGCGATGGAGGCTGCAAGATGCATGAGCGAAGTATACCGCAGGAGACGGGAACCAGGGATGAGGCGCGGCAGGCGTCAGCGGTAAGAGTGGGCTGAGGTGGGACGGACGGGCCCAATGAGCAGGTCGAGGAGCTCAATGATATCGAGCGCGGTGCCATAGGCTCCGAAGACGAAGAACAGGACCGCGACGAAGCTGCCGAACTGGTTGATGCTGCCTGAGCCGCCGGTAAGGAGGGAGAGTCCGGTAAAGAAGAGGATGAGGAAGGCAGCGGTGGAGAGTATCTCTTCAAGGAGAGATGGCCGTCGCCGGGAACCGGCTTTTGGATGGCCGAAGCGCCCCATAGCTGAGAGTATAGCGCGGATTTTGATGGTTGGGGGCCTTCGGGTCGCGCACCTCGTCGGGAACGAAACCCGGTGCCAATGGGGGCGTTTACTTGCCTGTGGTAATCACGACGCGGAAGCGCGCTTTGCCGCTCATCATGCGGTCGTAAGCGGCCTCGGCCTGTTCAAGCGGATAGGTCTCAATCATGGGCTTGACCCCGGTGAGCGCGCTGAATTTCAGCGTGTCTTCTGAATCCATGCCCGTGCCCGAGGGCCAGCCGGCGATGGAGCGTCGTCCCAGGACCAGCGGAACCGCGTTCACCTCAAAGGGCTTTTCAGGCACGCCGACAATGATGACCTTGCCCGCGGGGGCGAGGCCGTTGACGGACGCGGCCAGCGCCTCGGCGCTGGTCAGGGTGGAGAGAATCACCAGCGCGCCGCCCAGCTTCTGCAGCTCCACCGCGGGGTCCTGCGCAACCGAGTCAATGTAAATGTGCGCGCCCAGTTGCCTGGCCAGCGGGCCCTTATCCTGGCCGCGCGCGATGGCCACGGTGCGATAGCCGCTTTTGGCCGCATATTGCACCGCCAGGTGACCGAGGCCTCCGATGCCCAGGATCGCCACGGTGTCGCCGGGACGCGCGCCGCTGTTGCGCAGGGCGTTAAAGGTGGTAATGCCCGCGCACAGTAGTGGGGCAGCATCCACGTCGGAAAGATCGTCGGGGACGAGCGCGAGGGCGTTGGCGGGGGCTACGACGTAATCGGCATAGCCGCCATCGAAGCTGAGGCCGGAAATCTGCTGATTTTCGCACAGAACGAAGTCGCCGCGGCGGCAGGGCGGGCAATAGTTGCAGTGGCCGCCGTGCCAGCCCAGTCCCACGCGCTGGCCTGGTTTGAAGAGCGGCACATCCGGGCCGACCGCATCCACCACGCCCGCAACTTCATGGCCGGGAACGCGCGGGTATTGGATCCCGGGAAAGAGGGCCAGCTTGGTGATCGAATCGCTGTGGCACACGCCGCAGGCATGCACGCGGATGCGCACGTGGCCGGGACCCGGCTCGGGAAATTGCTTTTCAACCAACTCAAAGGCTCCGCCGGGGGCGGCAATCTGCATGGCACGACCGGTGACTGAGGGCATGGGGCAGTTTTCTCCTTCGACTTGGATGAGGGATGCGCGGCGCGAGATGCAGCCGGTTAGTTAAAGTTTGGCGAGCGGCCTGGCCCCTTTTTGGCTTCGGCTTCCATCAGGCCGGTTCACGTTTTTGCTCGATTGGCTCTCATCGCTGCCACGCTTTCGCACAACCGTGGCAATCCGTTGCCTCGCTTTTCGCCGGACCGTGGCAGACCATTGCCACGCTTTCTCTCAAAATGCGAGCGCTTCAAACCGTGGCTGACGCCTGCCTCGATTTTTGCCGTGCAACCGGCCCGTATACTGGTAGACGGCATGAGCAAGTTTCTACCTGTAGACGTGCAACTTGATTTGCTTCAGAAGGGTGCGGCCGAGATCATCCGCGTCGCCGACCTGCGCGAGCGCCTTGAAGAGAGCCGCAAAACCGGCCGTCCGCTGCGCGTGAAAGCGGGCTTTGACCCGACAGCGCCCGACCTGCACCTCGGCCATACCGTGTTGATGCGTAAGCTGCGCCACTTCCAGCAGTTAGGCCACACCGTTATTTTTTTGGTAGGCGATTTTACTTCGCTCATCGGCGACCCGACGGGCCGCAATGTGACGCGGAAACCGCTGACCCGCGAACAAATTGACGCCAACGCCGAAACCTATAAGCAGCAGGTCTTCAAGATTCTGGACGAGCAGGCGACAGAGGTCCGCTACAACAGCGAATGGCTGGGCAAACTGGGCTATGAAGAGACCATCCGCCTCACCGCCCACTTCACCGTTTCGCAGATGCTTGAGCGGGACGAATTCAGCAAGCGATTCGAGGCCGAACAGCCAATCAGTTTGCACGAACTGCTCTATCCGGTGATGCAAGGTTATGATTCTGTAAAACTTGAGTGCGACGTGGAATTAGGCGGCACGGATCAAAAATTCAATTTGCTATGCGGGCGCGAGTTGCAGCGGCACTACGGGCAGAAGCCGCAGATCGTGCTGATGACGCCGATTCTCGAGGGCCTCGACGGCGTGCAGAAGATGTCGAAATCGCTGGGCAACGCCATTGGCATCAATGAGCCGCCGGCCGAGATGTACGGCAAGCTGATGAGCATCTCCGACGAGCTGATGGGCAAGTACTGGGAGCTGCTGACGGATCTCAAGCAGTCCGAAGTCGACGCGCTGAGGGCCGACATTGCCAGCGGAAAACTGCATCCAATGGAGGCCAAGAAGCGCCTCGCTCGCACCATCACGGCGGATTTTCACGGCGAGGACGCCGCCGAGAACGCCGACGAGAATTGGGCACGGATGTTTCAGCAAAAGGGCGAGAGCGAGGATCTGGAAGAAGTGGCTGTCTCCTATACCGATGTGGCTGGGCCTGAGCCGAACCAGATTCGCCTGCCCAAGCTGCTGGTGCATCTGGGGCTGGCTACCAGCGGGGCCGAAGCAAATCGGAAGATCGCCGAGAAGGCTGTGAAGCTGGACAATGAAACGGCCGCGAATGCGGTGGCGACTTTGCCTTCTCTGCCTGCGCGCATTGTTGTGCGGCTTGGCAAACGGGCGAAGGTCGCGGTGATCGCGTAGGTTCGTGCTTTCCCACATCTCCGCCCGCAAATTACGCGGCCGTAAATATGGGGCACCCGTTTTCGTGCTGCGTGAAGGAACGACAACAGCGGATCCTGCGACCTCACTTCGATTCGCTTAAGACGGCACCACAAGAATTGTGCGATGTGCGTCTTGCCGTTATGCCGGGTAGCCGCCGGTGATGTAGCCCCGCAGGGTCTCGATGGCCTCTTGCTGCCCGCTCATAATCCACTTCACCAGGTCGCCGATGGAGACCAGGCCGACAACCTTGTCGCGCTGCAGCACAGGCAGATGGCGGATGTGATGCTGGGTCATCAGGGCCATGCACTCGTCGACGGTGTGCTCCGGGGAAACTCGAAGAACGGGGGTGGTCATGATCTCCTCCACCCTGGTCTCTTTTGATGTGTGACCCATCAATACGCATTTGCGCGCGTAGTCGCGTTCAGAGAGGATGCCGATGAGGCGATCGTCAGCGGAAACAAGCAGGGCGCCGATATCGTAGCGGGCCATAATCTCCAACGCTTCGTAGACCATCGCGTCAGGCGCAATGGAAAGTACTTTGCTCTGGGTCTTGTTCTTCAAAACCTTCCCGATGGTATCGTCGCTGCGCATCTTGCCCTCCTGCATGCCGGGCTCGGAATGGCGAACGCAGGTTCGCCGGCTTCGGCCCAATCGTTAAGGAAATGCAGTGTAGCGCGAAATGCGCAGAATTGTCGCTAAAGCATTTTCGGAAATGCTTTAATCCGAAGCTGTGAGCGTAAAGTCAACGCGACCAACAGGGAGCGGTGACCTTGCGCTGCCGCAAAGGGCCACACTATTGAAGAAAATGCCTTAGGAAGCTGGGAAATCGGATTCCATGTCCGGCTCGGTCCAGAGCAGAATGCACTGCGGCAGAGTAAGGAAAAGCATCAGCGTGACAAGCGTCAAGCCGTAGAACAGCTGGAAGGGCGACATCGAAGTCCAAGCGAGAAGGGCCGGCCTCATCATCCCCATGTACGACACAAACCATGCAATCACGACCGCGATTCCCACCGCCTGGTAGGCCTGATAGTGCGCGCGATCGCGCTGCTGCAGCTCGCGTTCATCGTTGCGGAAGGAACTGTCCTCATCGGCCAGTACGGGCTGGTAAACGTGCAGCTTTAAAAGCATCAGCGGCGGGGGCATCTCAGCCCGCTTTGGTCCTTTGCCGGTGAACGGCTTGATCAAGCCATGGGAATATTGGCCGCCGAGGAAGAGCCGGCAGGCCAGCAGCGCGGCCCAGAACACATAAGTTCCCGTCACCCGCCAATGGTCGGCGAACCAGAGACCAATCAGCAACGCGGCCAGTACGGAATAGATCAACACTACTAGCGCGCGCCGGCGAGTCCTCCGAGCCATGTCCACGCGCTTTCCCATCATTACGAGTTCGGCTCTCATGCAGGCTCCTCCATGTCCGGCTCCGTCCACAGCAGGATGGCCTGCGGCAGGGTGATGAAGATGAACATCGTGTCCATGAGCAGCATTTGCGGCAACTTGATGAAAAACGTGCGCAGGGCCAAGGGCAGGAGGGGCATGATCGGATTAGGATCTGCGAAAAAGCTGGCAAAGAGCGCGGCAAGAATACCGTATCCGAGAACGTAGTACGCGCGAAAGTGCGCGTGTTCGCGGCGATGCATTTCGCGTTCGTCGCCCCGCGCGCGCTGGTCGCCAGCCAGCCAAGTGAAGACAATCCAGAGACCGATGAAGAGAATCATGCACCCGGCTACGGTCCACGCGGTGGTGGCGGTCACTCTTTCGTTCATGGAACGCTGGGTGATTTCGAACGCACCCAGAACTGCGTAGACAAGCAGGACGGCGTAAATGAGCGCGACAAACCAGCGGCGGCGCGCTTGCGATTCGAAGTGGATGCGAATTCTTCCGACTGTGTATTCGGTTTTCATGATTTCCCCTTTTCCGGAGACTGGCTGTTCGCGTAGACCTTCCGGCTGAGCGGTTGAAAGGCCTGGCGGGAAAAGATGGTCAGGACAAATCGAGTTTCAAATCTCATTCAGGTCCCTCCATTTGTGAATCCATGTCTGGCTCGAACCAGAGAATCAGGGACTGGGGCAGGTTGTAGGTGACCAGAATCAGAAGCAGGAATACCGGGATCGCCGCAAACTTGTAGCGGGACCAGACAGTGACGAAGGCCATCAACAGACCTCCAGCGATGGGGATGACCAACTGTTGGAGCAGTTTGTAAGCCTCGTAGTATGCGGCGTTGCGCAGCCAGAGGTCGCGCTCATCGAAGGGGGTGGACTGCGGGTCCGGCTGCGATTGGCCGGTCATGCGGCGAATGGCGCGGCTAGCCACCGCCAGAGGGGACCAGTAAGGCAGCTCCGTGGATGTGCCATCCCAGCCGGGGATAGGGCCACCGACGCCACTGCCTCCGAGGAACATGGCAAGAAGGCTGAAGACGAATCCGAACAGGAGCCACGGCCAGAACTGCGAGCCTTCTCTGCGCGCGTCTTGAAACAGGCCGGATGTAGACGCGAAAAATACCAAGGCGGCTGCCCAATACCCGACCACCAGCCAGCGCCGGTTGCGGCGCCGATGAAGTGGAATTCCGAGATAGACACTCTTGTTGATCATGATTGGTTCTCCGGGGTACCGGCCGCCAGCTTCGTCCCGTAGACCTGCTGGCTCAGTGGCTGAAAGGGCTGGCGGGAGAAGATCGCCTCGACCGGCAAGCCGAAGTAATCCCCCAGCGCCATGGCCAGCTTGAGGCTTGGGACTGTAGTCGCCGCGCTCAAGAAATCCGATGGTCTGGTAGTTCACTTCCATGGCGTCGGCCAGATCCTGGCGGCTGATGCCGCGCTCGGCGCGCAGCACCGCGATGCGATTGTAGAGACCGCTCTCGCCGGGGCCTTTCTGGGCTGTGTCGTTCATATAACAAAATCAATTGTTATGTAATTCCAATATATTGTCAAGTTACAAAATATTTCTTTCGGTGCGCCGCGCCTTGAACTTGCCCTGTCGACACATGTGACCGCTTTACCCCTTTCTTGACAATGCGATCCCTTCTGCATTCAGATCAAAAAGCTGAATCCCCCATTCAGCTCGATCCCCGCGAATCTTTCAAATCCTTGCGTCTTCGTCTGCAGCCGTGTCTTCCAGGCGGCTCTTGCCTGCGCAGCGGCAATTCGGCAGAAAACCCGGGCAACTTTGTTCAACCCGCAAACCGATCCACCAAAGGAGAAACCGCATGGGAATCCTCAAATGGGCAACAACGCATATTCCTTGCCAGCATCCTGACTTCAGCCTCAAAGGTGTCCATCCCGACTGGGAGATGCACCCCTCATACATCGCGGGGATCGAGGCTCTCGACTCCTATAACCACTGGGTGGCCGAAGTGGTGATGCCCATCGCCTTCCAATGGATCGAGGAGCACAAGGCCGAGGTCTACGGCAACGTGTCCGACGATCTGAAGGACGATGTAGGCGTGGTGATCGCAGCCGCGTTTCAGTTGATCAAGGAATTGGGTTCCTACAAGAAAGGCCTCGTAAAGTATGCGGAGTATGAAAAGGCTCTTGCAGACGGCACGTGGGATCCGGCAAAGATCAATCCCGTATGGACCGAGATTGCGAAAGATGTGCGGGATTCGACGAAGGATAGCTTTGACGTCCACCGGGACGTGTTGAAAGACACGATTCGCTGAAGCGCCGGCCGGGCCGTCAGGCAACAATCTCTTCTCCGCTGATTTCGTCCAGCGATTCCCGCTGTCGCGAAACCAGCTCTTGCCGGTATGCCTCTTTTGCGGGCGCCTCAGTGCGGGTCAGGGTGACGACGGTGATGTCGTCATCCTGGCCGAAGCGAACTGCTGCGTCGGCGGCTTCGGCTGCATCCGGCCGCGCCCGCAGCAAATTCTCGAGCCGCTCAAATCCGTAGAGCTCCCCGCTCTTGCTGCGCGCCTCAAGCAGGCCATCTGTGTAGAGCGTGCAACGGTCCCCCGGATTCAATTCAATTGCGGTGTCGTCGTATTCGGCCGAAGACACAATTCCAAGCGGGAACGAACCCGGCATCTCGAGTTGCCGGGAGTTGAGAAAAACGGATGGATGACCTGCGCTTGCCATCACGCATGCTCCATCTGCATCGAGCCGCAGGATGAGGCAGGTGGTAAACCCGCCTTGCAACCTTCCGGCCAGCCGCCGGTTCAATTCCACAAGCAGTTGCGCGGGATCCGCAATCAAGCTGGCGAGCGCGCGCAATGCGCCCACGATAAAGGAAACGGCCATTGCAGCTTTCAATCCCTTTCCGCTTACATCTCCAACAACGACGAGCGTTGAGCCGACTGCTACACCTTCCAGTGGAATGATCTGAAAGAAGTCTCCACCCACTTCTTCGGCGGGCAGGTAGGCGCTGGTGAGTGAATAGCCGGCGACCGCCGGCGCCGTCTCCGGAACCAACACGCGCTGCAGTTCGCGCGCACTTTTGAATTCCTGCTCCATCCCGTTCTGGCGGCGGCGCGTTTCTTCAGCGTTGCGATAGACCGCGTAGACAATCGCGATCAGCAGCAGCGTGCCGGCAAGCGTCGGCAGGGAAACTGCGTTGCCGGCCCATGTAAAGAGCGGGGCCTCAATTTTCGCTGCCAGCGTCGAGTGCGTAAATCGACTGCCCTGCGGCGCCAACGTACGAACGAGTTGGATCATGCCGGTGACGAGCGCAAAAATCGCCACCACCCAGTTTGCAACAGGCAATCGCCGTCTCCTTCGCACCGCCGCTGCCACCAGCACTACCGGCAGCGCGCCCGTAGGAAGCCAGCACGTGGTCAGCACCGCATCGAGAATCTGCATTGGCGCCGTCCACGCGGGAATCCAGCTGAGAAAATACGGCACGCTGTCCAGGATCTGGGTTGCCAGGCTGACCCAGATGAATACGCGAGTTAGCCGCATCAGCGGCCGGCTGTCACGCAAATCAAGGAGCCAAAGCAGCAGAAACCAGAGACAAATATCGCGCAGAGACGTGATCGGCTGCCACAGGACATTGGCCACCGTCGACGGCCAGTGCACGCGCGCTCCATAAAAGAGCATCTCCAGAACCGGGGCCAGAGCGAAGCCGAACATCCAGAACAACGGCCATTGCTTCCGGTCCTGAAGCCACGCCAACAGGCTTAGCAGCGCGACGAGTCCGTAGAGCAGGTTGACTGTGAAGTAAAGCTCCTGGCTCCGCAGCCATCTGTATTCTTCGAGCACCAGCCGCGTCGAAATGGCATCGTCGCTCCCGGCCAGCGGTACACCCGACAGGCCGCCGCCACGACCTGAGTCGTCGGAGAGTGGAGGGGCCTTCCACACGCGCAGCGCCAGCACCCCGCGCGCTGACGCTGGAATGAGAAATGTGCGCGGCGGAGAAGATTCCTCGTAGGTTACCGGGTAAGGAGGCAGGCGTCCGTCGTGCCCAATGAGCACTCCATTCCAATACAACTCATACGCATTGTCCACGTGAGGAATCAGCAGCGAAATCTGCGGGGAGTCGCTCCGGGTGCCGGGAGCGATTTGGATCGCCCTGCGATACCACGCATAGCCGCTGACTCCCGCGTGCCGTTGCTCGCCCCACGGCCGATCCGCGCTCAGTTGCTCCCAGCCCGAGTCGTCAAAACCGGGCGAGGCCCATGCGGCATCGTCGCCCAGGTGGAACTGCCAGGGTCCATTGAGAGCCACAGTTCCCTTGCCCAATCCAGCGATGACAAGAGGCGGATTTGGAGTGGCCGTCGCCCGCGCCTGCTCAGCCCTGGTGAAGGGGGCGGGCATGGCAAGCACCGCCAGGATCGCTATGCAGGGGAAGCGCATAGAAGGAGCGAGCATGACGCCAGCATACTCCGGGAGGGCCGCGAGCAGAACACCCTTAATTCAAGGCAGTTTCGGCATTGCATTGCTTGCCGGTTCGGACTCCGCCGTTCATTGACCCAGAGCAAACTTTCTGCCTGACTCGAGCAGCTTGGACACGGATTCCTTTGAGCAGGACTCAGTATAAATGCGCAGCAACGGCTCCGTACCGCTGGCGCGGAAAAGTATCCACGTCTCGGCCGCATTGGGCTTGGTGGCGGCTTCGGGATTGTCCAGGAAGAATTTGACCCCATCGAGCGTTTCCTGGCGCAGGACGGGCATGCCGGCAATGACCGGGTCGCCCGGCTTGAGTGCGCGGGCGCGGGCAATGGCGCCGTTCTTTATGTTGTCGGGAATGGTGAGATCGATGCGGCCGTATTGATGCTCGCCGTACTCGGCCTGCAAATCGGCGACAAGCTGGCCCAGGGTTTTGCCTTCCTGAGCCATCACATTGGCCAGCAGAAGCGCGTTGAGCAGGCCGTCGCGCTCCGGCAGGTGGCGCTGGAAGCCGATGCCGCCGGATTCCTCGCCGCCCATCAGAATTTCGCGCTCCAGCATCAAGTCGACGACATATTTGAAGCCAATGCCGTGCTCGATCAACTCGCGGCCATGCTTTTTGCAGATGCGGTCGAGCATTTTGGTGGTGTTGAAGGCGCGCGTGACGGCGCCGGGCCAGTCTTTGTACTTGAGCGCCCAGCTGAGCAGCACCGAATAAATCTTGTGCGGATCGACGAAATTGCCGTGCTCGTCGGTCGCGCCGATGCGGTCGGCGTCGCCGTCGGTGCAGAGGCCAGCGTGGCACCCATGGGCCACGGTTGCTTCGCCCAGCGCCCGAATATTCGGCTCGATCGGCTCCGGATTGATCCCCGGAAACAGCGGATTGACGTGGCCGCGAATCTGCACGTGGTCGACGCCGATGCGGATGAAGATATCGGAGAGAAAGGTGAGGCCGGCGCCATACATTGAGTCGATGCAGAACTTCATTCCGGACTTTGCGATGAGGTCGAGGTCGGCGAAGTTTTCGATGGCCTTGAGGTAGGAGGGCAGGAAATCAACTTCGACAATCGTCGCTGGCTGCGCTGGCCGCGGCACGGCTTGGCGGAGATACGACTCAATGGCGGCGATCATGGAGGGACTGCCAGAGCCGCCGAACCAGCCCTTGTATTTGACGCCGTTCCACTGCGCGGGATTGTGCGAGGAGGTGATCATGATGCCGCCTGCGGCCATACGCTCACGCACGCCAAAACTGAGCGCCGGGGTGGGCGTGATGTCGTTGGCCAGCATCACATGAATGCCAGCGGCAGCGACCACTTCAGCGCAGGCACGGGCAAAGGCTTTGGAGCCGAAGCGGGTGTCATAGCCGATGCAGAGTCCTCGTGCTGGGTCTTCTTTGGCGTGAATGTAGGCAGCGATGGCCTCGGCGGCAGTGCGCACGTTTGCAAAGGTGAAGTCGTCGGCGATGATGCCGCGCCAGCCGTCGGTGCCGAATTTGATTTGAGGGTGAGGCATCGCTGGGGACAACTGCTCCTTGAAGAAGTGTAAATAACGAGGGCGCGTGAAGAATGGAACAGGTTTGTGCTTTCCCACCCTAAACACAGAATTCGTGTTTAGGATGGGCACCCCTTTTCGTGCGGATTGATGCGGTGTGAGAAGCAGGTTCTTCGTTTTGCGCTGCTCTTGGTCAGATGAGGTCGCCGCGTCCTGAAGAGCTCAGTTCTTTCACGATCTTGCCCACATCCTGCGAGTGGTCGCGGTGGGCGATCAGCAGAGCATCCTCTGTGTCGACAATAACCAGGTTCTCGACGCCGACGAGGGCGACAAATTTCTTGGGGCTGTAGATGTAATTATTGCCCGCCTCGATGGTGAGGTGGCCCTCGGTTTCAGCCACGTTGCCATCTCCATCGCCGCGCAGACGGCTTTCAAGCTGATATTCGTAAAGCGAAGCCCAGGAGCCAAGATCGTTCCAACTGAACTCCGCGGGGAGGCAATACAGCCGCGAGAGGGACGAGCCCTTGGCCGAGCGAGGTTCGAGTACAGCGTAATCGACGGAGATGTTTTCGCATTTGGGATAGAGGGTGCGAAATACCTCTTCGAACTCGGGAGTCCCGTAGGCCGCAGCGATTTTTTCAAGCAGCGGAGCGGTCTCAGGCAGATGCTCCCGCACGGCATTCGCCAGCGTGCGTGCCGACCATAGAAACATGCCGGAGTTCCAGAAGTAATTGCCCGCGGCAACGAATTCCTCGGCCCGGTTCAGGTTTGGTTTCTCGGTAAAGCGGCGTACGTGCAGCGCAGCCTCGTCGCCGATATAGTCGCCGGTCTCAATGTAGCCGTAACCTGTTTCAGGACGGATGGGCTCGATGCCCAGCACCACCATGTTGTCACCGGCCGCGGCCAAGGCGATGGCTTTGTGGAGCGCCTTCAGGAATCGTGGCTCGTCGCCAATGACGTGATCGGAGGGAAAAACACCCAGGACGGCATCGGGATTCTGGCGTTCGATGAGGAAAGCTGCGAGGCCGCACGCGGGCGCGGTGTTGCGAGCCACCGGTTCCTGAATGATCTGCTCCTGCGGCACACCCGTGAGCTGGTCTGCAATCTCCTGGGCCAGAAATTCGTTGGTTATGACCCAAGTTTTGCCGGCCTTGGCCAGCGGCCTGAGACGTTCGACTGTCTGCTGAATCATCGAGCGCTCGCCGTCGAGCGCAAGAACCTGCTTGGCATGGGCGCGGCGCGAGCGGGGCCAGAAGCGGGTACCGCTGCCGCCGGCAAGAATCACTGGGCGAAAATCAATCGGGCTCGGCATGGAAAACCCATCCTACCGGACAGAAGGCGGGTTTGCACAGTCCCCGGCGCGATTTAACATCGATGGGGTGACAGCGGTCACGAGTGTTCGGTCAAGGAGCGGAGACGTTCACATTGTGAGAATCCAGACCACTGGCGGTCCGTTCTAGAGGAGCCTGCTGAGGAATTCGCCCATGCGGCGGGTGCCTTCGTCGATGTTCTGCCTGGTGACGGGGTAGGAGATGCGAATGTGTTCGCCGGTGCCGAACGCCTCGCCGGGGACAGTGACGACATGCGCCTCGTGGAGCAGGCGGGTGGCCAGCTCGGTCGCAGTACGAATGCCGCCCTTGCTGCCGTTCCTGTCGAGGAAGGCGGAGATGTTGGGGTATACGTAGAACGCGCCTTCGGGTTTGGTGCAGGTGATGCCGGGAATCTCGGCCAGTTTGGCCAGCATGTAGTCGCGCAGTTCGATGAATTCGGCGCGAAACTGCGCCACGCAGTCCTGCGGACCGGAGAGGGCGGCGATTGCGGCCTTCTGCACGATGCTGGTTGCGTTTGATGTGGACTGCGACTGAAGCTTGCTGAGGTTGGACACTACTGGCTTGGCCGCCAGCGCGTAACCCGCACGCCAGCCGGTCATGGAGTAGGTCTTGGAAAGCGAGCCAAGGATGACCAGGTGCTCCTTTGCCCAGGTGAACGAGCCCGCGGAGACAGGCTTGCCCGCATAGTTCAGATAGACATAGCACTCGTCGAGGAGCAGGTAGATGCCGCGCTCGTGGGCGAGTTGGACGATGCGTTCCAGATCCTCGGCGGATACGACAGAACCGGCGGGGTTCGACGGCGAATTGAGGATGATGGCCTTGGTGCGCGGGGTGATGGCCTTCTCGATGGCAGCGGCAGTGATGCGGAAACTCTCCGCTTCGCTGGTCTCAAGAAACACGACCGTGCCTCCGGCGTACTGGATGATGTCTTTGAAGCTGACCCAGTACGGCACGGGGAGAATGACTTCGTCGCCGTGATCGACGAGAACCTGAATGGTGTTGAAGAGCGCCAGCTTGCCGCCGGTGGTGAAGATGGCTTCGTCGATCGAATAGTCAGAGCCGAAGTCGCAGGCGTGGCGCTCGACGATGGCTTTACGCACGTCGGGAATGCCCGGGACCACGGTATAGCGCGTGAAGTTGGCCTCAATGGCGGCGATAGCGGCGTCCTTGATGGGTCGCGGCGTGGGAAAGTGGGGCTCGCCTGCGCCGAAGTCGACGAGGTTGGCGCCCTGGGCGCGCAGTTTGGCGGCCTCGGCGGCTACGGCCATGGTTGCGGAGACTTCGATGCGGCCGATGCGATCGGCAAAGACTTTTGAGGGGGCGGCGACTGTCATGATGCCTCTATCTTTACAGATTTCGCGGCGAAGGGCCAACCTCTTGCGCGGAGCGCGTTGGTAAACTCAGGCAAATTCTTCGAGGCTGAAGCCGAGTTGATAGGTCTCACCGTGGCGAAGCAGTTCTTCCCAAGTGATTTCGGTCTGTTTCAATCCCGCCATGCGGCCGAGCATGCAACTCAGTGCGGTTTCGACGCCGGCGGCGATCTGGTTATGCGCCGGACCGTCGGTGATGCTGTTGATGAAAGCGCGCTCTTTCTCGCGATCGGCAAACTCCAGATTGTCGAGAAAACTGCCGTTGGCCGCGAATTGCCCAGATCCGGGAGCCGCCACAATGGAGTCCTTCCATACCCAGGCGTTGGCGCCAGTGATGGCAATGGGACCTGAGTAGGGGACGGTCGCCGAACCAGCAGCGCCAAAGAACTTGAGGCCCGCGTCGAATTTGCCATCGGTCCCGAACTGAGTGGACGAAAAGGAGAAGTGGACGTCGTTGGGGTAGCTGAAATCGACCTGGTAGTTGTCCCAACAGTTGCCGAAGTGGGTGAGCACATTGCGGCCGCCCGTCGCGGTTGCCTTGAGCGGATGAGCGCCGACGATCCAATTGCAGAGGTCGATGAGGTGGATGTTCTGCTCGACGAGGATGTCGCCGGAAAGGGCACGATCCCAAAGCCAGTTCCGGAGGCGATACTCATCGGGGGAGATACCAGGGTGCGTAACCTCAGTCGATGCGGGTGCGTTGTAGTTGCCGGCGACGGTGGCGAGTTTGCCGAGCGCTCCTGACTGGATATGTTCTGCGATGGCGGCAATGGGCGGTGCGTTGCGGCACTGAAAACCGACGTCGACACTTTGGGTGGATTCGACGCGCTTGGCAATTTCTAGCGCCTGCTGCGCCTGGCGAATGTCGATGCCAACGGGCTTTTCGCAGTAGACATGCTTGCCGGCCGCCACGGCAGTCTCAAGATGCTGGACATGAAAGAACGGAGGCGTGGAGATCTGAATCAGGTCAACGGCGTGCGAGGCGGCCAGTTGCTCGAAGGCATGCGGCCCGCGAAAGAGGAGGCTGCTGTCGATGGGTGAGCGTCCGAGTTCGGCGTTGAGTTTGTTGAAGATTTCGTGACGGGCTTCAAGGCGATCGGCGAAAAGATCGGCAAGCGCGACGACCTGCGCGGATGTGTTGCGCGAGAACGAGGTGGCGACGGCTGTGCCGCGGTTGCCACAACCCAGCAAGCCCAGCCGCACAGCTGAGTTCGCCTGATAACCGAATGCGGTGTTTGATTTGAGCAGCATCATTGCAGGTATCGCTTGCGACCCATTCAGAAGAAATTTACGGCGGTCCATGTGGGATGATGTCCTTGTCTGCGCGTCTTCACGTCTGGTGTTGCGTGGAACCCGGTAGGTCAGGCGAAGACTTCGCGCAGGATGTTTTCAAGATAGAGCTTCTCCTGGCGCACGTCCTCAATTTGTTGAGGACCCGAGGTCTCGCGTTCGATGGTGACGGCCCCTGTATAGCCGAGGCGATGAAGCTTGGTGAAGACGGCCTTGAAGTCCACCAACCCTTTGCCGATCAGCACTTCTTCGCCGAGTTGGCTGGGGTCGGTGGGCCAGCGGCCGTCTTTGGCATGAATGCTGCGGACATGCGGCCCGAGGATGTCGACCGCATCGACCGGATTGGCTTTGCCGTAAAGGATCAGGTTGGCGGTATCGAGACCGACGGCGAGGTTGGGCAGGTCCACATCGCGAATCATGCGGGACATGGTTGTTGGCGTCTCCTGACCGGTTTCCATGAGGAAGTATTGGCCGTTGCCGTGGCAATGTTGCGCGACTGTGCGAATGGCCTCAACCGCACCCGGATACTTCGGGTCGGCCGGATCTTCTGGAATGAAACCGCAATGTGTTTGCACCTGGCCGATGCCGATCAACTGGGCGAAGTCGGAGACTTGGCGGAGTGCATCGATGCGGGCAGCGCGTGTGGCTTGAGGAACGAGGCCAATGGTGGAAGGGCCGCGAAGGAAGTTCCACTCGAGCGGAGGTGGGCCGACGACTTCGACGGTAGTGGCGACGACGTCGTATTTCGAAAGCAGATCTTTGAATTGGTAGGCGAGTTGCGGCGTGAATCCACCGCCGATGTAGCCGTCGAGAGAAAGAAAGCAGTTGGTGAAGCCGAGATCGTGAACGCGGCGAATGGTGGCTTCGGGAGCGTTGAACGGACTGACGAGAAGTCCCAAGGCCATCGGCTTGAGGTTGGCTGATTTTACCTCGGCCTGTGATGGAGATGGAAGAAGTGCCTCGGCGATGATCGCGGAAGAAGAGGCATAGAGGAATGCTCGGCGGTCCATTAAGAGTCCTTTCTTCGAGCGGCGGCGCGTGGGGTCTATTTTATTGTCTTCGGCGCCGACTGCTCACTGTAGCCGGTTGGGGCCGGGTTGACAAGATCGGGACGGGTGGGCGCCGAGGTGCTTGAGGACGTTGGGGGTGACGCGGGCTGTGACGTCGCCGCCGAAATTCATTTGTTTGACTGCATCTTGGCCTGTGCAATCAGTTGTTGCATCAACTGGAATGCAGCGGCAATTACGGGACCGGCCATTCGATCCCGACCCAACTCCGCCAAAGGGCCCTGACCGAAGTGGAGCCCACTGGGCGTGAGGAAGTTCACCCGCACTTCTCCGTTGGATGGAGCGGGGGGCCGCGCTTCCTTCCAAGGACCAATTGCGCGCACAACCGGCAAACTCACGTTTAGAACCCGATCGATCGCATCGTTCAGAAGATCGTTTGGGCGCTCCCAAATCACAGCGGCACCACTGAAGTTGTAATAGCGAGCGCAATGGTCGGGAAATGCGGCCACCAGATCCAAGCCTTTCGGCATTCCAACTTCGATGACGACGCCCAAGAGCTCTTTAGCTCTTTCGGGAGGCGGCTCGACGTCTAATCCGCGGAGAGCATCCCAGGCATGCAAATAAAACCTTGGCTCAAGCTTGGGCATCTCGACTATCCCGCGAAGAATTTCTATTGCGGTCTGCGGATCGCCCGCCTCGATAGACAGATTCGCGCGATTGAAGGATGCCCTTGGTTCGTCTGTGGGTGCCTGCGGTCGGACTTGCACGAAATGCGCCAAAGGATCGTCCGCGAACAACGTGTCTCTGATTTGCGCGAAGTGCTCTTGTGAGGATGGTTGGGCAGACTTTTTAGGCCAGTTGAACACTGCTGGTCTCCCACAGACTTGAGCCTGAAGGCGCGTGGATGTCTACGCGCCGTTGATACGGCTGCGCAGGCGCTTGAGGACGTTGGGCGGGACAAGGCCGGTGACATCGCCGCCAAAGCTGAAGACTTCTTTCACCATGCGCGAGCTGACAAACGAATAGCGGCCCGCAGGCTGGAGAAAGACGGTTTCGATTTCCGGAGCCAGACGCCGGTTCATCAGCGCCATCTGGAACTCGTATTCGTAGTCGGAGATGGCGCGGATGCCGCGGAGGACGGCGGACGCTCCCTGCTGGCGCGCGAACTGCACCATGAGCCCGTCAAACACAGCCACCGAAACGTTGCCGAGGGCACCGGTTGACTCGCGCAGCATCTCGACGCGCTCTTCGAGCGTGAACAGCGGGTTTTTGACCGGGTTCTTGAGAATGGCGACGGTGAGATGCTCGAAGAGCTTTGACCCGCGCTGAATGAGATCGATATGCCCGTTGGTCGGCGGGTCGAATGTGCCGGGATAGATGGCTTTAACTGACATCGCGGGGTCTCAACAGGGATTCTACGGCATTGCATAGCCGGATCGTCTCAGAGGCGCTGGGTGGCATGCTGAATCAGTTTGAATAGACAGGTTCTTCAGTAGCGGACTCGGCTGCGCGAGAGGCGAGGTAAAGGGAGACCACGGTGATGTCGTCGGTCTGGCCGAAATGCTTTGCGGTCTGGGCGATGTAGCGCGCTGGCTCATGGCTTACCTGCTGGGTGCGCTCGAATCCGAAGAGCTCACCCTCGGTATTGGTGGCTTCGACCACGCCGTCAGAAAGAAAGACAAGCCGGTCGCCGCGCTTGAGCTGAAAGTGGGTCTGCTCGTATTGATTGCCCGCGATGACGCCGAGGGGCAGGCTGGGAGGAATCTCAAGTTCGCGGCCGTCGCGATAGGGGCTCAGGTGTCCGGCATTGGCGATGGTCATCTTTCCATCGGGGTAGATACGCGCGCAGAGGCAGGTGGCAAAGCAAGGCGCGGCATCGAGCTCGGGCACCGCGCCGGGAGACGGGACGGCGCCGATGAGAACATGGTTGAGATGGTCGAGGACAGTGGCGGGATCGTGAGAGAGCTCATTGCGCAGGGCTCCGACGAGAGTGCTGGAATTCATGGCAGCCTGGAGGCCTTTGCCGCTGACGTCGCCCACTACGATGAGAAGCGAGTCGTCTTTGAGCGGCAAGACCTGGAAGAAGTCCCCGCCGACTCCGTTGACGGGCAGGTAAGCGCTCTCAAGCATGAAGTTGCGGGTGGAGGGCAATTGGGTGGGTATGAGCAGGGCCTGCACGCTGCGGGCGGCTGAGATTTCGGCGTTGGAGCGCTGCTCCTCCTGGCTGACGTGGATGAAGCGGTAGAGAATGACGGCGACGAGGCTGGCGAGAAAGATGGTGTAGGAAACCGTGCTTGCGCCGTACTCGATTGGGCCGAAGTGAAAGCGATGGTCAGCAAACTGTTCCGGGAGCCAATGGATACTGGCTGCGTAATCGAGGACCGTGTTGGCTGAATCCGCTGTAGCGGCGAGGAAGAAAGGCAGGAGCATGACGCCGGCCTCTTTGCTTCCGCGCCGCCAAGCCTGAAAGAGCAGAACACAGACAAGCGCACAGAACACCACCTCTCCCGCGACGGAGAGAGTGTCGTAGGCCTTGTCCAAATGCATGTAGGAGACGAATGGCATGAGCAGCACGGCGATCTGCACGATGCGGACGAGTTTGCGCGCGGGACTGGCGGTAAAGTGGAGAACAAATTCAAGCGTGACGGCCATGAAGATGCGGCCGGAGAAATGGGTGAAGATGCTGTACACAGTGAGAGGCATGAGGGCCGCGCCGAATGCGGCGTCGGCGGAACCCCCGGCAGCGACGGTAAGGCAGAGCAGGGCGAGCCAGAGGTATTCGGCGTGATGGCGCTGCGCAATGTAGAGGGCGGCTCCGAGGGCAGCTACGCAGAGAAAGAGAAACGTGACAACCAGCGCGCTGACGACCTGCTCGTTCCACTGGCGGCCAATGGCCATCGCGAGGCGGTCGGCAATATCCACATGTGTGCCCAGTTCGGCTTTGGTGAGGAGACCGCGGCGAATGGTGGTGTCGGAGCCGGCCCAGGTGCGGATCGCGATGAGTCGAGCGCCTGTGGCATCGGGAGCAGAAAGGGTGGCAATGAATGGAGGAGACTGGTAGTCGGACGGTGGGTCGTTCGCCATGCCCGACGAATGGCCGGTTTCGATGCTGTTGACGAAGACTGAGAGCTGGCCGATGGAGTTGCCGGTGACCAAGAGCTGAAGGGGCTCGTTGGAAGACAGGTTGCCGAAGGCTGCGAGTTGCTGCGGCTGGATGCGCATGCGATACCACGCGTAGCCGGAGTACGAGTCGATGCCCTGATTGGCGAGCGGCTGGCTAAGTGAGACGGTAGGCCATTTTGAATCGTCGAAGTTGGGTTCGGACCAGAGAGGATCGTCGCCTTTCTGGAAGCGCCAAGGGCCGTCGAGGTTGAGGACGGCGCTGACGGAAGGCGGGGCGGGAGCTAATGCAGATGTGTTTGAGGATAGCTCCGGTGCCGGCGATACGATGGACGAGGTCTGCGCCGCGAGGGGAGCGGCTGCGAGACAGGCTGCGACGAGCGCCCGGAGGATCAGCCACCGGGCGGCTCGGGCTGCCGTTCTCACGAAGATCTTCATTCGCGTTCCAAGTCTAGCGTGCGATCCAGGAAAGGAGCAGCCAGGGAGACTTGATGGTTTAAGAACACCTTCATTGATCGCGAATGTCACGGAGGATTCTACGCGAGAGGCGTGTCCGCAGTTCCTATCCGCGACGGGTGCGCACGGCTTCCTTGGCTTCTGCGGGACCGGCGGCCGGGACCTCGGGCACGTCCGCCTTGACAGCGCCGATGCCGAGCTTCTTGCGGACTTCGGTGTCCATTTTGGCAAAGATGTCCTTGTTTTCCTTGAGGAAGGTGCGGGTGTTTTCGCGACCCTGCCCGATGCGCTCACCTGCGTAGCTGTACCAGGCACCCGATTTCTCGACGATGTTGTTGGCCACGGCCAGGTCGAGCACATCGCCTTCGCGGCTAATGCCTTCGCCATAGAGAATGTCGAACTCCGCTTCGCGGAAGGGGGCGGCCACCTTGTTCTTGACGATCTTGACTTTGGTGCGGTTGCCGGTGACTACGTCGCCTTCCTTGATGGCTGCGATGCGGCGGATATCGACACGTACTGAGGAGTAGAACTTGAGAGCGCGGCCGCCGGTGGTGGTTTCAGGATTGCCGAACATGACGCCGATCTTCTCTCGAATCTGGTTGATAAAGATAAGGGCGGTGCGAGACTTTGAAACCGTGCCGGTGAGCTTGCGCAGGGCCTGGGACATGAGGCGGGCCTGGAGGCCCATGTGGGAATCGCCCATTTCGCCATCCAGTTCAGCCTTGGGAACGAGGGCTGCGACGGAGTCGACCACGAGCACGTCGATGGCGCCGGAGCGGACCAGAGCCTCGGTGATTTCGAGCGCCTGCTCGCCGCTATCCGGCTGAGAAACCAGCAGGTTATCGACATCGACGCCCAGCTTCTTGGCGTAGCCGGGGTCAAGGGCGTGTTCCGCGTCAACGAATGCAGCGAGGCCGCCGGCGCGCTGGGCTTCGGCGATGATTTGGAGGGTGATGGTGGTTTTGCCCGAGGACTCCGGGCCGAAGACCTCGATGACGCGGCCGCGGGGGACGCCGCCCACGCCGAGAGCCGCGTCAAAGCTGATGGACCCGGTGGAGATAACCGCAATGGGCAGAAGGGCTTCCTTTGATCCGAGGCGGACAATGGAGCCTTTGCCAAACTGTTTTTCGATCTGTGAAAGGGCGAGTTCTACAGCTTTTGCACGTTCATCTGCGATGGCCATCTTGGGTTCTCCTCAAAAGTGCTCGCCTTGCGCGGCTCTTGGGAAGAGGTAGAAAACACGCGGCGGCCAGGAACGATTTCGATGGGATTGTAGCAGGATGCGACATGCGATAGATAGGAAAAAGCGAAGAAAAGGTGAACGATCAGGCACCCTGTGTGATGGGCTTCACAGGCGGTGTTTTTGCCGAGCTGATCCGGCGCCCGTTCCACAGTTTCACGGTTGGACGTCGAAGAGGAGGTCCTCTGCGCGGCTGGTTCGTACAGTCTCACAGGAATACAGCTTCACAGGGTCACAGGGTCACAGGGTCACAGGGTCACAGCTTCACAGTTTCACAGGAATCGTCATCCGGCGCGGGACCGCCGATTAACTTTCTTATTTTGTGTTCATTAGAGGTGGCAGCACAGCTTCACAGTTTCACAGCCGCACTTTTAATCGTGCCTTTCGAGCGGTTCAGAGCAGGCTTTTGAAGACTGCAGGGCGAATGATGGTTGCATCATCGCCTGAAAAGCGGGTAACGCATGTTTGGTAAGACGCCGGTTTTGAGAGGGCGCGTGGTCTCATCTTCCCGGACCCGCTTCGCGCAGCGTGGCCGGAACCGCAACGGACCGATTCGGGTCTTCGCACAATTCCCATTGTGCGCCGATTAAGGGATATTTTCTGCAAATGCACCTGCGGTGCGGCGAACTTTCGTCAGGGGCTAAAGGGTGTAGGCGCCGATGCGGGTTTCGCGGCTGGTGAGGGCGTCGCAGGCGCGGTCGAGGGTCTCGTAGTCGGCGTCGTGGTCTTTGCGGAAGGCGCGGAAGGCGTCTTCGCTGGCCCAGCGGTCGATGGTGAGGTAGGCGCCGGCGATGTAGGCGTCGCGGAGCAGCTCGGTGCCGCGATAGTCGGGCGAGGTGCGAAAGAGCTGGGCCCAGGAGCCGTCGGGGCCATAGGCGGCCTCGAAGGCGGCGATTTTCTCCTCGGCAATTTCAAACTGCCAGACGACGACGAACATGCGAGCCTCGGTGATGAATCTTTATGGTAGCGCAGGTGGGGCGGGGTTAGCCGTGGCGCGCGCAGCAAGGACCGATCACGAAGGGACGACGCGGGATGAATTCGAAGGTGGTTGTGCGGCGGGCTTGTTGTCACGCCTCTCGGTAAGAGTGTTTGTGATTTGTCGTCAATCTAGGTCGGCTCGGAAGCGTAATCATTAGACAATCCCTTCGTTGAGGAATTTCTTCAAAGCGGTCAGACTGATTGACCCGATCTCACATTCCCAGATGGTGAGGACTCGCCATCCGAGCGCCTTTAGCCCTTCAATGCTCTCAGAGTCTCGATCTCGATTCCGTGCGATCTTTTTTTCCAATATTCCCGGTTGGCCTTTGGTACGCGCGACCCGCGCGTACATGTATGCCCATGCCAGAAGCAACCGTTAATGAACAGGGCCTTTCGCCGTGACGGAAATGCAAGATCAGGACAGCCTGGAGGGGACTTCAAGTGTAGTTTGAAGGCCTACTACCTATCTGTTTTGCTGCCGGAAGGAGTAGGGGCCTTTAGGCCCGGGCCTTATTGCCCGCACGTTGCAGGTGGACGGGCATCGGGTCCGAAGGTCTGCGGGTGGCGGAGCTGAAGGGATACGCTTCCGGCGTCGATACAAGCCCACGCCGTACCGGGTTCTCCTCGATATACCGCACACAGGCCATGAACTTTTCTCCCGTCGAGATCTGGCTCTCGTTGAAGCTCCGCATCCACACATCGAGCTTGCTTTTCAAACGGAAGGAGAAGCCGCCTTTAATGAACTGCATCGCTTTCTCCAGAGAAACATCCGGAGCGGGCGTGATCAGAGCATGGAAATGGTCAGGCATGATGACGAACGCATGCAGGAGGAATCTTCCCTGACTGTGATAGTCGAGATGGTTCGCTCAAGCAACTCCGCCGTGGCCGTGACCTGAAAAATGCTGCGCCGTTCGGCCGTGACAGCGGTGACCAGATACGTCCGCGTTTCTTGTGGCGCGAATCTCATCAGGGAAGCATAAACGAACAGCCCGGGGCTAAAGCCACATATGTCGCCCGTGGGCCAGCATTCAGGGGCCTGAAGGCCCCTGCTCCCTCCGCCAGGAACTGGTCGGGGCGCGGAGAGACCGCCGTCGAACTGTGATGTGAACAGGCCCGGATTCAACAACTCGACCTGTCAAACACGGGCCAACCAGGAAACTTGGACCGTGATCCGCTCGCTTTTGGTAAACTCAAGCCGACCTGAGAGTGGATTCGGAAAGATTTCGTGAATTGGCGACTTCCGAAAGTTCTTAACGACGAAAAGATAGAAACGGTCTTGCATCACCATTGCTGCCTCATGCTCCCTTGGAGTTAACGACAAGCCGCCCGTTAGCTCACGCAAGCCTTTGACTTCAACAGCCAAGAATCTGTCGTGCCCCGAAGCGTGCAACCTAAAATCGTAGCCGCACCCGAGGCGTGTTGTGTTTTCTAGTTCAAAGCCTTGGAATTCGAGAAGGCTGGATTGGACCGATTCGAAATAATGCTCCGCAGCCAAGCCAGTGATCAGCCTCTTGGCGAAGCCGGACGTGCTCTCTTCCCTCTCTTCTTTTGCCTGTACCTCGCTCCATATGTTCTCGTCGTACCCCACAAAGGACTTAATCAGGCCTGTGAATAGTTCAATGTCCAAACTTTTGTATTCTTCGAAGACCTTCAGGCAATAATCGCGAATCGGTCGATTGTGCCAGCCTTTTCGTTGATTTGGAAATCGCGAGTCGAACTCGTCTCTGTAGTTCTTTATCGAAGCGGGCTGAGAGCCAAGCGCGTACCCGATGACGTTGTAAGCCTCGGCAAAGGTACGAAATCCAAGTCGCCTTAAGCCGATCGAATCATATTTAGCAAGATATAATCCCGTGAGAATCGGCTTCGTTCTATTTGCAATCCGATCCGGATTGAGGATCATCTGCTTCTCCCCGCGCGCTTCTCAAATGAGACCGAGTTTCCGAAAGCGGCATGGTGCGAGAAATTGGCAGATTTCAAATGGATGAAGACCGAGTAGAGCGTCTCCATCTAGAACTGCTCTCCTTCGGCTATTGCGGTCAAGTCAACGGGAATCGCATCTTCCGCGTTTTCGCTAAACACCTTGAATACTGTTGACCTCGTGTTCGGCTCCGTTTGAACTGCGCGCGCCAGCTTGGCAGCTTCAACAGGATTCTCCGCCTTGATTTCAACCTCCCAGGTTACGAAGTAATCCATATCTCCCCATTCTGGAGGCTCGGTTGTCACGGCGCGGCGCGCGGCTTTCTTGAATCAGTCTCGCCATGAGCTTCCAAAATGTTCCCGACCGTTCCCCTTTAAGGCCAGCTCCGCCTCCAGCCAGTGATAGATCCTGACAGGGGAAAGAAGCCCACGCAAGGTCGGCGCGACCCGGTAGATCGGACGTCTTCAGCTTCCCAACGTCAAGGGTCTTAAGCTCGCGGTCGCCCCAGTTCCTTCGGTATGTCTCGCCCTTCTTGTAATCGAAGTCATTAGCAAAGAGGCAATTCCACTGATTGCCAAGTCCGGCGCGAGCCATACCACCGCCTGCGAAGAATTCGTAAAAGCTATGTTCCATTAGGACTGAGTCCTTGCTTAGCTCGCCGGTTGAAGAAGGAGATTCAAGAGGGTAGGCCAACGGCCTTGGAGAATTATCGCGCAATCCGCGGTGAAAAAGCGGATACATATCCATTGGTGAACCTCGGCAGTACCTTTAGTGGACATTTTAAGCCTAAAACTGCATTTAGGGGAATATAAAGCGAATATAGCTTCCCAAGTTGGAAAGGGACCGCGGGTGAATCCCAAATCGTGAAAGTGCGTCAGACTCTCTGCTCGGCGACTGACTTTGCTGTTTGGAACGGGGTCAACCGCTGCAGCCGCAGGTGCGGGCTAGGACTTCGGCGAAGTGGAGGGCTTGTTTGTGGCCTAACTGGTCGATCTGTTCGCGGCAACTGAATCCGTCGGCGACCAAGATGGTCATCGGGCCGGCGGATTCGACGGCGGGGAGAAGGCCGTCCTGGGCGATGGCTTTGGAGACTTCGAACTTGGAGGCTTCAAATCCGAAGGGCCCGGCCATGCCGCAGCAGCCGGCCTGAATGGATTCGACTGTGGCTCCAGCCTGGCGGAGGAGGGCGATCTCGCTGGCCGGACCGCCAAAAACCGCTTTATGGTGGCAGTGGCCGTGGATGAGGATGTGCGCGCCCGCGAGACGTCCGGTGGCAAAGTCGGGAGCGTTGGCGGCGAGCCAGTCGGCGAGGAGCCAGGTCTGTTGGCTCAATCGCCGGGCGCGCGGGTCGTTGGGGAAGAGCTCGAGGAGCTCGTCCTTGAATACGCTGGCGCAGCTTGGCTCAAGAAAGATGAAGGGGAGGCCGGCATCAATTTGCGGGGCCATGCGGTCGAGGATTTTGGCGAGATAGGCGCGGGCTGCGTCGAGAAGGCCGAAGTCGTAGAGGGGACGGCCGCAGCAGATGTGGCCGGTTGGCGTTTCAACGCGGAAGCCGGCTTGAGTGAGGACGGTCTCCGCAGCGGTGAGGGTTTGAGGATGGTAGTAGTTGTTCCAGGTGTCGGGCCATAGAAGCACCGACTGAGGCAGGGCCGCATTTGTGGTTTCCCAGGTCTCAACATCGAGACCTGGGCCACCCGGCACCTGCGGTGCGGCCAACTGCGCTTCGCGCCCTGACGTATCGTGGTTTCCCACCCATTCGCCTGAAGACGGGCGAATGGATGGGGCACCCGGGATTCCTCCAGGGGCTAAAGCCCCATGTTTATGGGCGGTTTCTTCGGCACGACTGAAGTCGTGCCCTGATACAGAGCTCGCGGAGGCCACCTGCGGTGGGGCCGACTGCCCTTCGGGCGTGGAGATTTCTGCGGACACCCGGCGTTCGTGCAGGGGCTAAAGCCCTATTTTTATTGGCGGTTTCTTCGGCACGACTGAAGTCGTGCCCTGATACAGAGCTCGCGGAGGCCACCTGCGGCGGGGCCAACTGCGCTGTGCGCGCGGAAGCATCGTGGTCTCCCACCCATTCGCCGGAAAGATGGCGAATGGATGGGGCACGGGGGTCGGTTGCTACGCGGGAGTGCTGGTAAGAATGCTGGGCTAGTTTGGGGAGTGCACGTTGCTGCGCGACCCCGGCGATGCGCTTGATGAGGGGGCTGGTGAGGGGGCCGGTGAGGAGAGCGTTGGTGAGCGCGGGGGCGAGGGAGCCGTAGCGGGCCAGCTTGTCGGCGAATCCAAAGATGTAGTGGTGGAGCGGGTGGAGGCGGCCCTTGTAGCGCTGGGCGAGGAACTCGGATTTGTAGGCGGCCATATCGACCTGGACGGGGCACTCGGTTTTGCAGGCTTTGCAACTGAGGCAGAGGTCTAGGGCCTCGTGGACGGCATGGCTTTGGAAG
Organism: uncultured Acidobacteriaceae bacterium; assembly: GCA_963780515.1. Lineage (GTDB taxonomy): Bacteria > Acidobacteriota > Terriglobia > Terriglobales > Acidobacteriaceae > Telmatobacter. Next base: position 93,268 of record CAWACG010000020.1, read on the forward strand.
CCTCCTTCGCGGAGGGCTCCGGCGAGCATTTCCCAGAGAAGACGGGCGCGGCCGCGGGTGGAATGCTGCTCCTGGCCGGTGGCGCGATAGCTGGGACACATGACGCCGCCTTCAGCTTTGCGGCATGCGCCGACGCCGACGCAGCGCTCGGTGGCGCGTTCGAAGGAGCCGTGGTCGGCGGCGAAGGCGAAGTGAGTTTCAAGCACCTGTAGTGCGGGTGACTGCGGCACCTGCGGTGCGGCCGACTGCGCTTCGCGCGTGGGGGCTGGTTGAGATTCGAGGTTTTCCAGCCATTCCGCAGAAGGGAGCGGAATGGATGGGGCACGGGTGTTTCCCTCAGGGGCTAAAGCCCCATTCTTATTGGTGGTTTGTTCGGCACGACTAAAGTCGTGCCCTGATACAGACCGCGGTTCTT
>CAWACG010000021.1:0-240693 GCA_963780515.1 uncultured Acidobacteriaceae bacterium
GAACGTGATTGCTGTCCCTAATGGGGTTCCTCGTACACGTCTGCGCGAATATAACTTGGACTGGACTTGAGCGTCAACAGGTTTTCTTTACATGGATGGAAAAAAGTTTCTTTTCACTTTAAATCGTATAAACAGTTTATTATCTTATATTAACGTGGATGGTAGTCAAGAAAAGAATCGACAACGGCTCGCCACAAGTGCAAAAAACTGCAATTCAGGACCCCCTCTAAAATCACATGTCCGAGAGTTTCTGACCGAGTCGTCACTCATATACCGGTTCATTGAAACGCAGGACATTCCGGCTTTGTGTGCAGCATTAGCCGATCGCAGGCGGCTTCGACTTCGAAATCCATTGAACGGGCGCGAAGTCTGAATCTGTTACTTCGCTGAAGTTCTTGAGACAGACCAACCTCAAAGTTCGCATCGTTTGGAACACCTGCACGAGGTAGGCATTGTGATGGCGCAACCACGAGGCGACTGGATGCAATACTGTCTCACCTCGCCCAAGGATGCCGCGCACTCTGAAGCCGCAGAGGAGCTGGAGTCGGAGGACACGACGCTGGACTCGCATCGGCGCATCTTCCTGCGCTTGGCCGCAAGTCTACGATCTTCCTCGGTCACCTCCCATAGGACGACCACGTTTATTTCGTTAAACATCTTCTTCTCTTCGTTGAAATCACTCATCAGGCCATTCAGATCGTGCATGAAATCGATAACGATCCTCCTGTTCTTCCAACGCGCATATAGGTCATGGCGCCCTTTATAGCCGTAAATCAGGGGAAAGACCTCCGAAAGACCTACAACGCAGAAGCCACGAAACCGCGCTCTATCTGCGCTCTGTTTATCGGATTTAGACTGCTTTGCACTGTCTTAAGTGTCATCCACCGACCTGCATGTTGTTGAAAATACGTTTACTTGTTGATTCGAGTCCAACCTGAGGAGCCAATAAATCAAAAACTTAGATCAATCGAGAGCAGTCAAAAATCTGCCAATTCTTCAGATTGCGTCATTTTTGCGCCCACTCTCTTTCAAGATGGATGTCCTGTCCGTAGCAATCATGGTTAGTTGATTCCCTCCTCGAAAACACTGACTCCATTGATCTCCGTACCGCGGTTGACGGCCAATTTGCGCGAGTTCCTCTCCTGCTCCAATCTCCATTCGCGCAGATTGGCTTGCCGTGACCAGGTTAACGCGACGGCGTGCGGTGGCGGGGCGGGCGCTCTGGGCGGAAGGAATTGCCCGGGTTCTGCCCCAGATGACTTACACTGCAACGGGATTTTCCAATCCGGTGCAAGTGGTCTTCCAGGCGATTTTTCAGCCCAACAGCGCGGCGGACACCCGGCAGACCGTCGCGGTGCATTTCCACACCGCCATTCATCGCCAGCGCGAGGAGACGCATGTGGTGGACCGGCTGTTTCTGCAGCCCGTGGGCGCCGCTACGCGATAGATCGCTGGATTCCTGGCGGGCATGCACCACGGCCGGCTTAACGCCTATGTGGTCTATGTTCTTGCTTTCCTTTTCTTGCTGCTCTTCCTGTACCGAGCGACTTAGTCAACACGGCTATGGCGCGGTCATCTCGCACCGCTCCCAAGAGACGGACGATACGAGCATCGCCGATCTCGCGGTCGCAGCCGGAATGGGTCAGATCAAGACCAACTGCACATCTCGCGGTGGGGTCAAGGCCACACGCTTGTGAGTTCGTGAGGCATCCTCAGGAAGCTTGAGGGAACCATTTCTTGGACCTCAGGCAGATATTTATTTACTAATTAGACATCGTTGATTCACCACCGGTTGACGAAGGGAGCTTGGAAGCGAACTTTGTGAATGTCGCAGAAACAGAGCGGAAGCAATACGAAGCCTCGACGGAAGGCGGCTGCGGCTTAGCGGGCAACACGTGAGAGAGCTCGATGTCGTCCATTAAAATCAAGCAAATCCGTGGCTTACAACGAAAGTTTGCTTTGTTTTATTACCATAGTTTTGTTGACACTCCGAGTGGCAATCCCTATAGTTCAGGGTCTAAGCACTGCTGCGTAGTGAAGCTTGGAAAGTGCGGAATTCCAAGGAAACCAGCGAAGAATGCAGGGGCCTGTTCGCTTTCGCCACACACTAAGTCGTATTGGCATTTTCGCTGTTTGAAGATGAGGTTGTTCGGCTAGGTTCGCGATTCCCAGCGGGCAGCGTGACATAGGAACAGAGTTTGAGTTTGTCTAACTGTATGTAAGATTGTAGAACGGACTTACTGCTGTTGACCGAGAGCTACAGGTTTTTGTCACCACTCTCCCCGGCAACTCCGAACCTTCTAACTCTGGTTGTGCTGGGTGCGCATTTGGAGCTTATCTGACGGGAAGGGTATTGAAGCTTCTCCATCGGAGATTTAAGAGGCTAGCGAAGGTATTCGCTTTTTTGGTTTTCGAGAATTGGTTTCTAAGGCCAGATACCGTTGATTCTTCCGTGACCCCGAAGGTTAGTGAAAATTCTGCAAAAGTCAAACTGCAAGAGTCCCGAACGGCTTTGAAGTGATTTGAATTATTCGATTCATGCGGGCTGTTTTCCCAATTTGGGATCGGGGTTTTTCCCAACCCCAGTACAAATGAAATCCTCCTGACGGAGTCTCAGGCTTTCATCGGTGAGCAATTCTGACCTGCCCGTCCATTGAGTTTCGAGCGATGATCTTCAGAGACCAATCCAGGATTCGATAACTAAATGGTCTCTCAGAGGGATAAGACACTTCCGACGTCGACGTTAGCGATGAATACCAATACCGTGTGTCGCACCGCGGACTGAAAGCCGGAACGGACTGCACCGGATGAATCGAATGTCAGGGGACGCGTAAGCAACTAAGAGACGCGAGTTTTAATCAAAGCTGAAAGAACTGAAGTCATTCCCAGAAGGTGCCTTGTGAGATCAATGCTTCTTGTTCTGACTGTCATTCGAAACGCCGAGACACGCATACTCGCGAGAAAAACCTTCAAGGATGCAGGGCATCGGGTGGTCGAGTCGGAGGGATATACACAAGCCCAGTTGCTACTCAGTAACGGACTCAGCCCGGATCTTTTGCTGGTGGAATCTTCAGCAACAAACGCATATGAGACGGCACTGTGCCGTCAATTCTTAAAGAACGTACCTGCTGACAGAACCTGCCTCGTGACTGGAATCGACGAAAAAGGATTGCGGAAAGAGGCGTGCGAGCTTGGAATCAAGCACTATCTGAAAGCGCAACTCACCCGCGAGAGCCTTGAGGCATTGCTTGATCAGCTAACCGACCCGGCAGGTCAGGAGAGCGAGCCGGACGCAACTTCTTCCGCGTCGGGCGAAACACAAAAAGCGACAGTGCATGCAGAATTGCCCGCCATTCCTCACCTGGAAGAGCTGGGAGAAAACCAATTCTTTCTCGCGGCCGCACCCTCCATGTTGAACATCTATCGCCAGGTCAAGTTACTTGCCGATTCCGATGTTCCGGTATTGATTCTGGGAGAGAGCGGGACCGGGAAGGAAATAATCGCCCACCTGATTCACAAGCATTCGCAAAGGTCTCGTCATAAGTTTCTGAAGGTGAATTGTGCGGCATTGCCGGCGGATTTACTTGAGAGCGAACTATTCGGCCACCAAAGAGGAGCATTTACTGGAGCAATCAAGGACCGGCAGGGGAAGTTCGAACAGGCAAATCACGGAACATTGCTTCTTGATGAAATTGGGGAAATGAGCGCACAGATGCAGGCCAAGCTCCTGCATGTTCTCCAGGACGGACAGTTCACCCGTTTGGGTGCACAGGAGTCGAGCAAGGTCGATGTGCGTGTGCTTGCTGCCACCAACGTTCACATGGAGAGCGCGCTTCTTGAAAAGACATTTCGCGAAGATCTTTATTACCGTCTGAGTGTATTCACCATCAGTATTCCACCGCTTCGCGAGCGGCGCGAGGAGATTCCCTACCTGATTGAAGAGACTGTACGGCGCGCGCCAGCGGAGATGAAGGGCGGATGCGAGTGCAACTTCTCTTCTCGATTGATGGATGCGGCGATTCTCTACGATTGGCGGGGAAATGTGAGGGAATTACGCAACTTCGTCACGCGCACGATTATCATGCGGGACCCGGACGCGGCGGTGCGAGAACTGGAAGCAAAGACCGGTGCCACGAGCGAACCTGTTTCTCAGGATGCATTGGATGGTACGGCGCCTCATTGCTCTGGCATGAGGTCCATCATGCGCGATGTCAGGGATCGTACTGAAGCACAGCTGATCCAGGATGCGCTTGAGGTTTCCGGTTGGAATCGACGTCATGCGGCGCAGTACCTGAACATAAGCTATCGAGGGCTCCTTTATAAAATTCAGCAACACCGCCTTACGCCCCGCCAATCCAGGGAGCTGAATCCAGCATCCCGGATTGCCCACTCGGCACAGGAGAGCAATACGTAGCGAGGGCAGCCTCTCTCCAAAACAAGAAGACCTGCATCCAAACGGCGACGTGGCCAGCTTCTGCGTGGGACCCGCGACGAAGCCGGCGAAGGAGTAGTTTGCACCCAGTGTGTCTTCGCATTTTTCAATATTTTCGGGCAGAAAACTGCACAGTCCAAGAGTCCACAGGTCTTACTGAGTCTGTTCCAAGGAATCGTTCATTGGCCGCCAAAATAAACTCGGAGTGTTCGCTTGTTACTTTGTCGAAACTATCGTTGTATGCAATATATGCAAACAATTGGTGGTAAGTATGCAAAGGTTTGCAGGTTTGCCGAAAATGTATAGAGACCGACCTCTTCGAAGACCGCGAAGACGATGAAAACAGGGCATAAACAGAATGATTATGTATCCACCGAAGATCTCCCTTTTGGAGTCTGACGTGCAATAAGTAAAGGCGCAGGGACTGGTAGTCATTTGATTTCAGGAATTACGAGCTGATTTGGTTAGTTTTTCAAAGAGATCGTAACCAGGGAGTAGTGACTTTTAACCAGTCGGCGATTGGTACGAAAGTGGGATTACCTAAGCACCAGATGGGGTATTGTCCTACGAGCAGTGAGGCCGCGATGATAATGAAGATTCTTGTCGCTCCAGGTTCGAGAAGTTCGGAGCATGGATCTTGCGGTGGAAGTTGAGAGCAATGGCTCGATGGTTGAGCGAAATGCAGGAACAGTGGATGTATGCCACAGGGCGAAGCTTTATCTGATTTTGTTGGATTCGCAATTTTGCAGTCCAGAGAGTGAAAGGGCAAAACTTCATGGCCACCACGCTCGGCAACGACCTCAAAGTTCACGATGGCTCAGCCTGGTGGGCTCTTTACACTCGGCACCAACACGAAAAAGTAGTGGCTGAAATGCTTTCTGCGAAGGGCTTTGAGGTGTTTTTGCCGTTATATGAGTCAGTGAGGCGCTGGAAAGACAGGAAAAAGCTGCTTTCGCTGCCGCTCTTTCCCTGTTATGTGTTTGTCCGTGGTGGCTTGAATCGACACCTGCAGATTGTGACAACTCCGGGAGTCCACATGGTTTTGTACCGCGGAGAACACGTTGCGATCATTCCGGAAGAAGAGATATCTGCGATTCGAATGGCGGTTGGAGGAATGAGCTCCGTAGAACCGCACCCATTCTTGAAGTGCGGCGAGAGGGTTCGAGTCACGCGGGGCACGCTCGAAGGTGTTGAGGGGATTTTGATTCGCAAAAAGAACCGATTTCGCCTGGTGCTTTCAGTGGATATGCTGGCGCAGTCCGTGGCGGTAGAGATTGACGCATCGGAAGTGGAACCGGCAGAAATGCGTGTGCAGAAACATCTGAGACAGGACTATCAGACCGTCTGTGTAGCGCAGTAATTGCGGGAGGGCGTTGCGGGGTCTAGGAAACGCGGTGCCGACGGGGACAGACGAGACGTGAAGATTTTGCAGGAGAATCAACAGGAGTTGTTATGAAATACAGCACGAAGCTTCGAATCCATTTTGGGTTATTTCTTCTTGTCTCTTCCGCCGTCCTTTTGGCGCAGGCGCCAGATACGAATGGCGCGAATAGCGTTCAACCGGCGTCTGCGAGCGCACCTTCGCAAGCGCAAAATGGTTCGGCGCACGATAACAGCTACATCATCGGCAATGGCGATGTTCTGGCGATCAGCGTATGGAAGGAAGCGGATTTGACGAAAACGATCCCGGTTCGCTCGGACGGGAAGATTTCGCTTCCATTGGTGGGCGAGATACAAGCTGCGGGGCAAACACCGCTTGACCTGGAGCACACAATCTCAGAAAAACTTCGTAACTTCGTGACCACGCCCGAAGTTACAGTGGTGGTTGAGCAGATTAACAGCAAGAAGTTCAACATCATGGGTCAGGTTGGAAGACCGGGGTCGTATTCACTCTCGGTTGCCTCGACGGTGATGGATGCAATTGCCGCCGCCGGCGGCTTTCGAGACTTCGCAAAGAAGAGCGGTGTCTACATTCTCAGACAAAATCCAGATGGTACCCAGACACGGATGAATTTCAACTACAAGGACTTCATCAAGGGCAAGCATCTGGAGCAGAATGTGAAGCTTGAGCCGCGAGACACAATCATCGTTCCATGAGAGCTAGAGTATGAAGACTACGCTATTCTTCGTTTCGTTGTTGTTCGTCGTTTCTCCCTTGTGGTCTCAGGTGGAACCGAGCGCATCGGGAGGCACGACAAACTCGGAAGACGACTCGCGCATGACGATTCCCCCGTCGGTAAGCGGAGAATCTTACCCATCGACCGGAACGGCGGAAGAGAGGTCAAACTTTCTTGCCGGCGGAGTGACCTTCATTACGGCTTACGATGACAACGTGTTTGCAGGCGGAACCATGAAGCCAGTCAGCGACATGACCTATTCTGTCCTGCCGACTATCATGCTGGATCAGACCACTCCGCGGCAGCACCGAGCGCTGACTTATAGCGCAGGATTCCTGTTTTACGATCCCACGAGCGCACTTAACTCAGTGGAGCAGAGCGCCGGTGTGAACTACAGATACCGCTTTAGCCCCAGCACATGCCATCAATGTGAACGATTCGTTTCAACAGAGCTCGAATGTGTTTAGCAACTCGAGTCCACTTTCTGGAGCATTCGGGGCCGGCGCTGGAGGGTCTGAGGGAGTCATCGTAATTGCTCCATTTGCGAACCAATATGCGAACTCCGCAAACGTGGTGGTCAGTTACCAGTTTGGTCTGGATGGGATGATCGGCGGATCGGGTAATTCAACTGTGCTCAATTACCCAGATCTTTCGCAAGTTCCTGGCCTCTACAATTCCATGGCCGAAGGTGGTTCGGGTTTCTTTACCCGCCGCCTGACAGGCTCGCAATACATGGGCGTAACCTACAAGTATTCGAAATACTCGACAGAACCTGTCGAATCGAACACAGAGACGAATACTGTGTCAATTTTTTACTCGACTCATCTGAACAGATCGCTTTCTATGTCTGTTTCCGTGGGACCGCAATATCATGATTCTTCAGAAGGCGGCGGGCCTACCACCCAGTCGTGGGGCCCTGCGGTCACAGCCAGCGTGGGCTGGCGAGGAGAACATACCAGCCTGAACGGCCACTACTCCAGAAGTGTTTACGGGGGTGGGGGCCTGCTTGGAACCTATGAAACAGATGCCGTCAACGCCTCGGCGAATTGGCAAATGGAGCGCACCTGGAGTATTGGGTCGTCTGGTCTCTACACAAACAGCAGAAACGTAAATTCAGCTGAGGCCTTGACGAGTCCCGGGGGAAATACGATATCAGGGACAGCTTTCCTTCAGCACAAAATTGGAGAACACCTTAATGCAGAGCTCGGATATGCGCGTCTGCATCAGAACTATAACTCCATCGCGTTAGTTTCCACCGCACCGGATAGTGATCGGGTTTACATCTCAGTCTCGTATCAATTCACGAGACCACTAGGAAGATAACCATGGCAGAAATTCCTGAAGACCAGAATTCGGAACAATTCGATACGCAGCATCTGTTCGATCTCATCCGCCGTCGGCACATGCACTTCCTCATCCCGCTGCTTGCGGCGTGGTGCGCTGTATGGGGGGCGAGCTGGATTCTGCCGCCGCGCTATAAGTCGAACACGCTGATCCTGGTGGAGCAGCCGACGATGCCGAAGAACTATGTGCTGCCGAATATCAACGATGATTTGCAGGCCAGACTGCAGAGCATTACGCAGCAGATCTTAAGCCGCACCCGCCTTTTGACGATCATTGACAAGATGAACCTCTATGGCGGCCGGAATTCCGGAGCCACTGAGGATCAAAAAGTGGCCATGATGCGCAAGGACATCGACATCGAGTTGGTCCATGACCAGCATAACGAGGAGATCACGGCATTCAGGATTAACTTTACGGCGCACGACCCACATCTTGCGCAACAGGTAACCAGTGAGCTGACAGATCTCTTTATTACCGAGAACCTGAAAGTTCGCCAGGCGCAGTCTGAGGACACCACCAAATTTATCGAAGACCAGCTTGAGGAAGCACGAACGAGCCTCTCGCAACAGGAGGCAAAGGTCCGCGCCTTCGAGGCTCTGCACGAAGGGGTGCTGCCTTCTCAACAGGCCAGCAACCTGCAAATCCTCAGCGGACTCCAGGCGCAACTGCAGAACGAACAGGACGCGCTCAACACAGCGAAACAGCAGAGGGTCTATTTGCAGGCGCTGATCGAGCAGAACAGGGCACTTCATACGACGTCACGTTCCGGGGAGGCCGGCACGACAGACCTGCCGGCGATTGACCAGGAACTTGGCAGGTTGAAATCGCAACTGCTGAGTCTCAGCACTCGCTATACCGATCAGTATCCAGATGTAGTGGCCTTGAAAGAGCAAATTGCGAGGACGGAAAAGCTGAGGGACGACCTGATAGCAGACGCGAAAGCCAAAGCAAGCGATCCGAAGCCATCGACAAAAGGTGCCGGCGCGTTGGATCCGATGCAGAGCGGGCCTATGCTACAGCTTCAAAGTCAATTTCAAGCAAATCAGTTGGAGATTGCCAACCGCGAGCGTGCAATCTCGGAACTCATGGGTAGGATCAACGACTATCAGGCGCGATTGAACGAAGAGCCTGCCATCGAGCAACAGGTTGCGGACCTGACGCGTGGTTACGATCAATCCAAGGCGAATTACGACGACCTGTTGAAGAAGGAAAGCGAGTCGTCGATGGCAACCAGCATGGAACAGATGCAGCAGGGAGAGAGATTCACCATGCTTGATCCGCCCAGTTTGCCGGTTACGCCAAGCTTCCCCAATCGACTTACGTTTTGTGGGATCGGCCTTGGAATTGGTCTTGCATTGGGCGCCATTGTGGTAGCAGGATTCGAATTCCTGGACGACCGCCTATATCGCGAAAAGGAAATCAGCGCGTTGCTGCCGATCGCAGTCATCTCTGAGATTCCGAACATACCAAATGCGTTGGACGAACAAGTAACCAAGCGGAAGACAGCGTGGGGCTGGGCAATGGCCGCACTGACCGTTGTCACGATCCTTGCTGGATCTGCATTTAGTGCAATTCACGGGTAGGTCCCGTCTCAGTATGTATAAGTCATATTTCAGTCTCACGCGCAATCCGTTCGACTTGACGCCGGACCCCACTTGCTTTGTTCCGACGACACGGCATAACGAGGCTCTTGCCGCGCTTTACTACGGCGTTCGGCGGCATAAGGGCGTCGTTGTGGTGACTGGAGAAGTGGGAACCGGGAAGACCTTATTGCTCCGTTGTTTGCTGCGCCTGTTCAAAGAGAGTCAGGAGATTTCCTATGCGTATCTCTTCAACTGCAGGCTTTCAGCGACGGAGTTCCTGCAATATACACTCTCGGATTTCGGGCTGCCAGTTTCCGGGAAGAACAAGAGCAAGCTGTTACTCGACTTGAGCAAGTTTGTTGCCTCGCGAGGCGTCAGAGGACTAACCACGGTACTGATCGTGGATGAGGCGCACCACCTGTCTTCGGAGTTACTTGAGGAGATCCGCCTTTTAACAAACCTGGAGACAACGGACGACAAGTTGCTTCAGGTCGTGCTGGTCGGACAACCCGAGCTTGACGAGAAGCTCGACTCCTTTGAGCTTAGGCCGTTAAAGCAAAGGATCGCGCTGCGCGCAAATCTTGATCCTCTGGACGCTGATGAAACGAGCAGATATATCGAGGAGCGTTTGCGGATTGCCGGGGCAGATTCGCGCTCGACCCCATTGTTTTCAGAAGAGGCCATTGCAAGTGTGTACGATCACTCGCGGGGATTACCCCGACTGATTAACACCATCTGCGAGAATTCCCTCATTACTTCTTACGCACGACAGTTATCAGGCGTAACGCCGGCGATTGTTAGAGAGGTCGCAGAAGAGCTCCGCCTGGATGTGGTTAGTTCCCCGGAGGCAAAGAAGGAACTTGCCGACGGTGAAATGGATGCGGAGCGTGCAAAGGTCATTCTCCGCGACCGGTATGCAACAACGCACAGATCTTTGAAGAAAGTTTCAGAGACGAGTGTACCTTTAGCCGTGGAAGCGAGTGAACATGAGTCAAATATTTGATGCTTTACAGAGATCTGAATCCGAGCGGTCTGGAAATGACTCGCCTGCAATGTCTCGGGCGACGGAATTGCTTCGCCGTACCGAGAGCTACGCGGCGTCTAGGTGGGAAACTGCCGCATTGGGCGAGGAACAAGACGCGGTAGACGGCGAAGAACTAGGCGATCGCCGCGAGTCTCATGCGGATCAATCTAATGTGGCCTACAAAGACGTCCTAGCGGCCGAGAATTGGTCCCCGGATGGTCGGTCGGAGGATGCTGGGCAATTTCAATCGCTTCAGATTTCACCTTCTCCTCAAGGCCGGCTGGTTTGTCTGCCGGATGGCGATAGCCCGGCGGTAGAAGCTTTCCATCTCCTCGGGGTTCGTTTACGGCGCCTTCGCGCCGAGCGGCCGCTCAAGAAGGTTTTGATCACGAGCACAATTCCGCAAGAGGGTAAGAGCCTTGTCGCATCGAATCTGGCCTGCACTCTTGCTCTGAGAACCCAACAGAAGATTGTGTTGTTGGAGGGAGACTTGCGGCGGCCGACGCAATCGAAGATCTTCGGGATCGGCGATCACCCCGGCATTTGTGAATGGCTGAAAGGCGAACGCAGCTTGAGAGAGAGTATCTATCGGCTGGACGGTGCGGGCATTTGGATGTTGCCGGCGGGCAGCGAGGCGAGCAATTCACTTGAACTTCTGCAGTCAGGAAAGCTGACGGCAATGATGAATCAATTGGCCGCATGGTTCGATTGGGTCATTATTGATTCTCCTCCCGTGCTGCCGCTAGCTGATACGAGCGTCTGGACGAACCTCGTTGACGGAATCCTTCTCGTGACCCGGCAGGGAACGACCGAGAAGCGCCAATTGAAGAGGGGACTGGAAGCGCTCGATTCACAGAAGATGATTGGCGCGATTATGAATTGTTCTGAGAGCGTCGCACGCAGCGACTACTACTATCGTCCGTCCTCCACGATGCAACAGAATGAGGTCGAGGAACTTTAGAGATTGTCGATGAGGGCCGTGTCCTTTCATCGGCGTAACTCGTAACTGGGTGAGTGAGCGGACTATCTTCCTGAGCATTAGATCTGCGATCTGGATGCTCTTGATTTGAATGCGGAACAAGACATGATCATGATAGGGATTCAACAACCAAGTAGGTCGCAAGGCGTGACGGGAATGAAGACGATTCACGAAACAGGAGGTAGCCGTGACTAATGTACGCCAGGATAAGGCTACGGAGCAGGCTGACCCTCTCTTGGAATCGATAACTGCCAATGAGCGCAAGGCATTGGATGAAGAAAGCTTTCGGCGAGTCATCGCCATTGAGAGGAAGCGGACAGAGCGCTCTAAAGCGCCGTTTGTGCTGATGTTGTTGGAGGCAGCCAACTGCCAGAGTGAGGATTGGAATGGGACGGCGCTCGGCTGCATAGTCTCTGCGCTGCTGTCATCAAGCAGAGATACCGACGTCGTTGGGTGGTATAAAGACGGGACCACTGTTGGCGCGATCTATACCGGTCTTGTGGTCGACGACAGAAACTCGATTCTAAGTACGATCTTGAACAGGGTTAGCACTACGCTCCGTGACGAACTGACGTTTGACCAGTTCAATCAGGTCAGCATCGCCCTGCACTTTTTCCCGGACGAGTGGGACCATGATGATTCCGGGCGCCCAAGCAATCCGGCTCTTTATCCGGATATGGTGACTCAAGACAAGAGGAAGCGTCCTCTCATGGTCTTGAAGAGGGCGCTGGATATTGCGGGCAGCGGTGTGTTTCTGCTCCTGGGCGCGCCGATGTGCCTGATCATTGCGGCCGCAATTAAATCCTCATCGAGAGGTCCGGTGCTTTTCAGGCAGCAACGCGTGGGACAACACGGGAAGTGCTTTACATTTCTCAAGTTTCGATCGATGTATGTCAACAACGATCACCGCGTTCACAAGGAATTCGTAACAAAACTAATCTCTAACCAAACGGGACCTGTTGCGGCGAACGGGGATGGAGACGTAGTTTACAAAATCACCAACGACAAACGGGTCACACGAGTGGGGAGATTCTTGCGCAGAACGAGTTTGGATGAACTCCCGCAATTTCTAAATGTGCTGATGGGAGATATGTCGCTGGTTGGTCCGCGTCCTCCAATCCCGTACGAGTTGGCAGCTTACCAGACATGGCATCGCCGCAGAGTTTTGGAAGTCAAGCCTGGGATCACGGGACTATGGCAAGTGACCGGTCGTAGCCGAGTGGATTTCGACGAGATGGTTCGGCTGGACCTTCGCTACGCGACTTCATGGACACCTTGGCTGGATATGAAGATCCTTGTTCGCACGCCTCTGGCCGTCATTAAAGGGTCGGGAGCGTACTAAGGTTCGCCGGCGAGCCTGCGAAACACCGAATCGATATCAAGGCACAGGCAGATTAGGCGCAGGTTTCATTTCCTGCGATAGATATTTCACGCATTTGGCATAACCCGATGCTTCCACAAGTCTGAAACGCGGTGAAAAAGCAATGAACTTCGGTGTGATTGGATACGGCTACTGGGGGCCGAATATTGTCCGGAACCTGATGAGCCTAGAGGATTCCCAGGTTCTCGCAATTGCGGAGATCAGCCCAGCTGCACGATTGCGTGCGCAAAAGGCCTATCCGGGGGTCGTTGTGACTCCGGACGCCAGAGAGGTGATCTCATCCGTCGAAATCGATGCTATCGCCGTTGTTTCTCCTGTCTGGACGCATTATGAGCTGACGAAAGCGGCGTTGGAGAACGGAAAGCATGTATTTGTTGAGAAGCCGTTCACGAGCAACGCAGCTCAAGGCGAAGAGCTGATCAATCTCGCACTTCAGAAAAACCTCAAGATTATGGTTGATCATACCTTTTTGTTTACAGGCGCGGTAAGAAAAATCAGCCAATTGATCAGTGAAGGATCTCTCGGAAATCTCTATTACTATGACTCGACTCGCGTCAACCTGGGACTTTTTCAGCACGATGTCAACGTTCTGTGGGACCTTGCTCCGCATGATCTTTCAATTATGGATTACCTCATCAAAGCTGACCCGGAGGCAATCGTCGCAACCGGCCAGGGTCATTTGAATGGTCATGAGGATGTGGCGTTCATGACGCTTTATTTTCCAGAGAAAGTCATTGCACATATCAACGTGAACTGGCTCTCTCCTGTAAAGGTCAGAACGACGCTGATTGGCGGAGAAAAGCGGATGCTCGTCTGGAACGACCTGGAAGCTGACGAGAAGCTCAAGGTTTACGACAAGGGAGTGAAGATCAGCAGCCGGGAAGGCGTATACGAGTTGTTGGTCAGCTATCGTTCCGGCGATATGTGGTCTCCGCAATTGGAACAGGTGGAGGCGCTGCGACAGGAGCTTTCGTATTTCGTCGACTGCATTTCAACCGGACAGGAGCCATTCAATAACGGATGTGCCGGATTGCGGGTAGTTAAGATGCTCGAGACCGCTAGCGAGTCGCTGAGCAGGAAGGGAGCGTTGGTATACCTATGAATCCTTACAACTCCATCTCAGACGACGTTCGGTTAGGGGAAAATGTCCGGCTTTCGAAGTTCATCAATCTCTACGGCTGCGAAGTCGGCGACGAGACAAAGATCGGCGCATTTGTAGAAATCCAGAAAAACGCCAGAGTCGGCAAATGCTGCAAGATCTCGAGCCATAGCTTTATTTGCGAAGGTGTAGTAATTGAGGACAATGTATTTATTGGACACGGCGTGATGTTTATCAATGACAGCTATCCGCGCGCTACTACGGTGAATGGAGGGTTGCAGACCGAAGCCGACTGGAAAGTAGAACGGACTGTGATCAAGAAGGGAGCATCCATCGGTTCCGGCGCCACCATTCTCCCCAACACAACGATTGGCGAAAACGCAATTGTAGGTGCGGGAAGCGTTGTGACAAAAGATGTGCCGCCGAACGCAATTGTAGCGGGAAACCCGGCCCGGGTTCTGCGATTCCTTGAGACGGTGGAAGAGGAGAAGGTTTCCAATAACATTCCTTTTCTGGATCTGATTACTCCGCATCTTGAGCTCGAACATGAACTCTCGCGGGCATTCCGTCACGGATTGCGGACTGCAGGTTTTGTCGGCGGTCCCGTTGTGGATCGGTTTGAGGATGCTTTTGCTTCCTTCTGCAGCACATGTCATTGCATAGCGGTGAGTAGTGGCACAGACGCCCTCCGTTTTGCGATTCTGGCATGTGGAATCCAGCCGGGCGATGTAGTCATCACGGTTCCGAATACGTTCATTGCAACTACCGAAGCTATCTCGCAAGCGCGCGCTATACCGGAATTTGTCGACATCGACGAGCAGACTTACAACATGTCCGTCGTCATGCTGCAGAGATTCCTTGAGAAGCAATGCATCCGCGACCGGTCGGGCAGGCTTATCAGCCTGCGCAGCGGCAGGCCGGTAACTGCCGTGGTGCCGGTTCACCTGTACGGCCAGATGGCCGATATGGACGCGATTCTCGGTCTTGCGAACCAATACGGCCTCACTGTCATAGAAGATGCGTGCCAAGCGCATGGCGCTGAATACTTCTCAAAGAAATTCAACCGTTGGATGAAAGCCGGATCCATGGGCCGCGCGGCTGCTTTCAGCTTTTACCCAGGGAAGAATCTTGGGGCATGCGGCGAAGGCGGAGCGGTTACGACGAACGACGCAAGTTTAGCCGAGAAGATCAAGATGCTTCGCGATCACGGACAAGTGAAGAAGTATTACCACGATATAGAGGGATATAACGGCAGACTGGATGCGATCCAAGCCGGAATCCTGCATACGAAACTACCCTATTTGTCTGCGTGGAATACGCAGAGGCGAGATCGGGCAGCAGAATACTGCCGACTGATGGGAACTGACGAAGGTGTGGGCCTGCCGTTTGAGCCAGCCTGGTCTCATGCCGTCTATCATCTCTATGTGGTTCGCACGAACGACCGTGAAGGGATGATGAGTCACTTGAAAGAGGCAGGCATTGGCACCGCGATTCATTATCCAATTCCGTTGCACCTTCAAAAAGCATATACGTCGCTCAACTACAGTCCGGGAGATTTTCCGGTAACGGAGAGCGTTGCGGCGGAGATCATCTCGTTGCCCATGTTCCCTCATCTTACTGAACGGCAACAGGTGAGAGTGGCTGAAGAGATACGGGAATTCACTTCCCTGGCTGCTCGAAAACGCACGGAAGGCACGGAGACCTGGTTGGTTTCACAGGAAAAGACGGCGTAGAGGCGCTTCAGTACTCGCCAGAACGCGCAATTGGTGAGATCGTCCACGCAGCAACGACGGAGCCGTGCGGTCGCAGGAATAATCCAGGTGCGCCGCGGTCCACCCCGGGATCAGGGAGCCAGCTTTCTAGGATATGCCAGAACCACTTCGCTATGTAATCGTCACGCCAGCTCACAATGAAGCTCAATACATCGAGTCGGTCATCGAGTCGATGGTTGCGCAAACCTACCTCCCTCTTAAGTGGGTGGTTGTGAGCGACGGATCGACCGACGGTACTGACGAAATTGTGCAGAAGTATCTCGGCAAGTTTCCGTGGATTGAATTGATTCGAATGCCGGAACGCAGGGAACGGCATTTTGCGGGTAAGGTAGGAGCCTTCGACGCCGGCTATGACCGGGTGAAGGATATGACCTTCGAGGTCGTCGGCAATCTCGACGGAGATGTATCGTTCGGGCCTAGGTTGTTCGAGGCCCTGCTTGGAAAGATGGCAGAAGACTCACGACTCGGAGTGGCCGGCGCTCCTTTTAGAGAAGGAAACTTTCAGTACGACTACCGGTTCACGAACATCGAGAATGTCTGGGGAGGCTGTCAGCTTTTTCGGCGCGAATGCTTTGCGGCGATCGGCGGCTATATGCCCTTGAAGGGAGGCTGTATCGATCACGTTGCGGTTCTCTCCGCACGCCTCAAGGGATGGAAGACCCGGACCTTTACAGAGAATGTCTGCACTCATCACCGGCAGATGGGAACGGCACTGCAAGGTGGTCTCAAGGCAAAGTTCAAACTTGGCGCAAAAGACTACGTGGTGGGTAACCATCCGCTTTGGGAGATCTTCAGAACCTTCTACCAGATGAGGCACCGCCCCTATATCGTCGGTGGCCTTGCGCTGGGGTCGGGTTACGCATGTTCTTTCATCGGGCGGGCCAAGTCTCCGCTTTCGTCAGATCTGGTGGCCTTTGTTCGTCAAGAACAGATGCAACGGCTGAAGAAATTAGTTACGCTTAAGTCTCGGACGACGGCCGGTGAACCCAAGAAACCCTCAAGCATAAACACTTCTCAAGGTCCGCGCCCTTCCGGCCGTATTGGTGAGGAAAGCCGCTAGTGTGGAGTGAGTTTTGCGGGCAGGGCACTGGCAAGCTGGTGTGCTGCGCTCAACATCAGAGGTAGACTGTGAGTTTTGCTTCTCGTAGTTTAGGTGTTGCCAGGGCTGGGGTTCGATCGACCCTCCGGCGTTTTTTGAGCCAGGAGCGCCGCACCGAACTGAAGCGGCTGCAGGGTGTGGCGCGAAAGCGGCTGGCTCCTGTGCTGACTGCAGTTCACGGGACCTTCAATACGGAAGACCTGGTTGCCGAGTTGAATCGGCGTGTGCCGCGGGACTTCGAAATCCTGATGGTCCATAGTTCCTTCGATACATTTCTCCCGATGTACAAGGGCAGCGCGAAGGACCTGGTCAATGCGCTGATAGAACTCTGCGGACCTGACCGCACGCTGGTGATGCCATCGTTCGTAATGGGCGGCCGTAGTTATGACGCAGCTGCGTATTACCAGTCGCGACCGTTCGACGTGCGCACTACGCCATCTGAAATGGGACTGATTGCGGAAATTTTCCGCCGCGCTCCCAACGTTTTGCGAAGCCTTCACCCGACCTGCAGCGTTTGCGCGCTCGGACCGCGTGCGAAGGAGTTAACAACCGGCCACCATCTATCGGAGACTGGTATGAGCCCTGACAGCCCTTTCGGCGTTATGACGCGTCGTTCGACGGCAATCCTCGGGCTTGGAGTTGAATACTTCCGTTGCCTTACACACGTGCATACCGCAACCCACAAGATGGGCAACGAGTACCCGATCAAGTTTGTGAATCGGACCACCCAAGTTACGTTGATTGACTATGACGGCAGCCGTTTCATGCATACTCTGGGCTTGCCGGACAGGACAAAGAAGCTGGACCTTACGGTAATTTGGTCAGTACTTTCGCGAGAGGAGCTGATGGAATGGCGATTCCACGGAGTTCCCATGTTTCTCGTTCCGGTTGCTGGAGTGTTGACGGAACGTCTGATTGAGGCTGCGCGCCGGGGGGTTACGATCTTCGGCAATGTTGCCGTTCAGTCGTGAATTGTCTGGGGCCGGCTTCAGTCCGTGAGTGATGGATTAAGACAGAGCATGATGAGCGAAATCAAGAACGAACCGGATATTCGGAGGGTGCTGCTGGTTGGCGATACGACGCTCGACCCGCTGGGGCGCATGCTCGAACGTGGCCAGGAAACGCCCCGGTTACGAGCCACCGCCGCGCCGTTCGGGCAGATCTTTCAAATACTTCTTGATGGAAGTCACCCAGCATGGTCTACGCAGCCGGACATTCTTGTAGTTTGGACTTCGCCGGATTTGACTCTGCCTTCTTTTGCGAAGCTGCTCCGCTTCGAATTCGAATCGGCATCAGTGGAGTTTGAGGCAACTCTTCGCGAGGTGGAGCAGTTTGCGGAAGCAGTTCTTAAGGCAGCTGCGCGCGTGGGTCTAGTGCTTGTACCCACCTGGATGTTGCCCACGCACGAACGATGGATTCAGGGCCTCACCTGGCGACAGGGGACTGGTGTTGCAAATCTTCTGGCCATGGCCAATCTGATTTTGGCCGAGAAATTTGCCGCGCAGCAGAACATTGTGTTGCTCGATGCAGGATATTGGCAGGCCGCACTCAGCCGTTCCGCCTACGACCCGCGGATGTTCGCAGTAGCCAAGATACTCTACTCGCATCAGCTTTTTGAGAAGGCTGCAGCAGAGATGAAGGCCGTCTTGCGCGGCTCACTTGGTCAAAGCAAGAAGGTGATTGTCTGCGACTTGGATAATACTCTCTGGGGCGGCGTTGTCGGAGACGATGGCCCGCAGAACATCAAACTCGGTGCGCCTGACCCGCTCGGGGAGTGCTTTCAATCATTTCAAAATGTCCTCAAGGGTCTGCGCGCACGCGGCATATTGCTCGCCGTCTGCAGTAAGAACGAAGAAGGGCTGGCTCTTTCGGTGATTGAAGAACACCCGGCAATGGTTCTGCGGAAAGGCGACTTCGCCGCCTGGCGAATAAACTGGAAGGACAAGGCAGAAAATATTTCAAGTTTGGCAGAAGAGCTGAATCTGGGTTTGGATTCGTTTGTGTTTCTCGACGACAGCCCGCAGGAACGAGACCAGGTCCGCCAGATTCTGCCGCAGGTGTTCGTTCCCGATCTGCCGGTATCCCCTTCTGAATTTGCATCGTTCCTCACATCACTCACCTGTTTTGAAACGTTGAGCCTTGGGAAAGAGGATTTGGCGCGCACAGAGATGTACACGGCCGAGCGAGATCGCAAGGAGGCGCTCGACTTGAGCGGCGACGTGGAAAGCTGGCTAAGGTCTCTTCAAATTGAAGTTCGTGCGGCTCCGTTGAGGCTCGAGAGCCTGCCGAGGGCAGCGCAACTGCTGAACAAGACGAACCAGTTCAATCTCAGCCTTCGCCGCCTTGATGAGAAGAGCCTGTGGAACTGGGTGGAAGACCCGCACAATCGCGCGTACACCTTCAGTGTCTCAGACCGTTTCGGTGAATTTGGCCTGGTTGGGCTATCTAGTCTTTCGGTCAATGGCACGGATGCCAGAATCGTCGATTTTGTAATGAGCTGTCGCGTGATGGGAAAGAAAGTGGAAGAGGCGCTCCTGGGATACACGGTTGAGCGCGCACGCGCAGCAGGTGCAGATCGTATCGTGGCGCCGCTTGTTGACGGTCCGCGCAATCAGCCTGCCAAGGGTTTTTTTGCAAGCAAGTTTTCCAACAGCGACAACTCGTCGATTGACACGGCACGCGTGTCGATTCCACAGCAAATCAGCCTGAAAGACGAAAACTGAGAGCCGATCGCATCGTTTTGAGAACCCTATGGATGAATTAATCACAATACTGAACGGAGTCCGCCCTGGACAGACTTTTGTCAATGTAGATAATTTCTTTGACCAGGGTGTGCTTGACTCGCTCGACTTGACGGCTCTGGTGGCAGAACTCGAATCCCGCTTCAGCGTCTTCATGGATGTGGACGAGATCGTGCCTGAGAACTTCCGCAACCTGGAAGCAATCAAAGCGCTCCTCGCCCGCAAGGGCGTGAATCTCTAACCGAAGCGCGGCGGAACCGTAGAAGAGGGAACTTCAGTGGAGATTGGACCGCCGCACATTTCAGTCTGCATCTGCACGTATCGGCGGCCCCACTTGCTGAAGCGCACGCTAGAGAGCGTTTGCGCCCAGAATGCAGATGGCATTTTCACGTTCTCGGTGGTCGTGGCTGACAACGATAAGACTGAGAGCGGCCGTGCACTGGTTGAAGAGGTTGCCTCCCAAGTTCCGATTGAAGTGAGGTATTGTGTAGAGCCGCAGCAGAACATCGCAATGGCACGCAACAAAGCGGTTGAGAATGCAAAGGGCGACTTCATCGCATTCATTGATGATGACGAGTTCCTTGCCGGCGACTGGCTGATTCCGCTCCTCAAAACATTGAAGGAATATGGAGTCGACGGTGTTCTGGGGCCGGTGAATCCCCATTTCGACGCTGGAGCACCGGAATGGGTCATTCGAGGCCGGTTCTATGATCGCCCAGTTCACCCAACAGGGATGGCCTTGCAATGGAGACATTGCCGGACGGGCAATGTGCTTCTAAAACGGGAGTTATTCGCAGGAGATACCCGGCCGTTCAAACCAGAATGCCTGTCGGGAGAGGATCAAGATTTCTTCCGCCGAAAGATCGAAGAAGGCAAACGCTTCGTATGGTGTCATGAAGCTGCAGTTCTTGAGGTTGTTCCGCCGGTTCGCTGGAAGCGCAGTTTTCTTATGCGGCGGGCGCTGTTTCGCGGAGTCTTTGCGCAGCGTAATCACGGTTTGCAGCCGTTAAGGGTGCTGCAAGCGCTTATTTCAACGCCTTTGTATGCCGTGATGCTTCCGGTTGCTCTGGCTTTTGGACAAGCGACGTTTATGACATGCCTGTTCAAGCTCTCGTATCATACGGGGCGACTGTTTGCGCTCTTCGGTTTTAACCCAATCTCGCAACCGTACGTCTATGATTGATTACCGGACGCGAGGTTCGTCGATTTGATTTGTCGTTCACAAAACGGAGAGGTCGCTGATGGCTAGGGCAACGGTCAGCTTGCTGGTCGTGGTGGGTAAAACCATCCGGAGGTTCGAATCCTTCCCCTCTCCGCCAAAATCCAGCCGAATCGAATGCAGCAGTCAGGATTTATGAGAGTTTGCGGCAAGGAAATCAAGGTGACCGGGCGTGTTGTGCGAGTGGCCCGACTCGATGCGGACAAATTCCAGTTTCTTGAGGAATCCCACGAAGAGATTCTAGGGGAGCTACGAAACTCGAAGACTCGGGTTGATCTGTTCACTTTCATCCAGCGGCTGCCCGACACAACCCCCAAGTTCGCCTACCCGATGGAATGGGACAATTTTGCCGCCGTTTCGATCAGCAGCTTCGATCATTGGTGGATGAAACAGTTGGGGTTCAAGGCGCGCAACAAGGCCAAGCAAGCGGAAAAAAAAGGTGTTGTGCTTCGCGAGGTTCCCTTCAGCGACGAACTTGTAAGGGGAATCTGGCAGATTTACAACGAGTGTCCGATTCGACAGGGGCGCAAGTTTCCGCATTATGGCAAGAGCCTTGAAGCTGTCCACAATGAAGAGGCGACTTATCTTGACAGCAGTGTATTCATTGGAGCCTTTTTGGGAGAACAATTGATTGGTTTTATCAAGCTGGTGATCGACGAAACGCGAACTCAGGCAGGCCTGATGAATATCGTTTCTCTGATAGGACAGAGAGACAAAGCTCCGACCAACGCTTTAGTCGCGCATGCAGTGCGAGCTTGTGCTTCGAGGGGAATTCTGTATCTAACCTATTCAAACTTTTCATATGGCAAGAAACAGAGGGACAGTTTGAGCGACTTCAAAGAGCGGAATGCTTTTGAGCGGGTCGAGATTCCTCGATACTACGTTCCGCTGACGCCATTAGGACATGCAGCACTTCGTCTTGGCCTCCATCACAGATTAGCGGAACGCATTCCCGAGCCCCTGGCGGAGAAACTCCGTGAATTTCGAGAAGCCTGGTATAACCGCAGAGCGCAGTCTGTCACCGAGGTTTTGTAAAGAAACTCATGCCGGGGATCGTTGGACTGATTACAAAGCAGCCTCGCCCTTGGGCGGTGGCGCAGCTGCGACAAATGGTGGCTACATTGCGCCATCAGGCAAGCTACCAAACTGGTACCTGGATTGATGAGTCCCTGGGGGTATATGTCGGATGGGTCGAACGGAAGGACGCGTTCTCCAATGAAATGCCTCTTCAAAACGAACGAATGGATCGCATTCTCGTATTTTCCGGAGAAGAATTCTGCGAGCCTCAAACCATTGACCGTCTGCGAGAACGGGGCCACGAATTCAAGGGCGAAGGATCGGCATACCTGGTTCATCTCTCAGAAGAGGAGGAGAGATTTCCGAGGGGTTTGAACGGGAAGTTTCACGGACTCCTGGTGAACCGGGCTACCGGGACCTCGACGTTGTTCAACGACCGCTTTGGTATGCGGAGGATTTACTATCATCAGTCGCCTGATTCGTTCTATTTTGCGGCAGAAGCTAAGGCAATCCTCTCTGTTCTTCCTGAACTGCGGCAATCCAACACAAGGAGTTTGGGAGAATTCGTCGCATGCGGGTGTGTTCTAGAAGATCGGACTTTGTTTGAGGATGTCCACGTGTTACCCGCGGCTTCCGCTTGGCAATTCAGAAACGGGACCTTGGAGCGAAAAGAGAAGTACTTCGAAGCATCCGAGTGGGAAAGCCAGGGAACACTCAACCCCGAAGCGTACTATCGTCAACTGCAAGAGGTCTTTTCCAGAAATCTTCCGCGCTACTTCACGGGTAAGGAGAAAATCGGCGTTTCTTTGACAGGCGGATTAGACACCCGCATGATCATGGCGTGGCACAAGGCGCCCCCGCAGTCGCTGCCCACCTACACGTTTGGCGGACCCTACCGCGAGTGCCAGGACGTGCTGATTGCAAGGAAAGTAGCCAAGGCCTGCCATCAGCCATTTCAAGTAATCCCTGTTGGCGACGATTTCCTGTCGCGTTTTGCTGACTATGCAGAGCGGGCTGTTTATCTCAGCGACGGGTGCGCCGGCGTGCATCGGTCAGCTGACCTTTATGCAAACGAACTTGCAGCGCAAATTGCGCCCGTCAGGATGACGGGCAACTACGGGAGCGAGATTCTTCGCCGCCTGCGCGCTTTCAAGCCCACGAATCCGGCGGATGGACTCTTTCAGCCGGATTTTCTCGCACAGGTTAACCGTGCGAAACAGACATTTAATCAGATTGCTCAAGGTCATGCTGTCTCGTTCACTGCTTTTCGCCAGGCGCCCTGGTATCAATACGGGCTTATGGCTCTCGAGGAAACGCAGGTTTCAATGCGTTCCCCGTTTCTGGATAACGACCTCGTACAAACAGCCTTTCGAGCTCCGAAGTCAGAGATAGTAAAGAGCGACATTTTCGAAGACAATGATGATTGCGGGCGGTTGATTGCGGAGGGAAGTGCCGCGTTGCATCAGATTCCAACCGACCGGGGTCTTGGCGGCGCAGGCGGCTGGACATCTTCCATCTCACGCGGCTTCCTCGAGTTCACGTTCAAGGCAGAGTACGCGTATGACTATGGAATGCCCCAGTGGCTGGCGCGAGTCGATCATGCTTTTTCGTTGTTTCACTTTGAACGGCTGTTCCTGGGGCGCCACAAGTTCTGCCATTTTCGCGTATGGTACCGGGATAGGCTCGCCTCGTATGTCAGAGAGATTCTGCTTGATTCGCGTTCGCTCTCGAGGCCGTACATTCAACGCAACGCTCTGGAAAGATTAGTCCAGGGGCACCTCAAGGGAGATCGGAATTACACCACTGAAATTCATCGGCTACTGACATTGGAACTTCAACACCGTTTGTTTCTGGATGCGCAATAAAGTTTAATTCGATTTTCGAGTACACACCTTCAATCTAACCGGGTTAAATCTCAACTAATGCCAATTTTATCCTTATTCCTTTGTCTTGCTTTTTCCACCTGGCTTGTGGCGCGCGACTACGTGACCCGCAAGACGGTCAGCGCAGCCGTATGGCTGCCTACTCTTCTCTTGTTGATTTTGGGTTCCAGACCGGTCTCACTGTGGGCGACTGGGGGCAGGGTCGTTGTCGAGGAGATGGGAAACGAGAATGGAGGCAATGCGCTCGACATTGTCTTCTTCCTCCTTGTGTTGGTTGCGTCTTTCCTCATTGCTTCTTCGCGGCACTTCAAGTGGAGCAGACTGCTCGCAGAGAATCCAGCCATCGTTCTTTTCTACATTTATTTCGTCATCAGCGTCTCATGGTCGGGTGATCCGTCAGGCTCGTTTAAGAGAATTGCTAAAGACATCGGCCTTTTGTTCGTGATTGGTGTGATCTATTCCGAGAAGGATCCGCTTGAGGCGATGCGTGCAGTCTACTTTAGATGTGCCGCTATCCTAATTCCTCTGTCTGTGGTTTTCGTAAAGTATTTTCCTTCGCTCTCCCGCGCGTATACCATTGCCGGCGGAATGATGGAAACCGGGGTGACAACACAGAAGAACACATTGGGCGAGATCGTTCTGATATTTAGTCTATTCCTTGTCTGGGACTACTTCGAGACTCAAAGGCTGACTCCCAAGAAGGGGTGGCGTCGAATTCCCCTTGATCGGATGCTGCTTCTTGTAATGGGCTTCTGGCTGTTGCATATTTCACAAAGCAAGACCGCCCTGGTATGTACATTTGTAGGTATTTTTCTTATCGCGCGGAAGGGGTGGTTAGTGTCAAAACTGGTGAATAGACTTGTCTTCGCTGGCGCCCTTTCCCTCCCATTCCTCTTGTTTTTTTCGCAGGAATTCGCCTCGTTCATCGCCCCATTTATTAAAGCTTTAGGGCGCGATATGACCTTTACAGGCCGAGCGAACATCTGGGCAGAGATAACTCCATCCACTGTAAATCCGATCGTCGGCGCTGGATATTGGAATTTTTGGGGCGGGCCTGGTGGTTTCAAAATAAGCGAAGCCATGCGGACAGTCGTGCCAAATGCCCACTGCGGATACGTCGACATCTATCTTGACGGCGGCATCATCGGGCTGATTTTGCTTTTTGTTGTGCTTGTGACCTGCGGTGCACGGATTGTCAAGTATCTGGGTACACACAGCGACGAGACTCGATATTTTCGAGTTCGCTTTGCTTTCGTGGTTGTAGCAATTATTTACAACCTAGCTGAGTCAACCTACGCGCGCCTTGGCGCGATTTGGTTCACAACTCTTCTCATGATGGTGGATTATCGCCCGATGTTGGTTGCCGCAAGAAATGCGCGAGAGATGGTTCATCGCAGCGGCAGTTCCCGTTCGGCCTATCAGCCGCGCGCAGTTGTAAATTATTCTCGAGGTCGGTAGTGTATCTAGCCGAAAAAGAGGAAATCATTCGCGCTGTGAATCGATGGCCCAAAGACAAGTTGAGCGCAGTTGGCGCGCTTGTTGTCGTTATCCATATTCTTCTTCTGCTCGTGGTGATCCCACTAGTCAGCGCGCGACTGGCGCCCTCTTACAATCAGGATGTATTCGCCGACGGCTACGACTATCTTGCCACCAACATTGCGGCCGGCAATGGATACCGCTTTTATCCGGATTCGGCAACCACGCTCATGCGCGAGCCTGGCTACCCGCTCCTACTCGCCGGACTATTGGAATTGTTCGGAAAGTCGTTTTTCGCGGTAAGGATAGTTAACCTGATGCTGGCACTTGGCACGGCGTGGCTCCTGGCGCGGTTGGCGCGAACGTTGACGGACCAGCCATGGGCGATGATTGTTGCACCCTCGCTGTTCCTTTTTCACCCTGGCACGCTAATCGCCGAGAGTCGAGGAGGCGTCGAAATCCTGTTTGGATTCCTGCTTATGCTATTCGCCGTCACACTCTCAAGAGCGATCGAATGCAGACAGTGGTCATCATTTCTGGTAAGCGGGTTTGTTCTCGGAATCACGGTACTCGTAAGAAGCGTTCCAATTTTCTTTCCGATCTTTCTGCTTGGGTACTTATTACTCTTTGAGCGGAAGAGGATGTCAGCCCTTACGTCATGCCGAAACGTTTCCATCATCCTGCTCACGATGTTGAGCGTTCTGTCGCCATGGATCATTCGCAATTTCAGATTAACCGGAAAATTCATTCCGACAGCAAGTGTCTTGGGAGTATCGGCGCAAGCGGGTCAATTTATCTTCACTCACCGATCTGAGGGTCACCCCTGGTGGCTTCGTGACCGGGAAGCGGCGCAGGAGAGGGACCGGTTGGCTGCGCAATTAGGGTATCCTTTTCGCGACGTCTACTACCAGACGTTCTATCGCACGGGAGACGAGATAAGATTCTCGAATTTTCTTCTTGGACGTGTTATCAGCGAGTACAAGAAGTCTCCGGGACTATTTGCGGATTTTGTAGCTCATAACCTGATCAACATCTGGATTGCGGGTAAGACCCCGATGGCAACGGGCGCGAATGCCGTGATCCAGCTTCCATATCTGATCCTTGCGGGGATCGGGGTAGCAATAGGTTTTCGAAACCGCCAGTCGCAAATCGTTGCTCCTATTGTCCTGCTTGTCGTATACGTTGTGAGTGTGTATGTGCCGATTTTGGCTCAGGCAAGATACAGCGTGCCGCTCATTCCATTCCTCTCTATTTTCGCCACGATCACCTTGTTCGCGGCATACCAGAAGATGAATAAGCCAAGGGATCCGAACGGTGGCCCTGCCAGCACGTATATTCGATAACGATGCTATTCAATTCTCTTGAGTTTGCCATTTTCTTTCCCGTCGTGACGGGGGTGTTTTTCCTGCTGCCGCAGAAATGGCGGGTGCACTGGCTGCTGGTGGCCAGTTGCGTGTTTTACATGGCGTTCATCCCCGCCTATATCTTGATTCTTCTGGTTACGATCCTCATAGACTATTCGGCGGGCATCTATCTCGAAAAGGTTGAGGGCAACAAGAGAAAGTGGCTGCTGTGGGTGAGCATTCTCTCAACCTGCACTGTCCTGTTCATCTTTAAGTACTTCGGATTCTTTACCGGAAGCTTTGTAGGCCTGGCGGGGCTCATCGGGTGGCATTTGAGCCGACCTGTCGTCGACATTATCCTTCCGATTGGACTCTCTTTTCACACCTTTCAGAGCCTGAGCTATGTTGTCGAGGTCTATCGAGGCAATCAGAAGGCGGAGAAGAACTTCATTGTCTACTCCACCTACGTCATGTTTTTCCCGCAGTTGGTTGCTGGTCCAATCGAACGTCCTCAGCATCTTCTTCACCAGTTTCGAGAGTGGCACGATTTTAATTACTCGAATGTGACAGAGGGGCTGAAGCGAATGGCCTGGGGCTTCTTCAAGAAACTCGTGGTCGCTGACCGCCTTGCGCTCTACGTAAACGACGTCTACTCGTCGCCCCGCAATTACGACGGGCTTCAGTTGACGGTGGCTACTGTATTTTTTGCCTACCAGATCTACTGCGACTTTTCAGGTTACTCTGATATCGCGATTGGGGCCGCTCAGGTTCTCGGTTTCAAGCTGATGGAAAACTTCAGGACGCCGTACTACTCGCTTTCGACGTCTGAATTCTGGCGCAGGTGGCACATCTCACTGTCGACATGGTTCAAGGATTATCTCTATATTCCGTTGGGTGGAAACCGAGTCAGCGAGAAGCGGCACATTATCAACCTGCTGATCACATTCAGCGTCAGCGGGCTGTGGCACGGTGCGAATTGGACGTACGTGATTTGGGGCGCCCTCAACGGTGTTTACCTGGTGGCAGGATATCGCACGAAGGGTCTGAGGGATCGCATTTTCTCCGCTGTCGGATTGGGGCAAGAGACCACCGTCCGAAAAGGGATCATGCTGGCGAGCACTTTCATCCTGACCTGCATCGCATGGATCGTGTTTCGCGCGAGAAACATGGGTGATGCGGCTTATGTTTTCACACATCTGGCAAGCGGGTGGGACTTCCACAGGCTGTCAACGGAGCAGTTTCTTATGCGCCAGTTCCCGGTGGCGATCGGCTCCATTCTCGCGCTGGAAATCGGCCAGTATCTGAGCGGTCCAACATCGATTCCCCGCATTCCGGGAAAGATGCCGATGCCCGCTCGCTGGGCCCTTTACGCCAGCTTTGTGATGGCGGTACTGATGTTTGGCGTGTATAAGCAAATGCAGTTTATCTATTTCCAGTTCTAAGATGGCCGAATTCATGCACCAATTCGACGCGCAGACGGTCGTTCAAGATGATGCATCTGCGATCACCCCTGAGTCATTGCGCTATCGGGGTGAAGCGGACGGGGTCTCCTCGGCGGACATGCTCGGAGAAACATCGGAGGCCTTGGTCAAACCGCGTGAGGCGATTCAGCGGCTCATCCTCTTTTTCGGAATGATGATTGTCCTGACGTTCATGATGAATTACGCGGTCAGTTCAGGTCTTCGACGAATCAGGACTTCTTCGTTCGGAGCCTGGAATGAGTTGATGCAGGGAAGAATCAACGCGGACATCATTATTTCAGGTTCGTCGAGAGCAACGTATCATTATGATCCGCGGACGATTGAGGCATCAACTGGTCTCACAGCCTTCAACATCGGCCGTGTTGGAACCCAGACAGACGTGCAATTGGCAGTTTTGAAAGCCTATCTCGAACATAATCGCAAACCGAAACTAGTAATCCACAATCTTGACGCGTTCAGCTTCGTGATGTCGCGCGAGATATACGATCCGGCACTTTATGTCCCGTATGTCGACGACAAAGAGCTCTATGGCCCATTAATCGAGATCGATCCAAACTTCGCCAAAAGCCGCTACCTCCCGCTGTACGGCTACGTGGTCGAAGACATGAACTTCACCTGGGTGTCCGGTCTCAAGGCCCTTATCGGATCATATCCAAAGCAGGATTTCTTTCTTGGTTTCAGTCCCCGGCATGAGGAATGGACGGACGATTTCAGCAAATTCAAGGCTGGAAATCCACACGGCGTGAGTTTCGCAATCGAGCCAGCCGGCGTTCGGGCCCTGGAAGAGTTGATCGACGTCTGTCAGAAGAATGGAATCCCGTTGGTGTTCGTTTACTCTCCGGAATACAGAGGAATGCAGGAGATGACGAAGAATAGGGCGGAGATTTTTGCGGAGTTTCACACGTTGGCCAGCGAGCATCACGTGCCGCTGTGGGACTATAGCGAATGGACATACGATGGAGACAAACAATTCTTCTATAACTCTCAGCATCTGAATGCCAAGGGAGCCGCGCTATTCTCCGATGACGTGGCGAGTCGTTTGAAAATGTACCTGGCTGCCGAATCGAAATCCGGCGGGGGGTTAAAAGTTTCTGGAAATCCTACTAGCAAGGATGCGGACCGGAATTAGAATGCCGTATCCATGGGAGCCAATTCGGCGATATGTTGCGCGAAATTCCGGGCGAGTGCTCTTCCGGCGGCCGCTCGCGATTCGTGCAGAGCAGCCGCTTGTCTCATTCACCTTTGATGATTTTCCGCGAACTGCATTGCTCAATGGCGGGACGATCTTGAAGCGGTATGGTGCGGCCGGGACATACTATACCGCGCTCGGACTTCTTGGCAGCGATTCAGTGTCGGGGCAGTTGTTCATTCTCGACGACTTGAAAAGAGCTTTGGATGAAGGGCATGAACTCGGTTGCCACACCTTTTCACATTACGACTCGTGGAAGACGGAACCCAAAGTCTTTGAGGAATCGATCGTTCAGAATCAGATCGCGCTGGCTGAACTCGCTCCAGGTGTTCAATTCAAGTCGTTTTCGTACCCGATCAGCTCGCCACGGCCACTGGTAAAGCGGGCAGCCGCAAGACATTTCCTATGTTGTCGCGGCGGCGGCCAGGAGATCAATTTCGGAACTGCGGACCTGAATCAACTTTCGGCTTTCTTTCTCGAGAAGGCGAAAGGAGATCTGCAGGCAGTAAAGGGGTTGATCGATCGGAATAAGAAGGAACGAGGTTGGATTATCTTTGCGACTCATGATGTTTCATCGAACCCCAGCCCCTACGGATGCACGCCGGAGTTCTTTGAGGAAATCGTGCGGTATGCAAAGGAATCCGGTGCACACATCATTCCGGTCGTCAGCGCTCTGAACGAGATTTGCGCATCAATGGCGGCTGCATAATAAATTCCTGGAGAGCAGGGATGCTTAATACTCTCCAGAAAGAATCCGATGCCGCACGAGCTGCACAGATCGTTAATGCGAAGCTTCGTGCGACACCAGTCACGATCCAACTCTCTATTGCACGACCGTGCCAGAGAGGTTTGAGGGAGCCGGGGGCGGACCGCTGGCCGTTGTGCCGCCGTAACAATTGCTGGAACTGAAGGTCAGCGCGCTTCCCGAGCCGTCAGGCGGTCCCTTCATCGTATTCAAATAGCAGGCCATTGCCGGTATTGCATTTACATGGCCGGCCCAGGCAGATTGCAGAGATGTTCCGGTGCACTGCGAGCTCGCTGTTGCTGCCGTGCCCGCCATCTCACCAGGTGTATTGAGCGTGCCTGTGCACTGACCAACATTGCCACCCGATACATCTGGTCCGATCGCAGGGAAGGGGATTGACGAAGACCACCACGACGGCCGAGTGGAGTAATAGAACGAGGCTGGGCAGAGCCCTAGTAACGTGCAGGCGGCCGACGGCACCAGGTTGGGAAAAAGAGCGAGGCCGTTCGGCACTTCTGCAAGGTTGTACTGCGCTGAATTGGTTGCGGTATCCCAGTTCCCCCAACGGAATGAGGTTGCATTGACGATTGGATCGCCGGGAATCGGGATGCTTCCGCCGCCATTTCCGCAACCTGTAGCATAGACCGTGTTGACAAACTCATACTGGCCGGCACAGGCGCCGCTGGGAGCGTTGTAAGTGGTCGAGTATCCGGGCGTTCCCAGCACGTTGTAAACGAAATTCATGTAGCGGTTAAATGACTGGCTCGACACCGCTTCGACGTTTGAGTCTTTCTTACTGTAGCTCCCGCACTGGCCGTTGGCGCACGATTCCCAGCCGGTTGCCAAATTGCGAAAGTAAGTCTGCATCATGTGGCCGCCATGAATCAGGTCCTGCGTGAACTGATTCATCACGTTGTGTTCGATCAGGTCGTAATCGGCGCCGTTTGAGTGACCGTCCCATTCGTTGCCAAACATGAAGTCGTCACCGGTGTAACTATTGATCATGTAATTCGCAATGATGACGTTGCCTGAGGATGGCCCTTCCGCCATAATTGCAGGGCGCACCGCCTGGACGATGTTGTTGGCAATCACGTTGTTCGACCAGTTGTACTTGATGCCGGTTGGGTCGTTATACGCCAGGTGCTGACCCGAATCATAGACGTAGTTGCTTTGCACATTTCCATGAACGCTCTGCTCGATCCAAATACCGATGTTGTAGGAGTGCAGAACTGCCACGCCGGAGCACCAAAAGTAGGCGTCGTTGTAAAAGCTCACTCCGGCAGTATCCTGAGTGGCAGAGGCATCAATCGAGAGATTTTGTACGCCGACGTAGGTCGCGGGCTTAATCAACCATGCTTGAGGAGTTTGACTGGAAGCCCATTGGGGATGCATGAGCGGCCGGTCAATTGTGACGGTCGTAGTTCCCGAATTGCCACAAGCAGGAGAGCATGCCGTGACAATCGCAGCTTCCATTTGAAAGCGGTGAGGACGTTCGAGACCACCATCCGGTCCGTTCACAGAGCAGCCAGTATGGTTGGAAGGATTGTAGGAATCGCCGCAATCAAAGAACCCGCCATTATCAACGGCCGACCCCGAGCAAGAGACGCCGCTAAATCCGGTGTCGCATTGGTCGAGAACGATCATCGTGCTGTTGGCGGTGATGTTGGAGCCGCTGGACAAGGTGAGGGAAGTCGATCCCTGCGAGTATCCGCCGGTCCAACTGAACACATTCGCTGGAGGCCCATTTGGGTAGGTACCGTCGGAGCTTTCAAATCCGATGAGGCAGGTTCCGTTTCCGCCTTGACAGGTGCTTGTTCCGGTGAAGACCAGATGCGTCTGGTCCGCGCCCATGCCGCGCAGTTCCGTGTTGCTCACGCCGATGGTGCGAATGCCTGTGGAGAGCTTGAACGTTCCAGCTCCAAGCTGCACGAAGGTGTTTGGGCCACAGCCTGTGTAGCCGGCCCCGGTATGGTTAAGAGCAGTGACGATGGAGGATGCGCTACCGCTATAAGCAGCAATCGTGGGCCCGCATTGAGTCCAAGAGCCAGACGGAATTCCTCCGGAAATTCCGGCGTGAGTCCAGTCAATAGCGCGAGACGGAGCCAAGATGCCGGACCACGGCTGTTGTCCATGGGCCATCGCTAAAAAGCCGATTGAGAATATGAAGATCTTGAGTGAAAAAGAACGGATTTGCAGCAAAATGTCTCTCCTTAAGAGATGGGACAATCGGAGGGGTCCGATTCCTGGCCCGGTCGAGCGGCGATTCAACCACAAAGCCCCCGGCAATGCCGCGGGCTTCACACAAAGGTTGTACCATAGGTTCCACCAATTGGTGAGTACCTGCTGTGACGGATGTCACTCTGCTAGGTTACTTTTGAGTCAGTATGAGGGCCAAGGCGGAAAGACTGCAGTAATTGAAGTCTATCGTCTGCCACGGCCGAACGCAACGTATGCGGCGCCAAGTGGCAATCATAATGGCTGTAAGATATTTATATAAAATAGCTTATAGCAAGAAGTGAATTTTGCCGATCGGCATAAGTTTCTTAGCCTTCGGGCGGGAGAATCGGGTTCCGGGCCGGATCGCGAATTCGGGGCCAAGCAGTGCGGTTTCACAAGAGAATTGCAGTGCCTTCTCCGAGGAAACCCCGAAGACGGCCGAATTTCGAAGCAGCCCGTCCGCGACCTTGGTTGATTTCGCCTCCGATCAATTAACGGCAAGAGGCCATATGGCGGGCTATCTCTCGAGCGCTGGCATGTTGCACAAACCGACTTGGATCTACCAGTCCTTCAGTTCCCACCCGGTTGTAAACGCAATCGAATTCTCGATTCCGCGAGATTAATCAGGAGCAAGTTTGAGACCCTTCGATAAAAACGGCGTGTTTGTGCCTCCCCCCTCGGCCAGTGGAGAGATACGCAGGCTTACTGTCCGGGGCGCGGGAGCGACGCTGTTCTCCGGAGGGATCACGCTTGCGGTGCAGGTTACTGCAACCATCGTGCTTGCGCGCCTTTTGGCGCCTAGGGACTTCGGCCTGGTTGCGATGGTGACGACTTTCAGCTTCCTCTTGTCGAACTTCGGGTTTAACGGGATGACGGAGGCAATCGTCCAACGCGAGAACGTCAATCGTGCCCTGGCAAGCACGCTCTTCTGGATCAACGCAGGCATTGGGCTCCTGCTTACGATCGGTTTTGCTGAATCCGGGTGGTTGTTGGCAAAGCTGTTTCATGCGCCGCCGGTGAAGATGATCTCAGCCGGCATCTCGCTGACAATCCTCGCAATGAGCCTGTCTACCGTGCATTTGGCCCTGCTGAAGCGCGCCATGCGTTTTCCCGCCGTCTCCGTCATTGATATCTGCGCGCGCTTCATTTCCGTTGCCGTATCCATCATTCTTGCGTGTTTTGGTTGGGAGTATTGGGCATTGGTCGCTGGAGCGGTGGCCCAACCTGTGGCGCAGGCTATTGGGGCCATGACGATGTGCCGGTGGACGCCAGGTCCTCCGAGGCGAGTCGCGGGCGTAGGCTCGGCACTGCGATTTGCGTTGAACACTTATGGCAACTTTGGTCTCAATTACCTCTCACGCAATACCGATAACCTGCTAGTCGGGTGGCGATTTGACGCTCAGTCCCTTGGTTTCTACAAGAAGGCTTATGACCTGTTCGCACTGACGACAAGCCAATTCGTCTCCTCGATTTCGATCGTGGCGGTTGCCGGTCTGAGCCGAGTAAAGACAAATCCTGCTCTTTACCGGCGCTATATTCTCGGCGCGGTGGAGATTATGGCATTTGTGGGGATGGGGTTGGGGGCGGGCCTCACATTGGCCGGCAAGGATGTCATCTTGATCTTGCTGGGGCCGAAGTGGGGGCCTTCGGGCCAGATTTTTTCCTTCTTCGGACCGGGAATAGGAGCCATGGTTCTTTACAGCACTCAATCCTGGATCCATCTCTCCTCGGGCAGGCCAGACAGGTGGTTCAAGTGGTCAATCTTAGAGTTCATTGTGACCTGTTCCCTCTTTATTCTGGGACTGCGCTGGGGACCTATCGGAATGGCGACTGCCTGGAGCGTTTCATTCTGGGTCTTGACCTTCCCTGCGATCTACTATGCGGGAAGACCCATCTCGCTCGAACTGATTTCTCTCTTTTCTGCCGCCTGGCGGTATGTTCTGTCTTCGCTGTTTGCCGGTTCAATGACCTTCATGGTGATGAGTTGGTTTCCTGCCGTTGTTGGAATGCAGGGCGCAGCGGGAGCCTGGCTTCGTGTTGCAACGATCTCCTGTCTGATTGTGCCGCTTTATCTGGGTACTGTCGTGCTTCTTCACGGCGGGCTGGCACCGCTGATTAGCTTCGCTGACCTGATGCGCGAAATGGCCCGGTCGGGCAAGACGCGCGACGATCTTCAGGTGGAGGAACTGGAAAACCCTGTGAAGACCGAGCCCCAGACCAGGAGGGCCATCCAGTTCAGACAGCGTGCTTTTGGTGTCGATACTCATCCCCGCGTACAACGCGCAGGAATGGATCGGCGATACGATCCGTTCGGCATTGGCGCAGACTTGGCAAAGAACCGAGATTATCGTTGTCGACGATGGGTCCAACGACAAGACGCTCGCCGTGGCTCAGCAGTTTGAATCGCAGGGAGTGCGCGTAATCGCGCAAAAGAATCAAGGTGCCGCTGCAGCCAGAAATAATGCGTTCTCCTACTGCCACGGCGATTTCATCCAGTGGCTCGACGCAGATGATCTGCTGGCGCCCGACAAGATCTCAAAGCAGATGGAACTGGTAGCCCAGGGGCTGAGTCCGCGTATGCTCATATCTTCGTCCTGGGCACATTTCATGTACCGGCCTTCTCGCGCACATTTCCAGCCTTCCGCGTTGTGGTGCGATCTTTCTCCCAAGGAATGGCTGTTGCGCAAGATGGAGCAGAATATCTACATGCAGACTGCCACGTGGCTGGTGAGCCGCGAGCTGACCGAAGCGGCCGGGCCATGGGATATTAAGCAGCTGGGCGACGACGATGGCGAATACTTCTGCCGGGTTCTGCTTGCAAGCGAAGGCGTCTGCTTCGTCCGCGAAGCTAAAGTCTATTACCGCAGCTTCCGCTTCGACAGCCTGAGTTACGTCGGACGGTTCCCGAATAAGATTGAGGCGCATTGGTGCTCGATGAAGTTGCATATCAGGTGCCTGCGTTCGCTTGGCGAAGACGACAGGGTCCGCGCCGCCTGCCTTCAGTTCCTTCGCGATTCACTGATCTATTTCTACCCGGAGACATCACACATCCTGCGGGAAGCCAGCGCACTTGCAGAAGAGCTAGGCGAACCGCTTGGAACGCCGTCGCTATCCTGGAAATACTCCTGGATTGCAATGGCATTTGGTTGGGCGGTAACCAAGCCTGTGCAGCATTCAGTGCGCCGATTCAGGTGGAAGTGGGCCAAAAGGTTTGACCATTTTCTTTTTCGAATTGAGTACCGCAATGGTTCTCAGTTCGAGTTATCTTCAGAGGTTGCCGGCAACAATCCAGTGGCGCTCGCGGCAAAAGAGTCTCGGCCGGTTTGAGAAGGGTTTGGAGCAAAATTACTTCGCAGGAACGCAGGCTGAAAATTGTGAAGTCCGACGCAAAGACGGGTGCTTTACCCACCTCCCTGAAGAGTAGTTAGGAATCCAGGAGCGATTTAATCTTGAAGATCAGTATTTTTGGCTTGGGCTACGTTGGCACGGTTTCAGCGGGTTGCCTCGCGAATGAGGGGCATCATGTAATTGGCGTCGATCCGGTTGCGGCCAAAGTTGATCTGATAAATCGCGGTCAGTCCCCGATTATCGAGGAGGAGATCGCGGAGATCATCGAAGAATCCGCCAAAGCCGGCCGGATCCGCGCAACAGCTGATTCCACCCAGGCCATTCTTGATACGGAGTTGTCTTTCGTTTGCGTCGGTACGCCTAGTCAGCCAAATGGCAACCTTGACCTGCAGTATATTCGCAGAATATGTGAGCAGATCGGTGAGGCACTCAGGAACAAGGCCTCACGACATACGGTTGTCATTCGCAGTACCATCCTGCCGGGCACGATGCAGAGCACCGTGATTCCGACGCTTGAGCAGGCTTCGGGGAAGAAAGCGGGAGTCGATTTCGGTGTTTGTAACAACCCGGAATTTCTTCGGGAAGGTTCGGCCGTCAAAGACTTTCGCAACCCACCAAAGACTGTTATTGGCGAGTTCGATCGGCCCAGTGGCGACATTCTGGCCGCCCTTTACGGTCACCTCGAAGCGCCGCTGATCAGGACCGATCTCAACACAGCGGAGATGATCAAATATGTCGATAACAGTTGGCATGCGCTCAAAATTGGATTTGCAAATGAGATTGGAAACATATGCAAGTCGTTCGCCATCGATGCGCACGCGGTG
Source organism: uncultured Acidobacteriaceae bacterium (assembly GCA_963780515.1). Taxonomy (GTDB): domain Bacteria; phylum Acidobacteriota; class Terriglobia; order Terriglobales; family Acidobacteriaceae; genus Telmatobacter. Next base: position 36,314 of record CAWACG010000021.1, read on the forward strand.
ATGGATATTTTCTGCCAGGATCGCAAACTGAATATCTCCACCACCTACCTCAAGCCCGGCTTCGCATTCGGCGGCTCGTGTTTGCCAAAGGATTTGCGGGCACTTTCCTATCATGCAAAGATCCGGGACTTGCAACTACCGATTCTCAGCTCCATTTTGCCGAGCAACGAGCTGCAAGTTTCCCGGGGATTGCAAATGATCATGAACGGGGGAAGCATGCGCGTCGGAGTTCTTGGCTTCAGTTTCAAGGCGGGAACGGACGATTTAAGGGAGAGCCCGATCATTGAAGTGATCGAGCGCCTTATTGGAAAGGGCTACGACCTGCGTATCTATGACAAGAACGTGAATATCGCTAGCCTGGTAGGCGCGAATCGGGATTTCATCCTGAATCACATTCCACATATTTCACGACTCATGGTCAACGACACGGAGGCTGTATTACGACACGGCCAAACTATCGTCATCGGCAACAATGATCCTGAATTCAGGCAGGTGCCTGAGCGGCTGCATGAGGGACAACGCCTTGTTGATTTTGTCCGCATCATTGAGGGAAGGAGCAGCAATGGCAAGTACGAAGGCATTTGTTGGTGAGATGAGCGATATCGAAGCCACCCACACAGCTTTCAAGGGCAGGCTCTTTCAATCCATCGAAAAGCTCTCTCGCTGGCTGGAGCACAACAGTTACCGGGGTTACGATACATTCGACGGGCTTAACTCGAGGGTCGCGCGCCCGTTCACATTCGAGACGAAGTTCCTGCGGACAGTGCTGCTCCAGGGTGTAAGACGTTTTCCTTTGAACCTTCGTCCGGCGCTCGGAATTCAGAAGGAGCATTCCAGTAAAGGCATGGGTTTTTTGGCGAGGGGCTTCATCCGTCTCTACGACGCGACCGGAGACCAGGCGTGGGCAGACAAAACCGAAGACGCTCTCCAGTGGTTGATCGACCACCAATCCGCTGGTTATCACGGGGCATGCTGGGGCAATCACTTTGATTATCAGTCGCGCACCTTTTATCTGCCCAAAGGTGTGCCCACGGTGGTGTGGACCTCATTGATAGGCCATGCATTCCTAGATGCTTTCGAGCATTTCCAAAAAGAAGAGTATCTTCAAGTCGCGACTAGCGCGTGCGAGCATATCCTTCTCGATCTCAAGACATTTCCCGACGGAGACGGGGCCTGCATTGCCTACGTTCCGGGGTTAGACAGCCAGGTTCACAACGCAAATACGCTTGGGGCGAGTTTGCTGGCTCGGACTTATGCCTACACCCGGAAAGACGTTTACTACGAGCTAGCCAGGAAGGCGATCCGCTATACAGCCCAGCACCAAAGATCCAACGCATCCTGGTACTACGGCGAGAAGGAGAATTTACACTGGGTCGACAATTTTCATACCGCGTACGTGCTGGACTCTTTTAAACATTTTGAGCAGGGAACAGGTGATCTTACTTTTCATGAAGCCATGATACATGGCTATGAATACTGGAAGAATGGCTTCTTCCTTTCCGATGGCTCACCGAGATACTACGACCATAAGACGCTTCCTTTTGACATTCAATGCAGTTCACAGGCAATCGACACATTGGTCTTCTTTCAGGACTGCGATAAAGAGAGCCTGGCGCAAGCTGTGAAAGTTGCACGATGGACAATCGAAAATATGCAGGACGAGACAGGGTATTTCTATTACCGGCGATATTCCCGATGGCTGGTCAACAAAACTCCAACGCTGCACTGGGGACAGGCAACAATGCTGTGCGCCCTTGCCGGACTCTACAGGTCGCTCTGAGATGAAAAGAGAAATGGGAAAGAGTGTTCTGATTATTGTTGAAAATCTTCCCGTACCTTTTGACAGCCGGGTATGGAAAGAGGCCCTTGCTCTCGAGAAGGCAGGCTACGACGTTGCCGTGCTTTCCCCACGCGGCAAAGGCTACCAACAGAATCATGAAGTTTTGGAAGGTGTTCACATCTATCGGCATCCGATGCCCAAGGAAGGTAACACTCCACTCGGCTATCTCTGGGAATATGGATGTGCTTTGTTCTGGGAATGCCTTTACGCCTGGTGGATTTTTGTGACACGGGGATTTCAGGTGATTCAGGGATGCAATCCACCGGATAACATCTTCCTCGTGGCCTTGCCGTTCAAGCTTTTTGGTGTGAAGTACGTCTTCGATCATCACGACGCCAACCCGGAGCTCTATCTTTCGAAATACGAGAGAAAAGATGCCTTTTACAAAGTGCAAGTATGGCTTGAAATGCTCACCTATCGCTTCAGCGATGTAGTGATGGCCACGAATGAAAGCTATAAGTCCTTGGCAGTTAGCCGGGGAGGTCGAAAGCCTCAGGATGTCTTTGTAGTTCGAAACGGCCCTGACTTAGAAAGCTTCAATCCGGTCCCGCCCCTGGCTGAATTGAAGTATGGCAAGACTTACCTTGTTGGGTATGTCGGCACCATGAGCATTCAGGAAGGGCTGGATATTCTGCTCGGTGTTGCCCTTGAGATCAAGAATCGCGGCCGTCGCGATGTGCACTTCACTTGCGTGGGGGGCGGTCCAGGTCTAAGCGGATTGCGTCTAATGATGAAGGAGATGGGCCTCGAAGATACGGTCAACTTCACTGGGCGAGTTCCGGACAAAGAGCTTCTCGAGATACTATCCACATCCGATGTCTGCGTAAATCCTGATAAGCCATGTGCAATGAATGATATATCAACCATGATCAAGATTATGGAATACATGGCGCTGGGTAAGCCGATTGTCCAATTTGATCTAAAGGAAGGGCGCTTCAGTGCAGGTGAGGCGGCGCTCTACAGTGATAACCACAACCTCGTATCAGATTTTGCAGACAAGATTCTTTGGCTGCTCGATCACCCCGACGAAAGACTCAGGATGGGCCAATTCGGGCGCAGTCGAGTTGAGCATGAGCTTGCCTGGGAATATTCAGTTAAAGAGTTACTCAACGCATACCGGCGCGTCTTCGATAAGAGGTCGCGGCGAGAGCTTCGAAAAGTGTATGCCGAACGTTAATAACTTCGAAAGGAAATGGAATGAATAGCTGCGATGTTGCCATTGTGGGAGCTGGACCCTACGGCCTCTCTACGGCTGCTCATCTCAAAGCAGCAGGTGTGAACTTTCGCATCTTTGGGAGTCCGATGGAATTCTGGCTCAAGCATATGCCGAATGGCATGCACCTTAAATCCGAAGGCTTCGCGTCTTCGCTTTTTGATCCCGATTCGTCGTTTACCCTCAAAGCATTTTGTCAGGAACGGGGACTACCTTATGCCGACATCGGTACTCCTGTTCCGCTGGACGTGTTTGCCGCTTACGGTATTGAGTTTCAAAAGAGGTTTGTACCGGAGCTCGAATACCGCAGGGTCACCTCAGTTCAGCGCGCGCGCTCTGGTTTCACCGTAACCCTGGATAATGGAGAGGTCTTCGCCGCGCGACGGGTAGTGGTCGCTGTCGGACTTACCTACTTTGCGCACGTGCCAGCAGAATTAGCGGCGTTACCCAATGGATTCATCACCCACAGTTCGGCGTACGGGGCGATTGACCACTTCAGCGGGCGCCAAGTCGCGGTGGTCGGAGCCGGGGCATCGGCTCTTGATTTGGCTGCGCTGCTCCATGAAGCCGGAGCGTCGGTTCAAGTCATCTCGCGTGCGCCCAAGATCCGCTTTCATGACCCGCCGAAGGATATTGACCCTTCATGGTTCGCTCGACTGCGCAAACCGGTCACGGGTATCGGTCCGGGCTGGAAGCTGTTCATGTGCACAAATCTACCTCTGATATTTCGGATGATGCCGGAGCAATTTCGAGTGGAGAAGGTGCGGCGCATTCTTGGGCCAGCACCGTGCTGGTTTACAAAAGAACAGGTCGTCGGCAAAGTCGGCTTTGAGCTTGGTGTTTCGATTCGCTCAGCAAAGATAAAGGATGATCGAGTCGCACTTGAGCTTTCAGACAGCGCCGGCTTCCGCAAAGCAATCGAAGCCGATCATGTCATTGCTGCTACCGGATATCAACCGAATCTGCGGCGCATTTCCTTCCTGGACCAGAAGATCATTTCTGCGATCAAGTGTGTGGACACAACCCCGGCGCTGTCGCCGAACTTTGAATCGACCGTCGATGATTTGTATTTCATAGGCGTAGTTGCCGCGAACACCTTCGGGCCGCTTCTTCGTTTTGCGTATGGCGCGGGATTCGCTGCACCTCGACTCTCAAAACACTTGACACGAACTGCAACAAAATCATTGGCGCCGGCAGGATCGGACCCGGACGGAGAACCCGCGAACGAGCGTCAAATCGCAGAGCGCATGGCACCATAAAGTATTTGGTTAGTTTTTGCTTTTTCAAGGATAGGCAGTTTAACCACATAGGTTGGACGTCGCTGAAGGATTGGACTTCAAAGCGCAGATGAACAAACTCAAGCCACAGGCCCAAGAAAACGGGACGGCAAAAGTTCTCTTGACCGATACGAATCGATGGGCGCTGGCCGCACGTCTTGCGGTTGGTCTCGCGGAATCCGGCTGTCAAGTTTCAGCGATTTGCCCATCGCCGAGTCACGCGTTGATGAAGACGCGTGCGGTCAAAAGGACATTTCGCTATAGTTCTCTTCGCCCGATGGAGTCGCTTAAGGCGGCAATTGAGTCAGCGGAGCCTGACATAATCGTCCCCTGTTGTGATCGAAGCGTTGAACATCTCCACGAACTCTATGCATGGGCAAAGTCTCGTGGGAGCACTGAAGCCAAACTGTTGGCACTTATAGAGCATTCTTTGGGATCGCCGGAAAGTCATTCGATCGTATCTTCCCGGTATAGTCTCCTCGAACTCGCCCGCAAAGAGGGCATTCATGTGCCACGGACGAACCTGCTCAAGAGTCCGCAAGACCTTGAAACGTGGCATGAGAAAGAGCCGCTCCCGTGGGTCTCCAAAGCCGACGGCACCTGGGGCGGAAGCGGTGTCAGGGTAATCCAATCCGCAGAGAAGGCGGAGCAGTCGCTTAAAGAGCTTGCACAGATTTCGCGGTTTACCCGCGCCATCAAGCGCATGCTTGTGAATCGCGATGCGTTTCTCCTTCGGTCATGGTGGAATCGCTCGAAGCGCACAATCATCCTTCAGTCCTACGTTCACGGTCGACCGGCAAACTGCACAGTCGTTTCCTGGAAGGGCCGCGTTCTTGCATCCATCGGCGTTGAAGTAGTTTGCTCTGAAGGCGCGACAGGACCCGCGAGCATTGTGCGAGTTATTGAGAATCCCCAGATGAAAGCGGCGGCTGAAAAACTTGCGTCCCGCCTGGGCTTATCGGGATTCTTCGGGTTGGACTTCATGATCGAAGAAATGACCGGGGATGCGTACCTGATTGAGATGAACCCGCGCATTACTCCGCCGTGCCATCTCCGCCTGGATAAGGGGCGAAACCTCGCGGGAGCTTTGTGGGCTCAGCTCACGGGCCGGTCTCTTCCCGAAAACCCGCCGGTGACTCGATCTGACATGATCGCCTATTTCCCGCAGTTGCTCAAGAGCAACCAGGAATTGCTGCAGCTCTGCTTTCAAGATATTCCTTCAGACGAGCCGGAACTCGTTCAGGAACTGCTCAATCCGTTCCCGGATCGGACCCTGTTGTTTCGTTTGGTTCAGTGGCTCTCTCGCACGCCAATCCAAACTGAGAGCTTCGAATCAGTTACCGGACCTGCCATTGAGGACCCTTCGAATCTTAGGACCGCGATGGATACCCGCGACCAGGATGAAATAGGGTTCAATCCGATGTTGGGGAAGGCTGGAGATCGATTGAAATGAGGTTCGATGAAACGAAGTTGCCCGGCGTCTTCGAGATTTCCCTTGAACCGATGAATGACGAGCGCGGCTTTTTTGCGCGGTCGTGGTGCCGACACGAGTTCGAACGCCACGGCCTCAATCCGGCAATCGCACAGTGCAACATTTCGTTCAACGAGAAAAAGGGAACGCTGCGCGGAGTACATTTCCAGGGCGAACCGCACCCGGAAGACAAGATTGTACGCTGCACTCAGGGATCGATCTATGACGTGGTTGTGGACCTCCGGCCGGATTCAGCGACATACAAGAAATGGATTGGCGTCCTCTTGAGTGCTGCTAACCGGCGCATGGTCTATGTGCCAAAGGGTTGCGGTCATGGTCTTCTTACACTCGAAGACCGAACAGAGGTCTATTATCAGATGTCTGAGTTCTACTACCCGGAGTTGTCACGAGGAATCCGGTGGAACGATCCAGCTTTTCAAATCAAGTGGCCCGACCAGCCCAAGATCATGTCCGAACGAGACTGCTCTTATCCAGATTTTGAATGACCCCGATTCGTCGCAGACATCGAGAACTGAACGAACATGATTGAAGAATTTGAGGCCTGCGATTTCTCGGAAATGGGCAAGGAGTTGCATGCGTATGCCGCAACACTCTTCCCTATTTGCAGAAGCATTACAGGCGCCGGCATCCGCGAAACGCTTGAGTCGATCAACAAACGCATTCCTCTTGAGATCACGCAGGTTCCTACGGGCAAGGATGTTTTCGACTGGACAGTTCCAAGAGAGTGGAATATTAGGGATGCATATATTAAGGATGCGAGTGGAACACGAGTTGTTGACTTTAAGCATTCCAATCTTCATGTGGTGAACTACAGCATGCCCGTGCACGCCACCCTTTCGCTCGCAGAGCTAGAAACCCATTTGTACTCGCTTCCCGAGCAACCTGATTTGATCCCCTATCGCACGTCCTACTACAAAGAAGATTGGGGGTTCTGCCTGTCGCACAATCAGAGGTCGGTGCTGGAGGAGGGAAGCTACGAAGTTTGTATTGATTCCACTCTTGCCGCGGGGAACCTGACTTACGGCGAATGCCATATCGCTGGACGGTCTTCCGAGGAGGTGCTGATCTCAGCTCATTGCTGCCATCCTTCGCTGGCCAATGACAATCTATCCGGCCTGACAGTTGCCGTGGCTCTGGCTGAGCTTCTTGCCGGACGCGATCTTCGCTACTCATATCGCTTTCTGTTTGCACCAGGAACGATAGGCGCAATCACATGGCTTGCCAGCAATCAAAAAAATGCCGGGCGCATCCGCCATGGTCTGGTTCTCACGGGCATCGGTGACTCCGGTGGGTTCCACTACAAAAAGAGTCGCCGGGGAAATGCGGAAATCGACCTGGCAATGGCTCACGTTCTGCGGCACTGCGGAGAATCTTCGGAGATTCTCCAGTTCTCGCCCTACGGTTACGATGAGCGGCAGTATTGCTCGCCGGGGTTCAATCTTCCCGTTGGTTGCCTGATGCGAAGTGTATGGGGAACGTATCCGGAGTACCATACTTCGGCCGATAATCTCGAGTTCATCCAGCCTGCTCAACTTGGTGCGTCTCTGCGGGCTTGCGTTGCCTTGGTCGATGTTCTTGAGGGAAATCGCCGCTATGAAAATCTTAGCCCGTTCTGCGAACCTCAACTCGGCAAGCGCGGCCTCTACCAGTCCAAAACGGACAAGGCAGGAGAAACGGAGATCAGCGCGCGGCTTTGGGTGCTGAATCTTTCAGATGGCAAGCACTCGCTCCTGGATATTGCCGAACTGTCCGGACTTGAGTTCTCAGTCATCCGCGCCGCTGCAGATCTCCTGCACGAAAAAGAGCTGCTGGCCTTGGTCCCAGATGCTGAAACCAGGCAAGGAGAATCCGCGGGAGCTGCGTAAGGTTCGTCTACACCCAATTTGTTGTATTGAGGCAGGGCGAAAGAGTAGCTATCTTTTGTTATTGCTCCATCATTTTCGATTCGATACAATCTTTGCAAGAAACCTGATGTAAAGCCTGATTCTAAAGAAGTAAGAGCCGATATTCCCTCCTCGGGACGGTTCGCGGCCACTGGGCTCACTTCTGGATGAACGGTGGCTGGAACAACTCAAAGCCGTTGGGAGGGCTCCGTGAAAGACATGGTGAATCCGTGGAAGGGGCGCCGGGTCTTTTTGACCGGCCATACCGGATTCAAAGGTGGATGGCTCTCCCTCTGGCTGGCTAGCCGCGGCGCGCAAATTCGGGGTTACGCACTTGAACCTTCGACCACACCGAATCTCTTCACTGCAGCATTGGTTGCCGGCGTGCTAGATGACGTTCGCGGCGATGTCAGGGATTATGCAAAGCTTGAAGCTTCGATGAAGGATTTTGCCCCGGAGGTGGTTTTTCATCTCGCGGCGCAGCCTCTGGTCCGGCGCTCATATACCGACCCGCTTGGCACTATTTCAACCAATATCATCGGAACGGCTCATGTCATGGAGGCCGTTCGGAACACTTCGAGTGTGCGAGCCGTAGTTGGCATCACCTCTGACAAATGCTACGAAAATCGGGAATGGATTTGGCCGTACCGCGAGGTGGACACTCTGGGCGGATATGACCCGTATTCTGCCAGCAAGGCATGCGCCGAAATCGTAAGCGCGGCCTTCCGCAGTTCCTTCTTCCCGGCAGACAGGTTGCATGAGCATCACGTCGCGTTGGCCACTGCGCGCGCCGGCAATGTGATTGGCGGGGGTGACTGGTCCGAGGATCGACTGATACCTGACTTGATCCGGGGATTCCAGGCCAAGCAGCCTGTACTCATCCGGCGGCCAAACTCAATTCGCCCGTGGCAACACGTGCTTGAACCTCTGAATGGCTACATTATGTTGGCTGAAAGGCTACTCGCAAAGCATGCGCAGTTTGCCTCCGCATTCAACTTCGGTCCCGAGCGACGATCCATGGCCTGTCGAGCGCATTGCAAGCAAACTTGTCGAGGTGTGGGGCGACGGCGCTTCCTGGATACGCGATTCAGACCCAAGCCTGCACGAGGACCACTCGTTAAGGCTGGATGCCAGCAAGGCGCGCACGGAGTTGGGCTGGAGACCGCGGCTAAAAATCGAAACGGCTCTCGAGTGGACCGTGAATTGGTACCGCAGTTGGCAGCAAGGAGCCGACATGCAGCGAGAAACACAAACACAAATTGCAAGGTTCGAGCAACTTGGCCGCTGAACCCGGCGAATTGCAATGGCATCTCTTACGAGATTCTTTTGGGAACAGTTATTGGCGATCTAACAGATCTACCTTAGGAAGGGATCGAAAACTGCGATGAAAGTTCTTATAACTGGCCATAAGGGCTACATTGGTGCTGTGGCGGGCGAGATTCTACAATCTGCCGGTCACGAAGTCGTGGGCCTGGATTCGGATTTCTTTGCCAATTGCGGTTTTGGCAAGCAGGCTGGCGACATCCCGGAGATACGAAAGGATCTTCGCGATGTGACGAGAGCCGATCTGGCGGGTTTTGACGCGGTTGTGCACTTCGCTGCGCTGTCAAATGATCCGCTTGGAGATATCAATCCGCAGCTCACTTATGACATCAACCACATCGCTTCAGTGCATCTGGCGAAACTTGCCAAGGATGCCGGCGTGAAGCGCTTTGTCTTCTCTTCATCCTGCAGCACGTACGGGGCCGCGGGCGACGATTTTCTCGACGAGACTTCCGGGCTCAACCCCGTGACCCCTTACGGCGAATCGAAGATCCTCGCCGAGCGCGACATCGCGTTGCTCGCCGACGACAGTTTCTCTCCCACGTATATGCGCAATGCAACTGCATACGGAGTGTCGCCGCGCCTGCGCCTCGATATTGTGCTGAACGACCTGGTTGCCGCGGCACTTACTACCGGCCTCGTCTACATCAAGAGTGACGGCAGCCCCTGGCGCCCTATCGTCCACATTCGCGACATTGTCAGCGCGGTCTTAGCTGCTCTCGATGCTCCGCGCGATGTGATTCACAATCAAGTCCTTAACGTAGGGCGTAACGACGAGAACTTCCGGATTCGCGAGATCGCTGAATTCGTTCTTGAAGTTGTTCCCGGGTGCCGTGTTGAATACGCGCCCGGTGGAGGCCCCGATCCTCGTTGCTACCGAGTCAGCTTTGACAAGATAAACCGGCTTCTCCCGGCGTTTCGCCCGCAATGGACTGCGCGTCTTGGCGCAAAGGAGCTTTACGACGCGTACCGCGCGAACGGACTCGCCGCCGCAGACATGGAGCAGAAGCGCTATGTACGGATCAACGAAATTCGTCGGCTTCAGCAATCAGGAAGGCTCGACGAAAGCCTGTGCTGGACCAACAAGTTTGCAGAAGTGCGATAAGTGACGGAAAGCGACAAAAGCCCGATGACGAATACTACAACCGCACTTGAGAAGCTGGAAAACGAGACCACCGCCAAGGCATGCCGCTTTTGCGGCGCGGGCCTCAGTCGAACGTTTGTCGACCTCGGCATGTCGCCGCTTTGCGAATCATATCCTTCTTCGGCTGAACTAAGTCGCGGCGAGGTGTACTATCCGCTGCACGTCTATATCTGCGAGAAGTGCTGGCTCGTCCAACTGGAAGAATACGAAAGTGCAGAAAGTATCTTCAGCGACTACGCCTACTTTGCATCGTACTCCGACTCGTGGCTCAAGCACTGCGAGAAATACTGCAACGAAATGCAGGCGCGCTTTGATCTCAACGAGCAGAGCTTCGTTGCCGAAGTGGCGAGCAACGACGGCTATCTCTTGCAGTACTTTGTCAGGCAGGGAGTTCCGGTGCTGGGAATCGAGCCGGCCGCCAACGTCGCCAAGGTTGCTGTGGAGAAAGGGGTTCCAACGCTGGTCCGATTCTTCGGTGAGACGGTAGCGAAGGAACTTGAGTCGGAAGGCCGACTTGCAGACCTTGTAGTCGGCAACAATGTTCTTGCCCAAGTACCCGACCTCAATGATTTTGTCGAAGGTCTCAAGATTCTGCTGAAGCCTGATGGCGTTCTCACTCTTGAATTCCCGCATTTATTGCGTCTAATCGAACTGAATGAATTCGATACGATCTATCACGAACACTTCTCCTACTTTTCGCTGATCTGTGCTAACAAGATCCTGCAGGCGCACGGATTGCGTGTGTTCGATGTGGAGGAGTTGAAATCGCACGGCGGGTCGCTTCGGGTGTTCGCGTGCCGTTCCTCCTCCCAGGTACATCGCACCCGTCCCAATGTGCAAAAGGTAATGGACGACGAGATCAATGCAAGGCTCGACCGCATTGACGGCTACGAATGCTTTGCTGAGCAGGTGCGCCAGACAAAAATGGAACTCGTCGACTTTCTTCTTACCGCTGCAAGACAAGGCAAGAGAGTGGCCGGTTACGGGGCGCCGGGAAAGAGTGCAACCCTTCTGCACTATTGCGGCATTGGGAAGGATCTGATCGAGTATACGGTCGATCGCAGCCTTTACAAGCAGGGGCGTTACCTTCCAGGAAGTCATATTCCGATCCATCATCCTGATCGGATCAGCGAAACTAAGCCTGACTACGTCGTCATTCTTCCATGGAATCTGAAGGATGAAATCATGAAGCAATTGAGTTATATCCGGGAATGGGGAGGACGTTTCGTAGTCCCCATCCCCAAAGTCACGATTTCCTAGAGTCGGAAACGACGAGGTGAAACATGAAAGTCGTCCTGTTTTGCGGCGGTGAGGGAATGAGGCTCAGGGGCTACTCGGAGGATGTTCCGAAGCCGATGGTCACTATTGGTGCGCGACCGGTCCTGTGGCACGTGATGAAGTACTATGCGCATTTTGGACACAAGGATTTCATTCTCTGTCTCGGCTATAAGGCCAATGCCATCAAGAACTATTTCCTGGAGTATGACGAGTCAGTTTCCAACGATTTCGTTTTCTCACGGGGTGGCCGAAAGCTTGAATTCATGCAGCGAGACATTGACGATTGGAAGATAACCTTCGCGGACACGGGCTTGCGCGCCACTATCGCGGACCGCCTGCGCCTCGTCGAGCCGCATCTCCAGGGCGAAGAGATGTTCCTGGCAAACTACAGCGACGGTCTGACCAATTTCTATCTTCCCCAGATGATTGAGGAGTTTTCACGCCGCGATTCCTATGCATCTTTCCTTTCAGTGCAGCCACGCTCCAGTAGTTTAGACACCGTCGAGACGGACGAGCAGGGCTGTGTTCGCGCTATCAGGAACATGACAGACGCGAACATCTGGGTAAATGGCGGCTATTTCATTTTGCGCAAGGAGATCTTCCGTTATATCAATTCCGGGGAAGAGCTGATCTATGAGCCGTTCCAGCGGTTAATCGCTGAAGGCAAAGTGTGGTCGCACCGTTACAACGGCTTCTGGCAGTGCATGGATACGTTCAAGGATAAGCAGATTCTCGATGAACTTGAGGCATCCGGTAAGGCCCCGTGGCGTCTGTGGAAGAATGGCCATCCAGTTGCAGGAAACGTCGCGTGATTGGCCTGAGCGTTCCGCGCGAAAATGGCAAGCAATTCACAGTGCTCTGCCTAGGGGCGCATTCCGACGACATCGAGATTGGATGCGGTGCGACGCTTTTGCATCTCAAAAAAATTATTCCGAGACTGAGATTCCACTGGGTTGTTTTCAGCGCGCTAGGTCCCCGAGGTCGGGAAGCAGAGAATGCAGCCGAACTCTTTACATCCGGCTGCGACAAGAAGATCGTCCTCAAGGAGTTTCGAGATGGGTTTCTTCCTTATAACGGCCACGAGGTGAAGGAATTTGTTGAAAAGATCAAGGCCGAGGTGAATCCGGATATGGTGTTCACTCACTGGCAGGGTGATGCGCACCAGGACCATCGGCTAGTATCTGATCTCACCTGGAACACTTTTCGAAATCATCTGATTCTTGAATACGAAATTCCAAAATATGACGGCGACATGGGTCGTCCGAACATGTTTGTGCCGCTGGAGGCTCCGTTGTATGAAACAAAGATCAACTATCTACTTGAGACATTCGAATCTCAACGGACCAAGCGCTGGTTTGATCGCGAAACATTCCTGGGTCTCATGCGAATCCGGGGCATGGAGTGCAATGCCGCAAGCGGTTACGCCGAGGCCTTCCACTGCCGCAAGCTAGTGCTCGAAGGATACTAAAGGTGATTGAACTCAAGAATAAGCAAGGGAGGTAAGGCGAAAATGAATCTATTTGTTGATTCCGCAATGAATGAAGCAAAACGACGGGAAGAGTTATACCGTGGATCCGTGCTCGTGTACTCGCCTTCGCCGAGCGCATTGAAGCTATGCGAATTTGCGCGGGAACTCATCGAGACGGCCTTCAGTCCGTACGATCCCCGGAAAATTCAAGAAAGCATGCCGGTTGAGAGTTGTGTTGAGATTCTCGCCGACCTTAAGCCTAAATTCATCCATCATCCCACGTCGAAGGAATTGATCAAAGGCATGTTAGCCGAACGCGGGTGTGACCTGGAGAAGACATATTTTGATGTTCCCAGGCTGCGGACGGCGTTTCCATCCGATTACCTCGCATCGGGAATTGCCTATGCATTTCACCCCCATCGTGACACGTGGTACTCAGCTCCTGGTTCCCAGATTAACTGGTGGATGCCGGTTTACGAGATCTACCCCGAGAACAGTATGGCTTTTCATCCGAGATACTGGGATGAAGCGGTCCAGAACAGCTCCAACACCTACAACTACTACGCCTGGAATCGTAGCAACCGGCAAAGCGCAGCGCAGCATGTTAAGAGCGACACGCGTGAGCAGCCTCGTCCGCTGGTTCCGCTTGCGCCCGATCCGCAAGTGCGCGTGGTCGCGAATGTTGGGGGCGTGATGCTGTTCTCCGCCGCGCAGCTGCACTCCACGGTCCCCAACACCTGCGGACTGACCCGCTATAGCATCGATTTCCGCACGGTTCACGTGGACGACGTTTGGAATAAAGCTGGCGCGCCCAACGTTGACTCCGCCTCGACAGGCACCACGTTGCGCGATTACATACGGGCTTCGGACTACTCGCACATTCCTGAAGATGCGATCTGCTCCCTATTGCGACGAGAGCGAAGCAGAATTCGTCGCATCTCCAACTGCCCCGCCTGCAGGCGCTGCGCAGGGACGGTAGGCGAATTGAGCGACTGCAAAAGCAACAAGCGTAAAGTTTGCGACGATGAGGGTTAAGACTCGAATCGCATACGAGCCTGGCGGTATCGACGTAACTGTTCAAGCACAGCTCGAGACGGAAAGTGGAATGAATCCTGGAGAGAAGGAATGACTCAGACAGCGAAGAAGAGTCTCTACGCACTTGGCTTACAGCAACCAAGATTCGCTTATTTCAACGGAGAAGTACGTCCGTGGGAGGAAGCAACTTTGCATGTTTCGTGCGAAGCGGTGAATAGGGGACTCAATGTCTTTGAAGGATTGAAGGGTTACTGGCAAGCCGACGGATTGGAATTCGGAATCGTTGAATTACGCAGGCACTATGACCGACTGTGCCGATCCGCACGACTGCTTCATATTCCAGTTCCGGTCACCTACGAAGAGTTCCGGGATGCCTGTTCCAAAATCGTTCGTGCGCTTTACGAACCCACACAAGACATGTGGATTCGGGCAACTCTCTTTGTTGTCGAAGGGCATTGGGGAGAAGGGACTGTCGCAGATCTTTATCTCACCGCCTATCACCAGGCCAAGCACCCTCCCGCTCCGGTAGCCATCGGCGTCAGTACCTGGCAGAGGTCGAACGATGTTAGCCTGTCCCCACGAATCAAGGCCAGTACGAATTACCAGGTGGCGCGGTTGGCACGCATCGAAGGCAGGAAGCGTGGCTTCTCTGAGATGATTTTGCTCAATCAGCAGGGCCGGGTAGCCGAAGCAACTGGTGCCTGCGTGCTGCTTGTGCGCGATGGATGCGTCGTTACGCCACCAGCTTTTGAAGGGCGTTTAGAAAGCATCACGCTGGAAATCGTTCGAAAGATTTGCCATTCTCTGGCCATCCCGTATATTGAGCGCCCGGTGGATCGAACCGAGCTCCATATCGCGGACGAGATTCGGCTGATCGGCACGCTTGCCGAGTTGGCGCCTGTGACTCGGGTGGACGAATACGAGTTGCCGTCAAGTTCGCCACTTACGGATCTGATCGCGGAGACTTTCTGGGCTGCTGTTCGCGGAGTGACCCCACATCCAGCAGTGGAATTGACATTCGTTTAAACGGATCCCTTTAGTCGATCTCATCAGAGGTTGAACAGCGAAGCTTGCTCGTAAGGGAAGACATGCGCGGGAGATGCAGACAGGTATGAAAGAAGAGCTGGAAGAGCTGTACAAATATCGAGAGCTTCTTTACATGATCACTTACCGGGACATCAAGGTCAGGTACAAGCAGTCGATCATGGGCTTTCTCTGGGCCATCCTCATGCCCATTCTCATCGTCATGTCCGGCGTTGTGGTGCGATACGCCTATGCCATGGTCTCCCATGCGCCTTTGAAGAACTGCGGATATAGCCAGCGTGGCGATCAAGTCGGTTCCCTGGGCTTTCATCGTTTCCAGCATCCGCTTCACCTGCCAAAGCCTGTTTGGTAATCGCGACCTCGTCGTCAAGATTTACTTTCCCAAAGAGATTTTTCCAATTGCTGCGGTGCTTGCGTGTCTCTTCGATCTCTTCGTGGCACTTTCCGCTTTGCTAATTTTCCTGGTCCTCGATAAGGATTGGCTGGAGCATCTATCTTCTCTGGGTCCCTGTGCTGCTTGCCACCATGGTTGTTCTTACTGTGGGCATTGGAATGATTGTGTCGGCTGCCAGCCTTTTCTTCCGCGACGTAAAATACATTGTCGAAGTGTTTTTGACTTTTGGAATCTTCTTCACGCCCGTATTCTTCGACGTTCGCATGTTCGGCGATCGGGGGAAGTGGCTGATGGTGAATCCCATCGCTCCACTGCTCGACGGCCTCAGCACCTGCATTGTCCGCCACCAGTCGCCCGATCTCAATTGGTATCTGTATAGCCTCGTATTCAGCTTGGCTACTTTCATCGTCGGATTCACTTTGTTCAAGCATCTCGAGCCTGCTTTCGCCGAAAGCATTTAAAGGAAACTGTTCATGTCCGACGTTGCGCTCCGCATGGAGCATATCTACAAGAAATTCCGCAAAGGGGAAACTTATAATTCCCTCCGCGACTTGTTGCCTGCAATGACCGGAAAGATGTTTCGCGGGCAGGAACTCGAAGGCAATGACGGGCGCGAATTCTGGGCTCTTCAGGACATATCTTTCGAAGTGAAGCGCGGCGAAGCGCTCGGCATTATTGGCCACAACGGCGCCGGAAAAAGCACCGCGCTAAAGATTTTGAGCCGTATCATGAGGCCCACGAAGGGGTGCATGGTCGTTAATGGACGGCTTTCAGCTCTGATAGAGGTCGCTGCCGGGTTCCATCCCGACCTCACCGGCAGGGAAAATATCTTTCTCAATGGCACTATCCTTGGCATGAGCAAGCGTGAGATTCAATCAAAGCTCGATCAAATCATCGCTTTCTCAGGAATCGAGGAATTCATCGACACTCCTGTGAAGCGCTATTCTTCAGGAATGTATGCGCGCCTTGGATTTTCGGTCGCCGCTCACGTGGATCCAGAAGTCTTGATCGTCGATGAAGTGCTCAGCGTCGGTGACTTCGTCTTCCAGCAGCGCTGCTTGGAACGCATTCAAGCGGTCATCAAGGCTGGCACCTCTGTGTTGTTCGTCTCACACAACCTAAAGGCCGTTACAGAGATTTGCCCGCGGGCGATGCTTCTCGATCACAGTAAAGTCTTGATGATTGGCCAAACAGGCGTTGTTGCCCGCAAGTATCTCAGCCTTGGCGCAATGCCGGGTAATTCCGACGGAGACAAGCCCGTTTGCATTTCAAGGGTTCGAGTCCGGGACCGCGCCGGAGAGCAATCCACCTTTGAGTCGGGTCAGACAGCTTGGGTGGACATCGAGGTCACCGCTAGAGAGGCCATTGAAAAGCTGGCTGTTGTGATTTGGTTCAAAGACGAAACAGAGTACATTATCTTCCACACTTCAACCGAGCGTCTGGGCTTCGCTCCCTTTTCTCTGCAACCAGGTGGTGTTTACCGCTGCACATTCGAGCTGACACTGAACATCGCCCACGGCACTTTTCATTTGGTTACCGAAGTCCATCGTTATGATCTTCAGAAAGGCTATGATCGACAAGATCCGGCCAGTACGATTTTCATTGGCTCGACAATCGCGGTAGGCGGCGCGGTCAACTGTTTCCCAAAGCTAATCGAGTCTGAAACTGTAACTTCATCCACTGAGTATTGTGAAGTTTGATTTAGGAGACTTTGGAATATGGAAAAAGCAACCAATCTGCAAAGACCGGCGAACGACGTTCAGATTTGGGATAAATGGAATTCGACCTATCGGCAGGGGCGCCTGGATGAGCCGTCGAAGGTTCGCCTTCGGGCAATCGGCGCTGAAATGGACGACTTGAAGATCAAGAACGCGAAGATTTTTGAAGCAGGATGCGGTACTGGTTGGCTAAGTGCCAAACTTAGTGAATATGGCGAGGTCACGGCGTGTGATCTCGGCAGCCAGATTATTGAAACTGCACAAAGAGATTATCCGCATATCAAGTTTTTATCGGGGGACGTCCAGAGTCTTGATCTTCCACTGAACGCCTTTGATGTCGTCGTCACTTCTGAAGTACTGGCGCACGTTCCTGATCAGCCGGCGTTTGTGCATAAATTGGCGCAGCTTCTCAAACCAGGTAGGTTCCTGCTGATCACAACTCAAAACAAATTTGTGTTTGAGCGAACTGCAAACATCGCTCCGCCTGATGGCTGGATTCGACAGTGGGTGACGATGAGGTTGCTCAAGAGATTGCTTCGGGCTCATTTCTCGATTCGACGGGCTACGACCTTGGAGCCAGAAGGGCACATTGGCCTCCTTCGCATTATCAATTCAAGGAGGCTCAATGACTACGGCAATGGTCTATTCGGAGCAGAACGCATTAAGCGCCTAAAGGAAGCTGCGGGTTTTGGGCAGTCTCTTTTTGTGGTTGCCCAAAAGCGATAAGCTGTGCAGCGGACGCAGCGCGAAGCTGCGAGAGAAACGCCACTGAGTTCTTCCAAAGGTGGTTATTGTTGTTTCTTGCAGGTGAGTCATGCCCCGATCGTCATGAGGTCGACTTCGACGAGTTACGAATTGCCCCTCGAACTTAATTCCAGGGTGGGCCATGAGCGGTCGCGATTTGAGACTGGCGGCTGGAATTGAACTGATTCGGGAACATACGCCATAGTCGGAAAGCAATTGATCAGAATTTCGGCGGGGCACAAGCTTCTAAGGCTCGAGATTCAGGTTCAGCAATACTATGCAAGTTATCGGTGACGCGCAAATCACGACAACCTCAATTGAAGTTGACCAGGAAGTTTTGGGTCCAAGTCCTCGAATCGCTCTTCTGACACCTTACAGTGGGGGGAACCTGGGCGACGCGGCGATTCAGGACTCGATGATTGCTAATCTTCGCCTGCGGATCCCTGGCGTAAGGTTTTTGGGCATCACTCTCAGTTGTGAAAATTTTCTAAAGCAACATGGCGTGGGAGCTTTTCCTCTCTTAGCCGGAATGATGCCGTCGGGCGGCGGGCCCGAGGGGAGCTTGGTACAACCGCGAAACGGGGGACCTAGATTCATCGCTGGGGCAGGCAATCTGGGGCGCCGCGCGGGGATAAATCGAATCCGACGCGTGCTTCGTAGCCTACCTGGTTTGATGCCTCTCATGAGGAAGGTTCGTGGCTGGCTGGCTTTAATCCGTCAGGAGATTGTTCATTCTCTTGAAGGTTATCGGGTTCTTCGTTCACAAGATCTCTTGCTTCTCTCCGGCGGTGGTCAACTTGACGAGGAATATGGAGGCGCTTGGCGACTCCCATTCGCATACTGCAAGTGGAGTTTGCTTGCGCGGTTGGCTGGAGTAAAGTGCGCCATGGCAAGCATTGGCGCTGGAAGCATCAAGTTGCCTGCTTCGCGCAGGTTCATTTCCGTCGCGCTTCGCATGTGTTGCTACCGATCGTTTCGGGAAGCGAAAAGCAGAGCCATTGCCGCAAGCCTTTTGTCGAGCGCAATCAATGACCCCGTCGTGCCAGACGTGGCTTTTAGCTTGCCGGAAAATCAGCTTCCATTGCCTTCGGAAACCATTCGAAGGCTCGCCCGTGGCAGACCGGTGATTATGCTGAGCCCGATTTCATATGGCAAACCTGGAAACTGGCCTACCCCAAATCGCGCGCTCTATGACCGCTACGTCCAGCAGATGGCGCAGGTTCTGTTACGCGTTTCGAGACATGGCTACTTCGCCGTCGTAGCCTGCTCATCGCTCGGAGACGATGAGACTGTCATTCCTGACATCATGAGCTGTGTGAAACAAGAGTCAGAAGGCACATTGGATGGAGAGATCCATTTCCCGCTGGTTAGGACCTGGCGGGATTTTGTCGCCGCAATGCGCTCGTGTAACTATTTGATCGCGAGCCGCCTGCACGGCACAATCCTTGGGTTTGTGACGCAGACGCCTGTTGTAGCGATTTCATTTGATTCTAAGGTGGATTGGGTGATGGAAGACCTCCAGCAAACCGACTACCTTTTGCACATTCGTGATTTCACTGCAGACGATGTGCTCGATGCGCTTGATCGTGTCATCGGAAGCGCCGATGCAGTTGTGGCCCAGATTGGCTCCTACAGGCAGAAAGTTCTCTTTACACCCGATTTTGCGCGGCAGTACGATCTCTTGGCCGAGCTCGCGCTGAATCATTACCAATCCCACACTTGAGAGAAGAGCTTGGAATCAAGTCCATTAGTCAGTGTCGTCACTCCCTTTTACAATACCCAGGATTTTCTTGCCGAATGCATTGAAAGTGTCTTGCGGCAAACTTATAAGAACTGGGAATACGTACTTGTGGACAACTGCAGTACGGACGGCTCAGCTGAAATCGTTCATCACTATGCGTCTCGATTCCCCGACAAGATTCGTCTTGTTCACACGGATTCGTTTCTTTCCCAAGTGCAGAATTACAACTTCGCTCTTGCTCTTATCTCTCCCGAAAGCAAGTATTGCAAGATGGTGCAGGCAGACGACTGGATCTTCCCAGAGTGTCTAAGCAGTATGGTGGAACTGGGCGAAACGCACCCAAGGGTGGGCATTATTGCCGCCTATCAACTTGAAGGTGACCATGCCGGTCTCAGTGGACTTCCCTATCCCAGTCTAGAAGTGCCAGGAGGGGACATCTGTCGGCTCTATTTTCGAAGAAATATGTCCTTGTTCGGCACTCCTACATCATTGCTGATGCGCTCGGAACTCGTTAGGTCGCGGGATCCTTTCTACGAAGAGCGCCACGCACCTTTTGAGGACTCGCACGTCTGCTTCGATTTACTTCAAACCTGGAATTTTGGCTTCGTACACCAGGTCCTGACCTACTCACGGCGTGACAATGAATCGATCCTCAAGCGAATAGGTCCCTATCAATTCGAACTGTTTACCCGTCTGGCGAAAATCGTCGCTCATGGTAGGAAATACCTGCCGGAAAATGAGTACCGTTGCTTCCTCAAAGAAGCTGAAAATAAATATTTTTACTTCCTTGGGAGGGCAGCCTTGCAAGGCAGGGATCCTGAATTCTGGAAGTTTCACAGGAAGCGCCTAGCTTCAATCAACTACATCGTAAATTCTGCGTTCATCACAAAATGGATTCTCTTGGTTCTGCTCGACGATATAGGCAATCCAAAGCGTACTTTGGAATATCTTTGGCCACGCAGAAGAAGGCTGTTCTCAGCGACTGCTCGATTTATCGGCATCCTGCGCCGCGTTTTTATGCGCTCGCGCACCGATGAAATCACCGAGAGATGGTGAATCCACAATTCGTCTGTAAGAGATATTCGCACATTGATGAAGCAACGCAGTGCGATGCTTAGTTTGACTGCAATTGTCCACGAGGCATCTTCATGTTCCATTTCCTTCATCACCTTTTGCACCCTCTAAAGGTAATTTGGACTGAACGAGCTACCCTGTTTTGGCCGATCTGGATTGGGATAACTGCGTTTGCCGTATTATCTGTGCCATGGGTGGTCCGAAGAGGTAAAAGCAACTCCCAGGTTCTAGTTTCGTCACGTCGACAAAGATGGACACATAGCGCAATCCTTGCGGTTACTTTTCTGATCCTGTTCCTGACTTGTTACATCGCAGGGACCCTGGTTTGGGAGGATTTCACCTACTATGACGAGTCGCATTTTACCGATGGAACCTTAGCTGGGCGTGACATTCCCGTCGCGATCTCTCTGAAGCAGATCGTTTCTGGCCACTTGGATATCAGGAATTCAATCTTCTTCGCCATATCACGCGGTCAATCAACGCCTACCATGCGTTGCGGATTGGCCAGCTTGTCGTCGTGGTTGCGATTCTCTTAGTCCTCGATGATGAGTTGAGTGTTCAGGCTCGTGTGGCTCTGATTATTGTACTCCTCATCACTCCAAGCATCCTGATTAGTTTCAGTGGGCTGATCTATGCAGAGGCGAATGTTATCTTTTGGCTCATTTGTCTTATTTGGTTTCTTCGACGCTTCGAATACACTCAATCCAGTCATGGGCAGTGGCAGCGGTGGTTTCGGCACAGTTCTTGCTTTATTACAAAGAGACCGCATTCCTGTTGCTCTTGGGTTTCACGATCAGTCGTCTTTATTTACGCTGCCAAGACGTGGAGCCAAGAGTTTGGACATCAAGCGCATCGGAACTCCTGAAAGCCGTTTGGACCTTTGCCTTGCGCTCCTGGTTGTTCCCTTCATTCTTTACTATATTGCGGTAACGTGGCCCTATTCTCAAGGAAACTACCTTGAGACATTTCGGCTATCACTGCCACAAGTTCTTGGCGGTTACTTCAAGCTTGATCTCCTGGTTTGGATTTTCCTTTGCGTGACATTGACAGAGGTATTCTAATTCTTCGCCGCAAGATTGTTCCGTCGATCCTTTGGGATGGGCTTGCTGTGGGGGGGATTGCCATTTTTGCCGGTTACGACATCCTACGGATAGAGAGTGCATACTATCTGGCTCCCGCGGACCTAATCGCCGTTTTGTACCTCGGGCGTCTTGCATTCCTGTCCATGGAAAAAATGAACCTCGGCTTAAAGATATGCGCGATTGCGATCGTATGTCTTGTTTTCGTTCAGGACGCTTCTCTTTCCGCGTTTCGCATTTATGAGCGAAAGAATGTCATTCACGCAAAGGCTGAATTGGCCGAGGCCATTAAAGAACGCTATCAAAGCGATCCGCAAGGTGTGAAGAGACTGTTCTTTCCTTTTGCGAAACCTTTCTACATATTGGAATTTGCTTCGTACCTAAACTATATCGGCGTTCCAGTGGAGGAACTTTCATCCAACTCCGATCTTAGCGGTGGTGTCCATCTGGTTGGCATGGCGGTGAAGACGGGTGGTCCATGCGGTTATAGAACATTTGTATGTAGCCCCGGACGCATTCCCGATCATGGCGACTTGGTCATAATCTTCCCGGATGATTTCACAACCAGCGATGAGTCGGTTTGAGTTATCGTCAGAAGACTTCGACGCTGCTGATTTCATACGATCCGTGGCCCCAGATCCCGCGTTGGATGTTTCCATTTGTGGAGCGTCTCCATGCAATTTCTCCGGCATTCCCACTCGTACGGCTCCCGAATTCTTGGTTGAACGCGTCGGTAAGCGTCTGGAAGTGAGAACGCTGGAATTGTTGATCTTTGAAACAAAGGCGTCTTCGGAGATGAGATATACTTGGTGAAGCGATTGACAGGGAAGATTCCAACCTCAATCGTTGTGGGTCCGTTCGGGTCCGGGGGTGCGGCCCGGGTAATGCATAGTCAGGTAGAGTTCAAACGAAGTCACAGATAGATGCTCATCGTTGCGCGTGTCCCGCATCATTATGCTTTTATGAAATTCCAACCGAACAACTGTGCGCGCAGATTCGTTCGAGCACGACGAAACATAACGCATAGGTCTTTTTCGGTGAACATGAAACTCATCAGCCATGTGAACGGGGATAATGATCTAATTGAAGCGTGGCTAAAATATTATCTGTGGTTGGGAGTAGATAGCTTTCATCTGATTATTCACGGAGGTGAGGAGGAGAACAACAGGCTTCTTGCAATCAAAGAGTCGTATCCAATCATCATCGAAGACGCATATCAGGGATCCTTTCACATTACTGAGAAGAAGCGCCGTTTGGATTCTGTGCTCGCTCGTCACATTGGACAGTGGGTTCTGTTGGTGGATAGCGATGAATTTGTGGAATTCCCGTACAGGGACGTCCTAGAGACTGTTCAAGCGCTCGAAGCGGCAGGCGCAAACGTAGCGGCACTCCATGCTTCAGAGGCTAACCATCGACGGATCTCTCGAGACTCCACCTTTGATCGACGACCCGTTCAAGATGTTCCCATTATGCGCGGTGGATCTTTATCGGAGAATGGGCGTCAAGGGAGACATTTTTAAGTTCCCACTTTTTTTCTGTGCGAGTGGGACTCACGTTGCGGAGGGAGGTAATCATCATCCACCTCTCGGTTTCGAACCTTGTTCTACCAATTTTCGCGGTGTCACTCATCATTTCAAGTTTCGTCAGAGTGTTTCGCAACGCCTCGAAGAGAGGATTCACAGCGAGCATCCGTGGCGGCACGAGTCGGTCCAGTTTCGAGAGTATCTTGTCAACCACTCGAACCGGCTGCCCTCGACGGGGCTTTCATTTATTCACGAGAAGAACTCCTCCGAAGACGATTGCTGAGGAAGTTGCTCTCGCCAGAAACCAAGCCGCAGACTTCAATGACGCGCACGCCCTTCGGGGACGGCAAGCGGGCCGCAGATGTCCTGAGTGACCTTGCAACAGGTGTAGAGGCAACCCATGGCGGTCCCTCTGAGACCTCCCTGTCCAACGGAAGGAAGATCATGTTTGTGCTTCCGAAGGCGGCAGAATTAGATGGTCTCGAAAGGTACCTTTTTGCCCTTCTTCGCGGCCTGAATGGATCGACTCAGCGCCCGCTGATCGCTTGCTTCGACCTTCCTGTCATTTCTGAGTTTATGGACGACGATCTGCGCACAAAGACTATCGTAAAATGCGAGCGCCAGCCAGAATCAATGAGGGATTGGTTTCTATTCATTCGTCAAATTCGACCGGACATTATCGTATTCTGTTATAGCGGGTTAAAAGCGACTTCCTGGCAAGGCCCCTTGGCAGCGCTGCTTGCAGGGGTGCGGAGACGGATCTCGATCCAGCATCTGATTCCGCTGCCGCCCCCGCCTCCAGTCGAAGGAAAGTCTCTCGGAGATAAGTTGCAACGATTAATTGGGCGAAGGGCACGCTATATGCTTAAGGTCAGCCTCACGGGTCGCGTCTCTCATCACACAATCTGCATGTCTGACGCAGTCCGAAATTCCCTGGTGCAGGACTATCAGTTCCCGGCGCGGAAGACGATAACTATCCAGAATGGCGTCTCAACCTCTGCGTTTGTGCCTTGTAAGAGCATTGGCAAAGAGGTGCGATCAAATTTCGAGGTCGGCGATGAAGATTTTCTTCTCGTCTGCGCTGTGACACTTAGCGAAGCAAAAGGCGTCGATATCGTGATTCAAGCTGTTTCTCGATTGCTTCGCCAAGGAATTTCCTGCAAGTGCTTGATTATTGGTGACGGGCCGCTCAAGGAAAATCTGCAAAAAGAAGCAAATTCACTGGGATTGACCGGCTATGTGTTTTTCGAAGGATTTCAGAATGATGTGCGGCCCTACTTGCAAGCAGCTTCAGCTTTTATCCTGACTTCGAACATAGAGGGGCTTCCACTCTCTGTTCTGGAGGCGATGGCTTGTGGTCTCCCGTGCATTTTTACAGATGTAGGCGGGAATGGTGAAGCCGTAAAGGACAAAATTACTGGCTTGGTTATCAGCCCTGGATCCCTCGACGAAACCGAGAACGCTATCTTGTACCTTGCAACCCACCCTTCTGAGCGCACTGAAATGGCGGTAATGGCGCGTGAAATCGCGTGTCGCAATTTCAACATCGATAATAAGATTGATGAATTGAAGGCTGTCATACTTCAGTGATTGCTTATGGTTGCTTGTGAAATGCATTGTGCAAGAATGTACCTTGCTCCTTACTGACAGAGACGGATTTGCGGCCTGGAGAAGCCTCTTCGTCGACTCATTTACAAAGTTGCTTCCGTGTGATCTGGAGATTTCTCTCTTATGTTTGGGTCAGATGTGTTGACTGAACGGTTCAATCCTGATGGGACTCCGCGTCTAATTGCAAGGGCAAAAACGGAACCGACGACCTTGATCGGATGGAGGAAGCCGCCTGGAGAGGCTGGTCACGCTCTCAAATTGAAGGAAGTTCCATTTGGCTACCACGGTAGAGCCTAAGTTTATTTCTCTTGAAAGGCCGCAATCTTTGTTCTCCGTAACGTTTGCTGGCAGTTTTCCTCGCAGATCATGAGTATGATTGATCGACCGCTTGTGTCCGTCGTGATGGTAATTCGCGATGTAGAGCGCTATTTGTCCGAAGCCATTGAGAGTGTCCTCAGCCAGACGATGCGAGACTTTGAATTCATCATCGTTGACTTTGGTTCGAACGACACGTCCAAAGACATTGCCGCAAACTATTCTGCCCAGGACGGCAGGATAAAGTTTAGCGAGATAGCGCCGTGTAGTTATATTGAGGCCAAAATCTCTGCTTGTTCGCTCCCGAAGGGACAGTACATTGCCATTCAGGATGCCGACGACGTGTCGCTCCCGGAGCGGCTTCAGTCAGAGGTTGACTTTCTGGAACGCCATCGGGAAGTTGCTCTCCTGGGCGGCAGGGTGCAATGGATTGACTCGCGGGGTAAGTTTTTGAATTCTGAAGATAACTACCCGTCTAGAGATTTAGAGATCAGATACGAACTGAGAGTACGAAACACGTTTTGGCACCCTACGGTTCTGATGCGCAGAGAAGCCTATGCCCACGTTGGCGGATATCGCGCTGCTTTTACCCAATCGGACGACTATGATCTCTGGCTACGACTTTCTGAGCACTATCAATGCGCAAATCTCAAGCAGAAGGTGCTGAAATATAGGGTTCATTCGCAGCAACTCTCTGTCCGAAAGCGAAAGGACCAAGTGTTTTGTACGCTCGCGGCCAAGGCGGCTGCGTCTCTGCGCAGGGAAGGAAAAGTCGATCCGTTGAATTCAACAAGAGAGATTACACCGGCACTTCTTGCCGAGATGGGTGTGAGTGAGGCGGCTCAAAAAAAAGAGTTCGTAGATGACTACCGTGGCTACATCAGACTCATGTTTGAATCAGGCAGCTATGACGCTGTGCCAAGCGCTGTTACGGAAATGCTTCGGGATTGCAAGGGAAGCTACCATGACTCGTTGCTCATAGTGGATTTGCAAGTTCTTGCCGGGAGGTCATTTTGGAAGGAAGGTAAGAGAGTGCGGGCTCTATTTGCAATTGCGTGGGCGGTGCGCGCGCGTCCAAGGCTTTTTGCGCATCCGCGCATGTTGTTGGAAGAACTAACGCGATGCGATAGCTACGCGCTTCCTCTCAGATGTTGGCCGTAGAGATCAGGGCCAATGCCTCCTCCCTCAAGTGTTCGTTGTGGGAAGGTGCGTGATTGACATCAATAAGCTCCTCAGAGAGATCAAGGGTGCGGCTTAAGAGTAGAGCGCGCGATGCCGCAGTCAGTTCTTGTATCCGATTGAACTGCACGAAATGGAATGCCATATCTTCAATTACGGAATCCGCCAGGATGCTCGAGAGCCTCGTCGCCGTGGTTATTTGTTGGGGACGAGCCTTGGCTTTCCGGGCCGTGCTGTCCCGGTGGGGTTAAAGTACATTGGCACCGCATTTCAGACTTTATGGAACTGTTTAATCAGCGAGGCTCTTATGATCACCGTGCGAGCCGCACATATGCGAATGCTCAGCATGAAAAGTCATATGTCGCTACGCCGGTATGGATGGTGTTACCAAATGTGCGCGGCCTCTGAGCGAATTGAGCGAGGCATAGATTCAGCAGCATAACTTTCGAGCTTCATTTATTTTGATAACTTGCCATCAGCTTTCGGGAGGGGAAAACTAGAATGAGAATTGCATTCGTTACGACGATGGATGGATACCCATGGGGCGGAAGTGAGGAACTGTGGCATCGAACCGCTGTTCGTCTGAAAGAAGAGGGGCACGACGTACTGGCATCAGTCCTTTTCTGGCCTAAAATGTCAGAAAAAGTTACGTCCATGAAGGACAAGGGAATCAAGCTTCAAGTCCGCCGCCCTTTTTGGGGTACGAGATTCAGGCGTATGTGGAATAAGGTCTCTCGTCACCGAATACGATGCTATTCAGAAGTGAAGCGCTTTGACCCAGATCTGGTTGTCATCTGCCAGGGTCACAATGCCGGCGGGTTCGACTGGGCAAAGGTTTGCCAGGAGGCCCAAATACCTTATGCGGTGATTATCCAATGCAATAGTGAAGTCTTTTGGTTTGGCGATCGACTTGATGCCGCCTTGGCGACCTACACGCGGGCAAAAGGAGTTTTCTGTGTCTCCCAAGGGAATCTTGATCTTCTCCGGATGCAGTTGGGAGACCCGCTCTTGCATGCAGAGGTCGTGTGGAATCCGTGTAATGTATCGCAAGAAACTCCACCCGCTTGGCCCGATCACGCGGACGTCTGGCGTTTGGCGTGCGTTGCCCGAATGGAACCTTCCGCCAAAGGGCAGGAATTGCTATTTAAGACCTTGGCTTTGCCGGAATGGCGCGATCGTGCCATAGAACTGAACCTGTATGGAGCCGGCCCCGATGAATCATCGTTACGTCGCTATGCTGAAATGCTTCAGTTAAAGAACGTGAATTTTCAAGGGCACGTAAGCAATGTCCGGATGATTTGGGAACAAAATCACTTGCTTGTTCTGCCTTCGCGTTTCGAGGGATTGCCGTTGGCGTTGGTCGAAGCGATGCTGTGCGCGAGGCCCGCATGCGTAACCGACGTGGGTGGGAACGCCGAGCTTTGCGAGGACGGCGTGACCGGGTTTGTTGCGCCCGCGGCGACCGCGGCGTCGATTTCCAGTACATTGGAGCAAGCTTGGAATCGACGGAATGAATGGGAGTCCATGGGCAAGGCGGGACGCGCCAGAGTTGAGGAATTGGTCCGGGAGATCCTATCGGTGTATTCTGCGAGCGGTTGAAGGCTGCCACGGGGAATCGGCTCCTAGGCAATGAATCAATGAGTGGACACCATGCTTTTTCCGAAAAGAGTCGATGATCGGCGCAGTTCATGCAGGTCGCTCCAACTCTCCTTTGTTTAAGCGTCACAAGAATTTCAAGAGGGTCCCGTTGCGCGGAGCCGAAGAGAAATAGGTTGCCGACGGGATCATAGTCGATTTATGAAACGCACATCGCTGATTTTCGGGTTCTCTAGCAACGGAGATCGTTCTCAATTAAGTCTTGTTGTGAATGGAATCTGTGTTGACTCAACATTACTCGAAAGGTTGATACATTGATGAACGTTCTTGTAACTGGCGGCGCCGGGTATATTGGAAGTCACGCGTGCAAGCTGCTTGCAAAATCAGGATTTCATCCGTTGTCTTGGATGATCTCCGTTGCGGACACCGTGCGGCGGTGCAATGGGGCCCTTTGATCGAAGGGGATTGTGGTGATTCGGCCATCCTTAAGAAGGTATTTTCGGAATATCCAATCGACGCAGTAATCCATTTTGCGGCATACGCTTATGTGGGAGAATCCATGCAGACTCCGGAGATGTATTTCCGGAATAACGTCGTCGGATCTTTGAATCTGTTGGATGTGATGAAAGCTCACGGCGTCAGGTCGATCGTCTTTTCCTTGAGTTGCGCGACATACGGTCATCCTTTGACCGTTCCAATCGACGAAGATCATGTTCAGGTGCCGGTGAACCCGTATGGGGAGTCGAAGCGGATGGTCGAAGGACTCTTGCGATGGTATGGCCAGTGCCACGGATTGAATTGGGCGGCACTTCGCTACTTCAACGCCGGTGGATGTGACCTCGATGGAGAAATTGGGGAAGATCATGACCCGGAACTGCACCTGGTTCCACGGGTGCTGAGTGCTGCAGCCGGACGACTAGCTTCCATTGAGATTTACGGAACGGATTACGCGACTCATGATGGCACGGCAATCCGCGACTTTATTCATGTCACTGATCTCGCCGAGGCCCATATTCGCGCTACGAATTATCTTCTCGCCGGTGGAGCTAGCGGGGCATTCAACCTCGGCACCGGAACCGGCCACTCGGTCCGCGAGGTAATTGCAGCAGCCGAGAAAGTTACCGGAAAGTCGATTGCAGTTGCCGACAGCTCGCCGTCCCGGTGATCCACCGGAACTCATAGCCGACGCGTCCAAGGCTCGCAATGTGTTCGTCGGTCGCCGCTACATTCTGATCTGCACACCATCCTTGAGACAGCATGGCGGTGGCAGAATCGCAATGTGATCCCACCAGTATGATGATCGTCGGAAGCTCTGCCAAGCATGGACCAGAGCCGATGCAGAAATACTGAGAAGGACTCGCAACATGATCGTCTTGCCAGCAATGCCTGTGCATTGACTTCTGTCATTTTCATCGTGGCGTCCGACTCGGCCCTTAGAATTCGGACCTGCGTTGCTCAAGTCAGGAGGCTTGCATTCTGTGCGCAAAGAGAACGACACTTCGCAGTCTTGCTGGGGAGTGAGTGTTGACCCCGAAACGCGTGCCCATGAACAGTTTTATGATTCCTTCTTCTACTCCCTTCACGTTGCTCATGAAAACCGACCGACCCTCCAGATGGTGCGTTCGCGCGCGGGCGCTTCCGTCGTTCGGTAGGAGTCCCCGACGGTGGAAAGATATTTAACAGACCAAGAGGCGATTTTCTGGGGTATAGTCGTAATTGCTATCGGCGCAAAGACCAGGAGGCCGCGATCTGCTTCATTTGTCCGGGTTCGCCGCTGTTGTTGTGCTCGGAATCAATTCGCACTTCCTGGTCGAGCGGCGACACTCCGCAGGTCGGCTGACTTTCCTGTTTAGTTGACGGATACTGCCGAATTGATGTTCACTGGCGAAGACAGCCACAAGTTCATCGACTCCGAGAGTTAGCGATGTCCTCAAATCAGGGAAGCTTGCTTGCACGGAATACTATAACTGACCGAACCCCATTCGTACTCTAGTTTGATTACCGAGGCTATCGCGCCAATTCACCGGAATCTTGGCCGCTCGTCCTCGGTCCTCTTCATCCTTACTCAACGACGGTGGCATCGACGTGCGTCGGCGGAGCAGGACCAGAGTTAGACCCGCCCACGAAGGTTGTTACGCTCGTCGAAGGCAGCGAGTAAGTGAATGCGTTGCCGCTTATCGAGACAGACGACTGGCTGGCGAGGTTCATGCTGGACGAAGTGGTCCACGGTGTCACTGCGCTTGCAGTCAAGCCGGTAAGATTGAAGGTCTGTGATGTCGATCCGCCACTCGAGTTGATCGCCACAATCGCGAAGCTTCCGCTACTTGGATCCTTGAACGCAGTGACAAACACGTTGGTTTGTGGATTGACAGTTGCAGCAATGCGCACCCACCCGGGTCTCGACGAATCTCGACCAGTTCCCAATCGCATAGAACCGTTTGGCCGGGTTGTAGATCTGATCCGTCAGGCCGTCGTTACAGGGAGTTGGTCCGTTTGCCGTTTCGGAGGCCAGATTCCAATACATCCATGCAGTTCCCCTCTGAACGGTTAAGAAATCGTGGATATTATGCGCCCAAACCGATGCGTCCGTCGTGCTGGGATCGTAATTGGCGAGGCCGGAGTCTACAGCGCATGGTCCAGTCGCACCTCCGTTGATTTCTGTCAGCCATATAGGCAGTCCGGCAGTCGAGGAAGGCGGCAGGTTCACTGAATACTGTACGCAGCAATTGACATCGGTGCCGAGATTTACAAACCCGTCCACTCCTAATGACCCGGCTTGCCCGCCGTAATAATACCCATGACCGGGACACCGCCGTCACATGCGATTTACAGCTTGAATCGTTCATGCAGGGAGTCACGTAGTCTGTCAAAAACCAGTTGGCGCTCTCCGCAACATTGATGGGTATGGTAAGCTGAAGCCCGGCCGTGTTCATTGCAGGCCAGAGATATGAGGCAACAAAGGTGTCGATTTCGACGGCGGTGGTCCCGGTATTGACCGGTCCGTTGATAGGTGATACCGCGCTGATGGTACGCCATTGGATTGAAAATACTGAATCTTCGCCACGTCGTAGGAGGCATTGGTCGAATAATTCGAGGGGGTGATTGCGGTTCGCGGATCCAAGTTGAAAAGACCTTGGACCCCGTGCAACGGCTAATTGCAGGGTCGAAAGGTCAGGAGCGCTGTTCGGGTTTGATTGTCCTAATCTGAATCCAGGCAAGCCCGATGCTGTTTCCAGTGGGGCATGAGCCATTCGAAGTTGAAAAGAAGCAGTCAGCTTCTGCGCTGTCAAGTTGCTGTTGCGCTCTGCAAAGCCAGTCGAGGCACCCACCCGCTGATGGTCTGGTATACCGCATTACCATTGATTGTTGCTGTTTGAGCTTGTACGCTCAGTGAAAATATGAGCAAGAAAAGCGATGTTCCTATGATGTTCGCTCGATTCACAATTTCTCAGCCTTTCTTGGCTTCATCAAAAGTGTATCTCTTGCGGCTGAGACGGAGCTAGTTACCTAGATAATCAGCGATGTGGTCTGCAGGGTGCCGGATCGCTTGACTTTCGGTACAGATGAGTTGCTATCGCGACCTTCAGCTGGGGCTTGGAAGGGGCCGCAATGACTTGTCCGGGTTTCCGATGTGTCGCGGGCCAATCCACCGTTCCCTCAGTCTCCTTTGAAGGTGCACAAGTCAAGGCAGCTGCTGCAGCGGGATATTTCTTCAAAGGTCTGTGGCACTTTTGTGTGATTTCGCTCTGTTCTAAAGCTTGTCATGCTGCTCCTATAGTTGAGTCGTTCAGGTACCAAAACCCAAACGGCATAGCACCCCAAACGAGAGAAGCAAGGGTGCTCATTCGATAAATTTGAGGTGACTCTCGATGCGGCGCGCTCGGCTCGACGAGTTTTTTCCTTTGTTCATGTTGTGATCCGTACAACCGTGTTGGACCGTTGATTGCATATTTCATATTCTTCGATGTGCCGGATTTAGAGCCAGTTGCCGTCAATCCCGGCGCCATGGTCTGAGGCCGGGGTATAAAAGCACCTTCGTAAGCGTTCTGCCCGGGACTTGCCAAAAAACGAACTGCCGGTGAAGTCCTCCATCATCGGTTTTAAAGGAAGATGACAGTGAAGGAATCAATGACTCAACCAATTACGATTGCCATTGTCGGCAGCGGTTACGTTGGACTCGTTGCGGCCGCATGCTTTGCTGAGATTGGACACCGCGTCATTTGCGTGGACAATGATGAAGCCAAGGTTGGCACCTTGTGTGAGGGTGGAATTCCGATCCACGAGGAATATCTGCCGGAGTTGCTGAGTCGCAATCGCAAAAGCAGGCTGGAGTTCACTACGGACCTGCGTGCCGCGGCCACGGCCGCACAGGCGATATTCATCGCCGTGGGTACGCCGCAAAGCCGTACAGGGAGTGCCGATCTCTCGTTTGTCGATGCTGTGGCCAGCGAAATCGCGCGTGCGATTGATTCCTACAAGGTAATTGTCGAAAAGAGCACGGTTCCGGTCTACACCAACGAGTGGATTCGCCGCGTGATCGAACGCAATGGCGTTTCGAAGGATCTGTTCGATGTCACCTCCAATCCGGAATTCCTGCGCGAAGGAACCGCGGTGGTGGACTTCCTGCATCCGGACCGGATCGTGATTGGCGCGGCAACCGACCTTGCTTCAGACCTGCTCAAGCAAATCTATCTGCCGCTGACGTCAGGGGAATACTACGAAAAGGCGGATGCGGTACCTGGTCCACGCTGCCAGGGACCCCCCCCACCCATCCTGCTTACCTCGACCAAGGCTGCGGAGATCATCAAGCACGCGTCGAACGCACTCCTGGCCACGAAAATTTCGTTTATCAACGTGGTAGCTAATATTTGCGAAGCGGCCGGCGCATACGTTGAAGAGGTAGCACGGGGCATAGGAATGGATACCCGCATCGGCCCCGAGTTTCTGCGCGCAGGCGTCGGCTACGGCGGGTCGTGCTTTCCAAAAGATGTTGCGGCATTCCGCAATGTGGCCGAGTTGGTCGGCGTCGATTTCGGGCTTCTGAATGAAGTCGAGAAGATTAACGAAGAACAGAAGCTGCGGTTCTTCCAGAAAGTTCGATCGGCGCTGTGGACCTTCCGTGGGAAAAGGATCGGCGTGCTGGGTCTGGCATTCAAGGGCGGTACGGACGATATCCGCGAGTCTCCCGCACTCGACATCGTGCAGAAACTATTAACTGAAGGATGCATCGTGAGTGCATACGATCCAGCGGCGGAGCAGCGGGCAAAAGAAGTGATTTTTCCCGGACCGCAGATGCGTTACGTCGGTGATCCTTATGCAGCGGCGCAGGATGCGGATGCGCTGCTTATTTTGAATGACTGGCAGGAATTTGCAGAGCTCGATCTGGCGCGTCTGCACTACACACTGCGATATCCGATCGTGATCGATGGGCGCAACCTTGACGATCCAACCATGATGACCGAGAGGGGATTCACAATAGAGCGTAGGCCGGCCCGGATTCGCGCAACCAATCGATCCGGTCGCTGCCTTCCTGCCGTCGCGGTTGAGAGAAGATTCCAAGGCATAGAACAGCGGGTCAATCAACTTGATCGATGCCTGCCATTGGGCGCAATGCCGGGCACAATCAACGGTGCGATTTCGGTCAGCGGTTCGCTGTCAGGATAGCGGTCAGCCTATTTAGAACGGTGAGATTACAGATGGTTTCGTTGAAAAGGATGTGTGACTGATGCGGGTGCTCATAACCGGAGCCGCTGGCTTTCTAGGGTCCCATTTGACAGATGCTCTGCTCACGGACGGACACTCCGTTCTCGGCGTGGATAATCTCTGCACGGGCTCACTTTTGAATCTGGCACACCTCGGGCGCGAACCGCGGTTCAACTTTCTTGAGCAGGACATCTGTGAGGCTTTTGATCCGGGACATCTCGACTACTTGCTCAATTTCGCTTCTCCCGCCAGCCCCGTGGACTACAGCCGGCTAGGCGTTGAAACGCTCATGGTCGGCTCGGCTGGGACTCGAAACGCACTGGAAAAAGCGAAAAAGCATGGCGCGAAATTCCTACACGCCTCCACCTCGGAGTGCTACGGGGATCCGCTGTATCCCCGAGACTGAGGACTATTGGGGCCAAGTGAATCCGATCGGTCCGCGATCGGTGTACGACGAAGCCAAGCGGTTTTCAGAAGCCTGGTCATGGCCTATTACCGCGATCACGGGTCGACACGCGGTCGGTTCGCATCTTTAATACCTATGGCCCTCGGCTGCAGATGGACGACGGACGGGTGATTTCAAATTTCATGACTCAGGCGCTGAAGGGCGAAGACCTGACCATCTATGGCGAGGGCGACCAGATACGCAATTTTCGTTATATTTCTTATGAGGTCGAAGCATCTTGGGTTTTGCGAACTAACGAACACCTTCCAGTGATGTTGGTAACCCCACAGAATGGAAATCTTTCAAGCGCAAAAGCCGTCCTTCGGGTCACGGGATCGAGCAGCAAAATCGCTATCGTCCGCTTCCGAGGACGACCCGATTCAGCGTCAGCCGGATATCACCAGGGCGAGAAGGTTGTTCGGCTGGGAGCCTAAGATCCACCTGCAAACCGGCCTCAAACTCAGCAAGGATTACTTCATGCAGTGCGTCGAATCCATCGCTGATCGCGGGTGGCGCCAAAGAGAATCTCTACCTGCTCCCTTCCGATTTTTGCCGCCCCATTGCTTGCCCCTATCTGTTGTCATATGGTGGGGTATCGTATATCTTTCTTCGGTTGGAGATTGGCTCAGTTAGCGTCATGTCAGAGTGGCTACAACGCGGGCCGGCAATGTGATCGATGGAGGCGCCTTGGTCAGCAGACCGGCTCATTCCCGGCCTAGTCCGTGGATTTTCGGCCAAACGACCGATGTGTATTCGGCAGCCGCATGCGATCACCCCTGGCGGCATGTGCTCGGGCCCTTGCACGGCTACATGCTGCTGGCGGAAAAACTAGTTGCCGGCGATGCGGATTCAGCCCATTCATTCAATTTCGGTCCGCGGGACGAAGAGCCATAGCGGTCGAGCGGATTGCGGACAAGCTGGCAACCTTGTGGGTGATGGAGCCGCATGGATGGTCGATTCTATCCATGAAATGCATGAAGCCCATCTTCTGCGGTTGGATTCCAGCATTGCCCGAGCAGAGCTTGGATGACGACCACGCCTGGGGATTGAAAGAGTCTCGGAATGGACCCTGAACTGGTACCGCAGTTCGCAACAAGACGCCGACATGAAACAAGTGACGCTGACGCAGATCACCAGATTCGAGCAACTGAGTCGCTGAGCGAGACCGATGGCTATAGCCATTTCTTTTGAGGTTCATCGAGGACCAGCTTACAGTTAGAAGTGTCACGGCATTTGAACAATGAAACCGGTGGAACGAATGCTCAGCGCGGCATTTACGGTGGGTTGTGTTTATATCAACAGCATCGGAGTCCAATGGCGTCCCCATTGGCCGGTTTATTGCAGTAGTTGTTGAAGTTCCCGATGCCCAGCCCGAATTCGTTCATAGTCAGACTCTTGATGTGGGTCGCAGCGCAGAGAAAATCCGTCTCCACGAGTTCGCCAGTGTTGTCGGGAAGCTGTTCGTAACTGGGACCTGGAACTTGCTCCGTGCGCGGCCCCGATCATCGTTGCTATCTGGTCAACTTTTTTGAAAATTAACTTCTTCTTCCGCATTTCGTCGGCAGTCGAATGCGCATAAGGGCGGTCAAGAGCTTGACGCCGTGCATCGCTCAAACGGGTTCACAGCGACGGATGAGGGGCAAAGTCGCTGTGATCGGATCAATGAAATATGCCACCTTCAACAGTTGAGAAGGTTGGACGACAACTTGTGCTGGGCTGTCAAGTCTGCCGAGACTATTTAAAAAACTGAAAGCGATCGATGACTACAAAAACTGTTCTTGAGAAGCTAGCACCCTGGACTACGGTCAAGCCCCGGCGA
Organism: uncultured Acidobacteriaceae bacterium; assembly: GCA_963780515.1. Classification (GTDB taxonomy): domain Bacteria; phylum Acidobacteriota; class Terriglobia; order Terriglobales; family Acidobacteriaceae; genus Telmatobacter. The sequence goes on from CAWACG010000021.1 coordinate 72,249, forward strand.
CTTTACGGACGGGTCTGGAGCGAACGTTTGTCGATCTGGATATGTCGCCGCACTGAATCTATCCGATTGTCCATCCATCGCATGAAACGGCGGATGTTCCGCGTGCCGCGTGGAGGATACCTGACTTTAACGAGTAGGAGAGAATGTGAGCCATCGCCGCTTAGCCCTGCTGGGCGCGATCCTCTTCTTGGCAACCTTTGCTCGATACGGGGTCGGATTCGATCCAAACGACTTTGTTCACCGGGATCCGGAGAGCCAGCGTTTGGCTTACTTTCTATTCGAACACGGCACATTCGCGAACCCGTTTGTCCCTCTCGATACTGGGCCATCGGCGCATCTGTCCCCGGTTTTCCCTGCATATTTGTGCTTGTTCATGAAACTCTTCGGTACTGGCAGTGAGGGCATGCTTGCCGTGAAGACGAGCGCCGTCTTTGCGCTTTCCCTGGAGGTCGCGCTGTTCCCAGTGTTCAGCGAAATCTTGGGAATAGGTCTGAGCACAGGTATCATCGCCGCATTCCTCTGGCTTATTGCCGCGCCGAGACTGGTGTATGGCTTCGAGAACCGCTATGCGGCAGCTTTTGTCGCCGCCCTTTGTTGTTCCTATTACCTATACTCCAAAGATCGCCATATGCCCTGGCTGCTTGGCGCTGTCACGGGGTTCGTGATCTTCTTGGCGCAGCCCATGCTGCTATTCTGTTTGGCGTGGGTCGTCTGGGAGTTATGGCATCGCCGTGACAGGAGACAATTGCTGCTTGTGTTGATGCCGATTCTGATCCTCGCCCCTGGACGATCAGAAACTATCGAGTGTTTCACCATTTTGCGCAATTACGTGACAATCTAGGCTTGGAACTGTCGGTTTCAAATTACGATTGTTCCAAGTTCGGGATCAAGGCCAGTATGGCCGTCAGGTGCTTTTCTGAAGTCCATCCGAATGACAGTTTGAAGGAAGCTAAGAAAGTGCGCAACCTCGGCGAGGTTCAATACAACCATGTAAGACTGCTGCAGGCACTAGCGTGGATCCGTTCACATCCGGCGCAATTCCGCAAGCTAACAGCAGAACGAGCTATTGTCTTTTGGCTAGCCGCGGAGACCTTTACGTTTCCGCAGGGCCACACCTGCGGCCGAAAACGGGAACGGCTTGTCATCTATCTAATGACTGCATTGAGCCTTCCCGGAATTTATCTTCTGTATCGACGAGACGCGCGAAGCGCTGCAATACTAGGTTCTTGCCTGTTCTTGTTCCCGCTAATCTATTACATTGTCCAGTTCGAATATCGCTACCGCTATCCCATTCTGTGGATGACCTTCCTATTGGGAGCTGTTCCGCTCGCGATCTTATGGGAGCAGACGCGGAATTTCGCGTCAAAGTTGAAACAGAATGCTGACTCTCAAGGAAACGGTGAACGAAACTCCAAACTGCTTTCGATATCCCGCATGAGCCAGCAAAACGGAATGAGAGAAGATGTGCGCCGCATCGTTGGACCTCAAAAAGGCTGGCCAGTCTTCTTTGGGTGAAATATGAAGATCGCGGTCATCGGCGGAGGAATTGTTGGTCTCGCAACTGCATATCGACTGCTTGAGCGGTTTCCTGCGACTCAGATACTTCTCCTCGAAAAGGAAAGCGGTCCAGGCCGCCACCAGACGGGAAACAACAGCGGCGTCCTGCACTGTGGTCTCTACTACAAGCCCGGTTCGACAAAAGCGCGCCTGGCCGTGCAGGGCATTCGGAGAATGGTTGAATTCTGCGCAGAGCACAACGTTCCCTATGAACTCTGTGGCAAGATCGTCGTCGCAACTGAAGAGGACGAAGTTCCTCGCCTCCATGCCCTCTTGAAACGAGGGATTGCCAACGGGTTGGAAGGGCTCGAACTGCTTGGCCCGGAACAGATTCGAAATTATGAACCCAGCGCCGCTGGGATAGCAGGAATACGCGTCCCACAAGAAGGAATTGTCGATTTCCCGGCAGTGGCAAACGCAATGGTGGGTGAGATTCGCGCGCGCGGCGGCGAAATACAATTCTCTTCCGAAGTCACACAACTCAGAGAAGCAAATGGCTGGAGAATCCGCACCAAAGGCGGGGAGTTCGAGGCCGATTTTCTCATTAATTGCGCGGGGCTTCACTGTGATCGTCTGAGCAAGATGGCAGGGAACGCCGATCCGACCCAAATCGTTCCCTTTCGAGGTGAGTATTACAAGCTGCGGCAGGACCGTCAGCACCTCGTCCGCAATCTGATCTATCCGGTTCCCGATCCAAATTTTCCATTCCTGGGGGTGCATTTCACACGCTTGATTCATGGCGGAGTTGAAGCAGGGCCGAATGCAGTATTGGCTTTTGCCCGCGAGGGGTATCGCCACACTGACGTCAGCCTGCGCGACATGATCGAAACGGTCACGTACCCTGGCTTCTGGAGGTTTTTGCAACGCTACCCGTCGATGTGCTGGCAAGAGTTCAAGCGGTCGCTGAGCAAGGCTCTCTTCTGTCGCTCATTGCAGCGGCTCGTTCCCGAAATCCAGATACAGGATCTGACTCACGGCGGAGCTGGCGTGCGCGCACAAGCTCTTTCGCCGTCAGGGGAATTGGTGCAGGACTTCTACTTCGTCAGTCAGGCACGGGCGCTTCATGTATTGAATGCCCCAAGTCCGGCAGCGACCGCGAGTCTTGCAATCGCAGATGAAATCATCGACGGTATGCAGGACGCCATTGTCCGCTGACGCCCTCGCGCGCGTGGCTCCGCCGAAGAATTCTGCAGACTGCCAGCCCCACTTCGAAATACCGGCTAAGGAATGATGACGCTCGTCAAATTGGATGGCCCGCTCTCTGTTCCTGACGTGTCAATATCCGTGACGTAGTAATCATAGGTCAGCCCGCTTTCCACGGTGCCGTCAATGTAGGACGTTTCCATATCGACTGAGGTATTCAACCGTTGATACGAAGAACTGCCGGAAGGCGATCGATAAATGTGATAGCCGGCAATAGGGTCTTTGGAACTGACCGGCGGATTCCAGGTGAGTTGGACCGCATGCAGAGCTCCGGTTCCGCTCAGGCTGATATTCACTTTCGCACCGGTTGAAGAGTTGCTGATGATCGTCAACTGACCGGACGCCGTGCCAACAGCAGTCGGATCAAATTGAACGCTAAGCGTTGCCGTTTGGCCCGGATCCAACGTCAGCGGAAGGGTCAATGCCGACATCGTGAACCCCTTGCCAGTCAGGCTCGCTGTGTTGATCGTCACGGGCGCAACGCCTGTGGATGTCAATGTCACCGACTGAGTTGCCGTGTTGTTGACAACAACGGTCCCGAACGAGATGGTGGCTGCATTAATAGCCAAAGTCGGTGTGGATGCATCACCGGTGCCGCTTAGCGTGATAACCGACGTCGTGCTCGACAGGGTCTGGCTGGTGATGGTGAGCCGACCGGTCGCGGCCCCTGATACGGTTGGGTCAAATTGCAAGGTCAATTCATAAGTCCCGCCCGCAGCGAGAGTGATCGGAAGATTGCCGCTTCCCCCGACCGAGAAGTATTTCCCGGTGACCGCGAGCTTTGAAATCTTCAACGGCGAGGTGCCCTTGTTGACGAGCGAGACCTTGACGCTCGCTCTTTCGCCGACGAACACTGAGCCGAATGAGACGGAGGCCGGCACCGACAACCGGTTAGCCGAACCTGCTTGATTTACCGTGTAAAATCCGCAACCTGAGATAGCCAGGGAACAGAACGCCATAATCAGAAGGGCGAGGGACCAAAAGCTAGAATGACGAATCCGGAGAACCCTCCGTGGTGGGCCTCCCATCGAATTCAGATTTTGCCCCGTAAAAAGTTCGTTAGAAGTTGAATTTTCAGAATTGAAAAAAAGACGAAAAGAAACGTTACAGATTTTTGTCATCAACACAATCCTTCAAGCACGACAGTTTGCTGAAACTCCCAACCCCTTAAGTGCAGGGGATTAACAGATCGTCTGCGGCCGACTGGCAATCGCAGGCATTGCTGTGCATGACTTTTATCGCGGTGTTTTCGCCACTTCCCCGTATGAGTCAGCCCAAAGCGCTCTGCTTATCCACTTTTAGCTTGACTTGCATACGTTTTCACGAACCCCGCCATTCAGAAGCAGGGTCTACACCGCTGGCGCTCATAGTAATTGCGAACTCGGTTACAGAGGCACTCTCGCCTCCGGCAGGTCGCAATGTTGTGGATGAATCCGCAGCGCTCTCGAAGTTCGCTCGTTTGCTCTCGACCTGAATCCTGATCTTCTGCCAGGAATCGGGATAAGAGTTAGCTGCGGCGGTTGCACGAGTTTGGCAGTCGTTGTACGTCCCCACATGAGAATGTATTTCTTGCGGGATACTGTGCAATCTGCTGGCCAAACACGCAGAAACTGAGCAGAATTGCACATTCATTTTGGATTGTTTAACTTAGGGAATCCCGAGAGGCAGGGCTCGCGAAGGCTCAGAGCTGTCTGAGCCCCTGGCTATGTAATATTTCTAGTGACGGCGTATTTTTTACCGAACGATTGGCCCAGCTAAACCGCTTTTCCACAGGCTTTTTAACTTTGTTGCGAATGAATTTACGCGGAGAGAGATGTCAATTGTGAGCGGTATCACCGCGCAGATTTGTCCCAAAGTATGCGGAGAGGCCGAACGAGATAATAAAGAAAATGGAGCGGTGCCGGTAGAGGAATAAACGCTTGGTCCCGCTCGTTCGGCCGCAGAAAATCCAGTGAAAGCAGCCACCTGGCCCGGTCTCGGAACCCTAGCAATTGCACATTGTAAGGAACGCGGCTTTCGGGCGTGCAGCCGGGGGCGTCAAACAGGTGCTTCTCCAGATGCAGAGCAAGATTCCGGGCGCTTCGATCTGCCTTGAATCGCCGCAAGATAGGCGGCGGAACTGGCGCACCCGCAAGATTGTGTGCCAGCAGCACACCCAGCGCAAGCGACCGCCACAACCCCGATCGTTTTGCTTCTTCCAGTACAGCTTTCCAATCAAGATTGGGGCAACCAGCCAGCAACTGCTCAACATCGTAAATCCAGATAAGCCGCGACCAAACATGTTTGCTGCCATGCATGCAAAGCGCAAGCAGAGCGATCTCCGGATTCATGTCGGGCACCTGAGCGCCAGCTAACATTGCGCTCCGCCGCCGCGGCCATACCCAGTCCATACCGAGTTCGCACTTGAATCGTGGCTGGGTCAGCTCAAGTCTCCAGCGAAGCTCGAGCACCATTCCATCCGCTCGCCGTTCGAAGTGGTATTCGTAGTAGTCCTCCGCGGCCGGTGTTCCGTCCGCGTGCACGGGAGTCTTCAGTTCGTAGCCTCGCTCCAGCAGAATGGAGGTCGCACGCAGCAGGTGCTCGTAGTTCAGGAGCAGATCAAGATCGCCTGCAGGGCGGGTCGACGGGTTCTCGTAGATGGACGCGCCAAGCACCACTCCCTTAAAGGGCATTGCCGGAATCGACTCGCGATCAAATGCGGCGAGCACCGCGATTAACTCCGCAGCGTTTGCCAGGCTGTGGAAAACGTTGCGCTGATACTCGGTTTCCAGGATCTCTCGCGTCTCGGGCGGAACAACAGGACCCATCTCCTCGAGTCGCGAGAAAAGCAGCGCCAAAACGCGATGCTCACGCGCCAAACGGAGAGCCGAATTCCAATCACGGATTTCGCGAGCAAACTGCTCGAGTTGTTGCGGAGAACGAGGGTTCGGTCGCATCACAATGGCGCGCAACAGATCGCAGGATGCTTGATCAACCGGCATCTGATCCGTCATTTCAATTACACCGTCCCCACCGACTACTTCCGCAATCGAATCGTTTCGTCCCATTCATCTGAGCTTAACGCCAACCCTGTGTGCATACGCGTGTCTTGCGACGAGCTCCGGTGAGTAGCCTTCCAGCGGGTAGCATCAAGAGCTTCGGCAAAACTCATTCGATGATGCGGCAGGCCGATCAATTATCTCGGAACCTGCATTTGATTCCCGAACTCCGGTCAGTATATGCCCGCCGAAACTTCGGCAAGCGGGACATGCGATGAATCGGCGCGCGGAATGAGCCATATACATCATCTCCGCCGGCAATCCTGAAGGCCCGACATCTCAACCATAACTCATTCATTTGTTCACCTCTTGAGACGAGAAGCTTTCGGCTCACCGGAAAGTACTGGGCAAGACGATTACCAGAAGGATGGCTGGGATTACTAATTGAAAGTAAGTTGTTGATAGGCCAGCCTGTATACTTCAGCTGTATTGATAGTGCCCGGAATAGAGCTTCAGGTGTTCACAGGAGAGGTCCTTATGCAGGTAGAGCGCGCAGACTCAAGTAATCTAGTGATAAATCAACTTCCCGATGGCTCAAAGGTCATCGTCGACTCCAGGAACGAAAAGGTATTTGCGTTGAACGCGACGGCAGGCGCGGCATGGGACGCATGCAGCGGTCCGACGACACTTTCAAAGGTGGCGAAGGAGATGCAGCGTTCCTTTAATCCCGGGATTACTGAGGAGCTTGCTGAAGAGGCGATTTTGCGCCTGCGCGAGAAAAACCTCGTAGCAACCTTGGGATCTCCGTCGACGACCTCACGGCGCCAGGTTCTCGCGACCTTGGGCGCTATCGCCGTGCCGCTTGTCGTGTCATTGACGATGGCGGATCAGAAGGCTTACGCAGATGTAGCAGGTTCGAACGGCTCAATTCGTCCCAGCGTGCACATCAGCGAGCCAACGGGGCAGACAGACTGAATTACGCTCGAAGCTGGTGAATGCCTGAAGATGGGCTGATGCGGGTGAGTTAATCTTTCGCCGGTCGCGTCTAAGTGTTGTTATAAGTAATTGCGCTTGCGCCGGGTCAGCTTCAGAAGCACCATCTTCACCTGCTACAAAAGGCGCGATGAGCGTTCTTACTCCCGGGTAGGGGGGCAATTTCTCGTGGCCGCCATGGCGGTCACGATGAATGCTTTTGCTTCCTGGACTTCCGCGCTTCCCAATTCCTCTATGTCGAGCACACAATCTTTTGGAGTCCGTGCGTACGGCTGTAACATTCGTGTGCAGACCTCGTGCCTTGATGCGTACGAGGTCCTGCAGCGCTTTATTCTCCCTTCGTTACCGAGAATTGAGAGTGCCGAGGAGCGATGTGATGTCTTCGTGCGCGTGGACCGAGCTGAGGACAAGCTTCTCTTGAGGGTGGATGATGTGCTGATGGCAACGGCCGATTGCGCAGTTTCCCTCGTCCCGGCGCTCATTCGAGTGCTGGACGATGCCGTAATCCAACGCCTTAATTCAGTGCGCGCCGTCCATGCGGGCACAGTGCTCCTGGGCAAACGTGCATTGTTGCTTCCAGGCTCTACTCATGCCGGAAAATCCTCCCTTGTGGCCGAGCTGTTGAGGCGCGGTGCCACTTATTTCTCCGACGAATATGCGCTCATTGATTCAGAGGGATGGGTGCACCCCTATCCACGACCGTTGCTGCTCCGGAATGGCAGTCCCGAGCAGTTCCCGGTGCTCGCCGGGGAGTTCAATGCGCCTGTGGGGCGGGTGCCGGCGCCTGTCGGATGGATTATTGCAGTTCGATACGCGCCCGGAAGCAGGTGGAGCGTTGCCAAGATTCCTCAAGGCGAGGCGGTGCTGACCCTGTTGCAAAACACGCCCCATGTTTTGGCGGAATCGCCGGATCTGGTGGGAGTGTTTCAGCGTGCAGTAGCGAGTGCGACCTGTTACATGGGGCTTAGACCAGAGGCGGATCAGGCCGCAGAAGAGATTTTGCGATTGGTTGGCCGAATTGCGTGATAGATATCGTCGGAGATGCGCGATAAATCAGTCTGAGATTTCGGTCCCTCGTATTCTGAGGCAATTCGGAGCGGAGTAGAGAATAGGAACGGCTGAGTGAGAAGGAACCGATTGTAAACACGATCGGGCAGGAATATGCGGGGGAGAAGGGCTTCTGGAGTCGAGCAGAAGGAGCCCTCCTCCCCCGTCGTGCGTTGAGCGGACAATAGTTCGCGCATCGAAGCGAGAATTATGTCCCTTTCGATGCTCTCGGAGCGGTCAGGTGCTGCCGATCATCTCCCACGTAAGACGATGGCGGCCGGGCGCCTCGGGTTTCGGTGGCTCGCAAAACAGGGCCTCGGTGCCAGCCGTACTCAGCCCGCCGCCCATATCGAATTCTAAGGAATCGTCACACTGGTTGTGTTGGATGGTGCGCTCTCAACACCGAAACCGTCGAAGCTCTTCACGACGTAGTCGTAGGCCTGCCCTGACTGAACACCGCCATCTGTATAAGCTGTCTGCCCGCTGCCGTCGATCGAACCGACCAGCTGATATGTTGTCCCGGCATCAGGTGACCGATAGACGTTATACCCCGCGACCGGGTCCCCATTGCTGGCAGGCGCATCCCAGGTCAGGTCAACTTCATGGGCAATCCCTGTGCCGCTGAGGCTGATCACCGTAGTTCCATTCGATGTTGAGTTGCTGGTGATCGTCAAAACTCCAGTGGCAGCGCCCAGTACCGTCGGATCGAACTGCACCTCCAAAGTTGCTGCCTGACCCGGATTCAACGTCATCGGGAAACTTGCTCCGGGAGTCGCAAAGCCCGCGCCCGTCAGTGTTGCCGCGCTGATTGTCACCGGCGCAGTGCCCGTCGATGCCAGAGTAAGCGACTGAGTTGAAGTCATATTCAACGCAACATTGCCAAACGGTACGCTGGTGGCGTTGATGCTCAGCGTTGATGTCCCGGGGTTCAACTGCACTGAGAAGCTGTCAGTCACACTTCCAGCAATAGCCGTCAACGTGGCCGTCTGGGCGGAGCTGACCTGTGACACGGAGGCCGAAAACACGGCACTGGTCGAACCCGCAGGGACCGTCACTGAGGCTGGCACCGCAACGGCTGAATCACTGCTGGAGAGACCCACGGCGAATCCGCCGCTTTGGGCTGCTGCGCTCAGGGTCAGCGTGCAGGAATCTGTGGCCGTTCCTGTAATCGACCCGCTGCTGCAGGAAAACGTGCTTAAAGCCGGAATCGGATTTCCCGGGGAGCCTGTAGTTCCAGTGCCGCCAAGGCTTACCACCGCCGTCCCGCCAGTCGAGGAATTGCTGCTGATCGTCAGTTGACCCGCCGCCAGCCCTGTCGTTGAAGGATCGAACTGCACGTTCAGTGTCAATGACTGGCCTGGGTTCAAGGTTGCTGGCAGAGCTGCTCCAGATAGATGGAATCCAGCACCTGTCGCCGCCGCGGAGTTGACGGTAACCGGCGAAGTGCCCGTGGAACTCAAGGTGACCCCCTTTGTCGATAGAGTGTTAACCACGACGCGGCCAAAAGAGATGCTGGTCGTGCTTAGACCCAGGGTTGGTGTGGCCGGGCCCAGCTGCAGGTTGAAGGTCTCTGAAACCCCGCCCGCAGTGGCCGTCAGGGTAGCTGTCTGCGAAGCGCTCACCGTCGACACGTTTGCCGCGAAACCGATGCTCGCAGCGTTTGCCGGTACCGTCACCGTTGCCGGCACACTAACTGCCGCGTCATTGCTGGACAGGCTTACGCTCATTCCGCCGCTCGACACATTCGAGCTCAGCATCACAGTGCAAGCATCCGTGCCCGCTCCCGTCATAGACCCGTTACTGCAGGAGAGCCCGCTCAATGTGGGTGTAGCCTGCGCGGCCCCGGTGCCGCTCAGACCGACTATCGCAGTGGCATTCACTGACGAGTCGCTGACGATCGTCAATTGACCTGCGAACGGGCCCGTACTGGCCGGATTGAATTGCACATTCAGTACGATCATCGCACCGGGATTCAATAAAATCGGGAGTCCGGCTTCTGGGATCGAGAATCCCGAGCCAGACAGTGCGGCCTCGCCCACGGTCACTGGTGCTGTGCCGGTTGAGGTCAGGGTTAGAGATCGAGTCGCTGCCGAATTAGGGGCCACATTTCCGAACTGAAGGCCCGATGCGCTCAGGGTCAGAACCGGAACATAGGGGTTCAACTGCAGGCTGAGACTCGAAGATGCGGTGCTCGTGCTGGCCGTCAGCGTCACCGTCTGGGTGGAGGTAACCGCGGAAACCACCGCGGGAAACGCTGCGCTCGTCGCATTCTCCGGGATCGTGACCGCTGTCGTGACGGCAATGGCTGGATTGCTGCTGGACAGCGAAACGCTCATTCCGCCGCTGGGTGCCGCCGTGCTGCTGGTGACGGTGCAGGCATCCGTCGCGGGCCCGGTAAAAGTGACGTCGCTGCAGGAGAGTGCGAGAGTCGGACTCTGCGCACCCTGGGCTGCCTTCTTTCCCGTTCCATGTAGTTTGACCGTCGTCGTGGAGGTTTTGCTCGTGCTCCCCGTGGCAACGCCGGCGACAGAGTTTCCGGTCGCTGAGCCGGTTGCGGGAGCGCTCGTAATTGTCACCTGCCCCGTCGTCGAGACAGCGTCCGTCGGCTTGAAGTGCACTACGAAATCGAGAGAGCTTCCTGCGGCGAGGGTCAAAGGCAGTTTGCCCATTCCATCGATTGAGAACGAATCTGAAGAGACACCGATCTGCGAAATCACAACCGGCGCAGTTCCAGGATTTGTAAGCGAGACTTTGCTGTTGCCCGATTGACCCAGGCTCACGGTACCAAAATCTACGCTGGAGGGCGACGCGACAATGGATCCCCCCGCCGATGCTCCATTCAGTACAAATGAGGCTCCGCAGCCCGACAGGACGAGGCTGCAGAATGCCATCAAAAGCGCACCAATGCACCAGGCGGCGGGCTCAAAGTTGACGGTGTGCGAGCGCGCGCAGCTTCCTTGCGCCGGGAAGCGCGCGCTGGAGGAGGCTGCGTCAACCGCGCTGAGTCCTTGGCCCTGGGATTGGAAATCATGAAAGCGTCGCATCTGATTACCTCTGGTAACTTTCGAGTACTTTCTGTTCTCCACCTCTGTTACCCAATCAGTGAGGTCGAGAGAGAGATATGGAAATATTTGACCGTGATCGATTTTGATGACTGTGACGGTAATCACTAAAGTGTTAATTGATGGTTACCTATGGGTCATTTTGTCGCAAGAGCAAATGTCTGCATAGCTTAATAGAAGGATGTGAGATTTTTCAACTGAAATTTTCACTAAAGTAGTGGCAGATGGCATGTTTTCACGGAATCAGAGTGGGAAATAGTAACCTAATGATAGGTTACTTAATGCTCGATTGGTACTCAAATAGTAGATCTCAATACGTAATATCCTAAAGAATCAATAGTCACCATGTGAAACCTCTAATTTCACTTCGGTTAGGGAATTTCCAGACAATTCTGGGCCTCGGAGGATTGGAATGGCTCCTTCAGAGCGTCATAGTGTCGAAGTAGGTACCTGTCAGCTTAGGGGGCGGCGCCGTCCCCGGCTTTTCCTCTCCGGTACAGATTTCGGCTATTTCAGAATTAGGTCTTGGGCGAACCCACCAGCGATACGCGGGGCAGGGACTTCTATGCCGTGACTGCCGGCAAGGGACAGCTCTCAATGGCAGGATCCACCTATTTGGATACGGGTAGCCAGGGGGGATCACGGCAGAACCCAGCCAATCTTAGCGGTCTGGGTGTTTGAATCAGGCGCAAAGCGGTAAAAAACTCAAGCCGGGAACGCTCAGGCATTCACCGGGCTCAGCGCGTCTGAAAGCATGCGCGGACGATTTTGTACCATGCATATCCGGGAAGTCCTGTCTCTGAACCCCAGGCTTCAGCCAAATCCCGTTCCTGTTCAATGTTCGTGACGGATTGCGACCCAGGATGGGCAGCGATTATTCCGCTTCCAGTTCCGCCAGGATCTGTCTCACGGCTGCGTCTGCTGCCTGTGTTCCTAGTTCAGAAAGGCTCATTCGGATGGGTTGGTGCGGATCGATCGTGATGGCGTAGAGGATGACTTCCCGCTTGCCGCCCTGCATATAGAAGACATCCAACAGGTCTTTCACCCCTACGTCGTGCGCAGTGAGCGTGGGAGGATAATCGCGCGAGAATTGCGGAGTCGTCCGGGTGACCGTGCCTAGGGGGTTGCCGTCTGCGGCTGCGTCAATCAACACAACTCGCCCTGCGCTCTCCAGCGGCTCCAGGAGGATGAAGCCGCCGGTGCCGCCGTCAAGGCACTCTACATGCTCCGGTAACGTGTGCTTTTCGAGAGCCCGCACCACATGAACGCCGACGCCCTCATCGCCCATCAGGACATTGCCAAGCCCCAGCACCAGCGTCTTCTTCTCTTTAACGGTCACGCTTCTCCCGATCGAACTTCCATCCGCCGATAATCGAGGATACCGTGCCGCGGCCCTCGATGTAATCGTGATAGAAGGCGAGATAGACGTGAATGATGACAAACGTGACGAAAAACCACAAGAAAAGGTGGTGCCAGAATCGAACGCCAAACTCGCCGCCCATCAGCGGAACAATCCAGGTAAACATCCGCGGCAGCCAGGATGTGCTCATGCTGGAGTAGAGGGCGAAGCCGGTGATGGTCTGGAACACAAACACCAAGAAGGTGCCGAAGTAGATCAGGCCAGCAAGGGCGTTATGCCCCGTGGAGATTGGCCCGTGCATCTTAGTCTCAAACACGTCAGCCTTGATCACGTCGACAATTTCATGCTGCTGCGAGCGCTTCAGAGGGAAGAAGGCGGTCCATTTCGCGTACTTGTTCCCCACGAATCCCCAGTAAAGGCGTGCCAGAAAATTGAAGACATAGACGAACGCTGAGGCGAAGTGGATGAACCGCACCCAGCCGAACCAGTACTGCTGGTAGGCCTCTGACGCGTAGAATGCGCGGATCGGAGCCCCGATCAGGTAGCCCGTGACGCACAACAGAACCAAAGCCACAGCGTTGATCCAGTGGTAGACGCGCACTGGAAGTTCCCAGACATAGATCCGCCGATATTCCGCCGGTCGGCCGCCATTGGCCGCAATTGAACTGCCTGCGCGTACTCCAGAAGCACTCATAGCATCACTCGAACGAAATCTGGTGAAGGTGCCGTCCCTGCGGATCGTAGAGATGCACGGCGCAGGCAAGGCACGGGTCAAAGGAATGAATCGTGCGGATAATCTCAACCGGCTCATCGAGCTTGGCCACCGGGGTCCCAATCAGCGACGCTTCAAATGAGGAGTGCTGCTGCTTGGCATCGCGCGGCGAACCGTTCCACGTGGTTGGTACAACCAGCTGGTAGTTGTCGATTGCCCCATTCTTGATCTTGATCCAGTGCGCAAGGGCTCCGCGCGGCGCTTCAACCAGGCCCACACCTTCCGCTTCGGCAGGCCATGAGGTCGGCTCCCACCGTTCGCTGTTGAAAGTGGAGACTTCGTTGATCTTCACTCGCTCCATCAACTGGCCAAAGAACTCCTTCAACCAGATCATCGCCAACGCGGCATCCAGCCCGCGCGCTGCTGTACGGCCGAGAGTGCTAAACAGTGCGCCCACAGGTACGCCAAGTTTGCCCAGCGTCTGCCCTACAAGTTCCTTCACATCCTCGTGGCCGGCGGCATAGGACACAATCAGCCGTGCCAACGGTCCCACTTCCATCGGATTCTCCTTCCACCGTGGGGTCTTCAGGAAGGAGTACTTGTCGAAGCCTTCCAGAGTCTCGAACGGCGGTTTGGGACCTGTGTAGTTGATCTTGGTTTCGCCGCTCCACGGATGCACGCCCTGCGAGTCGCCGCCATCGTAGCTGTACCAGGAGTGCGCAATGTATTCCTTGATCTCCTGCGAGTCGCGCGGATTCACCGGGTGCACGGTGCTCAGATCGCGATTGAGCACTGCGCCGCGAGCATACTTGAACGATTCCGGCTGACCGTAGCCCTTGGTAGGGAACTCGCCGTAGCAGAGGTAATTCTTCAGTCCGCCGCCATAGTTGGCCCAGTCCTTGTAGAACGAAGCCACCGCCAGCAGGTCAGGAATGTAGACCTCGTTGACGAACTCGTCTGCCTTGCTGATAAGTTGCGCAACCAGGTTGAGCCGCTCGGAGTTGATGGCCGCCACTTCATTCAAATTGATGGAGCAGGGAACGCCGCCCACCAGGTAATTCGGGTGGGGATTCTTGCCGCCGAAAACCGCGTGAATCTTCACGACTTCTTTCTGCCATTCCAGGGCATCCAGATAGTGCGCAACGCCAATCAGGTTCACTTCAGGCGGCAGCTTGTAGGCCGGGTGTCCCCAGTAACCATTTGCAAAGATGCCCAGCCCGCTCGCTGCAAAGGTCTTGATCTTGTTCTGCACATCGGTGAAATAGGCAGGCGTATTCTTGTCCCACTTTGAGAACGATTGTGCCAGTTCGGCCGCCTTCTTTGGGTCGGCTTTAAGCGCACTCACAATGTCCACCCAGTCCAGCGCGTGGAGGTGATAGAAGTGGATCACGTGATCCTGCACATACTGCGTTGTGAGCATGATGTTGCGGATAAGCTCCGCCGTGGGAGGCACAGCGACACCCAGCGCGTCTTCAACAGAGCGCACGCTGGCCAACGCATGCACCGTGGTACACACGCCGCACACGCGCTCTGTGATGGCCCAAGCGTCCCTCGGGTCACGGCCGATAAGAATCTTTTCGAGCCCGCGTATCATGGTGCCCGCGCTATACGCGTCGGTGATGACGCCGTTCTCCACCACTGCCTCGATACGCAGGTGGCCTTCAATGCGAGTTACCGGATCGACGACTACACGTGTCATAGTCTCTTATGACTCCTTCTGTTCCTCTGCGTGCACTTCCGCGATGACCTGCTTCTTGCGAATATTGGTGACGACGGCATGTGCCGCGACACCAGCCAATGTGGCAACACCCACCACGGTACCTATCGTGTCTGCCGTGCTCTCTACGCCGAAGCCGGGGAAGGACGCCAGATGTTGGTAGATCGGCCCGTTGTCCCAGAAACCTTCCTCGCTGCAGCCGATGCAACCGTGACCTGACTGGATCGGATAGCTTGTTCCCTCGTTCCACTTGACCACTGAGCAGGCGTTGTAGGTAACCGGCCCCTTGCAGCCCATCTTGTAGAGGCAATAGCCCTTGCGCGCGTTCTCGTCGTCCCACGACTCAACGAACAGCCCCGCATCGTAGTTGGGCCTGCGGTAGCAGGTGTCGTGTACGCGGCGGCCGTAGAATTCCTTGGGCCGGTTCTGGCTGTCCAGTGCAGGCACTTGGCCGAGCACCAGCAGGTGGGTGACGACGCTCATCATCACATCGGCTATCGGCGGACATCCGGGCACGTTGATGACCGGTTTGTCCACCAGTTTGTGAATTGGTGTTGCTCCAGTGGGATTTGGCTTTGCAGCTTGCACGCAACCGTTCGAGGCGCAACTGCCCCATGCCACCACTGCCGCTGCGTCCGCAGCCACGGTCTGCAGAATCGATTCGGCCGTCTTGCCGCCGATCATGCAATAAACGCCGCCGTCCTTCGTGGGGACCGCGCCTTCCACAAGGACTATGTACTTGCCCTTGTTGTTCTTAATGGTGTCGCTCAGGCTCTTCTCCGCCTGAAAACCGGACGCCGCCATCAGGGTCTCGGTGTAATTCAAATCCATCACGTCAAGCAGCGCATCCACCACAATCGGGTGCGACGCGCGGATGAACGACTCGCTGCAGCAGGTGCATTCCTGGAAGTGCATCCAGATGACCGCCGGCTTTTCCTTCTTGTCGAACGCCGAAACTACCTGGGCGACGCCCGACTTTCCCAGCCCGGCCACTGTCGCGGCCGCTGCGCAGAACTGAAGGAAGTCTCTGCGGCTGTACCCCTTCTTCTCCATCGATTGCCAAATCGAATCGCCCATGCCTACCTCGCTCGTAGTTCAGGCACCGGAAAACCACTGGGATTCAAATCGCCATGTGCAACCCGTTTAGGTTCTCCGATGAATGAAGGCACAATACGAAGGGGCAATCACGTCCGGCTGTGCGCTGGATCACATATGTTCAAGTCCTGCTTTTTCTGAAAGGTATTTAGGCGGTAAGAGACCTGGATCACACGAAAGGGGTTGGCGAACCTTGGAAATTTGGTGCCATCGCCAACGTGACGTGTTTCGTTTCACTGTGCAATAATTCGTCCCGCGCGTGCCCTCGCAGCGCGATCCCCTGATCGGGTTTTGGCGGAGTCTTCACACACGAGGGCCTCGTGCGGACCATCACATACTTCAGGATTCAAGCGTGCAGGGAGACTGCTTTGGTCCAGTCAAGAGTTTGGAGTCTCCAGCGCGTCAGTGAGGTTTGACACCTTTTCCACCCCATGGCTCCGGCACCAGGATTCGAGGCTGCCAGCCAGGATCCGAGTCCTCTATGTTATCGAGGACGAGATAGTGGCAAGCCTGCCGATCTGCGGTTGACCATTCATGAGTCGCGAGCAAGGCCCCTCCAGGGTGACTTCCGCAAATGGATCGAGAGACCTTCCGCTCACTGTCCACGAAGAGTGAAATCGCTGGTGCGATTCGATGCGGGCGCTTGCGATGGCTTGCCCCACGCCTATCCCGAAGACTGAAGGTCGAGATCGACAACGATGCGGTCGGTCGGGCTCCGCGTGCCATGGCTCCTGGGTGAAAGAGACTCTTGTTTGGCGGTTCCGGTTGCGGTGACCCGCGCGCTGCGTTTGAGTTTATGTTGGCCAAGTAACCAGTAATTGGTTCCGGATAGAGTATTGTTTTCAGTTACTTCTGATAAGCGTGCAATCCTTCGGTTGATTGTCAGCATGATTCTTTCTGATAGATAATATTGGACAGGTCAAACCTTTACGTGCTCTCCCAATAATTACTCGGCTCTCGCTTTTGGGCACTGCTGAAAAGGACAAGTGGTGTGCATATGATAGGGTTTCTTCCCCCTTTGCGCGCGTTCGTAATCTTTCGGCTCGGATTCCTGCGTCAGCTCAAAATCCTTGATGTTCCTGCCGGCATCTTAATTTCTCTTTTAGTCTGCTCGGCAATCGGCTGCGGAGCCAACGTGAGTTTTAAGCCTGCTTCTTCCGCAGCGCTGTCCATCGCGACGACCTCTCTTCCCAACGGCCAGGTGGGAGCATCCTACAGCGCCACGCTTGGCGCCAGCGGCGGGACGACGCCCTACACGTGGACTCTGACTTCAGGCACCCTGCCTGGGGGGCTTTCGCTGAACGCATCGACCGGTGCCATCACCGGCACACCCACGGCCACCGCCAACGCCACAGCGCTGACCTTCAAGGTGACCGACTCCAGCAACCCGGCGCAGACCCAATCGGCCACTTTCAGTCTCACGGTGAACTCATCAGTAACCGGGACGACCTGCGGGGAAACCTCGCAAACGGGCACGGACAGCGGCGACGCATTTTGGCAATTGGGCACTCCATGCGCCACGGGAACAAACTCCGGGGGCTATACAGTCTCGAGCATTTCGTACTGGGTTGGCACGCCCACTTCAACCAGTTTCGACCTGGGCGTGTTTAGCAATTCCTCGGGCACTCCCAGTTCACTTCTCTGCGCTGTCTCGACCGGCACGATCACGCCGTCGTCGGGCTGGAATTCGGTCAACATCATCAGCTGCCCTACTCTGAGCGCGAGCACGACATACTGGGTGGGCTACATCACGGGCAGCGATGCGATTGAGCAGGGGACCGTCAGCGGGGCCTGTCCTGGAACCTCTTACCACAGCACCTGGGCGAACGCCATATTGCCGGGAGCCTCGCTGGCAAATCCGTTTCCGGCAAATACCCAGGGCAGCGCCTGCTACTCCCTGTATATGACGCTGACCAACGCCACGGGCACCACAGGTTCCCTGTCGATCACCACCACCTCTCTTCCCAACGGCCAGGTGGGAGCATCCTACAGCGCCACGCTTGGCGCCAGCGGCGGGACGACGCCCTACACGTGGACTCTGACTTCAGGCACCCTGCCTGGGGGGCTTTCGCTGAACGCATCGACCGGTGCCATCACCGGCACACCCACGGCCACCGCCAACGCCACAGCGCTGACCTTCAAGGTGACCGACTCCAGCAACCCGGCGCAGACCCAATCGGCCACTTTCAGTCTCACGGTGAACTCATCAGTAACCGGGACGACCTGCGGGGAAACCTCGCAAACGGGCACGGACAGCGGCAACGCATTTTGGCAATTGGGCACTCCATGCGCCACGGGAACAAACTCCGGGGGCTATACAGTCTCGAGCATTTCGTACTGGGTTGGCACGCCCACTTCAACCAGTTTCGACCTGGGCGTGTTTAGCAATTCCTCGGGCACTCCCAGTTCACTTCTCTGCGCTGTCTCGACCGGCACGATCACGCCGTCGTCGGGCTGGAATTCGGTCAACATCATCAGCTGCCCTACTCTGAGCGCGAGCACGACATACTGGGTGGGCTACATCACGGGCAGCGATGCGATTGAGCAGGGGACCGTCAGCGGGGCCTGTCCTGGAACCTCTTACCACAGCACCTGGGCGAACGCCATATTGCCGGGAGCCTCGCTGGCAAATCCGTTTCCGGCAAATACCCAGGGCAGCGCCTGCTACTCCCTGTATATGACGCTGACCAACGCCACGGGCACCACAGGTTCCCTGTCGATCACCACCACCTCTCTTCCCAACGGCCAGGTGGGAGCATCCTACAGCGCCACGCTTGGCGCCAGCGGCGGGACGACGCCCTACACGTGGACTCTGACTTCAGGCACCCTGCCTGGGGGGCTTTCGCTGAACGCATCGACCGGTGCCATCACCGGCACACCCACGGCCACCGCCAACGCCACAGCGCTGACCTTCAAGGTGACCGACTCCAGCAACCCGGCGCAGACCCAATCGGCCAATCTGACGCTGACCATTGCTTCCGCAGCGCTGTCCATCGCGACGACCTCTCTTCCCAACGGCCAGGTGGGAGCATCCTACAGCGCCACGCTTGGCGCCAGCGGCGGGACGACGCCCTACACGTGGACTCTGACTTCAGGCACCCTGCCTGGGGGGCTTTCGCTGAACGCATCGACCGGTGCCATCACCGGCACACCCACGGCCACCGCCAACGCCACAGCGCTGACCTTCAAGGTGACCGACTCCAGCAACCCGGCGCAGACCCAATCGGCCAATCTGACGCTGACCATTGCTTCCGCAGCGCTGTCCATCGCGACGACCTCTCTTCCCAACGGCCAGGTGGGAGCATCCTACAGCGCCACGCTTGGCGCCAGCGGCGGGACGACGCCCTACACGTGGACTCTGACTTCAGGCACCCTGCCTGGGGGGCTTTCGCTGAACGCATCGACCGGTGCCATCACCGGCACACCCACGGCCACCGCCAACGCCACAGCGCTGACCTTCAAGGTGACCGACTCCAGCAACCCGGCGCAGACCCAATCGGCCAATCTGACGCTGACCATTGCTTCATCGGGTATTTCTGTGTCTGTCTCTCCAAAGCGTGCCGCTCTTGTCGTTACCCAAACGCTGTCAGTGACCCCGACCACAAATGACAGCGCCGGCGTGAATTGGTCAGCCGCCGGAACAAGTTGCAGCGGCAACGCGTGTGGCACCTTTTCCTCCTCCAACAGCACTACGGGAATGTCGGTCACCTACACCGCTCCAAGCGCCACTGGCCTCTATACCATTTCCGCCACGAGCGCTACCGAGGGCAGTGTCTCCGCAACCGTCTCGGTGGCTGTTACCGATCTTGCCGGCGTCACAACGTACCACAATGATCTTGCGCGCGATGGGTCGAATTTGCAGGAATACGCGCTCACACCCACCACCGTCAATAAGTCAACATTCGGCAAGCTGTTCTCTTGTACCGTCGATGAAGCCATTTATGCGCAGCCACTCTGGGTTCCAAATCTTACCATCGGATCGGTGAAGCGCAACGTTGTCTTTGTCGCCACGCAGAACGATAGCCTTTATGCCTTCGATGCGGACAACAACACCACTCCTTGCACCCCGCTATGGCATGCCAACCTGCTTGATTCAAACCATGGCGGCACCGCCGGCGAAGCTCCCGTGCCGTCGTCCGGAATTGGACATCTTGTGGGCTATGGCGGTGGAGACATCACGCCAGAGGTCGGTGTTACGGGCACTCCAGTCATCGATCCCACGACCAATACTCTGTACGTCGTTTCGAAGTCCTACACCGCGATGGGGCCCACCTTTTCCCAGCGTCTGCACGCGATTGATCTGATCACCGGCTACGAGAAGTTTTCCGGCCCTGCAAACATCGCCGCCACATTCCCGGGCACGGGGGATGGTGGTTCGGTCACGACTTTTGTTCCTCGCCAGGAAAACCAGCGTTCTGGTTTGGCCCTGGTGAACGGAGTTGTGTATATCGCTTGGGCCTCGCACGAAGACGTGACGCCCTTTTACGGCTGGCTCATCGGGTACAACGCCAGCAATCTCTCCCAGGCGCACGTATTCAACGTTGATCCAAATGAACACGATGGCGGCATATGGATGAGCGGTGGCGCACCGGCGGCCGACTCGTCCGGCAACATTTATGTCATTACGGCAAATGGAGGATTCGACGCCACAAGTACCTCCGCTCCCAATGACGACTACGGCGATTCCTTCTTGAAACTCACCGACAGCCTGGCGGTGTCGCAGTATTTCACACCGACGGATCAGTCATCGGACAATATAAACGACAATGATTTCGGCTCGGGCGGGGCCGCAGTCCTTGCCGATATACCGGCCAACGGAACCAACCCCACCCATCTGGTCCTCGGCGGCGGCAAAGACGGTGCACTCTACGTCCTCAATCGCGATAGTATGGGCGGCTCCGGCGACGGCAACGCCTGGTTCAGGCTGCCGCTCACCAACGGAATTTTCGCAACCGGCGCCATCTGGAACGACAACTTCTATCTCGCCCCGATTTACAGCGCACTTCAGCAATTCACGCTTAGCCCAACCACCGCGACATTGAGCCTCGCGGCCGACACTAGTCCTGAGCCGTTTGGATTTCCCGGCGCCACTCCTTCAGTCACGTCGATGCCCGACTATAGCAATGGCATCGTCTGGGCTCTTAACGACGCCAATTACTGCACTGCAGGGTCTCCCGCCTGCGGACCCGCCGTTCTGTATGCCTACGACGCATCAAACCTGAGCACCGAATACTGGAACAGCACGCAGGGGAGCGGGAATGCTGCCGGAAATGCGGTTAAGTTTACCGTTCCCACAGTAGCTAACGGAAAGGTCTACGTCGGCACCCGTGGCAACAACACGGGCGGAGCGGACAACAGCACAAACACACCAGGAGAGCTCGACGTGTACGGCCTTCTCCCGAACTGATCTTGTTGGTGCCAGAGAGGTCTGGCACTAGAGCGGTTTTCCAATTGGTGTAGGGCGGAGCCAAACGGCTAAGCGGCTTTTTCTCAAGAAAAAGCCACCTTGCGCATCGCTCCAAATGCCACATCGCGGTTAACCGAGATCTGGCTGAAACCTAAACAAGCCGATTCCTAACCCTGTGATTGGTACAGCTTTTCCAGCCCTTCAAACAAATCGGTCTCTCTCACATTGATTGGCACGAAAACCGCCTGACGCTCCAAGCTCGGCGAAGAACTGGGCCGGATTGGAACTGGCGGTGCATGTCAAATGGCTGCTCAAGTGCTCTCCAATGGCCAAGTGGCCCGCCTCAAGGCTTTTTAACCTCGCGAAACGTCCAACGACCCGGCCAGGCTCGACACACGCTCCACATGATGGCTGCGGCACCACGACGCAAGCCCGCTCGCCAGCCGCTCCACCGCGCGTGGGTCGGCATAGCTGGCCGTGCCCACCTGCACAGCGGTTGCTCCCGCCAGCAGAAACTCCACCGCATCTTCCGGGGTCACTATGCCGCCCATACCCAGAATCGGAATCTGCACAGCGCGCGCTGCTTCGTATACCATGCGCAAGGCAATCGGCTTGATTGCCGGACCCGAAAGGCCCCCCGTCACATTGCTAAGCCGCGGCTTGCGCGTCTCCGCATCGATTGAGATCGCCAGGAAGGTATTCACCAGGCTCACCGCATCGGCCCCCGCCCCTTCCGAAACTTTCGCCATCTGCGCAATCGAAGTTACGTTGGGTGAAAGCTTGACGATCAGCGGGCGTGTCGCAGCCGCCTTTGCCTCTCTCACCAGATACTCCAACGAGCTCGCATCGGCTCCAAATACCATTCCGCCTGCGTGGACGTTGGGGCAGGAGACATTCAGCTCATAAGCAGCGACTCCTGCGGCCACGTTGAGCCTTTCAATCACCGCGAGATACTCGGCCACCGTCGATCCGAACACATTGACGATCACCTGGCATTTGGGATAGCGCGCCAGGGATGGCAGCTTTTTGGCGACGAACTCCTCGACGCCAATGTTTTGCAGGCCGATCGCGTTCAACATCCCGGCCGCTGTCTGCAGAATGCGCGGCGGCGTGTGGCCGGTCATCGGCTGAAGGGAAATACCCTTGGTTACAAAAGCGCCAATTCGCTCCAGCGAAACGATCTCTTCAAACTCGATGCCATAGCCGAAGGTGCCGCTGGCGGCGATGATCGGGTTGGCCAGCTCCAGCCCGGCCAACTTCACTTTCATATCGGGTTTCACGCGCGGCTTTCTTCCTTGACCATGGAGTCTCTGCTGGTTAATTAGACCGGCTCGGTCTTAGCACTTGGGTGAGCTCTCAGCCCTGATCGACTTCGAGAATCCAGCTGGCGAGGCAAGCTTGCCGCTCGAATCGACCGGCACCATACCTTCATGATACTCGCCAGAGGTAGGGAAGATCCTCAGCGTTAAATCCTCTTTTCCGGCTCGCCAGTGGAATGCTGGCAGCGATCGACATCGGCGTGGCCCTCCAAGATTTTAAGGTACTTGATGACTCTAGCCTGCTTCTCCTTTTCACTGGGCAGAAGTTCATCCAGCTGTTCACGGACCTTGCGGCCGGCCTCGGGGTTGGAGTCGTTCAACAACCCTACAGCGGGCTGCCACACGAGGCGACCGCCTGGCCAGAGAATAAACAGAACCTTTGAACTGAGATTGTGCAACTGAAGCCCCGCGATCCGCTCGCGGATGGTGCCAACGAGAATGGCGATGGTCACCACTACGATCAGCGCGCCATCAGGCCCGTTGGAGAAAAGACTGACTTGTTCCATATCCGTAGAGAAAGCGATGCGACCCGAATCGCATGCTTAGGCGAAGACTCAAACAGGCAAATCCCACCGCAATCACGCGGATCACTCATTTTGCCGCATCGAAAAAGATGGCAGAGAAATACATGAGGAAATCAGACTGTTGTCCTGCCAGCCAGCATAGACAAGCCGAAGAGGAACGAGAGGCGCTCGGTCGAGCTGCAGTCACTCCTTCTTCAACTTAATTCTGAGACAGACCGCGCAGAAAGGCGACATTGCCGCGGCCGTGCTTTCCCAAGCTTGAAAAGTCAGATATGGGGCATCCATGATTCATGGCCGGTCAGCAGTGGACTTCGTGTCGGGGTCTCAAGGCGCTTCTCTGAATTAGCCATTTTCGACGCGCGCCTTTATGTCTGAGTATGCCGTTTCGATAAGCCCGTTTAGAGCGGTGACGTTGACGGCCGTTCCGGGTCTCAACTTTACATGGCGCATGAACTTGCCGGCACCCTGCAACAAGCGGGCAGGGTCCGGCAGCGATGCACCGTGAAAGAAGCCCACATTGACGTGCGCGGTGAATACATTGACATAGCCGAAGGGTGCATCTCCCAAACAGGCAACCGAACAGCCGTCATGCATGAGTTCGCGAACTTCGTCTCCGCACCTTCGCATCACCTCAAACCAGTGACGCGCGAGGTCTCCCCGTTCACCGGCATGGTTTTTCATCCACGCATCGATGGCGGGATCCCGCTCGACAGCACCGTCGAATCTTAGCAACTCCTTCGTCTTCACGGATCTCAATTTATCATCCGAAACGCCTGGATTCATCTCAGACCACGAACTGGAATGCAGGGACAGGTTGCAGTTTGAACCCGCGGAGTTTAGATGCGTCCACCCGAGGAAGGCCACGATCGCGCGGAACCGAGAGGCCTGTCGCAGTAATCTGGCCTGTCTTCACTCAACCAGGTGCATGAATTGTATGAATTTCGGCGCAGCCTCTGACAATGAATGGCGGAGGCTGCGGTTTGAATAGGAGAAACGCCCCGCGATGCTGCTGCGCCGGGCTTGCGAGAATGCCGGCGCAGCAACGAGAGCGGTTACCCATTTACTCCGCTGCAGGAATCGTACCAGTGACGTTGGCTGCAACTGAGGCTGTTACGACAGAGCTGAAGTCGGCCTGTGCCGCGACCGTCGGAATGGGCATGGGATTTGACCCAGCGGAGATGAACGGTCCGAGGGCGGCTGCTGCGGTGGTGGTGGTGCTGCCTCTGACGCTTGTGATCAGTCCTGTAAGGCCATCTGTGACTTCGTAATTGACGTTGTTCGCTGGAATGAGGTTCATGCCAGCGTAGTTGGGGGAGGCGATTGTGACGGAAGGGATTCCGCGAACCAGTGCCCGGTGCTCGGACTCGACGCCCAGGATCGACGAAGCAACTTTGGCATAGAGGATGAGATCAGCCTGAGTAAGATTCGATCCGCTGGATGCCGGGTTGGCTTGGGTCGCGCTAAAGCCGTTATAGCCCGCCGCCATTGAAGCGAACTCTTCGACCGCCGTCATGTAGGCGCCAATAAATGCTGTTTCAAGGGCCACCAGGACCGGGAGAAAACCTGTGAGTGAGCCAAAGGTTCCCTTGGGGTAGTAGAAGGTTTGCGGAATGCCCGCATTGGTATCTCCACTGCCATCAGTTGGCAGGCCAAGAAGCGAGCGGAGTAGCTGCGCATGTGAAACTTCTTCAAGCAGTGCGCCCTGGAGATAGGCAACGTTGATCTGGCTGCCTGTTGAGCTCACATTAATGGCGGTGCCGCCAGGCCCGGCCAGGTTGGAATCGGTGATCACGGCACTGGTGGAGAGCGCGGTGAAGTAGGTGGTAATCGCAAGGCTTTCGGCGATGAGAGCGGCGGTAAGGATGTCTGCAGCAGTGTCAGTTGAGGAGGACGCCGCGACGGACGTGGAATTCTTGCCGCCGCACCCTATCACGGCCGCCGAAGTTGCCGCACCGAGGCCAAACATGCTGATGCCTGTGATAAAAGACCGGCGGTTGACTACGTTGTCAATCATTGCTTTGGTTTCTCCATTGATCCGCATGGTGTTCCTTTCGGTTGGGGAGGTGTTTTGCACAGATCATCCCAGGAGCGGCGGACGGTTCGACTCAAGCGAGAACGAGGCTCACCACTACTCGGGACAGCGGTCTCTCTTGACTAAGGAACGGGCGCCGACAGGAGTTGGATTTATTCGCCACGAAGAAAGTTTGGGGGGGCAGGATTGCGGCCAGCCGGGAAGATACCACTTCTCTAAATCAAAATTGAGGTGTGTAACGAGCGGGAAGAGCGAAATCGGGGATTACAGGAGCGATGGTCGGCCCAGGATGGGTTTAGCCGAGGAAGGCCATGACTACGTGGTTGACGACGAAGGCGGCGGTCCAGGCGAGGACGAGCATGTACGCGAATTGGATGGCGGGCCACTTCCAGCTATTGGTTTCGCGGCGAACCACGGCCATGGTGGAGGTGCACTGCATGGCGAAGGCGAAGAAGATCATGAGCGCCAGCGCGCCGCCGAGGGTCATGTCGTGGTGGAGCGCGGTTTGCAGGTGCATGGCCTGTGTTGCGGGGTCGGCACCGTAGAGGGTTCCCATGGTGCTGACCATGACTTCGCGGGCCAGGACGCTGGACAGCAATCCGATACCGATTTTCCAGTTGAAGCCGAGGGGCGCGATGGCGGGCTCGATGAAGTGGCCCAATTTGCCGATGACGCTGTCAGCGAGTTCCGGTGCGGTGTAGGTGCCGTTGTGCAAGGGGACCGGCGGAATGTGCGCGAGTACCCATAGGGCCAGGGTGACGAGGAGAATGATGGTGCCGGCCTGGCGCAGGAAGACACGGGCGCGATCGACGAGGCGCATGGCAAGAGAGCGGAGCGTGGGCATGCGGTACTGCGGCAGTTCGAGGATGAATGGGGTCTCGCTTGACTTGAGTATGGAGCTTTTGAGCAGCCAGGCAGTGGTCATGGCGGCGACAAATCCGGCGATGTAGAGGCTCAGCATGACAATGGTGCGCAGGCCGAGGAATCCGTGCAGGAAGGCAATGTTGGGGATGAAGGCCGCAATGAGGAGCATGTACACGGGCAGGCGCGCGGAACAGGTCATAAACGGTGCGACAAGGATGGTGGCGAAGCGGTCGCGCTTGTTCTCGATGGTGCGGGTGGCCATGATGGCGGGAACCGCGCAGGCATAGGCGGAGAGCAGAGGGATGAAGGCCTTGCCGTTGAGTCCGATGGTGCGCATGACGCGGTCGGCAATAAGCGCGGCGCGGGCCAGGTAGCCGGAGTCCTCGAGGATTCCGATGAAAAGAAACAGCAGAAGAATCTGGGGGAGGAACACGAGGACGGAGGAGATACCCTTCCACGCGCCGTCGAGGAGCAGCGACTGGAGCCAGCCGGCGGGGAGCAGGGGGCGCACGAATTCTGCGGCGCGGGCGAGGATTTCGCCAAAGCCGTCGGAGAGCGGCTGCCCGATGGAGAAGACGACTTCAAAGACGCCGACGACCACGATGAGAAACAGCAGCGGTCCCCAGAAGCGATGGAGCAGGACGTTATCGAGCTTGCGGCTGTTCTGTGCAGAGAGCGGGGCATGATAGCCGGTGCGGCGGCTGACCTGCGCGGCCCAGGTGTGGGTGCTGGCGGCGTTGCCGAGCACGGGCAGGGTGAGCTGCTGGCGCGTTGGTTTGGGATGCGTGCTGATTGAGGAAGAGCGGGACAGCTTCGAGACCGGTGCCGTGGACGGCACTGATCTGGGCCACGGGTGCGCCGAGTTCGCGGGCGAGCTTGAGGGCGTCGAGTTGGCCGCCGCGGGACTCCATCAGGTCGCTCATATTGAGGAGAACGAGGGTGGGCAAGCCGAGGGCGAGGACCGGCGCGGCCAGCATGAGCTGGCGGGTAAGGTGCAGGGAATCGAGGACAAGCAGGACAGCGTCCGGCTTGGGCGTGCCGGGCATTTTGCCCTTGAGCACGTCGATGGAGACGCGGGCGTCTTCAGAGTAGGGACTGAGGGAGTAAACGCCGGGCAGATCGATGAGGGTGAGGTCGTCGCGGCCGACGCCGGCCATGAGGCCCATGCGCTGCTCGACGGTGACGCCGGGGTAGTTGGCAACCTTCTGGCGCAGGCCGGTGAGGCGATTGAAAAGGGTGGATTTGCCGGAGTTGGGCGGTCCGATGAGGACGACGGTACGCAGCGTTCCGCGGGTAGGCGGAGCTATGGGAGGCTCGAAGGCTGGAGTTTCGCAGCAGGCATTCATCGCGCAGCCTCAGCCAAGTCCTCTGTTTCGGCGATTTCGAAGTCCTTTGCTTGTGCGGAGCGGACGCGGATGGCTTTCGCGGTTTCAATGCGGAGCGCGATTTCCATGCCGTCGATGCCGTAGACCGTGGGATCGCCGGCAGGGGCGCGGCGCAGGGCGGTGACGTGGGCATCGGGGACAAAGCCCATGTGCATCAGGTGGTTCTGGACGGATTCGGGGAGATCGAGGGCGACCAGGACCCCGCTTTCGCCGATATTCAACTCACTGAGCACGCTCACCCGCCGAACTCCTGAGGGCCGCCGAAAGGGCAGCACCCTTGAACTACGACCAGAATAGTCGGACTTCAGTATACGACCAATTTGGTCTGAGTAGCAAACGCCTCTCGGCGAAATCTTTGCGAAACGCTCAACCATCGTAACCTCCGGGGAAAGGAACCGCGGCTGATATCCGCTCGTCCGGTCGCTTGTAGACCGGATGGCGGCGCCCCGTGCATCCCTTATCGGAGCGTTAAGCGTCTTTTATCAGCGCCTACGGCGTAAAAGATGTGACCCAAATCACTCGGCAGGATGAAAATTTCGTTGAAGCGCGCAAGAATGGAGTGAGGGAGGCGTTATGGATGTGGGGCAGTTTCGGGAGACGATCAAACAGCAGATGCCACCTGACGGGCTGAGCGTGCCCCTTGCAGCGTTGTGGTGGGATGCGAAGGGCGACTGGACGCAGGCGCACTCCCTGGTGGACGCGCTGGAGACACGCGAGGGAATGGCGGTGCATGCGTATCTGCATCGCAAGGAAGGTTCGACGGAGAATGCGGAGTATTGGTACGGTCGTGCCGGACGCGAGTTTCATCGGAAAACGTTGGAGGCGGAGTGGGACGCGCTGGTGGAGGGGCTCCTGTAGCGGAGACAGCGGTGTTGGCGGAGTTAGTTCGGAGTTCTCGAAGGAGGCACTGAGGGCCTTCGCCGAGCGCAGGTTTTTGGGGCGCCCTGGTTTTGAACTTCTTACGGTTTGATTTCGATTGGAGTGCCGACCGGAACAAGCTGCCAGATTTCTTCGATTTCAGGATTACTCACGGCGATGCAGCCTTCTGTCCAGTCCACGTCGTGCTGAACTGGGCCTAACCATCCGAGGCCGTTCTCAAGCCCGTGAATCATGATTGCGCCACCGGGATCGACCTTGGCATCCGCGGCGCGTTTTCGATCGGCGGCATTTGGATAGGAGACATGCAGCGCCAGGTGAAACCGACTCTTGGCATTTTTCTGATCGATTACATATTGGCCCTCTGGCGTCTTGTTATCCCCCTCCCGCTCCTTTGGTCCGACTGATCCTCGACCGAGCGCGACTTTGTACACCTTCAGAACTCGGCCATTCTCCATCAAAGTCATTGTGTGGTTGGATTTCACAACTACAATCTGGTCTGCTCTCTGTTCACTTTGTGCAGGTTTGTTGTAGTTTCCTGAAGAACAGCCGAGCAAGCTAAGAGCCAGTAGCAAAGAGGAACATTGCGCGACTGGACTCCAGCCATGGATCGGGACGATTCGAGATCGGGGCGAAAGGAACATGCGCTCGCTTTCAAGGTCCGCACAGAGTATTTGCGGGTTTGATGCCCACAATATACTCGGTCAACAGGCGACCTCATCGTGCATTCCGAACATTTTCGGCGTTTCGAGTGGCTGGTCCCTTCTTTTAAATAGCATCAAGGTTGACTATCGTTAGCACGAAATACATTCACAATATGGGATTGAGTACCCTCCCTGTGTCTCGCATCACAGCGACTCTTTGACCCGGCGAAGAAACTCAGCGTAGCGGTTTTTTCTCCTCTGGCCGCGCTGTGAGGAAACAGGAATGAGTGAACAGATAACGGGCAGCAAGATGGTCATTCTAGATGGGAACGAGGCGGCTGCCTCGGTCGCCTATCGTCTCTCTGAAGTCGTTGCGATTTACCCCATCACCCCCTCGTCGCCGATGGCCGAGTGGGCCGATCAGTGGCGCTCGGAAGGGAAGAAGAATATCTGGGGCGCATTGCCCGTGGTGGAAGAACTGCAGAGCGAAGGCGGCGCGGCCGGTGCGTTGCACGGAGCATTGCAGGCAGGCGCGTTCGGGACCACGTTCACGGCCTCGCAGGGCTTGTTGCTGATGATTCCCAACATGTTCAAGATTGCCGGTGAGCTGACCCCGGCGACGATGCATGTGACGGCGCGAACCATCGCTACCCATGCGCTGTCGATTTTTGGCGACCACTCGGACGTGATGGCGTGCCGCACGACGGGCTGGGCGATGCTGTGCTCGAACGCGGTGCAGGAAGTCGCCGACCTGGCCCTGGTGGCGCAGATTGCCACGCTTGAGTCGCGCATTCCTTTCATTCATTTCTTTGATGGCTTCAGGACTTCTCACGAAGTGGGCAAGATTCTGCCGATCAGCGACGAGACGATTCGTGCGCTGCTGGACGACAAGTATGTCATTCAGTACCGGCAGAATGCGCTGAGTTCGGATCGGCCGATTATTCGTGGGACGGCGCAGAATCCGGATGTGTTCTTCCAGGCGCGCGAAGCGTGCAACTTGTTCCACGCAGCGGTGCCGGGGATTGTGCAGTCGGTGATGGATCGCTTTGCTGCCGAGACGGGTCGTGCATACCACCTGTTTGACTATGTGGGCGCGCCGGATGCCGAGCGCGTGATTGTGATGATGGGCTCGGGCGCGGAGGCTGCAGAAGAAGCGGTCGACGCGTTGAACCGGCAGGGCGAAAAGCTTGGGCTGTTGAAGGTGCGGTTGTATCGGCCGTTCGACGCGAAGGCGTTTTTGGCGGCGCTGCCTGCGACTGTGAAGTCGATTGCGGTGCTGGATCGGACCAAGGAACCGGGCTCGACGGGCGAGCCGCTTTACCAAGACATCATTACGGTGCTGGCGGAGAATGCTGCCACGCTGCAATTTGCCGGGATGCCGGTGGTGATTGGTGGGCGCTACGGTTTGTCGTCGAAGGAGTTTACTCCGGCGATGGTGAAGGGCATTTACGACGAACTGATCAAGGCGACGCCGAAAAACCACTTCACGATCGGCATCGACGACGATGTCACACATACCAGTCTTGCGTACGATCCTACGTTTTCGACAGAAGATCCGCGGACGGTGCGCGCGTTGTTCTATGGGCTGGGCTCGGACGGTACGGTGGGAGCGAACAAGAATTCCATCAAGATTATCGGCAGCGAGACGCCGAACTACGCGCAGGGCTATTTTGTCTACGACTCGAAGAAGTCGGGTTCGATGACCACTTCGCACCTGCGCTTCGGGCCCAATCCGATTCATTCAACGTATTTGATTACCCGCGCCAGCTTTGTGGCCTGCCACAACTTCAGCTTCCTGGAGAAGATGAATGTGCTGGAGGCGGCGATGCCGGGCGCGGTGTTCCTGCTGAATTCGCCTTTTGCGGCTGCGGATGTTTGGGACAAGCTGCCGCGGACGATGCAGAATGAGATGCTGCGCAAGAAGATTGAGTTCTATGTTATAGACGGCTACAAGGTGGCGCGTGAGGCCGGCATGGGAACGCGCATCAACACCATCATGCAGACGTGCTTCTTCGCGATCAGCGGAGTGCTGCCACGCGACGAAGCAATTGCGCAGATTAAAAAGGCGATTCAGAAGACCTATGGCAAGCGCGGGGAAGCGGTGGTGCAGAAGAATTTTGCCGCTGTCGATCATGCGCTAGCTCATCTCGAGAAAGTCGAGCTGCCGTCGGGAGCGTCATCGAGCTTCGACCTGGTTCCATCGATTTCAGGCAAGGCGCCGAAGTTTGTGCACGATGTGCTGGGGCAGATTGCGGCGGGACAGGGCGATCTGCTTCCGGTAAGCGCGATTCCGGCAGGCGGCGCATTTCCCACCGGCACCTGCCAGTGGGAGAAGCGCAATATCGCACAGTTCATTCCGGTGTGGGACAGGGATCTTTGCATCCAGTGCGGAAAATGCGTGATGGTGTGCCCGCATGCGGTGATTCGCGCCAAGGTATACAGCGCGGAACTGGGCGACAAGTCACCGGCGACTTTCCAATGGGCGAAGCCGAAGTGGCGCGGAATGGAGCAAGAGCACTACACACTGCAGGTAGCCCCGGAAGACTGCACGGGTTGCGGAATCTGCGTGGAAGTTTGCCCGGTAAAGAGCAAGAGCGACGCCAGCAAGAAGGCCATCAACATGGCGCCGCAGGCGCCGTTGCGCGAGGCAGAGCGCGATAACTGGGAGTTCTTCCTAGGGCTGCCTGAAGTGGATCGCAGCAAGCTGTCGCACACCCAGGTGAAAGATCTGCAGCTGTTGCAGCCGCTGTTTGAGTTCTCGGGCGCGTGTGCCGGTTGCGGTGAAACTGCCTACATCAAATTGCTGACACAACTTTTTGGCGACCGTCTGTATGTTGCCAACGCGACGGGCTGCTCGTCAATCTATGGCGGCAACCTGCCGACCACGCCCTATAGTTCGAATGCACAGGGCCGCGGACCGACGTGGGCCAATTCACTGTTTGAAGACAATGCGGAATTCGGTTTTGGTATGAGGACCGCACTGGACCAACAAAAGGCATTTGCCGAAACGCTGGTCATGAGGCTGGTTCCGGCGATCGGCGATGAGCTGGTTTCGTCGTTGTTGGTTGCTTCGCAAAAAACTGAAGCAGAGATCAACCAGCAGCGCGAGCGGGTAAAAGCACTGCGCGATCGGCTGGCTCACAACGAATCGTCGGATGCGAAAAATCTGCTGGCGATTGCCGACACGCTGGTGCGCAAGAGCGTGTGGATTTTGGGCGGCGACGGATGGGCGTTTGATATCGGATTCGGCGGACTGGACCACGTGCTCGGATCTGGCAAGAACGTCAATGTACTGGTTCTGGATACGGAAGTGTATTCGAACACTGGCGGGCAGATGTCAAAGGCCACGCCACGTGGCGCGGTGGCGAAGTTTGCCGCTAGCGGCAAAAAGAACAGCAGAAAAGACCTGGCCATGGAAGCGGTGAGTTACGGCTCAGTGTATGTGGCGCAGGTGGCGCTGGGCGGCAACGATACGCATGTCGTGAAGGCTTTCCAGGAAGCCGAGGCGCACGATGGGCCGTCGATCATCATCGCGTATGCAAGTTGCATTGCACATGGTTATGACCTGGTGCATGGACTGGAGCAGCAGAAGCTGGCGGTGCAATCGGGCTACTGGCCGCTGATGCGTTACAACCCGAGCCTGCGCGAAGAGGGCAAGAATCCGTTCCAACTGGACTCAAAGGCTCCATCGATCCGGCTGAAGGAGTACACCTATCGCGAAGCCCGCTACACCATGCTGGCGCGCAGTAATCCCGAATTGGCAGCGGAGCTGTTGAAGGAAGCACAGGACGATGTGGAGCGCCAGTGGCGCGTGTATTCGGCGCGGGCCGGTATGCCTGGCCGTGGCGAGACGCCGCATATCGCTCCCCAAGAAAAGCCTGAAGAGAAGCTGGCGGCTACGGCTGCCGGAGGAACAGAATGATCGATTTTTCGACGCAGTACCTTGGCCTGAAGCTGAACGGACCCATCGTGGTTTCATCCACGCCGCTGTCTGAGTCGTTGGATACCATTCGCCGCATGGAGGACGCTGGCGCGTCGGCAATTGTGCTCACGTCTCTCTTTGAAGAGCAGCTGGCATTGGAATCGGGCGCACTGGACGACGACTTGTCGCGTGGCACGGATTCGTTTGCCGAGTCGCTGGACTTTTTGCCCGACCAGATCGACTACCGGATGACGCACGAGGTGTATCTCGAGCATCTGCTGCGCGCCAAGGCGGCGGTGAATATTCCCATACTTGCCAGCCTGAATGGGGCGACCACCGGCGGATGGGTGCGGTTTGCGAAGGCGATGGAACAAGCCGGCGCCGACGCCATCGAATTGAACACCTACGCGCTGGCTACAAATCGCGGACAGACCTCGACGGAGCTTGAGTTGCAGCTGCTTGAACTGGTGGAGAGCGTCTGCCAGGCGGTCAGGGTTCCGGTTTCAGTGAAGCTTTCGCAGTCCTTCACCAGCCTGCCTCACCTTGTAGCGCGGTTGGAGGATGTGGGCGCGCGAGGAGTGGTTCTCTTCAACCGCTTCTATCAGGCGGATTTTGATATTGAGGCATTGGAGGTGCGGCCGACGCTGCATTTCTCCACGCCATCGGAGCTTTTGCCGCGACTCCATTGGGCAGCAATTCTCTACGGCCAGATCAAGATTGACCTTGCAATTACGGGCGGCGTGCACTCGGCGGAAGACGTACTGAAGAGCATCATGGCCGGGGCAAGCATGACCATGATGGCTTCGGCGCTGCACATTCACGGCGTGGAGCATATCGGGCGGGTGCTCTCTGACATGCGTTACTGGCTCGAGAAGCACGAGTACAGTTCGTTGTGGGAGACGCGGGGATGCCTGAGCAGGAGATCGGTGCCAGACACTTCTCCGTTTGACCGCGGCAACTATATCAAGACCCTGAGTTCCTATAGCCTGAGGCAGACGGTGGCTGCGTTCTAAGCGGCTCGATATCAGGGAGCTCGAAGACAGTTTCTCCAAGCGGCTGGCGGCGGTTGTACCTGAACGGGTGCGGCCGCCGTTGGCTTTTGTGCTTGGATTGCGGCGCAAGAGAAAGTCATGCACCTGCGCGTTGTTGAGCCTTCATTCCCCGAGCATGCGCAAGACTGTCTCTTCGAGCAGGCGGAAGGCACCGGGAAGGGCTGCATTCACGGGCGCACTGAACTCTTCCCCGAGGTCGGTGGAACCAGCGCCGACGGTAAGCATCCATGCGCTTTGGGGCAGGGCATCGTAAAGGTTGCGCCCCAGTGCGAGCAATTGCGCGGCCTCCATGTGATGGGTGGCGAGGCCGGGAGGCTCATTGGCGGGCTCAACGAGAGTGAGCTTGACGAGACCGGGTGCGGATTCGGTAGAGCAGTCGAGGAAGAGCACGGAATCTGAGTCAGCGATGTCCTCGGCCAGTTCCGGCGTCCATTGTTGCCGCGACAGCACACGCACGGAGGATTTGGCGCGGAATTGCTCGGCGGCCCATTCGGCAAGGCGCGGACCAATGCCGTCATCACGGCGCAGCGTGTTGCCGCAGGCGAGGATGAGGCAGCGGGATGGGGTTCGGTCCATCAGATCAAGTGTAGAGCGAGCCCGGGATGATTGAGGAATCGCAGGTCTCAGAATTGAGACCCGCGCCCCAGCGACGAAGACCTGTCGCGCGAACCCCGGAACTGGGGCACGCTCCGTATCAGGAGCATGAAAAGTAGTTTAGCGGATGACCTGGTCGACGACTTCGCCTTCGGCGGAGAGGAGCGAGAGAACCAATGGCATTTGACCAAACGCGTGGGTGGAACAGCTGAGGCACGGATCGAATGTCCGGACGACGGCTTCGACTCGATTGAGAATTCCCTCGGTAAACCTGCCGTCCTTGACATAGTGCTTTGCGGCCTGGAGCACGCCTTTGTTCATGGCGTTGTTGTTCTGGCCGGTGGCGATGACGAGGTTGGCCCAGGTGATGAGGCCATTCTCGTCCACTTTGTAGTGATGGTTCAGCGTTCCGCGCGGGGCTTCAGCCTGGCCTGCGCCCTCGAGCCGGTTGACGCCTGCGACGGCGCGCACGTGCTTGTCGAGGATAAGCGGATCGGAGAGGATCTGCTCGATCTTCTCGATACCGTAGAGCATGTCAATGAGGCGCGCGTGGTGGTAGTAGAAGGAACTCTCCACAGGTCCGTCGGCGAGCTGCTTGAAAATGGCAAGTTCCTTGTCCGCCTGCGGAGTGCCCATCGTTTTGGCGATGTTGAGCCGTGCCAACGGGCCAACCCGGTAGCTGCCTTCAGGGTAGCCGAGCGGTTTGTAGTAGGCGAACTTGGTGTAGCTATAGGGCTCGACGGCTTCGCCGATGACCTCGGTGAACTGGTTGGCGGTGATGCCGTCAGCAAGAGTTTGGCCCTTGGCATCGATCAGCCGCAGTGCGCCGTCGGTGAACTCGACGGACTCGTCTTCATTGATGAGGCCCATATAGAGCGACGGGAAGTTGGCGAAGACTTCAATCTCTGGGCGGAAGGTGTCGGCAATCTGCTTGTAGGCTGCCAAAGCGAGGCTGACGTTGGCATAGGCCTCGGGAATCATGGCGAGGATTTCATCGCGCTTGGCTGGGGCCAGAGGCTCGGTGACGCCGCCGGGGACAACCCAGCCGGGATGGATGCGCTTGTCGCCCAGCAGCTCGATGATGTGCTGTCCGAACCGGCGCAAGGCGACGCCGGCGCGGCCAAGTTCGGGCCTGGCGCCCACGACTCCGAAGATGTTGCGCGTTTTTGGATCGGACTCCATGCCAAGTAACAAATCAGGCGATGCGAGATAGAAGAAGCTGAGCGCGTGCGACTGCACCATCTGGGCCAGGTTCAGCATGCGGCGCAACTGCGCGGCTGTGTGCGGGATGCGCACCGACATGATGGCTTCGCAGGCCTTGGCCGAGGCAATGAGGTGGGAGACGGGGCAGATGCCGCAGATGCGCGCCATCAGGCTGGGCATTTCATAGAACGGGCGGCCCTGGGAGAAGCGCTCGAAGCCTCGGACCTGGGTTACATGAAAGTGCGCGTCTTCGACCTGGCCCTCGGTGTTGAGTTGAATGGTGATCTTGCCGTGCCCTTCCAGGCGGGTGACGGGATCGATGGTGATGGTTTGGCTCATGGGGCAATCTCTCCGGACGCGCTAAGCTCCAAAACGTGTGAGGGCTGGAATGTCCAGCGGTTCACCGGTTACCAGCGCAGTGAGCGCGGTATGAAATGTGTCGGCCGAAGGCGGGCAGCCGGGAAGGAAAACGTCCACTTTCACGAATTCGTGAATGGGCCGCACGACCTTGAGCAGTTTTGGCACGATGACGCATGGAATCTGTTGCTGTGCGTCGGCGTTCTCGATGTAAGCGCGTTCCAGAATTGCCTCGGGGCCAATCGGATTGCGCATGGAGGGAACATTGCCGGCTACGGCGCAGTCGCCCATGGCGACAAGGAGCTTGGAGTGCGCACGAATCTTCTTGATTTTCTTCTCGTCGTCCACAGAGGCTACTGCTCCCTCAACCAGGGCGATGTCGACCTCGTCGGGAAACTCCTTGGTATCGACGATGGGGCTGTAGACGATGTCGACGAGTTCAGCGATCGCGAGAAGCCGTTCGTCCATGTCGAGGATCGACATGTGACAGCCGGAACATCCGTCGAGCCAGACCGTTGCCAGTTTCAGTTTGCTCATTGCGCTTCCCTCATGAGATTTAGGTAGGGTAGGAAGTCGGGATACTTGGGATGCGCATCGCCGACTTTGCCCTTGTCGAAGAGAGCTCCGGTGGGACACACCTGGACGCATTTGCCGCAGCGCGTGCAACTGGAACCTCCCCACTCGTCGTGGAGATCAGTGATGACGATTGCGTTGATGCCTCGGCCCATCACGTCCCACACGTGCGCGCCCTCAACCTCCGCGCAGACCCGCACGCATCGGGTGCAGAGGATGCAGCGATTGTGGTCGACGGTGAAACGCTCGTGAGAGGCGTCAACAGTCAGTTCAGGGTTGCGGTATGGCAAACGAATATGCGTCAGGCCCTGCGATTGGCCCAGGGACTGCAGTTCGCAATGGCCGTTGGCCACGCAAACGGAACAGATGTGATTGCGCTCGGCAAAGAGCAGTTCGAGGATTGTGCGGCGATGTTTTCGCAGTTTTTCTGTGTTGGTGCTGACATCCATGCCCTCATAGACCGTAGCCACACAGGCGGGCAACAATTTGTTACTTCCCGCGATTTCAACCAGGCACAGGCGGCACGCGCCCACATCGCTGAGGCCCTCGAGATGGCAAAGGGTGGGAATGTCAATATCGTTTTCCCGAGCCACCTCAAGAATAGTCTGGCCGGCGCGCGCGCTGACTTCCTGACCATCGATGATGAGAGTTTTGACGTCTACATTTTCACTCATGCGAGCATCTCCACGGGCGCCTGAATGTTGCAGACTCCGGCTGGACAGCGTTTGTGCACAATGTGCTCGATGTACTCTTCCTTAAAGTATCGAAGCGTACTCAACACCGGGTTCGGCGCCGTCTGACCCAGGCCGCAAAGGCTGGTCTCCTTGATTGTGCCGCAGAGATCCACCAGCAGATCCAGATCGTCCATCGTCCCGGAACCGTCGCATATCCGGCTGAGGAGCGTGAACATCTGGGCCGTACCCGCCCGGCAAGGGATGCATTTGCCGCAAGACTCAGTCATGCAGAACTCAACGAAGAAGCGAGCCACGTT
The DNA here is from genome assembly GCA_963780515.1 of uncultured Acidobacteriaceae bacterium. Taxonomy (GTDB): domain Bacteria; phylum Acidobacteriota; class Terriglobia; order Terriglobales; family Acidobacteriaceae; genus Telmatobacter. The sequence continues at coordinate 109,716 of CAWACG010000021.1, forward strand.
AACCATGCAAGAAGTGTCGTCCATGACGATCATGCCGCCGGAGCCCATGATGGAGCCGATCTTTAGAAGCGCGTCGTAGCTGACGCCAATGTCGAGCAACGACTCGGGAATGCATCCTCCTGAAGGACCGCCGGTCTGGACTGCTTTGAATTTGTGACCATCTGGAACGCCACCACCAATCTCCTCGATGATCTTGCGGAGGCTGATGCCCATGGGCACTTCAACGAGGCCGGTGTTGGTGATTTTTCCGGTGAGCGCGAAGACCTTGGTGCCCTTGCTTCTCTCCGAGCCGATACCTGCAAACCATTTGCCGCCCTTGCGAATAATGGGTGCGATGTTGGCAAAGGTTTCAACGTTGTTGATCAGCGTCGGTTTGCCCCAGAGTCCGCTCACCGCTGGGTACGGAGGCCGTGGCCTGGGAGTTCCGCGCTTGCCCTCGATGGATGCGATCAGAGCTGTCTCTTCACCGCAGACAAAGGCTCCGGCGCCCAAGCGGATTTCAACGTCGAAGCTGAAAGGGGTGTTACAAATGTTGTTGCCGAGCAGGCCCCTGCGCCGAGCGTCACGAAGGCTTGCCGTAAGGCGGCTGACGGCCAGGGGATACTCCGCTCGGACGTAGATGAAGCCCTTGCTTGCGCCGACAGCATAAGCGGCAATCGCCATTCCCTCCAACACTCGCTGCGGATCGCTTTCCAGGACGCTGCGATCCATGAACGCGCCAGGGTCGCCTTCATCGCCGTTGCAAATGACATACTTCAGGTCGCCGCCCGCCTTGGCGACAGTGCCCCACTTGAGTCCTGTGGGATAACCGCCGCCGCCGCGCCCCCGAAGCCCGCTCTCGGTGATGCGGTGAACCACGCCGTTCGGTGTCATCTCAGTGAGGGCCGTCAACAGCGCTTTATAGCCGTCACGGGCAATGTAGTCGTCGATTTTTTCCGGATCGATGTGGCCGGAGTTCTCAAGGACGATGTGCACCTGCTGATCGAAATGCTCACGCAAGTCGCATTGCAACTCGGCTACGGGTTCGCCATCGAGGCTGGCTACGACGGCTTCAGCATGCGGGGCTTTGACATGCTGGTAAAGGGTTTCTTCGGGATCTACCAGGACAAGTGGCCCGGCGGCGCAGAGTCCCATGCAGCCGGTACGGCGGACGAATACATTCTTTCCCTGCGCCGCGACTGCTGCAGTGAGCGCATCTCTTAACTTGTCGGAGTGCTGGCTCAGGCAGCCTGTGCCCATGCATACATTGATTTCATGATCGAACTTTGCATATTCAGCGCGCGTGGATTCGGCTATTTGTTCAAGCTCTTCGAGGTTCATTCAACGGCCCACCTTTCCAGTTGTTCCAGCATTTGCTCGCCGTTCATCTGGCCCTGCAGTTCGCCGTCGGTCAAAATGACCGGGGCGCGTCCGCAGGCACCGACGCAGCGGGCAGTCATCAGGCTGATTTTGCCGTCTTTGGTGGTTTGCCCTTGAGGGATTCCAAGGCGCTTTTCGGCGGAAGCCAGTAACTTGTCGGTTCCCTTGATGTAGCAAGCGGTACCGGTGCAGACAGTCATCGTGTGCTTGCCGGGAGGCTTGAGGCTGAAGTAGTGGTAAAAAGTCACCACTCCGTAAGCCTGACTGAGGGGCACGCGCAAAGAGCGGGCTACGAAGCGGATGGAATCGTCGTCAAGGTACCCGAAGGACGATTGCACGGTGTGGAGCGTTTCAATCAGCGCGTGGCGGGCAAAACCATTCTTGCGCATGGTGCCGTTCACGATCTTCCAACGTTTGTCGTCGCTGGGCAGCGGTGGGGGTGTGAATGCTGGCACGTTTCCTCCGATTGCAGACAGCAGATTGCGGATCGATTGTGCTCCGCGCTCCGCTCCCCGTCTGCTTCTGTTTTACAAGTCCGAGTGCACGACTAGCCGTGACCACGGTCACGGGGCGTGATAGGCAGTCTCAATCTGTGGCACGACCTCTGTGCGTTCCTAAAACTATCTGTGCGCACAATTTGGGGCAAGGTGGAGCGGTTCACGGATATAGGAGTTCTTCTTGTCAAATCCAATCGTATGGCTTCGAATTCATAATCTTATCGATGCGGCTTCGGCCGTTGAGCAAAATTGCACACTTTTGGCGATGGCCGGTTCAGCTCCAATGTCTGTTTGGAAGTTGATATGAGCGTTTCCACTTTTGCTGAATAGGATTCGATTCGGAGATTCCAACTGCTAACCGAGTGCAGGCAGGTGGTCGGAGATGCCGAAGAGGAAAATGATGCCGATGACAAAGCTGTAGATGGCGCCGGTCCAGGCGATGAGGTGGTAGAGGCGGGGATGATGGCCGCTGGTCTTGAAGGCTCCGCCGATGGATGCCGTCATGAGCGCGTTCATGGCCACCAGCCCGATTGAAAAGGCCGCCAGGCCCAACATGCCGCGCGACGTTCCGCCCAGGTTGGCGGTAAGGAAGAAGAGCGCGAGCTGGCTTGGCGTTTCCGCGCCTACCCCGTGCAACACGCCGATCAGGAACACCGATTTCCCGTTGTACATCCACTGGAAACGTTCGGGGCGAGGGGCTTCGGGGCGCCAGATGCAGCGGACTTTCCAGGCCATCCAAAGCACGCCGTTGATGGCGATGGCTAGGCGGCTTTCGATGCGTCCGTGGCTGTGGCCGTGGACGTCTTTGCGCAGGATTCCGGCCACTACGCCGATCCCGAGGACGATGAGGGTGAGGCCGATGAGCCGCTCCGTCCAGTGATCCAGCCCCTCGGGAAGGCCCATATGCAGCTCAAGCACGGCGACGCCAAGCGCAGCTACCGTGAAAGCATGGCCCAGGGCATAGGTCATTCCTAAGCGCAATCCGCTCCACCAGTTGCGCTGCACAGCGGTAATGTCGGAGATGGCGGCCAGATGGTCGTAGTCGAAGCCGTGACGCAGGCCCAGAACGAGGCAGGAGCCAAGAGCGGCGTCGAGTTTCCAGTCCCCGAGTATTGGCGTCACGCAGCCCAGTATAAGGCAGCTAAAGAACAATCGGGGTGCGCTATATCACCGCACAGCGACAGGCAAGACCGGCCGCGCCTCATCATCAGCTCGCAGCTGGACCTTGTAGTCGGAGTAGTCGATGGTGACAACTGTTTTGCCGTAAAGAAAAGTGGTGGATTCAGCGCGCGCGTGTGTCGCCATCGAAAACCCGTCCACGTTTGCGTATTGACGCATCATGTGGGTGGCGCCCGCAAAGATGGAGGGCGCCTTGGATGCAACTCCGTCCAGCCGGACGATGGTGAAATCTCTCGCATCAACCCAAATGTATCCAACAATCAGATTAGGAGCTTTCCTTCGTGGGTTGATCGAAAGCATAAGACAGTCTCGACCATCCAACTTCTGGATACCGCCTGGTTTCAACGTCATCGCGTAATTTGCTGAAGTAATCCATGAATGTTCGACGTTACCGGGAAGGTTGATTTCCTTTTCATTCTCAAGGATCGTATCGAGGCCGAATTTGCGGATGAGGGTGGAGCCGCTCTCGGAAACAACGGCATAGCTCTTGCCGGTCTCCTTGCGATAAGTAGTTTTGACGACCATATCTGCAGCCGCATGCGTTGAGTCGTCGCCTCGGTAGACGGCATAGTGCTCGTTTACGGTGTATCCGGCGATGCTGTTCACCCGGGCCACCACGGCTGCATCAATCCCTCGAATCACGGCGTTGGGGTCGCTTTCCTGAGGCGTGGCTGCAGAGAGGCCGAAGAGCGCGAGGCAGGAGATGGCCACAATTCGTTGCACTTTTCTTAGACTCGAAAAACTCATCAATCGTGGTCACCAGCTCTGTTTCTGATGTTGCGTTTCATTATCAAGGCCCGAGTGCGCAGATTGCCGTTCACTTTGGCACAGTAAACTGCATCTCTGTCAGCTAGGTGCCGGTTGTGGGCTGAGGAGCATAGGCTATGCTTGTCTTCGTCATGAGGCTCCCAGGTGGCTGACTCAGCGCATACAGAGATGGAGCACCGCAGGGTGGAAACGCAGCGCCGCGGAGTGCAAGTGCGTGGTGTGGTCCAAGGAGTCGGTTTCAGGCCGTTTGTCTACCGGCTGGCCGCGGAGGAGTCGCTGGCTGGCTTCATCGGGAACGACACCGACGGCGTGACCATCGAGATTGAGGGGCCGACGTCGCGGGTAGATGCGTTTCTTGCCAGGCTGCGCGCGGAGACTCCGCCTCTGGCACGCATCGACTCGATTGCGGTGCGGGAGTTGGCGGCGATCGGCGAAGTGGGATTCAGAATTGTCTCGAGTCAGGTGAAGGGACAGGTAAGCACGGGGATTCCGGCGGATGCGGCGACCTGCGGGGACTGCCTGCGCGAGTTGCTCGATCCGGCGGATCGCCGGTATCGCTATCCGTTTCTCAACTGTACCAATTGCGGGCCGCGCTTTACGATTACGCGGCGGATTCCATATGACAGGCCGCAGACCTCGATGGCTGTATTTCCCATGTGCGCGGCTTGCCAGGCGGAATATGACGATCCGCTGAATCGGCGCTTTCATGCGCAGCCGAATGCGTGCTGGGTCTGCGGGCCGCGCGTTTGGATTGAATCGCCAAATGGAACGGTGCTGCACGCCGAGGACGCCGTGACGGAAACGATTGCGCACCTTCTTGGCGGCAAGGTGATGGCCATCAAGGGAATAGGTGGTTTTCACCTAAGTGTGGATGCCACGAATGAAGCGGCTGTGACGCGTTTGCGGGAGCGCAAGCACCGCTTTGGGAAACCTCTGGCCGTGATGGTGCGCCACCTGGAGGCGGCGCGTGCTTTGTGCACACTGACGGCGGAAGAACAGGCTCTGCTGCTGACGCCTGCGCGGCCGATCGTGTTGGCGCGCGCGCGCAATGGAAATGGGATTGCGCCCTCAGTGGCGCCGGGAATTCCGTGGCTGGGGATCTTTCTACCGTACGCGCCGTTGCAGCATCTTCTCTTTGCTGACGATCGAGTGCAGGCGCTGGTAATGACGTCTGCGAATTTGAGCGAGGAGCCGATAGCCATCGACAACAGCGAGGCGCGGTCCCGGCTGGGTGAGATTGCGGATGCGTTTCTGATGCACGACCGCGAGATCCTGCAGCGATGCGACGATTCGGTCGTTGCGGTGGTGGACGGCGCGCCGCAGTTGATTCGGCGGGCGCGAGGATTTGTGCCGCTTGGTGTTGGCTTGCCTTTGGATGCTTCGCCGCTGCTGGCAGTGGGCGGGCATCTCAAAAATGTATTTGCGCTGGCGCGCGGTCGGTTTGCTTATCAGAGCCAACACCTGGGAGACCTTGAAGATTTAACCGGCCTGGAGTTCTTCAAGGAATCTCTCGATCACCTGATGCGCACATTTGAAATGGAACCGGAGACGGTGGTTCACGACATGCATCCGGGATACTTGTCGACCTCGTGGGCGAAGGAATGGGCCAATCAACGCGGGCTGCCACTGTTGGCGGTTCAGCATCATCATGCGCATGTGGCTGGCTGCATGGCCGAGCATGGGCTTGATGGACCGGTGATTGGATTGAGTCTCGATGGAACCGGCTACGGCACCGACGGAAACATTTGGGGTGGGGAAGTGCTTATCTCCAAGCTGGATGGATTTGAGCGCTTTGCACATTTGGAATACGTGGCGATGCCGGGCGGAGAAGCAGCGATTCGCGAGCCGTGGAGAATGGCTTTGGGTCACTTGCATGCAGCGGGATTTGATGTGAGCGGCGCGGAGAATCTGGGACAACTTGGCGCAACTGAGAAGGAGGCGCGTCTGCTTTCGCGGATGATCGAGCGTGGTGTGAACGCGCCTCTGACCTCAAGCCTGGGGAGACTTTTTGATGCGGTTGCCGCGGTGGTGTTGAATCGGCGCACGGTGGACTATGAGGCACAGGCGGCGGTTGAACTGGAAGGGATTGCGGTGGATGAGCCGGAGGCGCCGGGTTATCCGATGGAGTTGATTGGCGGGGATTGGACACGTCGCGAACCGGTGGTGATTGGTGTTGCTCCGCTGTGGCGCGAATTGATGCACGACTTGAACCATGGAGTCAGCAAGGCGCGAATTGCCTCGCGATTTCACGCAGGAGCGGCGGCGGGATTTGTGCAGGCGGCAGTGCAGGCACGCGCTGCGACTGGCATTGCGCAGGTGGCCCTGAGCGGCGGTTGCATGCACAACCGCCGATTGGTGCAGATGCTTCGCATGGGACTTGAGGATGCCGAGTTTGAAGTATTTCAACATCGCCGAGTAAGTCCCGGCGATGGAGGGCTGAGCTATGGACAGGTCGCGGTTGGTGCCGCGATGCTGCGGAGCCGGCGTGGCTGAATGGGAGGATTTGGGGAAATGAAAATTCGTGAATTCGGCGGGCTTGCGCTGACAGCGATGGCAGGTGTATTGAGCGCGTTGGTTACGCTGGGGGGCGTGTATTCGGTGTATGGGCTGGACTTTCGCCAGGACACGCTGCTCTCGGTCCTCTATTGCCTGTTGCCATTTCTGTGCTTTCCGATGTTCATTCTGGTTCGTCCAGCAAGACGATCCGCTGTCGTACTTGCGATTATGGCCGCCGCTTTTCTCGTAGTGTATTCGATGCTGAACTGGAGAACCTGCGCCTCGATCGGATACTGCGGAAGCGTTGAATCCACTGTGCTGGAAACGCTGATGACTCGAACGGCCTCGTGCTTCTTTGAAGCCGCGCTCTTCGGCTTTGCTGCTGTGGTTGTGGATGAACGGGCAATTCAGGCTACGTCAGACCAGGGCCAAGGCAAAGGAAATTGACTCAGCCCGAAAGGCGGACTAGCTGTTGCGCTTCTTCACGCGGCCCAAGGATGGACATACGGGGGATGCGTCCGCGAACCATGGCAACTTCGTCGCAGCGGTGAAGGCGCGGACACAACTGGCAATCCTTGAAGATCTTGTCGGGTAGCTCAGACTTGTCTTCCACGGTGCGAAATCCAAATTTGAAAAAGAAGTCGGGGATGCGAGTAAACAGGCACACGGACTGGATGCCGTGCTCTTCGGCTTCTTCAATGAGCGCTCCAAGAATCCGCCCTCCGGCTCCCTGGCCCTTGGCTTCGGGCTTGACGACGATGGAGCGCACTTCAGAGAGGTGCGGACCATAAAGATGCAGCGCGCCACAGCCGAGAAAGACGCCGCCATCGGATTCCGCAACTGTGAAATCGCGAATGTTCTCGCAGATTTCGGCGAAAGCGCGCTTGAGCAGCGTGCCGTCAGTGGAGAGCGAATTGACCAGGTCGTAGACGTTGGAGGCGTCCTGGAGCAAGGCTTTACGCACCAGCATGGGCGGCCTCCTTTGTAAGCGCTACGACACGATCGGAAGCGGTTATCAATGCCAGGCGAACTCGCTCGCGCGCGGTGCCTCCAGGGACGTCGTGACAATCAAGCGTGGCCGACAAAGAAATCGCGGCATAAAAGTCATCCGCAAACTCCTCGCCAAAGGTATGCAATTCTTCGAGGGTCAGATCGCCCAATTCGACGCCCTTATCGATGGCAAAGCGCACCGCGTTGCCGATTTTCTCATGCGCTGTCCGGAAAGGAACACCTTTGTGCACAAGGTAGGTAGCAGCGGCCATTGCATTCAAGTAGCCCGATTGAGCTGCCTCATTCATACGCTCGCGATTGAAGGTGAGATCGGAGGTAAAGCGCGCTACCAGGCGAAGCATCTGCGGCACAAACTCAACTGCAAAGGCCGGTTCCTGCGTCTCCTGCATGTCTTTATTGTAGGCCAGCGGCAGGCCTTTCAACTGCAACGTCACAGCTTGTGCGGCTCCGTTGATGCGTCCCACTTTGGCGCGAATCAACTCCGTGAGATCGGGATTCTTTTTCTGCGGCATCGCGCTCGATCCCGTCGAAAATGCTTCCGGCAAACTCGACAAATCCAAATTCCGCAGTGGCAAACAGAGTGATCTCTTCGGCAAACCGGCTCAGATGCAAACCAACAAAAGTCAGCGCCTGTAAATACTCCAGAATGAAATCGCGATCGCTGGTGGCGTCGATGGAGTTGCTAGTCGGTCCCGTGAAGCGCAATTCCTTTGCGGCGATATTGCGGTCGAGTGGCAAGCGTTGCGCCTGCAATGGCTCCTGAGCCGAGCGGGCAGTAGTTCAAGCGCGTTTGGAGCAATCCACGCAGGCGGTCGCATATCGCGAAAAAGCATCTCGACATAGGCGAGAAGCCAATGGGCGACGAGGACGGGCTCAGCGCGCTGCATGTGCGTGTAGCTGGGCATCACTGCGTCGCCCGAAATCGTCAGCCTTTTCAACCAGCGCGTTGATCCAGGCGATAAGCGCGTCGAGTGTGAGTGCGATCTGCTCGCGGACATAAAGGCGCAGATCGGTTGCGATCTGCTCATTGCGGCTGCGGCCGGTGTGAAGTTTAAGACCGAGAGGACCGATGCGCTCGGCAAGCGAAAGCTCGACAAAGTGATGAATGTCTTCAGCCGTAGGATGAGTACGCACGAGCGTTTTGCCGGCCTCGGAAGCATGATCGGCGGCGATCGCATCGAGCGCGGCGCGGAGTTCTGTTGTTTCACTCTCCGTGAGAATTCGTGAGGCGCGGAGTGCGGACGCATGAGCCTTGCTTGCGGCGATCTCTTCCTCGAGAAGCCGCCAATCAAAGACGATCGACCGCTGCCACGCTTCGAACTCCGGGTCCAGTGGCTCGCGGAAACGGCCAGACCACATCTTTGCTGCTTGTTTTTCAGTTGCCATTTGGCTGAGTCCTGTCTTCCTACCTTTCCGAGTCGTTGCTAGCCAAGCTATTATTTCTCATTGGCGCCGGTAAGCTGGGGCATTTCGCTGCCTTTGCTGAGAGTGAGGAGGCCAGTTGCAGCGTAGGTAAGAAGCTTATCGCGAGTGTCAGTGATGTCGAGATTGCGCATGGTGAGTTGGCCGATGCGGTCGCGTGGGGAGAAGGCGGATTCGGTCTTCTCCATACTGAGGCGCTCGGGATGGAAGGTAAGGTTTGGTGACTCGGTGTTCAAGATGGAGTAGTCGTTGCCGCGGCGGAGTTCCAGGGTGACTTCGCCGGTGATAGGTTTGGCTACCCAGCGCTGGGCGGATTCGCGAAGCATGATGGCCTGAGAGTCGAACCAGCGACCTTGATAAAGCAGGCGGCCGAGTTTGCGCCCATTGTCGCGGTACTGCTCGATGGTGTCTTCATTGTGAATGCCAGTGACGAGGCGCTCGTAGGCGATAAAGAGCAGGGCGAGCCCGGGTGCCTCGTAGATGCCGCGGCTCTTGGCCTCGATGATGCGGTTTTCAATCTGATCGGACATGCCCAAGCCGTGGCGGCCACCGATGCGATTGGCTTCCAGAAGAAGTTCGACTGGGTCGGCGAATTGGCGGCCGTTGAGGGCAACAGGGAACCCCTCTTCAAATCGGACGGTGACTTGTTCGCGCTGGATTTCGACATCGTCGCGCCAGAAGGCCCTGCCCATGATGGGAACGACGATTTTGACGGAGGAAGAAAGATGCTCCAGGTCTTTTGCTTCGTGGGTTGCGCCAAGGATGTTGGAGTCGGTGGAGTAGGCCTTCTCGGCGGACATCTTATAGGCGAAGCCGCAGCGTTGCATGAACGCGGACATCTCCGCGCGGCCGCCAAGCTCATCGATGAAAGCGGTGTCGAGCCAGGGTTTGTAAATCTTGAGGCTAGGATTGACGAGCAGGCCGTAGCGGTAGAAGCGCTCGATGTCGTTGCCTTTGAAAGTGGAGCCGTCGCCCCAGATGTGGACGTCGTCTTCCTGCATGGCGGCGACCAGCATGGTGCCGGTGACGGCGCGGCCGATGGGAGTGGTGTTGAAGTAGGGAACGCCGGCAGTGGTGATGTGAAAGGCGCCGGCCTGAAGCGCAGCGATGCCCTCGCGAACAAGCGGGCCGCGACATTCGATCAGGCGAGCTTTTTCGGCGCCGTATTCGAGGGCCGCGCGCGGGATGGCGTCGTAGTCGGATTCATCGGGCTGGCCCAGATTCGCTGTGTAGGCGTAGGGAATGGCGCCCTTCTGCTTCATCCAGTGCAGGGCGGCAGATGTGTCGAGCCCGCCGGAGAAGGCAATGCCAACTTTCTGGCCGACCGGCAGGGATTCGAGAATTACGGACATGCTTGAGAACCTCAGTAAGCTGCTAACTATTGTTTTCGATCGGTGTTGGGGCTACTCCCCGGCAGCAAATGATCGAACGTTTGCCAGGCCGCCAAGGAGCAGAAGCAGCAATGCCTTTTGCGAATGCATGCGATTCTCGGCCTGATCGAAGACGATGGACTGCGGGCCGTCAATCACTGCGTCGGTCACTTCATCGTTGCGCCGGGCCGGGAGGCAATGCATGAAGACCGCGTGCGGGGCAGCTTTCTGCATCAACGCCTCATTGACCTGGAAGGGGCGAAATATTGGCGCGCGCTTCGTGGACTCGTGCTCGAAGCCCATGCTGACGCACACGTCGGTGTAAACTGCGTCCGCACCTTCGACGGCGGCCTGAGGATCCTGCAGCAGGCGCAGTTCACAATTGTTGGCCTGAGCCATGTCGCGCGCAATGGTTACGATCTCGATGTCGGGGGAATAGCCGCGAGGCGTGGCCACCGTGACGTTGACCCCGAGCTGCGCGCCGGTGAGCATCAAAGAGTGGCATACGTTGTTACCGTCTCCAACATAAGTGAAGTTCCGTCCTGGCAGGCTACCGAATTGCTCTTCAAGAGTCATGAAATCCGCAAGAGCCTGGCAGGGATGTTCGAAGTCGGAGAGGGCATTGATGATGGGCACGCGCGCGTGGGCAGCCATCTCGGTGATGGTGTCATGGGCATAGGTGCGCAGCACGATGACGTCAACCCAGCGGTCGACATTGCGGGCGATGTCCGCAATGGATTCTCGCTCGCCAAGCGGCGAACTCGTCTGATCCACAAAGATGGCGTTGCCGCCCATGGTGTTGATGCCGGTCTCAAATGCAAGGCGTGTGCGCAGGCTTGCCTTTTCAAACATCAGCACCATCTGCTTGGCGTCTAGGGCATGGCGATACTCGCGCGGATTGTGTTTCACGTCGCGTCCGAGCTTGAGGATCGCGCGGACTTCGCCGCTGGATAAATCGGCGATGGAGCACATGTCTTCGCCGGCCAGCCGTGCGGCTGCGGCGAGAATGTCAGGGTCTTTTTGCACCGGAATCTCCGGAGCCCGTTGTTCGATGGTTGCTCTGCTAGCCACGGCTTTGTCCTCCTGTGGATGGGGCTGATTGCTTGCCGCTGAATGCAGCGGCGTGCTCGGTGAAGATTTCGTCCAACGCTTCAATGGCGGTGTCGACATGGGCGCGTTTGAGAATGTAAGGCGGCAGGAAGCGGAGAACCGTGTCGCTCGTGCAGTTGATCAAGATGCGACGTTTGAGCATTTCGGCCACCGTGAGCTTGGCGAGCTCTGCGGAATCAAGCTCAGCCGCGATCATCAGGCCCTTGCCGCGCACATCGATGATGGCTTCGTGACGCGAGGCAAGCGAGCGAAGCTTCGCCTGGAAGTAATCGCCCACTTCGGAAGCGTTGGCCAGCAGGCCTTCTTTTTCAATGGCGCCGATGACAGCGATGGCAACGGCACAGGCAAGCGGACCGCCGCCGAAGGTGGTGCCATGCATTCCCGCGTGAATTGCGCGTGCTGCTTCTTCGGTGCAAAGAACTGCACCGAGAGGGATGCCGCCGGCGATGGGCTTTGCCAGCGTGGTGACGTCGGGCTGGATGCCGTAGTGCTGGTAGGCGCACCACTTACCGGTGCGGCCCATGCCGGATTGAATTTCATCGACGATGAGCAATGCGCCGGTGGAGCTGGCGAGTGCTCGCGCTTCGGCGAAGAACTCCTGCGTAAGCGGGCGGATGCCGCCCTCGCCCTGGATGGCTTCGACGAGGATGGCGCAGACTTCGCTGGAAAACTTTGCGCGTAAATCGGCGACGTCGTTGAAGCGAACAAATTCGACGCCGGGAACGACAGGGCCGAAAGGCTCGCGATACTTGGCTTTGTAAGTGGTCGACATGGAGCCGTAGGTGCGGCCGTGGAAGCTCTGCTCGAGCGCGAGGAACTTTGTTCCGATCTGCCTGCCTTCGCTGCGCACAAGGCCGGCGTGAGCGCGGGCGAGCTTGAGTGCTCCCTCCCATGCTTCGGTGCCGGTGTTCGCGAAGAAGACGCGGTCGAGGCCAGTGCGTTCTGTGAGGCGCAGCGCAAGTTCCGCTTGCCCCTCGTGAAAATAGAGGTTCGAGGTGTGGATGAGCGCGCGGCTCTGGCGGGCGATGGCCTCTTCTATCGCGGGATGTCTGTAGCCGAGTGCGTTGACGCCAATGCCGCTGAGCAGATCGAGGTAGCGATTTCCCTGCTCGTCGATAATGTGCACACCCTCTCCACCAACGAAGAGGATGGGGTTCCTTTCGTAGGTGGGGAGCAGGAGCCGCTCTTCGGCGGCGCGAATCTGGTCGAGTTGAGTCATTTCAACATTCTCCTCAGGCCACCATCACTTCGGTGCCGTGGGCTACGCGGGAGCTGCACAGGTCGGGCAGGGAAGAAGCAGCTTCAGCGGGCAGGATTCGTACGCGCTTGACGCCATTCAATAAAGCTTCGCGGCAGGCGCTGAGTTTAGGCAACATGCCGCCAGTAATTACCGCGGTCTTGGCCATCTCGGCGATCTGATCAATGGAGAGCCATCGGACGACTTCGCCGCTTGCGTCCTTTACACCGGGTACATCGGTGAGGAAGACGAGAGCATCGACGTGGCAGGCGATGGCGCAGGCAGCGGCCATTTCATCGGCGTTGATGTTGTAGTATTCGCCGTCGAAGCCAAGTGCCATGGAAGAGATGACGGGCACGCCGTTCAGCTTCCAGATGGCTTCGATCCAGCGGGGATCACTGGATGCAATCTCGCCTACGAAGCCGAGATCGGGCGCAGTGCGTTTCTTGCGGGCGCGAAAGAGCAGGCCATCGCCGCCGGAAAGACCCACCGCGGGCTGGCCCAATGCGCCGAGTGCGGCCACGAGTGATTTGTTCACCTTCCCGGCGAGCACCATCAGCGCAACGTCACGGGTTTCTGCATCCGTAACCCGCAAGCCCTCGATGAATTCGCTTTGCTTGCCGAGAGCCTTGAGCATGCGGGTCAACTGCGCACCGCCGCCATGCACGACAGCGAGCTGGTTGCCATCGCGCACAAGCTCGGCGATGGCGCGCGTGCAGCCATCGAGCAGGGAAGGGTTCTCAAGGCCCGCTCCACCGAGTTTGACCACGTACTTCATTCCAGTCCCTCCGCTTCGCCCCAGCCGAGCATCACATTCAAGTTCTGCACTGCCTGACCGGACGCGCCCTTGAGCAAATTGTCGAGGCAACTTACGATGACAGCGCGGCGTCCGTCGGCGGCGATCTGGAATCCGATGTCGGCGTAGTTGGTTCTGACCGAATATTGAATCTGCGGCAGTGTTGTGTCGTAAAGGCGGACCATGGGACTGCCGGCAAAAAAACTGCGATATGCCTGCGCGATGGCATCGCGAGTTTGCGGCTCACGAAATCGCACATAGATCGTGGAAAGTATGCCGCGTGGAATCGGGAGCAGATGCGGCGTGAATGTCATCTCTTCTGCAGCAATGCCAATCTGCTCGAGCATCTCGCCCGTATGGCGATGAGAGAAAACGCCGTAGGCGGAGAGATTGTCGGCGGCATACATGTAGTGAGTCTTGGCGGTGGGCGATTTGCCCGCACCGCTGACGCCGCTCTTCGAATCGGCAACGATTCCATGCGCAAGATCAATGATCCCCGCCGCGACAATTGGACGCAGCGCGAGGATGACGGAGGTGGCGTAGCAGCCCGGATTGGCGACGAGTTGCGCACCGACGATCTCCGAGCGATGCAACTCCGGCATGCCATAGACGGCCTTGGCCTGCGTGGCAGCGGCCGTCTCAGGGCGGGTGTCGGTAAATGCATACACGGCGCGGTTGGTTGCATTGGTAAGCCGCCACGCGCCGCTCATGTCAATCACCCTAAGACCCCGGGCAAGAGCTTCTGGTACCCACTCGCGCGACTGCTCGTGCGGTGTGGCGAGGAACAGAACTTGGACGCCGCGCCTGGCAAGCATCTCCCACGAAAACGGCTCAAGCCGAAGCGCGCTGCTGCCGTTGTTGTCGGCGAGTTGAGGGTGAATCTCGGCCAATGGAACGCCACCGCGTGCCGCATCCTTGTCGTCGACACGCCCTGCAAATACTGGGGGCGCGCTCTTAAGGCGAGGGTGATGGAGCAGTAGCCTCGCAAGTTCGGCTCCTGCGTATCCGGTCACTCCAACTACAGCGGTTTGTACAGCGTCTTTCATGATTCCAACATCACCCGTAGCCGGGATTCCACTTCGCTTGCGCGGCGCAGGTCGGCGCAGATCACGAGCACCGTGTCGTCACCCGCGAGGGTGCCAACCACTTCCTGCCATCCCTCGTGATCAAGCGCCGCAGCGACAGGCTGGGCTCCGCCCATCACTGTTCCCACAACCACCTGATTCATGGCCTGACGTACACGCAGGCCAAAGCTTTCGATCATCTCCGCAACTGACGGCGGACTATCGTCTTCAGTCAAGGCGGCGCCGTTCCCATGGCCGTTGGGCAGCACATAGCCGCCGGGGCCCTTGGAAAGTCGGAGCTCGTGGATGTCGCGCGAGAGGGTGGCCTGCGTGACTTCAAATCCGCGACGCCTCAGTTTGCGGCGTAACTCGTCCTGGTTGGCCACCAGCGCGTGCGCAACCAGTTCCCGTATCGCGTTGTGTCTCTGGTACTTCATATTCTTCAGGGCAAATCGAAAGCGCGGCTCGCAGTATGCGGCCGCGCTTGTATAAATATACAGATCTCTGTATAAGTATGCAAGGCACTTTTTCAAGACGGCACCCAAAGAAAACTCAGGATTGCGCGCGGGGAACAGAGCATCGCGAAACTGTGCTTGATTCATGGATCGGGCCGCAAGTTCAAGGAGTGCAATGCTTTTGAGAAGACTTTCTCTCGCTGCGTGCGAGGGTCACGGAAGAAACAGATTTTCATCGGAAATGGTCGTATAGTTACTCATGGGCTTCCCCTCAGAAATTTCATTCCGGTCTACGTGTCTTTCCCCGGCGAAGCGGGGCGGAAGCAGCGCAGGAGCGCGTGCGCCTTCGTATTTAAAATGTAGCCTGCTGGATCCGCGTTTTGATTCCGAATCTTGCGGTGTAGGCTTTGTGGCGCGGCTTTCGGCCGAGCCTTCGCATGAGATTCTGGCCCATGCTCTGACAGCTTTGGCGAGACTGGAGCATCGCGGCGCGGTTGCGGCGGACGGCAAATCGAGCGACGGCGTGGGCGTGACGACGGTGATTCCTCGCGCATGGATGTTGGCAAAAACTGGGCTGACGCTGGCAGGTGAAAAGCCTCTCGGCGTCGCAGTATTATTTCTGCCTGAGGACGACGGTTCGCAGCGAGTGGAGATTGAATCCGGTCTTGCGATGCAGGGCATGGAGGTTCTGGTCTGGCGTCGTGTTCCGGTGCGGCCCGATGTTTTGGGTGAAACCGCGGAGTCTACACGTCCCGCGATTTGGCATGTGCTGGTGACTAGCAACAATGCCACTAAGTTCGACCGAAGGCTATTTCTGGCACGAAAGCAGTTTGAGCGCTCGGGGCTTGCGGGGTACGTTGTCAGCATTTCCTCGGCCACGATGATTTATAAAGCGCTCTGTGCGGGGCGTCTGTTGGCGGAGTTTTATCCCGACCTGTCGGATCCGGAGTTCAAGACGCCTCTTGCGCTCTTCCACCAGCGCTACGCAACCAATGTCCTGCCATCGTGGGACCGCGCGCAGCCCTTCCGCACTCTCGCACACAACGGTGAAATCAACACAATCTGGGGCAACCGCTCCAACATGGAGGCGCGCGCCGCGACCATGCCCCTGGATATGCACCCGGTGCTCACGGAAGGCGGTTCGGACTCAGCGTCGCTGGATGAAATTGTGGAGTTGCTCGCTCACAACGGTCGTACTGTTGGCGAGGCGTTGCGCATGATGGTGCCGCCCGCGAACCTGGGAAACCGATCGTCGTTTCTGCAGTACAGCGGCGACTGCATTGAACCATGGGACGGGCCTGCCGCGCTGGCATTCACTGACGGGCACCAGGTGGGCGCGATTCTTGATCGCAATGGACTGCGGCCTTGCCGGTTTGCGCTGGACGACACAGGTCTTGTCGTCGCGGGATCCGAAGCGGGCCTCGTAGATATGGATCCTGCGCACATTGTTCACAGCGGCCGGCTTGGTCCCGGCCAGATGATCGTGGCCGATTTGGATTTCAAGCGCTTCTTCGAGAACGACGAAATACTCCGGATTTACGATGCCAAGCGTCACTACCAGGATCTGATCCAGATCGACAAGCCGCTGGAAGACTCTGCAGAGACGCCCCCACCGCTGGAGGCCGCCGAGCTGAATCGGCTGCAGCATCGTTTCGGATTTACGCGAGAAGATGTGCGCATGATTCTGCAACCCATGGCCACCGAGGGCAAAGATGCGGTTTGGTCGATGGGAGACGATACCGCCGTTGCGCCGCTGGCCCGCGCGCCGCGCCCTCTTTACGCATTTTTCCGACAGCGATTTGCGCAGGTGACGAACCCGCCCATCGATCCGCTACGCGAGGCCGTGGTTTTGCAAATGCATACCCGACTGGGCCCCTGGCCGCATCTCTTCGAGTTGCGCGAACCGCTGCCGGGGCTCTCGCTGAAGTCGCCGCTGCTGACGCTGGGACAGTTGCATGCGTTGCGGCATGCGCATCACGGGCAGGCCGACACAATGCCACATGCGGTACTGAACTGTCTGTATTCTCCTGACACGACGCTGGAGATTGCGGTCGACATCCTTGCGCGGCGGGCAGTTGACCTGGTGGCCGCAGGTGCGTCGTTGTTGATCCTTTCAGACCGCGCGGCGACGCCTGAGGCGCTTCCGATTCCCATGGCGTTGGCGGCCGGTGCGGTCCACATGGCGCTGACCCGGGCGGGCGTCCGCGCAGAGGTGGGTGTGGCTGCGGAGGCGGGTGACTGCCGGGAGATTCATCACGTCGCGGTGCTGCTTGGGATGGGTGCGGGTGCGGTTTGTCCATGGCTGGCTCTGGAAACGGCGCGCAGTCTGAATCCGGAAAAGGGCGAAGAGAACCTGCTAAAGGCTCTCGAACTCGGCTTGGCTAAGGTGATGTCGAAAATGGGCATCAGCGTGTTGGACAGCTATTGCGCTGCGCATCTGTTTGATGCCATCGGTGTTTCTTCCGCGGTGGTAGACAAGTGCTTCGCAGGTGTTCCTGCGCCCATTGGCGGTTTCGGCTTCAAAGAGATTGAAGGCTACGTGCGGCAACTCTGGCAGGGTGAGCCGCAGGAAGAAGGGCCGGAGGAAGGCGCAATGGGGGTTGTCTCCGCAACTCAGGTGCGCGATTTACCGGACTACGGATTTGTGCGCTTCAGGAAGGCGGATGAAGCCGAGTCACACTCCTGGCAACCACAAACGGTTCGCGCACTGCAAACCGTGGTTGGCTCAACCAAGCAGGGTGCAGCTCTGGCCCTGGCGCCCTTCGCTGACTTTTCTGCACAGGTGGCTGGATCGGAGCCGACCAATCTCCGCGACCTGTTGGAGATTCGCCCGGCGGGACCGGAGCTTGCCTTGGGCGAAGTGGAAGTGGCGGGGAACATTGCAAAAAAATTCGTGGCCAGTGCCATGTCGTTCGGATCGCTTTCGCCTGAGGCTCACCAGACCATTACGCAGGCGATGAACCTGCTGGGTGCGCGTTCTAATACAGGCGAAGGGGGTGAAGACCCGGAGGTCTATGCGCCAATTGACGGTGCGCCTTCATTGCTGAACAACAAGATCAAGCAGGTAGCCAGCGCGCGCTTTGGCGTGACCGCGCAGTATCTGATTCACGCCGAGGAACTTGAAATCAAGATCGCGCAGGGGGCAAAGCCCGGCGAGGGCGGCCAACTTCCTGGCCACAAGGTGACGGAGTTGATTGCGCGATTGCGCCATGCCCAGCCGGGAATGCAGCTCATTTCACCGCCACCGCATCACGATATCTATTCCATTGAAGATTTGGCGCAGCTTATCTACGATCTGAAGCGCGCGAACCCTCGCGCTGCTGTCGGAGTGAAGCTGGTTTCTGGCTGCGGCGTAGGAACGATTGCGGCAGGCGTTGCCAAGGCATATGCCGATTACATTGTGATTGCGGGCCAATCCGGAGGAACCGGCGCATCGCCGCTATCGAGCATCAAGTACGCAGGCAATCCGTGGGAACTGGGGCTGGCAGAGGCACAGCAGGTGCTGGTTCACAACGGGCTTAGAGGACGCGTTCGACTGCGTACCGACGGTGGTTTGCGTACAGCGCGCGACATTGTGATGGCCGCGCTCCTCGGCGCCGATGAATTTGCATTTGGAACAGCGGTGTTGGTATCACTCGGTTGCGACATGGCCCGCCAATGCCATCTCAATACGTGCCCCACGGGTATCGCCACGCAACGGCCGGAGTTGCGCGCAAAGTTCCGCGGCAAGCCTGAGCACGTTGTGCGGTTCTTCGACGAGCTTTCAGCCGAGGTGCGCCAACTGCTTGCTACGCTGGGACTGCCGACGCTGGCCGCCGCAACAGGGCGAACGGATTTGCTGGAGCAGGTGAGGTGGGATGCCGGGCTGGACTTGAAGCCGCTGCTGGCCGCATCAGCGATTGCCGCGGAAACCGGCGGACCGGTGCGCTGGGAAGGCGGGCGCAACGACAGGCCGGAGGAACGTAAGCCCATCGACGATGCGTGGGTGGAACCGGCGCTTGAGGCGTACAAGGAAAGCCGCCCTTATCGGCTGGAAGCGCGCGTCACGAATTCAGACCGCACCCTGGGCGCTCGCCTTGCGGGCCAGCTTGCGCTCTACAAGACGCAGAATCCATTAGCTACGGGATCAAACCTCACCTTCAACATGAAGGGCATTGCGGGGCAGTCATTCGGCGCTTTTGCGGTTTCTGGGATGACGCTCGAGCTTGAGGGTTTGGCGAACGATTTTGTCGGCAAAGGGCTTTGCGGCGGGGAGCTGATTCTGCGCGGGCAGGGGCGGGCAGCGCGTGAGAGCGAGAAACATACTTTGCTTGGGAACGTAGCTCTCTATGGTGCAACGGGCGGCTGGCTGTTTGCGGCCGGGCGCGCCGGGGAACGCTTCGCGGTGCGCAACTCAGGCGCGCTGGCCATTGTGGAAGGCGTGGGAGACCACGGGTGCGAATACATGACCGGGGGACTGGCTGTGGTACTGGGCTCAACGGGCATCAATTTTGGCGCGGGCATGACGGGAGGACTCGCCTGGATTTACGACGAAGACGGAAGCTTTCTTGGGCGCGGACTTTATCACAAGAACTTTCTGCAAGCAGAGTCGTGGGTTGATCTCGATCGCACGACAAGGGAGTCAATCCGAGAGCTCGTCGAGTTGCACGCGACCAAGACGGCCAGCACTCGTGCGTGTTGGCTGCTGACGAACTGGGAGCGCGAGGCCGGCAATTTTGTCAGACTCTCACCAAAACCCCAGGCATGAATAAGAAGTCAAGAAGATACTCGGAATCAGGGGATCATGGGCGCGCGATTTTCTTGCGCCGTTTCTCCTTGTACATCTCCTCGTCGGCCTTGGTCACCAGCTCTTTGAGGGTTACAGGGGAATAGTGCTCCGCGGTGACATAGCCGACGCTGAAACTCAGCGGGGGGCGCAAGCCGGTTGCAACGTTTCGCTCCGCCGCCGCTTCCTGCAGGCGCTGCGCCGCAACCTCGATTCCCAACATGCTAAATTGACCTGCAACTACGAATTCATCGCCGCCGAATCGGCCCTTTACGTCGCCTTCGCGGAATGTGTCCAGCAGCAACGCGCCTGTTTCAGCCAGATAGGCGGAACCGATGTTGTGTCCCTGGTGGTCGTTTATCTGCTTCAGGCCGTCCAGATCGACGAATAAAACGGAAAATGGCATCTTGGCGCGCTGTGCCAGGCGCAAAGTCTGTTCCGCCAGCAGGTAGAATCCCCGCATATTGTAGAGACCAGTCAGATCGTCGCGCAGCGTTAGATCGTGAATCTCCTTCTCCATGCTATTGATGCGCCAGACAAGAAACAACAACAGAAGAATCGCGAATGCTGCAGCCAGGGAGGAGAGAATCGCCGTGCCGTAGTGCGGCGGAATGAGTTGCGGAAGGATGATCGTGGTCCTGAAGGTTTCCCGCAGAAACGGTAAGACAAGAAGAACAGGGGCGAACCCGCGGGCGATTCTGCTGCCAATGCCGGTTCCAAGAAAGATGGAAAAGACGCCATGCTCGGCTTTGCGGAGCGTCACCACGATCGTAAGCAGAATTAGGCATAAAAGTACCTCGGGCGAAACAAGGCTGGGAACCGACGGCCCCAGCAAGCCCATTGCGTCAAGCAGATTCTCAGAGGCCAGAATCAATATCAGGATGCAAAGGCACCCGACTAATATGTCCACCACATGCCTGAGCAGATGTCCTGCGCTATGCATGAAGATCAGCACCGAGCCTAAGAAGGCGAACGCTGCCGCTGGATTCAGGGGCAGGTTGCCGGACGTTGATGCTGCTTGTCCCGTGCCCAGAAGCCGGTCGAGTCCCGGTGAAAGGTGAAACGTGCTTTCAAGCAAAACGCTGATGGCAACCAGGGCCGCAAGCATGGCAACGTGCGGGCTGATTTCGACCATGAGCCGCGGATGCCCAGGTTCAGAAAGCAGGAGGCTGAGCGCGCAGAAGAGTGCAGCAAACGCGATCGGCGCGGTCATCTGCATCCGCATTGAGAACATTGGAAGATAGTCGCCCAGAGGAGGGAACAGAGAAGCCGATATGACGGTAACTGATATTCCCGCCACCACCACCAGGCAGGCGATTTGAACAAGGCGGAGCTTTCGCACGAGATTGGGGTCCGGCTGACCGGGCGGTAGGGTTGGGGCAAGCTTGCGCATGTTCCTGGCGATGCGTGCGGTTCGAGCGATTTCAGAGTTGGTGTGCCCGGGTCGGCCTTGTGTTGAGTCGCCGCTCAGTGGTGGCCGAGTCGACTTGAAGGCCGCGGTTTCATGGTACAGTCACCCTGATTTCGCTTTAGGGCAGATGCTACCTTATCGCACCCTTAGTTTGCCGCAAGCAGGCGCGCGGGGACCCTGAGAAATCGTGACTAGGAGTTACTTTTGACTAGGGACGGTCCGCGTTCGGGAGAGATGCTGAAGTCCCACAGCAGCGAAAATCAGCGGCGGGTGAGCCGCCTGCTCCCCCGTGACGGGCTGCCGCTGATACACTCTCGATTGGTCTCGCCGAGTGCGTGGCCTGGTTCCAGACGCAGAACAAGATGACATCCACTGCACAGCTTTCCACCATTAATGACCTTTTTTGCCGGGTTGCGGCCGCGGCCAACCCTCGTGCGGTTTTGTGGCAGGATGAGTTTGGTCATTGGCTGCCCATCTCGTCCAACCAGATCTACCAGCGGGTCCGGGCTCTGGCAGAGACGTTTCTGAGCTGGGGGGCCAGAAAAGGCGATCGCATCGCCATGATCAGCGAGAACCGCTGGGAGTGGGCGGTGAGTGACTTTGCTACGCTGGCTTTTGGCGCTGTCAACGTGCCCATTTATCCCACACTCACCGGCGAGCAGATTGCCGTGCTGTTGCAAGACGCCGGATGCCGCATCGCCATCGTCTCCACCCGCCAGCAGTTTGACAAACTGAATGCGGTGCGCGCTCAAACGCCCCTGGAAAGGATCCTCATTATGGACTCCGCCGCGCCGCCGGAGGGGGCCATTGCTTTCAGTGAGGTCCTCGCCGGGGCCGATGCTCGCGGCCCAGCGCGCGATCCAGTATTTGATGCACTGGTGAAGACGGTGAAGCCCGAGGATCTGGCCACGCTGATCTACACTTCCGGTACCACCGGCGAGCCCAAGGGCGTGATGTTGACCCATGGAAACATTGCCGCAAACCAGAACCTCGCGGCAATCGATTTCGGTTTCAATTCGACGGACGCCTGCATCTCTTTTCTGCCCTTGTCGCACATCACCGCCCGCGCGCTGGACTACGTAATGTACAGCTATGGCGCGCAGGTTTGCTACTGCTCGCAATTTGACAAGCTGCCGCAGTCGATGAAGGAAGTGAGGCCCACAGTCTTTGTGGGCGTGCCGCGCGTGTACGAAAAAATTCGCCAGGCGGTAGAGCAGAAATCGAGCGCTTCGCCGGTGAAGAAGAGGATCTTCGCGTGGGCAATCGGAGTGGGCGGCAGGCATCGCGACGCGGTGTATGGGGGAAGCAAGCCTCATTCACTGGCGTGGAAACTTGCGAACAAGCTGGCATTTTCAAAGGTACAAGAGGCATTCGGCGGAAGGGTGAGGATTTTTGTCGCGGGTGGCGCGCCGCTGGGCATCGACACGGCGAAATGGTTTGCCTCGGTCGGAATTCCGGCATGGGAAGGGTATGGGCTGACGGAAACCTCCCCGGTGATTGCCCTGAATACACCACGCAGCCAGCGTATGGGTTCGGTGGGTCGGTGTCTGGCCAATGTCGAATTGAAATTCGCCGCAGACGGGGAATTGCTGGTGCGCGGGCCGGCGGTTTTTGCAGGCTACTGGCACAAGCCTGCGGCCAATGCGGAGTGCTTCGACGCGGAAGGCTGGTTCCGCACTGGCGACATCGGCCACCTCGACGAGGATGGGTTTCTTTACATCACCGACCGCAAGAAGGAGCTGCTGAAGACCTCGGGCGGCAAGCTGGTGGCTCCGCAACCAATTGAGAACAAGCTGAAGGCTCACTTTCTGGTGGCGCAGGCTGCGTTGGTTGGCGACAAACATAAGTTCATCTCGGCGTTGATCTCGCCCAATTTTGCTGCTCTTGAGGAGTGGGCGCGGCATCAGGACATCGAGACGAAGAACCGCCAGGACCTGGTGGCCGACAGCCGCGTCGTCGCGCTCTATGCGGAGATTGTCCGCACGACCAACGGGGGTCTGGCCAACTTTGAGACCATCAAACGATTCCGTCTTGTGGCGGAGGAGTGGTCACAGGATTCAGGTGAGCTGACACCGTCAATGAAGCTCAAGCGGCGCGTGATTACGGAACGATACGCGGGGGTGGTCGACGCGCTCTACGCGGACGAAGCAACCGCACGTGGCGAATAGGGAAGCTTAGGCCCCTGCCCAGTTCGCGGCGGACCTCGACGCGCTTGTCCCACATGAGGTGGAGACCGCGGAAGAACGGCGCACCCCAGGCTCCCACCGCCAAAAGACTGCCGAAGAGAATAATTGCATCGATGTTGAGGCGTCCGGCGCGGGACCAGTAGGCGTCCGGTTCGAGATTCAGCCACAGGGCGAACTCGTCGAGAGTGAGCGCGGCGCCCACACCGTAGCTCACCGACATTAGCCGGCTGAAGAAAATCGACATGGGCGAATGCGACCGCCCCAGGTCAAGGAGCCATCCATAGCCCACCAGGAGAAGGATAAGAATTCCCCAGACCAGGTGGTGAATGTGGAGACCGCGGACCATGACCCACTGGAAGGGTCCGTCGCCATGAATCACGAGCCTGACCAGGAGCCTGACGCCTAGAAATGTGATGAGGAACGACACCGAGGCGATGAACATGCGGCGGCGGGGTCGGTCGGGGATGGTAGTGCGAATCAGGAATCCCAGGCGGGTGAGCTGGAGCAGGACCAGCAAGACCACCACGACCAGGCTGGCGAATGCCAGCAATAAGAGGGCTCCGGTACCGGGCATACCTTATTGAAACATCTGGGTGCCGGGTTTCCCACATTGAAATCTGTTGGCGACCCTGCCCGAATTTGCGTGAGCGCGGTCACGATTTGTCTTTACAGCAGCGGAGTACACTGGTTAAGGCGTCGAGTTCGGTGCTTCGAGCCGTCTTGACATGCTTCAGGGAACATTTCCGGCAGGGCCTTGGGTGGCCCGCCAAATTGATCAGGAGATCTTACGATGCGAGTTGCTTTGTTGACCGGAGGCGGCGATTGCCCCGGCTTGAATGCGGTGATCTACGCCGCCGTGAGAAAAGGAATTCAGACGTATGGGGATGAGTTCATCGGCTTTCTCAACGGCTGGCGCGGCGTGCTGGACAACAACTGGATCCCGCTGACCCTGGAAAGCACGGACGGCATTCAATTGAAGGGCGGAACCATCCTCCACTCGTCACGCACCAACGTGAAGAAGATTCCCGGCGGCATTGAGAAGGTGCAGGAGGTCCTGAAGACCAACAAGATTGACGCGCTGATCGCGCTTGGCGGCGACGATACGCAGTCGGTCACACTCTTCTTGAGCGAGAACGGTGTGCCCAGCGTCGGCGTGCCGAAGACGATCGACAACGATATCAGCGGCACAGATGTGACCTTTGGATTTGACACTGCCGTGATGATCGCAACAGAGGCAATTGATCGCATTCACACGACTGCCGATTCGCACAACCGCGTCATCGTCGTCGAGGTAATGGGTCGTGATGCTGGCTGGATCGCCTATGCCTCCGGCATCGCAGGCGGAGCACACGTAGTTCTGGTTCCTGAGCAGGAGATTGACATTGACCACGTCTGCGCATTGCTCAAGTACAACTACGATCACGGCAAGCATTACGGCGTGGTAGTGGTCGCAGAGGGATGTCATTTGCCCGAGGTCGGCCAGGTAACCGGCTCCACAGAGGTGGATTCTTTTGGCCATGCGCGGCTTTCCGGAATCGCCGAAGCATTGGCAGACCTGATCGAGAAGAAGACGGGCTTTGAGACACGCTCAGTGAACCTGGGCCATACCCAGCGTGGCGGGGTTCCCACCGCGTATGACCGGCTGCTGGGCCAACGCTACGGGCTGCACGCAATCGATATGGTGCACCAGAAGAAGTGGGGCCGCATCGCAGTGCTCCGCGGATTGGATGTTACCGACATTACGATCAAGGAAGCAATCGCCCAAAACCGACGCCTCGATGAGCGCTTCTTCAGCGTCATCCGGGATTTGGAAGCGAAGGTCTAGGAACCGGAAATCCCGCACCAGACAGAACGGGCCATTCTCAAACCAGAGGGTGGCCTTTTTTGTATCATCCCAGCCTCAAGCAGGACGATGAACTACCGCCTTTACATCCCGGAGGATTTTGCGGCTCTCTACGCGATCGAGGAGACCTGCTTCGAACCGCCCTTCCGGTTTGGGAGGACCTACATGCGGAGCCTTGTCGACAGTGAGTATTCAGCCACCTGGATCGCCGAAGACGATTGCAAAATGACAGGCTTTGCCATTGTTGTCTGGACAAAAGACAAGGGCGGGCCAGTCGCCTACATCCAAACCATTGAAGTGGCCCCAGAGGAGCGCGGGCGCGGGGTGGGAAAAGAACTACTGCGCCGCGTCGAGGGCTCGGCGCTTGCTGTAGGCGCTGCGAGAATTTGGCTGCATGTGGACGAGAAGAACAGCCTCGCTGTGCGGCTCTATGAGACGAGTGGTTACCACTACGAAGGCCGAGAGCCGGATTACTATGCGCCGAGCCGCGCCGGAGAAATCTACAGCAAGCTCCTCGGCGCTGCGCCGAAGGAATAGAGCAGGTGTTCGCGAACTTGATAACGAGGCAGGTCGAGCGGGCGGCCAGACCTTTGTCGGGTCTAGCCCTGCCCAAGTTTAGTTGGGGCTAGTGCCCCAGATGATTCCACGACCCGTGGTGCCCACGTAAACCGTGCCAAAAGTGCGCATGTCACCGCAAATGGCGCTCAGCTGGCCCCATTGATGAGCGATATCGTTTATCTGCGTCCATGTCACTCCTCCATCGGTGGAGCGATAGATGCCCGGGAGACCACCGACCTGGCCGTCAAGATAAAGGGCAGGAACCGTCGTTCCGGTCGCCGGGGCTCCAAACCCCAGGTGATAGGCATCCTGAACCGAGGAGACAAGTGCCAGCGATGGACTCGTAGCCGAGCCCGTGTTGGAATACAGGCCGTTGCCATTGGCGGCTAGCCACAGATCGCCTTGCGCATCCGGCAGGATGGACAGAATTCCGCCTGCCGGAATCCCCGACTGGAGCGTGGTCCACGTGGCGCCACCATCCGTGCTGGTGGAAAGGGTGGTGCCTGAATATCCGTAGAAGACGCCAGCTTTGACGCGATCGCTGACGACCTGCGCTTGAGCGGAGATGCCCGTCGAGGCCGTCCAAGTGGCGCCGAGATTCTTCGAATACCAGACCGACGTGGTGTCGGCAGGCGCCCAGACAATCGATGAGCCGTCAGGGGCGATGGCAATGCTGCCGCCGCCCGTCTTTGTGCCGGCAGGGTCGGTGGCAAATGCGCTCCAGGTGAGTCCCGCATCGGTGGAGATTACACCGTACGGCGTGGAACCATTGGTTACGCGTACCACAGTGCTGGGTGTGTTCTGTTCAAAGTCGATGTCTGCAGGCGTGGACAACGGGTTGGTAAACATCTGCTGCGGAGGAGAAACCGTCAGGTCCTGGTGTGCAAAGCCATAGATGTCCCCCATGGCGCTAAGCAGCAGCGTTTTACCTGAGGGCGGCGCCCAAAGTCCGGTGACGACTGTCTCTTCAAGGCCATTAGCTCCCACCGTCCAATTGACGACGCCGGTAGAGCTGGAACTCGGGTCGGCGGCAGTCAGGTTGGTGGTTGTCCATATCGTCTGGCCGGTGCCGTACATCGCGTGGTCCGCGTTGAACGGGTCGATGGCGATTGCAGTAGCCCAATTGCCGGTGGAAACGTTCAGCGGAGTTCCATTGGCCTCAACAGGTGAAGTTTGGCCGAAGGCTAGCCAGGGCGAAAGACTATCGTCATGCGTGGCAAGTCCGGGAGAGGCCGTCGTTGGCGAATTGGGCAATTTGGTAGAAGAAACATCGCGCCAGGTAGCGCCATCGTCGTTACTGCGATAGACCACATCGCCTGTAGGCCAGTATTGATCCAATGTCCCCAGCAACAGAACGCCGGGGTGGCTCGGATCGACCGCGAGTCCGCCGTAGCCGTTGGAATTGTTAATGGACAGATTGCCGTTTGGGAGCGTGATCTGGGTCCAGGTTCCAGATGTCCAATTGGACCCTGGCACGAATTTCCAAAGCTGGCTTACGTTCATTGAGCCGGGGCCTGGTTGATCCCCGTAGAGCAAATAGATGGCGCCATTGGGGCCAAGAACCGCATGTAAGGGCGCCTCTGGAGTGGGTCCGCCTGAGAACGACGGCTGTCCGGTAACGGGCGCAAACGTGCTGGTTGCAGAGCCGCCGTTGGTGGTTACGTAAAGTCCGACAGGCGCTCCGCTCGCGCCGGTTCCTGCAACGGCTGCGTAGACGGCCGGCGACGCCGACCCTGAGGAACCGCTGGCCTTGATGGGAAGCACGGCAATTACGCCATTGCCATTTGTGGTGCTGGACACGGGCAGACCTGTTACCTGGGCCCAGTGGGAGCCAGAGTCGGTGGAGATCTGCAATCCCGCGACCCGGGTGCCGAAGTAAACCGTGCTAGGCAGGTTCGGGTCAACGGCGATGCGTTCTCCGGTGTTGCGGCCATCGTCATTGGAACCATTTTTGAACGGAAGGGGCACAGTCGTGAAGGTATTGCCTTGATCGCTGGAGACGAGCATGGCGCCGTTGCCATCCCAGTTCTCGTTCGCGTACATGCCTACTGCGACATAGAGCTTATTGGCGTCTGTTGGGTCAAGACCGATGGCCTCCACGCCAATTTGCCACCAATTGGCGCGGGTCGTAAAGTCGGTCAATGGCACCCATTGCGTATCATTCGGGCCCCAGCGGTAGGCGCCGCCCACATCGGTACGCGCATACATCAAGCCCTGCTGCGTGGGATGAAAGTAGAGACCGGTGACGTAGCCGCCGGCCACAATCTTCACGTTGGTCCACGTATACGCAAGCGCCGTCGTCGCCGGATTGACAGTCAAGCTGACGCTCTTTGTTGCTGTTGTGTAGTCGGTTGTATCAGTCGGCGTAAATGTCGTTGAAAGCATCGTTGTCCCAGCGGCGCTAAGCACGGTCCCGGCGACCGGCGAATACGAGAAGCTTCCCGCTACGGTTGTCGTGGCATCCAGCTGCGTGGAGCTCAACACTGCGCCCACGGTGACTGGGGCCGGCGCAGCCCAGGTGATGACGGGCGTGATCTTTTGCGGTGGGGTTGTTGTGGTGGAGCCACCGCCGCCGCAGCCTGAGAGTGAGCAGGCAAGAGACAGGCAACCGGCAAGGGCCGCGTAGACCAAGTTTTCAGTTTGTTTCATGTAGGCAATTCACCTATTCAGAGCTGGCCTCAAGAAATTCTTTAAATCAAATCGGCTCACATTCTCACACATTACTTAAACGATTTACAAGCCAGGTTTCACGTTAACTAAGATCACAGGTAACAGGGCCAATTCAAGGTAAATTCGCCCCATTGAAAGGATTGGGGTTAGGAGCCTTGGGCAGTTTGAAGATTCGTATCGCGGAATGCTTGAGATCCGTTTGCGACCTGATGCGGCACGAACGAGATTCCCGGAATGCGTACAATCAGGTAAAGCTCATGTCCATCAGCAATCCGAACCTCCCCAAGTCCATCTTGGCAATCCGCTCGTATACCGCCCAGACCTTCCTGCATGATTTGCTGGCCGGGATCACCGTAGGGCTCGTCGCACTGCCGCTCGCCATGGCATTCGGCATTGCCTCGGGAGTGACGCCACAGGCCGGCTTGTATACCGCGGTTGTGGCTGGGTTTCTGATTTCTGCGCTGGGAGGCTCGCGCACCCAGATCGGCGGGCCTACCGGCGCCTTTGTTGTGATCGTGGCAGGAATCGTGGCTCGCTTCGGCATGAGCGGCCTGGCCTTGGTGACGCTGATGGCCGGGATCATTCTTGTGGCGATGGGGCTCACCGGATTCGGCGCGGCGGTGCGTTTCATTCCGCGGACCGTTGTGATCGGCTTCACCAACGGCATTGCCATTCTGATTGCCTCGACGCAGATCAAGGACTTCTTTGGTCTTCGGATCGGAGCGGTACCAAGCCAGTTTCTGCCGCGCATCGAGATCCTGGTAGCTCATTTCGCTAGCGTCAACTGGCCTGCCCTCGGACTTGGGGTTGCCGCCCTTGCCATTATGGTGCTGTTGCCGCGCTTCACAAAGCGAGTACCGGCTTCAATTGTTGCTGTGCTGGCGTGCACGATTGCGAGTGTTCTGTTTCGCTGGCCAGTGGAGACCATCGGCACACGGTTCGGCGGAATTCCACGGGGATTTCCGCCCTTCGCGATTCCCGATTTTCATGCCGAGCACATTTTGCCGCTGATTCCTTCGGCCTTTACCGTTGCGCTGCTCGCGGCACTCGAGAGCATGCTCTCGGCGGTAGTGGCGGACGGGATGACGGGCGACCGGCACAATTCCAATGTTGAACTGGTGGCACAAGGAATTGCGAATATTGTCTCGCCGGTATTCGGCGGAATTCCCGCGACGGGAGCCATCGCGCGTACCGCCACCAACATCCGATCGGGCGCGAGGTCGCCAGTTGCGGGAATCGTGCATGCGGCTACGCTGCTGCTGATTCTGCTTGTAGCAGCGCCACTGGCCAGCTACATTCCGCTTGCCACACTGGCTGCCGTGCTGTTTGTGGTGGCCTACAACATGGGTGAGTGGAAAGAAATCGGCGCCATCCTGCAAATGGACGCAACGGCCATTTCAGTATGGCTCGTGACTTTCGGCCTCACGGTGTTCGCCGATCTTACAGTAGCCGTCGGAGTCGGGATCTCACTCGCCGCGCTGCTCTACATTTATCGCATTGCCGATACCACTACGGTCGTCCCGGTAACCGAAGAATATATTCGCGACGGTGTGCCCCACACGCTGCAAGGGCGCATCTTTCCCCCCTACGTGACAGTGCTGCGCATTCACGGGCCGTTCCTGTGGGGGACGACGGAAAAACTGGTTGAGGCGACGGCCAATCTCGACGCATTCGCTCCTGTGGTGATTCTGCGGCTGCGCAACATGACAGCCATTGACGCGACGGGTATTCACGCAATTGAGAACTTTGCCCGCCAACTGCGGGCCACGGGACGCGACTTGATTTTGTGCGGAGCCATGCAGCAACCATCGAAGCTGCTGCAGGGCGCGCGCTTTGTTGAGAACGTGGGCCGGGAGAACATTATGCCCAACGTTCAGGCTGCGCTGGACCGCGCGAAAGAAGTGTACGACACTCATCCGCAAGAACTGGCAAGCTGATCATGTCCTGAGTCCGATGCGTGGCGGCTGCAGATTTCGGAATCGAAGACGCAACCTGGGCTGGCGGACGAAATCAATATCGCCAGCTTGTCAGGTCAGCTCCAGGGGGCGCCGTCTTCTGGATCTGCTCAAGAATCTTGGGCAAGTACTGCGTGTTGTAGTGGAGTCGCGAATAGGCGTTGGGTAGGGTTGGGTCGCCATTCCAGCAGTGTTCGGCGCGTGGACCATAGGTCACTTCACCGCCATAAGGAGGATTCTTCGTCGATTCGAGAAAGTCCTGCATGCGATAGACGGCGTCATTCAGAAAGTACGTATCATCCGAGCCGACGTAGATGTGAATCTTGCCGGCTAACTTGGGTCCCAGCCTGGTCCAATCGCGCTCCAGAATTGATTCAAGATCATAATGCTGTCGCCAGTATTCGGCGACGTTGTGGTCAATGACGCCCGTGACGGGGTCGAAGATGGGCTGCGGATACCCGTCCGCGCCCACCGGGCCAAATACCGCCTGCCAAATGTCGAACTGGTCTCCACTGCGTCCGTGATCGCCAAGCGCGAGCTCATACTGATTGATCTCCTGGGTGGTGATGAGCGTGTGTCCCAGGTAATCGCGCATGGCAGGCTGCGCGACGCGCTTGTGCGCACCTTCAAGGAAGAATGCATTGTTGTCGTCATACAGGTCGATGTTGGTGAAGGCGTGAAAATCGATCGGGTCGGGACAGGCGGCGAAAGCGCCATTGTAGTGGTCGGGATAGAAGACTTGTACGGCGAGAGCTTCCCATCCGCCAGTTGACCCGCCATAAACAAAACGCGCCCAACCCTGCCCGATGGCGTGAAACTTCTTCTCGATTGCGGGGATCAATTCATTTTCGATGGCGTCGCCATAGGGGCCAACGTTTGCCGAATTCACTGCATAGGAATCATCGTAGTACGGATTGGCGTGCTGAATCTTCACGATGAGGACGCGGGGAAACCCCGGCGCGATCCATTGCTTGTAGAACTTGTAGGCCTCCTGCTGCTCGATGCGGTTATATCCCGCGAGGTGAAAGCGTTCGCTGTATTCAGGCTTCAGGTTCGGATCGGGCGGCGTGGTGCGGAAATCGCTGAAGTCGCTTACAAAGTGATCGTGGAAGATAATGAGCGGAAAGCGCGCATCTGGATGCTCATCAAAACCCTCGGGTACCAACACAATGGCGCTCACGAACATCGGTCGGCCCCAGAATTTTGTGAGCACCGCACTCTGGATACGAATATGGCGAATGTATTTCGTGTCAGGCGGAGTGACGATGGGCGGAATCACCTCAGTGAGCGAGATCGCGATGGGCCCACTGTCGCGCTTGACTGTAATCTTCGTGGGTTTTGAATAGAGATTTCCGGGCGAGATGTTCCAATGCTGACCCTCTCCCTGATCCATATGCAGCTTTACGGTTTTGCCGTCGCTGCGATGGAAAGTCTCGTACTTGTTCAAGACAGCCTGCACATAGTAGTCGCCGGGCGGGAGATCCTTGAGACTTTGGTTTGGATAACCCGAGGCGCTTGCATCGACCACGGCCGGTTCGTCCGGCTTCCATCCGTCGACGGTCATGCCGAAGACAATCTGCGAGCGCGGCGTGTCGTCGATCTGGTTGCGCGGCTCATCGCTGGGGTCGGTGGAGAGGAGAAGCAGCAGCCGCCCATCCAGCGGCTGTGCACTGGTCTCCTTGGGGAACGTGACCGAAAAAGATTGAGCGGCAGCGGAGAAGGGAAGAACCAGGAACAGAATAGCCAGGGCTGTGCGTTTCATTCTGGTTAATATACAAGGTTGCCGCCAATGGCGGACCTTGGTTGTTATTTTTGCGGTTTGTCGAAGGGCTGCTTGTCAGTGATGCGGGGCCGGTTCTCGGCTTGCAGTTCCTTGCTCACCTGCTCCACCTCGCGAAAGACGCGCAGCAGGTTGCCGCCCAGAATCTTGCGGCAGTCTTCAGCGGAGTAGCCGCGTGCCATCAGCGCCGCGGTGATCTTGGGCAGGTCCGCGGGCGAGTCGATGCCCTGCGGCAACTGCCCGTCGACGCCGTCGAAGTCTGATCCCAGACCTACGTGATCGATGCCGGCCACCTTGGCGATGTGGTCGATGTGGTCGATGAGGTCAGAGAGCGGCGGCCGCGGAATCTTGTCGGCCCACGCGCGCTGCAATTTGTCGATCTCGGCCTGCGGCGCTTCTTTGCCTTCGGCCTTGTACTTGTCCTTCAGCTCCTGAACCGCCTTGTCGACTTCGGGCTTCTGCGCCTTCTGCGCGTTGCGGTATGCCTGGGAGATGAAGCCGGAATAGAAGTTCACCTGCACCACGCCGCCCTTCGAATCGGGCCCGCCGGAGTTGGCGACCGCGCGCAGCATGTCGTCGGTCATATTGCGGGGTGCGTCGCAGAGCGCCCGCGCGGCCGAATGAGAGGCGATGACCGGTGCACGCGTGATGATCAGGGTGCGATAGAAAGTGCGGTCGGAGACGTGCGAGATATCGACCATCATGCCCAGACGATTCATCTCGTACACCACGTCCTTGCCGAACTCGCTGAGGCCCTCTTTGGTGTGCGGGACTGAAGTGTCGTCGATGTCGCCGGAGCTGTCGGCCCAGCCGTTGGAATTGGCCCAGGTGAGAGTCATATAGCGCACGCCGAGCGCGTAATACTGGCGCAAAAGTGCCAGCGAGTCCTCAATGGAATGGCCGCCCTCAATGCCCATGAGCGCGGCCAGCTTGTGCTCGCGATGGGCGAGTTCAATGCCTGCGGGCGAAGTAACAAACATCATCTGGTCAGGATGCCGGGCCACCTGCTCCTTGACTGAGTCGATCAAGATGAGTG
The DNA here is from genome assembly GCA_963780515.1 of uncultured Acidobacteriaceae bacterium. Taxonomy (GTDB): domain Bacteria; phylum Acidobacteriota; class Terriglobia; order Terriglobales; family Acidobacteriaceae; genus Telmatobacter. The sequence goes on from CAWACG010000021.1 coordinate 142,684, forward strand.
TGCGCCGGGCAAAGTGGCCCTGGTTGGGAACGGGATCTACCCAGATGGAAAAGAACTCCGCGCCAAGGTTGCCTTCGCGGGCCGATTCGAGATTGAAATTGCCCTTGCCGAGAGGATCGCCCAGGTCGAACCCTTCATCGACAAAACGCTGGGGCGTATCGGCGTGGGTATCGATGATAATGGCGGATCTTTCGACCTGTTCCGGGGTGTGATTTTTGGGATTCATTTTTGAACTAGGTTGCGCAGAGGCTTGGACAAAAAGCGCCGCCGGAACGGCAAGAAGCAGAGAAGCAGGCAGAATGAGAAGGGCGCGGGTCCACATAGGCTTTGCGTAAGTATAGACCGGCGGCCGCAGCGCACCACCCGTGGCGCCATGCTACGAGCGGTGCACCTGGATGAATCAATTGGACCGAAGGAGCAAGTCAGCGAACCATTATTGCTTCGACGAAGTTCCGCTGCTTGGAGGCTTGCTGTCTTTGGTGGTCTTGTTGTTTCCCGGGCGGTAACGGGTGGTCATGTCCTCTGGATCCTTGTATTCCACTGTTTCGTGCGAATGCTCAAGGCTTGCGGACTTGGATGGCGGGGCTACAGCATCCTTGTCTTTCGCTTCGAAGAGGGGATTCAAGCCTTCGTGTTCGCGCAAAGCGGTGTGAGGATTCGCCTTCCGGTCGTAGAGTTGATCGAGCTCATTCTTGCCTTGCGGAGGGGCCGTGGCGAGCGACTCGGTGGCATGCGCGGAACCCATGGATTTGAAGCTGGGGAACGCAGCAGCCTGCCCGTTTGCCTTATCGGTGGCAGTGACCTCGGATATGATCGGGCCGCCACCCTCGCGGTCTGTGGACGCCTGGCCGGAGCCTTTAAAGTCGGCTGCAATCACCGCTCCCGACTTGCGGCCGGCAGGTTGGGCATTGGGCGCATCTTTCTTCGAGGGCGGCGGGTTTGTGCCTTTGGTGGACTGCGCGAGAGCCATGGCACCGAAAAGCAGAATGGCTCCGGCGTAGAGGATCGCTTTGCCAAATAAGCGCATATTCATAACTGACCTCTCTTTAGCTTTGCTTCTTCCCAAACTGTGACTGCGAATGATGCGCGGCAACCAGGTTCGATTCGCAACGCGCAGCTTCGCAATGGCACCAGTAGAGGATGGGAGGAGCCGGACTGTACATACCACTTTCAGAGCCCACATGCACTTTGGTACTGGAGTGGACTGAGCCGGGCCGTGCGCTTCCCGATGGCGCTTCATCTTGACGGGAGACCTGTTGGGCCGGGTACAATCGCGGACACTTCCGTACCGAATTGGATTCCAGCAACAAGGCCAGAAAGGGAGTGTGACATGGGCGACTTGAAGAAGGTATGGCCGATGGCAGTAATTCTGCTCTTAGCCACCGGATCTGCGCGGTTAGCCTGGGGGACTGATGCTCCCCCCGATCCCTGCTCGCTACTGTCGGCTGCCGCGGTGAGCAAGGCGCTGGTCCACAACTTTGGCGCGCCAGAAAAGAGCGTGGCTCCGCGGCCATATGCCAACACGGTGCAGGGCACTGATTGCAGGTATGAAGGCAACGGAGGCACGCTTTTATTCCGGATCTACTTCGATCCCTCTCCATCTGAAGCCACGAGTCTCTTTGCGAAACTGCGGTTCTTCTACAGTCCGCCTACACCGGTCAACGGCATTGGAGACGAGGCATATTTCGATCCGAATCACGGGCTCCATGTACGGAAGGGCAATGTTCGCTTCTTCCTGAGCCTCGGGGACAACCAGAAGCCCCTTGCAGACCTGGCAAGCCAGGTTGCGGGACGTCTCTAAGGAATTTCCAGGCTGGTCAGTTTTGGCACGTTCTGGCGCGCGTACAGAAACTGTAAGACTGTAAGGCTGTGTCGAGGAAGTTGCTGATTCGATGGATGTTGACACGGCCAGCACAGTTTAACAGTCTATTTGACCCTCTCCTCCGGAGTAACTATCCTGTTGCAGAATAAGGCGTTAACCGTTCGAAGTGGCTGCAAAATGGCACGTTTTTGGCACTTTGGGGCTAGATTCGTACGACATGGGGCAGCGCGTGAATTGACGGCAATTGCTGCTGCGCGCGCAGTCAATTGAATTCGCCGCTATTCTCTCTGGCCGGTTTCACTGGAAGACACGGGAATCCAGGCAAAACGTGACCGAGATCACATCTTCTAGGCTTCTGTCCAATAATAATCGCCAAGTGATCAAGCTTCACCCGGGCCTGGCTGCCGGTCACGGCGGCCCAATAACAGGACAACTTATGAAGACCGAATCATTCGCGGCGGATGACCGACTGCTGCAGGCGTTGCGGTGGCGCTCAGTACCGATCGTATGCAGTGAAGGCCGCACCCTCTTTATCCAGGGAGAGAACCCTGATGGGATCTACATCCTCGAAGAGGGAGAGGCCGCCATGGTCTTGACCGCTCCGTCGGGACGGATAGTGATGTGCCTCCATGCGGGCTCGGGGTCGCTGCTGGGGCTGCCGGCCCTGGTCGGGCACGAGCCTTACAGTCTGACTGCCGTGGCGAAGCCGGGCTCGACAATCAGATTTGTCACGCGGGATGATTTCGAGAAAATGATTGCAGCGCAGCCTGACCTTTATCCAGCAGTGCTGCGTGTCCTGGCTGCCGAGGTTCGTGCGGCGCGGCAGGCGCTTACCGAGAAGTAGAACTGCGTGAAACCGACTTTGCGCGGGTGCAAACAATGGAATAACGAGTTTTGGCTCCACGCACCCCAGCGCATGGTCCCCCCATGTCACCCCAAGGACGAAGACCTGTTCACGGGAACCGCGCCGTTCGCGCTCCGCGCAGGATGAGATTGCCACTTAATGGTTTGGTGCTTCCCCGAGCTTCTTTAATTACCGTTTATCGAGAAGTGCCACTACCTTGTAGGTTTCAGATTCAGTTTTCTTGCCATCGGGGCCGACGGGCCACTCGAGGCGGGCGCTACTGCCCTTGAACTCCGCCTCAACGTGCTGGACCAGCGGCATGGCGCAACTGCGGCGGTTGATGGCGGTCCCTCTATAGGAGTACTTGTTCACGCAGTTGAGCACAGCCACTTTTCCATCCGGCAGCAGAAGAGACACGGTGGTGCCGACGACGCTCAGTGAAACCTCGCCCGAGGCAGAACTCGAGGGGGTGGGGTGGAGTGGTGGGTCAGAACACTCTGCGTTGCCGAGGTCGGCGGCACAGTCTGTAGTGCCGGAGTAGCCGGGGATCAAGGCGCTGTAATCGGAGTCGCTGTTCTGTCGGTAGAGGACGGTGGCTTCGAGTTTTTGCGCGGAGGCGAGGCGAACGCAGGAAGCGAGAGACAAAACTGCCAACCCCAGGCCCAGCCAAGTGGGCTTTCTCATGCACAACCTCCCGTTTCGATCCGTTGCTATCAGTCTATGGTGAGAGGCGCGAAACTCAGCCTCGTGAATCAGGGCTCGCCTCACCGAGGTAACGTGGGGCTATAAGTTACAAGCGATTGAGGTTTGTGTCTCCTGACCTCGACCACCCACTTACCTAAACCCGCATCTGGGCAACTAGTTTCGGAGCCAAAAACGGTGCAGCTCCCTCCATTTGGAGGTTCAGGGTCGTTCGTGCCCTGGAAAACTTTTTCCGCAAGATACAGGAAATGAGGGTATTATGGGACCTCGTTGCGACCGTTCCCCCTCGTCGAACACAAACCCCACAGCGAAAACAGGCCCCAGGAGGCAAGAATCCATGAAAGTCCGTAAGAATTCCTCAGCCGCTCTCTGTCTGTTGCTTGCAGGTCTCACCCTCAGCCCACTTCCGGCGGCCCTCGCACAGAAGGAAGCCGGCCAAACCAACACCCCCAGCAAATACCTCTTCCTGAGCAATGTGGAGCTTAAAGCCTGAGCAAGGGGAGCGCATACGCAAAGCTTGAAGCCGACGAGGTCGATGCCATGCGAGCCGCCGGCGCGCCCAGCCACTACGTTGCCATGTGGTCGATTACCGGCGCCGGCACACATGTTCTCTACTTTCACGGCTTTGAATCTTTCGCCGATCTGCAGAAGGGCCACGACGACACCGATCGGCGATGGCCAAACTGCGGGGACACGCTCAAGGCGGACAACGCGCAGGAGGCTCCGCTGATCGCCGAGCGCCACTCCAGCATCTATTCCTGGGAGAAGGACCTGAGTTTGGGAGATCCGATTGACTTGTCGAAAATGCGCTTCATGCGGATCATTCTTTTCCACGTTCGCTCAGGGCATGACCAGGATTTTGAGCATGTAGTGAAGCTTTTCGTGAAGGCTTATCAGTCGGCGATTCCGGAAGCGCGTTGGGCCATGTTTGAAAAGATGTACGGCGTGGGCAGCGACAACACCTATATCCTTGCCACACCCATGGAATCTCTCTCGGTGGTGGACGATATGCACAACAGCGGCAAGAAATTCCGCGACGCCGTGGGCGAAGACCAGCTTCACGCGCTGAGAAGCGGTATGGATACTGCCGTGGAATCGTCAGAGAGCGATCTGTTCGCGTTTGGCTCAAAGATCAGCTACGTGCCCGATTCGTGGCTTTCCTCTTCACCTGATTTCTGGGGGAAGAAGTAGGAGAGGCTTGGTGGATGATCGTGCTTTCCCAGGGGCTATAAGGAGACCTGGGAAAGCTGCGAATCCGGAGATATAATTGCCCGCATGAACCGCTTAATTGCGTGTTGGATGATCCTTTGCGCCGGCACCGTGTACGGCGCGGTGAAGAATCTCCCGATTCGCTCGGGGGTGGTCTTGAAGCCGGGCGAGGCGTATACCGCTCAAGTCGCAGCCGATAAGCAGGTGGAAATCGGCTGGGAACCCGTTGAACCGAAGCGCTGCGCCATGGATTGCGTGCAGATGACGGTCATGAGCGGAACCTGGCACCAACCATTCGCTGCGAAGATCGGGGCGAGAGGCAAGTACACGCCCACGGACGGAAAACTCGTGGTGGAATTCAAGAACGTGTCGCAGCAGCCGGTCACGATTGATGTGTTCCGGGTGGAGCGGACGTGCGAGGCCGAGGCTTGCAAGCTTTTTGACCCGAACAAAAAGGGCAGCTGGCTGGTATTCCAAATAGACCAATTCAAATCCATCACGAACAGCAGCGATGGATCCTATTCTGTGATTTCCGGTGCGGTCGAGAGCGGGCGGCCCTTCCGCATTCATGTGGTGTGGTGGACCGACCAAAAGGGTGGGGGATTCATGGGGTGCCCGCGCTGGATTAAGGGATACGTAGACAACCACACACCCAAGGAGAAGTATCGCCCCTACATCCTTTCAGGGATGAACGTGGGAAATGCGAACAACATCGTTCTGAATTCTATCGACGACTGCGTTCCCCTTGCGCCCCATTTCGGAGTGCCCGAAAAGAATGTCTTTAAGTAGGCGGAGCGTGCTTCCCAGGTCTCCAAGGAGGCCTGAGGCGCAAATTGTTATGCGGATTGAGGGCGCCAGGTCGTTGCTCAACCAGACTGGCTGCCCGCACGTGATGCGGGAACGAGGCGCTCCGCTTTTATCGAGCCGGAGCCCTCCCGCAGCGTGACAATCTGATTCGCTGCGACGTTCTTGTGAACCTCGACCATTCCCAGCGGCCATCGAACTTCGATGTCGACGAACTCCGTCTCCCCAATGCCGAAGTGCAGGCGCGGATCATTGGAGGAGACGTAGCTCGACTGGCTCATCAACTCCTGTACCTGGGTCTTGGCGCCGTACTTGACAACCACCCTCGATCCGAGAGCGCTGCGGTTGCTCTTTGTCCCCCGCAGGCGCACCTTGATCCATCGGTTGTCCGGGCGGAGCGTCGTTTCGCAATAAAGTCGGCGGCTCATTCTGATTCATAATCACGATGTCGAGGTCACCGTCATTATCGAAATCGCCAAAAGCGCATCCGCGGCTGACATGGCGGCTGTCGAGTGCCGGACCGGCTTCATCGGTCAGCTGCTGAAAGGTTCCGTTGCCCAGGTTTCGAAACAGGATGCGGGGGCCGCGGCGCGGATATTTAGGATTGACTGGTTCCAATTCCGGGTAGACCTGCCCGGTAACGATAAAGATGTCCGGGTTGCCGTCGTTGTCGAGATCCGGGAATCCTGTTCCCCAACAGACGAAACGGCGTTCACGAATGAGCCCGGCTTGTTCCGTTACATCCTCAAACTCGCCCTTGCCCAGGTTGTGATAAAGGCCGGTTGCCTGGTTCATGTAGTGTGTGCGGACAATATCGAGGTGACCGTCGCAGTCGTAATCTCCAACGCCAACTCCCATCCCGGCCATCTCCTGCCCGTTGCTGCTGAGCGCTACGCCTCGCAGAAGCGCTTCTTCACGGAAGGTTCCGTCATGATTGTTCATGAGCAGCAGGCTTGGCGAGGAATCGCAGGCCACGAAAATGTCGGGCCACCCGTCATCGTCGACATCGAATGCCGCAGCAGTAAGGCCGTAGGAACCGCGCATGGCGGCTACGCCGGATTCTTTTGAGACATCGGTGAAGGTGCCGTCGCCGTTGTTGCGATACAGGGCATTCACCGGCAGCGGAAGGCCGCTGGGTCCGCAATTCACCGGCACGCCGAGGAAATTGCAGTTGGGCCTTTCAAGCGAAGGTTTGGGCAGAGTCGCCAGATTCACGTCGGCATAATTCGAAACGAAGAGATCGAGCCAGCCGTCGCGGTTGTAGTCCACGAACGTGCATCCAGATCCGAAGCGAGTCGCGGTGCTGCCGAGGCCGGCCTTTGCAGTTACATCGGTAAACGTCCCGTTGCCATTGTTGCGGTAGAGCTTGTTCTGGCCGAAGTAGGTTACGTAGAGGTCTTCAAACCCGTCATTGTTATAGTCGCCAACGCAGACGCCAACGGCCCATGCGGCATCGATCAATCCGGCCGATTCGGTCACATCGGTAAAGGTTCCGTCGCGGTTGTTGTGGTAGAGCCGGTTGCTTGCTCCAGGTGGAATGCTCTGCAGCCGGCGGCCGCCGAGGATGAAGATATCCATCCATCCGTCGTTATCGTAATCGAAGAACGCACAGCCGCCGCCCATGATTTCAGTGATGTAGGTGGCCGAGGTTCCCTCGCCGTAAAACATCACCTTTGTGAGGCCCGCATCCTGGGTTACGTCCACAAGGCGAGAGAAGGGCGCGGCCGTTTTTGACACGGTCTGCGCGGTATTCAATGCACGAGCCTGTATGGCCGCGGAGGCGATTACGCCGGGGGCAGTCTTCAAGAGACGGCGCCGCGACCACTTGCCTTCGAAGTCGGGAATTATTTCCATCAGCTTGAAGAACCCTTCCGCAAGCGTCTCAAAAACTGCAGCACCGTATACCTGCCACAATCCATAGTCTCAGAATCAGGGCCGCATGTGGACACTGCTTGCCAGGGGTGCGTTGCTCTCATGGATTCGGAGCTGCGGCAACGATCGCCTGTTCAAGCTCGCGGGCCCCGGGGTTGTCGGGATCAATCTTCAACGCCTGGTCGACGGCTTGTTTCGCATCGTGCCAGCGGGCCTCGCTGGCGAAGGTGGCCGCCAGGTTGACCCAGGCAACGACATAGGAAGGAGACGCCTGCACTGCCGCCCGAAAATAGTTCTCTGCGGTTTCCGCATCGCCGGCGTGCACGGCAAGGTAGCCCATCTGGTTTTGCGCTTCAGCCAGATTGGGATTTAAATCAATGGCACGCTGGAGAGCAGCCTTTTCGCCTGCCAGGTCGTTGGTCTTGTCCAACGCCTGGGAGAGCTTGTAGGACAGGAGCGGCTCATCGGGATCTGAAGAGATTGCCTCGCGAAAGAGTGCGGCTGCCAAAGTTGGATTTCCGGCGGCCATCGCCTGGTCGCCCTCTTCGGCTTTGCCTGCTGCCTGAGTTCGCCCTGTCTGGGTATTTTTTAGCTGCTGATAGATCGTCAGCCTCTCTTTGGCATGCTCCATGTCGCCCATTCTTTGCAGCACCCGGGCAAGGTCATACTGAACCTCTGGCTGCTTATCTCCGAGCGTGATCGCCGCTTCGAGGTGCTGTTTTGCGCCGGGCAAGTCGTCTAGTTTGGCAAGGATCTCTCCGAGCGCCTTGTGCGATTCAGGATACTGAGGATTTCGGTCAATGGACTTTACGAGATGAACGCGGGCCGACTGCAGGTCTCCATCATTTGACTCCAGCTCCGCGTTCAAATAGAGGACCTCCCATTGATCAGGGTATTGTTCCAGAAGCTTGTGGGCGCGTTCCGGGGCTTTGTCGGAGTGGCTATTGACGAGCGCCTCCAGGTAAAGCACCTGCGTTTTCTGGTCATCCGGATGCTTTTCCAGGGCCAGGTTGAAAACGGCTTGCGCTTCGTCGTCCCTGCCCTGGAGCATGAGGACCATAGCCAATTCATCAGCGATTGGAAGCGAGTCAGGCGCGGTGTTCAATCCTTCGCGCAGCACCTTCGCCGCATCGTCCAGCCGCACTTCGCCGGCATACGCCATGCCCAGGTTGAGACACTGCAATGCCGACCGCGCTCTGCTCCGGGCAGGTTTATCGAGTAGGAGGACTATGCCGGGGTAGTCTTTTTCATCAATCAGATCCTGGGAGAGTCTGTCCAGCGAAGTTTCAGAATCCGGATCGATGACAAGGGCGGCTCGCCACTCGTTTTCAGCGTCGTTGGTCTTCTTTTGCCGGTCCAAAGAGGCGGCCAGCGCGAGATGGGGTCTTACATCGCTGGGGTCAAGATGTGCCGCGCGGCGCAACGGAATGGACGCCTCCGCGTCGTGACCTGCGGAGTAGAGACTCAGTCCCCACATATATTGGAGTGACTCGGAGGAAGGATCCAGCTTGACGGCAGAAGCAAAGGCTGCGGCTGCGCAATCAAATTGCTTGTGATCGCCAAACCAGTTTCCAATTTCAGCGTACACCTGTTCGGATGGCTTGGTCGCCAGCCGTGCCTTCAATGCCGGGGGCGCATTGCACGCCGCGAAGGCGCACGATGCAGTTGCCAGCGAAAGGAGAATGCAAACGCTGATTCGCCGCTTGCGGAATAGCCTGGAAGAGGTCGACTCGAAACTTGCGGGAGAGGGAAAGATGGCCGGTCTTCTCATTGCAGTCCACCGGCGCTTGACGGAGGTGAAGTCTACTGAGTTAAGAGGGAACATGGCCGTCCGTTGAAAGCTCGATAGGCAAAATGCTTCTCTTTCACTGAGAACAATTGTTATGCAAGCCGCAGTGTACAGCCAGGTGGGCTTTGCACGCATCCCCCCGAAGTCGGAGCCTCCATCGTTGCGTGGAATCTGGTTCCCATTGCAATAGAAAAGTCCGCAAATTCTGGATTTCGATTCGCCAACGGCAAATGTACCTGCTCGCCTCGGCTCTTTGCCGCACAGCCGCTGTTGAGTCTTCGGGTACCCGCAGCACCGGGTTCCATTTCCAACTCCTTCATTTCAGGAACCTTGAGACTGTATTTTTACTTCTGATCTCCGCGTCGAAATTAATTTGTCCAATCCTACTTTTGGCAGATACATGCCGTTGCACCGTGGGCGTACAGTTCGTGTCGACTCAGAAGACGTCATCGCAAACGGCCTGTGGAGTATATCCCGGCGACGGATTGCGGGTTTCTGGGCATTGGCAAGTCGGCGGTCCCGAATCTGAAAACGGTTCCAATTGCGGCTTTGTGGCTTCAATGGAGCGCAATCAAACACAAGGGACTCCCGAGAACATATTTCAGGAGGCGGTCATGCAATTGATCAGCGCCAAGCGTTTGCGGGCATTCATGCTCGTTGTATTTGTCGTTCTGTTCGGCTCAAGTGTCCTTGTCTACTCGCAAGGTACGAGCGGTAGCTTGACAGGACAGATTACCGATCCGTCGGGAGCCGCGATCGCGGCCGCGGACGTCACCCTCACTAACATCGGCACAAATCTGACGCTGAAGACCAAGACGGACAACACAGGAGTCTATTTGTTCAAGCTGGTTCCGCCAGGCAACTACACGCTGGCAGTGAGCGCGGCGGGCTTCGCCGAATATGTACAGAATGGCATCGTAATGAATGCCAACCTTTACGCGACGCAGAATGTGGGCATGAAGGTGGCTACCGCGAAGGGCGAGACGATTAGCATAACCGCCGATGCCGAACTGATCGACACCACCACATCTGAACTGGGCATGACGGTCAACGAAGCGGCGGTGAGCGATTTACCATTGAACGGCCGCGACCCGTCCGCACTGGCGTTGCTCTCGCCGGGCATAGTGGATGGCAACAGGGCCGGCATCGCCTGGCAGCAGAGCGGTTTCTCGTTTCCGAATGAGTCTGTGGCCTCGTCCAATGGCGGCCGCATCGGCAGTACATACTACATGCTGGACGGCGTGTCCAATATGGACAACTACCTGGCCTCGAGTGCGCCTACGCCCAACCCCGACGCCACGCAGCAGTTCCGCCTCATATCTAGCAATTTCAGCGCCGTGTATGGCTTCTCGTCGGGCGGCGTGGTTTCAGAGGCCACCAGGAGTGGCACCAACCAGTGGCACGGCGGCCTCTTCGAATTCATGCGCAACGGCGATTTCGACGCGCCGAATTGGAGCAACCACGTTCAGGATACCTTTCGGCAGAACCAGTTCGGCGGCTACGTCGGCGGGCCGGCCCTCAAAAATAAGCTGTTCTTCTTCTTTAACTATCAGGGAACCGTCATTGTCGGCGGCCCGGGACAGTCGAATAACTCGACCACAACGCCCACGGCGCAGATGCTGAACGGGGACTTCAGCGGGCTGATCGATTATGCCCAGGCTCACAACTCCAACTGCGGGTCGGGTTACGGCGTCGCTCCTGCGCTCCAGACAACCAACTGTGGCTGGCTGAACGGGCCCTTCCAGGTTGTCAATGGGGTGCCCAACCAACTTGTCGGCGGCGCAAGCGGTCTTGATCCGATTGCCGTGCAAATGACCAATGATGGACTTCCTGGACACACCGCTCCAGCTTCAGGTACCGCGTCTCCGACTTCCGGTGCCCAGAATCTGGCTGGCCAGATGCTGTACGGCTCGGCCGACCTGAAGAACACTACCAAAAACGAGTACACTGCCAGGGTTGACTACGATGTGACGAAGAGCCAGCGCGTCACTCTCCGTTCGTTCGTCGATAAATTCGTGCAGCCCGCCGGCGATACGCCGGGCAATGTGCTCTCAGTATTGAATCTGAACACCTGGAATCAAACCTTTGGCGAACAGTTTTGGTATTTCAACGAGATCGCACAGCACACCTGGACGGTGAACCCCACCTCAGTCAACACGATCACTGCTTTCTGGACCCAGCAGAGCGCGCATAATGCGACTGCGGTCCTTGACCACAACAGCAAAGCGATGTGCTGGTCGCGCTACATCGCTGTCACTGAGCCGGCCTGCTATATGGAAGGAGCTGGCTTTGGCGGCGCAAGCGGCGGTTGGACCGAACCCTCGGCGGAAGTCCGCGGCACCTACGGCCTGTCCGACACCCTGATCAAGACCATCCACAGTCACACGATCTCCGCAGGAATCGATGTCCGGCATGAACGGGCGGTCGAAGCGACCCAGTATCCGCAAGACGCCATCATCAGCTTCGGCAGCAATTACACCGGGAACAGCGAGTCTGACTGGCTGCTGGGTTACATGAGCGGCTTCGAGCAGGGAGCGGGTGAGCTGGCCGACATCCAGGGATGGGAGATCGGCCCGTACGTCAACGACGAGTTCCGCGTCAAACCCGGCCTTACCCTGACGCTTGGCTTGCGTTGGGATCCGGACCTGCCACCCAGCTCCGTTGGGGGCCGTGGGGGGGCTTTCGTGGCCGGCCAGCAGAGCTTCATTTTCCCCGCCGCGCCGACGGGACTGATTTACCCCGGCGACACCAATATGATTGGAGCGGGCCTTCGCCCCGGCGACAAGAGATTCTTCGAGCCTCGCATCGGCGTGGCCTATCAACCCAAGAACATGCCTCGCACCTCCTTCCACGCCGCATTCGGCATGTTCACCGCTCCTGTGGCCTACTCGAACTACAACCACGTCGTCGATTTGGCGCCCTTTGCTCCGACATACACCCCGAGCGCGCCGTCGAATTCGCCGATTTGCAACGGCGGTGCTACCTGCACACCGAACACCGGCCAAACGGTCGCTGGCTACGAGAACTTCCACGATCCATGGGCAACGTCGTCATTCAACACGCCCAGCGGCAGCCCATTCGGCACCGGCGCAGGCCAGATCCCATGGGCTACCCCGACCTACAAGCCCCCGCTCAACTCCCCGGTTCCGACCCCGGTCAGCTTAGGGGCATCCTTCAGCCGAGCGTTCAAGGCGCCCATGACCCAGGAATGGAACGCCTCCGTGGAACAACAGATCGACAAAGTCACGGCGGTTCGCCTGGCCTATGTGGGCAGCCAGTCGTATCACCAGAGCTATGTGCAGGACGACAACTTCTCCGGCTACACCTACTGCACCTACTACAACAACCCGAACTGCGCCCTGCCGACGCAGGCGAACCTCACCAATGGCACCCTTGAGGCGCCATATCTTCCCTACGGCCCCAGCTTCTCTGACATTCTGGAATACGACAGCGGGGCCACAGCCAGCTATCACTCACTGCAGGTCAACGTCCAAAGGCAGCTGTCTCACGGTCTCCAGGGTCAGTCAAGCTTTACGTGGGAGAAGTCGCTTGACGTGGCCAGCGCCGCTAACTTGTCCAACGGCGAGGAGATCAATAATCCCAAAAACCTGCGCTGGAGCCGCGGCATCTCGAATGCAAATATCCCCTTCGTCTGGGTCAGCAACTTCATCTACAACAGTCCCGAGTTGAAGGGGCAGAGTCTGCTGGTACGTGAACTGCTCGCTGGCTGGGAGATTAGCCCCATCATCAGCTGGCAGTCGGGCACGCCGTTCAATGTCGGTCCGGGCAACGATAATTCTGCGTATGGCGAACTTGGCAGGGGCAGCGGCTGTATCCAAGCTTGCGGCAGCGACCGGGCCGACCGTGTCCCGGGCGTGCCCCTCAATGTTCGTAAAGGCGGGCGGTCCCACTGGACGCAGCAGTATTACAACCCCGCTGCGTTTACCACCCGTCACGACGGTACCTACGGCACCAGCGGCCGCAACATGATACAGGGTCCTCCGAGCTTCAACGTCGATTCGTCGCTGATGAAGAACTGGTCTATCCTCGAAAGGTACAAGGTGCAGTTCCGCTTCGAGTTCTTCAACGCGACCAACCACCCCGTGATGGCCAATCCGAATGCCATTCCGGGCGATGCGGGTGGAGGCCCTGCTCAAATCAACGGCGGCAACGGTGGCTTGGGTGGCACCTCCAACACCCCTCGTATAGGCCAAGCTGCTCTGAAGTTCACCTTCTAACCCGAAGGCAGGCCCGGTCGCCAACTTTGGCGGCCGGGCCTGCCTGTTCCATTAGAGAACTGCGTGGGTGGTTCGATAGACTACAACGGAAACTACCTGAACCATTCAAGGGATATAAGGCGGTGGTTGATCACAGCTCGAGCGTGGCGCCCGGAGGTGATAAATGCTCGATCCTGAATTCTCAACTCCGCACCGGTCAAAGCGAACTGCAGTGGCCGTTCTCACGATCCTTATCTTGACGTCGTTTACCGTCCTTTTCGAGCCGTTCTTAGGTAAGGTTCTGGCTGGAATGCAGGCCCAGGGTGGCGCAAACTCCGCACCCGAGACGAAGGCCGGACTTTGGCCCATTTCCATCGACTACCCTGAAAACGATTCGATTTTTCCTCCCGGAATCACACCGCCCACCCTCCTCTGGCGAGATGGCCTTTCGGCTTATTGGGTGCTTGATATAGCCTTCGCGGACGGATCCCCTGCGATTCACATCCTTTCAAAGGGCGAAAGAATGCGCATCGGAGCGATCGATCCGGAGTGCGTGAGCGAAACCAATGAGCTGCCGAAGTTGACGCCAGAACAGGCGGCATCCTGGGCATGGACTCCCGACGCTGCAACGTGGCAGACGATTCAAGCGCATTCAACCGGCGAGCCGGCTACGCTTACGATTACGGGGTATAACCTCCGCCACGCTGCTGCTTCGCAATCGCATATCTCGATCTCGACATCGACCGACCCGGTTGGCGCGCCCATCTTCTATCGCGATGTGCCGCTGATGCCGAGTGCGGGCGCAAACGGAACGGTGCAACCATTGTCGCCTTCGTCGATCCATCTGATTCGCTGGCGCCTTAGGGATATTCGCCAACCCGAAAGCCGCACGCTTTTGACCAACATGCCAACCTGCGCCAACTGCCATTCCTTTTCGCTTGATGGCAAGACCATGGGCATCGATGTCGATGGACCGGGGAACGACAAGGGGTTGTACGCTGTCGTCCCGGTCGAGCGCCATATCTCAATTCAAAACAAGGACGTTGTGCAGTGGAACACCGATGGGCAAGCCGGCAAGATACGGGTAGGCTTCATGTCCCAGGTCTCTCCGGACGGGCGCTTCGTTGTGAGCACATTTGCGGGATCCTCGCTCGACATTTCCAACACTTATTACGTCACCAACTTCAAGGACTATCGCTTCCTCCAGGTCTTCTATCCCACGCGGGGCATTCTGGAGTGGTACAGCCGGGCAACGGGCAAGCGCCAGCCTTTGCCTGGAGCCGACGATCCACGCTACGTACAGACGGACGGAGTCTGGAGTCCCGACGGAAAGTACATCGTGTTCGCGCGAGCTGAGGCAAAAGATCCGTATCCATTGGGTCAGCCGAAAGCGATTCGCGCCAACGATCCAAACGAGACCCAAATTCAGTACAACCTTTACCGAGTTCCGTTCAACGAGGGAAAAGGCGGCACACCTGAGCCGATTGCCGGTGCATCGGACAACGGAATGAGCAACAATTTTCCCAAAGTCTCGCCGGATGGGCGCTGGATCGTCTTTGTTCAATGCCGAAACGGACAGTTGATGCGTCCGGACAGCCTGCTCTACATTGTGCCTTTTGAGGGCGGTGTGGCCAGGCGCCTTCGTGCCAACACGTCGCGGATGAATTCCTGGCATAGCTTTTCTCCCAACGGGCGCTGGCTTGTGTTTTCTTCAAAAGCACGCTCGCCGTATACCCAGATGTATCTCACTCATCTGGACAGGAACGGCAATTCGAGTCCACCCATTTTGATTGACAATGCGACCGCCTCCAACCGAGCCGTGAACATTCCGGAATTTGTCAACATCGCCGGCGACGGAATCGAGGATATCCAGGTTCCCGCGGTAGAACTCTACAAGCTGATGGACGAAGCGATGGGGTTGGAGGAAAAGCGGGAAAACGACAAGGCCCTGGCAGTCTGGAAGAAAGCGGTCGAAATGGATCCAGGGAACTCAAAGGCTCAGAACGGGCTTGGAGTCTCGCTCTATGTTCATGGGGACAAGGAGGAAGCATTCAAGCATCTTCAGCAGGCCATTCGCATCAATCCGCTGTCTATAGAGAATCATTACGTCCTGGGAAAGTTTCTGCTTGAGCAGGGTCAAGCAGACCAGGCATTGAGTGAATTTGAAACAACGGTTTCGATCCGGCCGCACTTTGCCTCCGGCGAAGAGGGGCTGGGAAGTGCGTATGAAGCCATCGGCGACAACCGGGAAGCACTTGTTCACTGGCAGAAGGCGCATGCCATCGATCCGAGTCGAGTCAGCGCCACGGTCGGCATTGCCTGGCTGCTGGCAACCGCGCCGGAAGATTCCATTCGCAATGGCGCAGAAGCCTTGTCCCTTGCGGAGAGCGCGAACGAGCTCGTGACCACCGAAGATTTCGATGTGCTGGACACACTCGGCGCGGCGTATGCGGAGAATGGGCAATTCACACGTGCGATTTCTACGGCTACCCGCGCGCTTGAGTTGGCGGTCGCACAGGGAAACTCGCCCTCGGCGGACGCCATTCGCAGCCGACTTCAGTTGTACAGGGCCAACAAGCCATACCGCAGCCACAGGCTATCTGAATCATCGCATCCGGCCGTGGCACGCGCATCCATAGTGCAGGGGAAGAAATGAGCGACCTGGCCGACATCATCGACGCACTCGGAGCGGGCGCCAAACTGCCCATCCAGAAGCGCGCCATCAGCAATCATTCGGCGCTCAATGAGGCGTACGCCTATCCCAAACCAAGCTCCTTCTCTCGGGGCATGCGCCTGGATCTTAACGGACTCGTTGTCCTGTTCATCTCGGGCACCGCAAGCATCGATGAGCGCGGAGAGAGCGTGCACCTGGGGGATTTTCGCGCTCAGCTTCGTCGCACATTCAACAACATCACGGCTCTGCTCGAAGCTGAAGGAGCCACGTGGCATGACATTGTGCGCACCACCTGTTATCTGCGGGACATTGACCGCGACTACGAGGCCTTCAACGAAGAGCGAACGGCATTCTACTCGAGTCAGGAGCTCGATCCGCTGCCGGCTTCCACTGGCATTCAGGCCATACTGTGCCGGCCGGAGCTATTGGTCGAAATAGAAGCCATTGCCATGTTTCGATGCAACGAAGTGAAGTCATAAGAAAAGACGAAGTGCAGCAATAGTGGAACCGCCGTATGGAAAGGAAAGTTCATGTCGTTATCGCGTCGGGGCTTCTTGGAAGTGAGTGCCCTGTCTGCTACGGGCCTGGTGTTGGAGAATCTCGTGCCGCCCGCAGATGTCTTTGGCGAACCAATAAGTGGGAATAAGAAACCGAAAACCGAGAATCAAAATCCTGCTCCGGAGGCCAGGCTCGTCCTGAGCCTGAACCCGGATTGGCAATTCTTCAGGCCGCGCGAAGATGCCGCGGGAGCGAAAGCCGGACAAGAATCAAGGCGAGACTTGACTCCACCGCCGGACGCTCAATGGGAGCCTGTGATTCTACCGCACACAGTCAGGATTGAACCATGTGATGTAAATGGATGTCTGAATTATCAGGGCATCTGCTGGTATCGACGGACACTGCGCCTGAGACCGGACTGGAATGGGCGGGTCTTGTATCTGCATTTTCAGGGGGCGATGCAGGTTGCTGACGTCTGGCTGAACGGCAACCACCTGACCACCCACTATGGAGGCTATATTCCCTTCACAGTGGACATCTCAAAGGTCGTCAGGACAGATGGGGAGAATCTCCTGCTGGTCCGGCTTGATAACTCCGACAACCCTGAGGTGCCCCCAGGAAAACCACAGAATCAGCTCGACTTTACTTATTTCGGCGGCTTGTACAGAGGCGTGGATCTTCAAGTCCTGCATCCCTTGCATATCACTGATCCAATTCTTGCCGACAAAGTTGCAGGTGGAGGAATCTTCGTCACTTACCCGGTGGCGCGTAAGGAAGATTCGACGGTGCAGGTGCAGACTGAAATCGCAAACGAATCGGATGAACACAGAATCTGCACCATAGCGCAAGAACTAGTAGGCCCGGATGGACAGATAGCGGCGACGAACACACAGGACGCTGCAGTCCAGGCCCGTTCGAGCCACGCGGCGACGCAGACTTTGCGGGTGCGCAACGCGAAGCTCTGGCATCCTGAAGATCCTCAACTTTATTGGCTTCATACCAGGATCGTTGAGAACGGCCGAGTCACCGACGACCAATACACCAGGATCGGCATCCGAACAATCCGGTTTGAGGAAGGTCGCGGCCTGCTTATCAATGACGAGCCGTTTTTCTCAATCGGCGCCAATCGGCACCAGGATCATCCTTATGTGGGTTATGCGTTGCCGCACTCGGCACATTATCGCGATGCCTACAAGATGCGCGAAGGCGGCTTCACTTCGTATCGAAGCCACTATCCGCAGGATCCAAGCTTCATGGATGCCTGCGATGAGTTGGGAATCCTGGCCATCGTGTCGAATCCGGGATGGCAGTTTGTGGGCGATGAAATCTTCAAGAAACGTGCTTGCCAAGACGCTCGCGAGATGATTCGGCGGGACCGCAATCATCCTTGCGTCATCCTATGGGAGGCCGCTCTGAACGAGTCGGATAACTCCTCCCTCGCTTCCGAGCTCTACCGCATAGTGCATGAGGAGTACCCCTGGCCCGGGTGTTACACGGCAGGGGATCCAATTCGCAAGCCGGTCGAAGGCTTTGATGGTTGGGATGTGGGTTATGTTCGGCTCAAAGAGAAGGACTCTTCCAAACCGTCCTGGATTCGTGAGTGGGGTGACCAGGTGGATAATTGGAGCGACCAGCAGGGTCGTGTGAGAGTTTCCCGCGGCTGGGGCGAAACTCCCATGCTCGTGCAGGCAGCGAGCCACATGCTGAGCATGGACAGGATTCTCCAGCCGGGGACCAGGCCCGACGGCGCCGACTTATGGGCCGGCATCGATTACTACCGTGGCTATAATCAGCAATCCTTTCTTGGTTCACCTCTGGACGTATTCCGGCTGCCAAAGTTCGACTATTTCATGTTTCAAAGTCAGCGTTCTCCGCATGGCAACCCAAACCGTGCAGGAAATGGCGCCATGGTCTTCATTGCAAACTTTGCGACCTTTCATTCGCCTTCATTGCTCACCGTGTTCAGTAATTGCGAACAGGTACGACTCACTCAAAACAACAAGGTCGTGGCTCTCCAGGGACCGGACGATGGTTTTCACATCACGCACCCGCCATTCACTTTCAGGGTTGGGGATTTCAGCGGGACACACTCAATGTTGTTTTCGGATGGCGTGGCGCCGTTTGGCACGGAGATTGGAGAGCTTAGCGCCGAGGGTCTGATTGGAGGCAAAGTAGTCGCAACGCACGTCGTTCGTTCCCCCGGCGTTCCGAATCATATTGAACTGCGGGTCGACACCTGCGGACTTGATCCGGTCGCGGATGGATCGGACTGGGTGCGAGTCTATGCGCACATCTGCGATGCCCGTGGCACAACTTATCCCTACGGCGACGGCCTGGTCACCTTCTCGGTCTTGGGTCAAGGTTCGCTGATTGGCGACGAGACAAGAATTGCAAATCCGGTACGCGCTGAGGCTGGAATCGCCACTGGACTGGTGAGAATGACCAGGACGGAAGGCACTATTACGGTGCGGGCGTCATCGCCCGGACTCACGGAAGCTGTCACTCAGTTTGACTCGAAAGCTGATCGGACACCGACGCTGGCGTAGCAATGACGTTTGCCGGTCCATCTACACCGGATCAACGTCGGATAGCTGTTGTTGTCAACGCACGCGCCGTGAGTGATGATAAGGTTGCCAGTTGCGCTTCGCGGAAAGAAGAAGCTGCGCCAGGAGGCTGAGATCTGAAGCGGGTTGGACATACATGGTCGATGCCTTCGTTGCGTAGGGCATATGCTGTCTCGACAGGCGCTTTCCATTGCAGAATGTTTTGGGAGATTGCAGCACTGCTCGTGCTGACGGCATTGCTCGTCTGCACGAAGCCAGGCGCAGCGGAACCACTTCCGACATCGGGTGAACTGGATTTCACGGCCCACTCCTGGCAATCACAGAACGGCTTGCCCGGGGAGACGGTGCAAGCGTTCAGCCAGACACCGGATGGATATCTCTGGGTTGGCACCAGCGAAGGACTGCTTCGATTCGACGGTGCAAACTTTTTGCTTTTTTCGCACCAGAATACGCCTGCCCTGCACGAGAACAGCGTGTTCTGCCTCATGACTGGGCGCGATGGTCACTTATGGATCGGAACCGACGGCGGCGGGCTGGTTGAGATGCACGACGGAGTCTTTCGTGCCTACACTGCGGCCGATGGACTGACGGACAGCTTCATTCGCGCCCTTTTCCAAGATCGAAGCGGCAGCGTATGGGTAGCCACCGACAGCGGCCTCTTCCGGCTGACGAATGGAAAAGTGGTCCGAATTGACAATCGTCCGGAAATGCCGGCGAATGCCTTTCACGGAGTATTTCAGGACCACCTTGGACGAGTGTGGTCAGGAGCGGGCCGGCTCTACGCAATTCTCAATGGACATCCGAGAGAATATCCGCTGGCAGGGACCGACAGCGAGCATCGCGTGAAGTCAATCCTGGAAACCGAGGACGGTTCCATCTGGGTGGGAACCGTATCGGGCCTGTTCAGAATGCGCCCCGGGAAGGACATCTTTGAACGCGTTCCGGGCGTTTGGGGAACGGTGCGTACGCTGTGCGCGGTTTCTCCCGGCGAACTCTGGGCCGGAACAATCGGCCAGGGAATTTTCCGCATTCCATTTTTGAAGCCCAACGGAAAGGTGTTCCGGCTGACGACGCCCTCGCCCCTGGTGAGCAACACAGTCCTTTCCATCTTTGCGGACGACAGAAACGATCTATGGGTCGGGACGCAAATCGGCATGGTTCGATTGAGCCGGACACCTGTGCATGTACTGCTGTTGCCCGCTGCGGCTGACTCGGATTTCGGTACCGTGTCTTTGGATTCTGACGGCAGTCTCTGGGCGGCTTCAAACCAACTGGTGCACATTCAAGGCGACCGCGCCAGCCCTACTCGATTTCCCGGCGTAGGCGACGTCCATGTGCGCAATGTGTTGCGCTCACGCGATGGCGCTCTCTGGATCGGCACCGATGGGAGCGGCGTTTACCGTGTTTCCTCGCGGGGCACGGTGCACTTTACAACTGAAAACGGGCTGGTCAACAACTTCGTCCGGGCGCTTGTCGAAGCTCGTGATGGCAGCATGTGGATCGCCACGGACTCGGGAGTGAGCCATCTCGAAAACGGTGTCTTCCACAACATGACGATGGACAACGGGCTGGTGCACTTCAGCATCCGCTCCCTCCTTGAGGACCGGGCAGGGGACATCTGGATTGGCACGGAGAGAGGCCTGAGTCATCTGCACAATGGAAGGCCGATTCAGGATGTAGCCACAAATGCATTGAAAGATGAGAAGGTGTGGGCGATTCACCAGGATTCCGACGGAGGTTTGTGGTTTGGAACCCGCAGCGACGGCCTGTATCGTCTTCGTGACGGAGCGCTCACTCATTACACCACCGCAAATGGGCTGGCCAGCGACAGCATCCTTTGCATTCTTGAAGACGACCATCGAAACTTCTGGTTGAGCAGCCCTTTGGGTGTAATGCTCCTGAATCGCGATGAACTGGATGCGCAGGCGAACGGCCGCAAGCAGAGGCTGTCACTGCGTTTTTACCGCGCCGATGCCGGAGAAAGATCAACCCTGTTTTATGGAGGAACGCAGCCTTCGGGAATCATTACCCCCGGTGGCGAAGTATGGTTCCCGACCAATGGCGGGCTGTGGAGGATCCACCCCAGTGAAAATGACCCATCCGTGTTGTCGCATCTTGACATTGGGTCCATTTCCGTAGACGGCAAAAGAGTCCCGGTGACTTCTCCTCTGAAGCTCTCGGCGGGGGCGTCGCGGGTTGAAATCGAGTACGTCCCCGTGATGCTTCGTTCGCAGGAGGATCTTGAATTCCGCTATCGTATGGAAGGATTCGACAAGGACTGGACGTTCGCCGATTCCCAGCGGCGTTCAGCCACTTATACCAACCTCCCCGCAGGCAACTATACCTTTGCAGTGCAGACATGGGAGATGGATCATCCGGAACATGTGCTGGAGGCGACGGTGTCGATTGTCAAACAGCCCTACTTTTACCGTACGTCCTGGTTTATCGCGATTTGCCTGCTGGCCCTCGGCTTGATTTCAGTCTTGGCCTATCACCTGAGAATGAAGCAGGTGCACGGGCGTTATCAGGCGGTGCTCGCCGAGCGGTCCCGGCTCGCTCGCGAGATGCACGACACGCTCATCCAGGGGTGTGCCAGCGTCTCGGCGATGCTTGAGGCCGCATCCAGCTGCGAAAGAGATGATGACGAATCCAGATTGCACCTGATCGACTATGCCAACACGCAAATACGCGCCACGATGGACGAGGCGCGCCAGGCGGTATGGAATCTTCGCGCCGGCGAGCAGACGCCAACGGATCTCTGCACCGGGTTGACACAAATGGCTGGACGAATGAGCCGGGAATACGGCGTAGAGGTAAGTTGCCGATCCACAGGTAATGCTTTTCCGATCGGCCAGCAGGAGACTCACGAGTTGATGATGGTGGCACGCGAGGCGTTCTTCAACGCAGTTCTCCATGGGCATCCAAAGGAGATCGCCGCAGAGGTGCGCTTCTCTGCCGATGCGCTTGAAATGTTCCTTATCGACGACGGCGAGGGCTTTGACCCTGCCGCCAAACCGTGGGATGGTCACTACGGCTTGCAAGGGATCCGGGAACGTGTGCACAAATTTGGCGGCCGACTCACAATCGAAAGCCAGCCTCGCCAGGGTACGCGCATCGAAGTGATCATTCCGCGGAGCGGGATCTCGCGCGAACAGCACGACGGCGTGCAGGTCTCGTCTGTGCGAGGCTGACAAGAGGTCGTGCGCACACTATAATCCTCGTTCAATGAAGCCGATCAAGATCCTCATCGTAGACGACCACCCGATTATGCGGGTTGGCGTGGCCGCGCTGATCGCGAGTTCAAAGGAGATGATCGTGGCCGGGCAAGTCGGAACCGGTGAAGAGGCAATCGAACAGCACGCCTTGCTGAAGCCGGATGTCACGCTGATGGATCTGCGCTTGCCGGGACTTAGCGGTGTTGAAACCATTCGCCGCATTCGCAACAAGTCGCCGGAAGCCCGATTCATCGTCCTGACAACTTATGAGGGTGACGAGGATATACACCAGGCGATGGAAGCCGGCGCCAGCGGCTACCTGGTGAAAGGGCTCCCGAAGGAGATGCTGGTCAACGCCGTGCGCAAGGTCCACGGCGGTGGTCGCTACCTGCCTCCGCCCATGTCCGAGGCGCTGGCCGCCCGCACGCCGGACTCGAGTCTTAGTGCCCGCGAACGACAGGTACTTGGCCTGGTGGCAAAGGGCAAATCCAATAAGGAAATCGCCGGGGAACTGGGCATCACCGAAGCCACCGTGAAGTGTCACGTGAGCGTAATTCTGATGCGCCTGAACGCCAGCGACCGTACCCAGGCAGTTGTAACCGCCCTTCAGCGCGGCCTGATCCACCTTTAAAGCATCAAAATCCCCGCACGGAAAGATCTTTTGCTCCAATCCGTCTTTCAGCCGATTCGCGGAGGATATGCGTTGGCATAGGATTCTCCGCAAGGATCAAAAGGCCGAAAACAGTAAATGTCGCTGCTTCCAGCCCGGAGTGTGCGTCCTTTGAAAGGCTTGCAGTGTATGCACCGCAATCTTGTTTTCCTTTGCCTGTTGACCGTTCCTTTCTGTCTTTTTGCGCAGCAGCCAACTCACCGTCTCGTCTTCGATGCGACAACGCCAGCACCGGCGCCAATACCCGTTCCTACCCAACTAGGATCCAATCGCGCCCCCAACGGCGATGTGATTGGGGTGAATAGCCAATACCTCACGCGGAATGGGAAGCCGTGGATTCCCGTCATGGGCGAGTTTCATTTTTCGCGCTACCCTGAGGCCTATTGGGAAGAAGAGATTCTGAAGATGAAAGCGAGCGGCGTACAAATCATCTCGACCTATGTCTTCTGGATTCACATTGAAGAAGTTGAGGGTCAATTTGACTGGAGTGGCCAAAGAAATCTACGCGAGTTTGCGTTGCTTTGCGCCAAGCATGGCATGCTGCTTTACCCGCGCATAGGTCCGTGGGCGCACGGCGAGGCGAGAAACGGAGGCTTGCCCGATTGGGTCGTAAAGAACAGCTCCATACGCTCAAACGATCCGGTCTATCTCTCCGAGGTGAGGCGGTTCTACGCGCAGATTGGCGGTCAGCTTCATGGGCTGCTGTGGAAGGATGGTGGCCCGGTTATCGGCATTCAGATAGAGAATGAATACTCGCTGAGAGGTCCAGGGAAGGGCCGTGAGCATCTGGCGACATTGAAGAGAATGGCGATTGAAAGCGGTCTCGACGTGCCGCTCTACACCGTAACGGGTTGGGACAACGCAGTGGTGCCCGCTGATCTGTTTCTTCCTGTGTACGGCGGTTATCCGGATGCCCCTTGGGATGGAAGTACGAGCGTCCTTCCCCCCAGCGAAGTCTACAGCTTTCGCTTCGGCAGCCGCGTAACCGGCGATATGGGCGCCCACGCAGACGGAAGCGTGCCGAACGCCGAACGGGACGCCAAACTGCGCAGCGAGGTACCCTTTCTGACTGCGGAGGTTGGCGGTGGGATGCAGGATACCTATCATCGCAGACCCGCGCTCGCTGCAGACGACATTGAAGCGATGATCCCGGTCATGATTGGCTCAGGCGCAAATCTGCTCGGGTATTACATGTACCAGGGCGGCGAAAACCCTGACGGAAGACTGACGACGCTACAGGAATCGCAGCGCACCGGATATCCAAATGATCTGCCCATAAAGAACTACAACTTCCAGGCCCCGCTCGGGGAGTTTGGCCAGATGAATCCAGACCTTCTGGATTTGAAACTCGATCATTACTTTCTTAATGATTTTGGAAGTGAGTTAGCCGGAGAGCGCGTCGTTGAGCCGAATCCGCACCCCAGCGATCCACGAGATGAGTCGGTACTGCGTGCCTCGTTACGGACTGACGGGCAGCACGGCTTTCTCTTTGTGAACAGCTATATTCGCGAGCAAAGAATGCCCGAATGGCCTGGGACGCAGTTTGAGTTGCGAGTTCCAGGTAAGACAATTCTCGTTCCTGCTTCGCCCATCACGATCCCTGCGAACAGTCACTTTTTTTGGCCTGTGAACCTTGACATCGACGGCGTTCCAATAAGCTATACCACCGCGCAACCTGTCTTGAAGACCCAATCCAACGGCGGCAAGTTTATCTTTTTCTCGGCGATTCCGGGCATCCCCGTGGAGTTTGCATTTCCAGCGGATTTCCGTACAGATATCGTGGCCAAGCGCGGAGTTACTGACGAAGCGGGTGGGCTGATCCGCGTGCGGGATATCGAACCGGGTCGTGACATTGCGCTCACGATTCATGGCAAAAACGAAACTACTCATCTGGTCGTGCTGAGTCCGGAGGATGCAAAGTCACTTTGGAGAGTGGGCATCAATGGCCGCGAAGTTTTGCTGCTGACGCGCGCACAGGTTTTCGGCGACGGAAGACGGATCGTCTTGCGACAGGACGGTGATCCGCACTTTGACGTTGCAATGTTTCCCTCGGTTCCTGCATTCGCCGGGAGCCAAGTGTCGGCTAAGTCAAAGGAAGAACAGCCCACCCTGTTCCAGCACATTTCTATCGAGGCGCCGGAAAGAAGGGTTTCCGTAGAGGTGGTTAAGACAAGGGATTTTGGCAAAGCTCCCGCGCCCCTTTTGGGACCCAGGGTTCCATGGCGGACGACCCGCGTGGCGATGGCGCCGGATGAATCGAGTTTTGCGCGCGCCGGCGAATGGCAGGTGACTATTCCGCGAGACGCTCTAAATGGGCTTAGCGATGTATACCTTGTGATTCATTACCAGGGAGATGAAGCGCGCCTGCTCAGGGGTGACCATCTGCTCGCGGATGATTTCTTCAACGGAGAGGATTGGCAAATCGGGCTCAAGCGATTCTTGCAAGGATCGAATCCGGCGACTTTCACGCTACAAGTCCTGCCCCTGAGCGGCCAGGCGCGGATTTTCTTTGAACCGGGTAAAGCACCGGCCTTCGACAAAGATGGGCAAGCCGGTTCGTTGAAGTCGGTAGACGTACTTCCCGAGTACGAAACCGTCTTATCGATGGAGTGAGTGCGGACCAGTTTGCCTGTGACAAGCGGCCACCAATGGGAGGTCGATGTCCACCTCTTTGGCAGCTTTGAGAATGAAGATGCGCGGGTCTTTCAGTCCCCACCGGTTGTTAGAAATAGGCTGGCAATGCAATCACCATGATTGTCGATTCGCACCGACAGGTGTGCCCGGCGGTTTTTCGAGGTAATAGTCGTGGGGCTCGCCCGGGTGACCTTTGCAGCGCGCGAACATGCTGAGCCCGAAACTGGTTGGGGTGATCAGTGTTTCTTCGCTGGACAACATGGTTGGAGATCTTGCGCTGTTCTTGTCAATCAATCCGAATGTAGCCAGACGTTCGATATCACACTTGATCTGAAAATCCTTGGCACCCGTAATCGCCCTGATCTCGGCCATATCGCAAGCTAACGGCTTTGCCGAGATCAATCCCGTGTCCGAAACGAATTTGATTGCCCTGGTGCAGACGACGGTAAGGATGCGAATGGGAATTGACGGAAGCTGGGAAAGAATTTCGGCGAAGTGGAGATTCGATTCATCTTTTCCGTCTGGTGTACAAGATGTTGCCAGAAGGCCTCCCCAGTACTGATGCAGCCAATCCTCATCCGTACAGGACCCTTCTTCAAGAATGCGCACAACAAAGGCCGAACGCGCCCGCACGTTGTCTGCAGCGGGAGGCGACGCCACCATGCTTTCTGCGTGAAGCGCGATTGCCATGGCGTTCGCAACCTTGTGGTTGCTCAATCTTCCACGAACCAGTTGCCCCACTTCCTGTGCTCCTCCGGGGCAGATCCGACTGAGAAACCCAAGGGCTTCGGCCATCTTGACTAGGCTCACCATGTCTTCGGGCTGCGTCTGCTGCACCAGGCTCTCGAGCAGGTGCTCCCATTGCCGCGACGCTGGATCCTTTGAACCAACAAACCACAGGCCCACTCCGTCTTCCCCGGAGCGAACCACCTTGGCGAGGGCCGTGATCCGGCGCTCAGGACTCTTTTCCAGCGGTCCAATCCTTTGCAGAGTCAGCGAGAGGTATGCGCCCAGAGGCCAGCGTTCATTTGTGTACAGGTAAACTCCGGTGGAACTGATATCTCTTACCGGATCCTGCTTGACGGCCGAACCGGTCCAGCGATACGCGGCGAACTTCTCTGCTGGGCGCCGCTCGGCTCTTTCGCCGTCAGACTTGAGGAGTTTTCCAAACCAGCCTTTTGCTCCGGGCATCAGACCTCCTCCTAGATTGAAATCCCCCGCTTCAGGACTGATTCGCTCCAATTCTACCGGCAGCGGAACGAATTCGAAAGACATGAACCGTCCCGGTGACCCAAGAGATACATCGGGTTAGGCCAGCTTTCTGAACATTTTCGCGAACGGGATAAGTGCAAGTCATTCACTTGACCCGGGCCTTGGATCTTGCTGAGACCGGAAATGCCGGAGAAACGGTATGTGAGGGAGAAGGGAATCAACTGTATGCAAATACTATGCTTAGTGAGTCCATTCGGCGATTGCCGGGATGAGGCAGAAGACTCTCGCAGTGTCGACACAGCGAGTCCAGCCGCATTTTCTGCCCGCGTGCCGAGAAAAAGGTTTGGCCGCGCAGCGACCTTCTGAGAACTCCGGGACCCCTTCGCGGAAGTTGCGGGATTCTGGTACTGCTTCGTTCACACGCGACTTAAAAATCACCCAGGGGCAGCGGGTGGCTAAACAGGAAGCCTTGGAATGAATGGCAACCTAGAACTGCGAGAAGCGCCCGCTGCTCTTCGGTTTCAACTCCCTCTGCGATGACTGAAAGTCCCATCGCCTTGCTGAAGGAGATGATGGCTTGAGCGACGGCGCTGCTGACCGGATCTGCAAGCATCCCGCCAACGAACGAGCGGTCAATCTTCAATTGATCCAGAGGCAACCGCTTGAGATAAGCCAGGGACGAATAGCCGGTGCCGAAGCCGTCAAGGGAGAATCGAACTCCATGCGACTTGAGTTCATTCATCTTGGCAATAGTGTCCTCGGCGTTACTCAGGAAGATCTTCTCTTTGAGTTCGAGTTTCAAGCTTTTGGGATTGGCTCCGGTGCGACCAAGCACTGCCAGGACATGATCCACGAATCGGGGTTGGCGAAACTCCCGGGCACTAATGTTCACGGTGACGGTCAGATGAGCACCTTCCCTGCGCTTTGTCCACGCGGAAATCTGCTCGCAGGCGGTCTCAAGTACCCAGCCTCCCAGAGGCAGGATGAGTCCTGTTTCTTCGGCCAGCGGCACAAATTCGCCGGGCAGAACCACGCCGCGCTTCGGGTGTTTCCACCGTATCAGTGCTTCCGCGCCAATCAGGAGTCCGCGGTCCACCTGGGGCTGGTAGTAGAGGGCGAACTGGTCTTTGTTAATCGCTTGGCGGAGATCTTCCTCCATCGCAGCGCGCGCGTTGACAGATGCCTGCAATGCGGGCTCAAAGAACAAAAGCGTGTTTCGGCCGGCCGCCTTGGCCTGATACATCGCGGTATCTGCCTGCTGCACGACTTCGTTGGCGCTTTCACCGCGGTCTCCGAATACAGTGATTCCCATGCTGAAGGTGCTGTGGCAATCGCGGCCGTCGAGTGAGTAGGGCTGATCCAGTGAAGCGAGAATCTTTCCGCCGACGGTCTTTGCCTGGGCAGCGGCAACCTCTGGGACCTGGCTCAGATCTTCCAGAATGATCACGAACTCATCGCCGCCCAATCGAGCCACCGTATCGACTTCGCGGACGCAGCTGGCGATGCGACGAGCGGCTTCCTGCAACATAAGGTCGCCGATATGATGGCCAAATGTGTCGTTCAGCGTCTTGAAGTCGTCGAGATCTACAAAGAGCAGCGCATGCTTGCAGCGGGTGCGTGTGCTCACGACCAGGGCCTGCTGCAGCCGCTCCCATAGAAGGCGGCGGTTGGGGAGGCCGGTCAAGGGGTCGTAGAAAGCGAGATTCTTGATCTTCTCTTCGGCGAGTCTGGCCGCGGAAACATCCTGTATGAATGAGAGAATGCTCGGGGCGCCTTCGATTTCGGTAAAGAATGCCGACAATTTGGCCCAGATTACCTCGCCGTTTTTTCTCTTCAAGCGAAGTTCAAAATCTCGGCAACCAGCATTCCCTTGCAGTGCTTCAGCCAGTTTCTGGCGGTCGGAGGCGTCTGCCCACATACCAAGTTCCAAAGAGGTTCGTCCGATGACTTCGCCGCTTTCAAACCCCATCACGTCGAGAAATGCCTGATTTGCGTCGATAATCTTGCCATCGCTGAGGCGCGCGATTAGAACTGCATCAGGGCACGTTTGGAACACGTTGCGGTAGCGTGCTTCCCGTGCCGGCGGCGGCGACGGAACGGTAGCCACGCCGGCTTCGCAGGCCTTGCGGCCATTAATGTCCTCGGCGAAGATGAGCAGGTGAAATGCCGGTCCCTCGCCATTGCGCTGAAGCGAAACTGTCAGCTTTAGCCACGTCTGGCTGCTGTCCTTGCGGATCAGCCTTGTCTCGAAACTTACAGAGTCGGCAGCCGCGCTCGACAATTGCAGAATTGCCTCACTATTTGCGGCAAGATCTTCCGGGGGTGTGATTTCCTGCAGAGTCAGGCCCGGAACCTCTTCGATAGCATAGCCAATAATGTCCGCAAACTGCGCATTACACCTTAGAATCTGGCCTTCGGGGGTGGCGTGGAGGATCCCTACGCCAACCTTTGCCATGAAATCCTGGCGTCCTAATCTAGGGTTATCAGACATTACGATACGTTCCTTTAGAAATCCTATTTGTCGAATTGTATCGCTATTTGGCCGATTTTAAACGATTTAACCTCACCTCGGATGTGGAGAACAGAGTCAATCGTCACCTGTTTTCGCGCGCCCTCGTAATCGATTCGTATGGATATTAGTGTTAGTTAACGAAAATAAAGCTCTTGTGGCGATTTGGGACAAGGTGATTGGGTGCAATGATTTCGGCGGGCGGAAGCCCATTGAGAGGAGTGGACGGTCCGCCATTCCATGGCTGCAAACTCGGGGGGCGGGCGCCAATGCGCGCGAAACAGGCAGAGGTCGTCGCACCGCATCCCAGTTCGTTTGTGCCGGCGTCCAAAGTGGCTGACTCGGCAATCGCGGTCCTTAAGCCGCAATCCTTGCCGTGACCCTCAAGGAGTTTGGAATTAGAATTCGATTGTTCGCGCATTTGAATGCGCGCGAGGACTTCTGTGCGCGAGAACTCTCTCCACTGGGAGACCGCGCGATTAATTCTCGATTGTCGATTCCATCGATACCCGATTGCTCACCTCGATAAGGATGGTTCCATGAGTCGTTTTAACTTAATGCGGCGCGATTTTCTCCGCACCGGTGGTATAGGAGTAGCGGCAGCTGCAATCCCGGGAGCCTCGATTTTGACCCCGCCCGAAGGCACCGCAGGCGCAGTTGCTGCACCACAGGCCATGTTCGACGTGCGAATGTTCGGAGCGGCCGCGGACGGCAAGACGCTGGATACAGCTGCCGTCAACGCGGCCATCGAAGCGGCAGGGAACGCAGGCGGCGGCGTTGTGATGTTTCCCGCCGGAACCTATCTTTGCTTTTCGATTCACCTGAAGAGCCAGGTGCAATTACATCTGCAGCAGGGAAGCGCCATTGTGGCGGCTGATTCGCCGCTTCCCGGAGAAGAGACCGGTTACCGTGGAGGCATGTACGACATTGCCGAGCCGAAGACGCCTTGGGACGCCTACCAGGATTATGGGCATAATCACTGGCACAATTCGCTGCTGTGGGGCGAAGACCTACACGACATCTGCATCACAGGCCCCGGACTGATCTGGGGCAAAGGTCTGTCGAACGGACGGGACCGCAAAGGGGATGGCGCGCCATTTATTGCGGAGCAGCGCGGCGTGGGCAACAAGGCGATTGCGCTCAAGAACTGCCGCAACGTCATTTTGCGCGACTTTTCGATTCTCAAGGCGGGGCATTTCGGCTTGCTGCTGACCGGCGTCGACAACCTGACCATCGACAATCTGAAAATCGATACCGACCGGGACGGCATGGATATCGACTGCTGCCAGAATGTGCGCGTGTCAAACTGCACGGTCAATTCGCCATGGGATGACGGCATTTGCCCCAAGTCAAGCTATGCATTGGGATATGCGCGGCCCACGAGAAACATGACTATCACCAATTGCTGGGTGACGGGAACGTATGAGATGGGCACAGTGCTTGATGGGACATTCAAGAAATTCGCTCCGGAATACCTTGGACCTCGCACCGGGCGCATTAAGTGCGGGACAGAGTCGAACGGTGGATTTATCAACATCACGATTTCAAATTGCGTATTCGAAGGTTGCCAGGGCTATGCCCTCGAGACAGTGGATGGCGCGCAGTTTGAAGACATCGCGATCACGAATACGACCATGCGCGACTTGGTGTCGGGGCCAATCTTCATGCGCCTCGGCGCGCGCCTGCGGGGACCGAAGGAGAGCACCAAGGTTGGAACCCTGAAGCGTGTGCTGATCAGCAATCTCGAATGCTACAACGCGCCGATGAAGTACAGTTCGATTCTAAGCGGGATTCCGGGCTACTGCATCGAGGACGTGAAACTGGCAAACATCTACATCGAGTCCGCGGGTGGCGCCACGGCTGAGGCGGCTGCGTTGAAGCTGCCTGATGCGGAGAGCAAATATCCTGAGCCAACGATGTTTGGAATGACGCCGGCGAGCGGATTCTTTCTGCGCCATATGCGAAACCTGGAAATGAGCCATGTGGAGATTGCCAACGCGAACAAAGATGCGCGCCCGGCTTTTTATTTGCATGACGTGGACCGCGCGGACTTCTTCGCCGTCACGGCTCCTCGCGGGGATTCGGGAGCTTTCTCTCTTCACGACGTGAAGGATCTGCGCATTGGATGGAGCCGGGCTGCCGCCGATGTGACCTTAAGCGGAGTTGACGAAAAGATGCTTTGACGTTGCGCATGGATTGTGCGGGCAGTTTTGAATTCTGTTGATTCGAAAATGTCACGCGGCGAATTGCGTTCTCTTCAGTCCGGGAGCAAGCAGGCAGAGGACGGAGAGGGCCACGATGTACGCGCTGGCGGCGATAGCGAACAGGCTTGCATAGCTGTGCGTGAGTTGCAGAATGTAGCCCGCATAGTTCATCAGCAAAGCGCCACCGACTGCTCCGGCCATGCCGCCGATGCCCGTCACTGACCCAACCGCACTACGCGGGAACATGTCGGAAGCCGTGGTAAAGAGATTTGCCGACCAGCCCTGGTGCGCCGCTGCAGCCAGCCCCAACAGCCCGATGGCAGTCCACTCCGATTGCAGGAAATTGACCATGAAGATGGGGACGACAGCGCAGGCGCAAATCAGCATTGCCAGGAGCCGCGCATTGGTGGCGGAGAGCCCAAGGCGGCGGAATGGCGCAGGCAGCCAGCCGCCTGCGACGCTGCCGACAGTCGAGGCGCTATAAACGATGATCAGCGGAAGTCCAAGATGCGATAAGTCAAGGTGAAACCTGACGCTGAAGTAAGATGGCAGATAAAAGAGAAAGAACCACCAGATTGGATCAGTCAGAAATTTTGGAATTGAAAATGCCCAGGTCTGGCGAAGGCCCAACAACTTTGCCCAGGGCGTGGATGGACCCATTTGCTCAGCCGCTTCTTCGTAGATGTAGCGGAGTTCAGCGCCAGTGAGGGTGGGGTGGTTGGCAGGCTTTCGATAGTTGCGGAACCACCAGAGAATCCACAGCGCGCTGAAGCCGCCGGTGGCAAGAAATGCAGCGTGCCATCCATAGCGTATCGTAACCCAGGGAACAATGATAGGAGCAAGAATGGCTCCCATGTTCGCACCGGAATTGAAGATCCCGGTGGCCAGCGACCGCTCACTTTGCGGAAACCATTCGGCAACGGTCTTGATGGCCGCGGGAAAGTTGCCAGACTCTCCAAGGCCAAGCAAAAAACGCGCAATGCCGAACTCCCAAACAGTGTTGGCCAGAGCATGGCCCATGGCAGAGAGGCTCCAGACAGCCATGATCACCATGTAGCCGACGCGCGTGCCAACCCTGTCGACAAACCGTCCGGCCGCCAGCAGGCCGAGCGCATACGCGATCATGAATGCGGCCGCGATGTGGCCATAGCCCACTTCGGTCATGCCGATGCTGTGCTGCAGGGTGGGCTTGAGAATCGCAATGACCTGGCGGTCCATGTAGTTGATTGACGTGGCAACAAAGAGCATGGCGCAGATGGTCCAGCGCACTCGGCCAACACGCGCACCCGGTTCGATTTCCTGCTCGCCCTGATCTTCGACTGACGCCTTGTTACTCATTCCGGTCACTTAGAAACGATACGCCATTACCTCGGGCATGGAGACCAGCTGAAAGGGAATACCAGCTCTTTCATCGCAGAGTCGGAGGCAATCGGCCGGGCCAGAGCCGCAGGGTTTTACAGACGTAATCAAAAAGAAACGCTACGTGAGGACTCGGGCTGTGTGCCAGTCGCATTAATTTGTTTGGATCGGCAGTTCTCCGCCGTCTCTTATGCCCGTCCGCGAAGCGCCTGCAGTGGCGCAGCCTTTTGCGCGAGGTAGCGGTCGACTGCTGCGGCCGCTCTGCGGCCTTCCGCAATGGCCCAGACCACAAGGGACTGGCCGCGGCGCATATCACCCGCGGCAAATATGCCGTCGACCGAGGACATATAGTCGGTCGTTGCAACGTTGCCGCGCTGGTCGAGCGCGACGCCGAGCTGCTCGATCATGCCATTCTGAACTGGGCCGAGGAAGCCCATGGCGAGAAGGACAAGGTCGACGTCAAGGGTAAACTCGCTGTCGGGGATGGTCTCGAACTTCGGCGGAGGTCCGACGCGTACCGCGTGCAACTGCTTCACGTTGCCGTTTTCGTCGCCGGTGAATCGGACGCTGTGAATGCTCCAGTCGCGGAAGCCGCCCTCTTCGTGCGCGCTCTCGGTCCGCAACTGCAGCGGCCACATGGGCCATGGCGTCGCGGCTGCGCGGGTTTCCGGCGGCTTGGGCATGATCTCGAATTGATGCACGCTTTTTGGGCCCTGTCGATGACTTGTGCCCAGGCAATCCGCGCCGGTGTCGCCGCCGCCGATGATCAGCACACGCTTGCCTTCGGCAGTGATGGCGGTGGCCTCATCGACAATGTCGCCCTCGCAGCGATGATTCTGTTGCGGCAAAAACTCCATCGCGTAGTGGATGCCCTTGAGTTCGCGGCCGGGGATCTTCAAGTCGCGCGGCTGTTCCGCGCCCCCACACAGCAGGATGGCGTCGTGGTGGCCGGTAAGAGCTTCGACAGGAACATTGACGCCGACATGCGCGTTGGTGAGGAAGGTGACGCCCTCGGCGCGCATCTGCTGAATGCGGCGGTCGATGACGTGCTTTTCCAACTTGAAGTTGGGAATGCCGTAGCGAAGGAGACCGCCGATGCGGTCAGCTTTTTCATAGACGGTGACGGAGTGGCCGGCGCGGCGCAATTGCTGTGCGGCAGCCAGGCCCGCTGGACCGCTGCCGACGACGGCGACGCGCTTGCCGGTGTTGTGGTCAGGCGGCTCCGGATGAATGAGACCGTCATCCCATGCGCGTTCAACGATGCTGCGCTCGATTAGCTTGATCGAAACAGCCGGCTGATTGATTGCCAGCACGCACGAAGCTTCGCACGGCGCGGGGCAGATGCGGCCTGTGAATTCTGGAAAGTTGTTGGTGGCATGGAGGCGTCGAATGGCGCTCTCCCATCGGCCGTTATAGACCAGGTCGTTCCAGTCAGGGATAAGGTTGTTGACCGGGCAGCCGGTATGGCAGAAGGGAACGCCGCAGTCCATGCAGCGTGCGCCTTGCTCACGCTGCTTCTCTTCAGGAAAAGGCTCGTAGATCTCCTGCCAGTCGTGAACCCGCTCTTCGACCTTGCGGCGCAAGGGCTGTTCGCGTTCGATCTCCAGAAAGCCGGTCACCTTACCCATGCTGCACCTCTGCGGTTGCCGCCTCGGCAGGCGACGGAATTGTAGGGGCGGCAGGAGCTGTGCCGGAAGTCTCTTCGGGGCGCGCGACGCCGAGGACGCGCTTAAACTCGTGCGGGAATACTTTGATGAATCGCTGTTGAGCGTCGGCCCAGTGTTCGAGGATCCACGCAGCACGGGGGCTGCCCGTGAAGTCGCGATGGCGCTCCAACAGGCCGCGCACCTCGGCCACGTCCGCTTCGGTGACTAAGGGCTCCAAATCCACACTGGCCTTGTTGCAGCGGCGCGTTCCAAAGTCCCCCTGGTCGTCGTAGACATAGGCGATGCCGCCGCTCATGCCCGCCGCGAAATTGCGTCCTGTTGAGCCGATAACGACCACGCGGCCATTGGTCATGTACTCGCAACCGTGGTCGCCCACACCTTCAACCACCGCGGTGGCGCCGGAGTTGCGCACAGCGAATCGTTCGCCGGCGATACCGTTCAAAAAGACTTCACCGGAA
Organism: uncultured Acidobacteriaceae bacterium; assembly: GCA_963780515.1. Classification (GTDB taxonomy): domain Bacteria; phylum Acidobacteriota; class Terriglobia; order Terriglobales; family Acidobacteriaceae; genus Telmatobacter. Next base: position 177,607 of record CAWACG010000021.1, read on the forward strand.
GTTGCGCCGTAGAGCACCACGTTTCCGACCAGGATGCTCTCTTCAGGCAGGAAGCTCGAAGTCTTCGGCGGATAGGCGATGATGCGTCCGCCGGAAAGCCCCTTGCCAAGGTAATCGTTCGAGTCGCCTTCCAGTTCGAGCGTCACGCCGTTGGGAACGAACGCGCCGAAGCTTTGACCGGCGGATCCGTGGAAGCGGAAGTGAATGGTGCCGTCAGGCAATCCAATGGAGCCGTAACGGCGTGCGATCTCACCCCCCAGCATGCCGCCCACGGTGCGATGCACATTGCGGATGGCGAAGCTGCCGGTGACCGGAGTTTTGGATTCAAGGGCCGGTGCAGCCTGCGCAATCAGAGTGTGATCAAGCGCCTGATCGAGCCCGTGGTCCTGGGCCTGCATCTTGCGTCGCGCGACGCGCGAAGGCAGCGTGGGCACGTAGAGAATCGACGAAAGGTCGATGCCCTTGGCCTTCCAATGCGCGTCGGCGATCGAGGCATCGAGGCGCTCAACGCGACCCACCATCTCATCGACGGTGCGGAAGCCGAGTTTGGCCATGTGATGGCGGACCTGCTCCGCGATGAAGAAGAAGAAGTTGACCACGTGCTCCGGCTGGCCCGTGAAGCGCGCGCGCAGAACCGGGTCCTGGGTTGCAATGCCGACCGAGCAAGTATTCAAGTGACACTTGCGCATCATGATACAACCCATAGTAATCAGAGGGGTTGTCGCAAAGCCGAACTCCTCGGCTCCAAGCAGTGCGGCGATCACGACGTCGCGCCCGGTTTGGAGCTTGCCGTCGGTTTGGACTTTGATGCGGCTGCGCAGATCGTTCAGCAGCAGAACTTGCTGAGTCTCGGCGAGGCCCAGTTCCCAGGGCAGTCCGGCGTGCTTGATGGAGCTGAGCGGCGAAGCGCCGGTGCCGCCGTTGTCACCGGAGATGAGGACGACGTCGGCGTGCGCCTTCGAGACTCCTGCAGCAACCGTCCCGACGCCGACTTCAGACACCAGCTTTACCGCGATGCGTGCCTGCGGATTCACGTTCTTCAGGTCGTAAATGAGCTGGGCTAGATCCTCAATCGAGTAAATATCGTGGTGCGGTGGCGGCGAGATGAGGCCCACGCCGGGGATGGAGTGGCGCGTCTTGGCAATGATCTCGTCAACTTTGTGGCCGGGAAGCTGTCCGCCTTCGCCGGGCTTTGCGCCTTGCGCCATCTTGATCTGCAACTCGTCGGCGTTCACCAGGTAATTCGTAGTTACGCCGAAACGGCCGCTGGCGACTTGCTTCACGGCGCTGCGGCGTAGATCGCCGTTGGCGTCGCGCTTGAAGCGCTCTTCTTCCTCGCCGCCCTCGCCGGTGTTCGACATGCCGCCCAGGCGGTTCATGGCGATGGCGAGCGTCTCGTGCGCCTCTTTACTGATCGACCCGAAGCTCATGGCGCCGGTGGTGAAGCGCTTGACGATCTCCTTGGCGGGCTCCACTTCGTCAATCGGAATCGGTGCCTCGGCATACTTGAGCTTGAGCAGACCGCGCAAGGTGCAGAGATTGCGGTTCTGATCGTCGAGCAGGTCGGTGTACTCCTGGAAAGTTGCTGGATTGTTTTGCCGCACGGCGAACTGCAGCTTGCTGATGGTCTGCGGATTGAGCAGGTGATACTCGCCGCCCTCCCGATATTGATAATGGCCGCCGACGACAAGGTCAGTTTCTGATTCGGTGAATGGCCGGGAAGCGTAGGCATGCTTCATCTGGGCCTCGCGCGCCAAAACGCCGAGCCCCACACCTTCTATGCGGGATGCGGTGCCGGGGAAGTATGCCTGGATGAGCGACTGGTTCAACCCGACAGCCTCAAACACCTGCGCGCCACGATAGCTTTGCAGGGTGCTGATGCCCATCTTCGAGAAGGTCTTCAGCAGGCCTTTGTTGATGGCTTTGATAAAGTTTTTCTCGGCGTGATTTCCGCTGACATTATGGGGCAGCAAACCCCGGCGCTTCAGATCATGCAGGGTCTCGATGGCCAGGTAAGGATTGATGGCGCTTGCGCCGTAGCCGATCAGCAGGGCAAAGTGCATCACCTCGCGCGGCTCGCCGCTCTCAATGATGAGCGCTACTTGGGTACGAGTTTTATCGCGGACCAGGCGATTGTGGACGGCGGCCATCGCCAGCAGGCTCGGAATAGGCGCGTAGGTCGCATCCACGCCGCGGTCGGAGATGATCAGCAGCGTATAGCCGGAGTTGACCGCGAGTGCAGCGCGGGAGCTGAGATCGTCAAGCGCATGCTTCAAACCTGCCTCGCCATCTTCCGCGCGGAAGAGCGCCGGCAGCGTGGTGGCGAGCAAATCGCCCGATGACACACGGCGCAGTTTCTCAAGGTCGCGATTGGTGAGGATCGGATGCGGAAGCTTCAACGTGTGGCAGTTTTCCGGCGCTTCGTCCAGGATGTTGCGCTCGGTGCCAATGTAACTGATGAGCGACATTACGAGCTCTTCGCGGATCGGATCGATAGGCGGATTGGTGACCTGCGCAAAAAGCTGCTTGAAGTAGTTGAACAGCGGCTGCGGCCGATCAGAGAGGCAGGCCAGCGGCACATCGGTTCCCATCGAGCCTACCGGCTCTTCGCCCCTTGCGCCCATGGGGCCAAGCAGGATGCGGAGGTCCTCTTCGCTGTACCCATATGCACGCTGGCGGCGGAGCAGCGTTTCCGGGTTCGACGCGATCACGCGCGAAGGCTCCGGCAGCATATCGAGTGTGACCTGTTGTTGCTGAAGCCAGGTGGCATAGGGTTGGCGGGCAGCCAACTCCTTCTTGATTTCCGCGTCGGAGATAATGCGTTTCTGCACCGTATCCACGAGGAACATGCGGCCGGGCTGCAGGCGGCCCTTCTTGCGGATGTCTTCGGCAGGCACCTCCAGCACGCCGGCTTCAGAGGCCAGCACAACGAGATCGTCCTTGGTCACGATGTAGCGTCCAGGGCGAAGGCCATTGCGGTCGAGAGTTGCGCCGATGACGCGGCCGTCAGTGAAGGCGATGGCGGCGGGTCCGTCCCACGGTTCCATCAGCGACGCGTGGTACTCGTAGAAGGCGCGCTTGTCTTCATCCATGTCGGGGTTACCGGCCCAGGCTTCAGGAATCAGCATGGCCATGACGTGGGGCAGGGAACGGCCGGACTGGTAGAGAAACTCGACAGCATTATCGAGCGATGCCGAGTCGCTGCCGTCGGGCATGATCACGGGATAGAGGTCGTCGATCTTGCCGTCGTAGACAGGGCTCCGGAGCACCGACTGGCGCGCATTCATCCAGCTGATGTTGCCCCGGATTGTATTGATCTCGCCATTGTGTGCCACGTAGTGGTAAGGATGGGCCAGCTTCCAGCTGGGAAACGTGTTGGTTGAGAAACGCTGATGCACGAGACAGAGGGCGCTGGTGACAAGCGGGTTGGCGAGCTCGAAGTAGAACTTCTCAATCTGCGGAGCCAGCATCAGGCCCTTGTAGATGATCGTACGGCACGAGAACGAGGGCACGTAGAAGTCGTCCTTGCCCTCGATGTCCGACGCGGCCATCTCATTTTCAGTGCGGCGGCGTACGCGGTAGAGCAGGCGCTCGAAAGCTTCTTCGTCGAGCCCTTTGGGCCCTGCCACAAAAAGCTGTTCAATATAAGGCTGCGATGCGCGGGCTTCCCGTCCAATCGCGTCGCCGTTCACCGGCGTATCGCGCCAGCCGAGAACAGTCAGCCCTTCAGCCTGGGCGATGCGCTCGAAAACGCCCTCGCACTGGAGGCGGCTGTGCTTGTCCACGGGTAGAAAACACATCGCAACGCCGTACTCGCCTGGGCCCGGCAGCTGCATACCAAGCTCGCCGCACTCGCGCGCAAAAAAGACATGGGGAATCTGAATCAGAATTCCTGCGCCGTCACCCGTCTCGGGGTCGCAGCCTGCCGCTCCGCGATGCGTGAGGTTGATGAGGACCTCGAGGCCCTTGCGGATAATGTCGTGGCTCTTTTCGCCGCGAATGCTCGCAACCAGCCCCATGCCGCAGGCGTCATGCTCATTGTGGGGATGATAGAGACCTTGCGAGTCAGGGATGCGTTGACGATCCGATGTTTGCATGTCTACCTTCTCAATGAACATTCTTCTGCGTGACTCGGTCATGCAGGTACAAAAGACACAACCACGGCACCGATTCCCTTGAGAATCGCAATGGTTTTCAGATGAGGTCTGGCGCAGCAGACCCGGCCGCAAGTTGGGTTATGCTGAACACTTTAATATAACTGAAATTATTGCGGTCGGGAGAAGTTCTTTGGAATCAGTCCCGCATTCCGGAAGCTAAAGCCGGCAAATCAGCAACTCGCGCTCGTAGATCATTTCGGGTGGCAAATGGTCGTGCAGGTTGATGAAGAGCTCTTCGTGCGATATCAGCTCTTTGCGCCATGCAGCCCGGTCAACCGACATCAGCGCGTCAAACTGCTCTCGCGGAAAATCGAGCCCCGTCCAGTCAATATCCTCGTAGCGTGGCACCCAGCCTATAGGCGTTTCCCGTCCATGACCATGGCCTTGAACGCGCTCCACAATCCAACGCAACACGCGCATATTCTCACTGAACCCCGGCCAGAGAAAATTGCCGCTCTCATCCTTGCGAAACCAGTTGACGTGGAAGATGCGCGGGGTTACGTCAAGCTGCCGCTGCATTCTGATCCAGTGGCGGATGTAATCGCCCATGTGATAGCCGCAGAAAGGCAGCATAGCCATGGGGTCGCGGCGCACATGGCCCACCGCACCGGTGGCGGCGGCCGTCGTTTCAGAACCCATGGTGGCGCCGATGTAAACGCCGCTTGACCAGTTGAACGCCTGGTAGACAAGGGGCAGCGTTGCAGATCGGCGGCCGCCGAAGATAAATGCGCTGATGGGCACGCCCACCGGCGACTCCCATTCCGGGTCGATTGTGGGGCACTGCGAGGCCGGCGCCGTAAAGCGTCCGTTGGGGTGCGCGGCGGTGCGGCCCGTCTCCTTGCCAATTGCAGGGGTCCATCGTTCTCCACGCCAGTCAAGGCACTCCGCAGGCGGCTTGTCCGTCATACCCTCCCACCAGACACCGCCTTCACGCGTGAGCGCGACATTCGTGAAGATGGAGTTCCGTGCCAGCGTGGCCATCGCGACGCGGTTGGTCTTCACGCTGGTGCCGGGTGCGACGCCGAAGAATCCAGCCTCGGGATTGATAGCGCGGAGTCGGCCCTCCGCATCGGGTCGAATCCATGCAATGTCATCGCCTACAGTCCACACCTTCCACCCGTCCATGGCCTTGGGCGGAATGAGCATCGCAAAGTTGGTCTTGCCGCATGCCGAAGGGAACGCTGCTGCCACATAGGTCTTTTCGCCTTCAGGGCTTTCGACACCGAGAATAAGCATGTGCTCGGCCATCCAGCCTTCGTCGCGGGCGATGTTGCTGGCAATGCGCAGCGCAAAGCATTTCTTGCTCAGCAGGGCATTGCCGCCATAGCCTGAGCCGTAGGACCAGATCTCGCGCGTCTCAGGAAAGTGCACGATGTACTTGGTGTCGTTGCAGGGCCAGGGCACATCGGTTTGACCCTGCTTGAGGGGCATTCCAACCGAGTGCATGCACGGCACGACGCGCTTCTCATCCTTGTCGATTTCAGCAAAGACCGGCGAGCCTATGCGTGCCATGATCCGCATCTGGGTAACAACGTAGGCCGAATCAGTGAGCTGCACACCGATGCCCGACATCGGCGATCCGACCGGACCCATGCTGAACGGCAGCACGTACATGGTGCGGCCGGCCATGCAGCCGCGAAAGAGCTGCTTCAAACGGCGTCGCATCACATAGGGGTCTTCCCAGTTATTGGTGGGGCCGGCCCCATCGCGGGAGAGCGAGCAGATGAAGGTGCGGTCCTCCACACGCGCCACGTCGCCGGGCACCGAGCGGGCATAGAAGCAGCCAGGCCAGCGCTCTTGATTGAGCCGCACGTACGTGCCGCCGGCGACCAGCCGGTCGCAGAGAAAATCGTACTCGGCCTGGGACCCGTCAACCCAATGAATCGATTCAGGCCGGCAAAGGTCGGCCATCTTCTCCACCCAGCGAATCAGGTGTTTATTGGTGGTCGGGGGAGTGTTATTGGTGAGGCTCTCTGCGGCGGCGATGGAGGTCTTCATTGCGCTGGATCTTCCCCTGCTTTGTGGTCCGCTGACGAGTGTCTACTCCGCGGAATTCTAGGCCGCGATGCGGGACATGGTTGAGGCGGGATCATCCTCCCGCCGGATGGACTGAAGCCGTCGCTCATGATGTGGAAGGGCTCGGGCACCGCGATGCACGCAACGATCCAGCACGGGCGAAGTATATCAGCAATCTGCCCCCGTTTAAACCTGGCGCAGTTCCGGTGCGCACTCGCAGAATGAGCGCAAACGGGAAAGTTTCGCGGGGTCCTAGAGCTGGATCTTCACCGGCCACGTCTTCCAGATGTCCGCGCAATAGTCGCGGATGGAGCGGTCCGACGAGAACTTGCCGATGCGCGCTACGTTGAGAATGGACATGCGGGTCCAGTCCTCTTGGCATTTGTAAGCTTGACTGACGCGGTCCTGGCAATCGATGTAGGACTGGTAATCCGCCAGAAGCATGTAGTCGTCGCCGTTCAGCAGGGACTCGACGAGAGGTGCAAAAAGGCCCGTATCTCCGTGTGAGAATTCGCCACTTGAAAAGGAGTCGAGCGCTTCGCGCAGACAGGCGTTCGACTCATAGAAGGCGCGCGGATTGTAGCCCTCGCGTTTCTTCTGTTCGACCTCGCCGGCGGTCAGTCCGAAGAGAAAGAAGTTTTCTTCCCCCACTTCTTCGCGTATTTCGATGTTCGCTCCATCGAGAGTCCCGATGGTGAGCGCGCCATTCATGGCAAACTTCATGTTTCCCGTGCCTGAAGCTTCCTTGCCCGCCAGCGAAATCTGCTCAGATAAATCGGCCGCTGGGTAGACTCGTTGCCCAAGCTTTACGCTGAAATCGGGCAGGAAGGCGACCTTCAGGCGTCCTCGCACGCGAGGGTCGGAATTGATGGCCTCGCCGACGGAATGGATCAGCTTGATAATGAGCTTCGCCATTCGATAGCCGGGCGCAGCCTTCCCGCCAAAAAGGAAGGTGCGGGGAACGATTTCCGCGTCGGGGTCACGCTGAATGCGCTTGTAGAGGGTGAGGATATGGAGAATCTGCAAGTGTTGCCGCTTGTACTCATGCAGGCGCTTGACCAGGACATCGAAGATGGATTCGGGATCGGTAACGAGACCAAGCCGATCGTGAATGTAGGCGGAGAGCTGGAGCTTGTTGTGGCGCTTGATGGCTCGCCATTCTTCCTGAAGCTCGGGGTCGTCGGCCAAGGGCTCAAGGCGGCGCAAGATGGCAAGATCGCGTATCCAGCCGGTTCCGAGGCGTTTCGTGAGCAGCTGCGCGAGCCGGGGGTTGGCAAGAACCATCCAGCGCCGGGGCGTCACGCCGTTGGTTTTGTTCGAGAATTTCTCCGGTGTCAGCGCATAAAAATCACTCAGAATGCTGGTCTTGAGCAACTCCGTATGCAGCGCCGCAACACCGTTGATGGCGTGGCTGCCGAGTGCCGCAAGATGGGCCATGCGCACAAACTTGCCGTTATTTTCATCAATCAGTGAGAGCCGTTGTATGCGGTCACCGTCGCCGGGAAACTTCTGGCGCACGTTGTCGAGATGGCGCCGATTGATCTCTTCCACGATCTCCAGATGACGGGGTAGCAGGGCGCCGAAGAGTCCCCGTGGCCATTGTTCAAGTGCCTCAGGCAGGAGCGTGTGGTTCGTATACGAGAGCGCGTGCTGGGTTACGTGCCAGGCGGCGTCCCACTCCATGGAGTGCTCGTCGATGAGGAGGCGCATCAACTCGGCCACCGCGATTGCGGGATGGGTGTCGTTCATCTGGATGGCGAAGTTACGATGAAGCTCTGCCAGCGGACGATTCTGCGTGGCCTGGATGCGCAGGATGTGCTGCAGACTGCAGGACACGAAAAAGAATTGTTGCGCCAGGCGGAGCTGCTTGCCCTGCATCTCTTCATCGTTGGGATAAAGAATCTTGGAGATGTTTTCTGAAGAGACTTTGTCGGCGACGGCTCCGAAAAAGTCGCCATGGTTGAAGGTTCCAAAATCAAAAGATTCGACAGCTTGCGCAGACCACAAGCGCATGGTATTCGCGGTGTTGGTGCGATATCCCAGAATCGGAGTGTCATATGGAATGCCGCGCACCAATCTATCAGGAATCCAGGTGATGCGAACGCGGCCGTCGGCGTCGGTGCGAGATTCCGTGCGCCCGCCCATCTTGACTTCAAAAGCGTCCTCTGGGCGTTCAAGGGCCCATGGATTGCCGAGTCGCAGCCATTTGTCGGTGGACTCAACCTGCCATCCATCGCGGATCTGCTGATCAAAGATTCCATACTCGTAGCGAATGCCGTAGCCGATGGCGGGAATGTCCAGCGTGGCCAGGGAATCCATAAAACACGCGGCGAGACGCCCCAGGCCGCCGTTGCCGAGGCCGGGTTCCTCTTCCTGCTCAATCAAGGCGTTGAGGTCGATGCCAAGCTGGCTCATGGCCTGCTCGGTCTCGTCGTAGATGCCCAGGTTGATCAGGTTGTTGGCAAGATGAGGCCCAGTGAGGAATTCCGCGGAGAGATAGCAGACCACGCGCACGTCCTGGGCCTGGTAATTCGTGACCGTTGAAATCCAGCGCTCGACGAGCCGGTCACGCACCGTATGCGCAAGCGCCATGTACAGGTCGTTCACTGTCGCACGCTCAGTAGAGCGACCCTGCACAAAGAACAGGTTGTCGAGAAACGACTGGGCGAGGGCTTCGACGCCGAGTGCGGTGCGCTGGCTTTTTTGCGGACCCATGGGCGAAGGTTTGGCGAGATGAGGGTCGAGCATGAACATCCTCTCCCTTCCGCGCAGGCGGGAAATGCCCTCGTTTGGAAGGATGCCTCCAAGATAAGTCCGGATTGGAGTCAGCAGAGTGAATTACTCGCCAAAAACTCCGATGCGAGGCCGGCTTTTCCCGTTCCGCTAACGCTGGACCATTTTGGCCCTTGAGCCGCGCCAGTAAAGAATGAGGCCAAGCAGAACCGACGCCAGCGTGCCTACAACCAATTTCATTTCGAACCCCAGCTTGTTTGAGGAGTCGCCCGGCGGCACCAGCGAAACAAGAATGCCAAGCAGCACCACCATGAATCCGAGACCGCCGGCGATCCAGACACCCACGACGCCGCCCGGCACCAGCACGGCGTGCGTATTCTCTCTGCGGTCTTTGCGGTACGCGAGCTTGATGGCCGCCGCGAACATGTAAAGGAAGGGAATGAAGTAAAGGATAATGGCGGCATCAATCAGAATCTGATACGCGCCGCGGGTCGTCTCGTTGACTTGGCTTACCAGAAGGATCGCACCGGAAGCCGTGGCTTGGACGAGAATGGAAACCCACGGCGTTTTCCAGCGTGGATGAATTTTGCCGAATGCTGCGGGTAGGTACCGGTCGATGCCCACAACGAACGGCACCCGCGCAATGCCCGCCACGGTACTTCCCACGCCGCCTGCGTTCCCCACCGTAACGAGAATCGCCGCGAGCACTCCCAGGAAGCCGATCTTCAGCGCGATGGCTCCAACGGTAATGGCGTTGAAGACGCCACTCTGTGGGTCGAGGTCGGCTGCCGGCACAAGGGTGAGGATGGCGAAGGTGCCGGCAACATACATCAGGGCAATCAGCGCGCCTGCGCCGAACACCGCGCGCGGCAGCGTTCTACGAGGATCGCGCACCTCTTCGCTCATGGCCGAAACAAGTTCAAGGCCTGTGAATGCGAATGCGATCTGCGACCAGAAGTTCACCGTGTCCCAGTTCCAGGCGGGCATCATGTTGGCGAAGGTGAAATGGGTCACCGAGCCGTGCCGGAAGCAAACGAGCGCGGCAATCGCGGCCAGCATCAGCAGCGGCACGTAGGTTCCCACGCCGCCCGCGTTCTGCAGCCACTTGCCGATGTTCAGCCCGATGATATTCAGGAAAACAGCGGCGAGCAGCATCGCGAGTGACACCGTAAGCAGAAAAGTGCGGTCTTGTGCGAGCGCAACGCCCCGCCCGCCGATGATGTACGCGGACATTGAGGCGCTGGCGAGAAGCAATCCTGGAAAGTAGAAGACGGTGTAGATCCAGTAAGTCCATCCGGCCACAAACCCGTGGAACGGTCCAAATGCTTCTCTGGACCAGACGTAGAGCCCGCCTTCCTCAGGAAAACGCGACGAAAGCTCGTTGATGACCAGCGCCCCAGGCACAAAAAAGAACACTGCCGCCAGAACCCACAAGCTGATCGACGAGGTGCCGTTGTGTCCCGCGGCCGCAATCCAGCGCGGCCCAAGCACCGTGGCGATGTTGAACAGCAGCACGTCCCAGAAGCCCATCGTCTTGCGCAACTGCGTTGTGGGGCCGGACGAGTTGGGCGCGGAGATAGTCATCGAGTCACCTGGAACTGCCGAGAGTGCTCCCAAAGGATTCGGAAATCATTGGAATCATAAAGGACAGGACGGATCGAATTCCCGCAAATCGCGCAAAGTCAGCCCAACCCGCTCTTTGGGCGCGAATCCGCGGCCGGTCGAGTGAACTGAGAACGCAACCGGATACTGGATCGATGAGTTGGCGCCGCTTCAATTATTTTGCCGCGGCGCGCGGCTTGATCAACTCATCAAGGTAATCCGGCTTGGCTTCAACCCGTGTCAGGTGTGGAAACCGAGGGCCGCCGTGGTAGTTGATGGTGCAGGTCTTGATGTAATCGTTCACGACAACGAGGAGCGAAATGGGTTGCGTGGTGCCGTCGGCAGCCTTGATCGCGTCCTCGAGCACATCGCGCGTGTAGAGTCGGCCATTCACTCCGATGACTTTCATCCCCGACGAAATGCCGGCGTCAAACGCAGGACTACCGACGATGGAGTCGCTCACACTGCCGTCTTCGCCAAGCTGAAGACCGATTGAATACACGTCGCCAGGGTTGCCGCGGCGCCCCTCCAGCTTTGAAGGTTCGCCGTTGTAGGTAACCGTCCAGCCTCCGTTTTCAATGCCGCCTGTGGGCGCTTGAGGAGACGTGGAATCAAGGCGGGTGTGGAAGAAAGTGGCCCAGTCATAGGGTGCCACTGCGTTCAGCGCGCTCACCAGTTCGTCAAAGGTATAGGTCTTCACCTCCGCGCCGTTGTTCGGTCCGCCGTGAAAAGCCTGGCAAAAATCGTCGATCGATTTCTGCCCGTGCGTTTCGCGATGAATGATAGTGGCAACCTCAAGCCACAGCAGGTCGCCTTCGTCGTAGTAATCGGTGCCGCGCCGCCAGTTCAACCAGCCGCCTCTTCCGAAACCGAGCCCCGGCTCTCCCACTGCGGTATCAAGCAGCGGACGCCAGGTGCGTCCGGGACGGCCGGGACCCAGCATGGCCGCGATGCTGGCCAGATATTCGTGGTATTGGTCCGGCGTCCACAAGCCGCTGCGTGCGGCCAGCATGGGGCCCAGATAATCCGTGAGCCCTTCGTAGACCCATAGCAGATCGGTCTTCATGGGCTCTTCGTAATAGGGAACAGTCAAATCGGCCGGGCGGCGAAACTTCCCGTTCCACGAATGAACGAATTCGTGTGCCAGCAATCCGCCCAGCGACATGCCGGATCCAGGCTCGAGCAGGGCGCGTTCAGGCAAACGGCTGTCGTTCGATTCGTGATGTTCAAGTCCAAAATGTGCCACATGGTCACTGAGCGCCAGCAGGAAGTGGTAATCGCGATAATGGCGCGAGCCAAACAGTTTGCCCGATTCGGCAACCAGGTCGGTCATCTCCTTCTGGTTCTCCGGGCTCATGGCCAGAGCCGCTTCGCTGTCCGCGACCATATCAAGCTCGTGGTGAATGGGCTCGCCCTTGGGGGTAATGTCGATGGTGCGATAAAACTCGCCAGTCACAATAGGCGAATCCACGAGCATGTCCAGAGAGATCGGCTTGAACGAAATCTCGTTGCCTGATTGACTCTCGACCGGCAGGGGCGTCCCAAACTTCCAGCCCTCCGGAATGCGGAGCTTCGTGTCGTACGTCAGTTCTTGTGCGGGCGTGCCGGCGGGATAGAGGAGAACGTCATTCCATTCGAGGACCATCAACTTGTCAGTAGCCGAGTAGCCCTCCGGCTCGATGAAGTCATAGTTGGCGTCCAGACGGGTAACGCCGGCTGGGACATCGAGGTGGAAAGTAAACACATCGAGGAGATCGCGCTTCCACGGGATCGTCTTTCCGTCCGCTTCGAATTTGAGACCGGTGAGGCTTGAGATCGGTCCATCGGGGCCATGCTCTCCCGGAATCCATTTTGGATAGTAGAGCGTAAGCGGTCCGGCGTTGACCGGGATCACCATGTGTGCGTGCAGAAGCTTCTCCGGAGTCTTCGTTGCGTCGACCGTGAGTGAAATCGTCTCACCAGCCCAGGCGGCGGGCAGGCAGAGCGCACACGCAACAGCGAGAAATGCCAAAAGGCGAAAGCGGCATGATTCCATGCGAAAGCTCCTTAGGGGAAGAGGAAAAAGCCCCATCAGCGCATCATAATCGATGCAATCCCATGTCCCTCATGCAAGAAGCTGCTGATCTACTCGATTTTTCCGAGCGCAATTCGGCTGAATTCACAAATCAGCGTTGGTGTTCAGTCTGTTTACGACTCCCAATAGCGCTGATACCATGAGGTCTGAATCGAGCGGTTCAAAGATTATAGAAGAATAATGGGCGCAGTATGCTGAGCTGGAATTGGTTCATCGAAGGTTGCCGGGAAATCGAGGCGAGCCGAAGCGAGAGTCTGCGCCGTGGATAGCCAGGCGCTCGGGACACTCGTCCTGATGATGGGTCTCCTGGCGCAAGCGCGCGGCCAGATTGGTCCTTCTGCTCAGGAGAAAGAACCGCCCCCTGCAAGCCCGATCCGATTTGAAGAGATCGCCCAAAAGTCAGGCCTCAATTACTCAACAGCCACGGCCAGCACTGAAAATAAAAATCAACCGCAAACCATGGTCGCCGGGGTGGCGCTGCTTGACTATGATGGCGACGGCTATCTGGATGTCTACCTGGTCGGAGGCGCATCCATCCCGTCGCTGATCAAGGATTCACCAGTTTATTGGAACCGCCTTTTTCACAACAATCATGACGGCACATTCACCGATGTAACGGTGAAGGCAGGCCTTGCTGGCGCGGGCTATGGCAGCGGCGTGGCCGTGGGTGACTACGACAATGACGGAAGGCCTGATATCTTCCTTGCCAACGTCACTGGAAATCAACTCTTCCACAACAATGGCGACGGAACTTTTACAGACGTCACAGCCAAGGCGGGACTAAGTGGCGCGAAGTTGAACGGGAAGAAGATGTGGTCTGTTGGGGCCGGCTGGTTTGACTATAACAACGATGGCTTGCTTGATCTTTTCGTGGTGAATTACTGCAAGTGGGAAGTGAACAAAGACCCCGTGTGCATGTTGAAAGATGGCGTGCGGGGCTTCTGTCATCCCAAGCTATACGAGCCCTTGCACAATACTCTCTACCGAAACAACGGCGACGGAACCTTCACGGATGTTTCCACCGAAACCGGAATCGCGCAATACTTCGGCAAAGGGATGAGCGTCACTTTCGCAGACTACGATGGCGATGGATACCTTGACGCCTTTGTAGCCAATGACACCACGCCGAATTTCCTGTTTCACAACCTTCACGGCAAGAAATTCGAAGAAGTTGGGGTTCAGGCAGGTGTCGCATTTGGCGCAGACGGTGCGTCGCTTTCCGGCATGGGTGCCGACTTCAAGGACATCAACAACGACGGCCGCCCCGACATCTGGTATTCCACTGTGGAACACGAAGAGTTCCCTTTGCTCATTGACACAGGCAAAGGCGACTATCTGGATATGACCGTGGCCAATGGCCTTGCAAAAACCACCAATATGTCCGGCTGGGGAGTCGGCATGGTGGATTTTGACAATGACGGATGGAAGGATCTCTTCGTCGCGCGCGCAAATGTGATGGACAACATCAGCAAAGCAATTCCTGCTCGGCGCTATCCGGAACCGAACACCGTTTTTCGGAACTTGGGCCATGGCAAGTTTCAGGATGTCAGCGCAATGGCCGGGCCGGATTTTCAAAAGGAAGCCGCTCATCGAGGTGTAGCATTCGGGGACCTGGACAACGACGGACGCGTCGATATGGTGGTCTCCGTCCTGAATGGCCCCGCGGAGCTTTTCCATAATGTATCGGAGACAGGGAATCATTGGATTTTGCTGAAACTTGTCGGAACAAAGAGCAACCGCATGGGAATCGGCGCTCAGGTCAAGATCACGGCGGAGGATGGCACCGTTCAATGGAATGAAGTGACCACTGCGGTCGGATACGCGTCATCCAGCGACCCGCGCGTTCATTTCGGTCTGGGCAAGAACAAGGCCGTCAGAGAAATCGAGATTCGCTGGCCCAGCGGGATCAGGCAGGAACTGCGCAACGTCGCAGTCGACCGTATCCTTCAGATTGAGGAGCCCGCCAAGTAGGAAATGCCGACCCAGCGCGGTCCCATCCTCGCGCGGACACAAAACTCATCGGATGCTCATTCCTGCAGAGGAAGGGACCACCTCGAAGTTGGCTTCCTGGTCAGCCAGAGAGCTGCCTCCGATCCACACCGTGTAATGGGTTGCCTCGATCGTGGGCTTGCTCTCAAGGTTGAAGAAGGAGAGCTCATTGAAACCGAGTGGGAAGGTGACCTGCTTCGATTCGCCCGGATCGAGAGTCACTCGTTCAAAGCCTTTGAGGCTTCGTACTGGCTGTTCGATGCTTGTGCCCAGGTTCCGCACGTAGCACTGAACCACCTCGGTCGCTGTGCGATTTCCGGTGTTAGTAACCGTCGCCGTCGCGGCCAGGATGGATCTGCTTCGATTTTCCAGGGCCTCGGGGAGCGGGATCCGAGTCTTTGACACCTTGACATCGCGGTAGGAGAAGCTTGAGTAGGAGAGGCCGTAGCCGAAGGGAAAGAGCGCACTGTTGGGAACATCAATGTAGCGAGAAAAGAAGCGCGAGTCGCCATCCGGCGGTTTAGAGAGGTCAATCCCCGTTGGTGGGCGCCCGGTAGGGAATTGATTGTAGTAGAGCGGCTCTTGCCCGACCGCACGTGGAAAGCTCATGGGCAGCTTACCGCTGGGGGATACATCTCCATAAAGAACGTTTGCGATGGCATGTCCCGCTTCCGTCCCGGGAAACCAGACCTCCATGATCGCAGGAACATGCTTGGCGGCCCAGTCCAGGACCAGAGGCCGACCAGAGAAGACCAGAAGCGCGACAGGCTTTCCCGTTGCGACAACTGCTTCAAGAAGTTGCTGCTGGTTCCCAGGCAGGCCGAGATGCGCGCGCGAGCCAGCCTCGCCGCTCATGCTGCCCGATTCACCAAGCGCGAGGATGACAACGTCCGAGGCCTCGGCTGCCTGAAGCGCCTCCTGAAATCCTGTCCGCGAAGGGTCGTCGATTTCGGTGCCCTTGGCGTAGAGCAGAGTACCCCCCACCTCCTTGGCGCGCTCTTCGAGAGCCTGACGAACGGTGATGATGTCGCGATCATTCCCGGCGCCGCCCCAGGCCCCAACCATTTCTCCCGTGTCGTCGGCGAGTGGTCCGATCAGTGCGACATGCTTGGGCGCTGGGGAAAGCGGCAGCAGCGGACTTCCATTGGCCAGACTATTGTTCTGGAGCAGAACAAATGACTCTTCTGCCGCTCTGCGAACCAGCGGCCGGTGTGCGGCAACGGCGGCAGTTACTTCAACACCTTCTGAGTAGGGATGCTCGAACAGGCCGGTCGCAAACTTAACCCGGAGCACGCGCCGCACAGCTTCATCGACTACCTCGATTGGCACTTGTCCCGTGCGGATGAGCCCAGGCAATTGAGTGTCATAGAAGTGGGACATCATATCGACATCCACGCCAGCTGTGATCGCCTTTCGAGTAGCGGTTGCAGGGTCGAGTGCAATACCGTGATTCATCAGTTCCATCACGGCGGTGTAGTCGCTTACGACGAATCCGTTGAAGCCCCACTCGCTGCGGAGGATTTTGCTGAGAAGAAAGGGATTGGCGCTGCTGGGTACTCCGTTGAGAGAGTTGAATGCGCTCATCACTGTGGCCGCGCCGGCCTGAACAGCAGCCCGGTACGGAGGCAGGTAGACCTGGCGGAGACGTATCTCTGACATGTCGGTCGTGTTGTACTCACGGCCAGCCTCAGCCGCGCCATATGCGGCAAAATGCTTCACGGATGCGGCCACGCTGCCGGGCTTGGAGAGGTCGTCACCCTGGTATCCACGGATGTATGCCCGCGCCATCGCAGCGCCGAGATAAGGGTCCTCTCCTGCGCCTTCCACGGTTCGTCCCCAGCGTGGATCGCGGCTGATATCGACCATTGGAGAGTAAAACCAGCGCACACCGGCAGTCCTGGCCTCTTCGGCAGACATGTGTGACACAGCAACGACCAGGTCAGGATCGAAGCTCGCTGCCAGGCCCAGGGGCACCGGATAGATCGTACGGAAACCATGGATGACATCTGCGCCAAAGAGTAGGGGGATGTGCAACCGGCTTTTTTCCACTGCCAAGCGCTGATACAAATTCGTTCGCTCAGCACCGACCGTGTTGAGCATTGAGCCAAGACGGCCTGTGGCAGCCAGTTGCATTGCGTCTATATGGTTAGCAGTCACAGGGTTTATGGCAACGATTACATTGGATTGCCCTCTAGACGGCTGCGCCCCGACTGATGCCCGATTGGATGAATCGCCTGTGTCGTTGTACTGAACCAGCTGACCAATCTTTTCTTCGAGTGTCATCTGCCGGAGCAGATGATCTACGCGGGCCTCAATCTTCGGATCGGCCAGTTGAGCATTCGATGGATCGGCACTTTCGATCGCGGGTGAGCGATTAACTGGTGTGCCTGCCTGGGACGCCGCGGAAGGCGCAAACCCAGCAATTGCCAAGGACAGGAAAGAAGCAGTAAAGATGGGGCGGACACGAGAGCTCATCCAGTGACCGACGAAGAACATCGAAAGGGGACTGACAACGAACGAACTCATCGATTTCTTTTTCTTTCGCGACACGATATTTCTCCGTGCTTGGTCTTTGTAATGCGCGCCGATTGACAACGGGTTTATGATGCCAAGGATATTGAAGGTACGCTTGAATCTTCGTCCGGCTAGCGACCTTGTCAATTTTGTGAGGTACACCCCGAAGACGCTTGCGCAATCGTTTGCGCTCAGGAAGAACTTGTATCACCCGTGGAGATATTCAGTCAAATCCTCGCCTCATTTGCAGAACAACCAAGGAGGTTCGATCTTCGAAGACCATGAAGCCCATTGTCAGTACATTGCGCTCTTTTACCAAGCTGCATCGTTTTTCTCTGCTGATGGCGATCTGCATCTTTCCACCGTTCACTCACGCTGCGTCGAACTACTACCGCCACATCATTTTCGACAACAGTCTGACTGCGGATAGCTATTTCTACAGCCGGGGCCAATCTTCCGGTCAGAGCTATTTGGAACAGCAAGACGGCCGTTTGCCAGTCGAGAAAGATATCTTCCTTACGCCCCCGAACGCAATCCGTCTTCAGTGGCAATCCGCACCCGAAAGTGGATGGGTCGCGGAAATCGCAACCGCTGACATACGCAATCGATTACCGGGCCTGTCAGGGCATAACCTCTATTTCTGGATCTTTGCTCCCAAGGCGATAGCCGCCGGGGATCTTCCGCAGATTGTTCTTTCCAATGCCATTGAAGGCCTTCAGGTCGCGGAATTCCCAGCCAGCTTTACCGAGCCGCTTGAACTTGGGAAATACACTGGCGATTTGCCGGCGGCCCGCTGGATACAGGTCCGCATTCCCCTCTCCGACTGTCGCACGGCGTCCATCTATCCGTTCAAGCCAGAGTATTTGCGAAGCATTACTTTCCATCAAGGACGAGCCGATGGCGTGCGCCACACCGTCATTGTGGATGAGATTCGTGTCGACGACGATCCCATTATCCCGGCGCCCCTGGCTGCACCTGCCAATGTGCGAGCCACAGGCTACGACCGTCATGTCGAGATTGAGTGGGACGCAACTGAACCACCGGCGCTTGCACGCTACGTAATCTATCGGTCCATGGACGGCGGCAAATTCTCTCCTATTGGCATTCAGTTGCCCGGGATTCACCGCTATGAGGATTTTCTGGGGAAATCCGGGGTCCATGCGCAATACAGGGTGGCCGCTTCCGATTGGCGGTACAAACAATCAGCGCTTTCAAATGCAGCCAGCGCGTCAACCCGTGAAATGACCGATGACGAGCTTCTTACGATGCTCCAAAAGGCCTGTTTTCACTACTACTGGGAGGGCGCTGACCCCCACTCCGGCATGGCGCGCGAGAACATTCCGGGCGATGATCGCATCGTTGCAACCGGTGCCAGCGGATTCGGCATCATGGCGCTCATGGTCGGCGTCGATCGCGGTTTCATCACGCGCGAACAGGGCGTGGAGCGGCTCACCAGGATCGTCGATTTTCTTGAACACGCCCAGCGCTACCACGGCGCCTGGTCGCACTACATGGACGGAAACACGGGGCAGACCATGCCCGTGTTCGGCATGCTCGACAACGGCGGCGACCTTGTAGAAACCTCATTTCTGATGGAAGGGTTGCTCGCTGCACGCCAGTACTTCCATGGCCCGGGAGCAAACGAGCAGTCTCTTTACCAGAGAATCACCCAGCTTTGGAAGACGGTCGAATGGGACTGGTATCGCGAGACGCAAAACAGCAACTTTCTCTACTGGCATTGGTCCCCGGAATGGGCCTTCCATATCCATCACCCGCTCATCGGGTTCAATGAGGTGATGATTACTTATCTGCTTGGCATCGCTTCGCCCACGCACTCCGTACCCGCGAGCCTCTATTACTCAGGATGGGCCGGACAGTCGGAACGGGCGATTACCTATCGCGAAGGATGGTCCGGCAGCACAGACGGCAACCACTACGGAAACGGGCATACGTACTACGGAATCAAGCTCGACGTAGGCGTCGGGGAGGGGGGTCCGCTGTTCTTTACCCATTACTCCTTCATGGGCTTCGATCCACACAGCCTTCACGACCGCTTCACCCAGTCTTATTTTGATAACAACCGAAACATCGCGCTCATCAACCGTGCCTATTCGACCGCAAACCCGAAACATTACGCGGGATATGGTGCAAATGCTTGGGGACTCACCGCAAGTGACGGCCCAAATGGCTACGTAGCGCAGGCTCCCGACGAGGCCGACGATCGTGGAACCATTACGCCGACCGGCGCATTGGCCTCTTTCCCCTATACTCCCGAAGCGTCAATGGTCGCGTTCAAGCATTACTATCGCGATCTTGGCGGCCAGACATGGGATATTTACGGGCCGCGCGATGCGTTCAACCCGAGTGCGAACTGGATTTCACCAATCTACATGGGGTTGAATCAGGCGCCGATCGTGGTGATGGTCGAGAATTATAGGACCGGGCTGGTTTGGAAGAACTTCATGTCCAACCCAGAGATCGGTACGATGCTTAAGAAACTCAACGAAGCTACCAAGGAATAGGGCCGCGATTGCTCATCCATTCGACCTCTTGGCCGAGAGACCCGGAAAAGCCAATCTTCAGGTTTCTATCCACCCGGCTGAGTGAGACTCCCCATGTATGGCTTGACAGTGGAGCGAAGCGAGTGGTATCAATTTCCTTTGCACAATCGATTGCGCTCAATCGATCCCCAAGTTGAATGCTGCCGGTGAGCGTCGTTCTTGTAGGTTCAGCTGAGTCGCGCATCTTGTGCCGTGGACCGATTGCGCTCGTCGCTCTCAAGATGAACGCTTATTCGTTGACCGAAATCTTCGTTGTGAAATGCAGGTGTTTCAAAGATGAATCCGTCGCGCGCTGTCCTCCTTGCCTTCGTCCTTGCTATTGCAACATCTGGATGCCTTGGTTGGGGGCAGACCGCCACCACGATTTCTATCGACGCGCATGCATCGGCCACGCCATTTCCGCATTTCTGGGAGCAGATGTTTGGCTCCGGCCATGCTGTGCTCGCCATGCGCGATAACTATCGCCTGGACCTGAAGGAAGTGCATGACCAAATTGGCATGCGCTATGTCCGATTCCACGGAATTCTCGATGACGAGGTAGGCGTCTACGACGAGGATGAAAAGGGCAACCCCGTCTTCAATTTCTCCTACGTGGATGAGATTTACGACGGGCTGTTGGCCAAGGGAGTGCGGCCGTTTGTTGAGATCAGCTTCATGCCTTACAAACTGGCGGCGCGGCCGGCAATTCATCCCTTCTGGTACAAGCAAAACGTTGCTCCACCTAAGGATTACGCCAAGTGGGACCTGCTGATTCGCGCATTTGCACAGCATCTGGTCAATCGATACGGCATCGATGAAGTATCGCAATGGTACTTCGAAGTCTGGAACGAGCCGAACATCGATTTCTGGGCAGGAGAGCCTAAGCAGGCAACTTACTTTGAGCTATACGACCATACAGCGCGGGCGCTGAAGGGAGTGAGCCCAAGGCTGCGTGTCGGAGGACCCGCAACAGCGGCAGCCCATTGGATCCCTGCGTTTATCGAGCACGTTAACAAGGAACATGTCCCGGTGGACTTTATCTCCACGCATGGTTATGCAGATGACAGCGTCGAGGATATGTTCGGGACGCATGAAGATATCCCCATGCGCGACCGTGTCTGCCGCGCAATTGAGATGGTTCGTGGGCAGATTCGCGCCTCGGCTCTACCTGCGCTGCCCCTGTTCTGGACAGAGTGGAACGTTCCGTCCTACGGCGACCTCGATGCGCGCGACAACTGGTATGTGGGTCCAGCCTTGGCCAGAGACATCAGCCAGTGCGATGGCTCGGTCGACATGATGTCGTTCTGGACGTTTGATGATGTCTTTGAAGAGGGCGGCGTCACCAGGGAGCCGTTCGATGGAAGCTTCGGACTCATCGCCGCGGGGAGAATCAAGAAGCCCAGCTTTTACGATTTCGCACTCTTGCACGAACTCGGCGACGTGCGGCTGGCAAACCCTGCCGATAACCTGTTGGTGACGCGCCGCACGGATGGCACGCTTGTCGTTGCCGCGTGGAATCTTGTCGGCATGGACAAGGTGGCCCAGGGAACTCCGATTACGCTGCACCTTGCGTTCAAGGGTGTTGCGCCTGTGGCCGGGATTACTATTCACCGGGTCGACGAGAAACACGGCAATCCGATGAAGGCTTACCGGGCGATGGGGAGCCCGCGCTATCCGACCCAGGCGCAGATCAAGGCTCTCAATCAAGCTTCAGCCTTGCAATCGCCGGAAAAGCAGAGACTTGCGAACGGCAGGATGGACCTGACATTGCCGGTAAACGGACTGGCAATCATTGATATTCCTGCGCAGTGATACTTCAAAATGGAGGACCTACGCGCAATCTGCGAGCCGGCTTCGCGATGTTGAACAGACGCCGGATGATCCAAACGATGGCGGCCGCGACGGGGTGCGTGTTGTCAGAAGTGACAGGATGCGGTGGAGGAGGGAAAGCGTCCACACAACCGGTCACGCCGACGCCTCCTTACCTGCCAGTTGGAAAATTCAGCCCGTCCGCTGCTTACCTGGCCTTTCTGGACGATCTGGAGCGGCAGGGCTCTCTGTACTTCTGGGGGCAGGCCATGCAGATGGTGGGATTTCATTAACGCCCGCGTAAGTTGGTGAGGAACGGAGAGCCTTCAATGATCAAACACAGCGGTACAGGGTCAATGAGCAGACGCCAGATGCTGGTGGCGATGGCAGCGGCAGCCTGTTGCGCCGTTTCTCCAGCGGTGAAGGATTTCGCGAGCGAACCTTGGAAGCCCTCCAAAGAGGATGAAGCCTTCCTGGACGATCTGGAACGACAGGGATGCCTGTTCTTCTGGGAGCAAGGTAGTCCCGGCACAGGGCAAGTCCTCGACCGCGCACGCAACGATCTAGGAGGCGCACGCGATCCCCGGCGCATGGCCAGCATCGCCGCGACCGGCTTCGGCCTGACAGCATTGTGCATTGCCGATCAGCGTGGCTATTTGCCGCATGCCCAGATTGTTGAGCGGGTAAGAACCACGCTTCATTACCATTTGAATCAACTGCCGGAGGTTCATGGTTTCTTCTACCATTTCAGCGATGTGGAAACCGGAAAGCGCGTTTCTGGGGTGGAGCTATCTTCGATCGATACCTCGCTGCTTCTGTGCGGCATACAAACAGCACGAGGGTATTTCAAGGATGCGGAGATTCAGTCATACGCCAAACAGATCTATGAGCGTGTAGATTGGCCATGGATGTTAAACGGTGGCAAGACTTTTTCCATGGGCTGGCATCCTGACAGAGGCTTCCTCGATTCGCGCTGGGACAAATATTGCGAACTGATGATGATCTATCTTCTCGCAATCGGTTCGCCCACTCACCCTGTGGCTCCGGAATGCTGGAACAACTTCTCCCGTCCCGTAATCCATTACAAGGGGTACAGCTACATAAGCGGAGATGACCCGCTCTTTACTCACCAGTATTCTCAAGCTTGGTTCGATTTCCGTAACAAGCGTGACAAGTATGCCAACTACTTTGATAACTCTGTGACCGCGACCCGCGCGCACAAGGCCTTCTGCCTTTCGTATCCGAAGTGGTACAACGAGGATTACTGGGGGATCTCGGCGTCGGACTATGAGGGTGGATACACGGCATGGGGAGGTCCTCCTCCGCAGGGTCCGCTTGATGGCACGGTTGTGCCTTGCGCAGCAGCCGGTTCACTGGCTTTTCTCCCCATCGACTGCATTTCCGTTCTCCGCGCCATGCGCGCCAAATGGGGTCAGCGCGCCTGGGGCCGCTACGGATTTGTCGACGCCTTTCATCCCGCAGCTAACTGGTATGACCCCGATGTGTTAGGAATCGATCAGGGCATCTCGGTTGTGATGGCAGAGAATCTCCGCTCCGGGATGGTGTGGAATTCATTTATGCATAACCCGGAGAGCGTGGTTGCGATGCAACTGGCGGGCTTTCGTGGTAATGGATCGAAGGCATGAGTCGCGTATTGCAACTTTGCGGCATTTCCACCAGAAACGGATTAAGACGCACAGAACGCCAGGCTTTCTCATGCGCCTTGCGGTGCGTTATTCTTGGAGCGCACCGACGTGGCGAAAAACCCGATTAAGCCGATTTCACTCAAAGAGTTCGCTGCCATCCTCGGACTCTCTCAGTCCACCGTATCGCGCATCGTCAATGGCGCGGCGGATGCGCATCGCATTGCCAAAGATACGCAGGAGCGCGTACTCACTGCGGCTACGCTCTACGGGTACACGGCCAATGCAGTGGCACAGAGCCTGCGGCAAAAGCGGACCTATACCATCGGCGTGATTGTCCCTGAAATCAGCGAGGGCTACTCAACCGCGGTACTCAGCGGCATTGAGGACGAACTGCTGAAAGACGGCTTCTTTTACTTCGTGGTCAGCCACCGGCACCGGGCTGAAATGCTTCAAGGCTATCCACGGATGATGCTGACCCGCTCAGTGGAAGGCATTATTGCCGTGGACACTCCCATCGACGAGGATTTGCCCGTGCCCCTCGTTTCGGTCTCAGGTCATAAACACCGAAGCGGGGTCATCAACATTGAACTTGACCACGGTCAAGCCGCACACCTTGCGCTTTCGCACTTGAAGTCGCTGGGACATAAACAAATCGCATTCATCAAGGGACAGGCGTTCAGCTCGGATACTGACGTGCGTTGGCAGGCAACAGTGGATGAGGCACTTGCGCTGGATATCATGCTGGACCCGCAACTCGTGGTGCAGTTGCAGAGCCCTGAGCCGGGACCTGAACCAGGCTTTGAGGTCACACGGCAATTGCTTCAGACTAAGCACCACTTCACTGCGATCCTCGCATTTAACGACGTAACTGCGATTGGAGCGATAATGGCGCTGCGCGAAGAGGGACTGCGTGTTCCCAAAGATGTATCTGTGCTTGGATTTGATGATGTATTCGCGGCTTCCACCTGTCATCCGCCTCTTACCACAATCCATCAGCCCTTGCGTAGCATGGGTCAGGCAGCGGCCAGCACACTTCTGGCACTCATCCGAGGAGAAATACCTCGCCCACACCCAGCCACGATCACCGTCTATCCAAGGCTCGTCGTTCGCAAATCCACAGGGCATGCCGCGCAGCGTTTGGCGCCTCTTGCTGAACATGCCGGCGCCTGAACACATACGCGGCCATTCAAGGTGCATGAATGATCCATCTCTCCGTGGTCGTAAGTATCGAGTTTCATTTTGCGCCCGAGAGATTCAAGGTAGCCTTCAATGAACAGTAAGCAATGGGGTCGCGTGATCAGCCTGATCCTGCTCTTGCCTTTTACTGGGGCAAATGGGCAGCAAGCTCCCTTTCCGGTTGTTTCCGTCGTCAATGCGCCGACGATTGCCGGTCGCGCTGTGAATCTTGATGCCCAGGGTAAGCTCTTGCCATGGCCAATGCCCGAGAGTACGGGGTATTCGTACTCCGCGTACGTGCTGAGCCAGTGGACGATTCTGTGGGACCAGTACAACCGCCAGCGGCTGCCTTACTACTATTGCTGTTTCGATTTCGACCGCACGACCTTTGAATTGGCGCCCGATCCGCATTGGGCCAACTCGACAGGTTATTTGCGGGCCATGATGGAAGGCTTTATTGAGCGGCTTTATCCCTATACCGGCGATGAGCGTACGCTCACGTTTCTGCGCTCATTTTTCGATTACGAACTCGAACATGGGCTCACCCCGGAAGGTTACGCATGGCCGCAGGTGCCATACGCCTCAGCCAACCCGGGAGCAGCGCGTTACAGCGGCTGGAGCAACCTGGGCGAGGATTACATTGAGCCGCATGTTGTCGGTGAAGACGGCTTTGCTTATTTGAAGCTGTATGAAATGACGGGCAACACGAAGTATCTGAACGAGGCGATCCGGTGCGCCGAAGCTCTTGTCAAGAACTATGAACCAGGTGACGATAAAAGATCTCCATGGCCGGTGCGGTGTTACGCGAGAGATGGAAAAGCTCCAGGCGGCCCCATGGGCCCTTACTCAGCAAACGTCATCGAGCCCATTATGCTTTTCGATGAACTGATACGGCTCAACCAGGGTAATGTCTCCGAATACAGGCGTGTACGGGAGGCCGCGTGGGACTGGTTCGAAAAGTATCCATTGGCGAACAACGTGTGGGTAGGCTATTTCGAAGACACCGTACCGAGCATGGACAACATGAATCAAGTGATCCCTCTCGAATTTGCCCGGTACATTCTCTTGCATCCCGAAAAGGACCCGCAGTGGCGCGACCATGCGCGCAAGCTCATCGATTGGGTCAAGACAACTCCCAAGTGGCCCAAGTACATCGTGCACGGCGCTACCGTCACCACCGAGCAGGGCAACGGCGTGGGATTCTGTTGCAACGAGCCGAACCAGTGCTGTGACAGTCACACAGCCCGCCTTGCCGCAGTGGAAGCCCTGTATTACGCAAAGACGGGCGAGATCGCGTACCGGGAGCAGGCCTATCGCTCTTACAACTGGGTAACTTACTTCCAGGGGCTGTCTTCAGAAGCGCATAGTCCTTTTGCGGGTCAGTGGTGGTTCACCGACGAGTTTGCGGATGGCCCCCGCAGGATGATGGACGCCTTTTGGGCCGTGCCGGAATGGGCGCCCGCAGATGAGTCGCATCTGCTCGGATCGAGTTCAGTGATCACGAAGATCCACTACGGAAAGGGCTCGGTCACTTATTCGACATTCGACCCCGCGAGTTCCGATGTTTTGCGATTGGATTTCACTCCCGAATCCGTCACGGCAGACGGCAAGCCTATGACTCGGCGCAAAGACCTCGAGCAGTCCGGCTTTACCTTTGACGATGCAACTCATGTGCTGCGCATCCGCCATGACGATGCACGTAACATCGATGTGCAAGGGCCGGATGGAACACCGCCTGGGAATGTGATTACCTTCGATGATCCGCACCTGGCAGCGAGAACTGTTCTCAAGGATGCGTACCCCTCAGGTGAAATCGTATGGGGTACGGGCCAATGGCGAATCAACGTGCCGCAAGGCGGCTTTGGAACATTCAATCTGGTGCTCGCCAATCCGAAGGCAAGTTCATCCGACTTTCGCTTCGACTGGCCACGAGTCTTCGTGGGAATTGACGTGTACAACAACGGACCCTCAGAGGCAACCCTAACTATTCATTGTCCCGAATATCGTGAATTGACATTCACCATCAGGTCCGGAGAATTGCGCCGCATCCGCACTGGCTGGAAGGATCCTGGTTCACACGTGTTCTTCGATTTCAAAAATGGTGAGGGTCTGCAGTTCGACAATCTGGTCTATCGGCTGGATTGAACTGAATTCCTTCTGCAAAAGTGAGCCATCGCATGGCTGGCCAAAAATGCGGCTCCGATCTCTCAAGCAGCACACGCAACCCCCCGCCTCGTGCCTCAATTCTTCGGGCCTTGCTCTGCTGCGTCCGTCACATCGATGGTCGCGGCAGGGGATTTGCCGGCATCAGTTTCCGCACTTTCGTCCGGATGCGCTGACTTGTGATAGAGGCGGGCAACTTCGGCGCGCGCCTTGGCGGCGTCCTGCACGCGGCCGACATGGGCATAGGCGGCTGCCAATGACCAGTAGACTTGCATGTCTTGCGGAAACGCTCTGCGCGCAGTCTCGAGCTCGGGAATTGCTTTATCTTCAGAGCCTGTGTCCGCCAATAGAAGGCCCAGCAGATAGTGCGCGAAAGGAAGTTGCGGTGCCAGAGCAACCGCCTGCTCGGCGTAGGGAAGCCCTGCGGCTGAGTCAACTTTGTATTCCGCGGCCGCAATCTGCATCATCGGCAGCACGCGGTCATGTCCCTCGGCGATTTCCTGCTTAAACTCAGCCACAGCGTCGGGAATGGCGCGAGCGTCAACAAGCACTCTGCCGAATGCGTAGTGCACGTAGGGGAAGTGCGGGTAGGCGCCGGTGACAATGGTCAGTTCCCGGCGAGCGGAATCGAAGTCCTTTTGTGCGGCTAAGCAGGCGCCTCGGCCAACTTGCTGGACGATTGCTGCGGCTTCGCTATTCGGAGCGGGGAACTGCCTGTCACGCATACGCAAAACCGCCATACCAAATGCACGCGTCACGTCATCACCTGCAGCGCCGCCCAGGCACAGTGATGCGAAGGGTTTCTCGGCGGCGACGAACCGGCCCGCACGCTGCAGCAGCACTCCCTCGTGGTAGAACACAACATCACGCAACTGCGGGTCAACGTTCGTTCCCAAATCCTTACTGGCTTCAATATCGCGCAGCGCAGCCCTGTCGTCGCCGAGTTCGAATTCACAGAGCCCCAGGAAAGCATGCGCCGTGCCATGCTTTGGATCGATGGCAACCACTCGCTGGAAGGCTAGCTCGGCCTCTGCGTAGCGCTCCTGATCGTAGTAGGCGGTCCCCAGGGACCACCAGCCCTCAGCCCAGCCCGGATTGAGAGTAAGCGCCTTGCGGAAGAGGGGAATAGCCTTCTGAAGCTTGTCGGCGTCCAATGCCTCCAAGGCGCGCTTTGAGACAGACTGGAATTCGGCAGAAGATTGTTCGCTGCCGGTTGCCGGTTTGTTGCCGGCCTGTTCCGCCTGCAACCCAGCGTTGACGAAACCGGCGCCGGGCAGAAAAATTGTCGCGAGCAAGAATGCTTTGACGCTGGCGCCGGACATGCGGGCACAGATCTTTGAGATTGCCACCATAAGAATTAAGGAACAACGCTTTCACTCTTGAGAGAGCGTTTCCATCATAAAAGGAAAACCATCGGCGATGCGCTGATCTTGCTGGCCGTCGCCGATGGCAATGGGTGTAACTCGCTGCGCCCGGGCATAAAGCCCGAGCGCAGGAGGGTTGATGGAGGCGTTAGAACTTGAAGTGGAACTCGCCTTCGATGGTTCGGGAACCGAGTGCGTTCTGGGCGCGGCCAAAGTTCGAATCCGAAATATTGGACGTCGATATTGGCCAGGTTCAGTTTTGTTGAAGACGTTGAAGGCATTGGCGCGAATTTCAATCCTTGCGCCTTCACCGAGGAACTTCATTGTCGGCAGCCCGAAGGACTTTGTGGCCGCCAGGTCGATATCAGAGTACCGCGGTCCGATGAACGTGTTGCGGTCGATTGCCGGGGGTTCCGGGGAGCGCGGTCGGCGTTGGAGGCGACAGAGTGTTCCAGGCAGCCGGGTTGTTGACGACAGTTGGGAGCGGTGAAATAGGCTGTTCCACCACCGGATTCGGAGAAATTGGACCCCGATGTTCCAGAAGCGGTTCTTGAACGTATCCGTTGACTTTGGCTGGAGCCGGCGCCGCCTGCATACGAGGCGGGGCGCAGGTTGCAATTGCCGCTGTTCTGGATAGAACGCATTGCAGGCAATTCCATTTTGATAGGTCGGGTTGTAGCGGGAATCCGGAGTGATAGTTGAAGATGGGGCTAAGAGTCCAGCCGCCAGCCAGTTTCTCCGCCATGGTAGTTGCCATGGAAGATGACCGGAGACCATACCCCAAACATCTTGATCATGTTGCGTGAATCGAAGTCCGAATAACCCCAGTTATAGCCAGGCATGAATTGGTAGTCGGATTCGGTGTAGGGTCCGGAACCGTTATCCTTCGAGATGGCCCACCGATACTGCACATCCGCTTCGAATAGTGTGCGCGAAAACTGATGGCGTGCCTCAGCGAGTATGGAGTTGAAGTTGGATGATGCCGGTGTCCTCATACCAGTCAATAAAGCTGACGACTGGATTGAAGGCATACTGGCCGGCGAGAATTTGGGGAGCGAATTTGTTATAGAGGTTGTACTGCAAGGGCAAGTGACGGCCCGTGCTTCCGGAGTATCCGAGCGTTGCAACCCATTCGTGACCGAGGTCGTACTGGGCTTCAAGTGAGTAACGAACGACGTAGCTGGTAGGCAGCTTGTTGTCGACTCCTGTGAACCGATGAACGTTGCCGCTGGTGGGCAAGTTGGCCGAGTTGAACGTTGAAATCAGGGCCGGATTGGCAGGGAGCGCTCCGTACTGATAGATGTTAGACGCCGTGCCGTAGACGATTTGCTGAACCGGTGAGTGGTGTGTTCGTACTGCTGGTCAGGAAAGGCGGATCGAAGCGGGTGTTGGTGGTAATGGCTTCTTCAAGTCCGTTGAAGCCGAGGCCGACGCCGCCGCGCACGACGAGTTTGTTTGCATAGTGCATCGGGCTCCAGGCGAAGCCAAGCTGCGGCCCGAAATTGCGCCTTCGAGGCATCCACCTGCGATTGCTTGAGAACGATGGCGAGGTCAGTGAACTTGTTTGCGCCGGTGCCAAGGTTGACCCGCGGATTGTTGCCGCTTTTCTCGGTCATGCCCGCGTAGTACTCCCAGCGGACGCCGAGGTTGACGGTTAGGTTCGGCTTTAACTTCCAATCGTCCTGCACAAATAACGACGGGATGAATTGCCGATCATCCTTGCGGGAGTCGGTGGGCACGCCAGTAAGCGGGTTAGCGCCGGAGACGGCTTCAGATTGAGGAGCGTCGTTGAGGAAGTCCCAATAGTTGTTGAAGATAGAAGTTGGAACTTGCCGCCCAGGTTGCGGAGTCAAGATAGGCAAGCCGGGTGTACTGGCCGCCAAACTTCAGATTATGGCTCTTGTAGACCTTCGTAACCGTGTCTTTGAAGTTCAGAGTCCACTGGTCGAAGATGCTGCCAATGCTGGGGCCGAAATCCTCGGGACCATTTCCTGTGCTGCTGGTGACGTTGGAGAAGGAGACGCCGTTGTTCCGCGCGATGAAGTCGTTCGGCAGACCGAGCGGCGATTGCGGGTTGTCCGGCCAGTTCGTTCCACTTCCACCCGGCCATATCCGCGCGCGCTTCATTCACCATGGTGCTTGAGATGACGTGGTTGTAGAGCAGGCCGGTGGAGTAGTTCAGACGCGTTGTGGTAGAAGATGTTGGACGCGCGCTGCGGACCGTTGTAGCTGGTATTGTTCACCGGCACGTAGTAGATGTTGAAGGCGACCAGGTCTTTTGATGTGACCTGATAGTCCAATCGGCCATTGTATTGGGCGTTGATATTATTGTTGGGCCCAACGGTCGAAACATAGAACAGGTCGGCATTGCCGTCCATGTCTGTGGCGTAGTTGCCCGTGCCGTCGCCACCCAGGCCGGGTGTAAAGACGGTACCCCCTGACGTGGTGACAGGGTCTGCGTAGGAGGGATCGTGCTGGCCGACGCCAATCGTGAGCGGCGAGCCGAGATCGAGACCCTGACCTTGGATCCAATTGCAGTTGACACCCTGCACAAGGCCGATGTCGGAGCAAAGGTGGTGATCGCTCGGTCCCTCAAGAATGCTCTTGGCCACAACACTGGCGCCTTTGATGGTGAGAAACTTGTTCGCGATGGGACCGCCGGAGCTCGCCTCGCCGTCGAAGGTTGGGGTGTCATACCAGCCTCCACCCGTCGAAGTGCCGGTATTGCGAATGGTGTCGTACCCGAAGAAGAAGAAAATGTGGTTGCGGATGATGGGTCCGCCGACAGTTCCGCCGAACTCGTTGAACTTGGCATTGTCGCGCTGCGGGTTGTTGTTGGGGTCGTAGCGCTGATACGCGTTGAGGCCTGGCCGGTCGAGCTTGAAGAGTGCCGTGCCATGGAAATCGTTCGTGCCATTTTCCGAGATGATCTGGATCTGCGCGCCGCTGAAGCGGCCAAGCGATGCGTCATAGGGGTTGGTGACGACCTTCATCTCCTTGATGGTGTCAGGATTCGGCGTGACGACCGCGGCCGACCCCCATGTAACGCTTGTGACCTGCACACCGTCGATGGTGACGCCGTTGGTGTCGTTCCGGCCGCCGTTGCCGAAGACCTGCGGCTTGTTTTCTGTCATGTAAGGGCCGGAAGAATTGCCGGCCGAGCCGTCGCCCTGATTGCCGGGAAGACTGAATGTGCCACCGCCGGCCTGTTGCGAGCTGTCACCGAACATGCCAGGAGCAAGCTGTGCAAGTTGCAGCGGATCGCGGCCGAAATCCGGCATCTTGGCAAAGTCGTTCTGGTCAATCGTGCCGCCAATACTGCCCGTCTCCGTATCGATCAGCGGCGTCTCAGCGGCGTTGACGGTCACCGTCTGCGTTGCCCCGCCGACCTCAAGCACCACGTTGAGCGCATTGGCCTGCTCGGCGAGAAGCTTGACGTTATCTAGGACATTCTTCTTAAACCCGTCCCGTGTAACCACAAGCATGTAGGTGCTTGGTGGGAGCTGATTGAAGGTAAAGTTTCCAGTATCGCTGCTGGTTACCGTAATTGCATGGTTGGTTTCCTTGTCGGTAAGTGTCAGCGTCGCGCCCGAAATGACCGCGCCCGTTGAATCGGCCACCGTTCCCTGAAGGCTTGCACTGTATTGCGCATGAGCTGGTCCGGCCATGAAAACGAGCAGCAAGAATGCCGCAGGCCACCAGGCGATGAGGGAGGTGACATGCCCCGCACCTTTCCGCCTTTGCGGTAGAGCGTTGGTGGAATCATTGTCTTGCATTGTGGTCTCCTGAAATACGGTTGCAGTGAATCGGTTACGTCATTCGCTCCTCAGTGAAGGGCGAATTTGGGGAGTGCGCGCGTTGCACAATCGATTGCGCAACGGCATAATTCGTACCACTCCAAAGAGTTGATTGTCAACAGTCTTATTCTGGAGTCTGAAAAGCGCTCTGGTTATCCGATTTTTCGTAGGAGGTCTGTGGTTGAATCGTGAGCCAGACCACTCCGGCTTTGCAGGGAGCCTGCTCCACGCCCCATCAGCATAAAGACTTGCTGGTCATTATGCTGCCGAGGCGGCGAAGTTTGCCTCAAAAGCCGCGTGGCCCCGTAGCTCAGGTGGCCCCGGCCAGTAAAGGGCCGGAACCTGTCCAAGCCCAGCAGTTTCCCGAAACTGCTGCGACGCAAATCCAAGTACAATCGATAGGGAAGTTTGCCTCAAAAGCCCCATGGCCCCGTAGCTCAGGTGGATAGAGCAGCAGTTTCCTAAACTGCGTGTCGGAAGTTCGAGTCTTCCCGGGGTCACCATCCTTCTTAAATCGTGTGTCGCGCTGAACCTCGCCGGCAGGCAAAAACCACGGACCGCGCTTTGACTTGGCTGCCGAAGCCGGTTATAAATATTCATGTCATGGAAGTCTGTTTCATGACATCACTGCCGCTCCACCAAGGAGTGGCGCTTTCCACAACGGCAATCGCCAGGATGCTCGGGAAGGCGGTGAAACTCCGCCACTGCCCCGCAACTGTGAGCGCCCCTGCTCTCATGGCCGTCCTATTGGCCACGGCAGGAAACCAGCCAAGGCACTTCCGCGTTCGCTGAAGAGCTATAAAACCACTGCAGGCACGCCCAATTGGCGGGCCTTTGGGAAGGTGGCTGGTACAGGCGCAAGTCAGGAGACCGGTCCTCGGCGCCCCACACCCGCTTGCGTTCCGAGGGGAACGGAGGATCGAACATGCGCTTTTCCAGCCATCTGCCCGCACTGTCGACGTGCGCTTTCACTCTCATCCTGCTTCTGTTCACTGCCCTTGACAGCCAGGCCGCGGCCATCCACGGCGTGGTCACGGACGCTTCGGGCGCCAAAGTCTCAGGCGCAACCGTGGCCCTTATCAATAGAGGTGGAGTTGTGAATACTGCGGTCACCGGCCCTGACGGCAGCTTTCAGATCCTCACCGGCGTCCAGGGGCGCTTCTACCTTCTCGTATCGGCGCAGAGCTTTCGTCAGTTGGAGACACCCGGTTTCTATGCAGGCCGTCTCAACAATGTGGAGCGCAACCTGGTTCTGGAACCCGCGTGGGCCCACGAATCCATTGTCGTCACGGCCACTGGTACACCTACGCCTCAGCCCCAGACCAGCGTGGCCACCGACGTATTGGGTCCGCAGGACCTGTCTCTGCGCAGCGATCTGGTCAGCTCTCTCCGCCTCATGCCCGGTGTCTTTGTCGCGCAGGCAGGACAACGCGGCGCGCAAAGCTCGCTCTTTATCCGCGGCGGCGATTCGGATTCGAACAAGATTCTCGTCGATGGCGTCAGCGCCGGCGACCTTGGCGGGCGCTTCGATTTTGGACCCCTCTCAACCACCGCCGTCGAGAGCGCCGAGATCTACCGCGGACCGGATTCCAGTCTCTACGGCGCGGATGCGGCCAGTGGTGTGGTCAGTCTTACCACTCCGCACGGCACCACCAGTTTTCCCTCCATCCTTTTTCACGGCGACGCAGGCAACCTCTCCACTTCCCAGGAGGACCTTGAAGTCGCCGGCGCTCACAACAAGCTCGACTACCTGGGAGAGTTTAGTTGGTTTCAGACCGCCAACGATCTGCCCAACGACGAATTCCATGTGGCTACGACCGCGGCCAATCTTGGTTGGCAGCCCACCGGCAGCACGCAGGTTCGCGCCACGCTGCATTACGGAGTGGATGCAACCGGTGTCCCTGGCACCTGGGCGTTTTACGATATCGCCAACAACGCCACTGAGAAGGATCAGGACATCTATCTGTCTGCGTCCATCGATAACCAGACCACCGCGGACTTCCACAATACGGTGCGCTACGGCCTGACCCGCAAGCGCGAGCAATACAACTTGTGGACGCAGAACGGCGCGGGGGTCTATGACGCCTATGGCGACAGCTTCGGCGACGTGGTCACGATTACTGGCGCGAACGGCTCCTCGGTCAGCGGGCGCGCGCTGATGGATTACTCCGGAACCTATCCGCAGGGCTACCAGCTTGTCTCCAATCGCGATCAACTCGTCTACCAGGGCGACTACGACATCACGCCGCACCTTGCCGCCCAAATTGGCTTCCAATTTGAAGACGAGCGTGGCGCCGAGCCCGGCAGCGGGTACTACGCGCCCATCAAGCGCACCAACTACGACTATCGGGCGGCGGTCCACGGCGACTTCAAGAGCCGCTTCTTCTATAACCTCGGCGGCGATCTTGAGCATTACTCGCTCTTCGGAACCCAGACCTCGCCGCGCGCCGGGTTTTCGTTCTATGCGATGCGTCCACGCAAGGGCATCTTCAGCGGTACACGAATTCGATTCAACTATGGTGACGGTGTGCGTGAGCCATCGCTCACTGACCAGTTCTACTCCCTCTACAACTTCCTTCAGAGCACAGGCGGCGAGTCCACCGCGCAGCAGCTGCACATTACGCCCCTGGCCGCGCCCAACACGCGTACCTATGACGGTGGAGTTGAGCAGGCATTCTTCGGCCAGCGTCTCGTATTTCGTACCAGCTTCTTTCACAACGAATTCGGCCGCCAGATCGAATACGTGGGCCTGGACCTGGTCCCCCAACTTCTGCCCAACCTCACTCCCACCCAGCAGAACCAGCTGGAGCAGCTCCTACAGGCCAACGGCGCCTATGAACTGAGCCTCAATACCCAGGCCTACCGCGCCCTCGGAGTTGAAACAACAGTCGAGAGCGGTATTGGCCGCGGCATATTTCTCCGCGGCGGCTACACCTACCTCGACGCGGTCATACAGCGCTCCTACACCAACGACGATGTAGCGCTGCTCGGACCAGTCCCAACCTATAACGGAATCCCCATCGGATCGGACTCGCCGCTGCAGGGCGCCCGCCCCTTCCGCCGGCCGCCGCATACGGGATTCTTCACTGCCACTTATTCGCATAAGGGGCTGGCCGCCCAGTTCACGTCGGCCTTCGTCAGCCGCTCCGATGATTCGGATTTCCTCGGCGGCTACGACATCAACGGCGGAAACAGCCTCCTGTTGCCCAACCGCAATCTCGATCCCGGATACGCCAAACTGGACCTCGGCGCCAGCTACCAATTGCGTTCGTGGCTGGGCATCTACGGCCTGCTTGAGAACCTTACCGACAACCAGCACATCGCGCCCATCGGCTATGTCAGCCTGCCAGTCACACTGCGCACCGGGCTTCGGCTGCAGTGGGGCAAGGCCGCCGGCCACTGAAAATTTTATTTCGCCATTACGACCCGCGGTGTACCATGGTCGAACCGTGGTGCATTTCGGGTCATTTCTTCCCTCTGGCCTCTTCCAGACTCCACGGTGTGTCAGACCCCGCAAGATGTGCGATCAATCTCGTTTCGAGCTCATCGTTTGAATCTCATGACCTGAAAGTGAGTCAACCCCAAAGAACTTCCGTTCAGGAAACAATCTTCGTTGTAACGGATTATTCACATTCTGGCAGCCGGTTGTTAACGGTCTCTTCAGGAACAACAGCGAATCTGGAACATGGGGCAGCGCCATCCTGATTTCCTTTTGGACCGCAACTCCGCAACTAAACTTTTCAGCAATCCTGTGAGGAGAATATGAATCGACCTTTTTGGAGGAGCGTCGCTCAGTGCAGCCTGGTGCTTTTGGTTGCGCTTTTCTGTTCCGGCCCCGGTGTCGCGCAACAAACTCTGGGTTCAATTAACGGGACGGTGGTGGATTCATCTGGCGCTGCGGTGCCAGGCGCTACCATCACTGCGATCCAATCCTGCCATCAACGTGACCGCGACCACGACTACACAAGGGACCGGGTTCTTTCAGATCTTCAACCTGCCCATCGGGACCTACGTCGTGAAAGTGAGCCGACGAGGGATTTGAGACAACTCAACTCACGTCGAATCCCGGTTCAGGAAGCCCGTGCGACTACCGTGAATGCAACCTTGAAGGTCGGGCAGGCCACGGAATCGGTCGACAGTCACCGCAACACCCCTGCTCAACGCAACAGACACCACAAACGGCTATACGCTCGACTCCTCGCAGATTGCGATCACCCCGTTGGCTACTGGCAGTTTCACTCAGATGGCGGTTCTGTCGCCCGGCGTCAATGCCGAACTGCTCTCGAATCTCGACTCCAACGCCGGCCTCGGCAACCAGCCGATCTGGGCCAACGGTCAGCGTGACACTTCCAATACCTTCCAGGTGAACGGCGTGGACTCCACCAACCTGTTCAACGGCAAGAGTTCCTCGCGGCGAAAGCTTCGCAGCGCTACAACTTCAACATTGGCAGTGCGCCCACCGTCGGGCGGATCATTCTCCGTCGGAACCTCGGTTTATGGTTCAAACGGCAACAGCCTGCCTTCTCCCCCTCCTGAATTCATGCAGGAGCTGCGCGTCAACGCGTCCATGTACGATGCGCAGCAGGGCGCAACGAGCGGCGCGCAGATTGACGTGAACACCAGCACCGGCACCAACAACTGGCATGGCCAACTCTACGGGAACTACGCCAACAACATGATGAATGCGTCGCCCTTCTTCTTCAATCAGGCCTATCGACTGGCCCAGGAGGGAATCGGAGTTTTCCCGCAGTCGATGGTCAATCCCTGGCTTCGTCGCTGGACTTCTGGTGCAACCGTCGGTGGCCCGGTCAAGACCAACAAGCTCTTCTTTTTCGGTGGCTATCAGCGTAGCTTCAATGAAGACAGTGCCACAGGGCTCACCGAGATGACCGTTCCTTCCGGTCTATCCAATGACCGCAGTGCCTCTGGCCTTGAAAATGCCGATGCGTTGTGGGGGGGCAGCGGCGCCGCCACTATCGATCCAGAAGCTTTCGCACTGTTGAATGCCAAGCTGCCCAATGGTCAATTCATCATTCCTTCGTCTCAAGCCGCGGCGAATGCGACCTACGAATATGGCGTGCCGAATGTGTACCTGCTCGGGACCTCGCGCTTGATAACTGACCAGGCCAACGCTTCGATCGACTATGACGCCACCACGAATGATCGGGTCTCGGCGAAGTATTTCTATCAAAACGCGCCGGTGACTCGCCCCTATGGCTTTTCGAATACGGCTGGCTTCCCGGTTACGGCAGCATAATGGTGCGCAGGTTGTCTCGATTGGCAACACCATCGCCATCGGTCAGAGGCTGAACTGGGAGCAGCGCCTCGGATTTGTCCGCGAAGGCACATTCAGCAACTATGCGCAGACGTTCGCTGGAGGAAACCTGGGCGTTTCAGGCGACCAGACAACCAACCTGACCCCGGATACGATGCCCGGCATTCAGATCAAGAACTTCGCCAGCATTTACTCCTCGTCGCCAGACCTCTACTTTGGCCCTGCCGGAGTCCCCGGCGCGTTCGTGGACATGGGCTATTACCAGAACCGCCTGAATCCTTCAACGAACGTCATCTTTACGGCTGGCAAGCACACGATTGTAGCCGGCGGTGGATACAGTTATACGCAACTGAACATCACCAATAACCGCACCGGGCACGCCCAGGCCGAAGTAAGCGGCTTTGACAGTTTCCTCCAGGGGATCGTGAAAACTTCAAGTGTCGTTGAGAGTATCGATCCCGCCACAGGTCGCAACAATGCGGATCGCTACTATCGCACCAACGAATTCAACGGCTATGTCCAGGACAAGTGGCAGGCTCTTACCAACCTCAGCATCACTGCCGGCGTTCGGTATGACTACCACGGGGGCATGACGGAAAAGTATGGCGACATGTTCAACTTCGAACCGTCGCTGTTCGACGTAACCGGTACCGCAATGACGGGATTCACCGTCAACAATGCCGGGTTCGTCATCGCCGGTAACAACAAGCAGAACCCCACGGCGGGCGTTTCGGCGTCAACCCTGGACGGACGCCAGTGGGGCATCTCGCCTCGCGTCGGTTTTGCCTGGTCTCCCAGGGCCTTCCACAGCAACCTTGTCATTAGCGGCGGAGGCGGTCTCTATTATGACCGCGGCGAACTCTTCACTTATCTCTCACAACCTGCGGGTAGTTCCATTGGCGGGCCTTTCGGAGTCTCGGAGTCCGCTCCGTTGGTGAGTCTCGCCACCGGCCTCTCGGATCAAGGCACTGAGGGGAATTCCAACGGTCTGACACTGGAAAATCCAATGGGAGATCTGGCTTTTAACACTCAAACACAGGGTGGCATCTACACGCCGCCGAGTTCAAACCCGGGTGTCATTACCCAAGCATTGCAGGCCCAGTTGAACGAGATGACCGGATACCCGGCCACAACATCCTACGACTATCAATTCGGAAAAAACTGCAGTGGCTGGCAGGCTCAGGAGGGATACACCCTCTGCACTTCGCCATTGAACTTCGGCACGTATGACAAGAACAACGTGCTGCCCTACACAATGAACTACACCTTGAATGTGCAGTGGCAGCCAAGAAATGATCTCGCTGTGACTCTTGGCTACACCGGAAATCGGGGACGTCATGCAGTGATTCCGATTCCATTTAACGAACCGGGCATCGCAACATCGTCCAATCCAATCTGGGGTGAAACGTCATCGTACGGCATGGCGGTCATGGACCAGAATTCGGAGAACTGCGGGTATGATTATTGCCCGATCCCGTCTGAGCCGTGGAGCACATTCGACGCCGGCAATACGGACTTCAGAACCCCGTATGTCGGGTTTAGCCCCAACGCTGCGGACTTCAAGACCGTTGGTATTTCGGCTTATGACGCCCTGGAAGCGCATATCGAGAAGCGCCTGTCGCACAACTTCCAGGCGGGCGGAAGCTACACATATAGCCACGCCCTTGACGAACAGAGCGATATCGGCCTGTTCTTCACCGGCGACAATCCGAAGCACCTGCGCGACTCGTGGGCCTCTTCGGACTTTGACCGTACGCAGGTGTTCACTGTCAACTTCCAGGTGGATGTGCCCAACGCGGTCAAGAGCAGCAATCTCGTTTCCTACATCACCAACGACTGGCACTTCACCGGAATGGGCACCCTGCAGAGCGGCGAACCCTTCTCGCTCTATGAGTTCTACGGCGCGGTGGGCAGCATCAACTTCGGAAACTATCCCGACGCTGATGAACCCGGTTTTGGGCATCAAGAACCCGAAGAATCCGAAATCCGCGTTGACGGGCAACAAGGGGTCCTTCCGCGGAACGGGTGGCAGCTACATTCCATCTGTTGACCCGTCCCAGGTTGCCATCGATTACCTCGCGCCCGGCACGGACGGCATCCCGGTTTCAACAGGCGACGATCCGTCGGATATCTACGAGACGGATTTCAACGTGGGCCAACGCAACATCTTCCGCCAGGCAGCTCAAAAGCGTCTCGATCTGTCCTTCCGCAAGGGATTCAAGATTACCGAAAAGATCAAGGCTCAATATGAGCTCAACGCCTTCAACCTGACCAACACAACCAGCCTGGACGTACCGCAGAATCAGGCGCAGATTCGCCAGAACAACGGATGCTCGGCTACCGCCATCACTGCTTACGATGGTTACAACAATTGCAACAAGTACCGTTTATATCTTGGTTACGGCCAGATTGTGACGTCGAGCGATCCGACGGATCAGCAGTCCGCCTTGGCCAATCTGGATCAAGTGCCTTTCTCGAGTGGCACGGGAAAATCAACGCAGCTATCGCCGTTTCTTCAGACCGGCCAGGGTACATGTACTGCGGCCCTGACTATTCCAGGTACGACTACCTGCCCGAACAACGCAGCGAACTTCGGTTCGGTGACGGGGGCGATCGGCGGTTCGCGTGCCTTCACCATGGGCTTCCACGTCATGTTTTAATGGATGCCTCAACAGCAGCACAAATCGGGAGCCTTTCGAGGCTCCCGATTTCTTTGCCCGCCAATGCACCGGCGCGCAACCCAACAAAAAGCCCCCAGCCGAAGCTGGAGACCTTTGATCGTTTCGCTCACCCCTTCGCGAGACTCCCTGCCGATTCGATTGCGTTTTGCTAAAGTGGAACCTTGTCGAGAGGTGTAATGAATCCGATTCCTGGCACATTGAGTTTGTGCAACTGGAGATCGTTGGTAATGAACAGATCCACTCCAAAATGGGCAGCGCAGGCCAACTGAATTGCGTCTGCATTGCGAATGTTGTGTGTTGAACGCAGCCAGGCGTAACGCCACGCGACCTGCGCATCAAAGCTCACTACATCCGCAGTTGATCGAATTGCGCGGTCATATTGCTCGATCAAAGAGGCTTGTCCGAGCTTGGTGGGTTTGACCAGTACTTCACCGAGCGTCATGGCAGAGGTCACGATTCGATCTCCCCGCTCCAGCGTTCGCTTGCGGATTGCGAGCATCCGGCTTCTGTTCGGTTCCAGGCCTTCGAACATGTAAATGAAAACATTTGTATCGAAGAAAATCCTCTTCATGCTGATTCTTCCCTTAGCCTGTTCACATACTCGTCGGCATGTTCATCGGCCCATATATGTTTGCCAGAGCCGATAAGGCGAATGAGCGGGTCGTCTTCCCAATTGATTGGCGAGTCCGCGCGAGCACTTTGCTTGCACCATGTTTCATACCAGTCGAGGAGCGGCCAATATTTGTGCGGAATCTCTTCTCGCCTGGGAACGATTTTGGAGGGCTTTCTTGACTGAACCCTCGCAGGATGTGTCAAATCGCCGGGGCGGAAGAGCCTAAGATTGCCCCCTGGAGTTGCCTCGTACAGCATCCGATATTTCCCTGAAGATGGAGGCACATTTGCTACACAATGTTGATCAAGGTGAGCACTGAGCGTACTGCGTTCGATTCCTTCGCCTAGTCCCTCTTCGTCAATTTTTTGTCTGATCTCCTCCTTTTTGAAATCGTTTCTCAAACAAAACTGCTGATGGAGCAGGGCAGTTGCAATCCAGATTCGATCTGCAATTAGAAGGTCAGCCCCCGATTTGGTATTCATTGGAATTTCTCCTATAAATTGGTATACCATAAATACAAATGGAACTACAAGGGGCAACAAAAAGCCCCCAGCCGAAGCTGGAGGCCTTTGTTGTTTTAAGCCGGAAACAACCGTCGGAAGTCTGGGGCGGGCTCTTACTGATCCCTGACCCCCTGATCTCTGACGACTGAATCAATACATGCCGTCCATACCGCCGCCGTGCCCGCCGCCCGCCGGAGCCGCCTTCGCTTCTGGAATTTCGACGACCAGAGCTTCGGTGGTCAGCAGGAGACCGGCGATGGAAGCCGCGTTCTGCAGTGCCGTGCGAGTCACCTTCGTGGGGTCGATGACGCCGGCCTTCACCAGGTTCTCAAAGACGCCCGTGGCCGCGTTGTAACCGAAATGCTGATCCTTCGACTCCAGCACCTTGGCCACCACAACCGCACCCTCTTCGCCTGCATTGGCGACAATCTGACGCAGAGGCTCTTCGAGCGAGCGGCGAACAATCTGCGCGCCGATCTTTTCGTCGCCTTCGAGCGTTGCAATCAGCTTGTCAACCGCGGGAATCGCCCGAACCAGCGCTACTCCGCCTCCGGGAACGATGCCCTCTTCGACTGCCGCACGGGTTGCGTGCAGTGCATCCTCAACGCGAGCCTTCTTCTCCTTCAGCTCGGTCTCGGTCGCCGCGCCCACCTTGATGATGGCAACGCCGCCCACCAGCTTGGCTAGGCGCTCCTGGAGCTTCTCCTTGTCGTAGTCCGAGGTGGTCTTCTCGATCTGCGAACGAATCTCCTTCACGCGGCCCTCGATATCCGAAGACTTGCCCGCGCCGTCCACGATGGTTGTGTTGTCCTTGTCGATGGTGATCCTCTTGGCTTTGCCCAGGTCCTCGAGCTTCACGCCTTCCAGTTTGATGCCGAGATCTTCGGTGATGGCCTTGCCGCCGGTCAAAATCGCGATATCGCCCAGGATGGCCTTGCGGCGATCGCCAAAGCCGGGAGCCTTGACGGCAGCCACGTTCAGCGTGCCGCGCAGCTTGTTCACCACCAGGGTCGCAAGGGCTTCGCCTTCAACGTCCTCGGCAATGATCAGCAGCGGCTTGCCGCCACGCGCAACCTGCTCGAGCAAAGGCAGCAGATCCTTCATGGCGCTGATCTTCTTCTCATAGATCAGGATGTAGGGATCGTCCAGCGCAACTTCAAGGCGCTCGGCATCGGTCACAAAGTAGGGACTAAGATAGCCGCGGTCAAACTGCATGCCGTCGACCGTCTCCAGACCGGTGTGCATGGTCTT
Source organism: uncultured Acidobacteriaceae bacterium (assembly GCA_963780515.1). GTDB lineage: Bacteria > Acidobacteriota > Terriglobia > Terriglobales > Acidobacteriaceae > Telmatobacter. The sequence continues at coordinate 219,510 of CAWACG010000021.1, forward strand.
GGACTCTTCGATCGTGATGACGCCATCCTTGCCCACAACCTTCACGGCGTGCGCGATGATGTCGCCGATCTCCTGGTCGCCATTGGCCGAAATCGCGCCAACCTGCGCCACGGAGCCTTCGTCCACGGGCTTCGACAGCTTGCCCAGTGCGCCGCCCTCGGTCCACTTGCCATCCTTGTCGCGGGTGCCGATGATTGCCGTAACGGCCTTGTCGATGCCGCGCTTCAGTGCGGTCGGGTTGGCGCCGGCTGCAACTGTCTTGACGCCTTCCTTGAAGATGGATTGTGCCAGAACCGTCGCCGTCGTGGTTCCGTCGCCGGCCACGTCCGAGGTCTTCGAGGCAACTTCACGCACCAACTGCGCGCCTACGTTTTCCAGCGGATCCTTCAGGTCGATCTCTTTGGCCACCGTCACGCCGTCCTTGGTGATGGTGGGCGAACCGAACTTCTTCTCGATTACAACGTTCCGGCCCTTGGGGCCGAGCGTCGCCTTCACAGCGTCTGCAAGGATGTTCACGCCCCGCAGAATCGCCTGACGGGAATCTTCACCGTGCAGAATTTGCTTTGCCATGCTTGTATCTCTCCAATTCAGTTGTCTGTGTTGAGGGATCAGAGGTCAGCGTTGAAGCTGCCCAATTCCGCAAACCACGCGAAAGCGCGGAGCGCCTATTTCTTCACGATGCCGAGAACTTCTTCCTCGCGCATAATCAAAAACTCTTCGCCATCGAGCTTGATCTCGGTGCCGGAGTACTTGCCGAAAAGCACACGGTCGCCCGCCTTCACATCAAGAGGGAAGACCTTGCCTTCGTCGTTGGACTTGCCCTTGCCAACGGAGATCACTTCGCCCTCCTGGGGCTTTTCCTTGGCGCTATCGGGGATAATGATGCCCCCGCGGACTGTCTCGCCCTCTTCCAGGCGGCGGACCAGTATCCGGTCGTGGAGCGGCGTAAACGTGGTCGTCTTTACAGAAGTTGCTGCCATTGCTTTGCTTCTCCTTGGCGCGTACGCAGGGTTGAGCCCCGGCCGCGGGTTTTGAGTAATTCTTGAGAAAATCACTGCTAAGGCTGCGGAGTGAGGCCCCGAACTTCCGGAGCAGCCAACCTGGCTCAGCAGTTCTGCCAGAAGCCTGCTAGCACTCTCGCCTTCCAATTGCTAACGATAGGCATCCAGTTGCCCTTTGTCAAGAGGCCGAATCGTTAAATATGAGTGAATCACGCTAAGGTTTCCGAAAGATACGTCTATCAACCATCTAAACAGTCCAGAAATCTAATTCTGCCCTTTTTCTTTAGTTTGCGCCCGGTATCTCTATTTTCCCTTGAGCTTTCTGGCGCGAAGGTAAAGTCTTCCCCCGGCCCAGCCGGCCTTCAGGTGCATCCGCCAGCCACTCGTGATCACCTCTCCCGGTCCCTGCGGATCACGCGGCCAGGTCAGCGGCTTGCGTCGCAGACGCCGAAGCAAAAACTGCAAAAGGTCGAGCCGGTGGCCGGGAAACTCGCAAAACAACAGCAGCCAATAGGCGAACGAAGTCGAAGCTTCAAGTTCGATATTCCGCGGCTTCATGGGATGGATAACGATCGCGGCGGGCACATGCACGGCGCGATAGCCCCGCGAGAGCAGAACCGCAAAGGCGTGGTTTTCCTCGGCGATCCACAGCGGCGCACCCCGGCCCAGCCGCTCGTCAAACACCGTCCAACCGGCGCAAAACGCCTTGCGCAGCGCCATATTGGTGCCTACGCCGAGGCCGCCAAACGTTGCGATCTCAAACCATTGGGGGTCCTTGTTGGTCAGACTGCGCGGAAGATCGGGAACTCCGTCGGGTACCGCGCCCGGCGGAAACGTGTCGCCGGTAACGGACGCAACCGTGGGGTCGTCGAACGGTTTCAGAATGTTCTTCAGCCAGCCCTTGGTGGGGGTTGCGTCGTCGTCCAGATAGGCAACGACATCCGACCCGCATTCATTGAGCGCGCGATTGCGTGCGCGGCTCAGACCCGCAACCGGCTCACGGGTGTAGTGTGCCTCAAACTCCCGCGCCACAACCTCAGTTTCCTTGTCTCCTGGGGTGTTGTCGACCACCAGAATCTCGTCTGCGGCTGGAACCAACTGGGCAACGGCTTCAAGGCATTTTCGCAGCTGAAGAGGATGACTCCTGGTACAGATAACGATGGCAATCGTTGATTTTTCGTCCGTGCTCGGCGGGGGATGATTTGAAGGTGAGAAACGACTCGCCGGGGAGTTCAATCGGTGAACCTCAAGTGCATCTCAACGACTTTCAAATCCGAATCTCTTGTGGGGCGCTGATCTCAACCGCCTTGCTGGGAGCATCGCAAACATGCAACGGAACGAACACCTGAGTATACCAAAGTGAATTTGACGGTGCGAAGAGATTGACTCGCATGTGGCTCGTCACCACCAATACTGGCAGGCTGTCCTCTCACGCGGGCATGTGGGCTTTTTCGCCGCCATGCGAAACCTTCAAGCGAGCGGCAGTTGCTTGAAATCGCGAATAGACTCCACCCGAAAGGTTCCGCCAGATCAGGTTTCGGCTCAACGTAATCCGCGACACCAGGCAACGATATCGGCAGGGAATTCGACTCCGGTTGCTGAAGTTGATTCCTTGATGAACGTGGTTCGGGAGAATTCTCATCGACCGCAGCCAGGTCGCAGGGCGCGGATAATCGACTGTGTGGACTCCACAGGCAATTTGTCGATCCTCAAGGACTACCAGGCCTACCTACGCGTGGAGAAAGGCCTGCGCCCGCTCACCTGCGAAGCCTACGACAGCGATTTGAAGACATTTTCCGAGTTCATTGAAACTCGCCACGGCGTTCTGATCAATGCGACACAGCAGGATGTTGCGGCCTTCCTCGAGCATCTGCGAGCGCACAGCGTGGAGTCGCGTTCGGCTGCCCGCAAGCTGAGCTGTCTTCGCGGATTCTATAAGTGGCTGCTGCTTGACCGCCGCATCCATCACGACCCCACCGTCAACATTGAGTCGCCCAAAGCGTGGAAGGTCCTGCCAAAATCGCTCGCCGAGCCTGAAGTGACTGAAATGCTGGAGCGCGCCGCATTGGCTGCCTCGCATCCCCAGGCGAATGCCACGGCGCTGCGTGATCGCGCAATTCTGGAATTGCTTTACGCCGGCGGCCTGCGCGTGTCGGAGGTGACCGCGCTTTCCACCGGCGATCTGGCGCTCGATGCCGGGCGCGTGCAGGTCAGAGGCAAAGGCGACAAAGAGCGGATTGTGCCGCTGGGCCGTGCCGCACTGTCCGCGTTGGAGGTTTACCTGCGCGAAGGACGGCCCCATTTGGCGCGCATCAGCACTGCGCGCAAGCCGAACGCCTCCAGGCAGGACGCGACCCGTCTGTTCCTTTCCTTGCGCGGAATGCCCCTCACCCGCCAATGGGTCTGGCACCTGGTAAAGATGTCCAATGGCAAGGCCAGCCCGCATCGCCTGCGTCACAGTTGCGCCACACACATGGTCGAGCATGGCGCCGATCTGCGCAGCGTGCAGCTTCTGCTCGGACACGCGGATATCTCGACCACCCAGGTCTATACCTATCTCGCGCTTGGCCGCCTCAAAGCCGTGGTCCGCCAGCACCATCCGCGAGCCGCGGCTCGACCGACAACCGATGAAACCACTCCGGCCCGGAACGCAGGCGGCCGATCCCTGCAACTCATCTCCGGCGGAAACGCGCAAGGTCGCAAAACCAAACCAGCTTCTGCCGGGTCTGAGCATTCAAAGGACCCGGCATGAGCACGCCGCCCGCAGTCGTCACTGAAACCGGCCTCCACCCGCTTGTGAGTGAATATCTGCGCATGCTGGCCAACGAGCGCGGCGCGTCCATCCACACTCTGCGAGCCTATGAACGCGAGTTGCGGGGGTTCGCCGCATACGTCACCGCTCGGCAGGGCATTGACGCGAACCCCGGCAACATCGAGCACACGCATATTCGCGCCTACCTCGGTACTCTTTACGACCGGGGTCTCTCCAAGGCCTCGGCGGCGCGCTCGCTGGCGGCCGTTCGCAGTTGGTTCAAGTGGCTGGCCCGCGCCGGTCATGTCGAGCAGAACGTGGCCTCCCTGGTTGCCACTCCACGCCTCCCCAAGCATCTTCCTCGCGTACCATCCATTGAACAGATGAACCGCGTGGTGGATACGGTGAAAGACGAAGCGGCAAGCTGGCCCGCGCGCGACAAAGCCATCATGGAATTGCTCTATGGATGCGGCATCCGCAACGCCGAGCTCGTCGGCCTGAATCTCGATGATCTTCATTGGGCCAACGAGGCAATCCTGGTGCGGGGCAAAGGGCAGAAGGAGCGTTATGTCCCCCTCGGTGATGCCGCTGCTTTGGCTCTGCGCACCTATCTTGCGGAGCGCTCAGCGCGGCTGGCCGCCCACAGCGCCGCCAAAGGCCCTGTGACTCCCGCGCTCTTCATCAATCTTCAATTGCGCGGGCTCGATCAGACCGGTGGCCAGGCGCGTCTCACAACTCGAAGCGTGGGCCGCATCGTCAAACGCATTGCGATTCAGGGCGGGCTCTCCGCCGACGTCCACCCCCACACCCTGCGCCATGCCTTTGGAACGCATTTACTGGAGGAGGGCGCAGACCTGCGCGCCATTCAGGAGTTGCTCGGCCACGAGCGGCTATCCACAACCCAGCGCTACACGCAGCTCACCACCGCGCAATTAACCCAGGTCTACGACCGCACCCATCCCCGCGCGCGTTGAATCCACATCGCGCCGTTCTGTTGCTTTCGCCGCTCGATCCTGCACCAAAATGGCGCCCCGCCCTGACCCGCCGATCATCCGAGGTGCCCCATCCTTGCGCAGTTTCATCGCGCAAGGATGGGAGTGCACGAACCTCAATCCCCGAAATGATTCCGCCAGAAACTCAAAAGGTCACCTTCCGCTGCGGGAACCAGGTCAGTTGAATCGTCGTGGTCGTCACCGTCTGTTGTGGAGCCGGGTATACAGGCACACCGGTGTTATAGATCGGTGCCTTCCAGTGTTCGAATGCGAATTTGCCGTTGATCTCAAAATCATGGCCGATGCGCTTCACAGCCTGAAAGTTGATGTCATTCAGGGTCGTTCCTCCGGGAATAAAATCCTTCGCGACCTTTTGGTTGCGAAGGCCTACCTGCAACCATTCGTTGCCGCTCAGGTGATAGGTAAGCCAGCCCTGCCCGCCTTTGCCCTCGCGTCCAATCCAGTCGCCGAATATCTGTCCGCTATTGGTGTAAGCCTGTCTCTGGATAGCTTCGTAGTACATAAACCTGCCGCCCTCGCTGGTCGCGATGGGAGGATCGGTAGATACAGCTTCAACCCGTACATCGAGTTTGGGAACGCCGGGCACATGAGAGAGATACAAGCCTGGGCGCCAGGCCGCGCGGCGCGGAGCGTCAATGGGCGACACGTCGTCGTGCACTTCCGAATCGGAATACAGCGTGAGCCAGTTACGCACGAATGGCAGACGGTAAGAGAAGTCGAAAGCGCCAAAGCGGGCGCCAGGATCCTCGCGGCTGTTTTTCACCGCAGCACTGGGGGACGAAAAACTGAAAAAGCTTTTGAGAAACGTGTGCAGCGTGATGGGCTCGTGACCTTTGCCGCCCCAGACCACAGAGCGTTCGAAACCGAACTCCAGGTTCTCCGTGGGGCGGAAGCTGACCTTCTCAACGTGAACCCAGGGATCGATGGGATAGGAATGGCCTTTCAACGGCCCAACTATGAAGTCATAGCGAAATGGCCCGGTGAGAAAGGAAAGACCCGGAATATGAAGCGGCTCAATCCGATTAATGCGGAAAGAGTAGACGTTTTCGGCGTTGTTGGAGTAGGCCATGGCGCCGCCCATTCCCGGTCCGAGCCAGTCATCCTGCTTGCCGAAAGAGATTTCATGATTCAGCACGTGGGCCGAAACATACGCCTCCATCAGCCGTCCATCGATCGCTGAAGAAATGGGTCCCGCGGGAATTGTCGCCTGCCCGTTGTAGGGGATCGGAGTCGTGGAGTTGAAATAAGTAGTCGTACCGTCGATCGCGGCCAGCGCCTCCGCCAGCGCAGGCGAGTAGCCCGTGGCAGAAGGCGCTCCCTGAAATTCTCCGCGCACATACAGCAGGAATCGTCCCGCCGACGCGTAGCCGCTGGCGCCGCTGTAGTTGTTGAACCCATTTTCATAGGGCCTGCCGTAATCGTTCACAATCGTCTGGCCCAGGTGAAAACTGTCCCGCAGCGGCGTACCGCTGATCGCGCGCGCAACGGTGTAAACAGACTCCACCCGGGTTTTGCCCTGATACACTCCGCAAGGCCCTTGCATATCCTGGGCCAGCTCTTCGCTCAGCGCTTCATAAATGCCTTGCGCCTCGTCGGTCGCCGGTCCCGCATCCGCATCGTCGATGCGCGCTCCGGCCTGCTCCAGCATGTGGCTCACGCTGGCCCGCGTCCATGGACGCATGCCCAGAAAGACGCTGTCGACAAAGCCCAGCGAGTAAAGCCGAAGCACCGCCGGATAAACCCAGCTATCGACAGGAATATACGGTGAGTCCAGCGTTGCCGGTTCGCATTCCGGCGCAGGACGGCTGGAGTCGCGTCCCAATTGCCCGGCGCCTTCCGGCGCTCCCGGCATCTCGGCCCTGAGTGGGCTGGCGGTCAAAAAAAGAATCCCCGCCAGCAAAGCCGTGCGTTGCAGAACCGGAAAGATCGCCACACGTCTGCTTTCCTTCATAGCCTCACTTTACCATCAGGATTTTCAGGCCCGTTGATTCGCTGGATGGCCCTTCCCATCTTTGATGCAGGGAAGCCGAGCCCTGGGATACGTCTTGGACTAATTCCCGAGGAATCTGGTAGCTGCGCCCAGTTCCCGCCTGAATCTGGCAGCCATCTGCCGCTTCAGTTTCTCGTTGAAGAGTCCCTTGCGCGCGAGGTACTTTTCCATCGCGGGAATGGGGTCGTCGCCCCGTTGTCGCCGGCTATTTTGCCGGTGATTGTCCTCGCTTCGGCGGAGGTCGTATACCCCGCACTCGATCAGCGTCGGTCCACGTCCCAGGCGCGCCCGCGCAATCGACTCGCTGGCCACCCGATAGACCGCTACGGCGTCGTTGCCATCCACGGTAATTGCCGGCACTCCCCACGCCTGCGTCTTGTGTCCGCTTTCCTCGCCGCGTTTCAAATCTGAATCGTCTTCCTGCTCAGGCCCTGCTCCACGCTGGTGGACGAACAGAATCGGCAAATCGTGCCGGCCTGCAAATGCGAGTGTGTCGCGCCAGCCCTCCAGCGACTCCGCCCCATCTTCGCAAAAGGCCACTGCGATGCCGCGATTCTTGGCGACTTTGCAGGCCAGCGCCACGCCGCACGCAATGTGGAGTTGGGCTGCATGGTTCACAGTTGCAGGAATCACATGCACCGCGCGATTGCTCTCGCCATTCTTCGCGGAGCTTGCGGGTCCGTGTCCGTTGGCTGTGGCTACCAGGGTTGAAAGCGCATCCTTCAGCGGCAGGCCATTGATAAAGCCCGATGCTGAGTAGGGGCGTGCAACGCTCAGCGTGTCTCCCGGCATCAGGTCAACCGTAAGGCCGGCGACCGCCGCCTCGCGGCCTATTCCGGTATCAAGATCGCTCACCAGCCTGCCTTGCCGTTTCAAAAGGGCAACGCGCTCGGCGAGCAAGCGGCACTTCACCATTGCTGCATAAATCTCAATCAGCTTCTCGCCTGAGATCATTCTGAGTCCATTCCTGCCGCCGGCAATCCTGCGCGCGGAGTCAGCTCTTCTTCTATGTCGAATAGTCCGCGTTAATGTGGATGTATTCGTGGGTCAGGTCCGTGGTCGAGGAAATCGCACGAGCCCGCCCCCTGGTTGAGATCGATGGTAATGGAAAATTCGCGCTGCTTCAGATACGCATGCGCAGCCACCTCGTCAAATTCCTTCGCACGTCCCCCGTCCCGGCAAATGCGCAGCTCCCCAAACCAGATGTCGATGCGTTCCGGGTCAATCGCGGCGCCCGAGTAGCCGACGGCCGCCATCAGCCGCCCCCAGTTCGGGTCGCAGCCTGCCCATGCCGTCTTCACCAGCGGAGAATGCGCAATCGCCTTGGCCGCCCGCAGCGCGTCGGCGTCCGTTGCCGCACCCTGAATGCGCAGCTCCACAACATGCGTCACGCCCTCGCCATCGGCCACAATCTGTCGCGCCAGCGACGAGCACACCTGGGTCAGCGCCGCGCCAAACTTCCCGTTCTTTTCGCCAATCATCGCCCCGCTCGCACCCGACGCCAACAGCAGCACCGTGTCATTCGTCGACGTATCCCCGTCCACCGAAATCCGATTGAAGCTCACCTCAATCGCACTTCGCAGACACGCATCCAGCACTGCCGCTTCAATTGCTGCATCGGTGAGCAGATAAACCAGCATCGTTGCGTGCGGCACCAGCTGCGGGTGAATCATCCCGGAGCCCTTGCAAAGGCCCGCGATGCGCACTTCCTTTCCGTCAACCTCGATCCGCGCAAAGGCCGTTTTCTCCACCTTGTCTGTGGTCAGAATCGCCTGCGCCACCTGCTGCAAAGTGTTCCGCATCCGCGCCCAGCGATGCGGCCAGGCCGGGAAGGGAAGCGATCAGCTTCTCCGCCGGCAGCGGCACGCCGATAATCCCCGTCGACGACGGAAACACCTCTTCCGCGCTGCAACCGAATTCCTGGGCCACAGCCGCACAGGTCGCGCGGGCCGCTTCCAGTCCGGCTTTCCCCGCGGCGCAGTTCGCATTCCCGGCATTGATGGCAACCGCGCGCACGCGGCCTTTGGTAGCGCGCAAATGCTCCTTGTCCACAATCAGCGGGGCCGCCGTCACTCGGTTGGCCGTGAACGCAGCGGCGGCGCTCGCCGGAGCGTCGGCCACAATCAGCGCAAAATCCGTGCGGCCGCTTTGTTTGAGCCCCGCCTTGGCCGCGCCAAAGCGAAAGCCATGCGGAATGACGAAGGAAGAAAGATCGCTCATGGAATCTCGGGATGAGGGAATCAACCCATTTAATCTAGCAGGTGAGGGTTGAATGACAGAGAACGCGGGAGTTGAAAACGAAACCGAATTCCTTGCGTTGCAAAACGTCAACGTCGCGCGCGGAGACCGCATTGTGCTCCACGACATCGACCTCAACCTCCGCGCCGGCGAGCACGTTGCGATTCTCGGCCCCAACGGCTGCGGCAAGTCCACCCTGATTCTCACCATCACCTGCCAGATTTACCCCATCGTGCAGCCCGGAATGAGCGTCCGCATCTTTGGCCGCGACCGCTGGGACCTGACCCAGCTGCGCAAGCACTTCGGCGTGGTCGGCGCAGGTCTCATGGGCACCGAATTGCCGGGTGAACGCACCGCCGTCACCTCCGGGCTCGACGCAGTCATTGCCGGCTTCTTCTCCGCGTCCACTCTGTGGCCGAACCTCCACGTCACGCAGGAGATGCGCCTCCGAGCCGCCGAAGCCCTCGAGCGCATCGAAGCCTCGCACCTTGCCGCCCAGCTTGTCGGAGAAATGTCCGCCGGCGAAAAGCGCCGCATCCTCATCGCCCGCGCCCTCGTTCATCGGCCCCGCCAGTTGCTGCTCGATGAGCCCTCCAACGCCCTTGACCTGGCCGCGCAGCGCGAACTGCGCGACACCCTGCGTCGCCTGGCCTCTGAAGGCACCGGCCTCATCCTGGTCACTCATCATCTGGGCGACATCCTGCCCGAGATTGAACGGGTGATCCTGATGCGCGACGGTCGCATCGTCGGCGATGGTCCCCGCGAAGAACTCCTCACCGCGCCAAAGCTCAGCGAACTTTTCAATACCCCCATCCGCATCGGCCGCGACCAGGAATGGCTGCATAGCTGGTGAAAGTGATCGGCCGCACGAATCATCGAGTCAGGTTTTCGAGCGAAGGCCGACGAGGTGCATCGGGTGGATTTCGAAGCGATTGAGGCCACCGAGTACGGAAGGATCGTTGTTGCCAAACTCCCGCGCCTCTGCTTCGTTTTCGACCTCCAGGATTCCCAGTCCGAAGGCGCCGCCGGGATCCGACACCGGGCCGTAAGCAAGAATGCGGCCCGCCGCGAAATGTTCATTCCAATAGACAGCGTGCCGTTGCATGAGTACAGCCTCATCGGGCGTGATATCGGATGGAAACGTTGCCCGAGGCGAAATGAGCTTGAAGAAGTAGTTTTGCTTTCCCATGGGTCGAGATTTTACAGGTTTGTGGTATTCTCCGGGCAATCGGCTCCTGAGAGCCAATCGCGGAGGTCCCCATGTCCCCACTCTCCCGAAGAGATTTATTGAAAGCCGGAATTGCCGCCGGCGCGGTCGCCGGCGTTGGAAGCCTCAACCTTGCCGCCGAGCCCGAATCCGCCACCTCCTTGGTCACGTTAGGACGCTCCGACCTGAAAGTGACGCGCCTCGCCTTCGGCACTGGAACCAGGAACGGCTACGTGCAGGCGGCTCTCGGCCAGCAGGAGTTTTCCCGCCTCATTCATTACGCCTATGACCGCGGCATCCGCTTCTTTGAAACCGCCGAGTCCTACATGACTCCTGCCATGCTTGGCGAAGCTTTGAAAGGCTTCCCGCGCGACAGCTACCAGCTCATGACCAAGGTGACGACCAATGAGGGTGTCGATCCGCAGGTCCGCTTCGATCAGATGCGCCGAACCTCCAACACCGACTACTTCGACATCATGCTGCTTCACTGGCAGCACACTTCAGACTGGGTCTCTGAAACCGCTCGCTGGCAGGACGGAATCCTCGAAGCGCAGTCGAAGAAGCTCATCCGAGCGCGCGGCGCATCGTTTCACGGGTTGCCCGCCCTGCGCCAGGCTCCTGGCAACAAGTGGCTTGAAATCGCGATGATCCGCATGAATCACACCGGCACGCGCATGGACGGCCCCGTCCCCGACGACGGCAATCCCGGCAACGTGCCCGAAGTGGTTTCCCACGTCCGGCAGGTAAAGAAGCAGGGCATGGGCGTCATCAGCATGAAACTTGTGGGTGAAGGCTCGTTCACCCAGCATAGTGACCGGCAGGCCTCCATGCGCTTTGCCTTCAAGAACGCAGGCGTTGATTGCGTCACTGTCGGATTCAAGAACACGCAGGAGATCGACGAGGCCATCGATAACTTGAATCTCGCGCTCGCGTGAGGACACAAAGCGGAGAAATGCCGAATGTTAAACAAGCGGTTCACCGCAAGGCTCGAAAAGAGCCCCAGCAAAGGCCGGAAGTTTGCACTTTACGCAAGGGCTGAGATTCATCGTGCGTTGTAAATGTCGATGCAATACGGGAATTTCGTCAAATCCCCGGCTGCAAGTTCCAGACCTTTTGGATAAGTAATGCACTCTTGACCTGTTTTAGTGTCGAGCGCGAGTTCGATTGTTGACGTGGGGACAAATCGCTGAGTCGGATCACAGCATCCAGTCAATGTGACAATTGCAAGCAGCATACCTCTTTTCATGCGGTTTTCTTCCATTTCTCGCGGCAATAGTTGATCGAGTAAAACACCAGACAAACCAAAAGTGACAAACTCATCGCACACGACACGACAAATGCGAGCCACCACAGTTCATGGAACCCGTAACGTTGCGACAAGCCAACGGCAGAATAGGAAATGATCAGTCCCCACAGGTTCTGATTTAGGTTGATCTTGAATTTGTCCGTTGCGTCCATACTCACTTCGGCCATCCCTCTGGAGGTTTTTTCTTTTGCAGGGATTGCTTCATTGCATCTTGCCATCTGCCCCGGATTTTCAGCACGTCTGGCTTGGGACCGCGCTTTGCGCCCGATCTCGTTGCGATAACCCGTTTGTTCGCTTTCTTTGTCGCCATTTGCACCGCTCTCCTAGTTTGTGGTTGGCTGCCGGTACATCATGCGCTTGCCTTCGGCTGCCTTGATTACCTGCATTGTGCGCTCCCCATCGTTCATCTTGCGATTGTTCCAAAGAAAATCGGCTTGCCAGAGATAGCGATACAGATATTCCGAACTGACATTATGGTAAATGCCGACGACACTCCGTTTGAGAAGAGCATGGCTGCTTTCCACTGTGTTTGTGTGAACTTCGCCACGGGCATATTCCCTCGCATTGTGGCAGACCTTTAGATGACCACCTGCGAACTCTTTACCAATGCCGCTATATGCCCCGTTTTCGTCGCTCATAATGCGGGCACCGGGGTCAACGACTTGCCGAATTGCGGCTTTGAGGGTGTTCCCTGTTACATCGGCGACAACGCAACGGTGAATCGGACCATTCCTTTGAACTGCTGCAAAGACGGGTGTCTTGCTCGTACCGCGACCCCGCCCGTTCTGTCCTTTGTAGCGGGGCTTTCCGCCCACATAAGTCTCATCCACTTCAACAATGCCCATCAATGGCGAAACTACTGAAGGGTCGGGTGCCATCGCAAAGCGAATCCGATTCATCAGGAAAAGGGCTGATTTATGGCTGATCTGGCAATGCCGCTTGATTTCCAGAGCCGAAACGCCTTTTTTCGATATTGCCGCTCGCCAAAACGTGTAGCACCAATCGCGAAGTTCGATTCGGGATTCTTCATAGACTGTGCCGATTCGCACGGTGTACTGCATTTTGCAGTCCCGGCAACGCCACAGGTACCGGCTGTTCCGTTCGCCCGTCTTTGCATCGACCATCTTGTACACATCGAAGCTGCCACAATGCACACAGCAAGGATTCGCGCCCCATCTCTGGCCTTCCAAGAACTCAACCGCCGCCAGTTCGTCGGAGCAAGCCACGGGAATACGCTCAATCACTGCCGAGTCCGAAAGCCGATGTTTGCGATCCTTCTTTGTCATGGTTTTATTATGCTACTTAGCGCAAGTTGTGTCAAGTAAAATATTATTCTTCTGCCCATTTCGGAAGAGTCGCACGGCCCTTCCAATACTCCCAAATAGCATCAGAAAGCGGCGGAATACCCGTCTGAAGCTCTCGAACGCTCTCAGGTCCTAAATGTTGAACTGAAGCGTTCCTGCCATACAGATACTTCATATCAACGTCTTCCCCAACACCGAAGGCTGATTTGTGCGCCTCTCTGAAAATGAAGCCAGCTACGGCCATCAAAGTTGGCTTATCAAGACGCGGGAATTCGTAGAGACGTTCCGCGAAATAGTCGGCAATGCTTTTTCCAGTCCCGAAGGCGGCTCTCTCGTGTTCAATGATCATTACCGACCCCTCTGTCCGATAAAGAACTGGAGAGGTATCTAGGAGCTTTGGCCTCACAACGATGAGGAAATTCATAGGCCAATCACGCAGAACACTCTTAAATTGCTTATGGACAGACTGAAGGGCAGTTTCGATGATATTCCGGTATTCTCGCAACACTTCCACGCCGTCCGAAAAGGCCGCGCTTAGGGCGTTGTGAATCTCCATATTGGCTCTCGCAATCGGTGCTGACGGCCCCGCCCCAGCGAGATAAATCTGAATAGGCAGCATTGGAATTTCGTAGATTTTGTCTACATCGCGTTTTGCATAATTTTCGCTCTCTTCCCGATCCGCGCAGAGCAACACTCCGCCGTCCCTACCTCTAAATGCAGCTACGAGGGTCATGTTTCGCTTTCCTCTCGGGAGCCGCTTCGGTTTTGGCGCAAAGTATGGCAGTGGTTCGAATAGGCGCGGCTTCGGGAATCCCGGCATCATAGCACCCTCCGCTGGCCGTGGATTGCGTTGCCGCTTTCATGTGATACATTTCCGCCATCATGCTGAAGCGTCTGGCCATACTCACTGTGCTTTGTCCATTGGCAGCGATAGGGATTTTGGCCGGTCAAAATGCGCCCAAACGGGCGCCAGAACAGGGGATCGGAAAACCCAGTGGTGGTCAGGTCGGACAGCATCAGGCAGGAACCCAAGATCACGGCCAGAACACCCCAAACCCGCCGTCTGTCCATATACAGGCCACTGCCCCAGTAGATGAGACCGCAAAAGAGGAAGGCCGCCAGAATCTCAAGATACAAGGGGAATTGGCGCTGTTCACCGGCTTGCTGGTATTCGTCGGTTTCTTGCAGGCAGGCACAATGATCTGGCAAGCGAGACTGCTTCACAAACATTCTGAGCATTTTGAAGAGTTGGCAACTCGCATGCGAGATCAGGTTGAAATATCCCGTAAGGCTTTGGTTGCTCAATTCCGGCCCAAGATTGTTGTGCGGAGTATCCGGTTCGATCCTTCTTCTGTTGAAGAGTTCGATCAGCGAACTAACCCTTCTTGGAGGATTGAAATCTCTATTGTGAACGTGGGAGATACGGTGGCCCACGTCACACGCTGTGAAGCGATTTCGTTCTGGATGGATAATTTGAGACGGTCCCGTGCAGATATCGCGACAAACGAATGGGAGCCGTATTCTTTGCAGCCGGGAGAGACAAAACGGCTCATTCTCCCCGTCGAACAGAGGGATTTCAGAACAAGCCTTCATGTCGTGGAAAGTGCGATCAAGAGAACGAACGAATCTCAAGAATTCCCAGTCTGCAAAGGGTACATTTTCTACACTGACGAAAATGGGCATACCCGTGAAACTGGATTCGAGCGGAGATGGAACATCCACCTCCGCCGCTTTATTGCCTCCGAAGACCCTGAAAGCGAATACAGCGAATAGAGCTAGTAGTAGCAATTGTGTATACCAATGGAATGAATGAGTTGCGTAATCTCCATACTTCCAGCAAAGGCGGCTGGACCTATGTCGTCTGGCCCGGTTCGGTTGAATTCTTCAAAACCCGTGGGCTTGTCAAAGTCCGCGGCAAGATCGATGGGGTTCCATTTCAAAGCTCATTCATGGCCTTGGGAGACGGCAGGCACAAGCTGCCCGTGAAATCGGATATCCGGCGGCTGATTAAAAAAGACGCAGGCGATTCGGTCACAGTGCTGCTGGAAGAGCGGATCTAACCTGCTCAACTTTGACCGTCCGTCCCGCCTGCACTAGACTTGTGGCGACCAAGGAGGCGCCCCATGCTTTGGCGCAGATATCTGGCGGTTGCCGCAGTGCTCTCGTTCTGCCTTGCAGCATCGGCAAAAGACAAAAAGAAGGTTTTGCTTCCGGCTGATGTGCTTCAGGCGCGTACCGTGTTTGTGCTGATCGACCCCAACGCCGGAATGGAAGTCGATGCGCCCAACGCCAACCGCATCGCGCGCGAGGACGTTGAGAAAGCTCTCATGAACTGGGGCCGTTTCTCCCTGACGATGGAAGCTTCGACCGCGGACCTCATCATTACCGTTCGAAAGGGAAGCGGCCGAGTTGCACAGCCCACGATTGGCGGGGTCCCCGGCAACGACCGCCCGGTGGTAGTGCAGTCTACCCCTACTGACGCCCGGGTCGGTGGCCGCTCAGGAAATCCGGCCTACTCCAGCGCCCCTGACGAAGCCCCTGGTCCAATGAACGGTCCGCACCCGCAGGAAGAGATCGGACAATCCCAGGACATGTTTGTCGTGTATCGGGGCGGTGGTGATCGTCCCCTCGAATCTCCTTCTGTCTGGCGCTATTCCTCCAAGGATGCACTTCAATCCCCCGGCGTGCCGGCGGTCGAACAGTTCCGAAAGGTCGTCGCAGAGGCGGAAAAGCAGCAGGCTGCCGTCAAGCCGTGATTCAACTGGAATCGCACTAAAGTCGCTACCCGGACGTCCCAAACGTCGACCGCGAACGTTGGCAGTCGTCCGTTCTCATCAATCTCGATTCCAGCATCCACGCTGCAAGCGCCTCAGTCGTGTGCAGAGCGTTTCAATATTTTGAGGAACCTATACGCATGACCACCATCGATCTACCCAGGCAAGTGCGAACCCAGGCGGTCGCATCGATTCAACGCTACTTTCAAGAAGAGATGCAGGAACCGCTCGGCGACCTGCCCGCCGGCTTGTTGCTCAACTTCTTTCTCGAAGAGATTGGGCCTGCCATCTACAACAAGGCCATCGCCGACGCGCAGGCTCGCATTGTCCAGCGCGCGGCCGATCTCACCGGAGAGCTCTTCGCCGACGAGTTTCAGTACTGGCCCCGCATCGACAGCAAGCGCAAAAGCCGCCGCTGATCGTGACCTTCGAGGTGTCTACGGCGACGTTTCAACGGGAGTAACCACCGTCCCGTCGTGTCTGAACTGGAATTTCAGCATCCACACGCTCGCGACGGCCCGCCCGTCTACCTGGGCGGGTTTGAACCGCCAGCGTTGCGCCGCCTCCATGGCTACTTTAGCGAAATATCTGCTCGGCCCCGCTGCGTCGAGCGTCGCACTCGAAACATTCCCGCCTGCATCCACCGCCACGCGCACGCGCACCTTCAGCTGCCCGTGAATGGTCGCAAGCGCGCTGGGGAGCACCTCGGGCATGACCCGCTCTGCAACGTCGCCCTTGTCTGTGCCCGACGCCGAAACCGCCCGCCCCGGCGATTTAAGCGGCGCTGCGTTCGTCGCATGCGCCGATCCTTGTTCCGCAGAAGGCGTCGAATTCGCGCTCTTGTACGACCGCACTTCAAACAGCACCACAACCGCGATCAGCACAAATACCGCGATTCCCAAAACCATCCGGCGCATTCCGCCGGGGGCCGCGCTCTCAATTTCGCCGGGCGACTCCGGCGCGGGCTTCACCGGTGCCGCGGTTGGCTTAGTCGCAGCCGGCAAGGCTTCCCCCTCCGCAGGTACAGGATTGAGCCGGGCCCTGATATCAGCCAGAGTGCATCGCCGTGCGGGTTCCGCACGCAGACACTCCCGCGCAATGCCTGCAAATGGTGCCGGAATCGACTTCGGCACAACTGGGTCGTACTGCGTTTCCCGGTCCCAGACCGGCGGATGCTGGGTCAGCGCTTCAACCAGCGTCACGCCCAGCGACCAGACATCCCCGGCCTCTGAAACCACCCCGTTTGCGCGTTCCGGCGCGTCGTAGACACTGAGCGCCGGTTGATCTTTCCTCGGCTTTCCCGCGGCGAGAAGGTTGTCGCTCGAAAGCTTCACCTGCTCGCCCACCACAAGAATGTTCCGCGGCTTCAGGCGGCCGTGCAGGAAGCCATTCCCGTGAAGAAACGAAAGAGCGTCGAGCACCGGGCCAAGCATATCCCCTGTCTCGGCCGCCGTCAGCGCCCGCTCCGGAAGCACCTGCGACAGATCCTCATCCGCATATTCCGTCACCGCGTAGAGCAGTTCCGCTCCGTCGATCGTGCACTGTCCGGTGTCAAAAAGCGCCATCAGGTGCGGATGCCTGAGCGCCGAGGTTGCCGTCCAGCCTTCCAGGCGATACGTCGCCTCCTCGCCTTCCGCGGCAATCAGCTTGATTGCCGCCTTTTGCGATCCCTCCCCCGCAAGCTCCGTCAGGTAAACGCCGCTCTCCTCGGATCCGCCCAGCCATTGCAGCAGGGTGAATCTTCCCTCGACAGTGCGCCCCACCCAATCCTCGCGAATCGCAACAATGTTCATGGCCGGAACCATTCTATCCCCGCGCTCCTCTAAAGCACGCCCCAAACTGTCTCGCCGCCCAAGTTCAGGAATGCGCAACCGCACCGGCCCTTGCCCCCTTGCCCCCTTGCCCCCTTGCCCCCTTGCCCCCTTGACGCGCCCCGCCCGCCGGTTTAGCTTAGCCCTACACGGGAAAGGAGGTTGATCCAGCTGATGACAAGTGATTGTTCCAGATGTTTCGTACGTGAGGTGACTGAGGCCTAGGGCATCGCGCCCCAGACCACGTAAGTCCCCAGCGGCACAATCCACCGCCGGGTCACTGGCACTCGCGGCAGCGCGATGGCCTTAGTCCAATCCCAACAGTTCACCGGCAATGGCCTGGGGTCTTTCCCAGGCCGTTGCTGCGTCTGCAGCATCCGCACCCCCCATTCCGCACAACCACAGCCTCCCAACATCCAGAGTCCCCGGCGACAGCTCTTCGTTCCGGAAGTGGCATCCCTCCTTCCAGACATAGGGAACCGCAAAACTCCCCCGGCGTCTCAGGCCATCGAGATGCGCTCATGCTAAACTCCGCCCCATGACCGTACTGGAATGGCTGCTTGATGCGGACCCCGCCATTCGCTGGCAGGCTTTGCGCGATCTTGTGCACGCGCCCGCAGAGGTCGTCGCAGCCGAGCGCGCGCGCACCGTCGTCGAGGGCTGGGGCGCCAGGCTGCTGGCGCTTCAGGGCGAAGACGGCCAGTGGGCCGGAGGCGCGTGCTTTCCGGCGCGGAGCTTCAACTGGCGCGATGATAACAAGGGCCAGCCCTGGACCTCCACCCTGCCTACCCTTCAACTCCTCCATGACCTCGGGGTCGATCCATGCTCTTCCCAGGTCCAGCATGCGGTCGCGCGGGTCAAAGACCATTGCCGCTGGGAGCACGCCGGCCAGCCGTTCTTCAGCGGCGAGGTCGAGCCCTGCATCAACGGCAGGACGGTTGCATTGGGCATCTATTTCGGTCTCGATATGGAGGCTCTGGTCGAGCGCCTGCTTGGGGAGCAGCTCGAGGACGGCGGGTGGAACTGCGAGGCGGAGAATGGTTCCCTCCGCTCATCGTTCGCGACCACCATCAACGTCCTCGAAGGTTTGCTGGCCCACGAGCGCGCCACCGCAGGCTCTGCGAAATCCATTGCGGCGCGGCGTCGTGGGCAAGAGTATCTCCTCGAACGAAAGCTGTTTCGACGCAAAAGCACCGGCGAGGTCGTCAACCCGGAGTGGCTTCAATTCTCGTTTCCCATCCGTTGGCACTACGACGTGCTCCGTGCTCTCGAGTACTTCCGCGCGGTCGGGCGATGCGCCGGACTCCCGTATGGACGAAGCCATCAATCTGCTTCGAGCCAAGCGGCAGCCGGGCGGCGTCTGGCTCCTTGAGAACACCCATCCCGGCAAGGTCCACTTTCAATTCGAGGACGGCGACAACCAACCCAGCCGATGGAACACGCTTCGGGCTTTGCGCGTCCTCAAATGGCACGAGAAGTTCACTGCCTGACCCAGCGTTCCGCTTCTCCACGCCGCACGAAAAGGTCCCCAGACGCCCGCATCGCGAATGGAATCTCGTGAACCGGCAGCCCCGCAGAATCGGCGTTGCCATCGGCGTTTCTGAGCACTTGTATTTCGGCTTCGGCAATCACGACTGCTTTTGCGAATCTCTCTCGATCCCCTAGCCCAACTTCCGCACCTTGAATGGCAAGTCTTTTGTTTTCAGCGTGTGTATCCTGAAGTCTTCACTACATCTCTGCAAATTCGATGTGTGCAGGGATTTGCAGGCCGAGTCGTTGCAACAGGATTGCCTGATGTTTGGTGGGTCGACTGACACAGCGTTTGCGGATGGAGACGCCGGCGCGTGTAGGCAGCACGACATCGACCAGGGAGATCTCGTTGCAGTTCCGCGAAGATCTTGCGCGGTTCGTCGCCGAGGCCGGCGCGTTGGCGGCATTCGCCCAGCGTTTTCCAGAGCACATAGGCCAGAAAGCAGACCAGGATGTGCGCCTGCACGCGCTGTTGCTTCTGGTGCCAGACCGGGCGCTCATAACAGATCGATTTTGTGGAGTGCGAAACGCTTCTTCGGCTTCGGTGAGTTGGATATAGGCGCGCCAGAGTTCTTCCGGGCTCCAGTCGATCACGTTACTGCGCAGCAGATAGCAGCCCTCGCTCAGCCGCGCCCAGTCGCGCCATCGGCTCGACTTGCTCCAGCGAAAGCGGGCCAAGCCGTTGCGTGTCGGCTTCCACCTCCACCTGAAACAGTCCCGCAGCGCGGCGTGTTCTTGCCCAGCAATCGTCCCACGCGCTGGGCGATCAGCAGCGGATTCTGTTTGCGCTTCGCGCAGGCCGCCTCGATCTTCCCAGCCCCTCTTCGATGCGCTTCTCAAACCGCTCATGCATGGCTTGTTCCTTCTGCTGGCGTTGCGCGCTGCGGCACAGAATGAATACTTCGGCGCCATCCGGGGCCGGACACAAACTGCACCTCCAGCCCATGCATGCACGGTCCGCCAATCCTCGGCCAATAACTCCCGCTCAGAGCTTTGCAGCATGCTCTTGGGCGTGCCCACGATATAGCGCCGCTCACCCTGCTTGAGAAACTCCACGTTCTCCGTCGCTCACCATGCCACGATCCATCACCCAGATCCGTTGCGCCTGGCCATGCTGCTCTCGATGTGCTCGACGATCTCTTTCACCGTGGTCGCATCGTGGCGGTTGCCGGCAAACACCTCATAGCCCAGCGGCATCCCGCTGCGGCTGACCACCAAGGCGATGTTGACTTGCTTGCAGTCCGGACGGTGATCGCGCGAATAGCCGCGCTGCGCCAGTGGGTTGGCTGCTGCCGCGCCTTCGAAGTACGTGCTGGTCACGTCATACAGCAATAAGTCGTAATCCAGGTCGAATAGCTCGCCCAAGCGCTGCTTCAGGTGCTTTTCCAAGCGCTCGCTTTATGCGGCAGCAGTCGATCCAGAGCGCGGTAGAGCCGGTCGTCGTTGACCTTCTCCGCCGGCACACCCAGCAACTCCGGCAACGCGCTATGCTTCGTAGAACTGCTCGGCCAGTGTAACTCGCTCGATGGATCGCACAGCCGTCCCAACACCAGCACCACCGCCATCAACTGCCACGGAATCTCTTCCCGGCCTGACGGCATCAGACGCTCTCCAGAACTCGATCCAGTCCCAACTGCCGCAGCAGCATCCGCCCCAACCAGGCCACCGCCAAAAGGGCGGCTCCGTTCCACCCGCACATCGCTGCAGATCCACTTCGACCCATTCCGGACTGGACTGCTCATCAAACAAGCTGGCTTGTGGCGCAGCCCCAGGTTGAGCTACGTGCTGGACCCCCAGCCGCCCTGCTCGTCCAACTCCCCAAGGTACGCCACCACCCGCTGCCGCGGCCCACGCGCGGTTCGATAGACTTCCACCAACGCCCAATAGGCATGCCGTTTCCCATCCTTCTGTCGGTAGCAGCGTCGCAAGTACATGCGCCCATCCTACGCATCCAGAACTGTTTTGCAAGGGGGTTGGTCTTCACTACACGCGACTTTTCAATGATCGGGATCAAATCAGAAATGCCCGCCACGGAAACAAAGCATTTCCTCCCAGCAAGCAAAACATCACCCACCAAAATCGGATGAAAATATTTTCTGCTAGCCCACATCTGCGGAAGTTGGGCTAGTCGCTTGCTCGGGTGAACGTGTTGATCCAGTTTGTCTCCCAGCTCTTGCCGCCATCGGCGGAGAACGCCTGCTCTGAGTGAACTTCAGTGGCGGAGATGGGCCAGATCGTCAGGCGAACGAGAATATTGC
>CAWACG010000022.1:0-126103 GCA_963780515.1 uncultured Acidobacteriaceae bacterium
TCGCCGATTGGGAAGTTTGGGCCTGGGTTGGGCATGCGGCCTTTTTGCCAAGTCTGTGCTAACTCTACGGGCTTCTTGGATATCTTGAATGTTTAGAAGATTGCAGGATCAGTAACTTAGATATTTCCAATGGCCGTTTAAGTCGTGCCCTGCTACAAAGCTGATTTGTGCAAGCAGTCCTAATAACCGGCGGCTTTGCCGTAGTGGCTGCGGTGATCCTGGCCGGCGAGGAGTTCGCCGGTTTTGGGGTCGACGGCGATGCACTCGCCATCGGACCAGTGGCCGTCTTTGATGCTGAGGGTGTAGCCCATGCTGCGCAGGGCGGCGAGCGTTTCCTCGCTGAAGCCGGGCTCAAGGTAGAGCTTATCCGGCTGGTACTGGTGGTGGAAGCGCGGCGCGTCGACTGCCTGCTGGATGTTGAGGCCGAACTCGGCCGCGGAGAGAAAGATGTTGGCGACGGTGGTGATGATGCGGCCGCCGCCGGGGGAGCCGAGGACGTAGCGGAGCTTGCCGTCTTCGAGAACGATGGTCGGAGTCATGGAGCTGAGCGGGCGCTTGCCGGGGGCGATGGCGTTTGCCGGTCCCTGGATGAGGCCGTACATGTTGGGGACGTCGACCTTGGAGGCGAAGTCGTCCATCTCGTCGTTGAGGAGGAAGCCGAGCGAGCCGGAGGTGACGTGGGAGCCGAAGAAGTCGTTGAGCGTGGTGGTGACGGAGACGGCGTTGCCTTCGGCGTCGACGACGGAGTAGTGCGTGGTGTCGGGCGACTCAGCGCGGCGCCGGCCGGCGGTGGTGGGCGCGGAAGGCAGGAAGCCGGCGGGGCGCTCAAGCGTGGCGCTGGGGCTGGCTTTATCGGGGAGGATGCTGCTGCGCCAGGCAGCGGCATATTTTTTGCTGATGAGATCGGCGACGGGAATGTTGTTGTAGTCGGGGTCGCCGAGGTAGTCGGCGCGGTCCATATAGGCGCGGCGAAAGGCCTCGGTGATGAGGTGCATGGAGGCGGGCGTGCGGTCGCCGAGTTTGGCGAGGCTGTAGCCCTCGAGGATGTTGAGGGCGCTGACGAGCACCACTCCACCGGATGACGGCGGGGGCGCGCTGAGGATGGTGTAGTTGTGAAAGGCGCCCATGACGGGCTTGCGCTCGACGACGGTGTATTGGGCGAGGTCGTCAAGGGTGAGGAGCGCGCCGCCTTTCTTGAGGTCGCTGATCAACTCATGGGCCATGTTGCCGTGGTAGAAGTCGTCGGGATTGGCGGCGATGCGCTGAAGAGTGCGCGCGAGCAAAGGCTGCTTGAAGATTTCGCCTTCTTTATAAAGGTCGCCGTCGCGCTGAAAGATGCGCTTTGAGTCAGGGAATTTGGCGAGGTCATCGTCGGCCAGTTCTTTGGCTTCTTCGTCGCTGAGCTGAAAGCCGCCTGCCGCGAACTGGATGGCGGGGGCCATGACGCGCTGGAGGCCGAGCTTGCCATATTTGCGCTCGGCATAGACGAGGCCGGCGACGGAGCCGGGGGTGGCGATGGAGCGATAGCCGAGCACGGAAGAATCGAGGCTGTCTTCGGGAAGGACGTTGCCGTGCGCGTCGAGATACATGTTCTGAGTGGCGGCGAGCGGAGCTTTCTCGCGGAAGTCGATGAAGGTGGAGAGGCCGGCGTGGGTGCGCAGGAGCAGGAAGCCTCCGCCGCCGAGGTTGCCGGCGCCGGGATGGACGACGGCGAGCGCAAAGCCGGTGGCTACGGCAGCGTCGATTGCGTTGCCGCCCTCACGCAGGATTTGAAGGCCGGCGTCCGCGGCAAGGTGGTGCACGCTGACGACCATGCCGTGGCGCGCGCGCACGGGCTGTTCGCCGCGATAGGGAAGCACGTCCATCGTGCCCTCCTGGGCGGTGAGCAAGGTTGGGATGACAAGCGCGGCGCCGGTGAAGGCGGCCAGAACGGGGAGAAAAGGCCGTCGATTCATGATGTGAAGACAGGATAGCTCGGAAAGGCAGCTTTTAGCTTCTAGCTACTAGCCACTAGCGAAGTGCCGAAATCAGAGGCCAAGGATGTTGCAGGGGAACCATGGAGGTTCTGTGGGAGGTGCCGAAAGACGCTGGGGAGCGTCCATAGCACTACGGGTTCGAGAATGCCGGTCCGGCGAGGGTGCTATCGACTGAGTCCAGCATAGGAGGCCATGATGCGAGCGACCATGATGCGAACGAGATGGATGCGTACTGCAGTTTTATTTGTGAGCGCGACCTTTTTGAGCAGCGGCGTGGTTTTTGGCCAGGCAAGGGCAGCGGCCGACGGCTTGTCGCGGACGGATGTGGGGCTGAGTGTTTATGGGGCGTTCAGCGGGACCACAACCGGCAACGGGGTTGTGCAGAGCCCGTCGAATTCCGCCGGCGGTCTGATTGAACTGCGGTATATTCGCAATCCGATCATCGGGTATGAAGCGACGTATGCGTTTAACCGCGCCAACCAGCGGTACGCCTCTTCGATGGCGCTGCCTTGCCCGCCCCCACCCAACGGGGGGTGCGGTCTGCTGGCGGCGGTTTCGGCCAATGCACACGAGGTGACCGGCGATTGGATTGCGTCGGTGAAAATTGCGAATCTGCGGCCATTCGCACTGGCGGGGGTGGGTTTGCTGCTGGATGTGCCGAGCAGCGGGCAGAGCAGTACGAACACGTCGACCAAGCCTGTGTTTGTGTACGGCGGCGGGTTGGATTGGGGTCTGCTTCCTCACCTGGGGCTGCGCTTTCAATATCGCGGCAACCTCTACAAAGCACCGGACCTGACCACGCTCTACACGTCGTCGGGAGCGTTTACACATACGGCGGAGCCGATGATTGGGGCCTACCTGCGGTTCTAGAGCAGAGCGCTTTGGCGGCGAAGGCTTTGCGGCGAATGCTTTATTGATACCCGTGGTGACCATAGGAGATTGTTTTTGGGGCGTAGGTGGCTGGTAATGCGGCGGGCAGGATATGATGCCTCAATGCCTCCCTGGAAACCCCGAAGCCTGGCCGTAGCGGCCGTTTGTGTCCTTGTGGCCAGCGGCGCATGGCGCGCGCGCGCAGATTCGCTGCCTCCCGCGACCCTGAATGCTGCGCAGATTGTGGAGCAGATGCAACGCCACAATGAGGCCCGGAACGAAGAACTGAAGCACTACCACTCCGTACGCCATTACACGGTGGAGTACAAGGGATTCACGACGATCGACGCCGGGATGGAGGTCGAGGTTCGCTACGATTCCGCGTCCGGAAAGACGTTCAGGATCGTGTCGCAGAGTGGATCGAAATTTTTGTGCGACAAGGTTCTGAAGCGCGCGGTGGACAGCGAGAAGGAAGCGGCAGAGGACAAGTCCTCAACCGCGCTGACGCCGGCCAACTACAAGTTTGAATTGCTGGGCGAGGAACGCCTGGGCGGGCGTCCGGCCTACATTCTGAATGTGGAGCCGTTGACGGACAGCAAGTTTCTTTATCGCGGCAGGATCTGGGTGGATGGCGCGGATTTTGCTTTGGTGAAGGTTGAGGCAGAGCCGGCCAGAAATCCCTCGATATGGATTTCGCGGACGCAAATCAACTTTACGAGCGCGAAGACGGGCGACTTCTGGCTGCCGGAGCAGAACCGGAGCGAGACGAAGGTGCGCATCGGCGGCACGGCGGTGCTGACCATCCGCTACGGCCCGTATGAAGTGGATCCGCTGGTGGCGACGGCTTCGACGGCGGACGCTACGGGCAGCCGCTAGAGCGGGGTCTTCGGATCGTTCACGACGACAACTAAGATTTGAGCTTTCCCATGTCTCAAACGCGAGACATGGGCCACCCCTTTTCGTGGTTGATTTGCATGATGAGTTCGTGCTTTCCCACCCTTGCCGCAAAAACAAAGACGCGTCAAGGATGGGGCACCCCTTTTCGTGCGGATTGATGCAGCTTGAAAAGTGTGCTTTCACCACGGCTGGCAGGCTTTCGGCTGGCGGTCGACGACCGTGCGGCCGATGGGGTGATCGGGATGGGGCTGGACGGGAATGGAACCTGTGGAGGGGTTGGCGCGTAATTGAACGGCAAGCAGAATTCGGCATGCCGCAAGAGAGGCGACGGCTTGCGGAAAGACTGCACGATTCCAGTGAAGTTTTGAGAGGTGCATGGAATGATTCCCCATTCTTTGAAATACCGACTCGAATCAAGCTGCCGGTTGGCGGTGGTCGCGTGCCTGGCGGTGGGCTGCGGTGCAGTGTTTGCGCTGCCCGGCGCGGGAGGTCAGGCCGGGCAGGAGAGCACGCCGGCGGCAGGCAGTTCTGTGGCACGCAGGTCTGTGGCACGCAGGTCTGTGGCCCACAGTTCTGAGGGCGGAATGGCTCACATGGCGGGGCACATGTATCTGACCAGGCTGAGGCCACCGCAGCCGGGCGATCAGCAGAAGGCGGACTGCGATTGTGGAGGCGGCGAAAAAGGCGATGGAGCCTTACAAGGACTATCGCAAGGCGCTGGCCGACGGTTACAGAATCTTTCTTCCCAATATTCCGCAACCGCAGTATCACTTTACGAATTATGAAAACGGCCGCGAGGCAGCGACGCATTTCGATCCGCTGAAGCCGACTTCGCTGCTCTACACCAAGACGGCGGATGGGGGCTACACGCTGGTGGGCGCGATGTATACGGATCGATTGACCGCCAATGAGGACGAGCTGAACGAAAGGATTCCGCTGAGCGTGGCGCGCTGGCATCAGCACGTGAATTTTTGTACCGCGCCGGCGGGGCAGTGGGCCGGATATTTTGGTCCGGATGCAAAGTTCGGACTGATGGGGTCCATCCACACGAGGGACGCGTGCGAAGCGGCCGGCGGTGTGTTTATACCGCATGTCCTGGGATGGATGGTCCACGTTTACCCCTATGAGACGGACCCTGGAAAGATATGGTCGATCGACGATGACGCACAGGGACACGACAACATGGACCGGATGGCGATGCCGGGGATGAAGATGAATTAAAGTTTTGCGCGGATCAGAATACCAGTGGCATTGCACGCGTGGGTGCGGTCTTAAGGCAGCAGCTTGCGGATGAAGTAGAGGATAAAATTGCCGAGGAGTTTTTTGGCGCGACCGCGAAGGGTTGCAGGCGGGGGCGTGGGGACGGGGCCAATGGTCTGCCGCGCGCAGGCGATCCGATACTGGTCGACGAGCAGGGCGGTGGCAGATTTCCAACTGTGATGAGCGGCGCGTTCGCGGGCGGACTCTCCCATGGCGTCGTGTTTTTCGCGGGAGTGCAGCAGTTCCCTGACGGCGGCGATGGCCTGCTGTTCGTCATCGAAGAGATAACCGGAGACACCTTCTTCAATCATCTCGGGGATTCCGCCGGCGCGGGCGGCGACGACGGGTACGCCGGAGGACATGGCTTCAAGGACGACGAGGCCCAAAGTCTCGGTGCGCGACGGCATGACAAAGATGTCGCTGCTGGCGTAGGCGGCGGCGAGTTCGTCGCCGTGAAGAAAGCCGGCGAAGTGGACGGGGAGTCCGGCGAAGTGCTGCTGCAAGGTCTTGTGGTGGGGGCCGTCGCCGACCAGGGCGAGACGGGCTTCGGGCACGGCTTCAAGGATGGGCTTGAGGCGTTCTATGTCCTTCTCCGCGGAGAGGCGGCCGACGTAGAGGAGCAGCGGGCTTTCGGGATGGCCGTCGGTGAGGCGGGCACGCATTGCGTCAGAGCGGTTGGCGGGATGAAAGCGGTCGGCATCGACTCCGCCGGGCCAGAGGGCGACGCGGGCGATGCCATGCTGCGCCAACTGATTGACCATGACGACGGAGGTGCAGAGGTTGACGGTGGCGCGATTGTGGCGCAGGCGGAGCAGCGGCCAGATGATGGGCTCGATGAATCCCAGGCCGTAGTAGCGGAGGTATTTGGGGAGATCGGTGTGGTAGGAGATGACCATGGGCAGGCGAAGCGCGCCGCCGTTGCCGCCGCCGCCGTAATAAAGCCCGGCGATGCCGAGGAGCGCGGGCTCGGTGACATGGAGGATGTCGGGCTTGAAGTCGAGGATGACCTTGCGCATGGAAGCGCGCGGAAGCGAAAGGCGGAGTTCAGGATAAAAGGGAAACGCGTGGCCGGGGACGCCGAGGATGCGGCATTGCGCGAATTCGTCGAAGCCGCCTGCGGGCGCGATGATCAGGACTTCGTGGCCGAGGGCTTTGAGTTGCTTGATGGTCTGGCAGAGGGTGGTGACGATTCCATCGACTTTGGGAATAAATGTTTCAGTGAAGAGAACAATTCTCATGGACCGTGCCAGGCTCTGACTTTCAACGGAATGTAACAGAGCCTAACACGGTGCGAGGCGGGTTGGCTTAGTGAGGCGGCGCGGGAGCCATGTGGGCGTCGATGAGCATGAGCGGGTCAGGCGCGACCTGGCAGTCGTCGCGCGGGGCAAACTTCCAGGTGGCTCCGTTGGCGTAGGTGACGGAGTTGAGCTCGATGAAAGTGACGTAGGAGAAGCCGGGCAGGACGATGTTGGTGTTGACGCTTCCGTCGGCGCCGGATGCGAAGGAGACGTCCATGGTTTTGGCGGTGTCGGCGGAGTCGCCGGAGGCGCGGGATGCGACAGCGGGAACGACCTCAGCTTTTCCCTTGCGTCCGTGGGCGGTGATGTTGGCCGCGACGATCTGGCCGGAACGGCGGTTGGTGAGGACGAACTTAAGCTGCATTGCTGAGCTTTCGGTGCGCGTGTCGCCATGAACATAGACGCGATGGATGTCGGGCGCATGCTCGGCACGCATGCCGATGGGGCAGGTGTACAGGACTGGAGGCAGGACGAAAACCGATTGGGTTGGGGAGTTGGCGGCGTTCTGGGCGATCGATAGAGACGGCGAGAGAAGAAGGGCAAGGGCGATGGCAGCAGCGCGATGCATGGCGGGGCTCCTTTGTGGACAGAGATCCGCGTACACAAACAAAATACGCCTGGCTGGGTGGACAGGCAATGGGGATTGAGGGGCGGCGGGAGCGCGTTACGAGCGGCGAACGGCGCAGGGTCGCGGGACGGCCGGAGGCTCTTCGCTGTGATACCGTTGCAATACGACGCCGCGAGCCGTCCCGCAGAAAGAAGCGGGGGCGGCGGGCGAAATTATCGAATGCCCCAGCAGCCGGAACTCATATCGCCTACTTTGCCCGCGAGCCCGGCTCCTGAATCTGGGGTCGAGCCTGTGGACGCGCCCGAGCTACCCCCGAGGAACCACGAAGAGTCAAATCATCCGCAGCGGATTCCGCACTGGCTGGAGCGCTCGGAGTTGTTCTTGCGTGTGTTGTTGAGGATGTATATCGGGCTGGCAGTGTGCTATGCGCCGTGGTCGCCGATGTTCTGGGACCAGAACCCTTTGTTTGTTCAGTACCCCACGCTCGCGATCTATGCGGCGAACGGAGCGGTGCGAGGCATCGTATCGGGAGTGGGGCTGCTGAATCTATGGTTTGCCCTGCAGGACGCGATTCATTACCGGGAGAAGTGACGAGAAGAGGCAGGGACTAGCCACCCCAGCGACGAAGACCTGTCG
The DNA here is from genome assembly GCA_963780515.1 of uncultured Acidobacteriaceae bacterium. Taxonomy (GTDB): domain Bacteria; phylum Acidobacteriota; class Terriglobia; order Terriglobales; family Acidobacteriaceae; genus Telmatobacter. The sequence goes on from CAWACG010000022.1 coordinate 7,506, forward strand.
CCGGGGGCCCCGGCAGGGAATAGGGAATAGGGAATAGGGAATAGGGAACAGGGATAGGGATCGGACTTAGAGCAGGGACTTGGGATGTTGGGATGAGCGATAAAAAGCAAGACACGGAGACGAGAACGACAGGACCTGCTGCGGCGGCGATTCCGGGAAATGGGGCGCCTCCTCCTTTGGAGAGCGCGCCGCTGGCGTATGAGAATCCGGTATTTCTGAATAGCGCGGACGGGCGTCTGATTCGCATCGTGTCGGAGTTTATGGAGCCGCTGGCGCGGTTTCGCAGGGAACACATTCAGGACACGGTGGTGTTTTTTGGTTCGGCGCGGTTTCGCGGGCGCGAAGAGGCCGACCATGCGCTGGAGCTGCTTGAAAACACCGGGTCGACCCAGGCCGCTCCCAGCGAGGAGCAGCCGGCCAAGCCGCAAGAGATCGCGGCGGGCGAAGCGACGGATTTGCAGCGGAAGCGGGCAGTGGCGGCGGTGGAGATGGCCCGCTACTACGAAGACGCGCGGCGGCTGGCGGGGATGCTGACGAAATGGGCCAAGGAGATTCCCTCGCAGCGGCATCGGTTTGTGGTGACGTCGGGGGGCGGGCCGGGGATTATGGAGGCGGCCAACCGGGGGGCCTACGAGGCTGGCGGCAAGACCATCGGGATGAATATCCGGCTTCCATTTGAGCAATCGCCCAATCCTTACATCACGCCGGCGCTGAACTTTGAGTTCCATTACTTTTTCATGCGCAAGCTGTGGTTTGCTTACCTGTGCGAAGGCATTGGTGGTCTTTCCGGGGGGATTCGGGACGCTGGACGAGATGTTCGAGATTCTGACGCTGGCGCAGACGCAGAAGCTGGCCAAGAAGATCACGGTGGTGATTTACGGGCCGGAGTACTGGAAGAAGGTATTCGACCTGGACGTGCTGGTGGATACGGGGGCCATTTCGCCCAAGGATATCGACCTGTTCCGATTTGCGGAGACGCCGGAGCAGGCCTTTGAGCTGCTGCGCCACGGGCTGACGGAGAACTACCTTGTGCCGGAGGCGATGGCGGCGGCCGAACACCCGGTTCACGATGTGGTGCTGAGCTCGACGCTGGAGGATTTTCTGGGACCGGAGCTGACTAAGACGAGCAAATAGCCGGGCCTGAGGCGCACTTTCTGCTGGGGAAAAACAACGTGGGTGTTTACCGGGGCGTAGCGAAAGTGGAAACAAGCCGCCGGCGAAAAATACAACGGGTTCTGGAGGTTGGTGCTAATCTAATCAGAATTCCCGAACTGAGCACTTCCCCGTTGCCCGACTTTTTCACTGTTTCTCCAGCAGCTTTGCGATTTTTTGGGGGTTCTCTGAAAAACGGACTTAGCGATACCGCAACGAATTTTCGCGGCAATCGATTCACATGGGCATGATCTCAAAACCAAACCGGGACGGGTGGCAAGCGTTGAAAGCAAACACGTCGCGGACGGATTACGGAAGAAGGATCAGATAATGGCCGGCTCGAACATCTCCTATTTGTGGCGCGACACGAGGGCGACACAAGGTTTCAAGTCCGGGGTTTCGTTACACAGTCACACCAACCAATCCACTGAAACGCTGGCGCACCTGGCAAAACTTGGCAACCAGTTTCCGTGGATGCGACCTCTGATGGCGCGGCTGGAGCGGCGCTCGGCGGCGAACCATGGGATGCCGGTGAACTACGCGGCCGCGTACTGGACGCCGCCGATGACGCCCAAGCTGGCATTTGACCTGGAGAGCGGGCAGATTGAAGACCAGGGCCTGGCGCCGATGGTCTCGCTGACCGATCATGACAACATCAAGGGGCCGATCCTGCTGCAGGCGGTGCCGAGCGCGCGGGAGATTCCGATTTCAGTGGAGTGGACGGTGCCGTACGGCGTGCAGTCGTTTCACCTGGGCGTGCACAACCTGCCCAACGCCAAGGCAACGGAGTGGATGGCGACGCTGGAGGACTATACCGCGCATCCCAGCGAAGAGCGGCTGAGGGAAATTCTGGACGCATTGAACGCGGAGCCGGATGTGCTGGTGGTATTGAACCACCCGGTTTGGGACCTCTACCTGATTGGCCGAGAGCGGCACGAGTTCACACTGAGCGAGTTTCTGCAGAAGTTTGGCGGTTCCCTGCACGCGATTGAACTGAACGGGCTGCGCGACTGGGATGAGAATCGCGCGGCGCGGCGGCTGGCCGCAGAGTGGAACATGCCGCTGATCAGCGGGGGCGACCGGCACGGCGTGGAGCCGAACGCGAACATCAACCTGACCAATGCCTCTTGTTTTGCCGAGTTTGTGCACGAAGTGAGGCGGGAGAAGAAAAGCAGCGTGCTGTTTATGCCGCAATACGCGGAGCCGTGGAAGCATCGCATCCTGCAGTCGGCGATTGACGCGGTGCGGGAGTATCCCGAGTTTCCCGTGGGCTCGCGGACCTGGGACGAGCGGGTGTATCACCCGGATGGAAGCGGGGTGGTGCGGCCGCTGAGCGATCTGTGGCCGGATGGGACGGCGCCGTGGATTATGACGCGCTGCATCGCGCTGGTTCAGCTGATGGGCCGGGGGCTGGTCGGGGGCGGTCTGCGCATGGTGTGGACCGAGGCGGCGCAATTGAACCTGGCGCTGGGCGAGCAGGACGGGTAGGTCGCGCTTTCAAAACAGAGGACAATTTGGATTCGAGGGTTTCTGTGTCTTGAATGGCGAGATATGGGGCGTCCGCGTTCGTGCCGGCACTACGGGACGGCGGGATTCGTGGCGTCCGTTACCCCGGGTTGTGCTTCGCTCCACCCGGGGCTATTTTCCTTTTCTCCCTCCGGGAGAATTGCGCGGGTACATTTGTGGACGAGACATGCGGCGAGTCGCTGGCGGGTTGTGCATTAAAAGATGTGCATAAAAGTTAGGGTTTCGTTGGGATTTATGGTGGTTCGTCAGGGTTTTGTCGTAACCTTATTGATTCCTTTGCCAATTGAAGCGGTATTCGCGCCTTCTTAACGCGATGTTGATGGATTTCCACAGATACTGGGACCAGGAATTCCAGCCAGATCGCGGAATGAGGAGGAGAAATGGCGCATTCGACCATCTCGTACCTGTGGCGCGACCAGCAAGCCGGAAGAGGCTTCAGGACCGGTGTCTCGTTACACAGCCACACCAATCAGTCGAAGGAGACGCTGGACTTTCTGGCCAACCTGGGCAGCCAGTATCCGGTGATTCGCCCGCTGCTGACGCGGCTGGAGCGGCGGTCAGAGGCGGCGCATGGGTTGAAGGTGAACTATGCGGCGAGCTACTGGACTCCGCCGATGACGCCGAAGCTGGCGTTTGACCTGGAGACGCGCCAGATCGAGAAGCTGGACCTTGCGCCGATGGTGTCGATTACGGACCATGACAACATCAATGCGCCGATGCTGCTGCGGACGGTGCCGAGCGCGCGGCAGATTCCCGTGTCGGTGGAGTGGACCGCGCCGTACGGGGGGATTCAGGCGTTTCACCTGGGGATTCACAACCTGCCCAGCGCGCGGGCCAAGGCATGGATGCGGGAACTGGAAGCCTTCACGGCGAATCCCAACGACGCGCGGCTGACGGAGATCCTGGTGGCACTGCATGCGGAGCCGAATGTGCTGGTGGTGTTCAACCATCCGCTGTGGGATCTCTACCTGGTGGGCAAGGAGAAGAGCGAGTTTCTGGTGAACGAGTTTCTGCAGAAGAACGGCGCGTGGATTCATGCGCTGGAGCTGAACGGGCTGCGGAACTGGGACGAGAATCGAGCGGTGCGGCGGCTGGCGGAGAAGTGGAACATGCTGCTGATCAGCGGCGGCGACCGGCACGGCGTGGAGCCGAACGCGAATATCAACCTGACCCACGCCACCAGCTTTACGGAGTTTGTGCACGAGATTCGCCGGCAGAAGAAGAGCAATGTGCTGTTTATGCCGCAGTACGCGGAGCCCTGGAAGCATCGCATTCTGCGCTCGACGCTGGATGCGATTCGCGACTATCCGGATTTCCCGCAGGGTTCGCGGCGGTGGGATGAGCGCGCCTATCATCCCGATGCGCACGGGGTGGTGCGGCCGCTGAGCGAGTTGTGGCCGGGCGGGCACGCGCCGCGGGCGATTCGCTGGGGGATTGGGCTGGTGCAGATGCTGGGCGCGGCGCCGGTGCTGGGCGGGCTGCGGCTGGCGTGGAGCGAGAGCCACGAGTTGCGGCTGGCGCTGGGCGAGCATGAGTTCTAGCGCAGGACTGGCTGACGGCATCCAATCTGCAAATTCCGCTGTAGGCTGGCTGAAGAGATGACCAATCGAATGCCGCGCGTGGCGTATTTTCCCGACTCATTCCACGAAGTGAACGGAGTGGCGCACACGAGCCGCCACTTTGAGGCGTATGCGCGGCGGCGGAACCTGCCCTTTTTGTGCGTGCGCGCAGGGGACCGCGGCCAGGCACTGATTGAAGACGGCAATGTGTGGACGCTGGAGCTGCCGCGCGGCGGGCTGTCGATTGCGCTCGAAAAGGACTTGAAGTTTGATCCGGCGTTTGTGCGCCACTCCCCGCTGGTTGAAGAAGTGCTGGACCGGTTCAGGCCGGACGTGATTCACATAACAGGGCCGAGCGATGTGGGGATGATGGGCTTTGGGCAGGCGCGCGCGATCGGAGTGCCGCTGGCGGCGAGCTGGCATACCAACGTGCATGAGTATCTGGCGCGGCGGTCAGAGTGGCTGCTGCGGCTGCTGCCCGAAGAGCCGGCCATTGCGGCGGGCCAGACCATCGAAGACATGGCGATGGCGATTGCGGCACAGTTTTATGCGCGCGCGGAGGTGCTGTTCGCGCCCAACCCGGAACTCTGCGCGTTGCTGGAGCGAACGACGAATCGGACATGCCACCTGATGCCGCGCGGCGTGGATGCAGAGTTGTTCCATCCTGCAAAGAGGAAACGCAGGGACGATGATCGCGACCATGTGCTGGGATTTGTGGGGCGGCTGTCTGTGGAGAAGAACATTGCCGGGCTGGTGACGGTGCAGGAAGAGCTGGAGCGGAAGGGGCACAGGAGTTTTCGGTTCCTGATTGTGGGGCATGGCGGCGATGAGCAGTGGCTGCGGGAGCGGCTGCCGCGCGCGGAGTTTACCGGCGTGCTGCGCGGGGAGGCGCTGGCGACGGCTTACGCGAACATGGATTTGTTTGTGTTCCCGTCGCACACGGACACGTTTGGCAATGTAGTGCTGGAGGCGCTGGCCAGCGGAGTTCCGGCGGTGGTGACTCCCGATGGCGGGCCGAAGACGATTGTGCGCGATGGAGTGACGGGGCGGATTGTGCCGGATGAGGGATTTTGCGGCGGCGGTGGCGGGCGTGCTTGGCGATCCGGTGAAACACGCGGAGATGCGGGCGGCGGCGCGGGCGTATGCGCTGACGATGAGCTGGGACGCGGTGTTCGATGGGATGTATGGGGCGTATGAGACGATTCTGCCGCGGGTGGAAGAGATGGCGGGGTAGGCGCGACTTTCACCAGGGGAACTGTTTCTTTTGAAAGGTTGGCGCGCCCGATCTGGAAATCCTGTCTACCTCGATTTGGAGAGGGCCGCCATTCGGATCCCATGCAGAGGCTGTCTCGTCTTCTCCTAGAGAATCCCCTGTGGTCTTGATAAATGCATTTGAAAAAACAATGTCACCTTTTTGGTTCGTACTCCAGGTCCCTTGAGCATTCTTCGCGGTGCTACCGTGACTGACTGTTTGTTCGAATGTATGGTCCGAATTCACGATCAGAGTTGCCGGCACCCCGTCCTCGTCTCCTCGATAGGTGCCATCGATTCGATGGGGCCCGGCAATCGGGCTACTTGGCGCTGAATCGGCTCGACCGTACCACTCGACGTCATAAGTGCTGAGAGAGAGCGAGACAAGGAACCCGAACTGCTTGTGGATGTCGCCATAGGGCGTTCCGTCGGCGCCAAGCTCCTGTCCCGAGAGCACGAGAAATTCCTTTGAGAATGCGATGCCTCCGTAGCCACCGACGTGGCGCCAGGTGCCCTGAGAGTGGCTTACCGTTCCTGAATGGAGAAGATCCTGTTGAAAGCTATGGTCGGCTCGGAGGACAAGGGTTGAAGTTTCGCCGTTTTGAGCGAGGTTGTAGGTGCCCGCCACGACTTGGTCGCTGAAGTCGGAGGCGATGGAGTACCAGACTCCAAAGCAGACCCAAGAGAGGCCGAGCCACAATATACAAACACCGACCACCATGAGAGCCTTTTTCATTGCTTGATCTTTCGACAACAGCTTACCAGTGCATCCAGGATCACTCTCTTGCCTTCCTCATTCCTGTGCGCAGATCGATTGCGAAGGGGATTTCCTTGTCGGTGTGCATGTTCCAGGCCTGGCCGCGGAGGGTGTTGTTTTCGATGGCGGTGAGGGTGATGCCTTCGTCGGAGAGCTTTTCGGATTGCCAGGCTTGGCCGTGCTCTCCCCAGGCGAGAAGGGCGTGGTGGCCGACGAAGAGGAGCAGGCCGTGCGCGGGGAGCGGGCGGATCCCGAGCACAGGTCGATAGGGGAGCATGGCGAATTGTTCCGGGGCGTTGGTGCGGATGAGGTAGGCGTAGCCGCCGGAGACGGCGCAGATTTCGTCGGGATTGGGCGTGGACCAGAGGCCGGTGGGTACGGCGGGATCGCGGAAGCCGAGGGCGCAGGTGGCGAGGTAAGGCTCTAATGCGCGGAGGGGCTTTCCTCGGCGGGCTAAAGCCCTTTCAAATTGTCGGCCAGATTTCGGCGCGACATGAAGTCGTGCCCTGACACTTCTTGCTCTCGCTGGCTCGTTGCGCGGTCAAATGTGTCGAAGTTGGACCGTTCGGCGGGCTCAGGGCAGGCCCCGGGAAACCAGGCATTGTTTGGCTTGATAAGGACTTCTAGTGCGCCGCGCTCTATCTCTTCGGCATCGCGGGGATAGATGTAGTGGCGCTTGGGCAGGATGAGGGGTCGGGATGCGAGCACTTCAGCCTGCCAGTTGTGAGGGAAGCTGAGATTGATGACGGGTGCGGGCGAAGGCGTGCTCACTTCGGCCTAGACTCCGACGAAGCGCTCGAGGCGCTGCTGGACGCTGGGGACGTCAAGGCCAAGGGCTGAGCCCTCTTCAATGAGCGGGAGAAGCTTGTCAAAGTCGGGGCCGGAGTGGGTGCCGGTGAGGGCGATGCGGATGGGATGGTAGAGTTCGGCGCCCTGGATGCCGGTGGCCGTCTTGATGTCGTTCAACCATCGCTTGAAGATCTCGGGTGTGACGTGGCCGCTCTCGGTGCGCACGCGGCCGGCGAATTCTCCCAGCACGGTGCGTGCGGAGTCGGCGGCGAGGGCGGCGGCGTTGTCAGGATTGGCGCGCGCAATTTCGGGATCGAATCCAAAGACGAAGAGAGCCTTGGCGGGGAGCTGGTCGAGGCGATCGACGTAGGGCGCATAGAGCGAGACGAGGCGCACGAACCAGATCAGCTCCTCATCGGTGGCGTCCTGCTTGGCGGGCATCAGTCCGCCGAAGTATTCCCAGGCCAGGGACGTGATGCGGCCGGGCGTGCTGAGCTTGATGTAGTGACGGTTGAGCCAGTTGAGCTTGTCGAAGTCGAAGATGGCAGGGGATGGAGTGACGCGTTCGAGCGTGAATGCCCTGGTGAGCTCGGCGAGGGTGAAGGTCTCGGTTTTGCCGTCTTCAGCGCCCCATCCCAGCAGGGCGAGGTAGTTGACCATGGCTTCGGGCAGATAGCCCTTCTCGCGAAAGCTGGATACGGAGGTGGCGCCGTGGCGCTTGGAGAGGCGCTCGCGGTCTGCGCCGAGGATGGTGGAGAGATGGGCAAACTGCGGCACGGGCCAGCCGAAGGCCTCGTAGATGGCGACCTGCTTGGGGGTGTTGGAGATGTGGTCGTCGCCGCGGATGACGTGGGTGATGCCCATGAGGGCGTCGTCGATGGCGACCACGTAGTTGTAGACCGGCATGCCCGGCCTGCCTTCCTCGCCTGAGCGGAGGAGGATGGGATCGCTGACGGCTTCGGGTGCGAACTCCACATCGCCGCGGACGAGGTCGTGGAAGCGGAGCGGCTCGCTGCCGATTTTGAGGCGGATGGCGTAGGGCATGTTGGCATCGAGTTTCTTGTTGATGTCCCTGACTTTCAGGTTGCGGCAGCGTCCGGAGTAGATCTGGGGCAGATGCCTGGCCAGGGCCTCGAGGCGTTCAGCCTCAAGCTCGTCGTGGGTGCAGAAGCAGCGGTAGGCCTTTCCCTCGGCGAGCAGCTTGTCAGTGTATTCGCCGTAGATGGCGAGCCGTTGCGACTGGCGGTAGGGGCCGATGGCTTTGTTGGGGGGCGTGTCGGGGCCTTCGTCCCAGTTGAGGCCCAGCCAGCGGAGATCTTCCATGAGCTGGGTTTCGAAGCGCGCCTCAGAGCGGTCGACATCGGTGTCTTCAATGCGGAGAATGAAGTCGCCACCGTTGCGCCGGGCAAAGAGCCAGTTATAAAGCGCCGTGCGCGCGTTGCCCACGTGGAGCGACCCAGTGGGCGAGGGAGCGAAGCGCACGCGAATTTTTCCGGCGGCCATAACGCTTTGATAATAGCCCGTAACAAGCCTTGAATCTACAACTCATCTTGGGCGAGGAAATGTTCCCAGCCATGGGGAGGCAGGGGTTCGCGGCCTTGCTGGGTGAGAAGGGTGACGATGGGTTGGCCGCGGCGGGGTGCGAGGATGCGGCCGATGCGGGTGACGGGGACGCCGGCGATAGAGCGCGGAATTCGGGCAGCGAGGGGGGCGGTGAAGAGCAGTTCGTAGTCTTCGCCGCCATGGAGCGCCTGGGCCACGGTCGCGGCGGGATGAATGGGAAGAGAGGCAAGGTCGACCTCGGCGGCGACAGCGGACTCCCGGCAGAGACGGGCGAGGTCGGTGGAGAGGCCGTCGCTGAGGTCGAGTGCGGCCGAGGCGAGACCGCGGCGCTGCAACCACAATCCCTGGGCGATGCGCGGCTGGGGGTAGAGGTGGGGCGCGAGCAGGGGAGCAATTCTGGCCGGGATGGCTGGCGGGCGCGACGCGTGTTTGCGGCCGGCGGCGAGGGCTTGCAGGTGGCGGAGGCCGGCGGCGGCTCCGCCAAGAGCGCCGGTGACGTAGAGGGCATGGCCGGGAACCGCGCCGGAGCGCAGGAGGGCTCGGCCGCGGGGAACGGCGCCGATGAGCACGATGTCGGCGACGGCGAGGGGGGATTCGGCCAGATCGCCGCCGGCAAGGGAAGTTTTATACGTCCCGGCAAGGGCGAGGAGGCCGTCGAAGAAGCGCTGAAACCAGGTGGGAAGGCGGCCGGTGGCGGTGGTGAGATCGCGCGGTAAACCCAAGGAAAGGAAGGCGGCTACGGGACGAGCGCCCATGGCGGCCAGGTCGCTGAGGCCGCGAGCCAGGACGCGGTGGCCTACCGATTCGGGCGGGTGCCAGTCTAACTGGAAGTGACGGCCGGCGATGGAGAGGTCGGTGGTGATGGCGAATTCCTCGCCAGGCCGTGGACGGATGAGAGCACAGTCGTCGCCTATGCCCAGGCGGACTTCTCCGGATGCGGCGCTGGCCGCCCGGTTGCGAATCTGGGCCACGAGAGCCAGTTCGCCCACAAGCACGGATTTAGCCGCCTTGGTCCGCATCTCTAAGAGAATAGGGCAATTTGCCGGAGGGTTGCCGGGGATTTGCAAACGGCGCCCCGGAAATGCGATTTAGCCGGGAATTTAGAAGGATTTTTCCTCTGGAATTCGTTGACCTGTCGGCACAATGGCTGATAGCCTGAACGAACGTTCCAGGACAGGGGTTCCGCAGGGAATCCATTCCATGGCTTCGGGGCCATCCAAAGGCCCAAGATGTCTTTCGCTTCATCGTTGAGTCCTTGGCGACTTGCAGCCTTCCCAGATGCGGGAATGAGAGAGGTTTATGCTGCGGAAACGCTATTACATTCTTTTCGTTGCCAGAGATGAAGATGGCAGGGTGCGGAAGATTCCGCTGCCTTTGCAATACGTGTATGGTTTTGTAGCTGCCGCCGCGGTGGGTGCGTTTACTATCGTCGGGCTGGCCGGCTCCTATTCACGCATGCTGCTGAAGACGGAGAGCTTTAACCAGGTGCGGCAGGAGCGGGAAACGCTGCGCCAAAACTACAAGAATATGGCTCAGATTGCACATGACCGCGATGTGCAGGTGGCCTCGCTTGGCGCTCTGGCCAGCGAAGTGACCACGCTCTACGGGCTGCGCGAGAACAAGCTGATGTCAAGCAGACCGGTAAAAACTGCCGATGCATCGAAGGCCCCCACGCCGGCGAGCCTGGCGTTCAGCGACGATGTGGACCAGCAGGATGTGAAACTCTCCATCAACCAGTTTTATGCGCTGCGAGCCCAGGCCATGAGCGGCCGGGTGACGCGCGCGCTGGAAGGCGGGCTGACGCCGAATTTTGCGGGCGACTGGACGCAACTGGCAGACGCTCCCTCGCTGTGGCCGATTGAAGGCCCGGTGGCCTCGAGCTTTGGCGAGCGTGAGGACCCGATCAACGGGGAAGGCGCATTCCACAGCGGCATCGACATTGACGCGCCCTACGGAACGCCGGTGCGCGCAGCCGCGGATGGCGATGTAACCGGGAAATCGATGGGCTCAGGGTATGGCCGGGAGGTCGTTCTCGACCATGGCCACGACGTGGAGACGGTGTATGGACATCTTTCTGCGATTGCGGTGCTGCCGGGGCAGCATGTGACGCGCGGCCAGATCATCGGCTACGTGGGACAGTCAGGGCGCGCCACGGGACCGCATCTGCACTATGAAGTGCGCGTGCATAATGTTCCTGTGAATCCGCACAAATACCTGCGCACCACGTATGAGCAGCTTGCGCTGGGCGCGACGGCGGGCGCGGTGGCTAGCAAGTAGGCTGCAGATCATTGAAAGGCAATCGAGCGGCTCCCATGGCGGAGCCGCTTTTGCTTGTGGCGCTGCGCAGCAGGCATTGCCTGCAGCGGAGTTGTAGAGCGCTCTCGCGTTGCGGCGGCGGGCGCGGCGCGTGGTATCGTTACCTCGTTTGATTTTTGAATGATTCGAGGAGACTCTGCCATGCTGCGCCGCTTTTGTTGCTTTGCCTTTTTGATGGGGCTGATGTTGCCTGCTTTGACGTCGTCCGCGGCTGCCCAGGATCGCGCCGCGGGGTTGCGGATTGCGAGGTCGCGCGCGCAGCACCTGAAACATGGGATCAACGCATCCGGCTGGTTTGCGCAGGCGGGCGACTACTCTGCGGCGCGCACGGACCGCTATACCGACGCCGCCGACATTGCGCTGATTGCGAAGCTGGGCTTTGACAATGTGCGCCTGAGCATTGACGCCGCGCCGCTGGAGCAACGTCCGCTGGGGGCCGATGGACTTAACGACGATTTTGTGGCGCGCCTCGACAAGGCAGTGGACACGATGCTGGCCGACGGGCTGGCGGTGCAGATCGATCTGCATCCGGAAGACAGCTACAAGATGCCGTTGCGCAGCAGCAACGAAGCGGTGGAGCGGCTGGAGATGTTGTGGCGCAAGCTGGCCGCGCATTATGCGACGCGCGATCCGGAGCGGGTGTTCTTCGAGGTGATGAATGAGCCGGAGGTGAACGACGCGTACCGCTGGGCGGGTATCCAGGCGCGCGTGGCGGCGGCGATTCGCGAAGTTGCGCCGCAGAACACGATCATTGCCACGGGACCGAACTACTCCGACATTGTGGACCTGCTGGCGATGCATCCGCTGGCCGATGGCAACGTGATTTACAACTTTCACTTTTACGATCCGCACGAGTTCACGCACCAGGGTGCCACATGGGGCGTGCCGTGGTGGAGCTACGAGCATGGGATTCCCTATCCTGCGACGGAGAGCTCGATGCAGGAGCTGCTGAAGGAAGTGCCGGACCCGGCGGACCGCTTTCACCTGGAGAACTACTGGCTGGATCACTGGGACGCACATCGCATGCGCCTGCTGATTGACGAAGCGGCGGCGTGGGGGCAGACGAACGACGTGCCGCTGATCTGCAACGAATTTGGCGCGTTTCGCGAACACACGGATGAGCAGTCGCGGATGAACTGGATTCGCGATGTGCGGACGGCGCTGGAGGCCGATGGAATCGGGTGGGCGATGTGGGATTATCGCGGCTCGTTTGGCGTGGTGCGGAAGCAGGACGGCCAGCCGGCGCAGGTGGATGAGAAGGTGGTGGAGGCGCTGGGGCTGAAGCGATAGCGGAGTTGGCATGCGCTGCACGCATCGAGCGGAGCGGGCGGAGTTCGTGATTTTACGGCGGTGCATTCTTGTCTTTCCACCCTTGCGAAAGGAAGGAAGTCGCAAGGATGGGCACCCGGCACGAATTCGATGTCGCGACAACCAGGTCCAATGCAGCTTGAACCCGGCTCGGTGCAATTGCACGACGGTCTCGGGTTGAACAAGAATCAATGCCTGTTTCCATCCGCACTAGAACCCTCGCAACATCGCCCAGAAGAATCGGTCAGAGGGAGCAGATCGCGGCTGAGGATGCCTCTTGCACAAGACGGCAAGCTGTTGCCGAAGTGCTAAACTCTCTATGAACAGGTCTCGGCGAAAGCAGAACAGCTGGGTGAGAAAATCGAGCAGAAGCCTTAGCAGGCGGAGCATACTGCCAGTCTTATATAGAGAAATTACAAGCCGGACATGCAAAGCATGTGATTGTTTTATAAGCAGATTGAAATCTTGGCGAACCACAGCTTGCCAATGTATTGCGAATGCCAGATATCTGTAAGAAACTACTTGAAGTATTTTCAGCTAATCCATTTTATATATTAAGTAATAACTAGGAAGTGAGAAATTGAATCCTATGTGCGTCTGTTTCGTCATTGAAGATATACCGATGAATATTGTGGATCGAAAAATAGTCCCGAGAAAGGTTATAAAGTTGTATCGATACCGAGACCAGGTGGATTCCATCACCCTTGCGACTGTTAGCCAACTTATTCGCTCTTGACTTTCTGTGTCTTTGGTGTCAGTCTCTCGCGTAAAGGAGTCGATATGCCAGTGTCAGTGCGGAGATTTCTTCAAGGGGCTTTTGTCTGCGTTTGGGTTATGGCTGCGACAAGTGCATTCTCTCAGTGTGTGACGTGTGGCGGCGATTATCCTACGACTGATGGCTACACCACTTCACCTAAAGGGCCGGGCTGCCTTCATGGGCAAGATCCGCCACCTCAAAACTGCAACAGCGGGATGGATACGGTTAACAGCATGGCCTACCTCGATAGTCTTCATCCAGGGCTGATTCTTACCGTGGTCGAAGGACGCTTGACTGTGTCAAGAATGCTGAGCGGTTCGAACGCTCGACGGGCTGGAATTCGCGAAGGAGACGAAATCATCGCAGTTAATAATGTGGATGTCGCCCTCGCGAACGCGCAGACTTCATGGTCGGCAGATGATAAAGACGAGTTCACCAACTTGACGATTAGGCGATCTGGTGAAGATTTTACCGTCAAGCTGCGACTCGTCCGTGTCGGAGATTTAGTTGAGCGAGAGTGGCAATATGGGCCATTAAATATCGTTGCCTCCGACACGCGGCATCTTGCCCCCGCGGCGTCCGCTGTTGAAGATGCGATGCCTTCTTTTTCATCGGGGGTGAAAGTGCGTGAAAATGGAGGCGAATTTGTTGTTATTGCCGTCCTGCGAGGATCTTCGGCATATCGTAACGGTGTCAAACCAGGCGATCGTGTCGTCTCCATTAATGGAAACTTATTAGGAGGCATGCCGCAGCAGACTGTTGAGAAATGGCTAAATGCGTATGCGCAGACCCCGAGTGTCTTGGGCATACGCCGCGGGGACGTGAACTACATGGTGCGGGTTCACCCCGAAGGTATGAGTCGGATTTTAGATCGTGCAGAGTCATCTGCACCGGTAAAAGCGACGTCACTATGACGAGGCGACCTCACTCCAAGCTTAGGAAGAAATATGGGCCTCTATGGGTGATGCATTTTATCGTAATCTCCGTTTCGATTTACGTGTCACATCTTCCAGTTATTGAGGGACAGTCTGCCGCGTTGAAGCAGTCCCAAGAGCGTGAAGACCCAAATAGCCCCAGGCGCCTGCTAATGTCCAGTTATGCCCTAGAAAGAAACTTGAGGCCCGGCGACCGGACCTTCTTGTTGACGACGGATGCCAATACGGCTGCGACGATCGATCCGGAGTTCTGCCGCTCGTGGTCAAAGGAGCTGTTCTCGTTTGCATTGACTCTTCCTCCATCCGCACTGCGTGTCGCCGCCGAAAAGAACGCTCTAGTCGCACTTTCCGAGGTCGATGCAAAGACGGCATTTGAGATGTTTCCTAGAGTTGACCTCCCCTTTCCCCTTAGCGACGGTCGACTGCCTGAAGATGTCAGGACCGACGCGGCAACCACAGTCTTTGCTGAATTCTGGAAACATAACAAATCGTCTTCGGATTTAGCAGATTTAAGGAGTCAGGCGGATAAGCTTGGCAATACCGGCCAATATCCCTATCTCGGAATCGAGCCGATCCTGGAAGACGTTATCAAACAGGACGAGGCAGAAGGCGAGGCAATGTTCTTACAGGCCCTGAGTTATTATCGGCGCGGGTCGAGAATTGACAGGGAGGACGATGACTTTCGCGAGTTTATAGATGCTACTTGGCATGCGCTACCAATTCAACTTCGACGAGCTGCCCTGTCCGCTTCGGTAGAACGTCTTATCAATGAGTCGAAGCCAAGAGATGGCGAGGTCTTTTCTGGAAGCGTGAAGTCTGGAGGAGGCGTGAGACAATTCGAGGACAAAGCGCAAATGGATTTGTTTGAGCTTATGCCCAAGATTAGGGAAGTTGATCCGGATTGGGCTGATAAGCTGAGCGCGGAATATCCATATCTAAAGGGCGCGCCTACTACTGATTCTGAGGAGTCCGCTGGCAGCATGACTTTACACTTTGATCCTAATAATACATCTGCCGCACAAATAGGCGCCTTGCAGTCGCAGGCATCTCAAAGCTCGATTTACAATTCTGCGCTTTCCGTAGCGACGACCGATCCTGATTCTGCGCTCTTGTTAGCATCGCGCCTGAGCGAAAGTAGGCAGGCTGCACTCTATGCGCAAATCGCCACTTATCTGAGGCCGAAAAATACAGCTCGTGCATCATCTTTAATGGACCTAGCGGGAGAGCGAATTGAGAGCATCAACGATGCCGGTGCGAGGTTTAGGGCTTTGACAGCATATGTCAAGGCTTCTGTGGAGCAGAATGATTTGGATCGTTATCAGAAGACAATAGGCGAAGCGTTTGATCTTGGCGAGGAGATATCTGCCGAGGAACTTCAGCTTCACCCCGAAGAGTGCGTCTATCAAACGAAAGCGTTTTCGGGATTGGAGCAGCTAGCGGCACTCGATATCAAGGTCGACGACACAAAAGCGTTGGCCCGCGTCAGATCGATTGACAATGATGCTCTTCGTGCCATTCTCCTGGCGGAGTCTGCCTATATGGAAAATAACCTTCGTCGGCAACGGATTTCGCAGTAATTGTCGTGGCCGGGTGTCTCGGGTCCCGCTTCTGGGACCTGGGAAAGCACGAAGCTCAATTCATCTCAACCTATTTCGCTACATAGCTTACGTGCCAGATGGAATTTGAGCCGTCGTCGGTGACGAAGAGGGAGCCGTCGTTGGCGACGGTCACTCCTACGGGGCGGCCCCAGACCTTGCCGTCGGGGGTGACGAAGCCGGTGAGGAAGTCCTCGTATTCTCCCGTGGCGTGGCCGTCGTGCATGGGCAGGCGGATGACTTCGTAGCCGCTGCGCTGGGCGCGGTTCCAGGAGCCGTGTTCGCAGGCGAAGCCGTCGCCCTTGTATTCGGCGGGGAACTGCGAGCCCTCGTAGAAGAGCATCTCAAGCGAGGCGAAGTGGGGATTGAGGAGGATGTCAGGCGTGATCACCTTCGACTGCAGCTCGGGATGCTTGCCGGGGTGGCGCGGGTCCTGGTGGCCGCCCATGTACCACCACGGCCAGCCGTAGAAGCCGCCTTCCTGAATGTGGGTGATGTAGTCGGGGACGAGGTTATTGCCGAGGCCATCCCTTTCATTTGTCGAGCACCAGAGCTGGCCGGTGATGGGGTTGATGGCTTCGCCGACGCAGTTGCGAATTCCCCAGGCGTAGATCTTGACGAACTTGCCCGCGGGGGTGAACTGGAGGACATCGGCGCGATGGAATTCTTCGGGGTGGGTATCGCTGTCGTCGATGTTGGAGTGCGAGCCGACGGAGGCGAAGAGCTTGCTGCCATCTTTTGAGAAGGCGAGGTCGCGTGTCCAATGACCGCCGCCGCGCAGGCGTCCGCCGCCGGGCAGGTCGGCGAGCTGCTGCTTGGGGCCGGTAGCCTGCAGGTCGCCATTTTTATACGGGAAGCGGACGATGGCGTCGGTGTCGCCGATGTAAATCCAAGATGGATTGGCGCCGCTGGGATAGAAGGCGATGCCGAAGGGCTGATGGAGTCCGGTGGCAAAGACGGAGGTCTGCTGCGGCTTGCCGTCCGCGCCTACGCCGCGAAAGACCAGGATTTTGCCGGCGCTGCTGTCGGCGAGGAAGAGATCGCCATTGGGCGCGGTGCGGATGAGGCGGGGGTTGCCGAGATTGGTGGCGTAGAGGTCGACCTTGAATCCCGGGGGCGCGATGGGCCAGGCGTTGGCGGGGCGGGGAACGACGTCGGGGCCGTTGTCGACGGACTGATCGGGCATGGGGCCGGGCAGGTCAGCGAGGGTGAGATGGCGGCGGATGCCGGGCGACTCGTGGAGCGCGTCGGTGAATGCGGCCTGTCCGGTGAGGACGCGATGGGCAGCCTCGTCCGTGGCGGGACTGGCTTTATCCTTGGTGACGCCAGAGGGCGGATTGAGCGCGCGCGCGGCGAGGCAGGGCAACAGGGTGAAAGCGAGAAGGAGAGAGAAAGACTTGAGTGTGCGGCTCATGAAGCTCCTCTGGGGATGAAGTTGAGGATGGCGGTGGGCGAACGGGGCGGCGTGCCGGTGGACCGAATTCGCCGGCACACTTCCGCCGCGGACGGCGAGAGGAGGCGGGGGAGGGCCGACACTCACTTTGATGCGCTTTGGCCCGAGCCGGTTTCCGCTTGCGGGGAAGAATTCTGGTTGGCGGCAAGGCCGGCCAGAGTGGACGGGGCAAGGGTGGCGGTGACCAAGACTCGATCGCGCTTCTGCGTGACTTCAGCCGTCTTGACGAGCTGTTTGAGGCCGTTGTTGGCGGCGTTGTTGCCCAGCTCCACGGTAAAGCCGCGTGCCATGGTGACGAGGGTGGCGAGCGCGGCGGCCTGGCTGGCAGCCTCCTGCTCGTTGGGGGCGATTTCTTCCACACGCACGCGCAGCGCGCCGGCCAGGGGCAGGGTGGGGGTGACGCTGGCAATGATGGTGGCCCCATCCTGCAGGGGAAGGGAGAGGCCAAGGACGCTGATTTGTCCGCTCTCAGAAAAGGGCAGGGCGATCTGGCCCACTCCCCAGGCGAGGGCGAGCAGCGGCACTTCGTGATAGTGGTGCGAGAGCAGCGTAGAGCCGGCGAAGGGGAGCGCCGCGGTGCGATGGCGGTCGATGATGGAGTGAATCTGCTCGGGAGTGGGGGTGTTGGAGACGGCCAGCATGTCATAGCCGATTTGCACCACGCGGACGGTGCGGCCTTCGGAGGGGACGCTATAGATGGTGTGGCCAGCGTAGGTTTCGCGCGAGGCGGCGTGGGCTTCGAGCCAGTCATTCAGGCGCTTGCCGGTGAGTTTGCCGACCAGCACCATGGAGTAGGCGACGGGGCCGTTGGGGCCATTGGGGTTGGGCATGCGGTGGAGCGCGATGGCGATCTGGTCGAGGTCGCGCTCCCAGTCGATGCCGGTAGCGTCGACGAACTGCTGGTACTCCGGCACGCGCTGCGGCGGCTGGATCGGCTTGTGGAGGAAGGCGCGGAAGGGCTTGAAGTTGATGTAGATGATGCCGTCGGACTCGGGCAGCAGGCGGGCGGCTTCTGGCGGGGCCTTGGAGCGCAGGAAGACGGCGACGGCGAGAAAGGCTACGACCCCGGCCACAACGAAGAGCGTTCTGCGCGTGCGTCTGTGCATTCCAGTGGGTCCGCGAGGACCTTCAGGAATAACCCTAACATTTCCGGCCCCAGCCGAAGAGGCCGGGGCAAAACGGGAGCGGGTGCTATTGCGCTGGCGGTTGCGGTTGCAGATCCGCGCTCAGGTGGACGGTGCCGCTGGTGACACTGAGAGTTCTGGTCCAGTTGGCGAAGCCTTTTTTCTTGACTACAACCTGATGAGAGCCGGTAGCTAAGTTGACCGCCGAAGGCGTGTTGCCGACGAAGGCGCCATCGATCTCGATATCCGCGCCGGAAGGAGTGGAGTCGATCGAAATGGAAGCCTGAGCGGGAGCGGCACTGGATTGTTCGGGCCCGGAGTTGGGACTTGGAAGAGGCTGGCCCTTTAGTTTGGCCAGCGACTCATCGACCCGCTTCTTGAAATCGCCGGCGTCGTTGGTTCCCAATCCGCTGTAGGCCGTCTGAATTTGCAATTCGCAACTGGCCCCATTGTCCTTGCTGTTGAGCACCGCGGAGTTGGTGCGCTTGGCCATTAGATTTCCACCCATGTTGTACGAAGCAGTCATTTCGGAATCATCAATTCCGATAATGCCGTACTTTCCAGAGTTTCTGAGGGTATCTTTAACGGCACGCCACAACTCGTTGCAAGAGACGTTGAAGACATCTTTGTGCGTTGAGGCAAAGGTCGGAACGGCAAAGGTCAGGAGCAGAACCAAGGGCACAATTCGTTTCACGAAAGAGTCTCCTCTTACAGTTGCGCCAAATTTTATCAAACTTTGGTGAGGCGCTGATCGGCGCTGCCGGTTCGGCGAGAGCTTCTGAAACGGCATGGAGGCGAAAATCAATCTGAAACCAGATCTGCGCGTTGCATGACAAGGTCAGGGCAGACCATTGAGGCGGAAAGCCTCGTGCCGTTGGCGCACAAAGGGCGCGTCTAAGCTGGGGGATCGGCGAGCCGCCGGCCTTCACAGTCGGCGGCGGTTTTCGAGCAGGCGTTTTGGGAGCCGTCTTGCTTTAGTTCTTCACGTTCATTGCGTCTGTGTCGACCGCTTTTTTCCCGGTGACGCCTTCGAGTCCGGCCAGCAAGCCGCGATAGTCGTTCTTATCAGCCTGAAATGCGCATCCGCCCTTTTTGCCGCCGTCATCCCAGGTGAGGCCAATGTAGTGCTTCTTGGATTTGGAAAGCGCCAGCAAAGCGCCAATTCCCAGCGAAACGACAGCAACGCCGATGGCTGCGCCCACTCTCCGGTGGACATCCTGCCCGTAGCTGATTTCTGTTACGGCTGTAGATGGGATGACTGCGATCTCGGTCTTGCCTTTCATAATGCGGATGTTGGCGCCGTCAATGAGCAGCCTCATGTCGGTGCCGGCCTTGACCCCCGGAATTGACCCGCCGTCGTAGCCGATCTTGTAGCTGTTATCGCCAGCCACCGCGCAGATCGGAAACAGAATGGACAAAAGAACCGCAAGTATCTTCTTCATCTCTCCCCCAGAGCCGCGACGATACGCCCCTGCGCGGGGAAGTTCTGTGATGAGGGCCGCTGTTGTTTGGGAGGCGGTGAGACGTACGCAGAAACGCCCGCCGGGGAAGGCTGCGGCGGGCGTTTGGGTGCTACTTTGCGAGTTATGCAGTTACTGAGTCACTGACTTGACGCGGTCGCCGGCCTGGAAGCCGGAGCCGGAGACCGGGGTACAGATGGCGGAGACGTCATCCACGTCGGTGGCTCTGACGACGCCGACAGTGGTGGTGAGGCGGCGCAGGACGTTGCCGGTGGTGGGGTCCTTGATCTCCTTGGTGACGCGGACAACTTCAAGCGTGTCGCCCACCTTAACGCCGGCGCGAGCGCCAACATTGAGGACGATCTGGCCGCCATCGACCGCGGCTACGAGGCCCTCGACCGTGACGGTGCGGACGGCCACCTTGGGGGCATCGGTGACGAGATCGGCGGTGAGCTTGTCTGTAGCGATCTTGGTGGCTTCGCCGATGATCGTGTTCTGGAAGTCGCTGGAGCCGAAGTCGGCACTGCCCGCGCCGAATCCGTGCCAGTTGCCGCCGCCGCCGAGCATCGAGGTGCTGGAGCGGCTGGACTGGCCCACGCCCTCAGCCACGGCAATGATTTCGCCGGTATCGACGTTGACCAGGCGGGCATCGATGCCCACGTTGGCCTTGGTGTTGGAGTGGCCGAATCCGCCCGCGCCGAAGCCGTGCCAGTTTCCGCCCATACCGCCCAGGTTGGTCTTTTTGGTCTCGTTGCCGAATTCGGTGATGCTGCCGACGAGGATTGCGTCCACACCCAGCATCTTGCCCAGCTTGGCGGCGCTGGTGGGGTCGGCGCGATCGGAGTTGGAGAAGTTCTGCTCGGCCATGATCTTGTCGAGGGCTTTGCGCTCGATGATGGAGAAAGTGCCGTCTTTGACGAGGTCGGTGACGAGCAGGTCTGCGATGCCTTTGCCCACGTCCACATCGGACCCGAAAATGGCGGCCGAGTAGGTGTGCACGGTGGCGTAATCAAAATCCATGACGGCGATGCGCGGGCGGCGGGGCGGAGCTGCCTGAGGATGGGCGGGAACGGCCAGAACCGCAGCAAGAATCGCCAGCCCAGCCGCAATGGCAGGAAGAAATCTTTGCACTTTCATAAAGCTTCCTTGGGGAGAATTGACTGCCCGAACAGGTTCCCCCGGGAGGCGCGTGATGTCAAGGCAAATCGTTGCAGAAAAATGGCTCCGTGCGTGATTCGAGTTGGTTTGCGGAGGCCGCGGCTGTGTGCTAACCTTGGAGACTGTGCCGTGGTATGCGCGGAGCGGGAGTGTGCCCGCGCGTGCTTTGGCCCCGGGTGCAGTTTCCGGGTGGGTAGGCGGTTGCGCCGGTAGGGTGAAATCGCTGGATGGGCTGGCGTAGCTCAGCTGGTAGAGCATCTGATTTGTAATCAGAGGGTCGGGGGTTCAAATCCCTTCGCCAGCTCCACTTGAAGGAAATGAGAACGGGGCGGTAAACGGCAGCAGGTTTTTTGACCGGCAGCAGTTTTTTAGGCCGCCGGGTTTGTCCTCCGCGGCGATCCCACTGAGGTGCATGCTCCGAAAAGCCGGAGAATTTCCGGGTGGGGCGTGTGTGCGGAAACGGGGTTTTTCGAGGCGGTACAGGCGAGTTGGATTGGGCTCTCGGCGACGGGTTTTTGAAGCTGGGTGAATGGGCACAGGTGGCCGAGCGGTTAATGGCAGCAGACTGTAAATCTGCCGCTCCTTGGAGCTACGGAGGTTCGAATCCTCCCCTGTGCACCACGAATTGAGGGCTGGGATGCGCAAAGGGTGGTTACCCGGAAGTTCGGCTTACTCCGAACAGAAGCGCATGGTTGAGGGTCTTCATAGTTCCGGTTCGGATTTGGACCGGAAGTATCGAGTGGCTCTGGTGCTGTACGGAGTTTTGGCGTTGCTGGTCTGGTTTACAGTGGGCGAGGGCAGGATTCTCGTCAGTGGCAGGCCGGTGGAGTTGCGGTTGATCCCGATTCTGATCATCGGCACCTTCGCTTTGCGCACTTTTGTGGCCCACAGGGCGGATAAGATTCGCCGTGAAAAGGGCGAGGGCGGCAGTTAAGCGCCCGAAGAGTTTGTAAGAGGGCTGATGTAGCTCAGTTGGTAGAGCACTCCCTTGGTAAGGGAGAGGTCACCAGTTCAATCCTGGTCATCAGCTCCAGAAATCAGCCGCTAGCTGCTAGCTCCTAGCTTCTAGCTGACGCAAAGGCGGTCGAGTCCGCTGAGGCCTGCGCCGGCAAGAAAGAGCTAGAAGCTGAAGGCTAGAGGCTAGAAGCTGTTTTTCAGGCGGGAGTAACTCAGTGGTAGAGTCACAGCCTTCCAAGCTGTTGGTCGCGGGTTCGATCCCCGTCTCCCGCTCCAGGAATAAGCTATCAGCTCTTAGCTTTCAGCTTATGCCGCGGCAGACAAGAGCGGGCATGGCAAGCGCAGGCAGGATGGAACTGAAAGCTGACTGCTGAAAGCTCAAGCGAGGGTAAGGAAAAGATGTTCGAGCAGGCGGCAATCGCAGTCAAGGATGAGCAGAAATACGCGCAGCTTCACGCGCTGATCGATGCGGCCTTTGACAAGCGGGATGTGGAAGTACTTCTCGATCGCGCGATTCGATTCAAGCTGCGGATACGCGACTTCGAAGGGATTCTGTCGCGCGGGCTGCTGGGCAAGGAAGCCGTGGCGCTGTATGCGGGGCTTCCGGTCTCAGACCAGGCGTTGACGCGGGAGCGGTATCTGCGGCTGGTGGAAGCGGTGCCGCTGGAGTTGCGGCAAAGGTATTTCAGGGCCTACGCGTATTACTGAGAAGGGCAAGCCGTTAGCCACTAGCTTCTAGCTACTAGCTAATTGGTGCCGAAGCCGAAGGCTGTTGGTCTAGCGGGAAAAGGCTAGCAGCTAGAAGCTAGGAGCTGGTTTTAAGAATTTTGGGGCTGGAGCCGGAGTGCCGGCGCCCCGGTATTAACGTGCAGTACGAGCAACGAAAGGGATTTGGGGCTTTTTATGGCGAAGGAAAAGTTTGACCGTTCGAAGCCGCACGTGAACGTAGGAACGATCGGGCATATCGATCACGGCAAGACGACGTTGACGGCGGCGATCACCAAGGTATTGCAGAAGCACAACCCGAAGAACCAGTTTCGTTCGTTTGATTCGATCGACAACGCGCCGGAAGAGCGGGAGCGGGGCATCACGATCGCCACGGCACACGTGGAGTACGAGACGGCCAACCGTCACTACGCGCACGTGGATTGCCCCGGCCACGCCGATTACATCAAGAACATGATTACCGGCGCGGCACAGATGGACGGAGCGATTCTGGTGGTTGCGGCCACCGACGGTCCGATGCCGCAGACCAAGGAGCACGTTCTGCTGGCTCGCCAGGTGGGCGTGCCCTGCATCGTGGTGTTTCTGAACAAGTGCGACGCGGTGGAAGACGAAGAGCTGACGGACCTGGTGGAGATGGAAGTTCGCGAGCTGTTGTCGAAGTACCAGTTCCCCGGCGACGACGTACCGGTGATCCGTGGCTCGGCCCTGGGCGCGCTGAATGGCGAAGCCAAGTGGGAAGCCAAGGTGGACGAGCTGATGGAGGCGGTGGACAAGTACGTTCCGCAGCCTAATCGTGCGATCGATCTTCCGTTCCTGATGCCGATCGAGGATATCTTCTCGATTTCCGGACGCGGCACGGTGGTCACGGGCCGTATCGAGCGCGGCAAGGTGAAGGTGGGCGAGGAGACCGAGATAGTGGGTTTCCGCGAGACGCAGGAAGACCGTGGTCACGGGCGTGGAAATGTTCAAGAAGCAGCTGGACGAAGGCCTGGCGGGCGACAATGCGGGACTTCTGCTGCGCGGCATACCCAAGGAAGACGTGGAGCGGGGGATGGTACTGGCCAAGCCGGGATCGATTACGCCGCACACCAACTTCAAGGGCGAAGTGTACGTGCTGAGCAAGGAAGAGGGCGGCCGTCATACGCCGTTCTTCAAGGGCTACCGGCCGCAGTTCTACTTCCGCACCACGGACGTGACGGGAGTGGCGGAGCTGCCGGAGGGCACGGAGATGGTGATGCCGGGCGACAACGTGCAGCTGACGGTGGAGCTGATTACGCCGGTGGCGTTGGAAAAGGGCTTGCGGTTCGCGATCCGCGAAGGCGGACGCACGGTGGGCGCGGGCACGGTGTCGGAGATTATCAAGTAGACGCTTGCCGCGTCGGGCGGACCGCCCTTCGGGCGCATGCCTGGGAGCGGTGAGCGAAGCAGGAAAAGGGAGCAGGGACTAGAGACTAGGAACACTGATCCCTGAGTTGAAAGGATTTTGAAATGCGGGAAATTGTTACATTGCAGTGCACTGTGTGCAAGGAGCGGAATTACTCGACGACGAAGAACAAGAAGACGACCACTGGGCGCCTGGAGTTCTCGAAGTTCTGTAACCGTTGCCGGAAGCATCAGCCGCACAAGGAATCGAAGTAAGACAGCCGTTAGCTGCTAGCTTCTAGCTGCTAGCTCCTGTATCGGCAGGGCAGACGTTGAGCTTTTCCGTGGATGGAGCTAGGAGCTAGGGGCTAGAAGCTACTAGCTGCATTTAGGGGCGTAAGCTCAACGGTTAAACTGTCGGTCTCCAAAACCGAACTTGGGGGTTCGAATCCCTCCGCCCCTGCCAGATTAACGAGGATGCGCCGGGCGCAAATGCCGGGTGCGAAGGATTAGAAGTATGGCGAGCAAGGCAGCAATGGAAAAGGGCGATCAACGATCGAGCAAGCTGCAGGAACCGGGGGCGATCCAGAATATGTCGGGCGGCGTAATTGGCGCGTGGAACGGCATGACCCGCTTTCTGAGCGACGTGCGCGCGGAGATGCGCAAGGTTGTGGCACCCACGCGGAAGGAAGTGGAGGCCACCACATCCGTGGTGATCATCACGGTTTTCCTCTTCGGGTTTTTCTTCTTTGTTGTGGACTACATCTTCAACAAAGGCCTGCACGCGATCATTACCCGGATGGGTGGCGCGCAGTAAGACTGCGGCGTCGCGAATCGAGAACAGAATGGCAGAAGAATTGGAACAATCCGCGGAACAGCCGCAACCGGAGCGTAACCCGCTCTTCAAGTGGTATATTCTGCACGCCTACTCAGGATTTGAGCGCAAGGTGCGCGAGTCGATTGCGAGCCGCGTGACCGCGTTCGGGCTGCAGGACAAGGTTGGGCGGGTGATGATTCCCACCGAGCCGGTGACGGAGATTGTCAACGGCAAGAAGCGCACCGTGGAGCGGGTGTTTCTGCCCGGCTACGTGCTGGTGGAGATGGATCTGGACAACAACCTCTGGCACGTGTTGAAGGACACGCCCAAGGTGACGGGCTTTCTGGGCACGGGCGACAAGCCGGTAGCGCTCTCAGAGGAAGAAGTGAGTTCGATCATCTTCCGTTCAGAGACGGCCAAAGACAAGCCGCGGATGAAGATCAAGTTTGAAAAGAACGAGCAGGTCCGGATCACGGACGGGCCGTTCGCCAACTTCAATGGCGTGGTGGATGAGATCAACGAAGATCGCGAGACGCTGAAGGTCATGGTGACCATCTTCGGGCGCTCCACCCCTGTCGAGCTGGAGTTTGGCAAGGTTGAAAAGATTGAGTAGTTGCAGCTTCTAGCTACTAGCTTCTAGCTTCTAGCCGATGCGGCACCTAGCAACCGTCGGTTTGAAAGCGAACGCTTGAGCAGCAGCACCAAAATTCGAAGAAGGAAAAACCAGCTAATAGCTAGAAGCTAGGAGCTAGAAGCTGGTTTCCAAAGGAAACCAATGGCACCTCCGAAGAAAATTACGACATACGTCAAGCTGCAGATCGAGGCCGGCAAGGCCACGCCTGCGCCGCCTGTGGGCCCGGCACTGGGCCAGGCGCAGGTGAACATCATGGAGTTCTGCAAGCAGTTCAACGCGCGCACGCAGAACAAGGAGATGGCGGGTCTGATCATTCCCGTCGTCATCACGGTTTACGCCGATCGCAGCTTCACCTTTATCACCAAGACACCGCCCGCGGCAGTCCTGCTGAAAAAGGCGGCCGGCATTGCCAAGGGATCGGGCACGCCGAACAAGGACAAGGTGGGCAAGGTGACCGAGAAGCAGGTGCGCGAGATCGCCACGCAGAAGATGCCGGACTTGAATGCGGCATCGGTGGACGCGGCGGTGAAGAGCATCAAGGGCACGGCGCGGTCGATGGGGATTGAAGTGGTCGCGTAGATTTCCATTGTGATTTGCAAAAGGGCCCTCCCTCGCGGGAGGGCTTTTTTACGTTGGCGCGGAGTGCGGGTTCCGGGGTAAGGCCCAGGGGCTGAAACACTTTGGTGCTGCGTCGCGGGAATCAAGAAGCACATCAGGTCCTTGCTCATGCTTCAATCATTGCCAGCAGCATGAATGTTAGACTCATCCCGAACCTGCAGCGATAAGCCTTTTGCGGTTGCACAGATCGCCGGGGGAGTGCGCTTCGCAATCAACGACCGCTCGGGCAGAGTGAAGGTGAACGATGGACTCTCTTGAGGCCGGCGGAAGCCGCGATGGCGCCGCCGGCAAGACCGCAGCAGGCAGTTCCGGCGCGCGCAATCTGTTGTTCTTGTTCCTGGCGAGCTTTGTGGCGCTTTTCTTCGAGCTCACCATCATCCGGTTCATCTCGACCGAGATCAGAATCTTTGCCTACCTCAAGAATGTCGCGCTGATCGCGAGCTTCTTCGGCATCGGGCTGGGCATGATTCTTGAGAGTCCGCCCAAATCCCTGAAGAAGCTGTTTCCGTTGATCGCGGCGGCGCTGCTATTGCTTATTACGTTTTCGGCCTTTCTCAGGCTGACTCATCTGCCGATTCCCACGTTCGACTATCGAATGTTTGTGGACCAGCCCAATGCGCCGACGGGCGACTGGTATATCCCGTGGGTCATCTTGATGTTCCTCATCTACCTCATCGTGGTCCCCGCCATCATGTACCTGATCGTGGCGTTTTTTGCGGTGCTGGGCGGATTGGTCGGCGAACATCTGAAGCAGTTCCCCTCACTGAAGGGATACGGCGTGAACCTGGCGGGAAGCCTGGCGGGCATTCTTGCGTTCACGGCGCTTTCGTTTCTGGGGTCGCCTCCGGTGATATGGGTCCTTCTTGGATTTCTAACCCTCATTCCGTTCTTTCTCCGCGAGCGCTGGACTCTTGTTGCATTTGCCTTGATTGTGGGCGCGATGGCGATTCCGCAGACGCATGTGTATTGGTCGCCCTACTACCGGATTACCCTGGAGCCGGTTCCACCTCCGCCGGGTTGGCCTGAGCCGGCCGCCTACCAGATTGTTGTCAACTACGATTTCTTTCAGCGGATCGTCGATCTTACGCCGGAGTTTGCGGCGCGCTATCCGGACGCACAGCCGAACAAGACATGGCGTCCTCATTACGAGATTCCATACCGGCTGGCTCCTCATCCCGCACGGGTTCTAGTTGTGGGCGCAGGCACGGGCAACGATGTGGCCGCGGCGCTGCGGCACGGAGTCGACCATGTGGACGCGGTCGAGATCGACCCGTTCCTGATCAGGATTGGCCGCAAGTATCACCCGGAGCATCCCTATGATTCGCCCAAAGTGACGGTGTATGTGGATGACGCGCGGGCCTTTTTCAAGAAGACGCACGAGAAGTATGACCTGATCATCTTCGGGTATCTTGACGCGCACACGATGCTGACGGGCCTCTCTTCGATCCGGCTGGACAACTATGTCTATACGGTCGAGAGCTTTCGCGAGGCGCGCGGCCTGCTGAATGAAAATGGCACGCTGGTGATGGCTTTCACCGGCGGATCGTTCATGAGCGAACGTCTCTTCGCAACGCTGGCGCAGGCTTTTGATACGCCGCCGCGCGCGTATTTCACGGGCTATAACCAAAGCGGTGTGGTGTACGTGGAAGGCAAGGGCGCGGAGTCGAATGCGATTGGGGATTATCCGGAGATCACGAAGCAGTTGGAAGCGGCGCGCGCGACGACTCTGATTGCGACGGACCATTGGCCATTTTTGTATCTGCAATCGCGGACGATTCCTTTCGCGATCTGGAGCGTGGTTGCGCTGTTCCTCTACTTCGCCTGGGCGGTGCTGAAGAAACAGGTGCCGGTGACCGTGTTGTCGAGCCGGCAGGGCCTTCACCTGTTTTTCCTGGGTGCGGGATTCATGCTGCTGGAGACGAAGGGAGTCACGGAGCTTTCGCTGCTGTTCGGTTCCACGTGGACGGTCAATGCGGTTGTGATTGCGGCATTTCTGACCATGGGGCTGCTGGCCAACAGCGTGATCATGGTGCAGCCGGTGTCGCGGCGCGTCGCCTACACGGCGCTGTTCATCGTTCTGGCGGCAAGCGTGTTTCTGCCCTATTCGATTTTTGAAGGCCTGCCCGGCACGGCGCGCGTAATGGCGTCGGCTACTCTTGCGGGGTTGCCGGTGTTCTTCTCGGGGCTGATTTTTTCGCGGAGCTTCAGAGATGTGGCAAAACCATCTCAGGGACTTGGCATCAACCTTCTTGGCGCGGTGGTAGGCGGAGTTCTGGAGAACCTGGTGATGGTGGGCGGGACGCCGATTCTGGGCGTGCTCGCATTCATCCTTTATGGACTGTCGGCAGCGTTTGTGCCCAAGGGCTCTGGGCAGGGATTGACCGTAGGCTTGACTGCCGAGAAGGCTAAGGCTGCAAGCGCAGGGTGATGGCCGGAGTTCAGGCCGGTGTGTTTTACATCCACGCAGACGCACCGAAGCACAATTGCTTAGAACCAGCGGCCGATGGTGAGGAAGACTTTGCGGTGTCCTGCGTCGCCCACTGAAACGCCAATGGTGATGACGCCGAGAGGCGTAACGGCGACCAGCCGGTGGTGGCGTCCTGTCGCAGGATGGCGCGCTGATCGGGCGACCAGATTTCACCGGCTTCATAGGCCACGCCGGCATACAGGCCCTGGCCAAGGCCGGTGGGCAGCGCGGCGATGCGATGCAGGTAGCCGCTGCGGGCGAGGTAGGTGTCGGTGCCGCGGTACTCGTCGATGGAGGATGCAGAGAGGCGCATGGGCCCGCCCAGCGTGAAGCGGAAGGGATCGGCCACGCGGGCGCGCAGATAGGAGTTGACGTCTCCGCTGAACCCGAAGATGTTGGTCTGTCTCCACGTTTGCGAGCCCGAGAACGAGAGGTTGACGAGCGGTGCGTTGTCACTGGCGACGGCGTGATAAAGCGCCCCGGCGGCGGCGGAGATGCGGAAGCCGTTGGGCGAGACGGTGCCGGAAGACTCCCTGTCTAAGGTGACGCGCAGCAGGCCGGTCTGTGCGGTTCCTGCAATGTAGCCGCCGCCGTCGCTGCCGGTGCGCAGGCTCCAGCGCGTATCTTCCGCGCGCCACTGGGCTGCGACTTGAAGCTGATTATTGAAGGTGCGGCCGGCTTCGAGTCCGGCGTCCAGATTTTGCTGAAAGCGCTCGGCGATGCGCTTCTGATTGGCCCAGATGTAGATGGGTTCACGGACGATGCCGGCCATCGGCTCGATGAAAAATCCGTTGGGGCTGAGCAGGCGATAGTATTCCGCGGAGACGCCGGTCATGTAGCCGATGCGCGCGCCGGCGCGGAACTCGGAGCCGTAGCCGCCGAAATTCTGATCAATGAAACGGAGAGCAACTTCGCCCTGTGTGACGTTGGAGGTGGACGCAACGCCCTCGGGGCCAACGAGCAGGTAAGGCGGGCCGTTGGGATCCTTCGCGAGGTGGATGAGGATGCCGGTGTCGGGGCCGGGATTGGACGCGGACGCAGGCTGGGCGATGGTTTCGTAGGTTGCGGCGTAGACCTCGTCGCTCTGCACGCCTTTGAGGCCATCGAGAATCGCGCTGGATGAGGCGGGGCGGCTCTCGGCCGGTTTCATGTCGCGCTCGACTTCGCGGACAGCACCGGGATCGGCGGGCGGATTGTTGGCTGCCACGCGGACGGTGCGCAGGATGCCGGGAGAGGGCAAAAGCCGGGCGTTGCGCGCGGAAATGTAGGCCTGCCAGCCGGCGTCGTCGAGGGCAAAGCGCAGCAGGGCGTCGCGGCTGTTGTTGGCGGCCGCGTATCCGGCATCGATAAGCTGCGCGGCCTTGCTGTAGTCCGTCCCGGAGAAGCTGCCGACGGGCACATTGATGACGACGTCGGCGAGCTTTTGCGACTGGTCGACATTGCTGACGATGCCGGCGGAGAAGGCGCGGTTGAGCACGCCGACGATGGAGCCGGTGTCGGCCGGGGAGAGCGCGGCGTCCTGCAGGCGCACGGCGATGATGGTGTCGGCGTGCAATTCGTTGCGCAGAACGTCGGTGGGCAGATTGTCGAGGATGCCTCCGTCGACTAGGTAATGGCCGTCCCGGCCCTGCACGGGGGGAAAGATGCCGGGAATGGAAATGGAGGCGCGCACGGCTTCGGGCAGCGGTCCGCGGGCAAAGCTGAGGGACTGAAATGTGTTGAGGTCGGTGGCCACGCAGCGAAAGGGGATGGGAAGGCGATCGTAGTCGAGGTCTTCGCTGTTGTAGGCGAAGAGGTGGCGGCTGAGGAACTCGTCGACGCCGCGGTCGGTGAGGAGCGCGTTGCGCAGGCCGTAGCGGTTCTTGAGACCGATGGTGATGGCCTGGGGAATTTCGCGGCGGTCCTGGCGGCGGCGATAGCTGATGTCGGAGTAGGGCGTTTGCAGGGTGAAGACGCTGGAGATGTCGTTGCCGACGGCGATGGTGCGCATGTCTTTTGGGCTGTGGCCGGTGGCATAAAGGGCGGCGACAAGCGCGCCCATGCTGGTGCCGGAGATGCGGTCGACGGGGATGTGATGTTCCTCAAGCCATTGCAGGACGCCGATGTGCGCGAGGCCGAGCGCGCCGCCGCCTTCGAGGGCGATGCCGATGGCGGGGCGGTTGGTCGGAGCGACGGGAGGCAGGTCGGCGGCGGCCGGAATTGCCTGCGTCGCGGGCGGGTTCGGCTGTTGAGCGCGGGCTGCGGCGGTGAGCAGGAACATGACAAGAAGAATTGCGGAAAGCTTCACGGGCATGGCGGGGTCTCCAGGAGGAATGCCTGTCTTTGAAGCTAACTCTTTTTGCGGGGTTGCACTGTGCGGTGCGGCGGGCCGGGGTGGGGAGATGCAGGTATGCGGTGACAGGAAAGCCCTCCTGAGACAGGAGGGCTTTCGCGTGTGAAAACAGCAAGCGCGGCGAACAGGTGATGGGCGTGCGCCTTACTTGGGCGGTGCCGGGGTGAACACTTCGCGCCTGCTGGCTGGTTCGGGTTTCGGTTTGGGTTTAGGCGCCTTCTTGGTTTCTTTCTTGCCTCTGTCTTTGTTTCCCATGGGTGACAGCATGACACAGAATGCCGCCCTCAGAAAAGCCCCCGGGGTTGAAACTATTGATCGAAGTTGGGCGTGAGAGCTCGGTTAGTGTTTTTCCTCCGGCACGGGCTGGTGCTCCAGGTGGTCGTGATTCATGATGGCGTTGAAGACCAGGCCGTAGGTGCCGATGGTCTCGCCGCGGTAGATGGGGTTGTTGCCGAAGAGCAGCACGTTGCCCTGGCCGAGGTGAGCGTCGACGACGATGGCGTGTTCCGCGATGGAGCCGCCTTTGTCGAGCAGGCCGTCGAGCAGCAGGCTCTTGGCGTCGGAGAAGCGCAGAATCACGTCGGGGCGCAGCGACTCGGGAATGACCAGGGGGTTATTGCGCATCTGGTCTTCATTGAGTTTCTTTGCCTGCCATGGCTGCTGCTTTTCCAGCGGCTCTGCCGCGACGGCCTTGCGGCCTTCGGGCTCGTCGTTGTCTTCAAGCCCGCCGCGGCCGGTGGGGCGTTCCGCGTAGGGGTCCATAAGGAGACGCCCGCCGGAACGGCCAAGGGTATTGCTGATGTTGAAGACCATGCCGTTGGCGCTGATCACGGGAACGTCGAGTCCATAGCCGAAGGCGACGGGATTGTCGCGCTCCACAAAGACGGTGTTGAGCACGGAGCCGACCACGCGCGCGTCCCCGCGAGGCGCGACGCTGACGCCGGGCGCGAGGCCGGTGTCGACGGCGAACTGCGCAGAGTCTTCGCAGGTGATGAGCAGGCCGCCGTGGGCGATGAATTGCTTCAAGTGCTCGAGCCCGTCGTAGCCCAGGCCCGGGCGCATGTCCGCGGTGGAGTCGACACGGCCGAGATTGGGGGTGAGGTCAGTCTTCTCCCACGGCAGGGCATTGTTCCACATGGGCAGGCCGTCAATGATCTCCTGCGTGCTGGCGCGGCCCACGGGGGCGAAGACAATGACGTCGTATTTAGAGCGCAGATCGGCTTCTTTGGCGACGGTCTGGGTGCTGATGTAGTCGTAGGGCACGCCTTCAGTGTCGAATGCGAAGCGCCACCAGCCCTCAGTTTGAGTCGAGAGCCAGGTGTGCATGAAGGCGATGCGCGGCGCGGCAACGGTGTGCGCGGGGACGGAAGGCGCTGCGGCAAGATGCACCGCGTTCAGCGCGAGATCGTGGAGCGCAGAGGTCAGGGTGTCGTCGGCAACGTCCGGAGATGAGCAGTGAGCCGGCGGCGAAGTGGGTGTTCTCCGCGTCGAATGGTTTTTCGACGGATTGGATGCTTGCGCCCTTGAGCTTGTAGACGAGCGAAAGCAGCGAGACCTGGCCGTTGTTGGCCACGGCGACGAGCGAGCCCGAGCCCGCAAGCTTGCCGGTGAGGGAGGCGGGATCGTCGAGCGGAGTCATGGCGGCTTTCAGGATTCCCTCATCGGGCACGCGGACCACCTTGACATTGAAGAGGTGGCTGAAGGACCAGCCGGTGTCGTCGTAGGGATGCTTCTGCGGATCGTCGGGCGCCCAGAACTGGTGGTCGAGCAGGGCGTCGGCGATGCGGGAGTAGGGCTGATCCATGCGCACGACGATGCTGCCCGCGGCAAAGGTCTCCTGATGCGGCTTGTCGCCGCGCTTTTCGCCGGGCAGCGTGCAGGTTGCAGGCGCGGAGAGCTGATGCAGCTCGACGTGCTGGAGCTTGAGGACCTTGAGCAACTCGACTTCGCGGTTGGTCTCGGCGGCGTCGGGGGGAATGACGTAGGCGGACGGGCCTTCAAGCGAGGGCTTCTCAACGGAGCGCTTGCTCTTGAGGTAGTAGTTCTCGAGGAAGTGATCGGTGTGGTGCGAAAAGTAAGAGATGGTGGAGAGCAGCGCGCTCTCTTCATAGTTGTTGTTGTCGCGCTGGGACCACTCGACGATGGGGAGCGGCGGATTCTGCCGATACCAGGTGCGCGAATATTCTTCCGGATCGAGGATGCGCTTCTCGGTGTCTGCGCCGCCATTGCCGAAGGTCTCATAGAGGCGGCTGATGCCGTTGTGCATGGCGGCGAGGAACATGAGGTAGCCGGGGCTCCAGGTATCGAAATCGCCGTGGGTGAAGACGCCGGGCATGCCGAAGCTTTGCATCTGGGCCACGTTGTTCCAGCCCAGCTCGGCCCACTCGTCGGCCAGGGTGGGATCGACCCATGCGTTGTAGGGGCCGTCGCCCACGGTGTTGTCGTAGAGGAAGGGGACGGACTCATGCAGGTCGTGCAGAACCTGCGCGTGCCAGTTTAGATAGGTGTCGAGGACGTTGCGGGTGAGGTCAAGGGTCATGCCCATGGCGTCGCGATTGTTGTCGTGGGCGACGTAGTGTCCCCAATAGAGCAGGTGCGGCCACTGCTGGTCAGGATGCGCCTTGTGCCACTTGTAGATGTCGACCATGCGGTCGCGGCCATCGACCTCCGTGACCGGTGTGATGAGCACGATCATGTGGGAGCGGATGTATTTGATGTAAGGCGAATCGTCGACGGCGAGGCGGTAGGCCAGCTCCATCAGCGCGGTGGGTGCGCCGGTTTCAGTCGAGTGAATGGTGCCGGTGATGTAGTAGACCGGCCAGGATTTGTCGATGAGGGCGCGCGCCCTGGCGTCGTCCATGCCGATGGTGCGCGGATCGCCGAGTTGGGCGAGGCGGGCGCTGTTTTCCTTGGCGGCGTTGAGCAACTCCGGATCGGCAATGGCGGCGACGATCATCTCGCGGCCCTCTTCGCTGTGGCCGATGGTGAAGACCTTGACGCGCGGGCTCGATGCCTCAAGCATGCGGAAGTATTTGTAGACATCCTCCGCGTAGGGCAGCATGTTGGGCGCGCCGGAGACGTCGCCCAGCACCTTTTCCGGCGTGGGGACGGTTTTTGAGGCGGGCAGATAATCCACCAGCGGGGAGAGGAATGATTTGTCGGTGGTGTATTGGAGGATCTTGCCGGTGTATTGCTGGTCGATGGGCTGATTGGGATCGCGGGCGTAATTGGAGTCCAACGCCTGGGGATGCGCGGGAATTGTTGAACAGCACAAGGCGACGGAGGCGAGAATCAAGGCCGACAGAAAGCGTTTCATAGTCCTCTTTTCAAATGGGTCTTTCGTGTATTCGGCGTGCGCATGGTGCAGAGATCCGGTACGGCGGTGCGGCAGTCGTGCATTGAATGGGTGGGGCGGCAGAGCCAGGTGGAACGGGGTTCCCGCAGGGCCGAAGACCGGTATCAACAAACTATACGGCGACCCGGCAAATCTTCAACCATGGAATTGGATCAGGGATCGAATGCCGAGTGTGAGGGAGGACGAGGAAGGCCGCGGCGCCTGTTTTGCCGCGGCGCGCAGCAAGCCCGAAGGGGAACGGGACAGACGCAGCGATGGTCCTGCTCTGGGAGCAGATTCAGAGATGACGATTGGCCGCGGGGTTATCCGCGGGATGCGGCCGATCTATTCCCCGGCGCCGCCGGGGTGATTGACGAATACCTGCTGCGGCGCGTAGACCTTGGCCGACGAAACGGCTACCTTGAGCTGCATGTTTTCGAGCTGCGGCTTGCCATTCAGCTCCGACGTGAAGCTGAGTGAGTACTGATTTCTGAGGCGGCGGCGAAGGTCGGTGAGATAGGGCTTGAAGGAGACCGGATTGCCCGTGCCCTGCCAGTAGCTGTAGCCTCCGGTGGCCTCGGTCACTTCCTGCAACAGGTTCTGTCCGTCAACGGCGCCATATTCGGTGTTGTCGAGACGGCCGCGGCTGCGCCAGTAGATGGAATAGACGACCAGGTGGGCGCGAACCGAATCGTGGATGGCGGCCAGGACGTAGGGGTCTTCAGGATCGTAGTGCACTTCGTAGGGATCGACGCCGTCGGTAATCATGACCACCTCGCGCCGTGCGGAACGGTCCGTCGAGGGCCAGTTTTTTGCGAGATCGGAGAGACAGAAGTAAGGGCTGGCGCTGGAGCCGGCCATGCCGCCGGGGAGATGAAGGCTGCGCAGCACCTGGGCCGAATCAGACGACAGCGGACCGGCCATCACGGCGCGCCCGTTCTCCATGTAGGCGATGGCAATCTTGGTATCCGAAGGCATCTCCTTCACAAAATCTGTCAGGTCGCCCAATTCCTCTCCCAGGCTGGTGCGGGCAGAGCCGTCGATTAGCAACACGAGTTCGACCGGGCTTGCGGGTCCCCGAAGGGGCGACCATTGGGTAATGGTGGAGGCCTTGCCGTTGATCTTCAGCTTCACGTCCTGCACGGAGACCTTGGCGTCCTCCGCTTCAGGATGGGACGGGAGGATGGTGACGACGGCCTGGCCCTGGCCTGAGGAGGCCTCAGAAAAAGCCGGCGCTGCGAAGACCAGCGTTGCGGCGGTGATGAAAGCGGCTAATCCTGGAGCGGCTAAACCTGGCATTTTCATGGAACTGCTCCCTTCGAGGTGTGCGCTGCAGGCAGTCTGATCGCCATGGCAATGCGCTTACCTCATCCGATTGGTTAGATGCGCGGCGAGGGGATTGGTGTGCGAAGAGACGCGGACTTAGCGCCCCGGGCACGCGAGCCGCGGGTTGCAATCCGGTCGGCCTTTGGGTATGATTAAAAGATGCGTCCGGGAGAAATCCCTGGACTGTCATATGCACCACGGTTTTTGGGCCTTTCCGGCCTGGATGCGGCGACCAAAAGGTTGCCCCCAACGGAAGCGGCTCCCCGCAAAGCGGGGCTGGCAAAAGCGGTGGGAGACGAGGGAAGAATGGCAAAACCCAGCAAGAATATTGCAAAGGCGCGTGCGGCTGTCACCAAGCCGGCCTATCCGCTGCCTGAAGCCGTGAGCCTGCTCAAGCAGGTCAAGTACGCCAAGTTTGACGAGACGGTCGATCTGACCATGCGCCTGGGCGTGGACACGCGCCACGCCGACCAGATGGTTCGCGGCACTGTGGTGCTGCCGCACGGACTGGGCAAGACCAAGACCGTGGCCGTGATCGCTTCGGGCGATCGCCAGAAGGAAGCCACCGAAGCCGGCGCCGATTTTGTGGGCGGCGAGGAGATGGTGGAGAAGATTCAGAAGGAAAACTGGACCGCCTTTGACGCGCTGATTGCCACGCCGGACATGATGAAGGTGGTGGGCCGGCTGGGCAAGGTGCTTGGTCCCAAGGGACTGATGCCGAACCCCAAGACCGGAACCGTGACCCTGGACGTGGCCGCGGCGGTAAAAGAGATCAAGGCGGGCAAGGTGGAGTTTCGCGCCGACAAGACCAGCCTGGTGCACGTGCCGGTGGGCAAGTTGAGCTTCGATCCGCAAAAGCTGATCGACAATGCCACCACGGTGATTTCGTCGATTGTGCGCGCCAAGCCTTCAGCGGCCAAGGGCAAGTACATCAAGAGCGTCACGCTGAGCTCGACGATGGGCCCCGGAGTACCGCTGGATTCGGCAGTGGCGGACGCGGCCGGCAAGCATTAAAGGCAGGGGCAGGGAACAGGGGTCAGGGATCAGGGAACAGGGATCAGGGACAGGGGTCAGGGATCAGTTGGCGCGATGGCGCGATCGGTCCTGGAGCCGGATCTGAAGAGTTTCAAAGCAGCATTTATGAT
This sequence comes from uncultured Acidobacteriaceae bacterium, assembly GCA_963780515.1. Lineage (GTDB taxonomy): Bacteria > Acidobacteriota > Terriglobia > Terriglobales > Acidobacteriaceae > Telmatobacter. The sequence continues at coordinate 43,928 of CAWACG010000022.1, forward strand.
CGAGAGCCCGACGGCGGGCTTGGGAAAGGGACTAAGGAGGCGGAGTTCGAGGATTGAAGGTTTTTTGATCCCTGATCTCTGTTCCCTGATCCCTGTCGAAGCGGAGCGAAGACATGGCAGTTTCAAGAGGTAAAAAGGCGGAGAAGGTCCAGTTGCTGGCGAAGGAGCTGGAGACCTCGACGACGGCGATTATCGGCACGTTTGCCAAGCTGACGGTGGCGCAGGATTTTGCATTGCGCAAGACCATTCGCGAGGCGGGCGGCAAATATCGCGTGGTGAAGAACAAGCTGGCCGCGATCTCCGGCGAAGGCACCAAGGTCCAGGATGCGCTAAAGGGGCTGAAGGGCGTGAGCGCAGTGGCGTTCACCAGCGGCGACCCGGTGGCGCTGGCCAAGGGCTTTGCCAAGTGGGTGAGCGAAAACGCGGAGTTCCAGTTCAAGCTGGGCATCGTGGACGGCAAGCTGCTGACGGTGGAAGAAGTGAAGGCGCTGGCGACCATGCCGGGCAAGGATGAGATCTTTGCCAAGCTGCTCTTCCTCATCAATGCTCCCGCACAGCGGCTGGCAACGGTGATCAATGCCACGGGGCGCGATCTGGCGGTGGTTCTGGGCCAGGGCGTGGAGAAAGAAAAGTTTGCAGGCGCAGCGTAACGGCGCCGGCTTCTAGCTCCTAGCCTCTAGCTTCTAGCTTTTTCGTGCGGAAGTTGAGAGTGTGGGTTCGATCGAGGAAGAGCTGGAAGCTAGCAGCTAAGAGCTGCTTTTAAGGGTTTTGGCTGCAGGGCAGGCAGGAAGTGCGCGGGTCTGGCGCATCGGAAACTTCCCACTGCGCGGGGCAGCCTTTTGGACGAGAGATTTGGCTCGGACAGGATATTCAAAAACGTTTCTGAATGGAGAAGAAAATGGCGGATCTCGGACAGTTGGAAGAGCAGATTGTAAGCCTGAGCCTGCTGGAAGCAGCGGCCCTGGTAAAGAAGCTGGAAGAGCGGCTTGGCGTTTCGGCGGCAGCGGCAGCTCCGGTTGCGGTTGCAGCGGGCGGCGGCGCGGCGGCCCCGGTGGCGGAGGAGAAGACTGAGTTCCAGGTCATCCTCAAGGATGCGGGCGCGAACAAGATCAACACCATCAAGGCAGTGCGCGAGATTACCTCGCTGGGTCTGAAGGAAGCCAAGGACCTGGTGGACGGAGCTCCCAAGGCATTGAAGGAGAGCGCGACCAAGGATGAAGCGGAGGCCATCAAAAAGAAGTTTGAAGGCGTCGCCACCATCGAAATCAAGTAGCAGCAAACTTGCAAGGCGAGCCGGGACGCGCTACGATAATCGTTGCGCGTCTTTTTGGCCCATTCCCGTATTTCTGCGGAATGGGCGGAATTTTGAGTGGCGCGTCTTGGGATGGGCGGCAAGGGCACGCAAGCGTCCGCAGGCTGGAGCAGAGCCAAGCACTCTGGCGGTGGGCGAAGGGCGAATCTAAGTGCCTTAGGGTCAAAGGGATAGGCGGATTTCTCTTTGACGAATGGCGAGTGGCTGGCGGGCGAGCGGCAGAAGCGAGCTTTGGGATCGGCGAGAGCAGGGCAGGAGAATTCGGACAGGGGCACTGGCGATAGGCCGCGCTCGTGAGGCATTGCGTCCTTGCGAGCTTTTCGTGTCTACCCACCCCGGCAGACAGGGTCTTTTCCGGCAAAATCTTTCTGAAACGCACAGGAATGTACCAAGTTGTTAACCTGTGCGCCTACTCCTCTAATTGTGCGCAGTCTAGCGCACAGGGCCGAAGTCCGGCAATGGCTGCTCACCAAATTTAACGCGTTGCCCAGGCAAACACGCTTGGCAAGGAATCTCCGGGGCGAGGACGGCCTGGCTGAAGCAGGCCGAAACATCCGGATGGGATTGGCTGCGAGGTATGCCAATTCGGACTATGTGATTTTCTTACCGTAAACCGCTGGCGCCCCGAGACTCGGCGCCGGCCCGGCCAAGCCTTGGGGGCGTTGCCGGAGTGAAGGGCCTCAGGAGTGAAGCATGCCCAACGAGAAGCGCGCGATTCGCAGCAGGCTCGATTTTTCAAAGATTCCTACCGCAACCCAGATTCCCAACCTGATCGAAGTGCAGCGCCGCTCCTACGAGCGTTTTCTGCAGATGGACAAGCTGCCCAACGAGCGGGATGACTCTGGGCTGCAGTCTGTATTCGTCTCCGTTTTCCCCATCACGGATTTCCGCGGGATTTCGCAGTTGGACTTCGTGGACTTCGCGATCGGCAACTGGGAGTGCAAGTGCGGCCACTTGAAAGGGCTGCATCACCTGCGCACCGCCTGCGTGCATTGCGGGGCGATGGTGATTACGGATCCGTTCCATCCCGGCGACGTGTTGTGCCAGAAGTGCGGCACCTATAACAAGAACACGCCCGACTTTTGCAACAAGTGCGGCGACCCGGTGGGCCTGCAGTTGAAGTACGACCAGCAGGAGTGCGAGGAGCGGGGCATGACCTTCTCTGCGCCGCTGAAGGTGACGGTCCGGCTGACGATTTTTGACAAGGATCCCGAGACCGGCAACAAGACCATCCGCGACATTAAAGAGCAGGAAGTGTTCTTCGGCGACATTCCGCTGATGACCGCCAACGGCACATTTATTGTGAACGGCACCGAGCGCGTGATCGTTTCGCAGTTGCACCGTTCGCCCGGCGTCTTCTTTGAGACGGCCAACAACCGCACTTACTTCCTGGGCAAGATCATTCCCTACCGCGGTTCATGGGTGGAGTTTGAGTACGACCAGAAGAACACGCTGTATGTGCGCATCGACCGCAAGCGCAAGTTCCTGGGCACCATCTTCCTGCGCGCGCTGGGCCTGCGTTCGGACGAGGAGATTCTCAAAACCTTCTATACGGTCGACCGGATTCACATTGCCGATGGAAAGTTGCAATGGGCGGTGTCTGCCGACGCAAAAACCGGCACGCACCTGCTGGGCGCAAAGCCGGCGCATGCCGTGCTGCACAAGGGCGAGGAGATCGCGCACTCCGGCCGCAAGATTACACCGAACTCGCTGAAGGCGATTCGCGCCGCGGGCATCGAGAAGATTGAAGTGGAGGCCGCCGAACTGGATGGCGCGCTGACCGCTGCCGATGTGGTCGACACAGCCACGGGCGAGGTAATCGTCGAGGCCAACGTAGAGCTGACGGCAGACCGCCTGCACAAGGTGCTGTCGAGCGGTGCGTCGAGCTTCGAGGTCTTCTTCCCCGAGCGCGACGACGTGGGCAACATCATTACCAACACGCTGAAGCGCGACTCCGTGCACAAGCCGGAAGAGGCGTTGATCGAAATCTACCGCAAGCTGCGGCCGGGCGACCCGCCAACGCTGGACACGGCGACCGCGCTGTTCGAGGGCATGTTCTTCGACGCGCGCAAGTACGACTTTTCGCGCGTGGGCCGGTTGAAGTTCAACATCAAGCTGTATGAGAACCAGGACGCCACGGGCCTCGACCATCGCACCCTGACGCCGGAGGATTTCTACGCGACCATCCGCTACCTGCTGAAGCTGCGCAAGAACATCGGCATGGTGGACGACATCGATCACCTGGGCAATCGCCGCGTGAGAGCCGTGGGCGAGCTGATGGAGAATCAGTTCCGCATCGGCCTGGTGCGCATGGAGCGCGCCATCAAGGAAAAGATGAGCGTGTACCAGGAGCTCACCACCGCGATGCCGCACGACCTGATCAACGCCAAGCCGGTGATGGCGGCCATCCGCGAATTCTTCGGCTCGTCGCAGCTGTCGCAGTTCATGGACCAGACCAATCCGCTATCGGAGATTACGCACAAGAGGCGCCTGTCGGCACTTGGGCCGGGCGGTCTTTCGCGTGAGCGCGCGGGATTTGAAGTGCGCGACGTGCATCCGACGCACTACGGGCGCATCTGTCCGATTGAGACGCCGGAAGGTCCGAACATCGGCCTGATCAGCTCGTTGAGCTGCTTTGCGCGCATCAATGAGTACGGATTTATCGAGTCACCCTATCGCAAGGTGAAGGACTCGCGCATTCTCGATTACGTTGAAATCGTCAACGCAGGCGAAAGCGGTCTGCGCGTGGGCGACCACATCGAGAAGGAAGAAGCGGGAAAGCTGAATGCCAGTCTGAAAAAGGCGGGCAAGCGGCAGATCGATCACATCCCGTTCAGCTTTTATCTTTCCGCATGGGAAGAGGACAAGCACACCATTGCGCAGGCCAACATCGAGTTCAACGATCAAGGCGTGATTACAGAAGACCTGGTGAATGCGCGCCGGCAGGGCAACTTTGTGCTGGTGGCACGCGGCGATGTGGACTATATCGACGTGAGTCCGAAGCAGCTTGTCTCGGTGGCCGCGTCGCTGGTGCCGTTCCTCGAACACGACGACGCCAACCGCGCGCTGATGGGCGCCAACATGCAGAGGCAGAGTGTGCCGCTGCTGGTGGCCGAGGCTCCGCTGGTGGGCACGGGCATGGAAGGCGTGACGGCTCGCGACTCCGGCGCCGTGATCCTTGCGCGCCGCAACGGCGTGATCGATTCGGTGGATTCAGAGCGCATTATCGTGCGCGTGGAGGGCGAGCATCATCCCACTCAGCTTTCGCGCGAGGTGGGTTCTGACATCTACACGCTGATCAAGTTCAAGCGCTCGAACCAGAACACCTGCATCAATCAGAAGCCTGTTGTCCGCGAGGGCGACCGGGTGCTCAAGGGCCAGGTGATCGCCGACGGACCTTGCACGGAGCAGGGCGAGCTGGCGCTGGGACGCAACGTGCTGGTGGCCTTCATGCCCTGGCGCGGTTACAACTTTGAGGACGCGATCCTCATCAGCGAAAAGCTGGTGCGCGAGGACTACTACACCTCGGTGCACATTGAGGAGTTCGAGATCGAGGCCCGCGACACGAAACTGGGTCCCGAGGAAATTACGCGCGATATTCCCAACGTCAGTGAGCATGCGCTGCGCGACCTGGACGAGAGCGGCGTGATCCGCATCGGCGCCCAGATCGGGCACGGCGACATCCTGGTGGGCAAGGTGACGCCGAAGGGCGAAACCCAGCTGACGCCGGAAGAGAAGCTGCTGCGCGCCATCTTCGGCGAAAAGGCCGGCGACGTGCGCGATGCTTCGCTGACCTGCCCTCCGGGCATCGAGGGCACGGTGGTGGACGTGCGCATCTTCAGCCGCAAGGGCCAGGAGAAGGACGAGCGCGCGAAGCAGATCGAGGCGGAATATATTTCGAAGCTGGAAAAGAACCTGGGCGACGAAATCCGCATTCTCACCGACGAGCGCCTGAAGCGTCTTGAGGGCATCCTGGGCGCGAAAGAAGTGCTGGCCGACCTGCACGACGAGCGGACCAACAAGCGTTTGCTGGTGAAGGGCGCGATTCTCGATCGCGATACCATCGAGCGCATCTCGACCAAGAACCTGAAGCGCATCCGCTACAACGACAAGGATCCGCGGGTCAACGAGCAGATCGACGAGATCGAAGAGATGACTTCGCGGCAGATCGAAGTGCTGCGCAAGATCACCAACGAAAAAATCTCCAAGCTGCAGAAGGGCGATGAACTGCCTCCGGGCGTGATCAAGCTGGTCAAGGTTTATGTCGCCATGAAGCGCAAGCTTTCGGTAGGCGACAAGATGGCCGGCCGCCACGGCAATAAGGGCGTGATTGCGCGCATTCTTCCTGAAGAAGATATGCCTTATCTGCCCGACGGGACGCCGGTGGAGATCGTGCTCAACCCGCTCGGCGTGCCTTCTCGTATGAACGTGGGTCAGATTCTGGAGACGCACCTGGGCTGGGCCGCACATGCGCTGGGCAAGAAGATTGCCGATCTCATTCGCGCCAACACGGATGCGGCTTACACTCGCGAACTGATGAAGAAAGAGTTTGCGGGAACGGCGACGCTGCGGCAGTTGCTGGAACTCGACGACGAGATGCTGTTGCGCGTCGGGGCCGGCATGGAGCGCGGCATCTGGTTCGGAACCGCTGTGTTCGACGGCGCCAAGGAAGATGAGATCAAGGCATTGCTGGCTTCGGCCGGCCTGCCTTCCTCGGGCAAGACGGCGCTGTACGACGGCATGACCGGCGAGCAGTTTGAGCAGCCTGTTACGGTGGGCTACATCTACATGCTCAAGCTGTCGCACCTGGTGGACGACAAGATTCACGCGCGTTCCATCGGGCCGTACTCGCTGATCACCCAGCAGCCGCTGGGCGGCAAGGCGCAGTTCGGCGGGCAGCGCTTCGGCGAAATGGAAGTGTGGGCGCTGGAAGCATACGGCGCGGCCTACATCCTGCAGGAGCTGCTCACCGCGAAGTCCGATGACGTCTATGGCCGTACGAAGATTTACGAGGCCATCGTCAAGGGCGAAGCGGCGATCGAGCCGGGCGTACCGGAGTCGTTCAACGTGCTGATTCGTGAATTGCAGTCGCTGTGCCTGGATGTGGAATTGATCAAGCGCGCGGACCTTTTGAAGAAGGTACCGACGCCGGAAGTTGCGGCAGTAGCCGACTAAGTGCAGCCTCTAGCTGCTAGCTTCCAGCCTCTAGCTCGATCGAGGTTGAACTAGCAGTCGAGGTGAACTAGAGGTTTGTTCTAGCTGAAAGCGTGAAACTACTTCGAGCGAGAAAAAGCTAGAAGCTAGGAGCTGAAAGCTAGTAGCTGTTTGTTCGGGGTCCTTCTTGAAAGCGGTAACCGCCGCTTCCCGGGAAGGGAGGACCTGCCAAAGAATCCCGGGAGATACCGCGGCGAGCGCCGGAAGGCCCGCCAAGGAGGGTCGCCTTGTTCCGTTCGAACCCGTTTGAACTCACCAGCCCCATTACCGATTTCGACGCAATCCGCATCATGTTGGCTAGCCCGGAAAAGATCCGCAGCTGGTCGCATGGTGAGGTCACGAAGCCTGAAACCATCAACTACCGCACCTTCAAGCCGGAGCGGGACGGACTTTTCTGCGCCCGCATCTTTGGCCCGGTGACGGACTGGGAGTGCCTGTGCGGCAAGTACAAGCGCATGAAGCACCGCGGCGTCATCTGCGACAAGTGCGGCGTGGAAGTGACCGTGAGCAAGGTGCGCCGCGAGCGCATGGGCCACATTGAACTCGCTTCTCCGTGCTCGCACGTGTGGTTCTTCAAGGGCTTGCCGTCGCGCATCGGCCACTTGCTGGATATTTCTCTGCGCGACCTGGAAAGCATTTTGTACTTCGAGTCCTATGTGGTGGTCGATCCCGGCGATGCGCCGGTGAAGGAACGCGAGATCATCAAGGACGAAGGCAAGTTCCGCGAACTCGACCAGCAGTATCGCCCCTCCGGCTTCAAGGCCATGATGGGCGCCGAGGCCATCAAGGAACTGCTGAAGCGCGTGCAGATTGACGAGCTCGGCATCGAGCTGCGCGAGCGCATGAAGACCGAGACCTCCGCGCAGAAGAAGATCAAGTTCGCCAAGCGGCTCAAGGTTGTGGAGGCGTTCCGCAAAAGCTCGAACAAGCCGCAGTGGATGATTCTGGATGTGCTGCCGGTCATTCCTCCCGAGCTGCGCCCGCTGGTGCCGCTGGATGGCGGACGTTTTGCGACCTCGGATTTGAACGACCTGTATCGCCGCGTGATCAACCGCAATAACCGGTTGAAGAAGCTGATGGACCTGCACGCTCCTGAAGTGATTGTGCGCAACGAAAAGCGCATGCTGCAGGAAGCTGTGGACGCGCTGTTTGATAACGGCCGCCGCGGCCGCGTGCTGCGTGGCGCCAACAATCGCCCGCTCAAGTCGCTGTCCGATACGCTCAAGGGCAAGCAGGGCCGTTTCAGGCAGAACCTGCTGGGCAAGCGCGTGGACTACTCGGGCCGTTCGGTCATCGTGGTCGGGCCGGAATTGAAGCTGCACCAGTGCGGATTGCCGAAGAAGATGGCGCTTGAATTGTTCAAGCCCTTCATCTATCACCGCCTGGAGCAGACGGGTCACTGCACCACCATCAAGCAGGCCAAGGAAATGGTGGAGATGCAGGAGCCGGTGGTGTGGGACATCCTTGAAGAAGTCATCAAGGATCATCCTGTGCTGCTGAACCGCGCTCCCACGCTGCACCGTCTGGGCATTCAGGCGTTTGAGCCGGTGCTGGTTGAAGGCAAGGCCATCAAGATTCACCCGCTGGTCTGCACGGCGTTCAACGCCGACTTCGACGGCGACCAGATGGCGGTTCACATTCCGCTGTCGCCCGAGGCGCAGATTGAAGCCAGCGTGCTGATGCTGGCCTCGCACAATATTCTTTCGCCCGCGTCGGGCCAGCCGATTACCGTGCCCACGCAGGACATGGTGCTGGGACTGTATTACCTGACCAAGGCCAAGAAGGGCGGCGTTGGAGAAGGCCGTGTCTTCTCAAATACAGAAGAAATCCTGATGGCTCTCGAAGCCAGGGAAGTGGAGACGCTGACGCCGATTCGCCTGCGCTATACAGGCAAGGTGCTCGACATGACGACGGCCTACGACGACCAGGACCTGACCCATACCGAGCCGGTGGACTTCAACAAGGAGTACATCTCGACCACGGTGGGCCGCGTGATTCTGAACGACGCGCTGCCGCCGGGAATGCCGTATATCAACGGCCTGCTGAAGAAGAAGGGCATCGGGCAGCTGGTGAACTATTGCAACCAGAACCTCGGCCTGGAAGTGACGGTGGGCATGCTGGACCGCATCAAGTCTCTGGGCTTCAACTACGCCACCAAGTCCGGCCTGTCGGTTGGACTGGACGACATGGTGATTCCGGCCAGCAAGTACACGACCGTGGACGAAGCCGACAAGAAGGTGATCGAAGTCCAGAAGCAATACATGGACGGCGCCATCACCAACGGCGAGCGCTCCAACAAGGTCATCCAGATGTGGTCTGCAGTCACGGACCAGGTGGCCGACGAGATGTTCGGCAACATGAAGAAGGCGGACGACGAAGGCGCCATGAATCCGATTTACATCATGGCCGACTCGGGCGCCCGCGGTTCGAAGCAGCAGATTCGCCAGCTTTCGGGAATGCGCGGACTGATGGCCAAGCCTTCGGGCGAAGTCATTGAGACGCCCATCACGGCGAACTTCCGCGAAGGGCTGACGGTGCTGGAATACTTCATCTCGACGCACGGCGCACGCAAGGGCCTGGCTGATACGGCGCTGAAGACGGCCGACTCGGGCTACCTGACGCGGCGTCTGGTCGACGTGGCGCAGGACGTGATCGTCACCGAGTACGACTGCGGCACCAGCGAAGGAATTTACGTCGGATCGATCGTGGAGTCGGGCGAGATCATCGAACCGATGCGCGACCGAATCATCGGGCGCGTGTCGCTGGAGCGCATCAAGGATTACGACGGCAACGTGGTGATCGATGTGAACCAGCAGATCGATGAGGACATTGCCTCGGCGATTCAGGGTGCGGGCGTTGAGAAGGTGAAGATTCGCTCGGTGCTGACCTGCGAGTCGCGCCGCGGCGTATGCGCACTTTGCTACGGGCGCAACCTTGGCTCGGGCCGCATGGTCGAGCTGGGCGAAACCTGCGGCGTGATTGCAGCACAGTCCATCGGCGAGCCGGGAACACAGCTTACGATGCGTACCTTCCACGTGGGAGGCACGGCCAGCCGCGTGCAGGACAAGTCGCGCCTCGACGCCAAGAACAACGGCTTCGTGCGCTTCATCAATCTCAACTATGTTGAGAGCAAGGACGGCACGCTGGTCGCGATGAACCGCTCCGGCTCCATCGCGATCGTGGACGAGCGCGGCCGTGAGAAGGAGCGCTACGTAGTGGTTTACGGCGCGCGCCTGAGGGCCAAGGACGGCGAACACGTAAAGCTGGGCCAGTTGCTTGCCGAATGGGACCCCTACACCTACGCCATTCTCACCGAGATTGGCGGCACGGTGCAGTTCAAGGACCTGCAGGAAGGCATCACGCTCAACGAAGAAGTGGACGAAGTCACCGGTCTTTCGCGGTGGGTGGTTGCCGACTCTCCCGATGAGAAGCGGCAGCCGGCATTCGTGGTGAAGAATGCCAAGGCGCACAAGCGGTACTTGCTGCCGCGCGGCGCTCACCTGATGGTCGAGGATGGCGCAGAGGTAGGTCCGGGCGATGTGCTGGCCAAGATTCCCAAGGAGAGCACACGCACCAAGGACATTACCGGCGGTCTGCCGCGCGTGGTGGAGCTGTTCGAAGCGCGCAAGCCGCGTGAGACGGCCATCATCAGCGAGATCGACGGCGTTGTCCGCTTTGGCGAAGTGGCCAAGGGGCAGCGCAAGATTTACGTAACCGCGGACAGCGGCGAAGAGAAGGAATACTCTGTGCCGCGCGGCATTCACGTGAACGTGCAGGAAGGCGAGCGGTTGAGCGCAGGCGACCCGCTGATGGACGGGCCGTTGAACCCGCACGACATTCTTGCCGTGCTGGGCGAGAAGGCGTTGCAGGCTTACCTGGTGAACGAGATCCAGGAAGTCTACCGTCTGCAGGGCGTGGCCATCTCAGATAAACACATCGAGGTGATCGTGCGGCAGATGCTGCGCTGGGTGCGAATTGACGAAGTGGGCGATTCCAATTTCCTGCTCGAACAGCAGGTCGACCGCTTCCGCTTCCGCGAGGAGATCGAGCGGGTGCTCTCCAACGGTGGCCGTCCGCCCATTGGACGTCCGCTGCTGCTGGGCATCACCAAGGCGTCGCTCTCGACCGACAGCTTTATCTCTGCGGCCAGCTTCCAGGAGACGACGCGCGTACTCACTGAAGCCAGCATCAACGGGGCAATCGACAACCTGCGCGGACTCAAGGAGAACGTGATCGTCGGACGCCTTATTCCGGCGGGCACAGGCCTGGAGTACTACCGCAACGTACAGCTCTCGCCAGAGCTGGAAGAAGCGGCAGCCCGCGTGCAGCAGGAAGTTTCAGCCGAGATCGAAGCGGCGGAGCGCGAACTGGAGCTTATGCGCCAGGAAGGCGAAGCCGAGGAGATGGCGGCCGAATAGCCACCTGCGGTGGGGCCAGCGGCCTTCGGCTGTTGGCGTGCAGGATTTGCGGTGCAGAGGCGCATCCCTTCTCGTTTAATTCAAAGGCCCGGCTGCGAAGCCGGGCCTCTTGTTTTTTGCGCGATGCGATCTTTTTGCGCGCGATGCGATCAAGGAGAGTCTCTCCGAAGCAGAAGTGCGTGGGAGAAGGATGTGGGAGCTTCAGGCGGACACGCCGTCAGGGCGCTCAGCCGTTCTTGCGCGCCGGAGTTTTTCCGGTTGTGCGGCGCTGGTTCTTGGCCTCGTACATGGCGGAATCGGCGGCGCTGAGCAGGGCGTCGGAGGTCTTGCCGTCGGCCGGGAACATCGCCAGGCCCACGCTTGCGGAGCCGCGCAGGACGTAGCCTTCCATGGCAAAGGGCGCGTCAAAGCAGCGTTCGAGGCGGGTGGCAATCTCTTCCACATCGGCGCGGCCGCGGCCCACTGAAACCAGTGCGGCGAATTCGTCACCGCCGAGCCGGCCCAGAATGTCGCCGGTGCGAAGCTGCCGCTTCATGCGCAGCGAAACTTCCTGCAAATACAAGTCGCCGACGTGGTGGCCGTAAAGGTCGTTGACCAGCTTGAAGTCATCGAGGTCCACATAGATAAGGCCGAAGATCGACGACGTCTCGCGCGCCTTGAGGATGAGCTCTTCAAGATGGCGGTCAAGCGAGAAGCGGTTATACATATCGGTCAGCAAGTCAAATTCCGAGCGATGCAGAAGGTCGCTGTAAAGCTTGCGAGTCTCAATGGCCAAGGTTGCCAGCCGCACGCCCGCGGCGAGCGCTTCGGATTCGTCCTTTTCATTCCCTTCCGGGGTGCTGAGGGCTGCAGAGAGAGTTCCCAGCAATAACCCGGAGCGCGCATTAATCTCGCGGGAGATGATACGGAGCCCGTCTTTGCTGGCCGGAGCGCGCCCCAACCGTGGTCCATCATTCACGTCGCACCAGCAGGGTGCGCCATTCAGGATAAACGATACCATCTCCGTGATGTGCTCAACGATTTCCGACAGAGAAAGGGAACCATTAATGTCCTCAAGGATTCGGCTGCGCCATTGTTCGAGCTGGGCGATGCGCCGCTCCTGCGCGGCATCGGCTTCACTTTGCGCGGTGATGGCGGCGGTCTGGTGACGCACGCGCCGGCGCAGCATTCCCACCCAGATGCTCACCAGCGCCACCACCACAAACAGCAGAAGAACCAGGCGAACAAGGTTGCCGACAGTGAGCCAAGGGGACGCGGCGATCACCGTAATATCGTCAGGCGAATTGAGCAGGATATTGAAGGGCACGCGCGAATCGAATGGATTGGATGTATTCATGAAGCAGATTCCCGCCACCCGAACCCGCGCGCCGGGCGGCACATGTTTCATAGACGGAAGCGAATCGGAATCGCCATCTGCCGATGCCGGATGCTTGTAGATGGCAGAAAACAGATTTCCATCGTTTTCGAGAACGTACTCGTCCTGTGCGGCCCCGCGAACCTCGGCAACTACCTCTCCCTCAATTGAAACCAGGTCGAAGAGACGCTTGCTGGTTGAAAGCTGCTCCCACGTGGCGGGAGTTGGAACGATGGGAGCGGGAGTCCCGCTGTCTTGAAATTCAGCGCCGGTCAGGCACAGGTATCCATTCTGCACATCGGGGAACCCTGTTGCATCGACAACGTCGCCGACGTGCAGGGGCGCTATCGACGAGGTCATCAGCCAGAGGCTTTTTGAACCTTCCTGCATCACCGCGGCCGACCCGGGCTGATAGTAGGTGAGGGTACCATGAATCCTCACTCTGCGGCTGAGATTCATGACGTGGTAGCCGGAGAGGATTCCATCCATGGGCGTGACCGGCAATGTCCATGGATTAGTGGCAGCGTGTTTGAGCACTTTAATGCCGTCGAGATTGGTCACATGCAGCAGGACTCCGGTCTGTTGCATCTTGCCGTCGAATCGTTCAGAGGCAACGCCGGTGACAAGGACCTCGGCATCCAGAAGACCATCGAGCGAAGACGGATTGTCGACGTCGATCACGGCGTCCACTTCGCCGCCGTCGGTATGGATTTGAAGGAAGGTGCTGCGCACCTCGGAGCTTACGACCTGATCTGCATCGCGGACCACGCCGTAGACGGTGACCAGCCGGGAGTCGAGCTCGGCACGGATCAACTGATCAAAGGTCGCCGTGACCGCGGGCGGCAGCACGCCATGGTGCAGGACGGTAATGTTATCGCTCACCACAAAGGGCCTGAAGCTGGCGTGCGTCACTCCCTTGACGAGGACGCGATCGCCGGCGGTGAGGAGCACATCGATGGTGGGCTGGACCAGGATTCCCGCATCGCCATCCTGCACGTAGAGCGTCTTCTCATAGCTGCGGAAGTAGGTAACCGTGGCCTGGAATTCGACAGGCATCCCTTTTGCGGCCTCGGCATTGCTGAGGGCGCTGATTTCGTGCAGCGAGGTCAACGGTGCGGGAGCCGCCCAGGCCGCAGAAATGCATGCGGCGGCAAGTGCCACCGTGGGAAGCCATCTCCAAATGAAGAAGGTCCAAGCCGCGCCCGCTTTGTCCCGCCTGGTTCCCCCGGAGTCTTTCATCCCTCGATCCTTCCCCCGGCTCCCGCAAGCAAAAAAAGCGGTCAAGGAGGGGGGTCAACCTAAAGCGCAAAGTCCCCGAATTGCTTTAGATTGTTGCGCCTTCATCTTATCTCTTACTTAAATCTGGTCTAATAGCCCTTTTAGGGTATGATGGCCGGATTTGGCCTCGACATTGGCCCGGAAGGTCCCAATTTGGTACCCTTTTTCCGCCGCGGAATGGGGGCCCTGGGGCAGGTTCCCGCGAGGCATGGAGCGCAGTTTGTATGACCAACGATGCTGAAACACCATCCGCAGCAACATCTCTTTCAGTGAGCGGGACGCAGGCACAACCCACCCGGCGCATTCGCGTTCTGGGTGTCCCGCTGGACATGGGCGCCAGCCGCCGCGGAGTCGATATGGGCCCCTCGGCGATGCGGGTGGCCGGCCTTGAGGCGCGCCTTGAAGCGCTGGGCCACCAGGTTACCGACGGAGGAAATATCCTTGTCGAAATTGCCGAAACGCAGGCCTTTGGCAGCGAGAACGCCCGCTATTTGAAGCAGATAGCGGAGACGTGCACGCGCACTGCCGAAGCCGTGATCAAGGCCCTGGAAGATGGAATGACCCCGCTGGTGCTGGGAGGGGATCACTCCCTGGCGGTGGGGTCCATCTCCGGCGTCGCGGAGTTCTATCGCCGCCACGGACAGCGGATTGGGGTGCTGTGGATCGACGCCCACTCCGACATCAACACACCGGATACATCGCCCTCGGGGAATGTCCACGGAATGCCGCTGGCCTCGCTGCTGGGGATGGGTCCGGAGCCGCTGACGCACATTCTTGGATACGCGCCGAAGATTGCCGCGGAGAACACGGTGCTGATCGGAGTGCGCGATATCGACGCCGCGGAGCGTGCCAATATACGACGCGCAGGCGTTACTGAAGTTTTTACGATGCGCGACATCGATGAGCGAGGCATGCGCGCGGTGATGGAGGAGGCCCTGCGCGCGGCCGGAAGAGGGACGGTGGGTTACCACGTTTCGCTGGACATGGACTGGATTGATCCGGAAGATGCGCCCGGAGTGGGCACGCCGGTGCGCGGCGGCGCGACGTATCGCGAGGCACATTTAGCGATGGAGATTCTCGCCGATCACGGGCGCATGCTGAGCTTTGAACTGGTGGAGGTGAACCCCGTGATCGACGAGCACAACCGCACCGCGGATCTGGCAGTGGAACTGGCCTGCTCGGCATTTGGGAAGAAGATACTGTGAGGGGTTCTACACTGGAGCGGTGCTGAAATTTTCTTACCCGATGGGTTGAACAGGAAAAAATGGCAAGAAAGCTTCGTGTTGGGATTTTGTTTGGCGGGCGCAGCGGCGAGCATGAGGTTTCGCTGCTGTCGGCGGCTTCGATTTTGAAGGCGATCGATCGCAAGAAGTTCGACGTGGTGCCCATTGGCATTACCAAGGAAGGCCGCTGGCTGGCGGCAGGCGACGCGCACAATCTGCTCGAGGGCAACGGCCCCGATGCAATGGAACTGGCTGCCGCCGACAAAGAGATCAGCCTAAAACAAAAAGGAAAACTGCGCGCCGGCGATCCTGCGGCGACGCCCGGCGCAAAGCTGCTGCACGAGGGGATTCCCACGCTGATGGCGCCCGAGCCGCCGGCGACAAGCACGGGGCTGGACGTGGTTTTTCCTGTGCTGCACGGGACGTTTGGCGAAGATGGCACTATTCAGGGACTGTTTGAACTGGCAGGCATCGCCTACGTGGGCGCGGGCGTGCTGGGCTCCGCCGCGGGCATGGACAAGGACGTGATGAAGCGCCTGTTCGCGCAGGCCAGGCTGCCCATTGTGAAACATGTCACGCTGCTGCGCGGCGACTGGGAACGGTCTCCGCGCAAGGCGATTGCGCAGGTTGAAGCGGCGCTGCGCTACCCGGTGTTTGTGAAGCCGGCGAATCTTGGCTCCTCGGTGGGCATCAGCAAGGCGCACGACCGCAAGGAGCTGGGCCCGGCGCTGGACGTGGCCGCCAAGTACGATCGCAAGCTGATTGTCGAGCAGGGCGTGAGCGGCGCGATCCGCCGCGGAGAAGAGGCAGCCAAGGCGCGCGAGCTTGAAGTTGCGGTGCTGGGCAACGACGATCCCAAAGCCAGCGTGGTGGGCGAGATTATTCCCGGCAGGGAATTCTACGACTACGAGGCCAAGTATCTTTCCGAGGGCTCGGTGCCGGTGATTCCCGCGAAGCTGACGCGCGCGGAGAGCAAACAGATTCGGGAGATGGCGGTTGCCGCATTCAAGGCCTGCGATCTTTCAGGCCTGGCGCGGGTGGACTTTCTGATGGAGCCGGACGGCAAGCGGCGCATCTTTCTGAATGAGGTGAACACCATGCCCGGCTTCACCCAGATCAGCATGTACCCCAAGCTGTGGGAAGCCACGGGAATCGAATACAAGGAGCTGATTACGCGGCTGATCGAGCTGGCACTGGAGCGCCAGGAGGAGAAGAATCGGAATACGTACAGCAGGGAGTAGGGGGGGCAGGGGTCAGGGAACAGGGGTCAGGGGTCAGGGAGCAGGAATCAGGGGGCAGGGATCAGGGGTCAGGAAATTGGTGAACAGGGAACCGCAGCGCGGTTTGTGGTGTCTAACTCTAGAGAGAGCAGTGCATGCCGCCTGCTGCTCGCCATTCGCTGCGGTGGCGTATCCTTACTGCGAGGAACCTGAACGATGACCTTAATGGACGCTCCAGTCTTTGATGAAGTCCGCTACCGGCGAAACCGTTCGATCCTCATCAGCGGCGCGGGCTTGTGTGTGGCGCTGTTCATCGGCGGATGGTTCATCTCCGGTATGCCGGTCGATTTTCCCTGGAACTGGTGGACGCATTTTCGGGGCCGGATGACGGTGAATCATTTTTTGACCGCGGTGGAGCAGAACAATCTGCAAAAGGCCTACGGCATCTGGAACCACGATCCGGACTGGCAAAAGCACCCCGATAAGTACGCAGGCTACACGTTTGCGCGCTTCCAGCAGGACTGGAGCCCGTCCAGCCCTCAGGACGAATACGGCGTGATCAAGAGCCACAAGATCGTGGCCGCGCGCATCGCCGGCAATGTCCTGCTGATGGGGATTCGCATCAACGGGCTGAAGAGCAACGCGCTGTTTCTGAACTATGACCCGAAGACGCACGTGCTCGGATTCTCGCCGGTGGAGCTTTACCTGGGGCCGTAGCTGACCGGTTGTGCCTGGAAGTCCGCAAACAGCACGAATTGGCGCGGGTTACTGCGCCGCGAGCTCCGCCAGCGTCTTCTCCAGGCTTGCGGCGTCCTCCACATGCAGGGCCTTGTGCGCGTGATCGATTTGGCGCAGCAGTCCGCAGAGAACCTTGCCTGGACCCACTTCAATAAAGACTTCGGCGCCGGCTGCAACCAGCGCATGCACGCAATCCACCCAGCGCACCGCGCCCGTAACCTGGCGAATCAGCGCGTCGCGCGCAGCTTCGGCGGTGGTCACAAGAGCGCCGGTGACGTTGGCGGCGACGGGAATGCGTGGTTCAGCCAACGAAAGCGCAGCCAGCACGCGCGCAACTTCATCCTGGGCCGGCTGCATGAGCGCGCAGTGGAAAGGAGCGCTGACGGGCAGCATCACGGTGCGGCGCGCACCTTTGGCCTTGGCGATTGCCGATGCTCTCTCGACGGCTGCGAGCGCGCCGGAAATGACGGTCTGCGTCGGCGAGTTCAGGTTGGCGGCGGCGACGGTGAGCCCGGTTTCCGCAGCGGCCTCAGCACAGGCTTCGACAACCCATTCAGGATTTGACGACAAGACGGCAGCCATGGCGCCCTGGCCTGCGGGGACGGCAAGCTGCATGGCGCGTCCGCGGGCCTTGACGGCGCGCACGGCGTCGGCAAATTGCAGGGTCCCGGCAGCAACATGGGCCGACCACTCGCCGAGCGAATGGCCGGCGGCCAAGGCAGGCTGGATGCCATGCGCGGCCAGCACGCGCAGTGCGGCCACGCTGACGGCCAGAATCGCCGGTTGCGTGTTTTCAGTGAGCTTCAGGTCTTCTTCAGGGCCCTCAAAACAGAGCCGCGAGAGAGCGAAGCCGCAGGCCTCATCGGCTTCGGCAAAGGTGTCGGCAGCGACGGGGAAGCGCTCTGCCAGCTCGCGGCCCATGCCCACAGCCTGCGAACCCTGCCCAGGGAAGAGAAAGGCTAATTTCGTGTTCATTGCAAAGAGGATTGTAGTGGATGAGGCCCCGTTTTCCGCGATGGACGTACTTTGCGGTGGTGTTCTAATTCGAAATCCACAGGCTCACGCTCCTAATGCGGAATTCAACGTGCTACGAACCCAACCCGAAATGGTCTGATTGCTGGCCCTAGCTGCCGCCTTTACCCGCTTGCGTTCTTTCGGACTGAATCGTACAGGTACGATGCTTTCCTTGGCTTCGCCCTTCGCTAGTCTCGGTCTGCCGGGATTCTTAGGCTTCGGCTTCAATGTCTGCACTGGCTCTTACCTCCCGTACGATTGCGAGTCTGAATGCGGTTTCCAATGATATAGTTACTAGAATAAATGTATTACATAAACTACAGCATGTCAAGTGTTTTTGTATTACACTTTATTATCAAAGAAATCTTCATTTCTGGGGAGTGAACGAACATTTACCCAATATTGGAGAGGGACTAAAGGCTGACATGAAGATTGGATTCTCGTCGGTCCAGGAGGCTCCGGTATTGCTCACCCGGATTTCATATTCGTGGTCGTTGATGAGTACCGGAGCGCTTGGGGCAACCATTGCTGAGGTAGCCTGAGTTGTCAGTCGTGGAGTTGAAGGGGAAAATGCGTTGTCGCATTTCAAATCTCCAATAGGCTCTAAAGTTCGATTTGTCATTATGATAAGAGCGAACAAGTATTTGCTGGTTGGGAGTCCAAATCGATCCTTGCCTCTTTGTGTTGCGATGTACAACGGAAGGGCATTGATTTTCGCGTTTACGAGGGGATTCATTTTCCCCAATGACACTACACAATTATTCACCGCCCCCTGCTGGCTGTTGAATGAAGTTTGCAGGCTATTTATTGTTCCTTGTTGTTGAATGTTTTGGGCCTTTGCTTGCTCAAGAAGCGCATCAGCGGTCTTTAAGTCACCTCTGCAGCTAGACAGATCACTAACATCCTGAGCGCGTTGTTGAATCACAGAGGTCAGATTCTTGTCGGCATCATGCCACGCTGAGAATGTGGCCAAAAACCAGAATACGCAAAACAATACAATGATGTAGTGACGGGGCCTCATTTTCCACCCCGTAATGTTCTGAGTGAAAGAAAGCCCCCACAAAGACAAGCCAACGAGTCCTGTACCAGTAACCCATACTCCCCAATACTCCCTAAAGGCAATCCAGATGAACCTAAGCAAAGAGGTGACCATGCCTGCAATGGTCCCACCTCTCCCATGCCACGTCGAGAGGTTTTTGTGATACATTTCCGCCATCATGTTGAAGCGGATACTTTTGTGGAAGTATCAGATCGTCGTAGTGGTCATCCTTGGGTGCAGTATCTACGTATCCCATCAGTATGAGAAAACACGCCAGCAGTGCGAGCAGAAATGCGCCCAACCCAACGGCGGGGCGGCCTCCCCAGCGGTTTATGCTGAAGACTGCGATGAATGCGAAAAGAATGCCGAGCAGCGCCTGCCAGGTTGGTATAAGGCTTTCATCTGGCCTGACGGGATTACGGCGTGGGCGATCATCCTCACTTTGATGACCATCGCGGAACAGACCAGAGAAACGCGCCGATCCGCCGTCGAAATGGAGAAGACGGTCAGACTTATGAGGGGTTCCAATTCCCAATGGCTCGAATTGGAACCCTATGGACTCTTCACAAAAACGGAGATCGGGCAACCCGATCCTCCCACCATTGTCACTATTCACCCCAGATGGAAAATTGCGAACAATACACCGCTTCCGCTCACCCTTAAAACAGTGGAGGTAAAAATTGGTGTTGAGGAAGGATGGGAAAGCTATGTTTTTGAATTTGATGAACTTATCTCTCCTGCCAAAAATGACAATTTCCGCTCGTTTTTCGTCCCGTTCAAATTGGACACTCAAGAGACGGCGGAGTTCTTGAAGGATGGGATCGGCCTGTCTATCGCGATTAAAGCTGTGTTTGTCGGAGTGTCGCGTCAAGAAGAGGAACAGTTTTTCGGCGACATGTACTTCTGCAAAGTGGGGCATTTGGAGATCAATCACCCGATTGGGAAAGGCCCACAGCGTCAATACACAGAAAAGGACGACATTCCAAGCACGCTGGTTGAGGAGAAGGGATTTCGCCAATTGGAATCGGAGGACGAAATGCGCCCTTAGCCAAATTAGGACACCACCTACTTTGCGGTTGCGATTACTCCGCGGGTTCGTCCGGCTTGCGCGCGAAGACATAAGCCCTGCGGCTCTGGTATTCCACCTCAGGCCACTGCCAGCCGTTTTGGCTCCAGTTGCTGACTGGGGTTGGCGAAACGGCGTGTTGCAACTCGCGCTCAGGCAGTCTTCGGCGTCGCCCGGCGTCAACGGACGGGCGAACAGGAACCCCTGGAAGCCGTTGCAGCCGGCCTGCTGCAGAATGCTTTGCTGCTCCTCGGTCTCCACGCCTTCCGCGATGACCTGCAGGCCCAGGTGCCGGGCCATGGCGATGACTGCTTCCACGATGGGGCGGGTGCCTTCAGGGTCGGCGAGGCGTTCGATGAAGGAGCGGTCGATTTTGAGCACGTCGATGGGGATGCGCTGAATGTAGCTGAGTGAGGAGTAGCCGGTGCCGAAGTCGTCCATGGCGATGCGCACTCCGCACTGCTTGAGCAGGTTCATCTGGCGGATAACGAGGTCGTAGTCTTCCATCACCACCGATTCAGTGAGCTCGAGGACGAGATGCTCGGGGGCCAGGCCGCACTCCGTAAAAATTCTGGCTACGTTGTCGGCGAAGTCGTCGCGGGCAAACTGGAGCGCGGAGATATTCACGGCCATGTGCACGCGGCGATGGCCGGTCTCATGCCATTCCTTCAACTGCCGGCAGGCCTCGCGGAGAACCCAGTTGCCGATGGGGAAGATGAGACGGCTCTCCTCTGCGATGGGGATAAAGCGGACGGGTGAGATTTCGCCGAGTCGAGGATGGTGTAAACGCAGCAGGGCCTCGAAGCCGGTGAGTTCACCGCCCTGGGAATAGAGCGGCTGGTAGGCGACGCGTAGGTAGTTTTTTTCAATGGCGACGCTCAGCGCTTCTTCGATCTCCAGGTCCTCATTTGCCTCTTCGCTCATGGCAAGGGAGAACGCGCAATAGCCGCCCCCTTGTGCCTTGGCCCGGTACATGGCGAAGGCGGCGTTGCGCTGCAAGGTTTCGGCGGTGAGGCTGTCCTGGGGATAAATGCAGACGCCGGTGCTGGTCGAGACGCAGATGAGAGCAGAACCCGCCTGGACCGGTTTATTGATTGCCAGGCCGATTCGCCGCGAGATTTCGACCGGATCCAGCGAGTTGGCGGGTCCTGAGATGAGCACCAGGAACTCGTCCTCCCCCATGCGTGCGACGGTGCCGGTGGTCCGGGAATAAGTGCGCAGGCGTTCGGCGATACTCAGCAGAACCTTGTCGCCGGCCTCATGCCCGTACTGATCGTTGATGCGCTTGAATCGGTTGACGTCGATCCACAACACGGCGACGGATTCATTGCGCAGGCTGGCCTGCTTGACAGCCGCTTCAATGGCATGCTCGCCGGCGCGACGGTTGGGCAGCCCGGTGAGCGCGTCGTGATAGGCGTTCTGGACCAGCTCGGCGTGGATAAGCTGGTGTTCGACGACCAGCGATGCCAATCGCGCAACAGACTCCAGCATCTCCAGCTCGCGCGCGTTCGGCGCGTAAGGCGACGTTGAATAAATGGTGAGGGTTCCGGCAACGGGACTGGATGCGTTGGCGCGAAAGGGAACGGACGCTACGGAGAAGATGCCGCTGGCCGCCAGCAACTCGCTCCACGGCTGGCGCACTTCACTCAGTTCCTTCACAATCTGCACCTGGCCGGAGACGCATGCCTGGCTTACGGGCGCATCGGGGAAGTTAACACCCACGGCCTCAAGATAGCTCTTCAAGTTGTTATCGACTTCAGAGGTGGCCGCGAGCCGCAGAGTTTCTCTGCCATGCCCCGGCAGATGCAGGGAGCAGCGCCAATTCTCGTTCTGGAAAGCGACGGTCTCGGCCAGGTGGCGAAGGATATCTTCGGTCTTCAAGTCGCCGGGTGCGGCCAGCAGCTCCAGAACCTGCTTCTGACCCCGGTTCAGCTCTTCGGCGCGACGCCTCTCGTCGACTTCCTGGCGAAGCTCATGGGTACGCTCTTCAACGCGCCTCTCGAGCGCGACGCGTTCAAATTCTGAGGTGATGGCGGCCTGTTTCTTTTTTTCCGCCTTGCGGGCAGCCTGCGCGCGGAAAGCGAGCACCATGCCATACAAAATGCCGCAAAGGAGCATGGAGAACCCTTGCGCGGCAGTCGTCCAGGCACGCACTCTCTGCGTCACGTCGGCGCGAACCTGCTGCTTGTGCTGGTCTGCGGCCTGCGCTGCGCTTGAATTGAAACGGGAAGTGGAGGCGGCTTGCGGAGTGAGGCGGTGTTCAAGCTCCCAGGAGCCGGCCAGGCTAAGCCCGACGAGCAAAAACAGGGAGAAGAGCAACGCTGTGAACATCCGGGTTATCGCCGTCACGAGTAGCCTCGCCGATCCAAACCGAAGGGGCCCCAGCCACCCTGTCTGGTGGCGATCACGAATGGATCGTTCTTTAGAAGTTGACAGGAACCAGGCGTTACACAGATCGAGGTTCATTGCCAGTGTGATTGGCGAAGTGCCGTATCTCAATGCATCTTTTGTGGAAGGCGATAGCTCTTTCTTGTTACGCGACACCGCGGGACGGCTGAAACGGGGGTTTGCAGGGAGGGAAGTCGTATCGAATTGCGCAAATCGAATCAAATCGTGGTCGTTGGCTGCAAACTTTAGTTCCAGCGGGACTTGTCGTCGTGGTCCTCATCGATCTGGCGGCCCTGGCCGTCAAATTTGACGGTGCGGCCCTGGGAGCGCATGTAGACCTCGAACTTGCGCGCGGCGCGGCGGCGCTTCCAGCGGTAGTAGCGATTGCGAATCCCATAAAGCCGTTCGCTGAGCAGAAATGAGAAGCCGCGGCGCGGGGCCATGCGGATGTAGAACCAGCCCGCGAGCGCACCGCCCAGCTCAGAGAATGCATAGATGCGCTGCTGGCCAAAGAGCATGGCGATGGCGATGAGGCCGTAAAGGATTGCCATGTAGCGGGCCTTGATGCCGATGGTGAAAAAGAGCAGGAACTCCATGTCGCCGTAGAGCAATCCAATGGCGATGAGCAGCCCGAAAATGCCGCCGAAGCAGCCGTAGAGCGGGGCCGCTTCAAGGGGATGGCCAAGGCCGGCGGCAACGGCATAAAGGGCGAGCGCGGCCGCAGCCGTACCCAGCACGGAGACAATGTAAAGGCCCATGATCCAGGCGTCGCCGTGCAGGCTCTCAAGAAAGCCGGCCAGGAACCAGAGCGAAAGCAATTCCAATGCGGTGGCGAGGATGCCGGAATGCACCAGGCTGTATGTGAAGGGCTGCCAGAACGCGTAATGCTGCAGAAAGACATCAGGGCTGAAGAGGAGCCAGGCAACGGCCTGGTAGACGGTGCGGGGAGAGATCATGCCTGCGACGGCGAGGGCGAAATAGGCGACCAGGTTTACCAGCACCAGGCGACGGGTGGCGCCGCGGAAGTCGGGGAAGGAAAACGGAGTTGAGCCGATTCTTGCCATCGCAGTCCTCAGGGTAAACGCTGGGGCAGGCGGGTGTCTTGCAAGAAGGCACACGATCGGCTGCGCCGGCTCCAATCGGGCGCGCGAGGCCGGCCTACAGCGAAACCAGAGTCAATGTAGCGCGAAACCGTAGAACTCAAGTCGACGCGACCCTCGGGGGGACACAAAACTCAACAGGCCACAGGACTCTGGTTTCGCTCTAAGGAACAACAACCAGGCTGCGATGCCCCGCCGCGTCGATGGAGCGGACGCCGAAGATGACGTTGTCCTTTGAAATGGGCAGGGTGAGGACGACCGGCGAACCGGTGGCGCCAATCGCTTGAACGGGCGGAATGGTGTATTGCCAGTCCGGCGCAGTTGTCTCGCGCCATACTACCTGGTAGAGGATGCCGTCGGGAGCGCCGTCGGGTGCGTCCCAGCGCAGCGTGGTGCTGTTATTCACTTTGGCTGTCTCCATGGTGACGTGCTGCGGCTCGCCGGGAGCGGAAGCCAGGGTGGCGAGCGTGGCGGCGTTGAGGCGGGCCACGCGGGCAACATAGTTGTAATCGACGAATTGCGGCAGGTCGCCCATCACCGGCTCATTGGAGCCCGGGGGCGGAATGACGACGTTCTGGTGCTGGTGGTTGAAGTCCTCGCGCCACTCGGTAAAGCGGACAGCGGCGAAGCCCTCGCGGTTGAACGAGCTGTGATCTCCGCCGCGCAGGTAGCGGTCGGGCCTGTCGACAAGAAACGCGCTGAAGCGGGAGGCTGGTCCGGTCGCGGGGAAGTAGGTGCGGCCGGTGTCGGCGATGGCGCGGGCCAGTTCCCGGCTGGGCGAGTCGCTCTCCTTGCCCAGAGCGCGGATGCGCCGCTCCTCTTCTGGTGTCGCCGTTACAGGGACGCCTTCGGAGAATACGCGCACCCTGTCTTTGAGCTGCAGCGTGTCACCGGGAGTGGTGTTGCCGCCCACGATGTCGTTGTTCAGCACAGCCTCAAGCTGCCAGCCTTGCTCGCGCGCCAGTTTGGCCAGGTGGGCTGAGCCGACCAGGCCCTGCTCCTCGCCTGCCACGGCCACGAAAACGATGGTCGCGGGAAAATGCAGCTTGCTGAGGGCGCGGGCGCACTCCAGTGAGACAGCCACGCCCGAGGCGTCATCGTTGGCTCCCGGAGCGGCGCCGCGCCCGTCGAGGATATTGGTGTTGCGCGAGTCGTAGTGGCCGGTGACGAGGACCATGCGGCCGGCCTGGGCCGGGTCAGTTCCGCGCAGGATGGCGTAGATATTGGTGATTTGTGTCGGCTTGGGAATTCGGCCGGACCACTGTCCCGCGCTGCTGGCCGGGTCGGCGACGAAGACGTCGCGATGTACTTCGAGGCATTCGCCGCATTGGCGGGAGAGCTGCTCGAACTGGTCGGCGATCCAGTCTGCCGCGGCGCGGATGCCCTGGCCGGGAGGCAGGCCGGTCTCCATACTTGAAAGTGTGC
Source organism: uncultured Acidobacteriaceae bacterium (assembly GCA_963780515.1). Classification (GTDB taxonomy): domain Bacteria; phylum Acidobacteriota; class Terriglobia; order Terriglobales; family Acidobacteriaceae; genus Telmatobacter. The sequence continues at coordinate 68,717 of CAWACG010000022.1, forward strand.
TGCGGGTGCCAAAACCAACCAGCGTCTTAATCGTCTGTTCTATGTGAGCGGGCTGAATGGTTTTGAGCGCGCGAGCGATGGCCGGGTCCTGGGGCGCCGGTTGCACGGGGGCCGCGTGGAGCCGGTAGTCGGGCTGCGCAGAGCAGGGAACTGTCGCCAATGCCAGCCCACATAGCAGGATTGCCGTGTTGATTCTCATTGCTTTTTCTCCGCTGCGGGGAGTTTCGCACCAAGGGTGTGACATCCCCCCTTGACCTTTGGCAGGGTACTCTCTAAAACTAGCGGAGTCGTACCGCGAGGTACCGTCATCCTACAACACGGAATGCCTTGAGAGAGGAGGCTGACATGACCAACTGTGCGGAATGCGAGAATGAACTGGACATCGAAATGGACGAAGTGGAAGAGGGCGATGTCGTCATTTGCGACGAGTGTGGAACGGAATACGAGATCGTAGGCGTCGATCCGCTGGAGTTGACGCGGGTGGGCGAGGATCCCGATGATGAAGATGACGAGCTGGTTGAAGATGAGGAGGAAGAGTGAGGAAAATCCGCGCACGCTGGATTGCCGGAACAGCTTTTGTGGTGCTTGCGGCCGGTCTGGTTCCGTCAGCGCCGCATGACGGCACGTTGCTGGCTCCCATGGCCCAGGCGCAGAATATCGGACAGCGCACGGTGTCGGGTGACGTGATCGACGGCAATTCTGCCCCCGTTTCCGGCGCCACGGTCTTTCTGAAGAACCTGAAGACAAAGGCAATCCGCAGTTACACCTCTTCCTCCAAGGGCCGGTTCTACTTTGCCCAGGTCAACATGTCGGAAGACTACGACCTGTGGGCAGAAAAGGGCGGCAAAAAGACTGCCACCAAGACGGTGAGCTCCTGGGATGCGCGCAAGGATTTTGAGACCGAGCTGAAGATGAAGTAGGCGGAAAGGCGCGGCCTGCGGCTTGCACATCCTGCTGCGGCCGGTCTAACCCTCTAGTTTCCTAGTCACCAGTTCGTTGAGCAGTGCCGGGTTGGCCTGCCCCTTCGACGCCTTCATGACCTGCCCCACAAAGAATCCCGCCACTGTCTTCTTGCCGGCGCGATACTGCTCAACCTGCCTGGGATTTGCAGCGATGACCTCGTCGATCATGGCCTCGATGGCCGAGGAGTCGGTGAGCTGCTCCGGCTTCTCCCGCTCATAGACGGCAGCGAAGTCCTCGCCCTTCTCGAAAGAAACGTCAAATAATTGCTTAAGCTGTTTGGAGCTGATCTTGCCCTCGTCGAGCAGGTCAGCCGCCAGCACCACCCCTGCCATTGAGACGGGAGACTGCTCCTGCTCCAGGCCCAGCGCCTTGAGGCGTCCGCCCAGCTCGCTCAGCAGCAGATTGGCCACGCGGCGTGGGCTCTTCGCGCTGCGGGCGGCGGCCTCAAAGCGGTCGGCAAACTCGCGCGATGCGGTCAGCGCGTGCGCATCCCGCGAGTTCAGCTCGTACTCGGCAATCATGCGCGCGCGCCGCGCCTCCGGCAGCTCCGGAAGCTCAGCTCGCTTTTTCGCGCAATGAATTCCGGGGTCAGCACCAGCGGCGGCAGATCCGGCTCGGGGAAATAGCGATAATCATGCGCCTGCTCTTTTGAGCGCATCGAGTAGGTGCGGCCTTCGTTGGAATTCCACAGGCGAGTTTCCTGCACGACATGCCCGCCGGACTCGATGACTTCGATCTGGCGCTCGATCTCGTATTCCAGCGCGGCGCGAATGAAGCGGAAGCTGTTTACATTTTTTACTTCTGCCTTGGTGCCGAATTTGGGAGCGCCTCTGAGGCGGACGCTGACATTGGCATCGCACCGCAGCGAGCCCTCTTCCATGTTGCAGTCGGAGACGGCGGTGTAAAGCAGAATCTCCTTGAGCCGCGTGAGATATTCGAAGGCCTCGTCGGGGGTGCGGATGTCGGGCTCGCTGACGATCTCGATAAGCGGCGTGCCGCAGCGGTTCAGGTCGAGGTAGGTGCGCGTGGCAGAGTCGGCAAAGCCATCGTGGAGGCTCTTGCCCGCATCCTCTTCCATGTGCAGGCGCGTAATGCCGATGCGCTTCATGCTGCCGTCCGCCGCAGGTACGTCAATCCATCCATGCTCGGCGATGGGTTTGTCGAACTGCGAGATCTGATAGCCCTTGGGCAGGTCGGGATAGAAGTAATTCTTGCGCGCGAAGATGGAGCGCTCGTTCACCTCGCAGTGCAGGGCGAGGGCGGCGAGAGTGGCAAACTCCACTGCCTTTTCGTTTAGCACCGGCAGGGCGCCCGGCAATCCCAGGCATACGGGGCAGATGTTGGTGTTGGGCTCGGAGCCGAAGTGATTGGCGCAGCCGCAGAAGGCCTTGGTTGCGGTGAGCAACTGCACGTGGACCTCGAGTCCGATGACGGGCTCGTATTTGGCCATGATTTCAGCAGACGAAGCGGCAGGCATAGTTGAATTTTAACGCGTGGCGCGGAGCCGGTCCTGGCTGTCAGCGCGCGATTTGAGCGTCTTCAGCATCGCGTAGTATGCAGGCTTTTTCTTATAATTGCGGTCGAAGGGCAATGCCCAGCCGTAGCCGTGATAAAACGCTGGAATCCACGAGTGCTTATCCGTGAATCCCCAGGTTTGGAAGAGCGTGCAGGCGGGTTGATGAAGGCAGACGGCGAGGAGGTCCTTGTAAGTCTGAGCCTGCACGGAGAGGCTCCAGGCGCTCTGATTTGTCAGCCGCACATCCACTTCGGTGAATTGCACTTCAAGGCCGAGCGCGCCAAGCCGCTGAATGTTTCTGCGCAGCGATTCAAGATTATCGGGCTGATCGAAGTCGGGCGCGACGTGTAGCTGGAGACCGATTCCGGCCAGCGGGACTCCGCGCTTTACGAAGTCTTTCGCCATGGCATACACGGCGTCGGATTTTTTGTTCATGACCTCCGCGCCATATTCATTCACGAAGAGCTTTGCGGCGGGGTCGGCGGCGTGCGCCCATTCAAGCGCCTGCTCGATGGTCTTTGTGCCCTGGCCGGCAAAGCCAATGCCCGGCTGGTTGTACCAGACGGTGCTGCGCATCGTGCCGTCGCCGTTGAACGGCTCGTTGACCACGTCCCACGCGTATACCTTGCCCTTGTAGTGGGAGACCACGTTGGCAATGTGATCGTGGAGCACCTTGTTGAGCGTCGCGGGCGTCCACGGAACGGCCGGAGAGGTGATCCATCGAGGCACTTCCTCATGCCACACCAGGTTGTGTCCGCGCACCTTCATCTGGTGGGCCTCGGCAAAGGCCACCAGCGCGTCGGCGCCGGCATAGTTGTAGCTCCCAGGCTGCGGGTGGATAGGGCCGAACTTCATCTGGTTGTCCGGCTCCAGCTCGGAGTACTCGGTTGCAAGTGTAGCGGCGTAGAGCGGCTCAGAAAGAGAGCGTGAATCGACGGCTGCGCCCATGAGCAGATGGTGCACTTGCGCAGCTTCACGCAGGGTTTGTGGTGCGAAGGGCGTTTGGACAGGGGAGGTCGCGGCGCCGCCACCGGAGCCCGAGACAGCCGCAAGCAGAAGCAAGCCGCAGAGGGCGAGCGCGCGTGATTTACTTAGAGCGCGGGCAGGGAAAAGGCGCGATGAGGGAAGCGCAAGAGCCATTTCACAACCTCTGAACATTGGACTTCAGGCCAACGGACTTGTCGCGGATTTTTGGCTGGCTTACTCTGACGGCTCTGCGGCGGTGAACGGCGAGCAGCATGGCTTCTCTGTCGCATGAAAATTCATCAGCTCGGTTCGAACGCCGTCGGGGTCGAAGAGGTTGAACTGGCCTTTGCCGTCCTTGCCCATCTGGGTGTGTTGCTGAGCGTCGACGCCGACAAGTCGATTTGACTCTTTGAGAGTTTTGAAGGCCGCATCCACTGAAACTTCGCCGATGGAGAAGTGGTCGAGCACGCCAAGTTGATGCTGCGAAATGTCGGCCGGAATGCCGGAGCCCGAGGGGCCGCTGGTCAGCATGTACTCCAGCCAGTCGTGGCCGTCGGGAACCTGCTGGCTGACCCAGTCGAGCTTGCCCGGCACCATGCCGCCGAACCAGTAGGGCTTGAAGCCAAGCAGGTCGCGGTAAAACGTATCTTCCTTTTCGCGGCTGTGCACCAGGAATCCAACGTGAATGATGCGGTGGCCGATGGCGTTGGGCGCGTCGGGAGTCTTGGCCATGGCCGGCGGCTCAACAAACTCCACCTTGTTGCCTTCAGGGTCGAGCACCGCAAACCATCGGCTGCCGTCGGAACCCTTCATCACCTTTGCCGGCGTTTTCCATCCCTTGGCTGCCAAATATTTGCGCATCTCTTCGGCGTTGCTCACGTTCCACGCGGTGTGGTCCATGCGCCTGATGCCCGCGTCCGGCGGCAGGGGCAGCACCTCGATATACTGCGTGGCGCTCAGGGCATAACGCACGCCCGCAGGATTCTCGGGGTCCGTCCATTTGGCCGCGCCCAGCACGTCGTGGTAGTAGTGCTCAGTGGCCGCGGGGTCAGACGTGTAAACGGCAAGATGCGAAATGCCCGTGATCTTCGGTCTGGGCGGAGCGGACTGGGCCGTGGCTGCAACGGCGAAAGAAGCAAGAAAAGCGGCGGCGAGAAGCCTGGAATGCATGATGCACCTCAAATCGTTCGGCGGGACAACAATAAATCGATTTGGCATGGAGTGTAAACCTGCCCGCGCTATTTGTTTCCTCGCAGCGGCGCACCGCACCGTAAAATGCGCTCATGCACCGCTTCCACTTTCTTGCCCTGACCTGCACATTTGCCCTCACCGCTTGCCTGGGAGTGACCGCCGTTGCGCAGAGCGCTCTGCCGGCCGCATCGGAGTCCGACCGCGCCGAGGCGCACGCGATCTTCAAGCAGCTGATCGAAATCAACACCACCGATACGCCCCAGGGCAATGTGACCACCGCCACCACAGCGATGCAGAAGCGCTTTCTCGACGCCGGGTTTTCGCCTGAAGACGTGCAGCTGCTGGGGCCCGATGCGCGCAAGATGAATCTCGTCGTCCGCTATCGCGCCGACGGCAAGCCGACGGAGAAGCCGGTGCTCTTCCTTTGCCACATCGACGTGGTGCAGGCCCTGCGCTCGGATTGGCATACGGATCCCTTCGAGTTTGTGGAGAAGGACGGCTATTATTACGGCCGCGGCACGCAGGACATGAAGAACTCCGATGCCGCGCTGGTGGCCACGTTTCTGCGCCTGCATCGCGAAGGCTACAAGCCGCATCGCGATCTGATACTGGCCCTGACCGCCGATGAGGAAGGCGGCAAATTCAACGGCGCCAACTGGCTTGTGCGCGCGCACCGCGACCTGGTCGATGCGGCGTTCGTCATCAATCCCGACGCAGGTGGCGTGGAGTTGGACCACGGGCGGGCCGTGGTGGCCGACGTAGAAGCAACCGAAAAAGTCTATTCCGATTTCCAGGTCACGGCGGTGAATCGCGGCGGGCACAGCTCGCTGCCCCGGCCCGACAACGCCATCTATGAACTGATGGCCGCGCTCAACAAGCTGGCAGCTTATTCGTTTCCATTTGAATTGAACGAGGTGACGCGCACGTACTTCAAGAACCTGGCTGGTCAGGAGACGGGTCAGACTGCGGACGACATGCGCGCCATTCTGTCGACGCCGCCCGACATGGCCGCCGCCGCGCGGTTGAGCGCCGAGCCCAGCTTCAACTCCAACTTCCGCACCACCTGCGTAGCCACGCGCCTCAGCGCCGGACACGCCAACAACGCCCTGCCGCAGACGGCGCAGGCCAATGTAAACTGCCGCATCTTTCCGGGCCACTCGCCGGAGTCGATTCGGCAGCAGCTGATCGCCCTGTTCGATGATCCCAAGCTGAGCGTGAAGTATGTCTCCGATGGCGGAGTGGTCTCTGACACTGCGCCGGAACGCAATGCCATGACGCCGCCGCCGCCCATACCGGCGGTGTTTGACCCGCTGACGCGCATCACGCAGCAGATTTGGCCGGGCACGCCGGTCACGCCGGAGATGGAAGACGGCGCCAGCGACTCGATTTACTTCGCGCAGGCCGGCATCCCCTGCTACGGCTACTCGGCGATTGCCCTGGAACTCGACGACGTCCGCGCCCACGGACAGGACGAGCGGCTGCCGGTGGATTCGTATTGGAAGTCGCTGGACTTTTTCTATGCGTTTGCCAAGGCCGTCGGCGACGAGTGAACCGCAAGGTGTCGTGACGGGACAGAAGCGGCGGTGGATGAATCAGAAGGCGAGAGACCTGAACGAAGGCGTCCAATTTAGGCAGGCCGCGCTTGCTGTATGGACTCACTACAGGGCGACGGGCCTGTATGCGACCGCCGAGGAGGCAGATGCTTGGCTGGCCAAACTCGAAGCGGGTAAGGACGCCGACGCTCCTGAATGCCATGTCTGAAGGGATCGCCACCGGCACTTATAAAGCGTATTCAAAAATCAGCCTTGTTAAAGGGCAGGACATCAGTCGTACCGAAAAGGGCTATAAAAACATGGGGTTTTAACCCTTGGGAAGCGACTTTGGCTAAGAACGCCGAGTTTGAGCGGAGCGCAGCGAAGTCGAAAGATCTGCGGTTGCCTTTCGGAGTGACCCCGGATCGACCACCACACGACAAGTACCCGAGAGACAGCAGAACCTGGGTGCAGACTCGCACCTCTATCCATCACGTCCGCAGGTAGTAACCAGATCGTGGCACTAGAATCACAGGTGCCGGATTTCTGTTTGAAAGTTGGAACATGAAACTTCATTGGAACGCGAAGATACTCTTTGTCGGCGCGGTACTGATATGTGGTGAGCGTTCGCTTTATATCTAACTTTGAGGATGGAGAAGGAGCGGGGACTTGCCGAGACGCGAAGCTGGTCCGGCTAAAGCCGAGCGGGGCGACACTGCGGCAGAAGCTGAACTTGGTCACTGTACTTCCGCGGTTTGGGCGTGGCAAAGGACTATTCCCAAGCTGCAAGTTGGGCTCGTAATGCAGCTGCAAGGGCGACGCCAAGGCGCAATACATCCTCGGCTATATGTATTGGTTTGGGCAAGGAGTCCCGAAAGACCCGACCGAGGCCGTCCATTGGTACCGGAAGGCTGCAGACCAGGGCGATGCGAGAGCTCGAATCCGCGCTTGGTTCGTCGTATTACTACGGTCAAGGTGTGCAGCAGGATCGCGCGATTGCGGCTGGTTGGTACCGGAAGGCTGCCGATCATGGTATTGCGGATGCCCAATACGACCTCGGGTACATGCTCTACTACGGACAAGGTGTCGCGCAGGACCGAGCTGAAGCCAACCGCCTGTTCCATCGAGCCGCCGATCAGGGTAATGAGAATGCTTGGCGCACCTTGGAGCCGAGGCGGCAGAACCTGAATGAGTGGAACAAGGTTTTTCTCATCGTGAATTTTGTCGGGGGATTATTGCTCTTGGCTGGTTCTCTTCCGCGCGGACAGCGGGTCCAAAATGGGGCGCGCTTAACGACGTGTCTCGCTGGATCCTTCGTGCTGGCGCACGGCGGGTTGGACCTTTTCAGGTATCTCTACAATGGGATTCTGCTGTATTCGCCTGCTGATACAGCTCTTTGCTTCGCGCGAGATTTGTTTGGTGGAGTTTCGCTGGCAACGCTGTTCATCCTTGTTCTGCCCAAGAAAAGCGCCAAAGTCGTCTTAATGATTTCTTGCATACTCTTTGCCTCTTACAACCTCATTATTTTCGCGCGCTACCGTCTATCAAGTCGAACGCCGACACTTCGTATCTTCTTGTTGGGCTGTGCATGGTTTATTGGAATGGCGGTTACTTCGGCGGTCCTTCTTTGGTTCGAGCGATGGCGTAAGGGAGACAAGCAGAATGGCGGTGACGGCCTTGCGGCGAGAGGGATTACTGCTGGATGAGGACTTTGAAATCAATGTACGTTCGACAAGCAGGGACGATGCCTCCGAACAATCCTCGTATATTGGTGCGAATTGCATTCTTTGCTTGGCGCTGTGCTAATTTTCGGCGTATTACCGCCTTTTGGTAGTTACTGTTTTCAGCAACGTTTCCGCGTGCACAAATCCAGCGGTCTGCGGGCCCGGACGCACACGGTCTCGGGCTCGACTCGTTGCTTTTCTGCAAGCCCCCGACTTTTTAGGCAAGATGAAGAGTTCTTGCGCGAGAAGGGCGCTTTAGCCACTTTTTGGAGAAAGCCCGTGGGGATTTCGAGCCAATTCTCCCGGCCATTTTTGAAACACGCTCTACGAAACCAAGTCTGTATCGATCAGCACAGCCCGCGCATAGTCCCCGCTGCTAAACTGGTATCTGCATGATCCTCCCGTTTGTCCGCGAAGTCTTTGCGGAGCTGGAGCACTCCTCGGCATTTGAGCGCGTACGCAGGCACCTCAGCCTGGGTACGGGGCGTCGGCGTGTGTCTGGACTCACCGCGACGGCGCGTTCGCTCTACCTGCCGCTGCTGGCGCGAGCCGCCAAACATCCAGTCATCGTGGTGGTGGCCGACAACAAGGCGGCCGAGGCACTGGAGCCCACACTGCGCGCCGGATGCGAACTGACCGGCGCCATCGATCCGGCGCGCGTGGTGCGGCTGCCTGCGCACGATGTGCTGCCGTTTGAGAATCTCTCGCCCCATCCCGACGTGCAGGAGCAGCGCGCTGCAGCCCTCTGGAAGCTGGCCACCGGCGCAGTTTCCATTCTGATTGCGCCCGCCGAGGCAGCGGCCCTCAAGCTCTTCGACCGCGACTACTACGCCAGCCTGGCTGTGACGCTGCGCCGCGGCGAAGAGGTCGACGTGGAAGTGCTGACCGCGCACCTGGCCAGCGTGGGTTACACGCAGATGGACCTGGTGGAGATGCCGGGGCAGTTCACGCGGCGCGGCGGCATTCTCGATGTGTATTCGCCGGAGGCCGACCGCCCTGTGCGTATTGAATTCTTCGGCGACGAGATTGAAACCATTCGCAGGTTCGATCCGGAGACGCAGCGCTCGCAATCGGGCCTGGACGAGACGGAGCTTTCGCCGCTGACCGAGACGCCGGTGACCGAGCACCTGCTGGCCGCCGTGCATGCGCGCCTGAGCCGCCAACGCGTTGCGGTGGAAGGCGCGGGCGAAGAGGACGAGAGGTCCGTCGAGGCGGCCGCCGCGGGCGGGGTCAGTGTGTTTCCCGGCTGGGAGTTTTTCAGTTGCGTTGCCGGTGCGGAGAGCCACCTGCTGAAACTTCTGCCACGGTCAGTGCTCTTCGTCGATGAGCCGGCCATGGTGCGCAACCAGATTGACCGCTGGTGGAGCAAGGTGGAACAGCGCCACGAGCGCTCGGGAATCGGGTCGCTGATTCGGCCTGAAGATATTTATCTGCGTCCCGAGGTGCTGCAGGGCTTGCTGGAGTCGCATCCCGGCCTGGATCTGGATCAACTGGGCGCGGTGGACGTGCTGGACGAAGACAACACGCTGGGCGAGATCGAGCTTCCATCGCGGCCCACCCTGCGTTTTCACGGATCGATCCCCGCGCTGACTGAACAATTGCGCAACCTGATCGCCGCGGATCAGCGGATCGTGCTGGCCGCGCCCACGCAGGGCGATGTGGAGCGCATGGCCACGGTGCTGCGCGAATATCAGATTCCTTATCGGCTCGGCAGCAGGCCGGCGCATCCCGGCGGCGAAACCATGTTTGATGAGGCGAGCTACCTGGCCGGCGAGTTGAGTGTGCCCGTCATCGTGCGCACCCAGTTGGCCACGGGAGTCAGCTTTCCTGAGTCGAACCTGATTGTCTTCGGCGCCAACGACCTCTCTGACGAAGCCGACATCATGGCGCGGCCAGAGCCCAAGCGATCGAAGACGGCGGCGTTCGTTTCCGATTTCCGCGACCTGGCCATTGGCGATTATGTGGTCCACGTGGAGCACGGCATCGCGCAATACCAGGGCCTGAAAGAGATTGTGCAAGATGGTCTCGCGATTGAATTCATGATTCTCGAATTCGCCGAGCAGGCCAAGCTGTATGTCCCGCTCACGCGCCTTGACCTGATTCAGAAATACCGCTCCACCGATGCGGGGCCCGCGCCGGTGCTGAACAAACTGGGATCGCAGCAGTGGACCAAGACCAAGGCGCGCGTGCGCAAGGCCATGCAGGATATGGCCGGCGAGTTGCTGGTGCTCTACGCCCAGCGGCACACCGCGCAGGGCACGGCTTTCTCAAAGGACAATGAGTTTCAGCGCGAGTTTGAAGACTCGTTCGACTATCGCGAGACAGACGACCAGATCACCGCCATCGCGCGCGATCAAGCAGGACATGGAATCGACCACGCCGATGGATCGCCTGTTGTGCGGCGATGTGGGCTACGGCAAAACGGAAGTGGCGATGCGCGCCGCGTTCAAAGCCGTGCAGGACGGCAAGCAGGTGGCAGTGCTGACGCCCACCACGGTGCTCAGCTTTCAGCATTTTGAAACCTTCAAGCATCGCTTTGCGCAGTTCCCCATCAACATTGAAATGATCTCGCGCTTTCGCACGCAGAAGGAACAGAAGGTGATTGTGGAGCGCGTGGAAACAGGCAAGGTGGACATTCTTATCGGCACGCATCGCCTGCTTTCAAAAGACATCAAGTTCCAGGACCTGGGCCTGCTGGTGGTGGATGAAGAGCAGCGCTTCGGCGTGCGCCACAAGGAGCGGCTAAAGCAGTTGCGCAAGGAAATCGATGTGCTGGCCATGAGCGCCACGCCGATTCCGCGCACCCTGCACATGTCGCTGGTTGGGTTGCGCGACATGAGCGTGATTGAAACGCCGCCCAAAGATCGCATGGCGATTCAAACCGTGGTGGCGAAATTCGACGAGAAGATTATTCGCTCCGCGGTTGAGGTCGAGCTGGAACGCGGCGGCCAGGTCTACTTCGTGCACAACCGCGTGGAATCCATCTACGAGATTGCCGCGCGCATTCAGGAACTGGTGCCCGCAGCGCGCGTTGCCGTGGGGCACGGGCAGATGGGCGAGAACGATCTGGAGAAGGTGATGCTGGCCTTCATGCGCCACGAGTTCGACGTGTTGGTGGCAACGACGATTATCGAGAATGGCCTCGACATTCCGCTGGCCAACACCATCCTCATCAACCGTGCCGACCGCCATGGACTCAGCGAGCTCTACCAGCTGCGCGGGCGCGTGGGGCGCTCCAATCGCCGCGCCTATGCGTATTTACTCATTCCTCCGGAGCAGGAGCTGACGCCGATTGCGCGGCGGCGTCTGGCTGCACTGAAGGAGTTCAGCGACCTGGGCGCGGGCTTCAAGATTGCCGCGTTGGATCTGGAACTGCGCGGAGCCGGCAACATGCTCGGCGGTGAGCAGAGCGGCCACATCGAGGCGGTGGGCTTCGAGCTTTACACCTCCATGCTGGAGGCCGCGGTGAAGGAATTGAAGGGCGAAAGCGCCGAGGATCGTCCTGCCACGCAGCTCAATCTTGCCATCGCACTGCGCATCGACGAGAGCTATGTGCCGGAGGAGAATCAGCGCCTGCGCCTGTACAAGAAGATTGCCGGCGCAGTCAGCGAAAAGGAGCTGGCCGACCTGCGCGCGGAGATGGAAGACCGCTACGGCGCGCTGCCCGATACAACCGTCTACCTGCTTGAAGCGGCCGCGTTGCGCCTTGAGTGCGAGCGCATGGGTATTGCACAGATCGACCGCAAGCGCGCCGAGTTGCAGATTCGATTCACTGAGAAGGCCCAGGTTGATCCGCAGCAACTGATGCGCCTGGTGGCGCGCAATGCCAAGCGCGGCGCGCAGTTCACGCCACAGGGGGTTCTCAAGTATCCTTTGGCTGCCACACGGCCCGACGAGGTTCTGCTCGAGATTCACGAAGTGCTAGCCAAACTTGCTCCGGAGCCAGTCGGAGCATGAGAGTCCGTTTCTGGCGTTGAGAGGAAACGTGAGAAAGCATTTTGCGCTGCTTGCGCTTGGAGTATGCATGGGATCCGCATTGACGGCCCGCGCCGGCACGGAGAACTGGAATGAGCGATTCCAGGCTGTCTCCGACGAGTATTTCGATCAGGTGTATTTTCCCTTTCAGCCTTCGCAGGGCACGGCGGTTGGCTATCACCAATATGATGCCCAACTGGAGGACTATTCGCGCACCAGCATCGACGCCCAGGTTGCGGCGCTCAACGCAATGGAGAAGCGCGTCGCGGCGATTCCCGCTGCTTCGCTCGACCAGATAAAGCGCGGCGACCGCGAGATGGTGCTGGGCAGCATCAAGTCGTGGCTGTTGACGCTTCAGACCATTCGCCCGTGGGAGAAGGATCCTGATTCCTACTCCAGCACGGCGGCCAATGCGGCCTTTGTGCTGATCGAGCGCAAGTTTGCGCCGCCCGACGAACGCCTGCGCTCGCTGGTTGCGCGCGAGAAGCAGATGCCGGCCCTTTTCACCGAAGCGCGCGCAAATCTGAAAGACCCGCCAAAGATTTACACCGAAATCGCCATTGAGCAGATGCCGGGGAATATCAGCCTTTTTGAGCACGACGTGCCCATGGCATTTGCCGACGCCCAGGACCCGGCGCTGAAAGCGGAGTTCGCGCAGACCAATGCCGCTGTGATTGCGGCGCTGAAGAGCTATCTCGACTGGTTGAAGACAGACCTGCTGGCAAAGTCCAATGGCGACTTTCGCATCGGCGCAGATACCTTTTCAAAGAAGCTGGAATACGACGAGATGGTCGACATCCCGCTGGACAGGCTGCTTGAAATCGGCTGGGCCGATCTGCGCAAAAATCAGGCGCACTTCAACCAGATTGCAAAGGAACTGGAGCCAAACAAGGATCCGCGCGCCGTGCTGGAAGAACTGGGAGAGGATCATCCCGCGCCCGATCAACTGCTGGCCACGTTCCGCGCCACGTTTGACGGGCTGGTGGCTTTCATCCGCTCCCACCACATCGTGACCATTCCCTCCGATGTGCGGCCCACAATGGAGGAGACGCCGCCCTTCATGCGCGCAACGACCTTTGCATCCATGGACACGCCGGGGCCGTTTGAGACGCACTCGACCGAGGCGTATTTCAACGTCACGCTGCCTGACCCGTCGATGACGCCCGCGGAGGTGGAGAGCTATATGCACTCGTTCAACGTGGGCACAATTATTTCCACCTCGGTGCATGAGGCGTATCCGGGCCATTACATCCAGTTCCTTTGGCTGCCGCAGGCCCCGAGCCGCGTGCGCAAGCTGCTCGGCGCCAACACCGACGTGGAAGGCTGGGCCCACTACTGCGAGCAGATGATGCTCGACGAGGGTTATGGCCAGCCGGGCCAGGGAGCAAAGGACGAGCGCGAATCGAAGATGCTGCGTCTGGGCCAGTTGCAGGATGCGCTGCTGCGCAACGCGCGCTTTATTGTCGGCATCGAAATGAACACCGGCAAGATGAGCTATGACCAGGCCGTCGACTTCTTCCAGAAAGAGGGCTATCAAGGGAAGGAGACGGCGATTGTCGAGACCAAGCGCGGCGCGGGCGATCCCACCTATCTTTACTACACGCTGGGCAAGCTTGAAATCATGAAGCTGCGCGAGGACCTGAAGAAGAAGGAAGGCGCGGCCTTCTCGCTGGAGAAATTTCACAATGATTTTTTGCGCCAGGGATTTCCGCCCATCAAGATTGTGCGCGAGGCGCTGCTGGGAGACGACTCGCCGACGCTTTGAAATGGAACGCATCCGCCTGACTCGCTCGACGCATTGGATTGCCGCGGGCGCGAATTTTTGCGATGACCTGAAGATGCACGAAACCGCATGCGCGAATGCGGCCAAACTGAATACCTGGAGCTTGAATGAGCGAGCGTGTGCGTAAAGCGGTTTTCCCTGCGGGCGGCCTTGGCACGCGGTTCCTGCCGGCCACGAAAGTCATTCCCAAGGAAATGCTGGCGCTGGTTGACAAGCCCATCATCCAGTACGGCGTTGAAGAAGCCATTGCGTCGGGCATCGAGCACATCATCATCATCACGGGCCGCGGCAAAGGCGCGATGGAGGACCACTTCGACCTGAGCTTTGAACTGGATGCGACTCTCGAGCGCCGCGGCAAGAATGAACTGCTGGCAGTTTCGCGCGGAGTGGCCTCGTTGGCGCGCATCAGCTATGTGCGCCAAAAAGAGCCGCTGGGGCTGGGCCACGCTGTATTGTGCGCCAAGGATCTGGTGGGCAATGAGCCCTTCGCCGTCATCCTGCCCGACGATGTAATCGACGCCAAGGTTCCCTGTCTGAAGCAGATGATCGATGTCTTCAATGAGCGCGGCGGATCGGTGCTGGCCACGCAGACGATGGAGGGACCGGCTATCTCAGCCTATGGCGTGCTGGCCGGATCGCAGGACCCCGCAAACCCGCGCATCTACAACTGCACGGGCATGGTGGAGAAGCCGAAGTTTGAAGATGCGCCGTCGAAGCAGGCCATCATTGGGCGCTACGTGCTCACGCCGCGGGTCTTCGAATTATTGGAGAAGACAACGCCCGGCGCGGGCGGCGAGATTCAACTTACCGATGGCATCAAGGCCTTGCTGAAGGAGCAGAAGGTTTTCGGCTACACATTCGAGGGCAAGCGCTACGATGCGGGCGACAAGTTTGGCATGCTGCAGGCCACGGTGGAGTTTGCCCTCAAGCGGCCGGATCTTGGTCCGCAGTTTCGCGCCTACCTGAAGACACTGACGTTATAGCTTGGCTGGCGCCTTCCATTTAATGTTGCAGCCGATGGACGGCCGCTGATCGGCCAGCGGCGGCTTGCCTTTCAGCACTGCATCGATGGCGGCGCGCAGGTCCTCGCCGGTGACCGGAATGCCGTTGCCAGGCCGGCTGCGATCAAACTCGCCGCGATAGACGAGCTTGAAATCCGCGTCGAAGAGAAAGATATCCGGCGTGCAGGCGGCCTTGTAAGCGCGTGCCACTGCCTGCGTCTCGTCATAAAGGTATGGAAAGCGGAAGTCGACGGTTTCCGCCTGGCGCTTGAGTCCCGCGGGGCTGTCTTCAGGAAAGTTTTTGGCATCGTTACTGCTGATAGCAACCATGCCGATTGGCTCACCGTAGTAGTCGATACCCAGTGCGGCCAGGCCCATCTCGACGTGCTTCACATAGGGGCAATGAGTGCAGATGAACATCACCAGAAGTGCTTTCTGCCCGTGATAATCATCGCGACGTACGATCCTGCCGGTAACTACGTCTTGCAGCGCAAAGTCCGGCGCCGTAGTGCCTAACTCGAGCATGGTGGATTCAGTAAGTGCCAATGCTTATTCCTCCTGGGTTCACTAACTCCGCTAACTTCGCTGGCCAGGCTATTCACGTCCGCATCGCTGTCGTTTCAGAACAGCGGCGTCTGACGCCCCGGCATAGTCAGGCCAAAGTGCTCATAAGCCAGGCGCGTGGCAACTCGTCCGCGCGGAGTCCGATCGAGGAACCCGATCTGAATGAGGAATGGCTCGTAGACTTCTTCGAGTGCGTCTTCCTCCTCGGCCAGCGTGGCTGCCAGAGTGCCTAGGCCCACCGGGCCGCCATCGTATTTCTGCATGATGGTGAGCAGCAGCCGGCGGTCGATTTCATCAAAGCCGTGTGCATCCACTTCCAGCATGGTCAGGGCGGAGTTGGCGGTGGGGCGATCGATGGTGCCGGAGCCGCGCACCTGCGCATAGTCGCGTACGCGGCGCAGCAGCCGGTTGGCAATGCGCGGAGTTCCGCGGGAGCGCAGCGCAATCTCTGCCGCGCCGTCGGCGTCGATGGGCACCTGCATCACTTCAGCGGAGCGCTCGACAATCACGCGCAACTCCTCCTCGGTATAAAACTCCAGGCGCAGCAGGATGCCGAAGCGCGAGCGCAACGGCGAACTTAGCAGGCCGGGACGCGTGGTGGCGCCGATGAAGGTAAACGGCCGTAACTCCATCACATGCGTGCGCGCCGCCGGCCCCTGCCCGATGATGATATCCAGCTTGTAATCTTCAAGCGCCGTATAGAGCTTCTCTTCGAGCACCGGCTGCATGCGATGGATCTCGTCGAGAAACAGCACCTGGCGCTCGCGTAGATTGGTGAGGATAGCGGTCAAATCACCCTGTATCTGCAAGGCCGGACCCGAGGTCTGCTGAAAGCCGACATCGAGCTCGTTGGCGATGATGGTGGCAAGCGTGGTCTTGCCCAGTCCCGGCGGCCCGAAGAGCAACACATGATCGAGCGCCTCGCCGCGCGACTTTGCGGCCTCAAGGGCGATAGCCAGCTGTTCCTTCGCCTTGGACTGGCCAATGAACTCGCGCAGCCAACGGGGGCGCAGTTTGAGCTCAAAACCCTGCTCTTCTTCAGCGCGCGAGGCGCTTACCAGCCGATCGGGAGAGTTGTCGCGTGCGATGGCCATGCTGAGGAGAAGTGTAGCGGTTGGCGGCGGCAGGAGCAAAAAAGGGCGGTTGGCAGCCGCCGGCAAGTGCAAAAATGACCATTGGTTCCTGCAGTGATATAGCCGATTCTAAGGCCCGGTGTAACCTGCTGAGGACCATACTTAAGGTTTTGCACGAGAGTAACATGTTTGGGCTGGATGACTCAAAATAGCTATTGATTCAGCGGATTGACATGCCGTATTATTACGCCACCTCACAAGAGGAAATTACCGGATTGTGTCGGCCGGGGAAGCTGCGAATATATGCATGACCGGCCAGCTAAGACTAAGATTCGGCGCGGAATTGCACCGCAGGCTCCGGGCGCGGAAAAGCAGTTCAAAGGATCGTTGATGAGAAACAGACCGGATGCAGATGGCGTCATCTGACCGGTGCTGACTAACGTCGTAATAAGGCCAGGACCTGGGTCATTCCGGGCTGGCCGGCGGAAACGCCAGGAGAACTTTATGCGTGATCGTTCATTGTTGGGTGCCTTGCTGCTTGTCGGTATGGTGTTGCCAATTACCAGCTGCAGCGTGACGCCTGCGTTGACTTCCATCACAGTCAGTCCCGCTACGTACACAACGACGTTGGTCCTCACGGCGTCCGGAGTTCCGGCGCCGACAAATCAGCAAGGGCAGACGCAGCTGACGGCCACGGGCTATTACACCCGTCCTGGCCATACGGCGGTTACAAGGGATTTGACCGGCCAGGTCACCTGGCTCTCCTATACACCGGAGTTGGTCACTGTCGATGCCAACGGAGTTGCTACGGTTACGGGCGGGGCAATCGGAAACACGCAGATCACCGCGAGTGCGCCGGGATTCCACGGCGACGTGATCAGCAACGCTTCCAATTTCATCGTGACTGCACCACCCAAGGCCTCGACCACTGATTTCGTAACCCTCACCATTACGCCTGCCAATCCTACAATTCTCGTTGGTCAGAGTGCCGGATTTACGGCCATCGGAACCACCGGAACCGGAGCGACGCAGAATCTGACGCTCGAATCTACCTGGACCTCGAGCAGCCCGGCAGTTTGCGCGATTGTTGCCACCACCGGAAATTGCGCAACGACCGGCGCGGGAACTACGGCCATTACTGCGACCTATACCAACGCCGACGGAATACCTGTAACTGGTTACACCGTTCTTAATGTGCAGGTACTTGGTCAGCAGAACCCGTAATCTACCACTTAGGACGAACAAAGCCGCCCTTCGAGGCGGCTTTGTTATTTGTAGATAAATCGACTGCGGGAAGCCGAGTTCCCGTCACTAATCCTCTGGCATCTATCTGGAACAGCGGAACCCTCGCAGCTGATCTCGATTGCCTCTAAGACGGTTTTGCTTCGACTATCCCAACATTTCGAACCATCGGAGTATCGCCTCCAACCGCATGCACCCCGGTGAGGAGGAAGCCTGCTGCCTCAAGAAGCATTTTCCATTCGCGCTCGCTGCGCTCTTTACCGCCGGTGACCGCAAGCATGTTGAGGTCGCTCATCAGGTGGCCTTCCAGTTGCGGGTCCGCATGGGAGACGAGCGGAGGAAGGATGAATTCAACGATCAGCAAACTGCCGTTCTGGGGAGTGACTGCGCGGCAGTTCTTGAGAATCGTGATTGCATCCTCGTCCTGACGCCCATGCAGAACATGTTTGAGCATGTAGACATCCGCGCCTGCCGGGACCGATTGCGTCAGATCCGCGACAATCAGTTCGCATCGGGAGGAAGGATCTTCCCTGGCGAAGCGCGCTCTGGCTGCATCCACGCTGGGTTCGAGGTCCACAAGCATTCCTCGCAAATGCGGGTGCAGTGAAAGCACTGCAAGAATGAGTGACCCGCCGCCGCCGCCGAGGTCAGCGACCACCTTCGCGCGGGAAAAATCCCATGCCTCAGCGATGGGCGCGTAATCCTCTGCCGGGGCCGTTCCCATGACCGCGCGAAAAATAGAGCTGGCTTCGGGATCCTGCGACCACCGGGAAGGTATTTTCGGATCGCGGACATCGTGGGCCGGCTTACCGGTCCGAACACAGTCTGCAAGCAGGGACCATTCATCGGCGATCAGATCCGACCAGAAGACGACGGCCGGCCAGACGGACTGAGGCACGTCCCTCCGCAGGGGTTTGCCAAACGGAGTCAGCCGAAAGTGTTCGGGCTTCGTCTCCTCCGTGACGCCGATGCTGGCAAGAGCGCGAAGCAAGCGGTAGAGCGCATTGGCATCTGCCTGGCAATTCTCGGCCAGGAAACCAATGCTTCGTACCTCGTCTCCCAGCACGTCGGCAACGCCGAGACGTGCAGCCGCGCAGAGCACGCGGCTGCGCGAATACGCCATCGCCATTTCAACCAGACCTGTATTTGTGGTGACATTGCCGATGCCGCTGCCGGGTTGTGCCATGAGACACCTCAAATCCAATGTACTCGCTGACTTGCTGACTCGCTAACTTGCTGACTCGCCGTCCTTCCGCCCCGCCCGCACCACCACGATTCCCAGCGACCTCCGGACGCACGCCGGCGCAAACGAAAACCCCTGACCATCGGAAAGCAGCGGATCGGCGAGAGCCAGTTGCACAGTCCACCCGATTGGTCGAAACTTAGCTGGCCATGAAGCTTGCCCGTTTTCTTATCCTTCTCGCCTGCACCGGCCTGTTGGCGTCTCTGCCCGCCTCGGCTTCTCATCTGGTTACCGGCAATGGCTTCGGCTTCGCCGTGGTCTCGCCCGAGAACGCCGCGGTCACCAAGTTCTATGCGCACCCCTACAGCTTCGTTCGTCCGGACCCGAAGAATCCTCTCAGCGAAGGGATTGAAACCGCCAACTTTATCAAAGAACTTGGCTGGGTCGCCAAAGACGGCCAAAGCGCCACCGCGCAAGACGCATCCGCAGACTACGTGCGGGACTCCCACGTCATCCGCGCCCGCAGCAGCTTTGGCGAAGGCCTCGTTTTCATGCCCTTCGGCCTTAACCAGACAGCGCTGATCGTCAGCTGGGAGCCCGCTCCCGGACAGGCGCAGTCGGGCGGCCTGCATGTCCAATGGAGCCACCCGGTTCTTTCGCAAACGAGCGTGCGAAGGTTCGGCTTCGAAATGCATTTGTTGCGATTCGACGGCATCGAAGAATCGCTCTTGGTCATTCCACTTGGCCCCGCGCGCAGCGGCACGGCAGATCCTGGGCAGCCGTTGGCGGCCTGCAACGCGTGGGCTCTCATCTCTCTCGAAAGCCCCGACAATCTGGAACAGGCAGTGGCCGACTTCACCCGTTGGCGCGCCGGCCTCGCTCCCCGTGCCCTGGCGCAACGAGAAATCACCCAGCTCGAGCAATGGCGCGTCCGGCCCTCTGTCCATTTTGCAAGCGAAGAAGAGCGTCACCTTTGGCGCCAGAGCGAAGTCATGCTCCGCATGGCGCAGAGCCGTGAGCCCAACCGGCCTGACCGCCACGGCAACGGCCTCATCGTCGCGGCATTGCCAGACGGCGTCTATTTCACCCCCTGGGTGCGCGATATGGCCTTTGCCCTCGACGCATTCATCCGCATGGGCCACCAGGCTGAAGCGCGTGCCGGCCTGCTGGCGTACTTCAACGCCCGTCCCACCGGAAAAATGCGTGCCCAGACCGCCGGCGCCGACTACCAGATCTCCGTCGTTCGCTACTTCGGCGATGGCTCAGAGGAGCCCTTCTTCACTGAAGAAGGCGCCATCAACATCGAGTTCGACGACTGGGGCCTGGCCCTCTGGGTCCTGGGTGAGTATGAACGCAAGTACGACGACCCGGCACTGCTCAAGGCCATCACATACCGGGGCCCGCTTTACGAAAGTGCCAGGGACTTCGTCATGAAGCCGCTGCTCGCCAATCTTGAGAACTACGGCCGCGGCCAGATCGTTGCCGCCGACACTTCCATTTGGGAAGAGCACCAGAAAGACAAGAAGCACTTCGCCTGGTCTACCGCCATGGCCATCGTGGGCCTTGACGACTTTGCCGCCGTGGCCCGCCTCGCCGGCGACGAGCAGGCCCGCGTCGAGGCGCTTGCCCATGCCGCAAAGCTGCGCACCGGATTCGATGCGGCCTTTATCCGCGATGGTCACCTTCACGGAACGCTCGAACCGGGTGAGAAGAACGACATCGATGGCGCTCTGCTGGCCATCATCAACTTCGATGTCGTCACCGATCCGGCGCTCATCCGCGACACGGTCGAGCGGATGGCTCTTCTCAAGGTGGCCTCAGGCGGCTACAAGCGCGTGCGCAGCAACTACACTGACCCCGCCATCTTCGAGTACTGGTATGAAAAGGAGGAGTTCGTCTTCGTCGATTTCAGCTTGGCAGAAGTCCTCCGCCGCGAGGGCCGCAGCGCCGAAGCCACCGCCATGCTCCAGCGCATTGTCGAGAAGGCCGCCGCGGACCACGACATTATTCCGGAGATGTATGTCTCCGTGCCGTGCAAGCTGTTTCCCGGCAAGATCGGCGACCCCACCGGCGCGTTGCCCATGGTGGGCTACGGCGCAGGAGTGTTCATCCAGCATCTGATCGAGCGCGAAAAGCTCGAGAACAGTCGTTGACTTTGTACCGTGTCTCACCAGCTCAAGAAAAAACACAAATAGAGATTCAGTGCGGCAAAGAGCGCGCCAATCTGAGGAGACTTGCCGCCGCATCTTGCGGGAGTGCGACACGCGATTGAGTCCGAAAGAAAGAACAACCGCTGACTCGCTAACTCTCTGACTCGCCGCCCTTCCTCCGCGCCAGCACCACCACAATCCCCAGCGACGCCAGCACGCACACCAGTGCAAACAAGAAGGCGCTGGCGTAGCCCCACACCCCAATCACCGCGCCGGCCACCGGGCCAACCAGGAAGAACGACACATCCGCAAACACCGTGTAGACGCCGAGCGCCGTGCCCCGGCTGCGTTGCGGCACGCGCTTCACCGCCTCTACGCCCAGCGCGGGGAACACCAGCGAGAAGCCGAACCCCGCCAACGCCGCGCCGCCAAAGGCCATCCAGGGCGACGTGGCCAACCACAGCAGCAGCACGCCCAGCGACTCCACCAGCAAGCAAATCTTTGCCACCGGGAACCCGCCGAAGCGGCTGATGGAGTGGATGAAGAGAAGCCGCGCCGCAATGAATGCCACGCCAAAAGAAGTAAGGCAAAGCGCCGCGCCGTTCCAGTTGCGGCTGGCGTAGAAGAGCGTGACAAACGTGGCCAGAACCGAGTAGCCCACGCCGCCGAGCGCCAGGCCCATCCCGTGCGGAGTGACGCGTCCCAGCACGTCGCGAAAAGGCAGATGCTCGCCGTGCACCACCGGCACGGGCCGCTTGGCGCTCGCCACTATCACGCTCACGCCGCACAGCACCACGGTTAGAACGGCAACAGACTCCAGGCCCCAGTATTGCGCCATCACTACGCCCAGCGGCGCGCCCAGCGCCAGCGCCCCGTAGGTGCTGATGCCGTTCCACGAAATCACCTTCGCCGTGTGCTCCGGCCCCGCGGCTGTAATTCCCCACAGGGTTGCGCCGGTTGAACCCAGGCTCTCGCCCACGCCCAGCACCAATCGGCTGGCCAGCAAACAAACCACGGCGAGCCACGGCGGATTGCGGTGCAGCGCCGCCGCAACCAGCAGCAACACGCCGCTCGCGGTGCAGGCGCCCATTCCCCAAATCACTGAGACCTTGGCTCCCGCATGGTCGCTGATGCGTCCCGCCCATGGCCGGCTCAGCAGCGTGGCAATGTACTGGATGCTGATGACCAGCCCCGCCATCGCCGCGCTGAACCCCATGCGCAGATGCACATAGGCAGGCAAAATCGCCAGCGGGAGCCCGACCGACATATAGACCACAAACGTGAAGTAGGTGAAGCTGAGAATCTGCCGCGTCGCGGCCTTTGAAGGTTGCGACGCCATTTCCAAATCGCTCTCAGGGGCAGATGTTTCCATGCGGTCGGGGGAGATCCTGCGGAGAAAAGTGGGCTGCCTCAAGTATATCGGAACTGATTTTTTGCCGGCCGCAACCCTCTAACTCCACCAACTCCGTTCACACCGCCAATTCCGCTAAACTCAATGCATGGGCGCTTCCTTCCACATCGAGAACTTTGGCTGCCGTGCCGCGCGCGCCGATGGCGAGGCCATCGCAGACCGCCTGCGCTTCGCCGGATGCTGCGAACTCCAGCCCGCCCATGCCGATGTGATCGTCGTGAATACATGCAGCGTTACGGCCGAGGCTGACCGCGCCGCGCGCGCCTTCATCCGCCGCGCCCACCGGCTCAATCCCGAGGCGCGCATTGTGGCCACCGGCTGCTACGCCCAGCGCGCACCACAGGAACTGGCCGCGCTCGCCGGCGTGGCCGCCGTGGTGGGCAACAGCCACAAAGCCTTTGCGCCGGAGATTGCGCTCGGCCTGGCGGCAGCAACGGCCGCAAGGCACATTTCAGCTCCGCAGAATTCGATCCATGGATTGATCCAGATTCAGGCGGCGCAAGCCGCGCCTGCCCCACCGCAGCTGGTGCTCGCCGACGACCGCTTTGCCCACTCGTTTCTTGAGGAGGCGCAACTTGCTCCAGGCGCACAAACCCGCCCCAACCTCAAGATTCAGGAGGGCTGCGGCAATCGCTGCTCGTTCTGCGTCATTCCGCAAACGCGCGGTTCATCGCGCAGCTTGCCCGCGGCAGCCGTGCTGCGCCAGGTCGAGGGATTTGTTGCGGCAGGCGGCAACGAGCTGGTGTTCTCCGGCATCAATCTCGGCCGCTGGGGCCGCGACCTGGAATCTTCAACCGGGCCGCGAACCTTTGCGGCGCTGGTGCGAATGATTCTCGAGCAGACTGAATTGCCCCGTCTCCGACTCAGCTCCGTCGAGCCCATGGATTGGGATGCGGATCTCATCGGTCTCATCGCCGACTTTGGCGGCAGCCGTTTAGCGCGCCACGCGCATCTCCCCCTGCAATCCGGCTCCGACACTGTCTTGCGCCGCATGCATCGCCGCTATCGCCCCTGGCATTATGAAGCAAAGGTTGCCGCATTGCTGCGCGCCGCCGGCCCCGACCTCACTCTCGGCGCAGACGTGATGGTGGGCTTTCCCGGCGAAACGGATCGCGAGTTTGACGAGACGCATGGAGTTCGTTCGTGCACTGCCTTTCGGCTATCTCCACTTGTTCCCGTTTTCTCCGCGGCCTGCAACACAGGCCTGGGCGCTGCATGCTGCGCAGCCGGTTCCGCCCGCCGTCGTAGAGGAGCGCATGGCGGCCATGCGTCAACTCGCCGCAGAAAAAAGTAGAGCACACCGAAGGTGTTTTGTTGGCCGCGTACTAACGTCCTCACGCTGCACACGCCTGCGGCGCCTCTCGCACCTTGGCCGCACCTCCGCCTTGACTGAGAACTTTTTGCCGGTTGAAATCGCCGCGCCTCTGCCCGCCAATCAGATGCTGCGTGTTTGCGTCACCGGGCTCACCCCGGAGGGCGCTCTGCAGGCTATGGTCGAAGCGAGTCTATTCACCGAAGCCGGACCGCGTTCACTGGCGCAGACGCAGCCTCTGCCCGACTTCGCGGCATGCGCCCAGCCGGCATAAGTCTTCTAAATCCCGGCGGCTTCAAAAGCGCACCAATGCTATACTCAGTGTGCGTTCGTGTACCCGCGGCGTTCCGGCCAGACCCCGGAAGCGGGCGCCGACGACTCTTGGAGGAGCATCATCGCACTCGATAAACGTTCGGCAAAGTCCTTTATTCGCATCAACGACCGCATTCGCGCACGCGAAATCCGCGTCATCGACGAAAACGGTGAACAACTCGGCATCCTGCCCCCTTTTGAGGCGCTGAAGATTGCCCGCGAACGCGGCCTTGACCTGGTCGAGGTTTCGCCCACCGCCGTCCCGCCCGTTTGCCGCATACAGGATTACGGCCGCTATCTCTACGAGAAGGAAAAAAGCGAGCGCGCCGCCCGCAAGAAGCAGAAAGTCATCACCATCAAGGAAGTCAAGTTCTCCGTCACCGTGGACGAACACGACTACCAGACCAAGAAAAATCAGGCGGTCAAGTTCCTGGCCGGCGGTGACAAGGTGAAGGCCAGCCTGCGCTTCCGCGGCCGCCAGATGGCCCACCGCGATCTGGGATACAACATCATCAATCGCCTCATTCAGGACATCGGCGATGCGGGCATTGTCGAATTCATGCCGCGCATGGAGGGCACAATTCTGCACGCCATCCTCGCGCCGTCAAAGAAGGAAGCGCCCAAGCCCAAGCCGGCGGTGGCGCAGCAGCCTCAGGCCGCCGTCCAGCGTCCGCCTGCGCCGCCGCCTCAGTAAGCCGCGAACCATCGTCCATTCGCCAGGGCCGCCCCTCATCGGGCGGCTTTTGTGCGTTGGCAGATCAAGCCGTCAGTAGATCAAGCTTTGTTGCGTTCGCAGATCAGGAAGAGATGGTCGCTGGCGCCCAAGAAGAGATGATCGCTGGCGATCAGGAAGAGATGATCGCCGGCGCTGGCTCGCACCTGCACTATGACGTCGAAGCGCACTTTTTAAGAGTTGGTTTGCCTGGGCCGCAGACAGATTATGCCGTGTGCGAAGGCAAAGGCTGGGCCGGCTTCGTCTTCGCCATTTAGACTGGAACCTGCTCTTCTAATTCGTGATGACCCACCGGTTTGCCCGCCTCCGCCGCTTTCGCTTCAATCTGCCGCAACGCATCGCCGCGGGGCTGTTGCTGCTTTTTCTGGCCCAGGGCCTGTGGATCACCAGCCGGCAGACACTCTCTGATCGCGACTACCAATATGCCCGCTGCGGACGCGAGATGTGGGAGCAGCCCTCGCCGCTGGCCGGCTACTTTACCACCTGCGGCAACATTCACGACGGAATCCTCGCCTATCGCGTGGCGGGGTTGCCGCTTACTCTGAATCTGCTTGCAGAGCGCGGGCTGGACCACTTTCGCAAACCCGAAGACCGCGTGGTGCAGGTTGCGGGGGCGACGGCAGGGGGCGGCTTGAGTACCTGGGAGTTGCGCCACCAGCTCACCCACATTCTGCTGTTGCTGCGGCTGCCGTTTCTGCTCGCCGGCTGCATGCTGGGCGCTGGGCTCTGGTGGGTCACGCGCCGTCTCTATGGCAACCTTGGCGGCTATACGGCGCTGGCGCTCTATTGCTTCTCCCCGGCGGTACTCAAGGCATGTGTCGCGCCCAACCCTGAGATCCTTGCGGCGCTCGGTGTCTACGCGGCGGTCTACACCTGCGTCGGCGTGGCGCATGCCATGCAGGGCCCGCGGCGCAAGTGGCGGCCGCGCATTGTGCTGCTCACCGTGGCGCTGGGCATCGCAGCCTCTTCGCATATTGCGGCGCTGCCGATTGCGGCGCTGCTCGGTCTGGTGCTGATGATCTGGGTGGCGGAAGGCCGCCGCAGCCAGGTGTTGCCCGTGGTGCTGGCCGCAACGGCCGGGGCGATGCTGATTCTGTTTGCATGCTATGGCTTCTCGCCCGATGCGTTCAGCTACCTTTTCCGCTCCGCGGCTGGATTCCTGTGGCTCTCGCTCGACCCGGCGCGGCGCTTCTTCTCCGCGCTGGGCAACGCGGGCATCACTGTGGCCGCAGCTTCCGCGGTGCTGCTCTACATCGGCCTGCGCCGCTCGCGCTACTTCGGCAACACGGCGCCGCTGCTGTGTGTCCTGGTGCTGCTTCCACTCATCACGACCGGTGTGCCGGGCAGTCCCTGGCTGTGGGCGCTGCCGTTTCTGCTCACATTCATTGGCGGCGTGTTTGCCGATGCGTATGAGAGTCCGCGCAGCCGCATTGCGCTGGCCGCCGGCGGCGCGATTGTGCTGCTGCAGGCAATCTTCTGCATCCTCAGCTTGCCGGGATTGCTGTAGGGGCTGCGCCTTCGAGTGGGATGAAGACTTTCTCACGGGAGTTCCTTATGCACGATTTAATCCTGCCGAAATTCTGTGCAGCCAAGGTAAAAATGTTTTTTAGGGCATTAGGTCTTTCAGTGCATAATGTGGTAATCTTGCTTCAAGAGATAGTTGAATCGGGTGCCACCGGATCAGCCTGTCGAGGGAGCGCGGAAGCGACTTCAAAGACAGCGCGAATCGAAGAATTCAGGAGGCACCATGGCAGAGCATTGGACAGTTGATTTTCACGGTGATTTTTTCAAGGAATATCGAGCCTGGTCTGAAGAGGTTCAGGATGCAGTTCTCAGTTCGCTCGGGAAATTGCGGATTTTCGGGCCCACCCTCGGACGGCCGAGCGTCGACACTTTGAAGGGCTCGAGCTTTCCCAATATGAAGGAGCTCCGAGTTGATGCGCCCGGTGGTGTCTGGCGAGTCGCGTTTGCCTTTGACCCGCAGCGAAGGGCCATCCTGTTAACCGGCGGGAACAAGACCGGTATTTCAAAGGATAGGTTTTATTCAGCGCTTATTCGGGTTGCCGATGCGCGTTACAAACAGCACTTGAAAAGCATCGGTGGGGAATGGAGAAAGAAATGACGGTCTCTCTTGAGGAAATTCTGCAAAGTCTCCCGGAAGAGCGACGCCAGCGAATCGAACAGCGCGCGGCCGAGTTAATAGCCGAAGAGCTAAACCTGCGCGAGGTACGCCGTCTGCGCAAACTCACCCAGGCGCGGTTGTCGAAGAAGCTGAAGATCGGGCAAGAAGGGGTCTCAAGAATCGAGAAACGCACCGACCTCTACATCTCCACGCTACGAAGCTATGTCGAAGGGGTGGGCGGCAGGCTGAAACTGGTAGTCGAGCTACCGGATCGGCCTCCTGTAATTCTGGCCGGATTAGGCGAGACGAACAGCGGAAAAAAGACCAAAAAGAGGGCGGCCAAGGGAACCAAATCCAGACCCAAAACCCGCCGCGCAGCCTGAGCGCACCTGCGCCGCGGAAATGCTGCCCAGTCTTTGCTATAAATAAATGATACATAAGGGCTTATTTGCGCGGCCTCGCCTTGCTGAATCGCCCTTCAGCGCGTAAAATAAGACTGTAGCCCGCAGACCCCGGCCCCGCATTTTTCCGGACATTATTCGCCGCCTTTCTGCAGGCTCAGAAAACCTCTATGGCAGACGACCAGAATCCCCAGCTCCCTCTCGACGGCGGCACTCCGCCCCCCAGCGGCACCAACCTCATTCCCATCAACATTGAAGAGGAGATGCGCCGCTCCTATCTCGACTATTCGATGTCGGTGATCATCGGGCGCGCGCTGCCCGACGCACGCGATGGACTCAAGCCCGTGCATCGGCGCGTGCTCTACACCCTCAGCGAGATGGGCCTTGAGTACAACAAGAAATACACCAAGTGCGCCAAGGTCGTGGGCCAGGCCATGGGTGTCTATCATCCCCACGGCGACTCGGCTATCTACGACACGCTGGTGCGCATGGCGCAGCCCTTCTCGCTGCGTTATCCGCTGGTGGATGGGCAGGGCAACTTCGGTTCTGTCGATGGCGATCCACCTGCGGCGATGCGCTACACCGAGTGCCGCATGATGCGCATGGCCGGCGAGCTGCTGGCCGACATCGAGATGGAGACTGTGGACTTTACGCCGAACTACGACGAGTCCACCTTCGAGCCCACGGTGCTGCCCACGCGCATTCCCAATCTCATCGTCAACGGATCGAGCGGTATCGCGGTCGGCATGGCCACCAACATTCCGCCGCACAATCTTACCGAGGTGGTGAACGCTGCCATCGAGATGGTGAAGAATCCCAGCGCGGGCCTGGCCGAAGTGCTGAAGCACGTGCAGGGGCCGGACTTTCCCACCGGCGGATTCCTCTACGGCAAGAGCGGTATTGCGCAGGCCTACAAAACCGGACGGGGCCGCTTTATGATGCGCGCCAAAGTGGCGATTGAAAACCTGACCAAGGAGAAACAGGCGATCATCGTCACCGAAATTCCTTACCAGGTCAACAAGTCCAAGCTCATTGAGCGCATCGCCGAGCTGGTGACGGAGAAGATTGCGGACGACATCAGCGACGTGCGCGATGAGAGCGACCGCGACGGCATGCGCATCGTGATTGAGCTCAAGCGCGGCGCGCAGCCTGAGATTGTGCTCAACCAGCTCTACAAGCACACCCAGATGCAAGAGAGCTTCTCGATGATCTTTCTCGCGGTGCTCAACGGCCAGCCGCGCGAACTCCCGCTCGACGAAGCGATCCGCTGCTTCATCAACCACCGCATCGACGTGGTGCAGCGCCGCACTGTCTTTCTGCTGCGCAAGGCGCGCGAACGCGAGCACATCTTGGAAGGCCTCAAGATTGCTCTCGACAATCTCGACCAGGTCATCAAGATCATCCGCGCTTCCGGTTCTCGCGTTGAAGCACGCGAAAACCTCTATGCCTGGGGCAAGGGCACGCAGATCGTTATCAATCTCGATCGCGAGCGCCTGCCAAGCGAGGAGAAGGGGCTGACGCTTCGCCAGATCGACGCCATTCTCGAATTGCAACTCTATCGCCTCACCCAGCTCTCCATCGACGAGCTGCTGAACGAGCTGGCTGAGATTCGCAAAAAGATTGCGGAGTACGAACTGATCCTGGGCAGCGAGAAAAAGCTGCGCGCGGTGATCGTCAAGGAGCTTGAAGACGTGCGCGACCGCTACGGCGATGCGCGACGCACGCAGATTATCGACGAGTCTGCGGAGTTGCAGCTCGAAGACCTGATTGCCGACGAGCAGGTTGCAGTGACAGTGAGCCACCAGGGCTATCTGAAGCGCACACCCATCTCCATCTATCGCCAGCAGCGGCGCGGCGGCACCGGCCGCACCGGCATGAAGACGCGCGAAGAGGATTTTGTCTCGCAGCTTATCGTGAACTCGACGCACGCCTATCTGCTGTGCTTCACCAACACGGGGCGCGTGTACTGGCTCAAGGTCTACGAGATTCCCGACGTAAGCGCGGCGGGCAAAGGCAAATCGATGCAGAGCCTTCTGAATCTGCAGCCCGGCGAAAATGTCCGCACCATTCTGCCGGTTCGCGATCTTGAGGAGGAAGGCAAGTACATCTTCTTTGCCACGCGCAACGGCATCGTGAAGAAGACGCCGCTCAAGGACTTCAGCAATGTGATGGCGCGCGGCATCATTGCCATCGCCATCGATAAGGACGATGACCTCATCGATGCGCGCATCACGGATGGCAAGCAGACCATCTTCCTCGCCACGCGCGAAGGCATGGCGATTCGCTTTGAAGAGGAATACGACCCGGAGCGCAATCGCTCCGGCCTGCGTCCCATGGGCCGCAACGCCGCCGGCAACAAGGGCATCACCCTCAAGAAAGGCGATGAGGTTATTGGCGTCGCCATCACGGATTCCGATGAGACGCGGGATGCGAATCGCGATGAGTGTGCCGCAAATCTCAAGCTGACCGCGAAATTGTCTGCTCTCAGAAATGCTTACTCCAACGCGAAAGAAGCTCTGCAAAGAGCGCGCGAAGCGAGAAGGAACGGAGCTGCGACAGACGAGAAGCTGAAAGCTCAGGAAAAGGCCGCGGAAAAAGCTCTCGATGACGCCTACGACAATTTGAAGGCGTTGGATGAAAAGCTTGGCGTGAGCAAGTTCCTCATCCTTACAGTGACTGAGAACGGCTTTGGCAAGCGCACCGATATTGACGAGTACCGGCTGACGGCGCGCGCCGCGCAGGGCGTAACAAATCTCAAGGCAACCTCGAAGGTGGGCAAGTCGGCTTCAATTCTGCTTGTCGATGAGACATCGGAGCTGATGGTGATCAGCCAATTTGGCAAGATCATCCGCATCGACACCAAGTCCATTCGCGCGGCGGGCCGCTCCACGCAGGGCGTGAAGCTGCTGAATCTCGAACCCGACGACAAGGTAGCCGCGGCAGTCATCATTCCGCCTGAAGAGTTGAAAGAAGACGAGCCGACGCTGCTGCAGTAGCGTTCTTAAGCCGCCGTTTTTTACCTCGGGACCTTGAATGCACGAAATTGGCCGAGACGAAATTCATGAGAAGCGACAAAACAATCCGCCGAGTGACCGACTTGAAAGAGCAAGAGGCTGAGACATATCGCTATTGGCAAAGTCGGCCAGTTGGCGAACGGCTCGCTGCAGTTTGTGAGCTCAGCGAGGCCGCCTACACCTTCGCCGCAGCGTTCAAAGGAGCATCGGCCCATGATGCCGAAGGATCTGAAAGACCTTCTCCGCGCATTCAACGCAAACGCGGTTAAGTACCTCATCATCGGCGGCCACGCATTTGGTGTGCATGCTCAACCGCGTGCGACCAAGGACTTGGACCTCTTCATCCGATCCGACGAGGAGAATGCCGAAGCTGTTTTCAAGGCGCTGGCAGAGTTTGGCGCTCCGTTAGACAACATGAGCCCGGCAGACTTTGCAGATGGCACGACTTTTCAGATTGGTCAACCACCCGACCGAATCGATATTTGGCAGCGAATCGACGGCGTCCCATTCGATGAAGCATGGGAGAACCGCATCGAAGGGTCGATCGACAATGAGGTTCCTGCGAGCGTGATCTCCAAAGACGACCTGATCCGGAATAAGCTCGCCAGCGGAAGAGAACAGGACCTTCTAGACGTGAAAGTACTCCGAGCTGCCGACCAGTCCAGTCGGCATGGTGCGAAATGAGCATGGTTTGTTCGATAAGGTAGCCGCAGCGGTCATCATTCCGCCTGAAGAACTGAAAGAAGACGAGCCGACGCTTCTGCAGTAGGGCAAAGGAAGCCCACACGCTGAGGGCGCCCCGCAGTGGGACGCCCTCATTTTCCTCCGGCCTGCCTCAACTTGCTCTACAGTTTCTTCAGCGCCGCCTGCAGTGCCTTCAGATTGTCTGCGCGCCGTTGCGGGTCCAGGCTGCCCGTGGCGACGATGGCCGCGTTGTAGGCCGCGCGCGCCTCATCCTTCTTTCCCGCTGCGACCGCGGCGTCTCCCAGCGTCCACTGCGTATAAAGATGGTTCGGCGCCAGCTTGACGCCCTGCTCCGCCAACGCCAGCGCCTCCTGCGTTTGATGGGCATCGAGCTTGTCGCCCGCAAGAAAGGCGCAGCTCAGTCCGCCCGCCTCCGGCACCGGCAAATCGCCGCGGTAGACCAGCACGCCGTAGTCGATCTCCTCATCGGGCTTGCGCGTCTGAAAGCTGCGATAGGGATTCAGCTCCTGGCTCGGCCAGAGGCTGCCGTCCACCTCTCCAGCGCTCAGCAGCACACTCCCGTGAATCACAGGCGGCACCAGCTCCTTGCCCGATCCGCCCAGTCCGTTGGGCAACACATGACAGTGCACTCCATACGTTTCGGGGTGAATGAAGGGACGCACGGTGTAAGCGAACCAGCAATCCTCGTTGGGATGGCGGTCCTCCCACTCCTTCACCTGGTAAAGCTGACGACCCCAGTCCACATTGGAGTCGTTCAGAATATTGTGCGTATTCGAAGCGCCGCCCCAGGCCTCGTTGGCATAGGCGATGGAGTTGGGGAAGACGCTCAGCGCCGAAGCAATATGCGCGGCAATCAGCACTCCGCATATCCAGGCCCAGGCACGTGAACGAGGCGCCAGCGCGGCGACACCCGCGCCGGCAATCACCGCCGCCAGCGCGTACAAGGGCAGTATGTGGCGCACCCCGATGTTCAGTCCGTTTGCGCCGGCCGTGGCCAGGTAGGCAACCCACACAAAGAGCACATAGACCAGCGCGCGTGAGTGGTCCGGCCCTTTGCCGAGCTTTCCGGTGACGATGGCAAATCCAGCCAGCAGCACCAACGCGATCATGCCCAGCGTGCTCTTGATGGCAATGGCTGCAGGGAAGTACCACCAGACTCCGTGCGCGTACCAGTGACCCAGAACAAAAGTATTGAAATACTTGCCGAACTCGCGAATGTCCACCATCCCCATCAGGTAGGACTCGGGCAGAAGATGCAGTCGCGCCATCCACCAGATGACGCCCTGATCGAATTTGCTGAGGCCTTGCGCGTAATCCGCCAGGGAAGGAATCAATTGCAGCCCTGCGGGCCGGGCCGCATAGCGAAAGCCATAAAAGGCCCACAGCACGCCGACCGCCAGCAGGACGATGGCGGCGTACGCGCCACCGAGCCGCAACGCGAGCCGAGCGCGGGTGCCTTGGGGCGCCACGGCAACCTCCCAGCCAACAAGCACCAGCAGAATCGGACCTAGCATCACGCCCGAATGCTTGGTGGCGAGCAGCAGCCCCAGCGTCACTCCAGCCACGCAGAGGCGCAGCAGGGTCGGCTGCTTCACGTAGCGATAGAAGGCCCACAGCGCGGCCAGATAAAAGAGAGTGGCGCCGAGGTCGGTGGTCACCAGGCCGGAGTGCGCGAGGATATTCGGATCAAAAACGGTGAGCGTCAGCGCAACCAGCGCCGCCGTCGTTCCGAACCACTCGCGCGCCGCGAAGAAGACCACCAGCGACAGTGCAATCGCCAGCAGCATCGCCGCCAGCCTCATGCGGAAGACGAGGCGCTGGCTTCCGCCGTCGTTATGCTCAAGCCAGTCACGCCCGCCGAGGTAGGCCTCGCCCTTGAAAAAGATTCCCTTCAACGGGGGCACCCAGAGTTTGTCGCCCACTATGGGCAGCGTGGCCAGCAACTTTACCAGCGGGGGATGCTCGGGATTCAGGCCGAAGTCGCCGTTCTTCCACATCCGGTAGCCGGCGTACATGTGATCTTCTTCGTCAAAGGTCAACGACTCCCTGTGGACGGTAATCACGATTTGCAGCACTTGCACGGCAATCAGAGCCGTGACCGCAAAGGCCACCCAGGTTTTTGATTTCAGCATCTTTCATCACCCCGAACCGTGACCGGGATGTTATCAGAAGATGAGTGTTCAAATTCAAGGAAATATCATCGAGCCGGAACAAATCCTTCTTAGCGCTTCAGGCTCTGCCGGATTTAGCCTCACTGCCTGGCCAGCTTGGCCTCTAAACCGGGAGCGTAACTCAACTGCGCATCCGGTTCCAGTCTGCGTACTGAGGCGAGGGCCGCCTGCCATGCCGCGCGTGCCTCGTCCTTTTGTCCCAAAGCGGCAGCACTATTGCCCAGCGCGGTCTGGCTCGAAATCTCATCGGGATCGATTGCGACGGCTTCTCGCGCCAGCAGAAGTGCACCCTGGGGGTTGCCCTTTTCCAGCAGCTGGTCAGCGTTTTCCGCACGGCTCAGTGCAGCCGCTTGTTTCAAGTCGAAGCTGCCGCGATACACCATCACGCCATAGTCGATCGTCTGGGCAGGCTTCATCGCCTGGAAGGTGCGATAAGGGTTCATCTGCTGGCTGGGCCACTCGCACCCGCTCAAATCCCCTGCGCTGATCAGCACGTTTCCCTGAACGGTTGCAGGAATCAAATCCGCGCCCCCCAGCCAGAACGTGTCGATGGTCGGCAGATGATGACAGTGGATTCCATACACGGCCGGATCGATTTCAGGATGCGCGAAATAGGCGAACCAGCACTCCTCGCCGGGATGCTTGTCCTGCCATGCCTTTACCTGGATCAACTGCTGCCCCCAATCCACATTCGCGTCGCTCAGCAGGTTGTGCACGTTGGCCGGGCCGCCCCAGGCCTGATTGGCATACGCCATGTAGTTTGGAAACACCGTCAACGCCGACCCAATGTGCGCCAGCACCAGCACTGCGCAGATCATTGCCCAGCGCCTGCTGCCCGCAGCCATGGCCGCCGCGCCCCCTCCGGCCAGAATCGCCGCCAGTGCATACAGCGGCAAAATGTGGCGCGCGCCAATGTTCATGCCCGATACCATGGCGATGCCCAGGTACACGGCGATGGGAATCAGCAGAAACGCCAGCTCGCGGGCCGCGCGCAGCCGCCGGGTGACAACGGCAAACAGCGTCAGCAACAAAAGTCCCAGCAAGCCCAGCGTCGTCTTGACCAGAATCACAATCGGGAAGTACCACCACACGCCATGTGCGAGTTGCTTGCCGAGGATGAAGGTTGGATAAAACTGGGCCATGCGCTTCACGTCCACCAGGCCGATGAGATAGGACTCAGGCAGCAGGTGAAGGTGCGCGATCATCATCACCGCGGCGGCATTGAACTGGCTCAGCGGTTCAACATAATTTACCAGCGTAGGATTCATTACCAGGCCCGCGGGCCGCGCCGAGTACCGGAATCCGTAGAATGCCCACAACACCACCACGCCCACCACGACAATGGCGGCGAACGCCCCGCTGAGCCGCAGCGCAACCTGGCCGCGTTTCCCGCTGGAAGCCGCCATAACTTCCCATCCAATGAGCAGCAGCAGCATGGGCGCCAGCAGAATGCCCGAGTGCTTGGTCGCCAGCAGCAGACCCGCGGCAACACCTGCCACCAGCAATCGCAGCAGCGTCGGTTGCTTCACGTAGCGATAAAACGCGTAGATCGCCGCCAGGAAAAACAGCGACACGCCGATATCGGTAGTCACCAGCGCGGAGTGGGCCAGGATGTTGGGGTCAAAGCTGACCAGAACCAGAGCCACCAGCCCGGCCCCGGTTCCGAAATACTCCCGCGCGGCGAGAAAGACCATCAGCGAAAGCGCCAGAGCCAGCGTCAAGGCTGCGAGCCGCATCGCGAAAACCATGTGCTGGCTTCCGCCATCGTTGCGCGCCAACCAGTCGCGCCCGTCCAGATAGGCTTCTTGCTTGAAGTCGCGGCCCTGCAGCGGCGGTACCCAGAGATTGCGAGACAGAATGGGAAGCGCGGCCAGCAGCTTGACCAGCGGCGGATGCTCGGGATTCAGGCCATAATCGCCCGTGTGCCACATCATGAATCCTGAAAACATGTGGTCGTCTTCATCAAATGTGAGCGACTCGCGATGAACCACATAGATTGTTTGCGCGGCCTGTGCGGCCAGCAGGCAAAGAACCACAACCCACATCCAGCTCTTTTTCACGTTCACCCGGGCTCCTCGCGGTCTCGACTGCCAATTGTACAAGGGCAATGGTTTCAGCAGCGTTCCCGGATTGGGGTGGGCAGATATCTACTTATCAGACAAAACCGAACCCGCCAAGGCACCTCAAATTGTTTCTCGCGCGTCATACACTAGTGATGCTCACGATTCTCCGCGCGCTTCCCATGGTGCGGACCACATTCTTTTCGATTTTGGTGCTCGCGCTGCTGGCAGTTTCTGCGGGCGCAGCGCCAGCCCACCGCATCCGCGCGCACCGCAGCACTGTGTCCGCAGGTGCTTCCCACCGGACGGCTCGCTCCGCATCGGGGCACAAGACGCATTACGCCGCACGGCGCAGAACCCGCCGCACCAGCCGGTATTCGACTCGCTATCGTGCTGCCGCAAGGGAATGGGAAGCGGGCCGCCGAAATATCGCGTTCCACGTAACGCGACGCCGCCGGACTACGACCCCTGAGGCCCCTGCCTCCGGGACCAGCGAACCTGAAGCCGATGTTCCTGAGGCTGCAGCCTCCGATCTTCCCGCGCCTGAGACGCCTGACTCCACGAACCCGATCGCAATCAATTCGCGGTCTGAGGCGGAAACCATCAAAACGCCCGCCTCACACGAGCGAGCCGCCAGGATTCCAACTCCTCCAACTGAAAACCCCGTCGCGCCTGCCCCCGCTGAAACCGCCGCTCTGGACCTGCGCAGCACGCGGATCTTCGCCATGCCGCCCCTGCGCGGCTCGCTCGCATCCCTTGAGCGCCAGAACGAGAAGACAGAGGCGGACGGCCTGGAACGCATTCTCGACGACAACGATCTCAACGATCGCATCGCGCGCGGAATGCTGGTGCCCGTCCCTGCCTCGCCGGCACTCACCGTCAACGCAGAGTTACCCCCGAATCGCCGCTATTGCCGCCCCTGGACGGCGCGTTTCCTCAACGATCTCGCGCGCGCCCACGACGCCCAGTTTCACCACCCGCTCGAGGTCAGCTCCGCGGTGCGCACCGTGGCCTACCAGAAGCGGCTGATGGAGATCAACGGCAACGCCGCACAGGCTGAAGGCGATATCGCCAGCCCGCATTTGACCGGGGCCACCATCGACATTGCCAAGGAAGGCCTGAGTCAGCGCGAGATCTACTGGATGCGCGACCGCCTGGCGCGCCTTCAGGACGAAGGCAAGATCGATGTCGAAGAGGAATTCCAGCAAGCCTGCTTCCACATCACCGTGTACAAGAACTACGTTGCCCCCAAGGCCACGCACAAGGTTCGCCGGCGCCCGGCTGCTCCGCCGCCCGACAAGGACGATGCCCCCGAGCCCGCGGAGTCGTCTGCCGAGGGACTCTAGAACCCCCGCCTAAACGGCTGCTTTTGAAAATGATTACGCCTGATTCACCTTTCAGGGTTACAATCGCGTGCGAATACTTTTTTGCGGGCGGACCGGTTGCGCGCCTTGGGATTGGTTTGCGTACTGAACAGGCTGCAATTGCCTGTGGACTGTAGCGCTCGACCCGCGTGGAGTGAAGGCAGATTAGCCCAATAGTCTTTTCGAGAGGCAGGCTTATGAGCGATCAGGAAATTCAGCAGGCGGCCGAGGCTTCGCCCGGTCTCTCCCAGATGCAACGAATAACAAGCATTTTTACCGCGCCCTCAAAAACCTTCGAAGACATCAAGCAAGGCCACAAGAGCTGGTGGATGCCGTTCGTGATTCTTGCGGTGGTTGGCTACCTTTTCTTTGCCGCCGTTTCACTCAAGATCGGCATGCAGCAGGTGGTCGACAATCAGATCCATCTCAATCCCAAA
The DNA here is from genome assembly GCA_963780515.1 of uncultured Acidobacteriaceae bacterium. GTDB lineage: Bacteria > Acidobacteriota > Terriglobia > Terriglobales > Acidobacteriaceae > Telmatobacter. The sequence goes on from CAWACG010000022.1 coordinate 105,622, forward strand.
CAGGAAGAGAAGATGGCTGAAATACCGCCCGCACAGCGCGAGATGTCAATGAAGATTTCTCTGTACGTCACTGGAGGGAGTTTTCATTGCCACTCCGCTGCTGGTGCTGGCCGTGATTGGCCTCGGCTCGCTTGGCCTGTGGGGCACCATCAACTTCGTCTTCGGCGGAAAAGCAAAGTATGGAAGCATCTTTGCGGTGTGGATGTTTGCCAGCCTGCCTTCCATTGTCAAGACTCTGCTGGGGATTGTTGTGATCTTTGCCGGCGTGGCGCCGGAGTCGTTCAACATCAAGAACTTTGCCCCTACGAACCTCGGCGCATTCCTGAGTCCAACCGACACCAACGCGGCGCTCTATGCGTTGGCCACTTCGCTCGACGTGGTAACCATCTGGACTCTCGTGTTGCTGGGCATGGGCATGGCAATGGTGGCTGGCGTCAAGCGCACCTCCGGCTACATCGCGGTCTTTGGGTGGTGGGCTCTCTTCGTCATCCTCGGCGCAGGCATCGCAGCGCTGACAAGCTGACCGATAGCGCAATTCGCAAAAGCAAACGGCGCGCATCCTTGGATGTGCGCCGTTGCCGTTCCTACTCCCTATTCCCTACTCCCTGTCTTCATTCCACCGCCGCATGATCAGCGTCGCATTGATGCCGCCGAATCCAAATGAATTCGACAGCGCCACATCGAAGCTGTGCGCCACGGCCGTGTTGGGCACATAGTCCAGGCGGCACTCGGGGTCTACATTTTCAAGGTTGGTGGTCGGCGGCAACATCTGGTGCTGCAACGCCAGCACCGTGATGCCCGCTTCAAGTCCGCCCGCGCCGCCCAGCAGGTGGCCGGTCATTGACTTGGTTCCGCTCACTTTGAGCTTGCCGCTCAGCGCGTGCTCGCCAAAAACCAGCTCGATGGCGCGCGATTCGTTGCCGTCGCCCGCAGGGGTCGAAGTGGCGTGTGCGTTCACATAGCCCACCGCTTCCGGTGCGATGTCCGCGTCTTTCAACGCCGCCCGCATGCTGCGCTGTGCTCCCTGGCCCTCGGGCGCAATGCCCGTCATGTGGTGCGCGTCGGCGCTCATGCCATAGCCGATGACTTCGGCCAGAATCTTGGCTCCGCGCGCCCTGGCAAACTCCAGCTCTTCAAGAATCACAATGCCCGCGCCCTCGCCGATCACAAAGCCGTCGCGATCCTTGTCGAAGGGCCGGCTGGCGTGCGTGGGATCGTCGTTGCGGGTCGACAGCGCGCGCATGGCCGCAAATCCGCCCACCGACAGCGGAGTGACCGATGCTTCCGCGCCGCCGGCAATCATCACGTCCGCGTCGCCGTGCATAATCATCCGCACCGAGTCGCCAATGGAATTAGCCGAGGTTGCGCAGGCCGTGGCCGTGGCTGAGATGGGCCCCTTGGCCCCGTAGCGAATGCTGATCTGCCCCGCCGCCATATTCACAATCACCGCGGGAATAAAGAAGGGCGATATCTTGCGCGGGCCGCCCGCAAGCAGGTTGGAGTGCTCGCGCTCGATAATCTCAAACCCGCCGATGCCGGAGCCGATGAAGACGCCGACCCGATCCTCGATCTCTGGAGTGATGGACAAGCCGGACTGGGCCATTGCCTCGTGTGTAGCGGCAAAAGCAAAGTGGATGAATCGCCCCATCTTGCGCGATTCTTTCTTGTCGACGAAATTGAGCGGGTCAAAGTTCTTGACCTCGGCGGCAAAGGTGACAGGAAATCCGGTTGTGTCGAAGCCCTGAATCGGGGCCATACCGCTGGCGCCGGCCAGCAGCTGCCGCCACACCTCGCTCGCGGTGTTGCCCACACCGCACACCAGCCCGAGGCCGGTGATGACGACTCGACGGGTCACCAGTTACTTGCCTTTCGCGGTCTTTTCGTTCTTCTCGATGTACTCGATCGCGTCCTTGACGGTCTTGATCTTCTCGGCGTCCTCGTCGGGAATCTCCAGGTCGAATGCCTCTTCGAACTGCATCACCAACTCGACCACGTCCAGCGAATCCGCGCCCAGGTCTTCCTGGAAGCTGGCGCCGGGGGTCACTTCGGCCTCGTCCACCTGCAACTGCTCGACGATGATCTGCTTAACCTTTTCTTCAACAGCCATGCTGTGTTTCTCCTCGTATTCTCTGGAACTTGGGATTGGCTCCGGGGCTGAAATCCGTTTCTGTTCCGCCTGCCTACAATACCGGCCCGCGGCAGGGAAACACAACCACCGCGCCAAAAAATGCGCATGGCCCCGAAACTTCAAGTCTACCGGGCTGGTGGGGGTGTGTAAAGGCGCAGCCAGCAAGAAGATGCTGAAGCCCCGACGGGCAGGGAACCGCGATGTGAAATCAGACCAGATTGGCCCCAATATGCACAGCCAAAAGGCGTACTTTAGGCGAAGAGGACCAGAAATCATGATGCAAGCTTTTATTGCCGTGGCGGCGTTGGTCGCAGGGATCCTGCTGGGCTACATCATCCGGGGAAACTCCGCCAAATCCGAGAAGGCCTTGCTGGAAAAGCAGGTCAGCGGCAGCACCGAAGCGCTTGCCGCCGCGCAAAGGCAATTCGCGCAGGCGCAGGCCTCGGCCGACGCTCGCGCCGGCTTCGAATCCCTCGCCGCCGAGCGCGCGAAGACCATCGTCCTCGTCACCACCGAACGCGATGCCGCGCGGCAGCAGGTGCAGGCCGGCTCCGATATCGCCCGCGCTCAGGTCGCTCGCATCAGCCAGCTTGAGGCCGAACTGAATAACGAGCGCCAAAACATGGCCGAGAAGGTCGTTCTGCTCGAAACGGCAAAGCAAACCCTCGCCGACCAGTTCCAGGCCCTCGCCTCTGAAATTCTCGACCAGAAATCCAGGTCGTTCTCAGAGGGCAGTCAGAAAGAGTTGGGAACGCTCCTCACCCCGCTCCGCGATCAGATCAAGGAATTCCGCGAAAGAGTGGAGAAGGTGCAAACCGACTCCACAACCGGAGTCACGGAACTAAAAACGCTCATCGGCACGTTGGGCAATCTCAACCAGGCCTTGACCGAAGAGGCGCGCAACCTGACCACTGCATTGCGTGGCTCGTCAAAGGCGCAAGGCGACTGGGGCGAATTTATTCTCCGCGACCTGCTCGACAAGGCAGGGCTGCGCGAGGGAGAGCAATACGCATTTCAGCAGTCTTTTGCGGTCGAGGGCGAAAATGGCGAACGCGCGCGCTCGGTTCGCACGGACGTCATCATTTACTTGCCGGGAGGCCGCAACCTCGTCATTGATTCCAAAGTTTCGCTCACCGCCTATACCGATTGCGTCAGCGCCGCCGACGAGGACTCTCGCAAGGCAGCGCTCAAATTGCACCTGATCTCGGTGCGAGGCCACATCTCCAGCCTGGCCAAGGCTGGGTACCACAACCTTCCCGGCGTCGAGGCTCCCGACTTCGTGGTGATGTTTGTGCCCATCGAGCCGGCATTCCTGATGGCCCTGCAGTACGACAGTGAACTGTGGGCCGATGCCTACAAGCAGGGGATTCTGCTCGTCGGTCCGACCACTTTGCTCTATGTCATCCGCATCATCAACGTGCTCTGGCAGCAGGAACGCCAGGCGCGCAATGTACGCGACGTGATGAAACGCGGCACCGAACTCTACGAGAAATTCGCGGGATTCGTCACGGATATGGAACTGATCGGCGATAGCCTCCGCAAAACGGATAAGCACTATGAAGAAGCAATGAAGAAGCTGGCCGACGGCCGCGGCAATCTTATCCGTCAGGTTGAACTGCTCAAGGAACTAGGCCTGCGCACCAATAAATCGATCCCCAAGCGTCTGCTCGATCGCGCCGACGTCGATCAAGAGGAACTGTCCCTCGCCGCCGAAGCCGAAGACAGTCTTTCTGGCCCACCGGAGTAGTCCGCATGCGGTTATCCGTTCATGAGCACCAAAGACTGTCATGTTGAGCGCAGCGAAGCGGAGTCGAAATATCTGCGGTTGCCTTTTCGAGCTTTCCACTCACAAAAAATGCTAACTTCCGAGTCGACGGTTAATCAGGCACAACGAAATAAGTGGGCTGTTCGCGGATAGCTTGTGAGGGCACGCAACTCAGCCGTCTATTCGTGGCCGCCGTGCTGACGTAGCATCTTCGCCAAGTCCTTGTGGCCATCCTGCATCGCCCATCTCAAAGGCGTGATCCCATTTTTATCCCTTGCGTTGATATCGGCTCCGTGGGCCAGCAGGAACTCCGCTTCGCTTTCGTAGCCCATCATCGCTGCGAGGTCCAAGGGCGTGGTGCCGTCAAACTGCCTTGCATTGATATCAGCCCCGTGGGCCAGCAGCAGCCCTGTCACATCTTTGCAGCCCTGCGCCGCGGAGAGCAATGGCGTATCCCCGAAGAAATGGTCCCTGGCGTTGACATCGGCTCCGTGGGCCAGCAGCGACTCCGCCTTCGCTTTATCGCACCCAGCCGCCGCCGAGTGCAATGGTGTGCTGCCCAAGTTGTCCCTGACATTGACATTGGCTCCATGCGCCAGAAGCAGTTCCACCACGTTTGATTTTGCCGAGAACAAGGTCGTATCGCCGCGGTTGTTCGTGGCATCGATATCGGCTCCGTGGGTCAGCAACAGCTCCGTCGTCTCCTCGTCGCCGAGATACGCCGCGGTGTGCAATAGCGGCCACGTGTTGTCGTCCCTGGCATTGACGTCGGCCTTGTTGGCCAGCAGGAACTCCGCAACGTCCCTATGGCCGGAAACCACGGCCCAATACAAAGGTGTCCAGCCTCGATTGCTTTTGCTAAAAACCAAATTGGGACGGTCCTTAAGCAGCCACTTGACTCTGGGTAGATTACCGTTCTCTGCCGCATCGCGAAGAACGAAGCCAAGCACATCATCTAAGCTCTGGAAGCCAACGGCGAAGGCAGCACAGCCCAATGCTAGTAATCCTGCGGACGCGAAGATGAGAATCCTGGTGTAGACCCGGCGATTTAAGAAAGAGCGCACCTTGCTCGCTCCTCAAAGCTTCCACAAAGTATATCCAAGTCTCGCGAGTGAAAGAGGGGGCACGGTGGAGTCCGACCTGATTGTTCAAAATTTGCTGTTGGCGGATCGTGGCCGATGGGGAAGTTTCGAGGCCGATGGATCACGATGGGCTAACCGCGCCAGTCGGGAAAAGCGAAAATCCGCCAAAGATCTGAGATGGCGGTGACTCGACCGGAACGTCAGAAATTCGAGAGTGGGTCGGTTTGTGTTCGCGGTCTCCCCGGTCCCCAAAAGCGAGGGTGTTCAGTTCCATGACATCCTTTACACATTGTCTCTGGAGATCCTTTACACTTCCGCGCAATCTACTCGACCGCGCCGATGTAGAGGAGCCCGGCCTCGCTCTCGCCGCCGAAGCAGAGGAGGGCAGCACAAACATTTAGTGCCGGAGAGATTTAACGCTCCAGGGAGACGTGGAGAAAACCCCAGACAAACTCCACATAGAGGTCCAGCTTTTCAGCGTGCTCTCCAGTGCGGTCTTGAGTTTCGCGGCGCACCTAACCCCCGCTGCTTCTCCATCTCCGCAAACGCCTCCCGCAGCCGCTTCCACGTCGTCGGCAAATCTTCCGGCAGCACGCGCGTCTCGGCGATCGTGGTCATGAAGTTGGTGTCCCCGGCCCAGCGCGGCAGGGCGTGCAGGTGCAGATGCCCGGCCACGCCCGCGCCGGCGGCCCGTCCCACATTCATGCCAAAGTTGAAGCCGTGCGGATGGTAAAGCTGCTCCAGCACTTGTTCGGTTCGCAGCGCCAGGTCCATCATCTCGTGCGCCGTTTCAGTGGGCAGCGTGGCCAGCCGATCAAGATGCGCGTAGGGCAGCACCATCACGTGGCCGGAGGTATAGGGGTACGCATTCAGGCAGATAAAGCAATGCGTGCCGCGCAGCACCAGTCCCCCGGCAGCCTCGGCGTCGTCGACACTCATGCCATTGGCGATTGCGTAATCGACCGAGGCCATCAGGTTGCAGAAGACGCAACCTTTATCGCCCGGCCACGCGGCCAGGCTCGCGGGAACACCCTGTCGCACCGCTTTATCAGCCGCCGTTACATACGCGAAACGCCAGGGAGTCCAAAGCTGATCCATTTCCGCCGTCCTGTCGGGAATCAGTATAGAGGGGGCGGCTGCGGCGTGTTGAATGCTCCCGTGCGCGGCCTCACTTGCCTTGAGCGGGCGCCTCGGCAACGGTCGGGTCCGCCTTCAAAGGCACCAGTTCAAGCTTGTATCCCGGCTTGAGATTCACGTCGCCGCCGTTGGAGAAGAAGGCGAGCGTGACGAAGGAGATGGGAATCGCGTACCACGACTTGTAGACCGCCCCCGAAAGCCCGTCGGTGATGTCTTTTGCTCCGATTCCCACTCCGCCGTCCATCAACATGTTGGCGATTTGTCTGCCTCGGCCAGGTTCAATCTTTCCCTCATCGGAAGCCTTCTTGCTCACGACGCTCATTGGTTGATCGAACTTGAGCCTGAGGTGTCCGCGCTTGAAAAATCTCCGCGCCGGGGTGGAAATCAACGTTCCCGTGTAGGCCCCCGATGGGCACTTCACCGAAAAGGGCGTCCCCGTGACCATCCACGAGGAGGCGTAGGTTTGCAGCACGCAGTTCTCCGCAGACGCCGCGGTTGCGACCAGAAGGATTGCAAGAGGCAAAGCTCTCATCATTGACAGGTTCTCCCCAATTGACAGGTTCTCCCAATGTTTTGTCCTGGAACCGGCGTATCTCACCAAAGGGTGCCGGTCAGCGCTGGTTGACGCCACTTGGTCTTTTTATCCTACCCATGGTCGTTCCCGCTCATCGCAGGCGGGTTGCTCCGCTGCCTTGTCCGCACTGATTCAACATTGACTCTCGACCCCTTTTCAAATCGCCCTGCAATTGATGAATTTCTGGTGCAATTCCATCCACAATGCGGTTCGTCCAAGCTGTTGCATTGACGCTGGAAAGCGGGGGTTGCTACACTTGGAAGCGTGGCTCTCTGCGCGGATTCCAGTAGAGAGCTGCGGCCGACCTCCCGCCAGCCGTTGCGCGCCTGGTGTTTCCTGCAGGAGACGAGTCGCTTTTCGACGCCAGCTCTGCTGGCCCGGAAGCCCGTCTCTCAAGAGAAGCCCCCTGGTCACACAGCTGCGGCGTGAGTCAAAGGTCCCCGGCATTCCTCGTTGACAGTCCGCCGCGGCGGACAGCACAGGTGCCAATCCCAGCGATGTGCAAGTCTGTCGCGGGTGCAAGGAATCCCGGAGCTGCAGCAATGGCAAACGTCCTCAATCCCGAACCCGAGAGCATAACCCTGAACACCGAACTGGAAACACCCACACTCGAACCTGCGACGGAGCTTGACCAGCCGTTGCACGAATCCACGTCCAACCCCGAGACCGCCGAATTAGTCGAATCACCCGCGCTGGACGCCGATGCCCTAACCAAGTCTGTAGCAGAACCTGAACCGGTGGTCCTGACCCCGGCGAAGGTTGAATCCGCCGCAGCCCCGGCCCCTGAAGCGCATGTGAATGGTCAGTTATTGAGCCAGTGAATGACCCATCTGAAGTAGCCGCAGCGCCCGCGCCTGAAAGGCACGCGGAGCACGGCTTCGAATCCGGCGACGATTTTTCCGCAGCTCTGGCAGCATTTGAGCGCGAGCAGGCCGCTGAAGCGGCCGCCGTCGAAGCCTATGGCGACAAGGTAGTTTCCGGCACCGTACTCAAACAGACTGAGAAGCACCTCATCGTCGATGTGGGCCTCAAGTCCGAGGGCATGGTGCCTCTCGAGCAGGTTGTAGATCACACCGGCGCAGTCAGGTTCCAGCCCGGCGAGGTGATCGACGTGGTCATCGAGCGCGAGGAGCCCGAAGGCGGCTATCTCGTCAGCTACGAAAAGGCGCAGCGGCTGCGCGTGTGGGACACCATTGAAAAGGCCGCCGCCGACAAGACGCCCGTCATGGGCACGGTGGTCAGCCGCGTCAAGGGCGGACTCACCGTCGACATCGGCATGAAGGCCTTTCTGCCCGGCTCGCAGCTTGAAATTCGTCCCGTCCGCAATCTCGACCACTATCTCGGCCAGCAGATTGAAGTTCGGGTCATCAAGCTCAACAAGAAGCGCGGCAACGTGGTTGTAAGCCGCAAGGAAATTCTCGAGGAAGAGCAGAACGCCAAGCGTTCCACGACCCTTGAGCACCTGGGCGAAGACGCGATTCTTACCGGCACGGTGAAGAACCTTACCGACTACGGCGCGTTTGTCGACCTGGGCGGCATTGACGGCCTGCTCCATATCACCGACATGAGCTGGGGACGCCTCACGCATCCCCGCGACCTGGTCAACGTCGGCGACGAGATCCAGGTCAAGGTGCTCAAGTTCGACAAGGACAAGCAGCGCGTTTCGCTGGGCTTCAAGCAGTTGACGCCCGACCCGTGGCTCGACGCCTCCGAGCGGTATCCGGTGGGTGCGCGCGTCAAGGGCCGCGTTCTTTCGGTCACTGACTACGGCGCATTCGTCGAGCTGGAGCAGGGCATCGAAGGCTTGGTTCACCTCTCTGAGATGACCTGGTCCAAGCGCCTCAAGCACCCCTCCAAGCTGGTCAAGCCGGGCGATGAGGTCGAGACCGTGGTTCTCAGCGTGAACCCCGCCGACCGCCGCATCTCCCTGGGAATGAAACAGCTTCTTGAGAATCCGTGGGAAAACCTGAGTGAGCGCTACCCGGCCGGTGCAGTGGTCGAGGGACGCGTCCGCAACCTCACCGACTTCGGCGCCTTCATCGAAATCGAGGATGGCATCGACGGCCTTGTCCACGTCTCCAACCTGAGCTGGACCAAGCGCGTCAAGCATCCCTCTGAAGTGGTGAAGAAGGGCGAAAAGGTCAAGGCAGTCGTTCTCGGCGTCGAGCCGCAAAACCGCCGCCTCAGCCTGGGCATCAAGCAGCTCCAGCCCGACGTATGGGAGAGCTTCTTTGCCGCTCATCGCGTAGGCGACGTGGTCCACGGCAAGGTGCTGCGCACCGCGCAGTTCGGCGCCTTCGTCGAGATTGCCGAGGGAGTCGAGGGTCTTTGCCACATCTCTGAAGCGGTCACTGACGACGGCACGCCGGCCAAGATGGATCAGGGCGACGAGCACGAGTTCAAGATCATCAAGATCAACGTGGAAGAGAAGAAGGTGGGTCTCAGCCTGCGCACGGTCGGCCACGAAGCCAGCCGCGCCGCGGTCGAGCACTACAAAGAGAACACCCACAAGCAGCCCGTCTCCAGCTCCACCACCACCCTTGGCGATCTCATCAACTGGCGCAAGAACGAGCGCTAATCCGGGTTCTCCTAAGCCGCACGACACAACGGCCACCCGCAAGGGTGGCCGTTGTGCGTTTACCTGCCAAATCACTTTCGACAAGCCGACTTGCCGTTCCCTATGCGGTTTCGGTGGATAGTAGAATCGTGCGCATGTCAGACATTAGTTTCGACCGTCTCTCAAGTGCCCGGTTCGAAGAGTTCTGCTTCGACCTTTTAAGCGCATCAGGCTTTGTGAACATCGACTGGCGGAAGGGAACGGGACTAAACAGCAGCCCCGCGGACAAGGGCCGCGACATCGTGTGTGACGAGCCGCGAACCGAGCCGGATGGGAGTCGGCACTTCGAAAAGTGGTTCGTCGACTGCAAGCACTTCAAGAAGGGCGTTCCACCCACGGAACTGCGGAACTTGCTGGCATGGTCCGAGGCCGAACGACCAACTGTCGCGCTGTTCGCCGTAAGTAATTTCCTGAGCAACCCTGCAAAAGATTACCTAGAGAACTATCGCAGGAATAACAACCCCCCGTTCAGGATCAGGTGCTGGGAGAAGCCTCAGCTTGTACGCATTCTCCGTAGGAAGATGGTGTTGCAACGCAAGTACAACCTCACGGATGTCCCGATTAGGACTGTGAAACAGATACTCGCGGCGGAAGATGAGATGTTCACGCGGGTTTGGTATGGGCGGAGTGACATCACGCGATATCGCGCCGACGGGACGCCGAATGACATTATCAACGGAGCCCTCAGGGCGCGAGGCTGAGAAGAGATTCGGCAAGAAGAGCTTGATGGACAACATGAAGAGCGATTGGGATTGGGGCTTCGTCAGCGGCAAACTCTCAGCCCTGCGCTGGGTGCTCGGCGACGAATGGGACATGCTCGATACTTAGCTTATTGGCTGGTGGCCCTCCTCCCATACAAGAATTTGGGTGCCCCCGGTCCCTCGCATTTGGGGACCGGGGACGGCACGCGAGCGCAAACATGAACGCGCTGGCGTAACCGAAAGCCCCAATCGCCGCTCCCCCTGGCCGATCCAGTGCGATCCAGCGCTGAAGACCTTGCGCTGCGAATCTGCCCGTGTATGCTGGCGTCATGCGTTTTTTCACGCTTCGCTTCCTGATTCGTTTTGCTCTCGTTGCCACGGTTTCCGCTGCAGCGCCGCTTGCCCTCGTCGCCCAGCAAAGCACTGCCCCGCATTACCCCACCAGCGAAGATCTGCGCCACCTCAAGGCCATCTCCGCACCCCAGCTATCGCCCGACGGCAAGCAGGCGCTCTTCACCGTGACGGACTCGACCGCCGACGGAGCCAAATCCCATCTCTGGATCGTCGCCGTCCCAGCCGGCACAGACAAAGCCCGCCAGCTCACCTTCTCTCCGCCCACTGACAAGCGCGGCGAGCACAACGGCGCGTGGGCTCCCGATGGCTCGGCCATTTTCTTTCTTGCCAAGCGCGACGCACAGACCCAGCTCTTCCGCCTCGATTTGCGCGGGGGCGAGGCCGCTCCGTATGACCTGAAAATTATGCCGCCGGTCGATGAGTCGAAGGAGAAGGATGCTGTCCCGCCTCCCGGCGCCGACAAATCCGCCGACAAGAAAGCCGAGCCCGCCGAAAAGAAATCCGAAGAAAAATCCGCGCAATCAGACAAGGACAAAAAAACCGAACCGCTGCCCATCGACGTCTCCGGCTACGCGCTCTCCTACGACGGCAAGTGGCTCGCGGTCTGGGCACACGATCCTGAAACCCCCGGCGAGAAGAAGCAGAAAGACGCCAAGGCTGATGCGTCATGGGTCGACCACGACAAACACGGCACGCGCCTCTATCTCGCCGCACTCAAGCCCGATGGCACGGTCGATGGAGCGGTCGATGGCGCGCTCAAGCCCGTCGCGATTCCGCCCGACGTTCACCGGGCTGCGTGGTCACAAGCAACCGCTCGCCTCCTCGTCTTTACCCAGGCGCCCAACAATGCCGCCGACCTGGGGCCCTCGGGAGCCGCGTGGCTGGTCGATGCAGCCACGCCCGACCAGCCTGCCAGGCTCGACGCCGTTCCCGCCACCGTCTCAGGGCGGCGCCTTCACCCACGACGGCGACGCAATCGTCTTTGCCGCCCAAACGCCGGAAGATGCCCCTCCCGGCTACGACGAGCTTTTCAATTTGTCTCTCGCCCCCGGCGCCAAGCCCATCCGGCTCACTGCGGGTTTTGCCGGCCAGGTCAACGCCGCCGATCTTCAATTCCCATCAGAAAGTACGGTCGTCGCCGAGGCCGAAGTCGGCACGCGCACGACGCCGGTTCTCATCTCCCGCGATGCCGGCAGGCCGCCGGACGCCATCAACCTCAATTCCTCTGTTGTCACCGGCCTCACCACCAATCGCGCGCAAACCGGCTGGCTGTGGCTGGCCGACAGCGCCGGTCAGCCCGTCAAGCTTTGCTACGCGCAGCATCTTGCCGACAGCTGCTCGACACTCCCCACGCCCGATCTGGCGCCCGCCAACCTGCTCACCGTTACGCCGAAACTGGTCAGCTGGCCGGCCGCGGCAGGCGGCGGCCTCACCATTGAAGGCCTCCTCTACCTGCCCCCCGACACGGGTTCCAACAAGGTTCCCCTCATCGTCGATGTGCACGGCGGCCCCTTCGGCGCATGGGAAGACCGCAACGATCCGTTTGCCGCATTCCTGGTGGGCCATGGCTGGGCAGTGCTGCGTCCCAATCCGCGCGGCTCTTCCAACTACGGAGTCAAATTTGCCGCGGCCAACAAGAACGACCTCGGCGGCGGCGACTACCAGGACGTGATGGCCGGCGCTGACTATGTTCTCGCCCACTACCCGCTCGACCCCGCGCGGACGGCGCTGATGGGCTACAGCTACGGCGGCGAAATGGCTGCTTTTGTCGAGGGCAAGACCGACCGCTTCAAAGCCGTCATCAGCGAAGCCCCGGTCATTGACCAGTTCAGCGAATACGGCAACGAGAAAGACTCCTGGTACGACCGCTGGTACTACGGCAAGCCGTGGGAGCACCATGAAGACGCCTGGCGGCAGAGCCCGCTTGCCGGCGCGTCCAGGGCTAAAACGCCCTTCCTCCTCATCCAAGGCCAAGGCGACACCACCGACCCCCTCGGCCAATCTGAGGAGATGTACCGGGCGTTGCGCCAGCAGGGTGTGCCCGCCGAGTTGGTCACCTATCCGCGCGAGGACCACGGCCCACTGGCCATCGGCATCTTCGGCCGTCCGTCGCCCGAGCCCTGGCACGGCTACGACGCGCGGCAGCGCATTGTGGAGTTCCTCGACAAGGCATTCGGCGCGGGCACTCCGACAACTGGGTCGAACACGCAATAGCGGCACTCGCGGCGCTTTGGTACCTCTCAGTCCCCCCGCGCCGCGTGTGCTAGACTCCCCATCGTTATGCGAATCCCGCTCCGCGCGTTCCCAATTCTTCTGCTTTCCTTCGGCCTTCAATCTGCTCTCACAACAGCCCAGCAAAACTCCGCGCCGCATCTTGAAAAACGCGGCCTCGCCACGCAGCTCATCGTCGATGGCAAGCCGTTCCTCATCCTCGGCGGCGAGCTGCACAACTCCTCCTCGTCGAGCCTGGACTACATGAAACCCCTCTGGCTCAATCTGGCCGCCAGGGGCCTCAACACCGTGGTCACGCCGCTCAGTTGGGAGCTCATCGAGCCCGCCGAAGGCAAATTCGACTTTGCCCTCGTCGACGGCCTGCTGGCCCAGGCGCGCGAGCAGCACGAGCGCGTCGTCTTCCTCTGGCTGGCCTCGTGGAAGAACGGCATGTCGAGCTATGCGCCGGTGTGGGTCAAGCAGGATACCCGCCGCTTTCCCCGCGTGGTCGAGCGCGGCAGCGAAGTCGAAATCCTCAGCCCTCTCGGCGCCGCAACCCAGGAGGCCGACGCCCGCGCCTTCGCCGCCCTCATGCAGCACATCAAGGAAGTGGACAGCCGCGACCACACCGTGCTGATGATGCAGATTGAAAACGAAGTGGGCGTGCTCGGCGACACGCGCGACCACTCCGACGCCGCCAACCGCGCCTTCGATTCGCCCGTTCCCGCAGAGCTGACCCGCTACCTGCAGGACCACCGTAACGCCCTCTATCCCCGGCTCCGCGCGCTGTGGGAGGCCAACGAGAACAAGAAGAAGACCTCCGGCACATGGGCAGATGTCTTTGGCGACACCGTGCAGGCCGACGAAATCTTCATGGCCTGGCACTATGCCCGTTTTATGCAGGCCGTCGCCGCGCGCGGCAAGGCCGCCTACGACATTCCCATGTATGTAAACACCTGGCTCGCGGGCGACGACGCCACCCCCGGCGAATTCCCCAGCGGTGGCCCCGAGCCCTGGGTCGTCGATATATGGAAGGCCGCAGGCTCCGCAATCGATTTCTACTCGCCCGACCTCTACGCAGCCAACTTCACCGAGTGGTGCAAGCGCTACCACCGCGAAGGCAATCCGCTCTTCATGCCTGAAACCCGCGGCGGCGAAGCGGGCGCGGCCAACGTCTTCTACGCGCTCGGCGAAGAGGCCGGATTCGGCTTCTCACCCTTCGGCATCGAGTCCGACAGGGACGAGAAACACGACCTCGCCGCAAGCTATGCCCTGCTCGCCAAGCTCACCCCGTTGCTCCTGGAACATCAAAGCGCCGGCGATGTGCACGGCTTCGTGCTCGACCAGGATCATCCCTCTGTCGACTTCGCGATGAGCGGCTACACCCTGCATGTCAGCCTCGACGAGCTTTTTGGCAACCATGCCGACAACGGCTTCGGCCTGATTATGGCCACCGGGCCCGACGAGTTCCTCGGCGCCGGCAAGGGCTTCAAGGTTACGTTCACGCCGCGCGCAGGCTTGAATGTAGGAATCGCGTCGGTGGACGAAGGCAGCTTCGAAGACGGCAAATGGGTCCCCGGCCGCCGCCTCAATGGGGACGAGAACAGCCAGGGCAGCGCCTGGCGCTTCAGCTCCTTCCGGCTGAACACGGAAAAGGTGAAACTCTACCGGTTTCAGTAGGGCGGTCGGCCGTCAAAGTCCCGCATAGCCGCCAAACCGCCTTTGCGCTATACTGGTTAGAGCCTCTCTGGGGCAGGGAAGTCCCTGTCCTTCGGGGCATTTGGAGTGAGTAGACACGCCTCCTCCAAAACCACAGAAACAACGAGAAGAAAAATGCCCAAGTTGAAGACCCATACGGGCGCGAAAAAGCGCTTCAAAAAGACTGGTACGGGCAAAATTGTCCGCCACCAGACCAAGACGCGCCACATCCTTTCGTCCAAGTCGCCTAAAGTAAAGCGGAAGCTCGGCAAAAAAGTGCTTGTCTCCGATGGCGATTACCTTAAGGTCGCGCGCATGATTCCTTACGCCTGAGCGCTCCGCGCCTTCTCCTTTTGGAGGAGTTCCGTGGAGTTAGCGGGTCGCAAGACCCCGGCCAGTTGCGAAATGCGTTCGCGCCGGCTTCAGTTTCAGGATTGAAAAAGCGAGTGAAGAGGCCTACCGCGCCACCCAGCTACGGGTCGCGCCTCCTGCCTCCAGCCGCAACACCGCAAAACAAAATGGAGATGAGCACATGCCTCGTGTAAAACGCAGTACCAAGCGGAGTGACCGCCGCAAAAAGATTCTCGACCGCGCCAGCGGTTATTTCCTTACCAAATCCAAGCTCTACCAGGCAGCCCAGGAAGCCGTCGAGCGCGGCCTCAAGTTTGCCTACACCGGCCGCCGCCAGAAGAAGCGCCAGTTCCGCTCCCTGTGGATTGTCCGGATCTCCGCCGCCGCCAAGCTCAACGGCACCAGCTATTCGCAGCTCATCAACGGACTGAAGAAGGCCGGCATCGAGCTCGACCGCAAGATTCTCGCCGACATCGCCGTCCACGACGCCGCCGGATTCACCAAGCTGGTCGACCAGGCCAAGTCCGCGTTGGCCGCCGAAAAGAAAGTCGCATAATCACCCCACCCGGACTGGTGGACTCAATCAAAAAGCCCCGGAGCCATCCGGGGCTTTTTTGCGTAGTCGAAGGCGCGATCCTCATATCCCCGCGAATCTCGGTGCCCAATCCCCCCATCCTCGCCGCGTCTTTGTTTTTCCGGCCAGGGTGGGAAACCGCCTCATTAAACTTCGTACTGCCATCGTGAGCGAAGCCAGGTGTCCCAGCCCACTCAAACCGCCGCCAGCTCTTCCCTGCGCAGTCCCGCCAGCCGCGTCGTCTCCAGCTCCCCCCGATAAAACATATTGAACGTGTCAAAGGGAATCAGCCGTTTCCCATCCGGGTGTGCAATATGAATGCAGCTCTTCTTCACGCTGCGCACATCAAACGCCTCCGCATCGATGAACTGCACAATCAGAATCCGAAACAGATTCTTGTAGCCCAGCTCCTTCGGCATCAGCACCTTCGGCAGGCAGCACAGCAACTCTTTCAGCGTCGATGCCTGCGAGCTCGGCGAGTGATTGGTCGCAAACAACTTGAAAAGATGCTCGCGCAGCCCCGCCTCCTGCTCATACACAATGGTGTTCTTCGCCCCGTCAATCAGCACCTCCGGCGGCACCATCCCCGTCAGCGGAACCGTCTTCCCGCCCATCTTCAGTGCGTACGCCATCGCCAGCGCATCGGGATGGCACGGCACCGGAATCAGATCCTCGGGCCTGAAAACATCTGTCTGCTCCAAAATCCTTCGCCGCACCTCGGTCAGCGTCAGCCGGTGTTGCGCCGAATCGAATCCCTGCACCCGCCCCGCCTGCTGCACCGGCTGAAACGTCACTCCGCGCACCGCCGGCTGCTTCAGCGCATACTCCACAATCGCGCCCAGTTCTCCGTCATTCACGCCGCGTTCCACTGTCACCACCAGCGTGGTTGAAATCCCCAGCCGATTCAGCCGCTCCAGCGCCTTCTCGCGAATGCTGCGTCAAGTCCGCCCCGCGCAGTTGCATCAGCGGCTCGCGCTGCAGTGAATCAAATTGCAGATACACTTCAAATTGCGGCATGAATCCCGCCAGCCGCTTCGCAAACTCCTCGTCCTGCGCAATCCTGATCCCGTTCGTATTCACCATCAGGTGCCGTATGGGCCGTTCCTTGCACATCTCCAGCACGCGAAAGAAATCCGGATGCAGCGTCGGCTCGCCGCCCGAAATCTGCACCACGTCCGGTTGCTTCTCGTTGCGCACCACGCAATCCAGCATCGCCTCAACCTGCTCCAAGGTGCGAAACTCCGTTCGATGCTGCCCGCTCCCCGCGTAGCAAATCGGACAGGTCAAATTGCACGCATCGCAAATCTCCACCAGCGTCAGGCAGCTGTGCTGCTCGTGGTCCGGGCAAAGCCCGCAGTCATACGGACAGCCATATTTCACCGGCGTGTTGTAAACCATGGGCTGCTCCGGCGTCTTGATAAACACTTCGCGCGACCGCCGGTAGTAGTCCACATCGTCAGCCACCAGCACCCGCGCATGCCCATGCTGCGGGCACCTCTTCAGCATCCACACCTTTCCATCTTCGAAAACAATCTTCGCGTCCACCCGCTTGTAGCAGGTTGAGCAGATCGAGATCGCCACGTCATAAAACAGATAAGGCCGAAGCTTTTCAGTCATTGAAATCTCCTACTTCGACGCGACCGCCAGAAACCTAAAGCGGCTCAGAGTCTTTATGCGTGTGCCGGCTCACGACTGTCATCACAATCCAGACAATGGCTGTAAGCGGCACCCCCACCACGGAGACAACCATGCACACGATGCCAATGACCAGCGCCATCCCCGGCATCGCACCAACACCCTGTCCCCTTCCGCCATGCCCAAGCGACAGTGCGCCCAGCCCGCACATCCCCATCGAGATAAGAAAAACGACCGCGAGCCCGATCAGAATCTTCGCAAATGGAATCCGGTCAACCAGCGGCTTGCTCATCGCTTCCTCTCTTCGCACGCTCCGAGTCTAACGCGGATCGTCGTGCCTGGCTTCGTCATCGTCGTGCCTCGTTTCGTCTTCATCGTCAAAGAGCTTCTGTGGCTCCGCTTCCTTGCCGCGCAGTCCACCCACCGCGGCCGTCAACACCCACGCGATCACCGCGCACACAAGTCCCAGACCCGACAGCAGCAAGACCCACGCACCGACCACGCCAACAAAAGTATTGGGTCCAAACTCTTCATGAAGGTTGCGAAACCGAGCCAGCACAGTCGAGTCCAGCCCGCACAACCCCACCCCGATGAAGAAAGCCACCGCAAGCACAACGACGATCTTCGCAAACGAAATCCGCTCAGACAGCGATTTGCGCATGTGCCTCCTTGCGCCTCGTTCGCCTGTCTAAAAATGCCCCAAGAGCCAAGACCGCCAGCCCCGCTACGCACGCCCACTGAATCAAATTCATCCCGCCAATCAACGGCTGCGGTTTCAGGAAATCAATCACCAGCCGCCACGCCAGATAGCCAACCAGAAAAATCCTGAACCGCGCCCCCTCGGGTAACTTCACCTTCGTACTCACCATCATCCCCAACACAATCAGGAAAAGAATCTCGTATACCTGCACCGGATGCCGCCCGATCCCATCTCCCAGGTCGACAGCCCACGGCAAACTCGTCGGCTTTCCATACGTATCGTCGGCCAGCCCCGCCACCAGGCAGCCCACCCGACCCACCGCGATGCCCACGCATAACGGCAGCGCAAACAGGTCGCCTGTCCGCCGCTTGATGCCGCTGAATTTTTTAGCAATTTCAACACCCAGCCATCCGCCCAGCAGTCCGCCCACAATCGTCTTGCCGCCAGGCGAAACGAGCATTGCAAGCAGATGCCCCGCCCGCCATGCCGCCGCTAGCGTAGGCCATTGCTCCGCAAGACCAAGCAGCCTGCTGCCAACCAGCGCACCCACGGCGGCAGCCGCCAGCACCGTCCATCGCTGCGGCTCAAACAACACATCGCCCTGCCGCACGCGCATGCGCACATACACCCAATAGCCCGTGGCATAGGCCAGAATCTCAAACACCGGATGCCACACCGGGTGCGACCCGATTGGAATCATGGGGGCAGTATAACGCCCGGCAAGTTATGGATTGCGAATCAAAGAATTTCGCGAGTCGAAAATGAGCCCATCGTGAGCACAGACTCCATGCCCGGCATCTTCAGCACAACGACGGAGGCTCGAACAATTTCCACTCCGGGAAGCGCCGATCAACAAGAACCTGTGTGCCCGAGAGTCTGGATTCTCAGACCTGGGTTTGCTCCGACTTCGAGAGTCTCTTATGCACCGCGCGCTGACCCGCCGGCCCGTTGACTTGCCGACTCGCTACCGCCGCTCCGCCTCCAGCAGCGCCACCTTGCGCTCCACACCCCAGCGATAGCCCGTGGGCGAACCGCTCGCGCCCACCACGCGGTGGCAGGGCACCAGCAGCGCCACCCGATTCGTTGCGCACGCCCGAGCCACAGCCCGCGTTGACGTCGGAATTCCCATCTCGCGCGCCAACTGCCCATAGCGTGCGCGTCTCGCCGCGCGGAATCTTCCGCAGAGCCTGCCACACCCGCAGTTGAAATACGGTTCCGCGCAAATCCAGGGCATCGGCCTGGCCTCCCGCCGTGGCCAAGGTCGCTGACCTTCGCGCACGCTCTCGAGTGCCGCATCTACAAGTCGCCTCAGCGAAGAGTCCCGCCGCAGCTCCGCCGCCGGAAACTCCTCCCGCAAACTCGCCTCAGCCTCCGCACTCGTCGCCCCCAGCGCCAGCCAGCACAACCCGCGCTCCGTCGCTCCCACAATCATCCAGCCAAAAGGCGTCCTTGCCGTCGTAAACCCAATCCGCTCGCCCTTGCCGCCCTGCGCAAAACGCGCCGGCGTCATTCCCAGAGGCGCGCCTTCATACGCCCGGCTCGACGAACCAAACCCAACGGCATAAATCGCGTCCGTCACGCTGCCTCCTTTTCTAAGTGCAACCCGCAGGTTGCCCGCCCGCAGCGCCCGCTGATATTGCAGCGGACTCACGCCCAGCCTCTGCTTGAACAATCTCTGCACCGTGAATGGGCTCAGCCCCGCCACGCGACCCAGTTCCGCAAGCCGTACCGGCCGATCCGTATGCGCCTCAAGATGCGCGCGCGCCCTGTCCAACCCACCGCGAACCTTATCCAAAGATCCGCCCCCCGCCGAGATGCAACGCTTGCACGCGCGATACCCCGCCGCCTGCGCCGCCTCCGCAGATCCAAAAAACTGCACGTTCTCCCGCCGCGGTCGCCGGCTCCCGCAGCCCGGCTTGCAAAACACGCCCGTCGTCGTCACCGCATAAATAAACGCGGCGTCTGCATCCCGCGCCAGAACCTGCTTCCACGCCGTATCTTGATCGAGCGCCGCCGCCAGTCCCGTCCCGCCTGCACTCGCGAATTGATGTCTACTGTTCATGGATTTCATCGTCGCCGAGGCGATGCCTCGCACGCACTCCGATTCTTGCGCCCAATTCCGATTTCCGTGCGTGAATCAGTCTCCCTCTCGTTCGGAGCCAGGAACGCAGCGAGCCGCAATGAGCGAACAGCTAGAAGCTAGGAGCTAGTAGCTCGCCCCTTCAACACCTCCTCCGCCCGCGCCAGATCCTCCTCCGTATCCACCCCGATCGTGTCCGCCGGAGCCGCCGCTACGTACACCGACATGCCGTTCTCCAGCAGCCGCAATTGCTCCAGGCGTTCCAGCTTCTCCAGCGGCGAAGGCTCCAATTCCGCAAACTGCTCCAGCGCGCTTTTGCGATACGCATAAATCCCCAAATGCTTGCGGTAGCCCGTAAACCACGTCCCATCCCGATCGAATGGAATCGTCGCCCGCGAAAAATACAGCGCCCGCCCGTCCCGCGCCGTCACCACTTTCACCGCATTCGGGTTATTGAAGTCCTCCTTGGGGCACGGTACCGCCAGGGTCCCAACCTCGACCTCCGGCCGCTCAAACAACGCCAGCAGCGGGCCAAAAAAATCCCCCGTCAGCGTCGGCTCGTCCCCCTGAATATTCACGTAAATATCCGCATCGATCGTTCGCGCTGCTTCTCTCACCCGGTCTGACCCGCTCGCGCACTCCGGCGAAGTCATAACTACCGGAATCCCATGCGCGCGGCACACTTCTGCCACCTCGTCCGAATCCGTGGCCACCACCACCGGATCCATCTGCCCGCTTTCCTGCGCCGCGCGCCACACCCACTCCACCATTGGGCGCCCGGCAATCTCCCGCAGCACCTTGCGGCTCAGCCGCGTCGAACTCAGCCGCGCCGGAATCACCCCGGCAATGCGCAACTTGCTCATGCACGCGAGTCT
>CAWACG010000023.1:0-225572 GCA_963780515.1 uncultured Acidobacteriaceae bacterium
ATTCGCCAGCGAAGCTAAATTCGGCTTCCTCGCGCGAGCAGTTTTTGAAAGCTCATATACGAAAACGAGGCCAATGTAGCAAGCGCCGCGACCACGACAGACCAGCCGAAAAGAATACCAATGAGTGTCGGTAGATGGACCCGTTCAAAGATCGAAGAACCATGCAAGCCCCACTCGGAGAACATGTACGTCAGCGATTCCATTGGTATGCAGGCAATTGCGCTGAGGAACATTGCGAGGAGGAAAACTCCCGTGCAGAGGTGCCGATAAAAGGAAAGAACGGCGAAGGCGATGACGAGCGATAGCGGGATTGTGCCCACCAACATGTACTTGAGGAGTTGTGGGGACTCCACATCTATCCCCAATCTCAACAGGATCAGAGAGAAAAAGAGGCCAGACATGATTACTAAGAAGTACGCGGAGAATATCCGTGCCCGTCGCATTGCGATGCAATAATATCAGCCGAATCTGCGGTCGTTGTTGAATTGTGGCCCACTCGTCAGTAACGAAGTAGTCAATTTCCGGCTTGCCGGCTATCCTCCCTTTATAACGGCTATTGCTTTCGCTGATTTCCTAGGCTACGCTTCGCCTGGAGTGGAGATTTTGTACCATGGCAAAACTCGTCTATGGAATGAACCAGTCCTTGGATGGCTACGTCGACCATCAGGAATTCAGGCCAAGCCCGGCGCTCTTTCGTCACTTCATCGAGCAAGTGCGCGACCTGACGGGCAGCGTGTACGGTCGCCGCATGTACGAGGTCATGCGTTATTGGGACGAAGACTGCACCGATTGGGGCGCGGAGGAACACGAATTCGCGGCGGCGTGGCGGCGCCAGCCCAAGTGGGTAGTGTCGCGCACGTTAAAGTCGGTCGGACCCAACGCCACGCTTGTCGAGGATGACATCGAGGCCGTGATACGGGGGCTGAAGTCACAGCAATTGGGGGAGATTGAAGTTGCCGGACCAGACTTGGCAGGAAGCCTGACCGACCTTGGTCTAATTGATGAGTATCGACTTTACATCCACCCCGTCGTACTCGGCCGCGGCAAGCCATTCTTCTCCGGCCCTCGCCCGCCGCTCCGCCTTGTGACCAGCGAACTCGTTGGCGAGGACGTGATTCGGTTGACGTACGTTCCCGCTTGATCGCGCTCACTGGCCGTCCCTGTCCGCACGCCACATCCCGGCACGGATCGCGTACATGCGTACTTCAATCGCTTTCGGTCCCCAATGAATATTGTGCGTATAGGCGAAACCCACGCGTTCCAGCAGCTTCTGCGAGTTGTCGTGGCCCATCCCATGCCCGGCGACAATCGTCGCCAGGCCAAGCCTATCGAACCCATGCGCAAGTACCGCGCGCAAAGCCTCCTCGCCCAGCCGCAATCCCCAGGAGGACCGCATGAGATGAACGCCGGCTTCGATCATCGTTGCGTCCATCTGCCACTGCCGCAGCCCGGCACACCCTGCAAATTCGCCCGTCTCACGCAAAAACATCGGCCAGTACTGCATGCCGAGGCGGTTCTCACTTTCCCGTTCTATCTCCAGCCGCCTACGGGCTTGTTCCGGCGTCATAGCCCCGCCAAAATAGCGAGTCACTTCCGAATCGCACCACAATGCTTCGGCAAGCGCAGCATCGTTTTCAGTCCAGCTGCGGAATGTCAAACGAACAGAAGATTCAGGAATCATGCAGGAAAGTTCCGGTACGTTGAACCCCAGTATCGCATCTGTCGGATCATTCCTCCGCAGCAGGCTGGTGGTTAAGGGGTCCGCAATTTGAATTGAAAATGCACGCAATCACAAATTTCAGACAGAGTCGCAGGAGTATCGTGGCCCGCTCGTCGGGAACGAAGTAGTCATTTCCAAGTAGTCGGTGACTCGACCGCAATCACTGATCGGCCTCGCTTGCGAAGATTGGTTTGCAATTCTCGGGATTAAATACATACCTTCTTATGAAACTCTGATCTTCTGGACTGAGAGCGCGAAATGCTGATTTGAAGCCGACAGAGTTTTCTCTGCACACGTTCCGCTCGTAGCCTGTGTAGTCCGAATGAATGTCGTTTATCGCTAATCGGCCATACCGTATGTAGGAAGGAAGAAACTCAGGCAGACGCTCTACACCTAAACTCAAGAGACGCGGCCACGCGCTATAGATGCGGTCGAGGCGTTTCATCTGAACAACAGATGTGGTCGCCCCCTCATGCCAGTCCGGGAGCGTGAACAGCAACATGACTTCGTGTTCTGTCGTGGGCATGTTCTCCAGCAAACCTTTGGAAGCCTCACGGCTGGACGGTTGCAAGAGAAGCCATTTCGTAAACAAAACGGCCCGCTCAGTTTGCTGTTGTGCGTTGGGCCGAATGGCGTTGATGCAGGAGATGGACGGGCACGCCGCGATTCGGTTCAGGAGTTTGTAGTTCGGCTGATCGGTGTGAGCCCAAGCCATTCTCCACACCGAGACGAGCAAAATCGAGAATGCGATTAGTGAACGTGTTCGGTTCATCTATAAGCAATTATCTCTCGCGTATGGTGTGTCATGAGTGTTGCTTGCAAACAGGACTTCCAGGACGGGTTCTAGCGCATCATCGGCACTTGTCCCGGAGTTCACTCGATCTCACTCACCCGAACGTATTTGGCATCTATTCCACCGGTCAACCAGATCGCGAAGTTGAACAGAAATGCAAATATTGCTCCTGTAAGGAAGCCCGAGACTGCATATGCAAAGGTCTGTATCGCGCCCCAGAGTAAGTTCCACTCAACAACGTTTGAACGGACGAGGTGGAGGTTGTAGGAGAACTGTGCAAACGGAAGGATGACGCCGAACGGAGCGAGCATCTCGGGAGCTTCCTTGATCGAGGTCCAAATAAAGTAGCCGACACCGATAAGGCCGTAGACGACACTGAACACGACGGCAACTGACTGCCATCGAACAGCGACAATGCGAGCGTTCATCATTCGAGGATTTTACTCCGAGCGACATGGACCCAAACAGGATGATCTCTTCAGCCTGTGCTCTCCCGAATTGCGGTCGTATAGTGGCCTGCTCGGCAGACTCCTGCCACCACAACCAGCTCCCACTCCAAAGCCCTCTCTACAACTCCATCGACTGGCTCGCCACCAGCGCCTTCGCCTTGGCCACAAACTCCGCCAGCCCCATCGAGCCCTGGTCGCCTTTGCCGCGCGTCCGCACGCTCACCGTTCCGCCCGCTTCTTCCTTGTCGCCGAAGACAAGAATGTACGGCGTCTTCTGGTTGGCCAGGTCGCGAATCTTCGCATTCATCTTCTCGTTGCGCCCGTCCACCTCAACCCGCAGCCCCGCCGCCTTCAGCTCCGCCTCCACCTTGCTCGCATACGCAAGGTGCCGCTCGCTGATCGGCACCAGCCCCACCTGCACCGGCGCCAGCCACAGCGGAAACGCCCCCGCATAGTGCTCGATCAGCACCCCGAAAAAGCGCTCCACCGAGCCGAACAGCGCGCGATGCACCATCACCGGCTGATGCCGCTCGCCATCTTCGCCCACATACTCCAGCTCAAACCGCGCCGGCAGATTAAAGTCGAACTGCACCGTCGACAATTGCCACAGCCGCCCCAGCACATCCACCAGCTTCACATCGATCTTGGGCCCATAAAACGCCGCCTCGCCGGGAATCGTCTTGTACGCGATGCCCTTGCTCTTCAGCACATGGTCCAGCGAGTTGATCGCCAGGTCCCAGTTCTCGTCCGACCCCGCATAATGCGCGCGGTCCTTCGGGATCCCACGTAGAAAGCTCCACCTTGAATTCCGAAAATCCAAAAGTCTTCAGCACCGCTTCGGCAAAATCGATGCATGCCGCCACTTCGCTCTCAATCTGGCTCGGCATGCAGAAGATGTGCGCATCGTCCTGCGTAAACCCGCGCACCCGCAGCAGCCCGTGCATCGTCCCCGAGCGCTCGTAGCGGTACACATTGCCCAGCTCCGCATAGCGCTGCGGCAGGTCGCGATAGCTCTTCGGCGAATTCTTGTAAATCAGAATGTGCCCTGGGCAGTTCATCGGCTTCAGCCGGTACTCGGCATCGTCCAGCTCCATCGGCGTATACATATTCGCCGCGTAGAAGCCCTCGTGCCCGCTCACCTTCCACAGCTCGCGCCGCATCACGTGCGGAGTGAACACCAGCGAATACCCGCGCCGCAGGCACTCGTCGCGCATCCAGTCTTCCATCACCTTGCGGATCAGCGCGCCCTTGGGATGCCAGAAAATCAGTCCCGCCCCCGCCAGCTCCTGAATGCTGAAAAGGTCCAGTTGCTTTCCCAGCAATCGATGGTCGCGCTTGGCCGCCTCTTCAAGCCGCGCAAAGTGCGCATCCAGATCCTTCTTCGAGAAAAACGCAGTCCCATAAATCCGCTGCAGTTGCGGATTCTTCTCGTCGCCCAGCCAGTACGCCCCGGCCAGCGTCGTCACCTTCACCGCCTTCACGCGCCCCGTCGACGGCACATGCGGCCCGCGGCAAAAGTCCACAAACTTCCCGTTGCGATAAAAGCTCACCTGCTCGCCGGGATGCGTAAACTTGGTCACGAAGTGCGTCTTCATGAAGTCGCCGTCGCGCTCAAACTCCTCCAGCGCCAACTCGCGCGCCTCATACTCGTGTTGGAACGGCTCATCGCGCGCCACCACTTCGGCCATCTTCGTCTCAATCGCGGCAAGATCGTCCGGCGTGAACGGCTTCTCGCGGTAAAAGTCGTAGAAGAATCCCGAATCCGTCGCCGGCCCGTGTCCCAGCTTGGTCTCAGGAAACAGCTCCAGCACCGCCGTCGCCAGCACGTGCGCCGCCGAGTGGCGCACTACCTTCAGCGCCTCCGGGTCATTCTCCTTCACCAGCTCCAGCTTTGTGTCCTCATTCAGCGGAGTCGACAGGTCCACCAGCCGCGGTGCGCCCGCATCCTCAGCCGCATACATCGCAGCCTCCGTCGGCGCATCGCCCGCGGTCGCTGTCACAGCCCCGGTCAAAGGTGTAAGGCGCGCCACCACGCTGGCCGCCGCCAGCCGCGGCGAAATCGAATTGGCAATCTCCAGCGGCGTCGTGCCCGCAGGCACTTCCTTCACCGCCCCGTCGGGCAGATGGACTGAAATCATTTCCTTGCTCATAATTGTCTCGGGCGCTCGGTTGCGCATGCCGCAAAATCCGGCCAGCACAACCCGTCGCAACCTTTCAGGATATAACGGCCGCAAGGGAACCATTCGCCGCCGCAGCGCGTAAGATGCTCCAGCAGGTCGTCTGCTCCAGTGCTTTCGTTCGTTGGTCCTTCCCTGATGCGAAGGCGCAGCATTTCCATCTTGTAAAGAGGTCAACCTATGCAGTTGCGTTTGCGGAGCCTCGCGCTCCTTTTGCTGTTTGCCGCCTTTACGTCCGCTTTAGCCGGCGCCCAGGCCGCCATCCAGCCCACAGTCGACATCACCCAGGTGCCGGCCGCCGCGCAGCCCTCGGCCCACTTCAACGCCGATGCCGCCACTGAGGCCTACATGGCCATGATTCCCCCTGCCGCCAAAGCCCGCTCCGACGCCTACTTTGAGGGCGGCTACTGGCTCATCCTATGGGATTTCCTCTATGCCTCGGCGCTCTACATCCTGCTCCTCAATCTCCGCTGGTCCGCCGGCCTGCGCGACCGCGCCGAGCGCATCACGCGCTTCCGCTGGCTCCAGGACGCCCTCTACTGGGGACAATTTCTCCTCCTCACCACCGTCCTCGGCTTCCCCCTCGAGTACTACGAAAACTTCGTCCGCGAGCACAAATACGGCCTCGCCACGCAAACCTTCTGGCCCTGGATGGGCGATGAAGGCAAGGCGCTGCTGGTCAACCTTGTCATCGGCGCCATCGTCACCATCGTGCTCTTCGCCATCGTGCGCAAGTGCCGGCAGACCTGGTGGATTTGGGGTTCACTGGGCATGATCTTCATGACCGTCGTGATCATTGCCATCACCCCGGTCTTCCTCATTCCCATCTTTAACAAGGTCACCCGGCTCAACGATCCCAAAGTCACGGTCCCCATCCTCCGCATGGCCCACGCCAACGGAATCTCCACCAACGACGTCTATGAGATCGACGCCAGCCGCCAAACCACCCGCATGAGCGCCAATGTCAGCGGATTTGCCAACACCATGCGCATCACCCTCAACGACAATCTCCTCCGCCGCGGCTCGCCCGAGGAAATTCAGGCCGTAATGGGCCACGAAATGGGCCACTATGTCCTCAATCACATTGCCAAGGACATCCTGTTCCTCTCCGTCGTAATCGTCCTCTCCTTCGCCTACCTGCGCTGGGCGCTTGCCTTTACCCTCGCGCGATGGGGCGAACGGTGGCAGATTCGCGGCAACGGCGACACCGCCATCCTGCCCCTGGTCTTTTTGCTGGCCGGCATCCTCTTCTTCGTCCTCACCCCCATCATGAATACCCACACCCGCACCACTGAAAAAGAGGCCGACATGTTTGGCATCAACGCCTCCCGCCAGCCCGACGGCTTCGCCCAGGCCGCAATCCACCTCGCCGAGTACCGCAAAATGCGCCCCTCCCCGATCGAGGAGTTCATCTTCTTCGACCATCCCAGCGGCTACAACCGCATCCACTCCGCCATGGTCTGGAAAGGCGAGAACCTCGAGCTGTTCGAGAAGCCCACATGCCCGCCAATGACGCAATCCACCACCCATTAAGCGGGGCGAAGGCCCTGCTGTTCCCGGGCCCCCACACCCCGCCCTTGCCATATCCCCCCACCGGGGTCTACGCTATTTCCATGCGTCGATGTCGCTAACGCCGACCTGGTGTCTGCCGCGATGCACTTGTGCGCTCCAATGGCGCACGCTCTTCCCTGCCTGACTTTCCGCGGCGGCTGCCCTCACACCCTCAACCCGACAGAACTGTCCGTGATCCATTTCCGGACAAAAAAGGAGAAGATGATGGCGCGTACTGCTGCAAATGTTACGGAATTAATCGGGCGCACTCCCCTCGTGCGTCTCAACCATGTGGCGGCCGGACTTCCGGGCACCGTGGTCGTCAAGCTTGAAAGCCAGAACCCCATCAGCAGCGTCAAAGACCGCATCGGCCTGGCCATGGTCGAGGCGGCTGAAAAGGACGGCAAAATCAAGCCCGGCGAAACCGTGCTCATCGAGCCAACCAGCGGCAACACCGGCATCGCTCTCGCCTTCGTCGCCGCCGTCAAAGGCTACCGGCTCATCCTCACCATGCCTGAGACCATGAGCACCGAACGCCGCGTGCTTCTTCGCGCCTTCGGAGCCGAACTCGTCCTCACCCCCGGCCCCGGCGGAATGAAAGGCGCAATCTCAAGGGCCGACGACCTGCGCGCCCACACCACCAATGGCTATATCCTCGGCCAGTTCGACAACCCGGCCAACCCCGCCATCCACTACGCCACCACCGGCCCTGAAATCTGGAACGATACCGACGGCAAGGCCGACATCCTCATCTCCGGCGTCGGCACCGGCGGCACCATCACCGGCGTCGCCCGTTACATCAAGGAGCGCAAGCCGGAATTCAAAGCCATTGCCGTCGAGCCCGCAGACAGCGCGGTTCTCAGCGGCGGCAAACCCGGTCCCCACAAGATTCAGGGCATCGGCGCCGGCTTTGTTCCCGCCGTGCTCGACACCAGGATCATCGACGAGGTCGTGCAGGTCACCAACGACGAGTCCATTGCCATGGCTCGCCGCCTTCCGCTTGAAGAGGGTCTGTTTGTCGGCATCAGCTCTGGCGCAGCCGTTGCCGCGGCGCTCAAGGTGGCCGCGCGGCCTGAGAATGCGGGCAAGCTGATTGTGGCCGTCCTGCCCAGCTTCGGCGAGCGCTATCTCTCCAGCGCGCTCTTCGACTCGCTTCGTCAGGAAGTTCTGGCCCTGCAGCCGGAGGCAGTTGCGGTATAACGCGGGATGGCAGCCGGCGGGATACTATGATTTCGCCGGCTGTTGAGGCCTGTTCGGAAAGCTATGGCCTGGTTCGAACGCATTCGCGAAGACGTCACCTCGGTCATGGAGCGCGACCCCGCCGCGCGCTCCCGGCTTGAGGTGCTGCTCTGCTATCCCGGCCTGTGGGCCGTGTGGTGGCACCGTGTCGCATTCCGGCTGTGGCGCATGCACCTGCGCCTGCCCGCGCGCGTGCTCTCTCAAGTTGCCCGGTTCTTCACCGGCGTTGACATTCATCCCGCCGCGCTCCTCGGCCGCCGCCTCTTCATCGATCACGCCACCGGCGTCGTCATTGGAGAGACCGCCATCGTCGGCAGCGACGTCACCATCTATCAGGGAGTCACCCTCGGCGGCACCGGCAAGGGACACGGCAAGCGCCATCCCACCGTCTGCGACGGCGTCTTCATCGGCAACAACGCCAACGTCCTCGGCAACATCACCGTCGGCCAGAACTCCCGCGTCGGCGCCGGTTCAGTTGTACTCACGGATGTCCCGCCCAACTCGACGGTGGTCGGCGTGCCCGCGCACATCGTTTATCGCAGCGGCCAGCGCGTCCTCATCACCGATCCGCACGACATCAAAGATCCGCTCTCCGATGCGCTCATCGCTCTCTCTGACCGTGTGGAGGAGATGGAACAAAAGCTCGGCGCGCACGTGCGACGCGTCACGCCCTTCGCCGCAGAAGACGCCGAGCGCGCAGCCTACCGCGAAGAACTCGACCGCCTGCAAGAATACGTCTCCATGGGCGAAGGCATTTGAAGCAGCATTCGTTGTCAGCGCTCATTCCGGGATTGGGTCAACTGCCCCTTTCGTGATTGGACAACATGGTCCGATTTAAGGGTGCAGGTGAACCCAGTCCCAGGCAACCTCGCATGGACTTCCGTCGAACTCTGCCGGACGCACCTTCATCTTCCGGAAAAAGTCCAGGACGTCGTCGAGGTTGCCGAATCCATCCGCATAGACGATTTCCGCCTCTCTCACTACCCCGTGGCGGTCGACCATTTCGCGAATAACATTTGAAGAAGACGGGTTATTTGCAATGACTGTCTTTGGTTGCCAATCGAAATACAATCGATTGGTGTCGTACTTGTACAGTGGCCGCAGGGTCATCCCAGCCTCGGCTGGAGACTCGGCAAGGTCGAAAAATGCCGGATCGACATGTCCGGCCGGCTCTACCATGGCGTCCGCGGTAAGCAGGTCCTTGCCCATGGCTTGGACCGACAGATGACGGGGGACGATCTTTCCCGCAAATGCGACCTGGTCTTGCCACCCCGTTACCAGGCCCCGCTCGTTACGCATGACCAGCACACCGTTCGGGAGGAGAATGTAGCCGAAAGCGATTCCGGGGCCGCCGTACCGGTTGTTGGTGATGCGCACATAGGGGACTTTTTCGCCTTCATGCCGATCGACCTTCCAGCTGAAGTGCTCCCATCCTAGGTCCGGGTTGAGGACGTTGCGGGCGACCGGATTCAACAGCCCGTCCAGCAGCATGAGCACTCGGCTTGGCTCGTAGTCCGAGCTGGCCTGCATCTTGCGCACCCGGCCCGACTGCGCCTCGACGGCATGGTAGCTTCCGAAGGTCACTTCGCGCCGCCACTCGGTCGTGGATATCCACGTCTCTTCGTAGACGCCATCGCCGGTGATGATCTCCGGATCTACCTTCAGTTCAGATTTCTTCCTTTCACTCTCCATTTTCTTCATATCGAGTAGCTGAATGCCCGGGAAAGCATGAAAGGTCGCTTTCAAGTGAAACGGCGCCGCGCCGTAGGTGCGCAGATTCATCTGCTCGCTGGCGCGCAGCAACCAGCCAATGGCGTCTTTCGGCTCATCGGTTTTCGTCTGCGCCAAAAACAAGGCTGGGGTGAGGGAAAAAACGACGAGTGCAGCCGCCCTGGCTGTGCAAAGAACTCCGTGTGCTGCAATCCTTACCGTCCTCATTGCGAATCCCAGGTTCCACGCTCGCCAGTGGCCGCATCCTTTTCCTGCGTCAAGTTCACGAGTTGCCCCCCGGCAGTTCAGAATTCACGCGGGCGAGGTAGGCTTTTCTGTCCCCCTCGCCCGCGAGTTCTCATTGGTACGAGCAGAATTCCTCTTGGCACGGCGTGTACACAGCGTAGAAATTGTTCAAGCATTCCTGGGCGCAGGAGACCGAACCATTTGGAACTGTGTCGCAGATTTGCTCGAAATCATAAAAATAGTATCCGTCCTGGTAATTGACCTCAGTCATGGTCCCCCAACAAAGCTGGGAACCCGGCCCGCCCGAGCCGTTCATGCAGCCGTTCATGCACTGCCCGAGAACCGACTCGGCCGGGATGTAACATTCGGGGAACTGCGACGTGCACACGTATTGACCGCTCGACGCACGTACTTTGGATGGAAGACTCAGCGTAACTCCAATGAGCAGCGCCACGAATAACAGCTTTATGATCGGCTTCATCCTATTTCCTCGCTTTCAGGGTTGTACCGCGATTTATGAGTGCTGCACCGCGGAGGCTACCTCTTGCTGGGCGCTGTCGCTCAGTTTCCCGACCCAGGCAGATTTGACTTTTCCCGTGCTGTCGACCAGCAGCAGCGTGGGAGTGCCTCGAATGCCCGAAGCCGATGGTTGAGCCGAGACTACCTGGTCACAGGAAGGGCCCTCGGCCTTCAGGAACGCCTCCGCCTCTTTTTGAGGCTGCGGCATGACCGCGATGACATTGACTCTTCCGTGTGTTTTGGCGAGAAGTTGTTTGTAGAAGGGCACGCTCTCCTGGCAAAAGTGGCATGTCGCCGAGATGCCAAGGATGAGTGTGTCTCGCTGCGGAGGGTATTGAACGCCGGGAAGTTGTATCAGGGTTCCCACGACCGATTTTTGTGTATCGACGGGCTGCTCGGCCTCTTTCAGGTACCCGCCTCGTACGACAATCGCCAGGAAAACCGCAACAGCGACGATCACAGCTACGCTGGCGATCCTGTCAAGCAATCGCATTGCACCTCCGATTCGGAATTCTGCAAACGCTTTCAGGACACCGGTAATTGGCGTCAAAGTGCGAATCATGCTGCATTTGCAGATTCGGCGGAATCGTAGGTCAGGTCCTCGCCGGAGTCTGTGATAAGACTCGATTTCTTAGGCCGGGGGTATGACTAAAGTAACGGCCGAGTGCCCCATCCTTCGCGCACTTTGCGAAGGGTGGGAGACCACAACCCTCCACCCGCCTAGGCCAAAGCTGAAAGCTAGAAGCTAGAAGCCGCCGCCCTTGCCCCTGCCTCACTTTTCGCAAACCGAGGCCCTCCGTGGCCACGCTTTTCCCGCAACCGTGGCACCCCATTGCCACGCTTCCATGCAAAAAGCGAGAGCCACAACCCTCCATCCGCCTTAGCCGAAGCTGAAAGCTAGAAGCTAGCAGCTAGAGGCTGCTTCTCTCACTTCGGCAGTTGCGAAGCATCCCAGCCGCCACCCAGCGCCCGCACCAACTGCACGCTGGCCGCAAACCGCCGCGTCTGCAAGTCCGTCTCTGTGCGTTGATTCGTCAGCAGCGTGCTCTCCGCCGTCAGCACCTCAAGGTAGCTCGTCACCCCGCCCTTATAGCGCTGATTTGAAAGGTCCAGCGAGTGCTGCGCGTCCGCCACCGCGCGCTGCTCCGCAGCCGACTCCTGCTCCAGAACCCGCAGGTCCGACAGCTTGTCTTCGACTTCGTTGAAAGCCCCCAGCACCGTCGCCTTGTAGGTTGCCGCCTGCGCCTCGTAGGCATGGCGCGACTGGTCCGTCAGCGCGTGCCGCTGTCCCGCGTCAAACAGCAGCTCCGTCGCCTGCGCACCCAGGCTCCACAGCGAACTCGGCCCCTGAATCCACGTGCCTCCATGCGTGCTTTCAAAACCGCCCGTTCCCCCCAGGCTGATGGTTGGATAGAAAGCACTTACAGCAATCCCAATCTGCGCATTGGCAGCCGCCACGCGGCGCTCGGCGGCGGCAATATCGGGTCTGCGCTCGATCAATTGCGATGGCACACCGAGTGGCACGTTGGGCAGCGCTGCGTCCAGCGGATCAGGCGCGAGTGTAAGCTGCCCGGCCTCAAGATTCGCCAGCGTGGCAATCGCGTGTTCGTACTCCGCGCGCGCCTCATTCACATCAATCAGTTGCGCCTGCACGGTCTCAAGCTGCGTACGCGCCTGCGCCACGTCCACATCGGTCACCACGCCGCCCGTCAGCAGGCGCTGGGTCAGATCCAGTTGGTGCTCATCGTCCCCGACCGTGGATTGAAGCAGGCGGCTCTCCGAATCCAGCCCCCTCAGTTCGAAGTAATCCTGCGCCAATTCGGCATGAAGGCTCAGGTCGAGCGTTGCCACGTCGGCGGCGCTGGCCTGCGCAGTTTCCCGCGCCGCCTCCACCGTCCGCCGTATCCGCCCCCAGAAATCCGGCTCCCAGCTCGCCTGGCCTGCCAGTACAAAGTCGTTGTAACTCGTTGAAGAAGCTGTAGTCGCCATCGGCCGGTTGGCAGACACCTTGTCGTGCGAACCGAAGGCCCCGCGGAAAGCGTGGGGTAGAACGCCGACCTTGCGTCCGCAATCTGGTCGCGCGCCGCGAGATACGTCTCAACAGCGCTGCGCAGGTTCTGGTTATCGGTCGCAATGTGCTCTTCAAGTTGATTGAGCTGCGGATCCTGGTAAATCTCCCACCACTTGCCGCGCAACATCCCATCCGAGGGCGACGCAGGCTGCCACGTTCCGCCGTTGGGATTCGGAGGCGGCACAACCGCCGTTGACGCACCCGTCTCCTTGTACGCAGGAGGCGCAGTGAACACGGGCCGGCTGTAGTTCGGCCCCACCGGCTTGCAGCCGCTCAAAAGAATCAGCGCCGCCAGCCCCGCGAAACAGTGGCGCCCATATGCCACGAATTGGAGCGGCTTTCCCCCCATCGCTACTTGCCCCCCCCGCCATCAACCTTCTCAGGAGAGACCTTCTCGCCCTCGATCAGTGAATCGGGCGGGTCCTGAATCACCTTGTCGTCGGCGTTCAGGCCGCTGACGATTTGCACGTTCGCGCCATCGTCTTCGCCGATGATGACCGAGACCAGGTGAGCCACGCTGCCCTCGGAGTTCGGAATCACCGTGCCCAGCTGCAATCCTTGCCGCCTGAAAATGAGCGCCGAGGCCGGCACGATAAACGTCTGGCCGGAAACGGGCGCCTTGAAATGAACCTGCGCCAGTGAGCCGGGTAGCAACTCGCCGTCGCGGTTGTTCACGTCGATCTCAACCAGCAGGGTGCGGCTTGAGGGATCGATGGCGTCCGCGGTGCGGACCAGCGTTCCTTCAAACACTTTCCCAGGGTGCTCTGGAAATGTAAGGTCAAGCGTGGCCCCGCGCTTGGCGGTATCCGCGAACATTTGAGGCACGTTTGTGTAAACGCGCAGGGTCTGAACAGCCTGCAAGTGGAAGAGCTCCGTCCCCGCGCCTTGATTGATCAACTGACCCGTATCCACGTCGCGCGCAGTCACCACTCCGTCAAAAGGCGCATAGACCTTTTCAAACGAAACCAGCTCGCGCAGCCGCTGCACATTTGCCTGTGCGGAGTGAACAGCCGCAGCGTTGGCCGCTGCCTGATTGACAAACGTGTCGGTATCCTGCCGGGAGACGGCGTTGGATTTGACCAGATCCGAGTAGCGCTCGGCCTGGATGCGGGAGAGGTTGGCGTTGGCTTGCGCGGTCGCCAGATCGCCCTGGGCCTGCGCCAGTTGCTGATCGATCTCCGGCGAAGCAATCTCGCACAGCAGCGCGCCTTTCTTCACATGCGCCCCAATGTCGAAGTACCAGTGCGTCAAATATCCCGATGTGCGCGCATAGATAGGCGAATCCGTGTAGGCAGTCACGTTGCCGGGCAGCACAAAGTTGTCCACCGGCGCGCCTGGCTTGGGCGGCAGGGCAATCACCGTGGGCGCGGCCAGCTCCATCGTTGTTTTGGCAAGCACCTTGTCACCGTGGATGCGGCTCAGAATGCCGAGAGCGGCCAGCGCCACCAGCACGATCAGCACAATGATCAGGCCGAATACAGCTTTACGCGGCGACACAGACGCCTGGTCGGGCGCGTTCTCGTGATCATGTGCGCCTGGCTGTGACTGCGATGGGTTCGGTTTGGATTCGTTGGTCATAGGGAGCTACTCCAGAATCTAGTCGAATTCGTCAAATGTTGCGGCCGATGCTGCATGGCGAGCTGCTCTGCCGCGTCGCTCAATCCAGCCGTGAACGACGGAGAAAAATGCGGGAACAAAAAAGAGCGTGGCTATTGTCGCCAGCAGCAGGCCCCCGATGACGGCGCGGCCCAACGGTGCGTTCTGTTCGCCGCCGTCCCCCAGGCCAAGGGCCATGGGCACCATGCCGATGATCATGGCCAGTGCGGTCATCAGCACCGGGCGCAGGCGGACAAAGCCGGCATTGAGTGCGGCCTTGCGCGCGTCGCCAACCAGAATCTCCAGCTGCTCGCGCGCAAAACTGACCACCAGGATGGAGTTGGCGGTGGCTACGCCCATGCACATGATGGCGCCGGTAAGGGCCGGTACGCTAAGCCGCGTGCCGGTGAGAAACAGAAACCAGACAATACCCGCCAGCGCTGCCGGAAGTGCGGAAATAATCAGAAAAGGATCAAGCCACGATTGGAAATTGACCACGATCAGCAGGTAGACCAGCAGGATGGAAAACGCCAGCCCAACCAGAAGTCCAATGTAGGAGCTTTTCATGGTTTCGCTCTGTCCGCGCAGCACAAAGTGTGAGCCGCGGGGCAGATCCTTCTCATGCTCGTGAATGATCTTTTCCATGGATCGCGTCACGGTACCCAGGTCCGTTCCATCCACGTTGGTATAGATGTCGATGACGGGCTGGATGTCGTAGTGGCTCACGGTGCCCAGCTCGGCGCCGGGCACGATCGTGGCGAGATTGCCGAGCACCTGCACTTGCGTTGTTGCGCCCGGCGCTCCGGTAGAAGCTGCGCCGGGCGCGGCAGCCGGGGCCGCACCCGGTGCTGCAGCCATATTCGCCGGCAGCGTAGATGCAGTTCCGGTTACGGGCAGGCTTTTAAGCGCAGCCAGTGAGTCCAGTCTGTATTGCGGGGCCATCACGGCCACGTTGTAGCTGACGCCGTTCCTTGGATCGAGATAGAAGCTGGGGGTGGTCTGGAAGCTCCCGCTAAGCGCCACAAGCAGGCTTTGCGCCACATTCTGCTGGGTCAGGCCAATCGCGCGTGCGCGCGTACGATCCACATTCACCGTCATATTGGGCAGGTCGAAGGGTTGCTGAATGCGCGCGTCGGCCGCGCCCGGAACATAGCGCACCTCGTTGAGCATGCGCTCAGCCAGGTCGTGATTGGCGTAGAGATTGGGGCCGACAACTTGAATGTCGATGGGCGCCGACAAGCCAAAATTGAGAATCTGCGTCACGATGTCGACCGGCAGCACGTAGAACGTGACGCCGGGATATTGCCGCGCAAGCACCTGGCGCAATTCCTCGACGTAAGCCGCGGTGGGATGGTGTTCGGGAGTTAGCTGCACCTGAATGTCAGCATCCGCGGTACCCACCGGCGCCGAAGTGGAATAAGAGAGATTCAGACCGGAGTAGGGCAGGCCGATGTTATCGACGATCGTGACCACTTCTTTCGCAGGAATATGTTCGCGAATGGTCGAGTCGATATGGTCGCAGAGCAGTGCGGTTTCCTCGATGCGGGTTCCGGTGCGGGCGCGAACGTGAATCTTGAATTGGCCGGAGTCTACCGAGGGAAAGAAGTCCTGGCCCAGCCACGGAGCAAGTATTCCTATGGACGCAAGGGTGAAGACGAGGAAAACGATGAGGAACAGAGGAGCGTGATCCAGGCACAGCGTGAGCAGGCTCAGATAGAAGCGCCGGAATCTCTCAAATCCAGACTCGAAGGCCATCTGAAAGTGCGTGAACGGATTGCGGCTGACTTGCTTTCTCATGGCCGAGGCGTCGTCGTGCTCATGCAGCAGGTACTTGGCCATGGTGGGGACAAGAGTGCGCGAGAGCAGGTAGCTGGCCAGCATGGCGAAAACAACGGCCTCCGCCATGGGGACAAACAGGTAGCGCGCCACTCCAGTAAGAAGGAACATGGGCACGAAGACGATGCAGATGGCGAGCGTGGATACGAGTGCGGGAACTGCAATCTGCGCCGAGCCGTCCAGGATGGATTGCTCCAGCTCCTTGCCCGCTTCAAGATTGCGGTTGATGTTTTCAATGGCCACGGTCGCGTCGTCGACCAGGATGCCGACTGCCAGCGCCATGCCGCCCAGGGTCATGATGTTGATGGTCTCGTGCAGCATCGAAAGCACGATGAGCGAGCACAGAATCGAGAGCGGGATTGAAACCGCGATGATGACGGTGGAGCGCCAGCTGCCCAGGAAGACCAGGATCATGATGGCCGTCAGGCAGGCCGCGACGATAGCCTCACGCACCACGCCGTCAATCGCACTGCGGACAAAAATCGATTGGTCCGAAAGTGCATTGATCTGGAGCTGCGGCGGCAACTGGCTCTTGATGGTGGCCAGCTTTTCGCGGATTCCCGCAATGATGTCCAGCGTGGAAGCCGAGCCTGTCTTCAGGATGCTCATCAGGATGGCGCGGCGTCCGTCAACGCGCACGATGTTCGTTTGCGGCGGGCTTCCATCGCGGACATGGGCCACGTCGCGGATATAAATCACAGCGCCGTTCACTGCTTTGATGGGCAGGTTATTCAGGTCGCTGATTACTTCCGGCGCGGAGTTGGTCTCGATCGCATACTCGAAGCGGTCGATCTTCATGCTGCCCGAAGGCACGATCAGGTTCTGCGCGGAGATGGCGTTGACCACATCGGCGGGAGAAAGACCCTTGGCCTGCAATGCCGCCAGGTTGATGTCGACAAGAATCTCCCGCTGCTTGCCGCCGTAGGGATAGGGCGTCTGCGCTCCCTCAATGGTGGCCAGCTGAGTGCGGATCGAGTTGGTGGCGAGGTCGTTTAATTGCTGCTCGTCGAGGCCCTTGCCTGACAGTCCCAACTGCAGCACCGGAACGCTGGATGCGTTGTATTGAATGATGAATGGCGGAAAGGTGCCTGGGGGTAGCGAGCGCACCTGCACCTCGCAGATCGCGGTCACCTGCGCCACTGCGTTGGCGATGTTGACGTGCGGTTGGAAAAAGATCTTGATGACCGCCACGCCGTTCAGCGACTGAGACTCGATGTGCTCGATGTCGTTGACCGTTGTGGTCATTCCCCGCTCGCTGTTAAAGACGATCCGGTTGGCCATCTGATCGGCCGAGAGGCCGCTGAAGTTCCAGACCACCGTGACAACGGGGATGTCGATATTGGGAAAGATATCCGTAGGCATCGTGACGATGCTGTAGGCGCCAAGGATAAGGATCAAAAGCGCAAATACGACAAAAGTGTAGGGCCGCCGTAATGCAAGCCGGACAATCCACATAGGGCTGTAATTCACTCCAGAGGCGGTCTGCTCGCCACCTTGAAACTTGCTCTACGCCTGTTCGCTTGAAGAGCTTCGATCAGGCAGGTGTGGGCAAACAGCAGCTCGACGGGTTCTGTGGCCGATTGGTTTGCGCAGGCTCAAAGGCTTCTGTTGACCGATTGACGCGCGTTCAACAACCGGAGAAAAGCGATCCCCTGACGGCGCCTGCAAGCCCGCTGATGTTGAAGTCCGGTTCACGGCCACCGCGATCCGCTCCAACTCTCGCTTGAAAATACAATGGTAGACGAAGGCGCAGCCCGGTCGCTCAAGAGCGCCTGCGGACCAGTTTCCGGGCCACAGGTTTAGGACGTTGCGGCAACCCTGAAAGATGCAATTCAAAGTGCGAACTATCTCACCATATGAGCGACTTCGAGCGGCTTCTAACCTGTAGCCCCAGGAATCATTTGGCCTCCACCGGCATATCCTCTGCGGCGACAATCTGCCACTTGCCGTTGCGCTTGAGCCATGTATCGGTCCAGACCAGTTTCCGAATGCGCTCCTTTCCGCCCCCGGTCTTCCAGACAGCGCTCTCACTGCCATAAAGCAGCGCGACGTTGTCTCCAAAGAAATGCACCTTCACTTCAAAGGTTTGGCAGGAGTGCGCCAGTTCCTTCATAGCCTTTGCCCGCTCCACCGCGTCCTGTTTTGAGTAAGGCGTTCCCTGCGGAGAGATTCCGTGAAAATCGTCCGCCAGAAGCGTTTTGACGATCAGGCCGCCGGTGCAGTCCGCATCCGTCCATTGATGCTCCAGATCGATCATCTGCTTTGCGGTTGGATCGTCCTTATCGGCCCATCTGCTGGCCTGCGCGTTTGCGCCTGCAACTGCGGCGAACCCAAACACAGTCATCCACATTGCGCGAAGTAACCTGGAACTCAAGAACCCTTTACCGAGCATCTTTACCTCCTGCGAAGTTGATTGCGTGAAGCGGGAGAGGAACTGTGAACGTGAAATCCAGCCTTGCCGGCCGCGCGGTTGACAGGCGCCGAATCCGCCCACTTGAAGTTGCCGCCCTAAAGCGCCAGCAGAGCCAGCGCCACAACGCCCGCTCCAACCGCCAGGCTGATGCGATCGCGCATGGCAAAGACGACGGGGTCGTCGTCGAGCTCGCCGCGCGAAGCCAGCAGCCACACTCGAAAAAGCCAGTACATCAGCAACGGCACAATCAACCATAGCCGGCCCGAATGCTTATAGAGCGCCACCACGTCGGGGCGTGAGATATACAACGCGAACACGACTACGGAGGCCGTAGCGCTGGCTGTGCCGAAGCTTCTTATCTGTTCCATGTCCGAGACCAGGTAGCCGCGCCCTGAAGGAACAGTCGCACCGCGCTCGACGCAGGTTTTCCAGTTCGCTGAAGCGCTTGACCATGGCCAGGGAGACAAAAAGGAAGATGGAGAGGCCGGCCAGCCAGGCTGAGATCTGGGTTCCCGTGGCAGCGCCGCCGGCCAGCAGGCGCATGGTGTAGAGGCCGGAGAGCAAAAGCACATCCACCAGGGCGACGCGTTTCAGGTAGAACGAGTAGGCCGAGGTGGTGACGATGTAAAGCAAGAGCCAGAGCGCGAAAGCCACCGGCAACCGGGGCAGCAACGCCGCGCAGGAGAGGAAAAGCAGGATCACAAGCCCCATACCGCCTGCCACAGACAGGTCGCCGGCAGCGAAAGGCCGAATACGCTTGGCGGGGTGCCTGCGATCGTTCTCAATGTCGAGCATGTCATTGACCAGGTAGCTGGCCGACGCCATGAAACTAAAGCAGAAAAAGGCCTCGATCACCGCGGCGACGGAGCCCTTGCTCAGCTTGTGCGACAGAGCCAGGGGCGCAAACAGCAGGATGTTCTTGGCCCATTGGTGAACGCGGATCGCCTTGATCAGCGTTTTCGCCCTGGGGCGCCTATCCATGAAAACCCTGGCGATTGGAATTCGCCTCAGGCGCAGCCACGGGCGCAGGCCAAGGGTGGGATTGGCCAGCATGGCCTGGTGCGAGTTGGCCAGCAGCGCGATGTCCGCACGCGAGTTGCCAATGTAGTCGAACTCGCCGAAGCGCTCCTTAAGCCGTGCAAGCTTTCTGCCGCTGGTTAGGTTTGTAGTGCCCTCTGTGGCCAGGACCCCATCAAAGATTCCCAGGTGCGCAGCCACGCGGTTTGCCAGCGACGCATCGGCGCCGGTGGTTAGATAAATTGACCGGCCCTCGCGCCGTTGGGACTGAAGATAACGCAGCAGCGTTCCGTTGTAAGGCAGCCGAGCGACATCGAGAGGGGCTCTTCCAGCAACTTCGATCTTGAGACGGGCTCGGCCACCTGCCAGCCACAGGGGAATCCGCCAAAGTTGCAGCGGCTGTTTGCACGCGAACTGGAAAAGCGCGTCGAAAAAGGTATCGGATTTGACCAGCGTGCCATCCAGATCCACGCAGAGAGGGCGGGGAGATTGCTCCGGCACGGCGCTGGGGTCATTCGATGACAACGCATCCTCACGGGTCAAAGGGTGTGGCAGCATGCCAGGACGGAGCAGACCTGGCTCAGATTCAACCGGATGCCCGGCCAATCCAAGCGGCTCCGGCGAAAACTCCAATGAAAAGCGGTTCGTCCAGATTATATGAGACTTTCCTCTATCACTCGCCTCGCAGCACAACTCAATCCCATTAAAATGAATGCGACCTGCCAACCGAAGCTCAATGCCTTGAATCTGAATTAACTATCAACTCTGCAGTCGGCTTCCAATGCGCGAAACCTTTGCCGGCCCGGAAACGTCCGTAACATCGAGCGCGGGCATTCTGCCCAGGTGCCCGAAAAGCCGAAATTCACGCCCAACTCATGGGTAAACACCTCTACTGAAAACGACGGAAATCAACACTATGGCAATAGAAGCAGCACCTCAGTCGCATTTGAGCGGACTGGACGCACCGCATCCCCAGCCGGGACGCAAACGGGCGATTCGCATCGTCGTGTATCTCGTTGTCCTTGGCGCGCTGGGTTTTATCGTCTGGAGGGTCTACCAGAACCAAAAGCTGGCGGCGGCCAATACCGCCAGTCAGGCCGCAGCTCTGCAAGGCCGGCCGGTCCCGGTGCAGGTATCGCCCACCGAACAAAAGCCAATGCCGATCTACCTCACGGCTCTGGGGACTGTAACCCCCTACATGAGCGTCACTGTGAAGGCGCGAGTCAGCGGCCAGTTGGAGCCCGTCAGGTTTACCGAGGGTCAGGAGGTGCGCCAGGGTCAGACCATTATGGTCATCGACCCCAGGCCCTACCAGGCCGCGCTCGACCAGGCCAAGGGCACGCTGGCCCACGACGAAGCGCTCTTCAAGGATGCCCAGGCGGAATTCAACCGCTTCAAGGCGCTCTACGATGCCGGCGTCACCTCAAAGGAAACCATGGAAGCCGACCAGGCCACCATGGGCCAGTATCAGGGCGCCATCGAGTCCGACAAGGCCGCCATCGAAACTGCCCAGCTACAGCTTGAATGGTGCACCATCCAGTCGCCTATCAGCGGACGCATCGGCTTGCGCCTGGTGGACCCCGGCAACATCATCACGGCCAATACCACCAACCTGGTGATCATCAACCAGCTCAGGCCCATTGCGGTCTACTTCACTCTGCCGGAGAATCAACTTCCGCAGGTGCTGCACAGGCTGGCCTCCGACAAGCGCATGCCCGTGGACGCCTATGACCGCGGCGATGTGCAGAAGTTGGCCGTTGGCCAGTTGCTCACTGCGGACAACCAGATCGACACCACCACCGGCACCGACAAACTCAAGGCGGTCTTCGTCAACCAGGACGAATCGCTGTTTCCCAATCAATTCGTCAACATTCATCTGGTCCTTGAGAACCGGCCCAACGCGCTTGTGGTGCCGTCGGCCGCCATCCAGACCGGTCTCGACGGATCGTTTGTCTGGGTCATCGCGAAGGACGCCAAAGGCGTCACAGTCTCCACCATGCAGCCCGTCAAGGTTGCGCTTGCCGAGGGCCAGGTCACTATTCTGGATAGCGGTCCGGCGCCGGGCGCGAATGTGGTGGTGGACGGAGCGGATCGGCTGCGACCCGGTCAGATTGTCACCGTCAGTGCCGCCCGCCAGCGGAAAAGTCAAGCGGCCGGGCAGTCGCAATCGCAGGATCCCGCCCAGGGTGGTCCTTTCGCCACCACCTCTAAAGGCAAGGGAAGCGGCGGGAGCAATCAGAAGGAGCAGCAGTGAGTCTGAGTCCTTCCCGGCCTTTCATTCTGCGCCCGGTGGCCACATCGCTCTTGATGGCGGCCATTCTTCTGGCGGGCGCGGTGGGCTATCTGCAGTTGCCGGTCTCCGCCCTGCCTGAAGTCGATTATCCGATCATCCAGGTACTCACCTTTTACCCCGGCGCGGGACCCGAGGTGATGGCGTCGTCGGTGACGGCGCCCCTGGAGAGGCAGTTTGGCCAGATGCCGGGCCTCAAGCAGATGACCTCGGTCAGCTCCGGCGGCGGCTCGGTCATCACCCTCGAATTCAACCTCGACGAGAACATCGACGTGGCCGAGCAGGAAGTGCAGGCGGCCATCAACGCTGCCACCAGCTTTCTGCCCACCGACCTGCCCAATCCGCCCATCTACAGCAAGGTGAATCCGGCCGACGCGCCCATCATGACGCTCGCGCTTACATCGGACTCCCTGCCGTTGGACAAGATTGAGGACTCGGCCGACACCAACCTCGCGCAGAAGATTTCGCAGGTGATGGGCGTGGGCATGGTGTCCATCGCCGGCGGGCAAAAGCCCTCGGTCCGCATCCAGGCCAATCCTGCGCAGCTCGCCGCCTACAACCTCAGCCTGGAGGACCTGCGCACCGCCCTGGCTGCCGCCAATGTGGACCAGGCCAAGGGCACGCTCAACGGTTCCCGCCAGTCCTACACCATCGGCGCCAACGACCAGCTCATTTCAAGCAGCGATTACAAGCCGGTGATCATCGCGTATCGCAACGGAGCGGCGGTGCGCGCCTCCGACGTTGCCACCATTGTCGACGCCGCTGAAAACTCGCAACAGGCCGCGTGGATGGACCGCCAGCCGGCTGTCATCGTCAACATTCAGCGCCAGCCCGGCGCCAACATCATTGCGGTGGTTGACCGCATCAAAGCCTTGCTGCCGCAGTTGCAGGCCAGCATGCCGGCCAGCGTGCAGGTCAAGGTGCTCACTGACCGCACCGTCACCATTCGTGCCTCCGTCCGGGACGTAGAGTTTGAGCTCATGCTCACCATCGCCCTCGTCGTGATGGTGATATTCCTCTTCCTTCGCAATCTTGCGGCCACCATCATTCCATCGGTTGCGGTGCCGCTCTCGATCATGGGCACCTTCGGCGTGATGTACCTGCTGGGCTACTCGCTCAACAACCTCACCCTCATGGCGCTCACCATCTCCACCGGATTCGTGGTGGACGACGCCATCGTGATGATCGAGAACATCTCGCGCTTTATTGAGGAAGGCGACAGCCCGATGCACGCCGCGCTCAAGGGCAGTGAACAGATCGGCTTCACCATCATGTCGCTGACCGTTTCGCTCATCGCGGTGCTTATTCCGCTGCTGTTCATGAGCGATGTCGTGGGCAGGCTGTTCCGCGAGTTCGCCATTACCCTTGCCGTCACCATCCTGGTCTCTGCCGTAGTCTCGCTCACCCTCACGCCGATGATGTGTTCGCGGATTCTCAAAGACAAGTCGGTCGCCAAACAGACGCGCTTCTACAACTGGTCGGAGAAGGTCTTCAATTCCATCATCGCCTGGTACGGTCGCACCTTGCAGGTGGTGCTGCGCTACCGATTCATCACCCTGATGGTCACCATCGGCACCTTTGTGGCCACCATCCTGCTCTTCATCGTGATCCCCAAGGGCTTCTTTCCGGTGCAGGATACGGGCGTGATTCTTGGCATCAGCGAGGCGCCGCAAACGGTGAGCTTTGCCAGCATGGCCCAGCGTCAGCAGAAACTCGTCGATGCGGTGCTCCAGGACCCAGCCGTCGATAACGTCTCGTCGTTTATCGGCGTCGATGGCACCAACACCACGCTGAACTCGGGCCGCATCCAGATCAACCTGAAGCCGCTCAATGTGCGCAAGATTTCCGCCACTGCCGTGATTCAGCGCCTGCAGTCCAGGGTCGCAAACATCGAAGGGATTCAGCTCTTTCTGCAACCCCTGCAGGACCTGACGGTGGAAGATCGAGTCAGCCGGACCGAGTTTCAATACGCTCTTGAAGACCCTGACGCAACCGAGCTCGCCACCTACACGCGAAAGATGGTCGACGAAC
This sequence comes from uncultured Acidobacteriaceae bacterium, assembly GCA_963780515.1. Taxonomy (GTDB): domain Bacteria; phylum Acidobacteriota; class Terriglobia; order Terriglobales; family Acidobacteriaceae; genus Telmatobacter. The sequence continues at coordinate 23,659 of CAWACG010000023.1, forward strand.
TGAGCAAGGAGAAAGTGGTGACGGACGTGGCCAGCGACCTGCAGGATCAAGGCCTGGGCGCGCAACTGGTCATCGATCGCGACACCGCGGCTCGGCTCGGCGTGGCCATGGCCGACGTGGATAACACGCTCTACGACGCATTCGGCCAGCGCCAGGTTTCTACCATCTTCACCCAGCTCAATCAGTACCACGTAGTCATGGAGGTGGGGCCGAACTTCCAGACCGATCCATCGACTCTGAACAATCTCTATGTGAAGTCGGCCAACGGCACGCAGATTCCGCTCAGCATGCTGGCGCATTGGGAGCAGACACGCGCGCAACTGGCCATCGGCCACCAGGGACAGTTCCCTTCGACGGTGGTGAGCTTTAACCTGGCGCCGGGCAAATCTCTGGGCGACGCGGTGCAAGCTGTGAACCGGGTGGAGCAGCGCATCCAGATGCCGAATTCAATCAACGCCAGCTTCGAGGGCACTGCTGCGGCCTTTCAAACTTCGCTGGCCAATGAGCCAATTCTGATTCTGGCCGCGCTCGTCACCGTCTACATTGTCCTGGGCGTGCTCTACGAGAGCTATATCCATCCCATCACGATTATCTCCACGCTGCCGTCGGCTGGAGTCGGCGCGCTGCTCGCCTTGCTCATCACGCGCACGGAATTCAGCGTGATTGCGCTCATCGGCATCATCCTGCTCATCGGTATTGTGCAGAAAAACGCCATCATGATGATCGACTTCGCTCTCGACGCAGAACGCAACCAGGGCAAGCCCGCCGAGGAAGCCATCTTCCAGGCCTGCCTGCTGCGCTTTCGCCCCATCCTGATGACCACCATGGCCGCATTGCTGGGCGGGTTGCCCCTGGCACTGGGCGGAGGCGTGGGCGCCGAGTTGCGCGAACCGCTCGGCATATCCATCGTCGGCGGCCTCTTGTTCTCGCAGGTGCTCACCCTCTACACCACCCCGGTGGTCTATCTCTACTTTGACAAGCTGGCGCAAAAGTTGAGTGCGCAAGTCGCGCAACCCGGCGTGCGCCATGAACCGGTCGCGGGCGACTGAGGGAGAGGGTCCAGCACATGCATCTTTCCGCGCCCTTTATTCGCCGCCCGGTTGCCACCTCGCTGCTCAGCCTGGCCTTACTCCTGGCCGGCTCAGTGGCCTACTCGATTCTTCCCGTTGCCTCGCTGCCGGATGTCGACTACCCGGTAATCGGCGTGGGTGCGGGCCTGCCCGGCGCCAGCCCGGAAACCATGGCCTCCGCTGTGGCCACGCCCCTGGAGCGGCAGTTCGGACGCATCGCAGGCGTGAACCAGATGACCTCGACGAGTTCGCTGGGCTCCGCCAACGTCACTCTGCAATTCGACCTCACCCGCAACATCGACGACGCCGCACGGGATGTGCAGGCCTCAATCAACGCGGCGCGCAGTCAGTTGCCTTCCTACCTGCCGCAGAATCCCAGCTACCGCAAAGCCAATCCCGCCGATGCGCCCATCCTGATTCTGACCCTGACCTCGGATGTAGTGCCGAAGCCGCAAATCTACGACCTGGCCGACTCCATCCTGGCCCAGAAGATTGCGCAAATTCAGGGCATAGGACAGGTATTTGTCGGCGGCAGCTCCAGCCCCGCTGTGCGCGTGGAATTGAATCCCATGGCATTGGGCAACAACGGCATCGGCCTGGATGCGGTGCGCACTGCACTTTCCAACGCAAATGCCAACCGGCCCAAAGGCAGCTTTCAGGATGCAACCCACCGCTGGATGATCAGCGATAACGACCAGATCTTCAAGGCCAGCGATTATGCGCCCATCATCGCGGGATATAACCAGCAAACCGGCGCCGCGGTGCGAATCGCCGACCTCGGCACCGTGACTGACAGCATTGCCGACATCCATACCGCCGGCGTTTCCGGTATCAACCCCGATAAGGGTCCGCCCGCCAAGCTCAAGAGCGCGGTGCTCATCATCATCTTCAAGATTCCCGGCGCCAATGTCATTTCGGCCGTGGACAATGTCATGGCCGAGATGCCGCGCCTGCAGGCCGCCATTCCACCCACCATCAAAATCGACGTGGCAGTGGACCGCACCACCACCATTCGCGCCAGCGTGCACGACGTGGAGATATCGCTCATCATCAGCGTCCTTCTGGTAGTGCTTGTGGTCTTCCTCTTCCTGCGCGAGATATGGGCCACCATCATTCCATCCGTCGCCGTGCCCCTGTCTCTGGTGGGCACCTTCGGCGTGATGTACCTGCTCGGATACACCATTGACAACCTTTCGCTGATGGCGCTCACCATCTCCACCGGCTTTGTGGTGGACGACGCCATTGTGGTCATCGAGAACATTACCCGCTACCTCGAAGAAGGCATGAAGCCCTTTGACGCGGCCATGAAAGGTTCAAAGGAAATCGGCTTTACGGTGCTCTCCATGAGTACCTCGCTGATCGCTGTCTTCATTCCCATCCTGCTCATGGGCGGGATCGTGGGCAAGCTCTTCCGCGAATTCGCGGTTACTCTTTCCGTGGCCATCGCCGTCTCGCTGCTCGTGTCGCTCACCACAACTCCCATGTTGTGCGCCAAGTTTCTCAAGGCGCGCGACGAGAGCCGTCACGGGAAAATCTACCGGTTCAGCGAGCGCGCCTTCCAGTGGCTTCATTACGAATACAATTCGGGCCTCCGCTGGGTTCTGCGCCACGAGTGGCTGGTCCTTGGCGTGGCCGTCGGCTGCGCGTTCCTCAATGTCTACCTCTTCATCATTGTGCCCAAAGGGTTCTTCCCGCAGCAGGACACAGGCCGGATATCCGGCCAGACCATTGCCGCGCAGGACATCAGCTTTCCCGCCATGCGCGACAAGCAGCGCACGCTCGCGCAGATGGTGCTCGATGATCCCGCCGTGCGCTCGGTGACGGCCTTTGCGGGCGGCGGCCGCAGCAGTAACAACCAGGGCTTCATGTTCATTGGACTTAAGGATCCTGACCAGCGCAAGGGCGTCTCAGCCGACATGATCGTCAACCGGCTGCGCGGAAAGCTGAGCGCGGTTCCCGGCGCCCGCCTCTTTCTGCAGGCCAACCAGGACATCCAGATCGGCGGCCGTGGCAGCGCAGCCCAGTACCAGTACACGCTCTCTGACGAGAATCTTCAGGAGCTGAACACCTGGGCGCCGCAGCTTGAGGCCCGCGCCAAGACCTTGCCGGAGCTGAAAGATGTTTCCACCGACCAGCAGGACCAGGGTCTCGCGGCCAACCTGGTCATCGACCGCGACACCGCGTCTCGACTGGGAATTACCGCCGCGACCATCGACCAGGTGCTCTACGACGCCTTTGGCCAGCGCGAAGTCTCCACCATGTACACCGGGCTCAATCAGTACTTCGTGGTGATGGAGGTCGATCCCCAGTACCAGCTCAGCCCCGACGCCCTGAACGGCATCTTCATCAAGTCTTCCACCGGGGCCATGGTGCCGCTGTCAACCATTGCGCGCTACCAATCGCAGCGAACCTCGCTGACTGTAAATCACCAGGGCCAGTACCCTGCAATCACACTTACGTTTAACCTTTCGCCCAACGTCTCGCTCGGCCAGGCTGTCTCGGCTCTCGAAAACGTCCAGCGCGACATGGGCATGCCCAGCGCCATCCACGCCACTTTCCAGGGCACGGCGCAGGCCTTTCAGGACTCGCTCAAAAGCGAGCCCTATCTCATCCTGGCTGCTGTGGTCGCGGTCTACATCGTGCTCGGCATTCTGTATGAAAGCCTGATTCACCCCCTGACCATTCTCTCCACGCTGCCGCCCGCAGGCGTGGGCGCCATCCTGGCTCTGCTTCTCACCGGAACCGACCTCAGCATCATTGCGCTCATCGGCATCCTGCTGCTCATCGGCATCGTGAAGAAAAACGCCATCATGATGATCGACTTTGCCTTGCAGGCCGAGCGGGAACAAGGCTTGCCGCCGCGCGAGGCCATCTACCAGGCTTGCCTGCTGCGCTTCCGCCCCATCATGATGACCACCATGGCGGCCATGTTCGGCGGCCTGCCGCTGGCCATCGGCATGGGCGTGGGCTCGGAGCTGCGCAAGCCTTTGGGCATTACCATTGTCGGCGGCCTCCTCGTCTCGCAGGCGCTCACCCTCTTCACCACCCCGGTCGTCTATCTCTTCTTCGACAAGCTGCAGTGGAAGTTCATGAAGCTGCACAAAATCGGCTCCGAGCTCGAAGGCGCGCACGGAGACTGATCGCGCGCGTTCGGACGGATCAGGCAGAGAAAAGTTCGGCCTTTGCACTCGCCATTTTTCATTCGCGGCGCCGGCAGCATTGGTGGTATCGTCAGATTTATCCCGAACAGGCGAAACACGGGATTTTCTTCCCGAACCAATAACCTAATTGATTGTCGTCTCAAGTTGCGGCGAATGGGCCGCTTGCACCGTTGCCTTCTCACTTGGGACGTAGTGAACGTGTCGGTACATTTTTTTTGAAGATGGAATTGAGAGGCGAAGGGAATCCGATGACCCAATCCAGCGAAGCGACTGAAGCCAATCATGTGTTGACACTGGAGGAGATCACGAACCTCACGCAGGAGGGCGGCAAGCCCGCCGACACCCTCATGAACGTCGTGGCTCTGATCGCCGCGCGGTTCCGAACCGACGTCTGCTCCGCCTATCTTCTCGAACCGGATCGCTCCAACCTGGTGCTGGCCGCTACCCTTGGCCTGCACCCGCGCAGCATCGGCACCCTGCGCATGCCGCTCAATGAAGGCCTGGTCGGCCTGGTGGCGGAGCAGGTAATGCCCGTCTCCGTCGACGACGCCACCCGTCATCCTCGCTTCAAGTACTTCAAGGAGTCCGGCGAAGAGGTCTACCACTCGTTTCTCGGCGTGCCGCTCATCGACCGCGGAATCTTGCAGGGCGTTCTGGTGGTTCAAACCAAGGAAGCGCGCGTCTTCCGCGAAGATGAAATCCGCATGCTGGTGGGCGCGGCCAACGAGGTTGCCCCGGTCGTCAGCGAAGCCCGTACCCTCGATCGCTTCATCGGACCCGCGCAGGAACGCCTCTGGTCCCTCGCCCGCAATCTCTGGTGGAGCTGGGATCACGACTGCATCAGCCTCTTTCGCGATCTCAATCCCACCCGCTGGCGCCAACTCAATCAGAATCCCATCTCCCTCCTCAGCGAGATTCCGCTGGGAGAAATCGAGCGCCGCGCGTCGGAGCTCGTTTTACATAGCCGCATCAATTACGTCTTCCGCCGCCAGCAGGAGTATTTACTCGCCGACCGCACCTGGGGCGCCGGAAATGCAGGCGTGCTCCGGCCTCGCCCCGTGGCCTATTTCTCTGCCGAATTCGGGCTCCACGAATCCCTGCCCATCTATTCCGGCGGCCTCGGCGTGCTCGCCGGAGACCACATCAAGAGCGCCTCCGACCTCGATATCCCCCTCATCGGGGTTGGCTTGTTTTACGGGCAAGGCTACTTCCTCCAGCGCCTCGACCAGACCGGATGGCAACGCGAAGAATACCTTCAGACCGACATCAACCAGTTACCCATGCAACCCGCCATCGGCAAAAATGGCGAACCGGTTATCGTGGAAATTCAAACCCGCGGCGGCTGCATCCGCGCCAAAGTGTGGCGAGTCAAAGTGGGTCGCTGCGACCTCCTCCTGCTCGACTCGAACGTGGAGGGCAATGCGCCCGAGGATCGCGAGCTCACCTCCCGCCTCTATGGGGGCGACGGACGCACCCGCATCCGCCAGGAATTGCTCCTCGGCGTGGGCGGATTTCGCGCCCTCAAAGCCATGGGCGTTTCGCCCGGAGTCCTCCACCTCAACGAGGGCCACAGCGGCTTCGCCGTCTTCGAGGCCATTCGTAACCGGATGGAGGAAGAAGGCATCGACTTCACCACCGCCGCACGCCAGATTCCACGCGAGGTCATCTTTACCACCCACACGCCGGTCCCCGCCGGGCACGATCGATTCAACGCCGACCTCATCGAGGAGCACCTCGGCCCGCTGCGCGAACAACTGGGTCTATCGCCCGAGAATCTCATGGGCTTCGGCCGCGAAAATTCCACCGATCAGTCGGAACCATTCTGCATGACTGTCCTCGGACTCAAGCTTTCCCGTCGCGCCAATGCGGTTTCGTCGCTCCATGGCGAGGTTTCGCGGGCCATGTGGTGGGGCCTGTTTCCCAACAAGCCTGAAGACGCCGTGCCCATCGGCCACATCACCAATGGCGTGCACGTGCCTTCGTGGCTGGCGCCGCAGATGTGCCGTCTCTACGACCGGCATCTCGGAGTTGGGTGGCAGCAGCACAGCGGATCGGCAAAGACCTGGGAAGGAATTGAGAATGTCGACGACGGCGAACTGTGGGAGACGCATCTCAGCCTGAAGGCGCAGCTTCTCGGCTTTGCCCGCCGCCGCGCGCGGGAACAGGCGGAGCGCCGCAACGAGCCGGAAGAATCCATCCAGGGACTCGCCAAGGTCCTTTCACCGGATGCGTTGACCATTGGCTTCGCGCGCCGCTTCGCCACCTACAAACGCGCCAACCTCCTGCTGGCCGACATGCAGCGGCTGGCGGCCATGGTCAACGATCCCAAGCGGCCCGTTCAATTCCTCTTTGCCGGCAAGGCCCACCCGCACGACGAACCCGGCAAAAAGGTTCTGCAGCAAATCGCGGAGATGATGCGCGACCAGACATTCGCCAGCAAGTTCATCTTCATCGAGGACTACGACATCAATGTGGGCCGCTACCTCGTTCAAGGTGTAGACGTCTGGCTCAACAATCCCCGCCGTCCGTTGGAAGCCTCCGGCACCAGCGGACAGAAGGTCGTTCTCAACGGCGGCTTGAACCTTTCCGTGCTCGATGGATGGTGGGCGGAGGCCTTCGATGGGCTCAACGGCTTCGCCATCGGCAAGGGAAGAACCCATTCCAATTTTGATGTGCATGACAGCCGCGATGGCGAAGATCTCTACCGTGTGCTCCGCGATGAGGTCATTCCCCTCTACTACCAGCGCGACCGCGACGGCCTGCCCCGCGGATGGATCAAGCGCATGAAGCGCACCATCCGCACCCTGGGCTGGCGCTTCAATGCCGATCGCATGGTGATGGATTACACCCTCAAGTGCTACGTTCCCGCAGCGGGAGGCACGTCCAGCGAAATCCGCCCGCCCTCCTAGGCGCCCTCCTGGGCTCTCTCCTGGGATTGACACGTATTGAGCAGCTTGAAGACAAACTGCGTCTCGATCCGCATTGCGCAGGTTGAATCTGCACTGAATGTTGCTGAAGCATTCACAGCCCGTGTCGGTGATCCGACCCCAGCCCGAGATCGCGCTTCGAGAGACTCAGACAGTCCCTTCATCTCCAGCAATCTTGGAGGATGTAACCACGCTCGGATAGTTGAAGAAGAGCTGATTGCCGTCGAGATCATCGACCACCAGCAGTCGATAGCCCCATAGGCCGTCCTTGACTGGAACGCCCTTGGCCACGAGTTCCGCATGCAGCGCATCCAACGCGGCAATCTGTGTCTCCGGCTCGGCATTCAAGGAGATGAACATCACCCCCTTGCCAATATTCTCCGGGGCGAGATTGTCGGCCAGGATGAGAGCGCACCCCTGCCGGTCGACTTGTGCCACGCGCGCCCTGCCTCCCTCGTCGTAGTGCCAGGGGCTCGTGAAGCCTAGCAGGTTTACGTAAAAGCGAACCGAGGCATCGACATCTTTGACGTGCAGGACGGGCCGCGCAAACCAGTCAGTCATAGGCTGAGCATCCTCGAATCAAAGGTCTCACAAATAACCTGGTTCTCATTCCGAATCTATCGTGGGCTACTTTTCCCTTTGACGGGTATTGACCTCGAAGCCGCGTGACAATTTCCAAAATCGAGTTGCTTCCGACCAGGCGGCTTCTCGCCCGAAATGCCGATTCCTGCCACAGACTCCGTTCCATCAAACAGTCGGAGGAGCGCGAATCAAACCGCAGAATGCTCATCGATGCGGACAGCCCGGCCAGCAGCACGGTCGCCGCATCCCTTCTTTGAGCTGCGAGCACACCCTTTCGACATGCTGCTGCCTGGTCTCATCTTTCTTGACCGAAATTGTCCAGCAGATCCACTCGTTGCGCGCGAGCGGCGTGATGTCTTCCCAGGCCGCCAGTGCCTTGGCGTCGGACGCGAGCGCCTTGCGGAGATCAGCCGGAAGGTTATGCACCACTCCTCCGGAGATTTGAACGGTTGTCATCGAGTGATCCCGCAAGCTTCAGCATCAAGCATCTGATCCGAGAGCACAAGCCGGATTCCGGGACAATCGTAGCCACCTCGGAAGTTTCAGCTTTGGCAACGCTTCGCCGTATGTATTAATCAACTGGTTATTCCCGAGTAGGAGGTTATTTGGGAGTTGCGCGTCGGCTCAGAAACATCGCGCAGGCGACCACGGCGACGAATGCTGCCGTATTCACTGCCTTAGCAATCCTCTGGTCGGAGACATGGGAACTCACCATAAACATCACGGAAAATAGAACAGCGACAACCAAACAGGCCGTCACAGTCAGCCTTAACATGTCCCCAGACGGTCTCCGCGCTGGAGCTTTGGGGGCTCCATCAATCAAGACGAGCAGGTAATGATCCTCGCTCCGAAGATGATGCACGGCGTCGGTCCAACCGCCTCCATCAGCATTCCCCTTGCGAATATGTTGAACTATTTTGGCGATCTTTCTTTCATACTCGTCCTGGTCGTAATGCTGATCGAATTCCGAACTGATCGTCATCATGTCGGGCAGGGTCCATCCGCTCTCGGAGAAGTAAAGCATCTTTCGCTCTACGTCGGTAAGCTCGATGCCGTCCTGACTTGCTTGGGCAAGTATTCGATCAATGAGGTATGTCTTTGCGTTACGGACGGTTGCGAACCTTTGCATGGCTGAAAGTATATAGCCCTGTCAGTTCTGGGTGTATGGTGGGCTACTCTTCCCTTTGACGAATCTTCGCTCCGCAACCGACGCAAGCTGCTCCAAGTTTGCCCTGCCAGATGCGTTTTGTTCCGCAACTCTCGCAGACAAGCTGAGTGTTCAACGTGGCCCCGCATTGAGAACAAGAGTGCCTTCGCCTAGTTCCTGAGGCGGTCTTCTGGATTCGTGCAAGACAGATCGGACATGCCGTCTGATCGTGCCGCTTCCCGGCAGAGATGGTTTTGCTGCCAGAGTCGAAATCCGTGCGACGTATTCGCCGATTCGCATTAACCTTGCTGTCGTGTTTTTTGCTGCTCTTATGCTTCTTGGTAATCAACATAGGTTCACAATCAGCGTATCAAGTTGAGCTCTTTCGGCGCTCCGGTCGCATTGTGGCCCACTCTTCCCCAGGCGGGCCAGGCAAGGGTCCGCGGTGACCCCACCCGCAGTGAGGCTGGCTCACTCGATTCAGCTTCACCCAGGAATCCCTCGCCAACATAGCACACCAGAGTGCGCCCACGATCCGGCCACCCCGTAAGCCGGACACCTCAATGAGCCATAGGATGCTCACTCCTTGGTAATGACACCAAAGGGGAGTTCTACAATGCTCGCAGCGATGCTACGGTTGGGTTGTGGCGGCTAATTCCCAGACTGTTCCGGTAGCTCCTGCAGATGCCGGAAGCTCGTTGTCGATCATTCTTCCGAATGTCCGGAATGAAGCGGCGAAAGTATGGACACTTTGCAGGGAGCGCTTGCGGTCCGCACTGGACGGCGTGCGCAACTCGCCGATCAGGCAGTCATGGGGGCGGGTTGCAAGCAAGCAAGACCTTTCCAATGCCAGCGCCTGCGTATCGGTCGCACCGTCAGCGAAGTTTTCCAAAAGACCGGTTAACAAGATTGGATTCTCCTTTGCCTGGGTATGCGAGTGCGGCAGTTTTTCAGCGCTGCGGTCGTCCAGCCAGAGCCATGAAGGCCAAGCGGAGCGGCAATGCCCCGCATGCGGCGAAGCATCGCGACTTGCCTATGTCCGCCTGCTCTGCGAGCCGAGAAACGACACAGCCGGAGCTCCCGGAAAATGGGTCTATCCTGAAGTCGCAGTGGAATCCGGCGAGACCGGCGGACCGGTGGGACGGGACTACGACTGGTCTTACTATGACGTGATCTACTTCCAGGGTGACCGCGAACCCGATGTGTCCAGCTGCGCTCTTGCCCAGCAATCCTGAAGGAATCCCCTCTTATTCGCGGGCTCGGCTCCGCTTCAACCGTTGCATCCAGCCCCTTTGGCAATTCGCTCAAGGGAACGCCATGGGCTTCTGGTCCGGCGGAGAATTTGGCGTTATTTCCGAGTTGGCGGTCATCCTCCCAGAACACGAAACACTCCGACCGGGAATAGTAGACGACCTCATTTTTTTGGTGCCGTGTGTTTATGGGCCTCTCGACGTGGTCTGTAGACCTCAAAGTAATACCAAAGAAAGCCGCCCGGAACGAAGAAAAACCACATCTTGCGCGTCAGTTTGCGGTCGTGTTGCCAGCAATCGTAAAGCATCCAATAAGGGGCAGCACTCATGATGAAGAAATAGGCGAGAACAATTCGGCTAGCAATCGGATCGTCTTGAAGATTCCATCGATTCCCAGCGATCATCCAGAGCGCGGCTGCACTCACACAGACAAATACTATCGCCCACTTAGCCGCATGCCGAGGTCGTGGTTCTATTGCGCCAGAGTGCCCCATAAAAGGTAGGGCTAGAGTAGCACTTTGCCGCAGACGAAGGCGCTTCGCATCAATTGTGAGCGAGTGGTGGCCAACCCGTCAGTAACGAGGTAGTAATTGACGGTTGGCGGTGACTCGACCGGAATTAGGCTCTAAGCCGGTCAACGTTCGTCATGCACGTCGATGTTCCACCCTTGGAGAATGTTGATCGCGTGATCAACCGTCACGGTGTCGGCGGTCAGAAAGATTAGCACCCTCGTCCTCCCCTCCGGATCAACCAAGACTTGCATCCTCCTCCCTGCTTGGTAGTAGCCAGGGATGTGAACGGACTTCAGTTGGTCGAGCATCGTTTCCCATTCTTCCGATGAGGGATTCTCAAAGGGTAGAAAGTGGAGAACAATCGCTTGATCGTTGACGTGTGCCCTCATCATATCGATTTATCTCACCAGTTTCTTCCACGCCTAATCTACACTGCTGCGCATCGCAATTCCGAAACACTGATAGATTGCGGACGCATTGTGGATAACCCGTCAGTTACTCCTTCCGCAACACTTCGCTGACCTTGTTCATCCAATGCTAATTTCCGAGATGGCGTGATCCGACCGCAGCGTCAAGCGGCAGCCTCCACAAGCGGGGTCTTGCGGGGCATGCCGGTGACAGCTGCGCGGATGGCGTCGATGTCGAGGCCGAAGTCGTCGACAGCGGGCTGCAGGCAATCGAGGATGTCAGGCAGCTCGCATGTCGGGTTGAGTTCGGAAGCAGGGGCCGAGTCGAAGGCGTCCTGCGCCGGACTGCCGAGCTTCGGCTCGAGATCCTCCACGAAAGACGAGGAGCAATCGCCGTTGTCGAGATACTGCTCGCTCTTGAAATGCTCCTGCTCGCAGTGTTCGGTGCCAGACGTGTCGGGCTTCTCTTGTTCGCGGGGAATATGGAGGGAGCCGTCGGTGAGCAGCATGTTAAGCACCGGAATATGGACGCGCCCAGTTTCGACGAAGTCGACGCCCTCGACAGTGAGCGTGAAGTCGGAGTTGTCGGCACGGGTGATGTACTTCTTGCGCAGCAGGTACCAGGTGGTGAAGTCGAGGTAGTCGCGGGGGAAACCCATGTGGGCTTCGACTTCGGCGAGCGAGACCACAGGCGCGTAAGGGTTGGCGCGGCGGCGGTAGTAGAGCACGGCCAGCACCGCGAGGCGGCGGTTGCGCTCGCCTTCCATGTCGTCCATGAAGTCGACTGTGGTGGAGAGGGGAGGGTGCTCGGCAGACGCGTGGTGGCCATAGGAGGCATCGTACTCGGCGCGCCGCTCGGGATCGGAGAGCGTGTCGTAGGCCTGGCGGAGGAGGTCGAATTTCTCCGGATCGCTGGAGGCAGAATTATCCGGGTGATAGCGCGCAGCCAGAAAGCGATAGACGCGATGGATGGTGTCCGGCTCTGCGTTGGGGCTGATCTGCAGAAATTCGTAGAAATCCAGGACCTTGGTGTCTAGCATTGGGGGAACCTCAATATCGAAATAGGAGCTAAGCTATGAGCCGAAGTCTAGCGAGGTATGGGAGGCGCCACAATCCCCGATTTGGGGCATCTCGTTACACATAAAACCAGGGGCTGGTGACTTAAGTGGGAGGGTTTTGAGGAGTCGCGGTAGGCTTGTTGGGCTTGGCGGGGTGTGGAGCTGCGTGCGAGAGGTGGCCGATCCGGCAGTCACCATGTTGTCGACTGGGCACGAGCGGCAGAGTCTTCTTACCGCCAACATCGAACTCTAGCCCGGGAAGCCGGCAATCTGCACGAAAGCTCTGCCGGGAATATCAGTTTTCAGGCAAAGTCCTTGAGGGAAAGCAGACCTGTAGTGGTCAGGTTTGGAACCCGCATTTCAGTAGAGCCGTTCCTCAAGCTTCTGAATGCGCAAACGCCGCTTCTTCCACCTTTGCGTGCTCCATCAGTTTCACCGGGTAGTAGGCGTTGCGCGTGTACTGCTTCACCATGCGGTTGGTGTTGAAGTACGAACCGTTGAAGGCCAATGTGGTGCGCATCATGCGCGCCCACTTCTCCTGCGCGTCGCGATACAGCGGAACGATGGCCGACTCCAGCTTGTTGTAGAGCTTTCCCGCTTCTTCCGCGTCGTTGGCGCCGTCTTCAACCGCCCAGCCAGTAACGCCCTCGATGCAGCCCTCAATCCACCAACCATCCAAAATCGAGAGGCTGGGAACGCCGTTGAGTGCAGCTTTCATGCCGCTGGTGCCCGAGGCCTCGTAGGGACGCCGTGGAGTGTTGACCCACACATCCACGCCCGCGGTGAGCAGCGCGCCCAGGTCCCACGCATAATTCTCAAGGTAGACAATCCGCAACAAGTCATTGGAAAGCTTGGCCGCATCTTCGATGACCTGGTGAATAAGCGCCTTGCCGGGCTCATCCTGCGGATGGGCTTTTCCCGCGTACAGAATCTGCAGTCCCCCGGCATCGGCGGCAATCTTCAGGAGCCGTTCCGGATCGGTAAACAGCAGTGTGGCGCGCTTATAGGTTGCGGCCCGGCGCGCAAAGCCCAGTGTGAGCACTTTCGGATTGAGGACCTTGCCGCTGCGCGTTGCCACCTCGGTCAGCAGCGCTTCCTTGGCGCGCCCGTGCGCGTTCAGAATCTCGGTCTCCGGCAGGTCGATCGCATTGCGCAGATAAAGATTGTCGCGCCGCCACGCGGGAATGTGCGCGTCGAGCATCTGCTGCATCGGCTCAGAAACCCACGTGGGCGCATGCACGCCGTTGGTGATCGAGTCGATCGCAAATTCGGGGAACATGGCGCGCGAAACCTTGCCATGCTGCAACGCCACTCCGTTCACATAGCGTGAGAAGCGCAGCGCCAGCAGCGTCATATTCAACAAACCCTCGCGGAAGCAGCCCAGCTTTTCAAGCCGCGCGGTGCGGTCTCCGCCCAGAATGCGAATCGACTGCTCAGTTGAAAACCTGTCGTGCCCGGCGGGCACCGGCGTGTGCGTAGTGAAGACGCATTTCTGGCGCACCAGCGCGATATCGGCATCTGTCGGTGCACCCAGCGGGCCGCCGCCAAGCTCGCTCTCCAGCAGCGCCTGCGTCAGCAGCGCCGCGTGACCTTCATTCATGTGATACACGTTTACAGTCAGGCCCAGCGCATTGGCCATGCGCGCACCGCCCATGCCCAGCACGATCTCCTGCTGCAGGCGATAGTTGGTGTCGCCGCCATACAGATGATCGGTCAGTCCGCGGTCCCACCCTGAATTCCCATCCACGTCCGTGTCCAGAAGATAAATCGGCACCACGTGTCCGTAACGGCCGACAAGGTCGTAGCGCCACGCGCGCACAGTCACCACGCGATCTTCCACTGAGACCGTGATCCGCGCAGCTTCCTCCGTGCAGAAGTCCGCAGGGTTCCATGGCTGCACATCTTCGCTCTGCTCGCCAGAGCCGTTCAGGTGCTGCTGAAAGTATCCCTTGCGATGGGCCAGCGTGAACGCGACCAGGGGAACACCCAGATCCGCAGCGGAACGCAGAGTATCGCCGGCCAGCACGCCCAGCCCACCCGAATAGGTGGGCATGGCAGGGTTGATGGCAATCTCCATTGAGAAATAGGCGACCAGACCGGATATGGGGAATGTCTCGTAAGAAAATGGTTTAGTTGAGTTTAGTTGCATTATTCTTGTCTCTCTGCGGCGCTCGAAAGGCAGTCAAGCGACAGCCCGGAAGTCAAAATCAAAATACAAATCGATCCGGCAAACGTATCACCGTGGTCCTTCTGGGCAAAAACCCTAAAAGATTCTAACAAGGAAAGCCAGGATTAGACGCCAGGGTCGGGGTGGGCCGCACTTCACGAGTAACCGGTTTTCACTTGACGGTAACTACCCGCCTTGCGTTTCAGTCGTCTGCCGCCGGCCCCCTCATGCGGCAATCTATCCATCAAGCCACCCGGTGCGCTCCGCCCGAAGCATGGCAAATGTGAATCTGGGGCACAATCCCCGTTTCATCGCTATAACGCGCCGCCAAGGCTTCAGAAAAATCGACAGCCTGGTCGCGCTCCACCAGGTTGATCGTGCAGCCGCCGAATCCGCCGCCGGTGAGCCGCGCGCCGATCAGGCCCGGCAAGTCCTGCGCCAGCGCGACCATGGCATCGGCTTCTACGCAGCTGGCCTCAAAGTCGCGGCTGTAGCTCACATGGGCTTCGGCCATCAGCCGGCCCAATTCGGCCATATCGTTTCGGATCAGCGCATCGGCGGCAGCCACGGTTCGCAGGTTCTCGGTAATCACGTGGCGGGCGCGCTTCAGCGCATTGGGGCTCATTTCCACTCCCCACTGCTCCAGGTCCTTCACCGTGGCGTCCCTTAGAAACCGCACCTCCGGCCGATGCCGCGCAATCACTGCCGCCGCCTCTTCCACCTGGGCGCGGCGGCTTGTGTATTCGCCGCCAGTCACCGCATGCTTCACCATGGTGTTGGCGATGACCAGGGCCACGCTGGGAGGAATCGGCGCAAGTTTGAAACTCAGATCGCGGCAGTCAAGCAGCAGAGCGTTGTTCTCCACGCCGTTTGCCGAAATAAACTGATCCATGATTCCGCAACTCGATCCGACGAACTCGTTTTCTGCCCGCTGGCAAAGCCTCGCCAGCACCGGCCCTGGAATATTGACTCCAATCAGCGAGGTCACGGCAATCGCCGTTGCCACCTCAACGGCGGCGGAGCTGGACAGTCCGGAACCGAGCGGCACATCGCCCCACAAAGACAGGCTGAAGCCGGGAATCGTGTGGCCCAGCCCGGCCAGAATCGCCAGCACGCCCAGCGGATAGTCGCTCCAGTGCTTGCTTGCCTTGGCCGGCAACGCCGCGGCGTCAAACGTACGTTCCTCTGAAAAATTCTCAGAGTAGAGAACAACCTTGCCATCTGAACGCGGCGAGATGGCGGCCAGGGTCGCGAAGTCAATCGCCGCCGGCATCACAAAGCCTTCGGCATAATCAGTGTGCTCGCCGATCAGGTTCACGCGCCCCGGTGCGGCAAAAATATCCGGTTCGTCCTTAAAGCGGGTCACGTGCAACGAACGTAAAACTACAGGATCATGCATTTCCGTTCACTCTCGAAATAGATTCAATCTCAACCGTCATTGGCCACGAAAGACTCTCGCCGGGCTTCAGTACCCGCGACCAGGGCCCCGTGATCGCAAGCGAGTCAACCGGCGCCGTAGTCGGCTCCAGGGCCACGCACATCTGCTTCGGTCCGGGCCGCTCCGGCCAGCCGCCAAAGCATATCCAAAGGCCCAGATAGGGCGTTGCACCTGGGTCAAAGGTCATCTTGATGCGTACGCCCGCGCGCGGCCGCTCCAGCGCGCACCAGTTCTGCGACGCACTCAAAGGCCCGGCAAACAACTTGTCGCCGATTCGCGACGCTGCGGCTTGCCCGACGCTCAAGTCAGTCTGCCCGCCATCGGTCAGGTCTGCCATCGGCCAGTTCACGGTCGCGCCGCCATTACCGAGTCGTCCGCCGCCGGAACCTTCAAGCCGCAAAGAACGGATCGAGTCAGGCAACAGGATGCGATCGCCTTCTTCTGCCGCAAACGATGGATGTGCCGACCAGGACCATGGCGTCGACTCTTTCCCGGTATTGGTGAGCGTGTAGCGCAGACTCACTCTCCAGCCCGCCGTGGTTTCGGTCAGCACCAACGATCGCTCCAATATCAGCGGCAACGAAAAACATTCCCCGATCAAAGTCACCGGTGCATCGGCCTGATCCCTGCCCCCTGACCCCTGATCCTGACCCCTGACCCCTGACCCCTGATCCCTGACCCCTGACCCCTGTTCCTTGATCTTCCACGCCACGCGCCAAAGGTCGCCGTGATCTGGAATCTCCGCAAGGCCGGCTGCCGTTTCCAGCGTGCATCCCGCCACCGAGGGCAGGCACTCGTCCCATCCGCTCGCATCGCCGGAGTCAAATGACATGGTCCGTGTGCGCGGCCCCAGCGGGGCCAGCGGCTCCTGCAACAGTTCCCGACCGTTCACGCGTATCGACGCAATCTTGCCGCCCAAATGGGGTAGGAGGGTCACTGAGCACTCTCCAGCCCGGATGAGAACGTTTTCTTTTGCGGCCTCGACTAACTCAGCTTTGCTCATCCGTTCCCGTTCCCCCTGACTTCCGCGCAGGCTGCAGCCAGCTTGCCCCAGATCGTGTCCAGCCACGCGTCATGTTCGGGCTTCATCAGCACGGAGCGCAGGCAGGTCAAATGGGCTTCCTCGCCCGTCTCCAAACCCCGTTCCGCCGGACGAAACCAGGACAGCGGCAATTGTACAAGGGCCAGATGCAATTCGCGCGCCGCGCAGGCTGCAAAAATATCATTCGCCCACTTGGACGCCCGCTCGGCGGTCTCCGCATTCACCTTCCACACCACAATATCCAGTTCCGGCGGACCCGCGGCCAATGCGTCGAAGCGCGCGTCCTGCCGCAGCCTTCGATCAAGCTCCACGGCTGCCGCCCGTCCATGTTCCAGACCCCGCGCAAACTCGCCTCCCGGCGTCAGCGGCAAAAGTTGCTGCGTCGCCCACAACGCAACTGCCGCCGCGCCGGCCCTCGAGCACTCCAGGCTGATCTCACCCAGGTGCATTTCCTTTGAGGTGAAGTAGGTGTAGGGTGAGTCGTGTTTGTAGAAGCGCCCCACCGCCGGATCGCGAAACAGCACGCATCCGCAACCATAAGGTTGCAGCCCATGCTTGTGCGGGTCCACCACGATCGAGTCAACCTGGTCGATCACCGCAAAGGCCTGCCGCGCCGGCTCGTCCAGCGCATCTGGAATCAGCCGGAAGTAGCCGCCATACGCTGCATCCGCATGAATGCGAAAGCCGTACCGCTCCCGTAGTTTCACGATCTCGTCCAACGGGTCCACCGCGCCAATCGCAGTCGTTCCCAATGTCGCCACCACCGTGCCCACATCGCCTTTGCGCAGTTCCGCTTCCAGCGCTTCCAGGCTTATCCGGCCACGGCTGTTTGCGGCCACGCTGGTGTAATCGAGCTTGAGAACACTGGAAATTCGCTGGTGGGTGTAATGCGCCTGCTCCGACCCCACAATCCGCTTTCCCGGCGCTAATTGCCCGGCCACCCAGAGCGCCTCGAGGTTCGCAATCGTGCCGCTTGAGGTCAGATGGCCCAAATACGAGCCCTGCCCCTCCGCCCAGCCGAACATCCCGGCAATCTCCGCCACGGCCTCGATTTCCATCTCCGAACTGGCGCGGCCGCCGTCGCGGGCGTGGTTGTTGGGATTGATCTTCATCGCCAGGGCATACGCGGCTCTCGCCACCGGGTGCGGCGGTTTCAGCATCTGCCCCGCATATAAAGGATGGAAGTAGGGATAGTTGTTGCCCAGCCGGTGCGCCGTCGCTTCCAGCACCCGGGCCATCGCGCCGGTATCGACCTCCGGCTCCGAATCGAACCCCGGCAGGGAGGCAAACTCCGCCTCAAGCGCCTCGGCGGCGCGGGCGAGCAAGCCAGGGACAGGATCGTTGGCCATAACGACCCTCC
This sequence comes from uncultured Acidobacteriaceae bacterium, assembly GCA_963780515.1. Classification (GTDB taxonomy): domain Bacteria; phylum Acidobacteriota; class Terriglobia; order Terriglobales; family Acidobacteriaceae; genus Telmatobacter. The sequence continues at coordinate 41,780 of CAWACG010000023.1, forward strand.
ACCCTATCACAGCCAAAGGTAACCTCGTACGTTGCTGATTTCAGAACAGTTTTAGCACCATAAAATCCCGAGACGGGAAATATCGCCAAGTTTCCTGCGTAGTTTATTTGGCCGGGATGCTACACTGTGCCCAGCGTTAGAGTCGAACCGGGCGTGAGCAGTACTCGCCCATAGCGATTTAGGAATTCTGGTACCCCGAAGCCACGAAGGCATAGTCGGCGCGACCATCAGGAAGCGGCGACCTTGCAGAATGTAAAAAGGATATTTGCTTCCTAAAACGCCGAAATAAGCAAGATTCTGCCAGTGGTCGCACCGATTCATCCAGCGCAATTCAATTCAGGAAATACGAACAAAATGGAACAAGGCACAGTGAAGTGGTTTAATGACGCGAAGGGCTTCGGCTTTATCTCGCGCCAGAACGGCGAAGATGTCTTCGTGCACTACTCTGCAATCAACTCAAGTGGTTTCAAGAGCCTGCAGGAAGGTCAAGCCGTGCAGTTCAACGTGGTGAAGGGGCCCAAGGGCTGGCAGGCGGCAGACGTTCAGCCACTGTAACCCATAGGCCGGATTCCGGCAGAATCTAGCGAACACAAACGAGGGCTGGGAGCCATCCCAGCCCTCGCTTTGCGTCTGCAGCGTAGACAGTGAAGTCGCTACCGCTCCCGCACTACACCCCAAACTGCCGCAGATGATGGTCCAGATGCTTGTACATAAGCTCTGCCCACTCATCGGGAGTGAGCGGCCCCAAAAAGCTGTGCGGATGCTTGGTGCATCCCGCCGGTCCACCCGCGGCAAAGCGCTGCAACAACTCAAGCAGCCGCTGCCGCTCTGCCACAAAATCCCTTTCATCTGCCACCACCAGGTCCTTTGATGTGGGTGAGTTGCGGCGCATCGGTTCTTCGTTACCAAGCGCCAGCCGCTTCACGACCCACCCCATCAGTCGCCCCACAAACATCCGCGGCGGAACCTTGTCCCCGACCGCCCACTCCAACCCTCCGCAGCAATGTGCCAGAGCCTGCGCCGGATTCATGGTGCCCCACAACCGCGCGCTTTCGGGCCGCAATTGCTCGGTCCGGCCTTTGATCTCATCCACGGTTGCAGCTTCAAACAGATTCTTCATGCAGAAGGCCTTTCCCAAAGCGCAGGCTGAAAAACCAGGTGCATTCGACCGGTCACCCCATGAGACTCAACGGTGAATCCCATGCCTCTCCTCCTTATATACGGCCACCTCAAGCCTCGCGTGAGCATTGCAGATTAAACTCGTTGAGGCGCGCACAATAGAGAGGTCGAGAGATGCAGGATGAAGCGCGTCGCGCCGCTTCGAACCTGTTTTCCGCTGCAGAATGAAATTAGCATCTTCGGCTGTGAAACTGTGAAGCTGTGGAGCGCCGCATAAAAAGCTTTCTTTCAACAACTTCCACCGCCTGCTTCGCCGGGGCACAGAAACTGCGAAACTGTGAAGCCGTGAAGCTGTGAGGCTGTGAAGCTGTGCCGACCCCGTTCTACCCCGTATTCCTCAACCCCGCCGAGATGCCGCTGATGGTCGCCGCAATCGCGCGGTTTACCTCCGGCGTGTCTTCGCCGCCACGCTTGCGGCGCAGCATGTCCACCTGGATCAGGTGCATGGGATCGACGTAGGGATTGCGCAGCTTGATTGAGCGCGCCAGCACCTGGTTCTTCTCAAGCAACTCGGTCTGCCGCGTAACCGCCAGCACCGCCCTGACGCTGCGGTGGAATTCCGCTTCGATCATGTCGTACACGCGCTCGCGCAATTTCGCGTTAGGTACCAGCGACGAATAGAGCCGCGCTGTGCCCAGATCGGCCTTTCCCAGCGCCATTTCTACATTGCGCACCAGGTCGATGAAGAGGGGAAACTCGCGCGCCATCTCTTGCAACAGCTCCAGCGCGCCCGGCTTCTCGATGAATTGGCCAAGCGCGAAGCCCACGCCGAACCAGGCCGGAACCAGCAGCCTCGACTGCGTCCATCCAAAGACCCAGGGAATGGCGCGCAGGTCTGTGATCTGAGTCGAAGCTTTCCGGCGAGAAGGCCGCGAGCCGATCATCGCATGTTCCAGCTCGCCCACCGGCGTCGACTGCTCAAAGTACGCGACGACCTCGGGATTATCGAGAATGTTCTTGCGATAAAACTCGAACGATATCGCCGAAAGCTGATCGAGAGCGGCCTCCCACTCGAGTTTCAGAACGCCGGTAAAGTGCCCCTCGGGGTCGCGCGCGTTCGGGCGCGCAAGTGCGTCGAGCGAGGCGGCAATCATCGAGCTCGAGATTGCGTTCGGCCAGCACCTCGTCCGCATATTTGAAGTTCAGCACCTCACCTTGCTCGGTAATGCGGAACTGGCCGTCGAACGAATTCATCGGCTGGGCAAAGATGGCGCGATGGGTGGGTCCTCCGCCGCGTCCGACTGTGCCGCCGCGGCCGTGGAAAAGACGCAGCTTCACGCCGCACTCCCTCGCCACCACATGCAGGTCGCGATGGGCGCGGAAGATCTCCCATGTACTGGTCAGCATGCCGCCATCTTTGTTTGAGTCGGAGTAGCCCAGCATCACTTCCTGCCAGTTGTCCCAGCTCTCCAGCAGCTTGCGATAGTCGGGCCGGCTCCACAGTTCACGGCAAACCGCAGGTGCGTTGCGCAGGTCTTCGATGGACTCGAACAGGGGCACAGGCATCAGCCCAGGGTCGCGTCCGGAACCCTCGACCTTGACACCGGCCAACCGGGCAAGGCGGACCACGGAGAGCACATCCTCAACAGTCGCTGCGCCGCTGATCACGTAGTGGCGAATGGCCTCGGGCGAGCAGCCGGTCTTTACTTCGGCAACCACGCGCAGCGTCTCAAGCACGCTCGCGGTCTCCGCGGAGAGCTCGCCTGGAAGCGAGTCTGCGATGGTGTCGGCAATCGCGTCTTTCAATGCGGTTGCGTGCACCCGCGCGTGTTGGCGGATGTCGAGAGTGTGCAGATGCAGCCCGAAAGTACGCACCTGCAGGATGAGCGGATCGATGAGCGTGCGCGCAATGCGAAGGCCATCATGCGCGGCCAGAGAGCTTCGCAGCAGCTGCAAGATCGTCGAGAAATTCTTCAACGGAGCAGTAGGCGGGCAGCACCTGTGCCAGCTTGTCCTGGCCCTGCGCCAACGTGTAGGGCGTCACGGGCAGCGGAGCTCCCGCGTGAGTTGGCTGCTCCATTTGCTGCAAAGTCCGATGCAGGCGCGCCTTGAGGCAGATGATGAAGCGGCGATAGTACTCGAACTCATATTGCGCGCCAAATACCTGCGACTCTGGCGTGTGCACCTGGGCCACGTAGTCCTGCAGGCGCAAAAGCAAGTCCGCGCTGACGGGCCGCTGCTGGGCGCTCGTGGTCAGCAATTCCATGATGCCGTCAAGGCGGCGCTGGTAGTAGAGCAGCAAGTGACCGCGTGCCAGGCGAATCGCGTCGCGAGTGACTTCCGGCGTGACAAAGGGGTTCCCGTCGCGGTCGCCGCCAATCCAGGAGCCGAAACGCAGCACCTGCGGCAGCTCATGAGCCTCGATCTCCAGTCCGTATGCGGCGCGGAGAGCCTCGGCAATTTCGCGATACAGGCCGGGCAGCGTAGCAAAGATGGAGACGTCGTAATAGTCGAGCCCCATCTTGATCTCGTCGTAGACGGTGGGCCGGCGCGAACGCACTTCGTCTGTCTGCCATAAGCTGGTGATCTCTGCCAGCACCAGCTCTTCCAGGCGCGCAAGATCCTGCTCCGGGACGGGAATGCGGTCCAGCGTAGTCAGAAAATCGCCGATACGGCGCCGCTTCGACATCACTGAGCGACGCGCCACTTCTGTTGGGTGCGCAGTGAACACGGGCACTATCAGCACCCGCTTCAGCCAGTCCATCGCCTCGTCCGCATCGATGCCGACGCGGCGCATCTCCGCCAGCGTACCGGCGAGCGAGCCGCGCTGGCGGCCGGCCTCGCCGCTCAACTGCAGTGCGATACGGCGGCGCTTGCGGTGATTGGTCTCGGCAAGATTGATCAGCTCGAAATAGAAAGCGAAGGCCCGCGTCAGCAGGATGGCACGCTCCACGGGAATCGAATGCACCAACTCGAGCGCGGCGTCGGCATGACGTGTGGCCTCTTCTTCGTTGCCGCGGATTTCGGCGTCGCGTCGGCGTATGGTGCCCTGTCGCAGTGCTTCAACCTGCGCGAAAAGGTCTTCGCCGGCCTGCTCGCGCAGCACTTCGCCCAGCAACATGCCGAGAGAGCGCACGTCGCGGCGCAGCGGCGCTTCCTTCAAATCGCCGCTGCGCGCTTCGAGCTCCGCGAGGCGCTGCGACCAGGTCTCAGGGTTCCACAAAAGGGCCATCCTGCTTTGATTATGCACGACGCGCTATGGAGACAGTCTCAGGAATAGCTCGTATGCGGTCTTATTGCCGAAGGGGGTATAAAATGGGCGCGTTCAGTTGACTACCAGATGCTGCGTCGGAGGGTGGAATTATGCCTCTTTTTTTCAACTCACTGCTTGCACAGTTTGAGCTCAATCCATCGGACGTCATCCTCCTTCGTCACCAGGACAAGAGGGCGGCACGTGGACGGACACCATACGAGTTGTGGCGCGACAACCACCCGGCCTTTGAACTCTATCAATCTTGCCAGAGCTTCGAGAACAGGCCCAAGTTCTCCCGAGCACCCAATTGGGCCTCGTTCGTAGCAACTCCAGACGGTGCCACAATGTTCGTCGGTCTCTATGCCGCCAAATACATAGGAGTGCTGGAGGAAGATGTTGCACAACCGCATCGCGATGAAATCCTCGCGGCCAAAAGCTGCGATGTTTATGGTCTTCAGCGTGACGAGCGAATGGCTGATCTCGAAGGCAAGGTCTTCATTGATTGGGGCGAAGGTACACGCGCCTGGGTACAGCGGGCCGAAAACCAGAACAAACCAATCGTGGAACTACGCCCTGAATTCAAGGAGCCAGATTTTCCTGGGTTTCTGAATTTCACTGAGCCCCTGTCCAACGTGGAAGGATTGCCGAAGACATGGATTGCCAACCTCAAAGTGGCGACCGGTGTCTATTTGTTGAGCTGCCCAAAAACGAAGGAACAATACGTCGGCTCTGCCTCTGGCAGCGAGGGGTTTTGGCATCGGTGGATGGAATACGTTGCGAACAATCACGGAGGCAACGTAGCACTGAAGAGCCGCGAATACAGCGACTATCAGGTCTCTATTCTCGAAGTAGCAGGAAGTGCCTCAAACATCGATGACATTCTGAGAATGGAATCCACATGGAAGCGAAAGTTGCAAAGCAGGGAAATGGGTCTAAATAAGAATTGATATCGAGCCGCTGGGTTCCGGTTGGACCTGATCGATTATCGAGCCCACAAAGGCAATTGAGAAAGGGGAAAGTCGGCATGATCGACGCAAGGAAATCCGCAGAAGCGGTAAAAAAGATTCAGGAGATTCAACACACGATTGCCAATCGCCAGTCGAACATCTCAAGGATTGAACGCGAGAAGAATGATAGGATCAGATATTTTGATCAGCAGATCAAGCAAGAGCAGGATGAACTCAAGCGGCTCGGCAGGCAGATCGAAGATCTGAAACGACAGATTTAATTCCCCGCAATTTGCCCTTCGAGTTGCATTGTCAGCTCTTCCCACTCCGCGGTCAGAGCCTTGAGCTGATCGCACAGTTCCGCGGCGAGCGCCGTCAGGCGCTGCGTTTCAGCGGCCGAGACATAGATACCGAGTTCTTCTTCGGTGTGCGCAACGGCGGCCTCGATGCGCGGGATCTCTTCTTCGAGGAAGCTGCACCGCTCTTCCATCTGCTTTTGCTTGATGGGATTCAGGCGGCGCGGGCTGGTCTTTGTGCCAGAGTCTGTCCCGGTAGAGCTGGGGCGCCTCGATGCCGTTGCGCCCTCGTGGATGGAAGCGACTTTGCAGATGCTGAGCTGCGTCGAGCTGTCGATTCGGCTTCGCCTGCCGCCAATCGCTTCTTTGCGGCGCAAATAATCCTCGTAGTTGCCCTCATGGCTTGTGATCACCGAGCCGTTCTCCACCTCGAGGACGCGCGTAGCCAGCCGGTCGATGAAGTAGCGGTCGTGGGAGACGAAGACGACGGTTCCACTGAAGGCGGCGATGGCCTCAAGTAATACGTCTTTCGCACGCATGTCCAGGTGATTGGTGGGCTCGTCGAGGAGCAGAAAATTCGATGGCGAAACCAGAATCCGCGCCAGCGCGTAGCGGTTGCGCTCCCCGCCCGAGAGAACGCCGAGAGGCTTGAACACATCGTCGCCACTGAAAAGGAAGCAGCCCAGCAGCGAACGCAACTGGACTTCGGGAACCTTGATCGCCGCGTGGCTGATATCGTCCAGCATGCGCGCGTCGCCGTTCAGCACCTTGTACTGATCCTGCGCAAAATACTCGCTTACGACGTTGTGACCAAGCCGCACGGTCCCGGCCGTGGGCGCTTCGGCTCCCGTCATCAGGCGGATAAGCGTGGATTTGCCCGCACCGTTCACGCCCACCAGCGCCACGCGGTCGCCGCGCTCAATACTGAAGCGGACATTGCTGAGTACCTGCTTTGGGCCGTAGTTCTTTCCGAGCCCTTCTGCCTCAACCACCATGCGTCCCGAAGGCGGCGGCTGGGGAAACTTGAAGTGAATGACCGGTTCATCTTCAGGGATCTCGATGCGCTCGATCTTTTCCAATTCCTTGATGCGCGACTGGACCTGCTTGGCCTTGGTTGCCTGGGCGCGAAAGCGGTTGATGAACGCCTCAAGGTGTTCGATTTGTTCGCGCTGATTGCGCCAGGCAGCCTGCAATTGCGCCCGGCGCTCGTCTTTCTGCGAAAGATACTTGGTGTAATTGCCCTGATAAATGGTCAGCCGTTTATTCCATATCTCCACCGTACGGTCGATCGTGACATCGAGAAAGTAGCGGTCGTGAGAGATGAGGATGTAGCCGAAGGGATAGTTCTTGAGATAGTCCTCAAGCCAGTTTCGGGTTTCCAAATCCAGATGATTTGTTGGTTCGTCGAGCAGCAGCAGGTTGGGCCGTGCGAGCAGCAGCTTCGCGAGAGCAATACGCATCTGCCATCCGCCGCTGAATTCGTCGGTTTGGCGGGTCCAATCCTCTTTACTGAAACCGAGGCCGGTCAATACGCCGCCCACCTGCGCATCCAGTGCGTAGCCATCCAGCGCGTGGAAGCGTTCCTGGAGCATCGAGAACCGCTCGGCTGCGGACTCATATTCAGGGCTGGCGTGATCGAGCTCGGCCAACTGCCCGCTGAGCCGCTCAATCTCCCGCTCCATCTCGTGCAGTTCGTCGAAAACGGTGAGGCATTCTGCAAAGACGCTGCGCCCGGCCAGGCGAAGGCCCTCCTGCGGCAAGTAGCCGATCGTCATGCCACGGGTCTGTTGCAGGCCACCATAGTCCAGCGTCTCAAGACCGGCCAGCACCTTCATCAATGTGGATTTACCGGTGCCGTTGGCGCCGACCAGCGCGGTCTTTTCCTTGGCTCGGACAAGCCAATTGGCCTCAAGGAACAACACCCGCGGCCCAAACCGCTTGCCGGCATTTTGCAGGGAAAGCATTCAAGTCCATTTTCGCAGAAGGGCCAGCCCGTCTCCTTTGCTGGAGCAAAGTCACCGCGTACGGAAGGATTTGATGGTCAAGTGGTACACGATCGTCCCGCTCACCGTCGATTGCAAGGCTCTGCCGTGGAATCGTCTGACGAGCAAAATGAGGTTGCTACACCAAATACAATATTCGCCTTCTATTCGGTTAGTGAAGCGAGATTTCGCGAAATCTCATTCATTCGGCGTTTTTTCTTGACTATTTGAGCAGATTTTAGCTACAGTTTTGCTCAATTGGAATCCTGATACGTCATGATTTCTTGACGCAGGTATTCGCAAAAAGGGGTGCACGCCGGATTCAAGCCTTCCCCGACACATCCGGATATCAGAATTTCCTGGGGGCGAGAGGGCACCGAAGTTTCCCGTGAGCCTATGGTCGCCAGCGAGGCTCAAGTTAAAAATGTTCTGGCGATTGATTGCACGGGCAAGATCTCAAAGATTGTGGAATCCAACCCAACCCAGCACACCGGAAGCAATCCGATCCTACGCAACAAATCTAGCGAGGCTTCAATGAAAACGAATTTTCCCCGGCTTGTCTTTGGATGCACGTTTGTCATGCTTTTGTGCATCTCGATTGCCATTGGGCAGACTGTAACCGGTTCGATCACAGGAGAAGTAACGGACCCCAGTGGCGCAGTCGTTCCCGGCGCCCAAGTGACAGCACACAATCTCGACACTGGCGTGGACACGCCCGCGACCACGAACTCGGCGGGGCTCTATCGGATTGAGTTTCTCCCGATCGGCCGCTATCAGGTGACGGTACAGGCAAATGGGTTTGACTCGGCGACGCTACCGCCTTTTGTATTGGAAGTTCTGCAGATCGCGACATTCAACGTGAAGCTGAAGGTGGGCGGTTCTTCGACGACCGTGAACGTATCGGCGGCGGCGCCTATCCTGAACACCAACGACCCCACGCTCGACACGACCTTCACCGCCAATACGATCCAGAATTTTCCATTGAACGGCCTCGATTTCTCCGCGCTCACCCTGTACGCGCCGGGCGCAGTCAGCACCGCCGGAACATCGGGCACGACGAGCTATGAGCGGAGCACATACTTTACCGATTCGGTGAATATGAATGGAAACCGCGCTCAGGCGAACAACTACACGCTCGATGGCATCGACATGAATGAGGACTACAACAATCTCATCTCCTATACGCCCGCGCCGGAAGCACTCGAGGAAGTCCAGCTCCTTACCGCAAATTCTCCGGTCCAATATGGCAATGTCAACGGCGCCGGTGTGACGCTCGTGCTCAAGAGCGGGACCAACCAGTTCCATGGAGCGGCTTACGGCTATGTGCAGGATTACAGATTCAACGCCAACTCCTACGGAAACGGTCAATCCACGCCAGCGACCCCGATCAGCCCCTATTCCTTTGCCCAGTTTGGCGGCAGGATCGGCGGTCCCATTCTGCACAACAAGCTGTTTTTCTTCGCCGATTACCTTGGGGCGCGTCAGCATACGAGCGGATTCGGCTTTGCCAGTGTGATGCCGGATGCAATGCGAAATGGGGATTTCTCAGCCCTGCTCGCCGGTTCCAATCCAATTCAGCTCTACGACCCGGAAAACAACTTTGCCGAATATAACGGCAACCTGGGCGTCCCGATCATCAATCCCGTCGCCAAGTTCCTCTTTGCCAATCCGAAATACTATCCAGACTGCGGCGCAGCCAGTCCGGTCACGCCCAGCAATGGCAAATGCCTTCCGCCCGAGGATGGAATCGCGCAGAACAACTACGAAGCACCCACACGCAGCTACCATGCCAACAACCAGGGCGACATTAAAGTTGAATACGACCTCCGGGCCTCGGACAAGATCACCGGGTTCTACTCGATGTCCACGGCCTATGACGGTTCTACCGCAGTACTGGCCGTTTCCTTTCCGGGGGTCAACTTGTTTCCGACCTGGATTATTGGCACGAACTGGGTGCATACCTTTTCGCCGTCGCTGGTCAATTCCGCACGCATCGGATTTACGCGGACCAAATGGGCTGAAGGTTTGCCTCAGGACCCGACCGGGGCGTTTGGAACTGCGGGCAACTCCAAAGTTGGAATTGCCTTCACTGGCCAGGCGTACGACGGGTTTACAAACCAGAGCATCAACGGCGGTATCAGCAGCGTGGGCACTTCGGCTTACAACGGCAACAACCTCATCGACAACACGTACAGCTACATCGACGACCTGACATGGCAGCGCGGCAAGCATTATCTCAGCATGGGCGTTGCGGCTCTCCGCTACGAGAACAACTATCCTACCGGCAATAACGACGGGTATCTGGGGTCACTGAACTACACCGGCGCCTTCAGCGCCAACCCTTCTGCGGCGAATGCCGGCGGGTACGGCGGCGCCGACTTTGTTCTAGACCGTGTACAGTCGGCCGGTGTGACGCTGGGCAGCATCAACGTCGGCCAGCGCCAATGGCGCACGGCAGGCTTTGTTCAGGATGACTACAAGGTCATGCCGAATCTGACCCTCAACTTCGGGCTTCGCTACGAATACGATGAGCCCTGGATTGAACAGAACAACAAGACCGGAACCGTCGATCTCGAGACCGGGCAGGTGCAATATGCCGGCAGCGTTCCCGTGGGTGCACCGGCAGGCTCAGGGATCTGCAGCAATCAAGCCTGCTATCAGCCAAATTACCGCCAGTTCATGCCCCATCTAGGGTTTGCTTATCAAGCCATGGATCGCTTCGTCGTTCGCGGCGGCTATGGTGCGACCAGCTTCTTTGAGGGCAACTCCTTCAACCAGCGACTGACCTCGATCACTCCGTTTATCCAGGCTGTTAACGTGTCCGTGACCTCACCAACGCAAGGCGACGTGACCACGCCGCGCACGGCGGAGGAAGGCTTTACCGGCGGCACTACCCAATACGGCGGCACCTTCAACGTGTATCCGCAGAATATTCAGCCGGCCTATGTGCAGGATTGGAATCTCACGTTGGAATACGCGCTGACCCATACGGCATCACTACAGGTGGGCTACCTCGGAGAAAAGGGCGACCACATCGAAGACTACGGCAATGTGAATCAGTACCTCGTCAATGGGGACCCGACCTCGGCTCCTTACTACAACAACCAGTACATCGGCGTGAACGGCCAGGATGCCGCGCTGGGAATTGGCCCCAATCCACTGCTCATTACCGAGTCCCGCGCGATGATGAACTACAACGCACTGCAGGCCGTATTGCGCCAGCGCCTGAATCATGGTCTGGAGTTCACGGTGAACTACACCTACGGCCGTGCGATGACCAACAGCCTGGGCAACTATGGATTGAACGTCAGCGGCTTCAGCGGCGCCTTCCAGAACTATTACAATAGCCACGCAGATTACGGCCCGGCTGGCTACGATGTGCGGCACGATCTCTCCGCGACCGGGGTCTACGCCTTGCCGATTGGACGCGGAAAAGAATATCTCTCGGGAATCAGCCGCGTGGCGGATGAGGCAATCGGCGGATGGAAACTCTCGACCGCCATTGTTGCCTACTCGGGATTCCCCGAGACGATTAACGGCCCAGGAAACAACTCCAACAGCTACGGCAACTCGCGCGTGAACCAATACCGCAAGCTGAAGATTGTTCATCGCAGCCTGAACAGTTGGTTTGGAACCGATCCGTCTGCAATTGCATGTACTGATCAAAATCCTGCAAATCCCGATCATGACAATGGCGTTTGCGCCTTCGGTGCGCCGGCTCCCAACACCTTTGGCACTGAAAGCAACGGCGCCTTGCGCGGCCCAGGATTCTTCAACACGGATATGTCGGCTTTCAAGGACTTCCACATCACAGAATCGCAATCTGTAGGCTTCCGTTTCGACGCATTCAACGCATTCAACATCGTCAGTTACGGCAATCCGAACACGGGATTCGGCGATCCGAATTTCGGAAATGTTTCTCGCCAAGGCCCTCGCTCAACCGAGCGTCACCTGCAGTTCTCAGCAAAGTACACGTTCTAGCCAAACCGGCTGCTGCGGCAGAATGCAGCAGCCGGTTTCGTCCTGTTTTTCCTCATCCCCGGTTACGCGGGCGACAGTATGATTTTTAGCGGAGATACGGCTTACTCAGGGGAATGGAAGTCAGCCATTATGAAGGTTGAGATATGTATCGATTCTGTGGAATCAGCTATTGCCGCAGAACGCGGCGGCGCCAATCGAATCGAGCTCTGCAGTGATTTGCTCGAAGGAGGAATCACTCCCGGAGCAGGGTTGATCGCTTCAGTCCGGCGCCGGGTTGGCATTGATTTGTTTGTGATGATTCGCCCTCGCGGGGGCGACTTCTGCTACACGAATTTCGAGTTTGACGTGATGCAGGCGGAAATCAATCATGCGCGTGATCTCGGTGCGGATGGTGTCGTGCTTGGTCTTTTGGATGAGCAGGGGCGCGTTGATGTGGACCGCACTCGAAAGCTTGTAGAGCTGGCCCGGCCACTTCCGGTTACGTTCCATCGCGCGATCGACATGACGCCTGATTTGTCCGCAGCACTGGAAGATGTGATTGCGACTGGTGCAGCCCGGATTTTGACCTCTGGCGGTGAACCGAATGTCACCCGCGGAATTCGCCAGGTTGCACGCATGGTCGAGGCTGCGAATAGGCGCATCTCCATTATGCCTGGAGGTGGTATCACGGCCAGGAATATCGCAACCATTGCCGAAGCGACAGGTGCTACCGAATTCCATTCAAGCGTGAGAACGGTGTTTCCAAGTCCTGTTCAGTTTCGCAAGCAGGGTATGGCAATGGGCGACATCAGGGATCGGGAATACCGCCGATTCGCCGCACGGGAGGAAAGCGTTGTAGCTCTTGTCAGTGCGCTCGATCGCACCGACACAGCACGCGTTGCCGCACGCATTAACTGAACCCTCGCTTTGAAGCCGATATGGCTGCGAATACTTGAATCGTCGCTTGTCACATGTAAACTGCGAAGAACCCCCGTGTTTTAGGTACTGACTGCATGTCGACCAAGACGGACCAGCGAGCCAAGCGAATCCTGCAGGTGCTTCTGCAACACGGAAACACTTCAGTTGATGAATTGGCCGCGCTGCTTAGTGCATCTGCGGCCAGCGTGCGTCGCGACCTGACGCGGCTCGAAGAACGAGGTCTGGTGCACCGTACCCACGGAGGCGCCAAATTGGCCGGACAGACGCTCTACGAGCCATTCCGCTTCGACTCGTCATTCCAAGAGCGCGAGATACGCTTTGCCGAGGAAAAGCGGCGCATCGGAATCGCCGCTGCGGAGTTGATCCGAGAACACGAAACCATAGGTTTCACGGCGGGCACAACAACCACTCAGGTGGCGCGTTGCATTCGCCACCGCAATTCTATTCACATCATCACTAATGCTGTGAACATCGGGATGGAATTGAACCATCAGGCATCTTTAAATGTGACGCTGACCGGAGGCACCATGCGTTGGGCCGGGGCATTCTCCCTGACTGGACCAACCGCGATGGAGATGTTGAGCGGAGTGTTTCTTGACCGGGCATTTATCGGCGCCTGCGGAGTGGATGTGTTGCGCGGTGCGACGACCATTGAACCGGACGAAGCCGCTGTGTTTCGTGCCATGGTTCGCCAAGCCAAGCAGGTCATTGTGGTGGCAGACTCGAGCAAGATCGCGATGGTAAGCCCGGCTCTGATTTGCCCGGTCAATGACATCGACATTCTGGTTACAGATTCCGGCATCAGCTCCGAGGCACTCGCCGGATTCGGTGCTAACGGTGTCCAGGTGGTTGCCGTATGAGACGAGAACAATCAGGCATCGAGCCTCGTGCCGGATCGTGCCTTACACCGCAAATTCGCTGCAGTCGAAGCGCGCTCCTTCTCGTCATCTGTGGCTTTGTGATTGCGTCTGGAGTGGTTCCGGCATCGCCGGTGAATGCAGTAGATGGGGCGCAACGATTCGCACAGTTAGGCCGCTGCAAGTTAGAGAGTGGCCAGGTAATCGAAGAATGCCAGTTGGGGTACCGGACATTTGGCAGCCTGGATGCTGCGAAAGACAATGCCGTCCTGATGCCGACCTGGCTTTATGGGCGCTCCGCCGACCTCGTCTCGTTCTTCGGCGATGAAAATTCGTCGCAGCACCTGGTAGACACGAGCCGCTTCTTCGGTATCGCCATCGACGCGCTGGGTAACGGCGTTTCCTCCTCACCATCGACCAGCAAGACCCAACACGGAACAGCATTTCCCGCATTCACCATGCGCGATATGGTGGAGGCGGAGCACCGAGTGATGACAGAGGTGCTGCATCTGCATCATCTGCATGCAGTGGTGGGACTCTCGATGGGAGGCGAGCAGGTTTTTGATTGGGCAGTAGCACATCCGGACTTCATTGATCTTGCGGTGCCAATCCTCGGCACTCCACGACTTACCACCTATGACCTTCAAGTGAAGCGGATCATGGTGGAAACGATTCTTGCCGACCCAGCCTATCAGGACGGCGATTATATAAAGGAGCCGCCGTTGAAGCTGGCCAACCTGTTTGGCGCGCTGGTGGTGACCTCACCCGCCTATCGCAACCAGGCCACACCGCGGGACAAGCGGGAGGAATTCTTCAATCGAGTCGAGGCCCCCGAAGCGATAGACGCAAATGACCGAATGTGGCAGTTGCGGGCGATTATGACTCAGGACGTGATTGGCAAACAAACCTTGGCAGACGCAGCCCGGTCGACTAAGGCGAAGTTTCTCGTGATCGTGAACGCGGAGGACCACCTGGTGAATCCTCAGCCGGCCGTGGATTGGGCTGCTGCCATTGGCGCGCCGGTCTACATTTCACACGGGAGCTGTGCGCATATCATAATGGACTGCGACGCCGACGCTGTTTCGAGCCGGGTTCGTCATTTTCTGATTGCGGGCAAGCTGCTCTAGAATGCGCTCTTAAGAAATCACGTAGATTCATCTTCGCCTCAGAGCGTCACGGCGATTGTGAGAGGGGAATCCATACCGTCTATGACAGCTGCTCCTTCAGTCAAGCCGCCCGCATCAAATGATCCCTCCGCGATCCGGCGTTACAATCTCTTTCTTCTCTTTGTCGCTGGCCTGGGCGGCTTGCTGTACGGAATCGATGTAGGCATCATCGCAGGTGCGTATCCTTACCTTGAAGCCACCTCGCACCTCACTGCTGCTCAGCTTTCCTCGATCGTGGCGGCCGTGCTGCTGGGCACCGTCTTCTCCACACTCTTCGCCGGTCTCCTGGCTGACTGGCTGGGCCGCAAGTCGCTCATGGTCCTCAGCGGAACTATTTTTGTCATCAGCATCCCCGCGATTGCGCTTGCGCACGGATACGGCCCCCTCATCTTCGGCCGTCTTCTACAGGGAATGGCCGGTGGATTGATCGGCGTCGTCGTCCCACTCTACCTCGCAGAATGTCTTGCGGCTTCGAGCCGCGGCAAGGGCACCGGAATCTTTCAGTGGATGCTCACATTCGGCATTGTGGTCGCCGCCCTCGTTGGCATGTATTACAGCTATCGTGTACGTGCGGTCTCGCTCACGTCGGATGCCGCCACGCTCTTTACCTTCAAGGATCACGCATGGCGAAGTATCTTCTGGGTCTCGCTTCCTCCAGGCCTTCTTTTCGTCATTGGCAGCCTGATTGTCAGCGAGTCTCCGCGCTGGCTCTACCGCCGCGGCAAAAAAGACAAAACCTATGCTGCCCTTCTGCGGTCTCGTTCGGCCGAGCAGGCCAGCCTTGAGTTGCACGAGATGGAAGAAACAGCGCGTATGGCCGATCAAAAACTCCCTGCGGGCAAGCGCATGCGCGAAAGGCTCTTGCAGCGTAAATATGTAATCCCATTCTTGCTGGCGCTCGTCATCCTGGCCTGCAACACCGCCACCGGCATCAACTCTATCATCGGATACAACGTTGGAATTCTCCTGCAGAGCGGGCTCTCTGACCTGCAATCCCACTGGGGATATGTGCTGTTCACGTGCGTCAACTTCACGATGACAATGGTCGGTATGATGCTGGTCGATCGCAAGGGGCGTAGGTTCCTTTTCATTGTCGGCACCAGCGGCATAATCGTTTCGCTGGTCGGTGTCGGCATCCTCTTTATGCGCACGGAGAAGTTCAGCATCGATGCCGGCGCGCGGGTTCAATCCATGGTCACGCCCAATCAGGAGCTGAGGCTGCGCTTCGATCCGGTCGAGGCAAGCGAATTGCTCGCCGGCCAGGGTGCGGCCGGCAGCCAGATCGACAGCAAGCGCGCCTCGCTGGCAATCATTTACTCCTACGGCGATTACACGGCCGCCACGAGCTTTGTCCGCTCCGACGATACCGCTGGTGCGCCCATTCAGATCACACGCGACACTGCCGTACCCGCCAACGCAGTCGAGTCCTTCTTCAAAAATCCCTTCGCCGACCTCGACGCGGCACGTACCGCGCCGCTCAAAATTCGCAAAGCCGTCGTCGGCCAGGTGCCCGGTGCCCATCACGGCTGGCTGGTCGCCGTCGGCCTCTATTGCTTCATGGCCTTTTATGCGATGGGACCCGGCGTTTGTGTATGGCTGGCGTTGTCGGAGCTGATGCCCACCCGCATTCGCTCCAACGGTATGAGTATCACTCTGCTCGTCAATCAGCTCGTGTCTACGATCCTCGCCGGGATCTTCCTGCCCTTTGTCAGCAAGTACGGTTACTCCTCCATGTTCTTCCTGTTTGGCGGGTTCACTGTTCTCTACTTCATCACTGTGGTGTTTTTCCTTCCGGAAACCAAAGGGAAAACCCTCGAAGAGATCGAAGCCCATTTCGAGGGCAAGGCAATCGCTTGAAAATGCAGCAACAACCTAATGGAGAACGATGAAACGATTCCTTTTACCGATCTTGCTCGCTCTCGCGGCAGCCCCATGCCTGCAAGCGCGGCCCGTCGCCCTGTTCTATATGACTAATTCGCCGGACTCAATCCGTTCATTCCTCGCGCATTCTAAGCAGATTGATCTGCTGGTGCCAACCTGGTATCAGGTGGACGAAAACGGCCTGGTCACCGGTGCTCCCGAGCCCACCGTGCTGAAGCAGGCTCACGATGAGGCGCTGCCTGTGATGCCGATCCTCGCGCTCTTCAACAAAAAGGGCTTTCACGAGTTGGCCACGAATCCCGGTGCTCAGATAGAGATGAACGCGGCGATGATTCGCGAGTGCAAACTTCACGGCTACACCGGCTTCCAGTTCGACTTCGAGAATATCGACTGGACGGACCGCGACTTGTTGACGGCGCTGGTAAAATCTTCGGCGGAGGCCCTGCATGGCGCCGGGCTGCAGCTGAGTATCGCTACGGTGCCCAACGCTCCGGGCTATCCTGGCGCGGGCAGCTTTGCCAAGTGGATTTACACCGACTGGCGCGGAGCGTATGACATCGCCGCGATTGCCAAGTATGTCGACCTGGTCTGTTTGATGACATACGATCAGCACACTCGCTGGACGGTTCCCGGTCCCGTTGCCGGTTGGCAATGGACCGTCGACAATCTCAACTACGCTCTCCAGACTGTGCCCAAGCAAAAGCTTTCGCTTGGGATCCCGCTTTACGGGTATCACTGGTATACCGGAGCGCCTACGAAAGACACCGCCACCAGCGCGGAAAAGCCGAATCCCACGGCCGACTACATTGGAACCCCCAATGCGCTTCAACTGGCCGAGGCCTACAACGGAAAAATCCAATGGGACGCGGAGGATCATAGCGCCTGGTTCTATTTTTATCGCGACCAGATGCGCGAGTGGATCTTCTTCACCGACTTACACACCTTCAAGGATCGCTACAATCTGGTCGAGCAGAACAACCTCCAGGGCTTTTGCTCATGGGTGCTTGGAGAAGAAGACCCTGCGATCTGGAACTTCCTTCCGCAGCGACACTGAGACGGAAAAATGGACGGCAAGGTTGGAGCGTTGGACAAGATTGATATCGAAACAACCAAACGGATGAAAGCCAGCGAACGGACCACTAAAGTCAAGCATCGAGGGTGCGCTGGGCAAGCTTCATGCTGCCACCGCAACTCTGTGCAACCCATTACTCGGCGGTGCCTCGGCGGGGCAGGAGAAATGATCATTAAACTTTCTCTCAATCTGTGTATGATCGCCGGAATCTTCCTGTTTGTTTCTTTGCCGCTTGCTTGCGCTCAGAGCTTTCCTGATATCAAACCTTCTCCGCAGCAAGTCGCCTGGCAAGACCTCGAGTTCGGCGTCATCATTCACTTCTCGACCAACACGTTCCTGGATCGCGAATGGGGTGACGGCTCGGCCGATCCTTCTGTCTTCAACCCCACGCAATTCGATCCCGACCAGTGGATGAAGGCGATTCGCGCCTCGGGAGCAAAGTACGTGGTGCTTGTGGCCAAGCATCATGACGGCTTCTGCCTCTGGCCTACGGAGCAGACCAATTACAGCGTCAAATCGAGCCCGTGGGAGGGTGGGAAAGGCGATGTGGTGGGGGATGTTGCCCGCGCGGCGCGAAAGTACGGCCTCAAGTTCGGCGTCTATCTTTCGCCCTGGGACCGCCATGAACCGAAGTACAAAGACTCCGCAGCCTACGATGAGTACTACCAGGCGGAGCTTTCTGAACTGGCGCAAAACTATGGAGACTTGGTGGAATTCTGGCAAGACGGGGCAGGCAGTGCGGGGCATATCTACAATTTCAAAAAGATAATCGAGACCCTTCGCACCTACCAGCCCAACACGATTGTCTTTGCCGACACTGGGTTGTTCGAGTATGGGGATGCCCGCTGGGTAGGCAACGAGGCTGGCCGCGTGCCGTTCGAGAATTGGAACGTCATCGATCGGCACGGCTATCTTCGCTGGCGTCCTGTCGAGGCCGATACTCCGTTGCGCGCAAATCACTGGTTTTGGCATCCGAACGATGAAGCCTCACTCAAGAGTCTTGATGAGCTGGTCACCACCTACGATGAAACCGTAGGGCGCGGCGCGCAGTTGATGCTTGGTCTAGCGCCTGATCGCCGCGGCATGCTTCCTGATAGTGATGTGGCCCGTCTGGAGGAATTCGGTAACGCAATTCGCGCGCGCTATGGGCACAACCTTGCTCTACAACATGCCCCTGCATCGGCTGAGGTTTCCGCCGCAGTTGACGGCAACCCTGACACATTTTGGGACGCGCCTGCAGGTTCACATCATTCCAATCTCGAAGTGAGTTTTCTAAAGCCGGTTACGTTCAATTGCGCCCTGACGATGGAGTGGCTCAACAACGGACAACGCGTCCAGAAATACTCTATCGATGTGTGGGATGGGAATGCCTGGCGGACCGTTACAAACGCGAACGCCATTGGCCACAAGAAGATCGATCTATTTCCGACAGTGACCACCAACCGCGTTCGGCTGAACATTTTGTCCAGCACAGACGCCGCAGCCATTCGCGAATTCCAGCTTTACGAAGTTGGAGAAGTTGAAGATCGAAAGTGAACTCCGAAGCGATCCTTCAAAAGATGGTCCGGTACAATCGGTGATTTTCTCTCTGATTGCCACCCTCAGCGCAGGTGAGACGGGCAATTTAATCCTGCCTTCGGATAACCATCTCGAAAGGGAACTTGAGTTCGTCCGTCATCTTGAGGTTCCCGCCCGTCACACTTACCCGACTCGCGTGGGGGAGGCTGTAGCCGACGCATTTACAATCATCAAAATGGCGGGGTATTCTAGCGTGACCATATCCAACGCTCTGTGCACCTAACAGGTGAGACGGTCGAGCGCGCATTCGACAGGCTTGAAAGACTGAATCAGAAGGCGTTGTCAAAGCAAAATGGCGACGGCTTGCCACCTTCGAAGATACAGGTCCTTTCTCGCTAAAGATTGTTGCTCGTAAACTACTTCATTTAAATCACGGGCCTGTAGCTCAACGGTTAGAGCAGGGGACTCATAATCCCTTGGTTGGGGGTTCGAATCCCTCCGGGCCCACCATTCAGAATCAATCACTTGCAGGTATTCCGCCAAGGCAGGTAGCAAATGGTCGTAGATCGGCCATTGGGGGATTCTGTAGGGCCCTTGATTGGGATGACAATTCTTGAAGGACTGCCTAGGCTTGCGGATAGATTCAAACGCAATCCTTCTACATTTCGACATAGATCATCTTTGTCTGGCCATTACCTCGAGAAGGTGCAGAACCAAGGCTTCTTAAACCCTCCATTCAGCAGATTGAATATCCGCTGCCGAGGAATGACACCAGCGCTTCGATCTCAGGTCCTTCCCTTCTTTGGCATGCTCGTGATGAAATTCGGCAAACTAGAAGCACATCGCGCCTTGCTTGACTCCGAGGACTCCGGTTCACCCCAATAAACTCGGGCTGATGGTCAGTCTGGCGATCCGAACAGAACACAAACGTACTGTGATCGGGATCACTGTACTCCGGCATGCGAAGGATTCAGATTCGTATCTACTGGCATATTTATGCGGGCAGCTTCACAGAGGCTTTCCCGCACTTGCGGAAATCTGCCAACATCCGAGCATCTTCGATTTGAAAGATACTTCACGCCAGTTCTAGGAAGGGGGCGGTTGTGAACGTAATCGGGATTAGCGGGTTGGAGAATTCAATACCGTTCAAGCATGCCAGCAGGCCAGGACTGGAAGAACGCGAGTACCGAATTGCACAGGGAATGGACGCTGCGGCGGCCTTGGTGGTCGACGGAAGATTGGTGGCGGCTGCCGAGCAGGAGCGCTTTAGCGGGAAGAAGCATACCGGCGATTTCCCCATCGATGCTCTCCGATTCTGTGTGTCCGAGGGCGGTATCTCAATCGAAGAGATCGACGAGATTGCCCATGGGTTCGACTACACCCCCTATCGCGAACTGTATCTGAGAGACGAAACATCGGCGGAGCTCTACCGCAAGGTTTTCTCGCGGGATGCGCTGCTCGCACAGGTACGTCGAGACTTGCCGGGTTTCCCCGAGGAGAAGGTATTCGCTGTCGGGCATCATCTGGCGCACGCTGCCAGCGCGGCATATACGTCGGGATGGGACGAGTGCCTCGTGGTGGTGAATGACGCGATGGGAGAAGTTGAGAGCCTGAGTGTCTACGAATTCCACGATGGGGAACTGGAGAAACTTCGCACCGTCAGTGCCAATGATTCGATCGGCATCCTTTATTCGCTGGTGACGCTGCATCTGGGATTCGACTTCAATTCAGATGAGTACAAGATCATGGGGCTGGCGCCTTACGGTGACCCGGCGCGCTTCAGGCCGTTCTTTGAGCAAGCAGTCGAACTGTGTGACGACGGGTCGATCCGGATTCCGATTTTGAAGCTGAACCACTCGCGCGAGGAACGGGAGAGATACCTGGCAACGCGCGTTTGGTTCGACGAGCATCTGATCCCGCGCAGGCTGAGAAACCATTCCGTAAACTCCCTCCATGAAGACGTGGCTGCTGCGCTTCAGGAGTGTTTAGAGCGGGTGGTCATGCACGTATGCGAGCACTTCGGAAAGCAGACGGGATTGCGCCGGGTCGCATTGGCCGGGGGCGTTTCCCTGAACTGTACAGCGAACGGCAAGCTTTTCCGCTCGCGGCTGTTCGACGAGGTTTACGTTCAGCCGGTGGCCGGTGATGACGGCGTTGCGCTTGGCGCCGCTTTGTATCGCACTTCGCTAGCGCAGAAGATTCCGAATCACCGGTTTCCCGCGCCGCTCTTTGGGCCAAGATACGACCAGAGCGAGATCGAGACCGCTCTTCGCCGCTTTGATGGTCGAATTCAGTGGCAACGACTTGACTCCCTCGAAGCGACGTGCGCTTCCGCCGCTCGCCTCATCTCTGATGGGCGCGTTATCGCCTGGTTCCGCGGTCGAATGGAGTATGGCCCGCGTGCACTCGGCAATCGAAGCATTCTGGCGGATCCCAGGCGCCCGGAGATGCGCGACCGCATCAACGCAATGGTCAAGAAGCGCGAGGCCTTCCGCCCCTTCGCACCCGCCTGCTCAATGGAAGAGGCTCATCTCTGGTTTGAAGTGGCTCCGGGTACTGAACTGCCTTACATGATCAGCGTGGTCGATGTTCGTCCGGATATGCGCGCACTTCTTCCGGCAATTACTCACGTGAACGGCTCGGCGCGGCTTCAGACCGTGTCGGAGAAGGACAATCCGGATTTTCACACCCTTTTGCAGGCCGTAGGTAAAATCACAGGCCGTCAGATGGTTCTCAATACCAGCTTCAACGTCAAGGGGCAACCGATCGTAAACAAACCCGAAGAGGCGATCGAGACGTTTCTCGGAACCGGCATAGAGTATCTGTTTCTGGAGAACTTTCATGTCAGCCGTTCCAATGCTTGAACTGAATCCGACTCGAGTTGATTACCCGCGCGAGAGTACGATTGCGGAACTCTTTGCGGAGCAAGCCGCGCGCACGCCGGACTCGATTGCCATCGCCTCGGGCGACTGCCGGCTGAGTTATCGCGAACTCGATCAGCGCTCCAATCGCCTGGCCCGGCACCTCCAGGGGCTCGGCGTCTTGCCGGACACCATGGTTGGCGTTGCCATGGGACGATCCGAGACTCTGGTTGTGAGCTTGCTCGCCATTTTGAAGGCCGGCGGAGCCTATGTTCCATTGGATCCCACTTATCCTGAGGAGCGCCTTTCGTGGATCATCGAGGATTCCGGGATGCAGGTGTTGCTGACAACCGAGGCTTCGCGCAGGCGCATTCCATCGGGACGCAGCGGCGTGACAATTCTCGATGTCAACGATGCATCTATCCGCAACCACGGCCCGCAAGGCGTGAGTTCCAGCGCTCGGAGCAACCATCTCGCGTACGTAATCTACACCTCCGGCTCCACGGGCAAGCCCAAGGGAGTGATGGTCGAAAACCGAAACGTGGTGAATTTTTTCACGGGCATGGATCGGGCGATCGGTTGTGAGCCGGGAGTGTGGCTTGCTGTTACCAGCGTCTCCTTCGACATTTCGGTGCTGGAGTTGCTTTGGACCCTGACCCGCGGCTTCAAAGTGGTCGTGCACGGTGACGTGGGCACAGGAACTGTCGCCGATGAGATCGCCACTCACGGAGTGACGCATCTGCAAATGACCCCGTCATTGGCGCGCATATTGGCACTCGATGCGCGCGCTTTCGCGGCCCTTGGTTCTCTGCGGCAGATTCTATTGGGAGGCGAGGCGGTGCCAGCTTCTCTGATCCACCATATTCGTCAGGTATTCCATGGCGAAATCTACAACATGTACGGACCGACAGAGACCACGGTCTGGTCGACAACGCACCTGATCAAAGAAATGGGGAACTCAGTTTCAATCGGTCGTCCCATCGCCAACACCCAAGCCTACCTGCTCGATGCGGAACGGAACCCTGTTCCCGCCGGCCAGGTCGGGGAGCTCTTCATCGGTGGGGATGGGGTGGCACGGGGCTACTGGAATCGTCCTGATCTGACGGCTGAGCGATTTCTCACCGTCTCTTCACCGGCAGAACAGCGGATCTATCGCACCGGCGACCTGGCCCGCTGCCAGCCAGATGGAAACCTTGAGTTTTTGGGGCGCGCGGACTTCCAAATCAAGCTCCGAGGCCACCGGATCGAACCTGGAGAGATCGAAGCGGTTCTGGAACACTGCCCCGGAGTCGGGCAGGCAGTCATCGTCGTCCGCGAGGACCGGGAGGGAGACAAACGCCTGGTCGCCTATCTGGTGGCCAAAGCCACGGGGCCCGATTCCGTGACCGCATTGCGCACAACACTTGAAACGAAGCTACCCGACTACATGGTTCCCGCGAGCTTTGTTTATCTGCCTGAGTTGCCCCTCACGCAGAACGGGAAGATCGATCGCAAAGTCCTGCTCAGTCTTCCAGCGCCGGGCCTGGCCGCCGGCGCCGCAGTGATCCAGACGGGCGGTGAACCCCTCAACGCAATCGAGCGCACCGTCGCCACTGTTTGGCAAGAAGCATTGGGAGTGCAAGCCGTCGGCCTGAACGATAACTTCTTTGACCTCGGAGCCCATTCGCTCACCATTGCCGAGGTACACGCCAGACTGCAGGAAGTATTGGGTCGGGAGATTGCACTTGTCGATCTATTTCATTTCTCCACCGTAAAAACGCTCGCGGGTCATCTTGCGGGATCCTGTGTGCAGAATCTGGCGTCAGACCGAGCGCAGCGCCGCAAAATGGCTCGGCAAAGTCGAGACGGAACTCAATGAAGCTCTCTCCCATTGCGATCATTGGCATGGCGGGCCGTTTTCCCGGCGCTCGCAATGTGACCGAGTTCTGGGAGAACCTGCGCAACGGCGTGGAGTCCATCCGCGACCGCTCGAATGCCGAATTAATCGCAGCCGGGGTATCGTCAGATGCCCTGGCCGACCCGGACTACGTGAAGCGTGCCGCGCTACTCGACGACATCCCCATGTTCGACGCGTCTTTTTTCGGCTTCAGCCCACGGGATGCGGCCATCATGGATCCGCAGCACCGGCATTTCCTGGAGTGTGCATGGGAGGTTCTCGAAGACGCGGGGCATCCGCCGCAGGGCTTCGACGGGTCGATTGGTGTGTTTGCGGGTTCGGGAATGAACACCTACCTGATCCACAATCTGCTCGCCAACCGCCGCCTGCTTGAATCCGCGGGGCTGTTCCAGTTGAAGCAGACCGGCAACGACAAGGATGTGCTGGCCACACGCGTTTCCTACCAGCTTGACCTTCGCGGTCCAAGCATCAACGTGCAGACAGCGTGCTCCACCTCATTGGTCGCGGTGCATCTTGCCTGCCAAAGCCTACTTAATTACGAATGTGACATGGCACTTGCCGGCGGAGTCACCATCGAATTCCCGCACGGTCATGGCTATTTCTATCGCGACGGTGAGATTCTTTCGCGCGACGGTCACTGCCGGTCCTTCGATGCCGCCTCCAGTGGGACGGTCTTTGGAAGCGGGCTTGGAATTGTCGCGTTGCGGCGGCTTGAAGACGCGGTCGAAGACGGGGACCATATCCGTGCCGTGATCCTTGGATCGGCCATCAACAATGATGGCGCACGCAAAGTGGGCTACCTCGCGCCGAGCGTCGAAGGCCAAGCGGAAGTCGTTGCCGAGGCCCTGGATTTTGCCGGCGTGAGCGCAGACGACATTTCTTACGTTGAAGCACATGGAACCGGGACCATTGTCGGAGACCCGATTGAAGTCAGGGCGTTGACGCGCGCTTTCAGGAAATCATCCACACGGGACGGCTACTGCGGAATTGGGTCATTGAAATCGAACGTGGGCCATCTGGATGCAGCGGCAGGGGTCGGCGGTTTGATCAAGACTGTTCTCGCGCTGGAACACGCTCAAATGCCCGCCAGCCTTCATTTTCAGAAGCTGAACCCCCACATCGAATTGACTGGAAGTCCGTTCTTTGTCAACAGCCGGCTCCGCGATTGGCAGTCCAACGGAGCGCCGCGGCGCGCAGGCGTGACAGCGTTGGGAATCGGGGGTACCAACGCGCACGTCGTACTCGAAGAAGCCCCGACGACGGCGGATTCGCGCAGCATACGGCCTTATCAACTCCTGACCGTATCTGCAAAGACGGAGACTGCGGTTGAGCAAGCCTGCGTCAATCTAGTGAACCATTTACACGCGCACCCCGAGTTGAGCCTGGCTGATGTTGCCTTCACCTGCCAACTTGGCCGCCACGCGTTCCCGCATCGCCGTGCACTTGTAATCGGGGACTCTGGCAAAGCAGTGGGTGCAATTGCAAACAGTGAGCGCCAGAACTTTGTCTCCGGAGTCACCGCGAAGGACACCGCCACAGGTGATTTTCATGTTCTCCGGACAGGGCTCGCAATACGTCAACATGGGCCGCGAACTCTACGAACACGAACCCGTCTTTCGCGAGTCGCTCGATCTCTGCGCGCGACACCTTCTTGAACCTCTCGGGCTTGACCTTTGTCATGCGCTTTACCCGACCGAACTGGAAAAGGACGCGGCCGCGGAACGTCTGAACCAGACCTGGCTTACACAGCCGGCCTTGTTCTCTATTGAGTACGCACTGGCGTGTTGGTGGATGTCACTCGGTGTCGAACCTGCGGCCATGGTAGGCCACAGCATCGGGGAATACGTAGCTGCATGTCTCGCTGGGGTCATCTCTCTCGAAGATGCGCTGGCAATCGTCACCTACCGCGGACGCCTGATCTACGATCTTCCCTCCGGCTCAATGCTCGCTGTTCCCCTTGCTCCCGGCGAGCTTCACATTAATGGCACGCTCTCATTGGCGGCTATCAACAATCCTGGTCTTTGCGTAGTCTCCGGGCCGACCCCTGACATCGCGGCACTGGAAGAAGGACTTGCGAAGCAGTCTGTGACCTGCCGGCGCCTGTTCACCTCGCATGCATTTCACTCGGCAATGATGGATCCCATTCTCGAGCAATTTCAGCAACGGCTTTCGAAGATTGCGTTTCATGCGCCGCGCATTCCCTATCTCTCAAATGTGAGCGGGACATGGATCAAAGACTCAGAGGCCACTGATCCTGCGTATTGGGCACGCCATATACGACGGACGGTTCGTTTTTCTGACGACATCGCAGAGTTGTTACGCAAGCCGGACCAGGTTTTTCTTGAGGTTGGGCCTGGCAACGTACTTACATCTCTAACGCAACAGCAGGGAGGAGCACAAGCGAAGGCTTTCCAGTCTCTCCCTCATCCACGCGAGAAAATCTCCGATCTCCGTTGCGCGCTTCAAACGCTTGGCAAACTTTGGGTTACCGGAGTGAAAATTGATTGGGCGAAGTTCCATGCGCCCTGTTCCGCTCGGCGCATTCCCTTGCCGACTTATCCTTTCGAACGTCAGAAGTTTTGGATCGACGCGGATCAAACTCAACTTTCTTCTGCGCCTTCCCGTGCGTCTACAGTGCAAATTGACGACACGATCGGGTTGTCAATGTATCGCCGCGTCTGGAAAGCCGCTCCAGTAACTTCCTCATCGGTCAACGAGGCGGGCTGCTGGATCGTATTCAATGATTCTCTTGGTTTAGGCGATCAGATCGTCACCAGGCTCAGGAATGACAAGCGAGAAGTCGTTCTGGTTACCCCAGGGTCAGGTTTCAAGCGATTACAAAGGGAGCAATTTGCAATTCGACCTGGTGTTCGCGACGACTATGGCGCACTGATTGCCGATTTAATCAAGAACGGGCACAGCCCCGGAAAGATTGTTCATCTTTGGTCTGTGACACCCGTCAGTTCGGCCGTGACGCTTGAAGAAACACTGGATCGCAGCTTTTATAGCCCTCTTTATCTTGCGCAGGCGCTGGCCAGTCAGGACATTGCAGACTCGGATATCGCGCTGGTCTCAAACCAGATGCAACGGGTTCACGAGGAAGCGATCCAAAATCCCGCGCGAGCAGTATTGCTCGGTCCCGCGCGAGTGATCCCCAAAGAGCTTCCGGGAATCACTTGTCGAAGTTTGGATGTGGAATTCAAAGAGGGCCAGGCTGGAGAGTGCGCTGCACAGATCGTCACCGAGATGAGTATCGCCGCGGAGAATGCAACTGTTGCTTTTCGCCGCGGTGAAAGGTTTGTTGAAGCGCTGGAGCATTTCGGTCTCGAGGGGGCAGTTGCGCAGCATCGATTAGCGCGCGGAGGGGTGTACCTAATTACCGGCGGATTGGGAGGTGTCGGACTCGTTGTCGCTGAACAGCTGGCGCGTGAATTCGATGCCCGGCTGGTTCTCGTGAGCCGGTCCATTCCGCCGCCCGAAGGACAATGGGAGGCTTGTCTCAATGACAGCTGGCGAACTGAGAACGATAAGCGGATGCTGCGAAAACTGATTGAGGTCCGTTCCATTGCCGGCGGTTTGCTCATCGCCCAGGCGGATGTCACTCACCTCGAACAAATGCGCAAGGTCGTTGAGCAGACTCGGCGCCAATTCGGTAAAATCGACGGTGTCTTTCATGCGGCGGGCATACTCGACGATGGACCACTGATGCTGAAGACGGCTGAAAGTGCTGCGCGTGTGCTCGATCCAAAGGTGCGTGGAACGCTGGTCCTGGAAGAGGCTCTGCGGGAAGTGCCGCTGAGTTGCTTTGTCCTGTTCTCCTCCATCAGTTCCATCTTTCCGCCGGCAGGTCAGGTGGATTATGCAGGCGCCAACGCTTTTCTCGACGCATTCGCGCTGAGCCGTGGGGACCCGGTAACTGTGGTCAATTGGGGCGCCTGGCACGCAGTTGGCATGAGCGTACGCTCCGCATCGCCTCATCCATTGCTGGAACAGCGCGTAATTGAAACGCCTCGTGACATCGCGTATGCCAGCGAACTCTCGGTCAGAAAGCAATGGTTGCTCTCAGAGCACAGACTCAAGACCGGCAAAGCGCTCATTCCGGGGACGGGCTATTTGGAGATGGCCATCGGAGCGTTCGCGCGCGGTGACCTTCACGGCGCGCTCCAACTACGGGATGTCTTTTTCGTTGCGCCACTTTTTTTCGATGCCAATGAATCGAAGGCAGTCGGAGTCCACCTAAAGCGCGAACTGGAAGGCGAAGCGGGAAAAGGCGCTTTTCGTTTCTCGGTCACGTCGGGCGCAGGGAGACAGGTCGAACATTGCAGCGGTCTGATCGCACCGAACCTGGCGCGGTCGGCATCGCACGTTAATCGCAAGTCGATTTTAGCCCGCTGCCATAAGCGCGAAGTCGCATTCGACGAACAACACCGTACCCGCCAGGAGCGATATTTCGATTTCGGTCCCCGATGGCACAGTTTAAATCGAATGCATCTCGGGGTCCGGGAAGGCCTGGCAGAGATTGTGTTGGATGAAAAGTTTGCGGCGGACTTCTTCAGTTTTCTCATACACCCCGCCCTGCTCGATCTGGCCACGGGCTGCTCGCTTTATCTAACTGACGGTTACGAGTCTTCCGAGGACCTATATCTCCCGTTCTCCTATAAGAAGATGTCCGTATACCACCCCATCCCTCCGAGATGTTTCAGTCATGTCCGCTCCCGCGAGGAGAATTTGCTTCACGGCGAATCGCAGACCTTCGATATCACTCTTTTTGACGAATTGGACCAGGTACTGGTGGAGATCGAAGGGTTCACCATGCGCCGAATCGATGATCCCAGCAAGGCCGCGGAAGAGAATCTGCGGGCTCCGAGCGCCACTCTTTTCGACGGGGATTCTGCGTTTGAATCCGCGACGAAGCGCGGGATAGATCCGGTCGTTGGCGCTCGAGTGTTGACGCGCTTGCTGATGACGAAGACGCCTCTGGCTGTTGTGGCAGTGGCCGAGCCTATTGAAGAGTCTGAATCCCGCAAAGCACCACAATCGCCGCGCCCAACAGGCACGCCAGCGCCGGAGACATTATCGCCAGGCGTGAGCGTGGAGGGAACGCTGGCCTCCTGGTGGCAAGACCTGCTGGGAGTTGAAAATGTGGGTTTGGATGACGATTTCTTTGGCCTGGGAGGTCATTCATTAGTTGGCGTTCGGCTGTTTGCGAAGATCAAGAAGACATTCCAGGTGGACATCGAGCTTGCCGTGCTTTTTGAGGCAAGGACCGTGCGCCAGCTTGCAAATGTGATTCGCAAAGCACAGCAACCAGCCGCCACTGAGCAAAAAGCGTGGTCTGCACTCGTACCTATCCAGCCGCATGGTTCACGAATTCCGCTTTTCTTTGTTCATGCCGTCGGCGGAGACGTCCTGTTCTATGAGCAACTGTCCAAGGCACTGGGGCCTGATCAGCCCTTTTATGCCTTCAAGTCTCCACTCGTGTCGCGCGTGGAGATTGAGGAAACGAGCCTGGAGGAATTGGCGTCAATCTACGTGAAGGAGCTTCGGGCGTTCTTCCCCCAAGGGCCCTACCTGCTTGGAGGCGCGTCTCTTGGAGGCCATATTGCGTTTGAGATGGCGCGACAGCTCGATGCTGAAGGTCTGCAGCCGGAGCTACTTCTACTAATCGACGCGGCAGTTCCAGGAAGCGCAGAATACGTCGACGTCAAGAACCGATTGCCCGCCCTGCTGCAGAATGTCCGGAAAAATCCCCTGGCTTTTTTCATGCAAAAAGCCAAAACAAAGAAGGAGTACTGGGGAAAACTGCTTGGTGAATGCGCAAAACGCACGGGATGCTCAATTGCTTTCGCTTTGCAGGGCTGCGCTTGCCGATCGGCCTTCACCTATTCGAAGTGGAAGAAGCACATATTCGAGCCCTGGTGCGTTACAAACTCAAGTCCTATCATGGAAAAATCACGCTGATACGAGCAGCACACCGCGGAGAAGTCCTTAGCAGACGTGAGGATCCGAACCATGGGCTGGGGCCAGTTTGCCGGTGGCGGGCTGGAGATTCATGACGTCCCTTCCGGACATATTTCCATGCTCTTTGAGCCGCATGTCCAGGATTTCGCTGAATCGCTCAGGGTCATTCTGCCGTCTTCAGGCAAAAGCGGCGTTGCGTTGCAGTCTTCGCTGACCGCAGATGTCCTCGCAAAGTGAGAACCGGAAAATGCAACTCGTCCTCGACTCGTTTCATGGCCGACCATGATTGCACTGCATGGTCGAACTATTAAGCTTCAACTTTCGCCGGACAGCGTTCAAGGGCTCGTCATGGTCGGCAACTACGCGGAATGCTCCCGTCATCGCGGAAAAAAACACCGTTACTGTTCATCGCCTTCCACCAACCTTGGCCTCTTTCACATCGTCGCAGACTGACGACGCCGAAGCGCCAGCCTGACTTGTCCCCTTCGAACGGCTTTTCCGAAAGCACATCCTGATAATTCGGTACAGGCCAGGTATGATCCAACACTTCGTATTGGTCAAGCCTGCGTTCAAGCCATTCATCGAAATGGCCCTTGATCGGCATACCGGCGGGGAAGGGATAAAGGGCGATGATATACGCAGCACCACCCACATCGACCCGTGCTGGAACGGCATGAACGATTCTGCGCAGGATGCTGCAACCTTCAACGCCTCCACTCCAGAAGTTATCTCCCGCCTGCGCAGCAGCATCAGGCAGGTAAGGAGGATTTGCGAGCAGGAGGTCGCATGTCGCTTCGATCGAACTGAAGAGATCGCTTAGAACGAACTCGGTGTTGCTGATCCCATTCAGAGCGCTATTGAATCGTGCGAACTCGACTGCACTTGGATTGATGTCGGCACCGACAACGCTCTCACAGTGGTCGCTGGCAAGAATCGCGTGAATACCGGAGCCGGTACCAAGATCGATGGCACGCTTTCTGGGAAGACGCTTCACCAATCCGCCGAGAATATAGCTCTCTCCCCACAGCCACATCACCTGGTTGATGCCCGTGTTCTTTTGGGCGCGATCAGTCACAACGAACTTTCCATAGCATGGAAAGAGGCAGATTTTTGAGTGCAGAATTGCGCCATTTTTCTCAGCGAGTCGCGTCTCAAGCGCCGCATCAATAAAAGCAGCGGAAACGTGCCGGCCTAAACGATCCACCGATATCTCCCTCCCGTCGATGAAGAGCTCCAACAGGGTATCCACCGAGTCGTTCTCGTCCGGAATCCACTTGCGCCGGAGGGCCGGCCAGAAATTCACGCCCAGGCGAGGAAATACCCCCAGGCGTTTCGCACAGCTTGAAAGTGTGTAGTCGCAGCGCGCCAGTTCGTCCGCCAGCTTAGCCATTCGCCATGGATCCGCCAGAATCGTGGGTGGCGGAACCTCTTCACGGGTTGCAGCGATTAGGCCCATTGTCGATCTTCTCCGTAAGCTGGGTGGCAACGTACAAGTCGATCCATGAATCGGCGAGATTGTCGTTGTAGTGCGTGTTGAGTTCCTTATCTCGAAGGGCTTCTCAAGTCATCGGGAGTCTCATTGGCCTCTTGACAGCGGGTGCAATCCTCTGGCTGCTTTGGATACCACTGTTCTGCACCGCCAGGCAGACGCTTCGCGGGTGCCTTCAAGGAACACATCTCGAATCGTTGAAGTTTGAAATCAGCAACGCGCTCAACCATTAGGGCAATGCGGTGCCCCGCATGCTCCAGCAGGCAAAACCGCCAGCGCTGAGCTTCATCGCCCAGACTCGGGTCCAAATTCAGGCGAATTCCCTCCGTGCCCCCAAACAGAAACGAGACCCCTTTCATTGACGAGGACATGCCCGTCCCTCTCGCCTTGATGTAAGCCTCCTTCAGCGTCCACAACGATAAAGCGCGGTCCAGTCTTTCGTGACCTCGCAAGGTTTCAAGTTTTGCGAACTCCTCAGATGAGAAAACCAACGAGGCGACCTCGCCGATCTTTTCTGCGCGCTCGAAGGGCTCTGCATCCACGCCGACGGCAGTCTCTCTGGCGATCAAACAGACCACTAAGGCGGGTGAATTGGACAAATTGAACTGCAAGCCGCAATTTGGGTTGGTGGTGGGCTTGCCATGGGCATTCGACTGGAAGCACCAGGCCTCCGGAGCGAGTGGATGATACTGGGACAGTGCCGTGCGTACCAGAGCGCGGGTAGTCAGGTATTCGCGGCGATGCCGCTCAAACCTGAATGACTTCCAGGATGCACGCTCCTCTTCACTCAAGATTGACGCCCACGCCTCTGCAGTTGCGTCATTCAGTAGTTCTTCTGGATAAGCGAACCAGAGGGAGAGCGGTTCGCTATCCATTTCAATGCGAACATGATTTGAGCCCATGAATTCGCCTATGTTCGAAATATAGTCCAGCATACTAAGGTGCCCGACAGCATCTGTAACGGTCTCTCAGGGGCAAACTGGTTTGGATGGATCCTTGAACTGCCTTCATAATCAAGAATGGATCGGGTTAGTCTCCCTGCTATTAGGACGGTTATGAATTGGAACAATTAGTCTGTCTTGGCGATGCGCTGCTTCAGGTTTCCCTCCGAATCCAGGAGATCGACTGTAAGCGCCATTGAGCCATCTGCATGCGTTGCGCAACTCAAGCAGGGGTCAAACGAGCGAATGAGACCCTCCATCCGGTTCAGCAAGCCCTCGGTCACCTTGTGTCCAGAGAGGTAGGCGCCGGCGACCTGCATGAGACCTCGATTCATCGCCAGAGTGTTATGCGCTGTGGCGACGATCAGATTTGCACCAATCATCATGCCGTTGCTATCAACCTTGTAATGGTGAATCAGGGTACCGCGCGGCGCTTCGATGATGCCGACGCCCTCCGGCTCATTTGCCTTGGCCTCGGCCCGTATGTCGCGGTCGAGAATGTCGGGCTCCTGCAGGATCTGTTCCATTCGCTCGAGCGCGAAAATGATCTCAATCAAGCGCGCGTAGTGATTATGGAATGAACTCAGAGAGACCTCCTGATACGCGCCGCGAAACTCGTTTAACGCCTCATCCGCCAAGCGCGTTCCGCATTGCCGGGCCATGTTT
Source organism: uncultured Acidobacteriaceae bacterium (assembly GCA_963780515.1). GTDB lineage: Bacteria > Acidobacteriota > Terriglobia > Terriglobales > Acidobacteriaceae > Telmatobacter. The sequence goes on from CAWACG010000023.1 coordinate 74,585, forward strand.
AAACGCGCAGCCGGCCCAACCCGATAGATGCCTCCCGGGAATCCCAGTGGCTTGTAGTAAGGCGCCTTCATAAAGCTGCTCGAATCGACGCCTTCGCCGATGTACTCCTGGTAGTCCCTTGGGTGAATGTTGTCGGCGACTATGTTTCCGTCCGCATCGGCAAAGCGCAGCCAGCCCTCGTGGCGCCTGCGCGAGCCGTAGAGACATAGGTTGCCGTCCTTGCGGCCGATCGCCATGAACATGGTAGGAAAGTTCCCAAAGACGCAGTCTTCATCGGTCAGTTTTTCCATCATGTGCTTGAAAAACACGAGGGTGCGCGAGGCGGTGGCGAGGGCTTCTGGAATCCCCCTCAGGATTTCGTCCCTTGCCGCAACAGTGAGCGGTGAGGCCACTCCGCCGTGCACAATCCAGGGAGTGTGAATCCGTTTGCCGCCCAACAGTTCAATCACCTGCTGACCCCACTTCCGCAGTCGCACACCGCTTATTGCCAGATCGGGGTGTTTTTGAGCGAGGCCGAAAATGTTCCGCTCCGATGGGTCGGCGTCCCATCCCATTAGAAAGTCGGGAGAGGAAAGGTAAAAGAAGCTGAGTGCGTGCGACTGGACCATTTGTGCGAGATGCACTACACGGCGCAGCATTTCCGCAGTTTCCGGGATGCGAAGTCCCATGATGGCTTCGCACGCCTTCGCGCCCGCAAGCAGGTGACTTATCGGGCAAATGCCGCAGATGCGTGCCGTGAGCGCCGGCATTTCATAGAACGGCCGGCCCTCGCAGAACTTTTCAAATCCCCGAAACTGGAGCACATGAAGATGCGCGTCTTGCACGGTGCCATGCTCATCAAGCTGGATAGTAATTCTCCCGTGGCCTTCTACTCTGGTTATTCCGTCAATCCGAATGGTCTGCATTCGCTTGCTCCTAATTGCCAAAGCGGCTCCGGGTGGCCAGGTCAGGCACGCGCCCCGCGAGCACCTCGCTCAGCACGAAATAGATCAGGTCCGCCGATGGTGGGCATCCCGGTACGAACAAATCCACCGCGACCAACTCCTGCAAAGGGATCACTTTGGATTCGAGTTTCGGAATTTCCTGGTCCGGGACTACTTGGTGAGCAGTGGCGTTTTCAACGTAAGCCCGTTTCAGCACGTCTTCGAGAACGAAGTTGTTGCGCATGGCGGGAACATTGCCAGTTACAGCGCAATCTCCCAAAGCGATCAGTAATTTTGTTTTGCAACGGACTCGAGTGATCTTTTTGATGTCTTCATCGGTGGCGATTGCGCCCTCAACCAGGGTGAGATCGACGTTGTCCGGGAACTCTTTGGCATCCACAACCGGGCTGTACACAAGTTCGATCTTGTCGGCGATTTCCAGCAGCCGTTCATCCATATCAAGCAGAGACATATGGCAACCCGAGCATCCATCCAGCCAGAGCGTTGCAATCCGCGCTTTCTCCATCACTTTGCCTCCCCGCGCATCTGCAGGAGGTAGGGCAAGAAGTATGGCTTGGTCATCTCCGATACGGCTTTACCCTTCTCGACGAGCGCGCCAACCGGGCAGACGCTAATGCATTTGCCGCAACTGGTGCATGTTTCCGAGTCTCCCCAAGGCTCTCCAAGGTCAGTAATCATCCGGGCGCTAATGCCGCGTCCGGTGATGTCCCAGGTGTGAGCGCCTTCTATCTCGTCGCACACACGCATGCAGCGACCGCAAAGGACGCATCGATTATGATCGGCGACGAAGTGACGGTGAGAGCCGTCCGTTGCGCACTTGATATGAAGATAGGGAAGGGTCACATGGGTGACTCCGAGCTGCTGCGCCAGAGCCTGCAATTCGCAGTGGCCGGAGGATACGCATACCGCGCACACGTGGTTGCGCTCGGTAAGCAGGAACTCGATGATCAGCTGGCGGAATTCGAGCAACTGCGGCGAATGTGCCGTGACCTCCATCCCTTCCTGAGCTTGCGTCATGCAGGCGGGCAGAAGTTTGTTGCTGCCTTTGACTTCGACGACACATAACCGGCAGGCTCCAACTCCTTTAAGTCCGTCAAAGTGGCAGAGGGTCGGAATTTCAATACCGTTCTCGCGAGCGACGTCGAGGATCGTCTGATGTTCGGACGCGCAAACCTCCTTGCCGTCGATTGTGAGCGTCTTTACCTGAAAATGATTTTGCTCTGGCATCGATCACTCCTCCTCAATGCTCCACCGTCGCGGCCGGTACCTTGGAGCACGCGCACCTGCCCTGCGCGCACGTCTTGTTCTTGATGTGTTCTATGTACTCGTTTCTGAAGTACTTCAGCGTACTGCTAACGGGATTCGGCGCGGTTTGTCCGAGGCCGCACAGTGCAGTGCGCTTGACCATCACCCCAATGCGTTCCAATGTGTCCAGGTCTTCCATACGCCCATGGCCGTCGCAGATTCGTTCCAGCAGACCATGTAGATGCGTTGTGCCAATCCGGCAGGGAATGCACTTGCCGCAAGATTCGTCGCGCGTAAAGTCCATAAAGAACTTGGCCACGTCGACCATGCAGGCCGTTTCATCCATCACAATCATGCCGCCGGATCCCATAATCGAGCCGACGGATGTCAGAGACTCATAGTCAACGCTCATATCGAGAAACTGTTCAGGAATGCATCCACCGGAGGGGCCTCCGGTTTGAACCGCTTTGAATCTGCGATTACCGGGGATGCCGCCTCCCAGCCTGTAAACCAGGTCTCGTAGTTTGATTCCCATTGGCACTTCAAGCAGACCGGTGTTGATCACATCGCCGACGAGCGCAAACACCTTGGTGCCCTTGCTCTTGTCCGTACCGATGGAGGCGAACCAGTCGGCGCCTTTCCGCAGAATTGGCGGGATATTGGCAAACGTCTCCACATTATTAAGGAGCGTGGGGCAATGGTTCAGTCCGGAATAGGCCGGAAACGGCGGGCGGGGAATGGGCACTCCGCGATTCCCCTCCACTGAAGCAATGAGTGCGGTCTCCTCGCCGCATACAAACGCACCTGCTCCGAGGCGAACCTCTATCTCAAAGCCGAAGTCTGACTCTCCGATGTTCTTGCCGAGCAGCCCCAGCTTCTCCGCCTGGCGGATTGCAATCTTCAACCGTTTCACCGCCAAGGGATATTCTGCACGGCAGTAGATGTATCCCTTGGTTGCGCCGACCGCATAGGCCGCGATGGCCATACCTTCCAGCACACGGTGCGGGTCACTCTCGAGAACCGAACGGTCCATGAATGCGCCCGGATCGCCTTCGTCCGCGTTACAGATCACATATTTCTGCTGGCCAGGAGCCTTTGCGACCATGGACCATTTCAAGCCTGTCGGATAACCGGCTCCACCTCGTCCGCGAAGTCCGCTGCGGATGATCTCCTGCACGACGTCGTCGCGCGATCGGTTCGAGATCCATGTGAGCAATGCTTCGTAACCGCCAGAGCCAATACAATCTTCGATACGTTCGGGATCGATCTCTCCAAAGTTCTCCAGCACGATCCTTTTTTGTTCCGCAAAGAACGGTATGTCGGGAGAGAGTGCGAATTCGGGTACCGGTTTCCCATCAAGATTGTCGATTACTGCGCTCAGAGCCTCGGGGTTATCCGGCGACAAGCTTCGATAATACGTGTGCTGCGGTTCAGTCCGGATAAGCGGACCGGCGGCGCACAATCCCATGCAGCCGACTGCCTTGACCTTGCAACTCCCTTCCAAACCGCGCTTCTGGACCTCGGATTTAAGAATCTCGAACACCTGGTCGCTGTGCAGCGATAAGCAGCCGGCCGCAACGGAGACGTTGACATGGCACGAGACTCTCTTCTGTTCTTCTCTTTCCTTTCTGGCGATTTCCTGGAGTTCATCGAGTGTCATGATCCAACCACCTCCGAATTCGATCCTTCACGGCGGCCGGTTCGGCTTTCGGAATCACCTCCCCGTCAAGAACCACGGCGGGCGCAAGACTACAGGATCCGATACACCGAGCGGCGACCACCGAAACCTTGGCATCTGGCGTTGTTTCACCCGCGGTCACGTGAGCAACCTCCTCAATTGCTTTCATCAGGTTGTCTGCACCCTTGACGTAACAGCCCGTCCCCATGCAAACCACGCAGGTGTGTTCACCTTGAGGCTTCAAGCTAAAGTAGTGATAAAAAGTTGCGACACCGTAGACTTTGCTTAAAGGAAGGTGCAACGAAGAGGCGACAAAGCGTAGCGACAGCTCGTCGAGGAAGCCGAACGATTCCTGAACCGTGTGGAGAACCTCTATCAGCGCTGTGCCCTTATGGCCATGCCGGCGCATTGTGCCCTCCACGAGTTTCCAACGCTTGTCACTGGAGGGAAGTGGAACGGAGGACGGATAAGCCTGCATGCCATTACTCCTTTCTCATTGAGTCAAGTCGGCGCGTGAAGTGTTGTTCGACCCGCTTGCACGCTTCCGAGGTCTCTGAGAATCGTTTCTGTAAGCCTTCCTTCAGGGCCCAGAGGTCGGGAACAATGCCCACGTCAGCCGATTCTGAAGACGGCAAGACCGACCGCAATGTCAAGGTGAAAACCGGATGGAAGATTAGAACTCTGGTCGAGACAATGAGAAGTATCAATGAGCGAAACAGGTTCGGCAGGACCTCGCCCAATGTGGCATGCCGTGAAATGCCTTGATGGGAAAACTATGGTCGAAGGTGGGGCTGCTGCCCGAATGCTCTTCATCGTTTCCACACAATTTCGGCCAAGCGAGATCGGGACACTGTTCCTGGTTGAACCCAAATCCAATGGCAAAGCGAAGGGCAATCTCCACGCCCTTCAAGGGTGTCGAGTTAAAGCGAAACACGGATTAACCGCAGAACTTTTCAATGATTGAGGCAAGTCCAATGCGCCGTGACCTGATCCTCGTGAAGGCGACTCGCTTCGATTGCGCAAAGCTCCTGCCCAAGCTTCAAAGCACATGGAAGCTCAGCATGATCCACCGAGTCTTCTCCCCACCGAAGGTTCGGCTGGAATACTGAAACTACTAGAACCCGTTGGGATGTATCTCGGGTCACACTAGCTTGTGATGATGATTCTGAGAAGTCGAAGCATTTACATGACGCCGACGCCTGAAAGAGACAATACTTTAAGGCATTGGACTGCCCCGTACCTCGGCCGGATCCTGACCCGGTACAAGAAGCGCTACACTGCCCAGCTAGTAACGGACGAGAACGGCGAACTGAACTGGATAGGTCTCGAATGCGCCAGCTTCCGGGAAAACATCGAAGCCGGCGATCTTTTGGGCCGGGCCATCGTGGTGAGCGATTCGAAGATTCTCCCGAAAGTTAGCGCCGAAATGTTGTCGGAAATATCGCCATTCAGGGTGCATCCTTGATATGGCCAAAATGTAACCAACCAAAGAAAGCGCCTATCTCCAACAAACAACCTACAGCGACTTTAGCCACAGTGTGCGGCGCAGAGCTTGGCTTGGCAAGTCGGTAATTATGATCTATTTGCAGTTGATTTCTACGGCTCGTTTCCAGCATCCGTACAAACACGAACGTCGTTCCGGCGTCGTCATTTGGCTCTCGGGCAAAACAATTCCAGCCGATCACTGCCGAGAACGAAGATTCAAGCTTAAGATTCCATACACCAAATCAATGAACCTCGAGGTTAGACGAGTCAGGGGAGAAATCAATGCGCTCGCAGTATTGGGATGGATGGAAAGGTGTCTGCATCCTGGTTGTCATCGCACTTCATGCGATCCCTTCGCCACAGACGTTTCCCGCGGGCTCGTTGAAATGGTATGTGGACGTGATCTCGAGCCAGCTAATTGTCTTTCCTGTTGCGATATTCTTTGCAATCGCTGGATTCTTCTCGCTTGGGCGTTCATCCGGCTCTCGATTCGAGCATGGGATGGACTACTATAAACGCCGATCAGCGCGTATCTTGCCCCCGTACCTGATTTGGACAGGCGTAATTATTCTGCTTGAACATCGCTCTCATTTATTGTCGATGAAGGAGTTATCGAAAGATCTGTTGCTGGGAACTGGAATCGGAATAGGGTATTTCGTCATTGTTCTTGTTCAGTTCGTTCTTGTTACACCGGTTCTGGCCAAATTGAACGACAGACGAATGCACATCATCCTCATGGCAGCACTGTTTGGGTGCGGTCTTCTTGTGACTTATGTCGCAAGAGTCGGGTACCCGCACAGCGAACTTGCGCAATTCCCGTTCTACTGCCTTTCGTTTGTCGTATGGTATCCCTTCTATCATTTTGGATTGTTTGCCGCCAAATTTGAGATTGCAGAGAAGAACGGACTTCGTCGGTCAAGGACTTGGGTGTTTCTGCTTTATGTCTTCTTCCTGGCCGCGTCAGTGGCGGAGGGCATCTATCTTTGTCGCAGGAGCTATTATTCGCTTGGCGTGTCCCAACTTAAAGCCACGAGCCTACTGGCTTCATCGGCGCTTTTTGTTTTGCTGCTTGCGTATCATCGTGTAACTCCTGGCGCCATTTCTACGAATCGCACGATTCAATTGCTGGGGAAAAGCTCATACATGATTTACCTCATGCACTTGCTGGTTCTCCATAGAGTTGCCATTCTTCTCAAAGAGTTTCCATTGATTTATGTTCATCCATTCCGTTATGCGCTGAGTAGCTTCGCCTTCACTTCGATTGTGTGTGTTCTGGCTGCGGTCTTGGTCAATAACCTACACCCCAGGGTCGGGAGGCTTCTTGGGGCTTGATTTGCGCAAGTAAGGATAATGGAATGTGGTTTCTCGGACTTCGCCGCCAAGGCTTCAGGGGCGAAGCGGGCGATTCCATCTCAGCCCTCTCTAGCCTGTTCGCGCGTTGTGCGGGTAGCAGCACGTTGCTGCCCCCCTCGTATACTCAACCCAGCACATGACTACGCGATTGGACACAATTCTTGCTTCGACGCGGGCCACGGTTGCCGCAGCGAAGGCACATGTGCCGGTTGCCGAACTGGAGCGCCGTGCGGCTGCACATAAGCCCAGAGGCTGGGCGTTGAACCTGCGGCGAAAGGCTGCATCGAGTCCCGCAGTGATCGCCGAAATCAAGAAAGCTTCGCCATCCAAAGGACTGATTCGCGCGGAGTTTGATGTGGAGTGGTTGGCAAGACGGTATGCAGAAGGTGGCGCTGCGGCGCTTTCAGTGCTGACGGACGAGCCCTATTTTCAGGGCAGCCTGCGCAATCTGGAACTGGCTTCAGAGGCCGTTACTCTGCCCTGCCTGCGCAAGGACTTTACGGTGGACGAGTATCAGATTCTGGAGGCGCGGGCGCACTGCGCCGACGCCATTCTGCTGATTGCCGCCGCTTTGACTGACGCCGAACTGAGCCGGTTTGCCAAGGCCGCGCGGGGTCTGAATCTGGACGTGTTGGTGGAAGTTCATACAGCCCCTGAACTTGACCGCGCTCTAAACGCAATTGGCGAGACCGGCCTGGATGCAATTGGCGTGAACAATCGCGACCTGAAGACATTTGACGTGCGCCTGGAAACATCGCTTGAGCTGGCGGCCCTGATTCCCGATAGCGTCGTGCGGGTGGCCGAAAGCGGCATCTCGAAGCCCGCAGATTTGGCGCGCCTGCGGACGGCAGGCTTCGATGCATTTCTTATTGGCGAAAGCCTGATGCGGCAGGCGGATCCGGGCGCGGCGCTTGCGGCGCTGCTGGCCGGGGTGGTCGTGGCGCAATGAGCCTCTGGATCAAAATCTGCGGCAATACCTCTCTTGAGGACGCACGGCTGGCAGCTGAAGCCGGAGCGGACGCCGTGGGATTCGTGTTTGCGCCCAGCCCGCGGAGGGTGGCGGTGGAGCAGGTGGCCGCGATTACTCCTCATTTGAAGGCGGCGGTGGAGAAGATCGGCGTATTTGTGGATGCCGGGACGGACGAGATTCTGGCCGCGGTTCGCGCTTGCGGACTGACTGGCGTGCAACTGCACTGCGAGGCTGGCTCTGCGATGCCGGCGGCGCTGCGGAAGCTCTTTGGACCGGATTTGCGCATTCTGCGGGTGGTGCACTTTGGCGACGGGGCAGCAGAACGATTGACCGCCCTGGCAACTGATCCGCATGTAGACGCGGTACTGGTGGATTCGCGCACGGCGGCTGCCGTGGGGGGAACTGGAGTTGCATTCGACTGGGCGGATGCCGCCGAGACGCTCTTCCAAAATAAGGAATCACGGGCGCACCGCATGATCGTTGCGGGCGGACTGAATCCTGAGAATGTTGCGGAGGCGATTGCAACGCTGCGGCCCTGGGGCGTGGATGTGGTGAGCGGTGTGGAGGCGGCGCCGGGGCGCAAGAACCCGTTGAAAGTGCGGGAGTTCATTGCTAACGCCCGAGCCGTCGAGGATCAGTTTTCAGATCGGCGCGAAGCGGAAAAATGAGCGCGCACAAGGTCTTCCTATCCATGCTTGCCGGGCAATGGAGTCATGCGTAGTTCGGTCAACGGGCAAATCGCTGCAACCTCCCGCCATCCTGCGTCATCCCTCGAAGTGGAAACGTGAATGGAGGTCCCCCAGTGGGTACTTATCTTTCCCCAATCGAAAATCCCGCCTCCCCGATGGTGAAGCTGGCTTATGCCATGACCCGGCGTCAGTTCGGCAAAGTGCTGACTCCGGTGAAGGTTGTTTACTCGCGCATGCCGGTGGCGTTTGGCATGTTCATTGGAAAGATCGCCAAGCTGGACAAGAAGCTGGAGCTGCCCATGGAAACGCAGTTCCTTATCCGCGAGCAGGTGGCGCGGATCAATGTGTGCGAGTTCTGCATGGATATCGGGCGGGCGTTTGCGATCAAGGCGTCGATGAATGAAGCCAAATTCGATGCACTTGCGGAGTACAGGACCAGCGCGCTATTCAGCGAGGCGGAGCGCGCGGCGCTGGATTACGTGACCGAGTTGACCCAGGACAAGAAAGTGAATCCAGAGACTTTCAATCGAATGGCGAAGCATTATTCCGAGCGGGCGATTTGCGAGATTGTGTGGCTTGTGGCCAGCGAGCATGTCTACAACATGACCAACATCGGTTTGAATATTCACTCGGACATGCTGTGCGACATCAGCAAGAAAAGAAAAGTCTCGTGATACGGACCGAATAGGTCGGTGTACGGCTGCGATATTTTCTGCAAGGATTTTGTGGAAAACGAAAATTTCGAGGAAGCGTAGGGGGTGCGCGCCCCGCGCCTGGACCGTCCGCAGCACAGTCTCACAGTTTCACAGGCGGGGGGCGACTTTTTTGCTCGCGCCGCGTGAAGGTGCGGAGCTGGCGGCGGGCGGTTGCGGTGATTTTTTTCCGCATGGTGCGGATCTGCTGGGTCTGAATTTGTTGGGCACGAGCGGCCGAGACTGCTTCTGATTCATTGTGCGCCGGTGAGGGGTAATTATGCGCAAAGCGGGTGAGGGAGCCTGGGGAAATTCTGAAGGCTGAGTGCGTTGCGCTCACAGATCGCAGAATCAACAGTTTGGGGCACCCGGATTTTGGGCAGCGCTGAGATGGGCCAACCGTCGTGGCGGGAGGGTGCGCGGCTGAGACTCTCGTCTTTTGCCTGAAACCGTGGCAAGGGGGCGCCTCGGTTGCGCGAAAAGCGTGGCCATGGTCTGCCACGGTTGGCGAAAAGCGTGGCCATGGTTTGCCACGGTTGGCGGGAAGCGAGGCAGGCTAGAAGCAGTTTTTGGTTTCGGCGGAGGCGGGCGGAGGGTTTTGATCTCCCATCCTTCGCAAAGGGCTCGAGGGAATGGGCAGCCCTTTTCCTGCGGATTGGATGGGTGGGCTCGGGGCTCGTGTCGGCAGCGCCCTGGATTCCCATGTCTCAGAGGCGAGACATGGAGCACCCGGCAGCCCTGAAAGCAACCGCGGATCTTTCGACTTCGCTTCGCGCCGCTCAAGATGACAGATGCCTGGAAGGGATTGTGCTTTCCCACCCATCGAGCAAAAAGCGCTCGATGGATGGGGCACCCGGCCATAGAGCCTTCGCCCTGGTTCCCATGCTGGAGTTGGGCTGGAACAGGTGGAGTTCGAAGCCCGGATCGTTCGTATTCCGGCAGCGCTGGATTCCCATGTCTCGGAAGGCGAGACATGGAGCACCTCGGCATAGCCCTGAAAGCAACCGCGGATCTTTCGACTTCGCTTCGCGCCGCTCAAGATGACAGATGCCTGGAAGGGATTGTGCTTTCCCACCCATCGAGCAAAAAAGCGCTCGATGGATGGGGACCCTGCCGGCGCCCTGGATTCCCATGTCTCAGAGGCGAGACATGGAGCACCCGGCAGCCCTGAAAGCAACCGCGGATCTTTCGACTTCGCTTCGCGCCGCTCAAGATGACAGATGCCTGGAAGGGATTGTGCTTTCCCACCCATCGAGCAAAAAAGCGCTCGATGGATGGGGCACCCGGCATCCGCGGATGTTTCGACTTCGCTTCGCGTCGCTCAAGATGACAGATGCCTGGAAGGGATTGTGCTTTCCCACCCATCGAGCAAAAAGCGCTCGATGGATGGGGCACCTGGCACCCGGCACCCAAGACCCTGGATTCCCATGTCTCCAATGCGAGAGCCATGAAGGAGCACCCGGCAGCCCTAAAAGCCAACGCACTAGACGGCAACTTATGCAAAAGGCACTTCGCTATGCGCGCCGCTCAAAGAAGACAGAATGCCTCAGGAAGGGCCGTCTGCACCGCTCCTTGTGCTTTCCCACGCCATCGAGCAAAAAGCGGAGGCTCGATGGATGCGCGGCACGGCCGGCCATAAGAAGCTGGTTGAGCACATGTTGGATGCTGATTCGAGACGAGCCGCCTTTAGCCTCAAAGACCTGCGAGAGACATGATGTGGAACTACGGCAGAGAATGGCGGAACTGAATGGACGGTGAATCGGTGCAGCCTTCCTTGGCGGGAATGAACTAGATCCAAACGGATTCCCGCAAGGACTGGAGGCATATAGGCAAGCATCAGACGCGGCTGAAAACTTAGTACCTTCTACCTGTCGCTTCCGCTGAAAGGGGATGCCAAGAGCCCGCACAGCGGCTAAATGAGCTGAAGTCTTCGCGCGGTTTTCTACTTTGGCTGGCCTATTCAGCCGTTTCGATACATTCTCCGCTTGTGCTAATAGGGTGTACAGCTTTCTTACAACAGTCCCTCCGAAAAAAACATGGCGGCCTTTAAGAGCGCGAGATGAACAGCTAAGAACGGTTCCACGCAGGCCCGCAAGAGCGACAACAGTTGAGGGGAAAATCGCGGCCAAATGGTTCTTGTGGGTCCTCTCCATACCCGGTCAGGTGTGGAATCCAGTTGACGCTACGATCCCCAAAGCCGTTACTTCATCTGTGGTTAGTCAAGTCATTAGTACCTTCAAACTGCACCACTACCCAACATCAGCCATTTCCGTTTGCCCTTGTACACTGAAAAGTTCCCCATTTTCTGGGTAGTTGCGCAGGAGACCCTTATGGCATCGGTGATTCTTCCTTCAGTTCCTTCGGAATCGCGGCCCGGCCGCTTTGGCGTCTATGGCGGCCGCTATGTGCCGGAGACGTTGATGGCCGCGCTGGTTGAACTGGAACATGCGTACGATGCGGCCAAGGCCGACGCGGCGTTCCAGGCTGAACTGGCCGACCTGCTGAAGGACTTCGCGGGCAGGCCCACTCCGCTCTATTTTGCCAAGCGGCTGACGGAGGAGTTGGGGGGCGCGAAGATCTACCTGAAGCGCGAAGACCTGCTGCACACAGGCGCGCACAAGATCAATAACGCGCTGGGCCAGGGACTGCTGGCGAAGCGCATGGGCAAGAAGCGCATTATCGCCGAGACGGGCGCGGGCCAGCATGGGGTTGCCACGGCGACGGTGTGCGCGCTGCTGGGGATGGAGTGCGTGATCTACATGGGCGATGTGGACATGGAGCGCCAGGAGCTGAACGTGCTGCGGATGCGGCTGCTGGGTGCGGAGGTGCGCGGGGTTTCGTCCGGATCGAAGACGCTGAAGGACGCCATCAGCGAGGCCATGCGGGACTGGGTCACCAATGTGCGGACGACCTATTATCTGCTGGGCAGCGCGCTGGGGGCGCATCCTTATCCGACGATGGTGCGGGACTTTCATCGCTGTATCGGCCACGAGATCAAGGAGCAGATTCTGGAGAAGGAAGGCCGGTTGCCGACTGCGGTGATTGCGTGCGTGGGGGGTGGTTCGAACGCGATTGGCGCGTTCTACGAATTCATTCCCGACCAGCAGGTTCGATTGATTGGCGTGGAGGCCGGCGGCTGCGGAACGGAGTTGGGTCAACATGCGGCACGCTTTCGCGGCGGAGAGCCGGGGGTGCTGCAAGGGACTTTTTCCTACGTGTTGCAGGATGAGAACGGGCAGATTGCGGCCACGCATTCTGTGTCGGCGGGACTGGATTATGCGTCGATCGGGCCGGAGCATGCGGCGCTGCACGATTCGGGACGCGCGGAGTATGTTTCGCAGGACGATGCGGCGACGCTTGATGCCGTCGTGAAGCTGGCGCGGACGGAGGGAATTTTGCCGGCGCTGGAGAGCGCGCATGCGGTTGCGGAGTGCCTGCGCATCGCGGGTGCGATGCCGACCCGTGACATACTGGTGGTGAACCTTTCAGGGCGCGGCGATAAGGATATGGGCATCCTGGCGCGCGAGTTAAAACTGTAGTTTTGTGCGTTCCCCGGTCTCAAAAGCGAGACCGGGGGCACCCGCAGTTTTTGGTTGGAAGAGAACAAAACATTCAATGGCGATAGCGTTTGATCACAAACCGGGGCTGGTGGTTTATCTGACGGCCGGGGACCCGAGCCTCGATGCGACTCGCGCGATTGCGCTGGAGGCGATTGATGCGGGGGCGGACGTGATTGAGCTGGGCGTGCCGTTCAGCGATCCGCTGGCGGATGGGCCGGTGATTCAGCGTGCCAGTGAGCGCGCGCTGTCGCGGGGAACGCGGCTGAAGGACGTGCTGAGGATCGCGAAGGAGATTCGCGCGGCGCGGCCCGATGCGGGTTTGGTGATTTTCAGCTACTTCAATCCCATTCTTCGTTATGGCCTGCACAAGTTTGCGGAGGACGCGGCGGCAGCGGGCGCGGATGGCGTGCTGGTGACCGACCTAATTGTCGAGGAGGCGGACGAGTATCTGGCCGAGATGGAGCGCGTGAAGCTGGCGCCGATTTTCCTGGCCGCGCCCACCAGTCCCGACGAGCGGCTTGAAGCCATCGCGACACACTCAAAGGGTTTTGTATACGCCATCTCGCGCGTGGGCATCACAGGCACGCAGCAGAGCCTGACTTCAGACGCGGCGTCGCTGGTGGCGCGCATCCGGCGATGGACTTCACTGCCGGTGGCCGTGGGGTTCGGCATCTCCAATGCGGAGCACGTTGCGCAGGTGGCGGAGTTCGCGGACGCCGCGGTGATTGGCAGCGCCATTGTGGAGTTGGTCGAGCGGTCGACTGCGGAGACAGCGCCCGGTGCGGTGGCACGATTTATCAAGGGTCTGCGTCTTGCTAAGGCAGCGCTGGCCCGGTAAGGAAACGCAAATCAGCTTCTAGCTCCTAGCCTCTAGCTACTAGCTCGTTCTTACCAGTGCGAACTTATGCGGCTCAATTCGCCACTGTGCAAGCTAGAAGCTAGAAGCTAGAAGCTAGAGGCCAGGGGCTGGAAGCTAGTCTTTCAACACGAGGATGGAATGACGCTGGAAGAATTGCGGAACCAAATTGATGCTCTGGACCGCCAGCTTGTGGAGTTGCTGAGCGAGCGGGCCCGCGCCGCGCTGATGATTGGTCATCTGAAGGTTGCCACTTCGCTGCCGGTGTATGAACCGGCGCGCGAGAAGGTGATTTTTGCCAACGTGCGCGCGGCCAACAAGGGACCTCTGCCGGACATTGAGCTGACGCATATCTACGAGCGGATCATCGACGTGATGCGGGCATTGCAGCGGAACGAATTGGCATCGGAGAGAAATGCCCTGGCGAATGCATCCGGGTCCCCAGCGACTGGTAGTGGTCGCGGGGGCGAATCGTCGGGCCACGCAACTGGCGCAGCGGCGCCCGAGACAGGGAACAAGCAATGATCGTAGCGATGCAGGAGCAGGCCACCGAAGAGCAGATCGATGCAGTGATCGACGCCATGGTGGAAGCCGGGGTCGGGGTGCACAGAACCACCGGCGCGACGCAAACCATTCTGGCCGGGGTGGGGCCGACGGCCAGCCTGGACCTTACCAAGTTTGAGAATCTGTCGGGAGTGCTGCATGTTCATCGCATCAGCTCGCCTTACAAACTTGCGGGGCGCGGCTTTCGACCGGAAGGCACGGTGGTGGAGTTCGACCGCGGAGTGAAAGTCGGCGGCAACCAGGTGATGGTGATGGCGGGGCCATGCTCGATTGAGGACCGCGACCAAATCTTTACCACCGCGGCGCGCGTGAAGGCTGCGGGCGGAAGCTTTTTGCGCGGAGGCGCCTTCAAGCCGCGCAGTTCGCCTTACGCGTTTCAGGGGATGGGGATTCCGGGGCTTGAACTGATGCGCGAGGCTGCGGAGACTGCACGGCCTGCTGGTGGTCAGCGAGGTGATGGAGATTTCGCAGATTGAACCGATGCTGCCTTACGTGGATCTTTTCCAGGTGGGCGCGCGGAACATGCAGAACTTTAATTTGCTGCGCGAGCTTGGCCAGGTGCGCAAGCCGGTGCTGCTGAAGCGCGGCATCGCGGCCACCATTGAGGAGCTGCTGCTTTCGAGCGAGTACATTTTGTCGGGCGGCAACTACGACGTGATTCTGTGCGAGCGCGGGATTCGCACGTATGAGACCGCGACCCGCAACACGATGGATATTTCGGCGATTCCGGTGGTGAAGAAGCTTTCGCACATGCCGATTGTCGCGGATCCGTCGCACGGCACGGGGCGGCGCGACATGGTGGCTCCGATGGCGCGAGCCGCGGTGGCGGCGGGTGCGGACGCAATTCTGGTCGAGGTGCATCCCAACGCGGACAAGGCGGCGTCGGATGCGGCGCAGACTTTGTACCTGGAGCAATTTGAAGAGCTGATGGGGCAATTGCGCGTGATTGCGGCGGCGGTGGGAAGAACGATGTAGCGGAGTCCGCGGAGATAGCGGAGTCGGCAGAGATTGCAGGACCAACCCCGCGCCAGCGCGCAAAGTGCAGCTAACTCCGCTTGGGAAGGGTGTCATTCATGATCGAGCGCGTCGCTATTTTAGGCACCGGCCTGCTGGGGACATCGGTGGGTCTGGCGATGCGCGCGGCAGGGTATCGCGGGACGATTACGGGCTGGAATCGCAGCGCGGAACAAGGGCAGGTGGCGCTGAAGATGGGCGCGGTGGACGCGATTGTGCCGGACGCTTTGCAGGCGGCGCGCGCGAGCCAGGTGGTGCTGCTGGCGGTGCCGATTTACGCGACGCTGGATTATATGGAGAAGTTGTCGGGAGTGCTTGGCCCGGAGCATCTGGTGACGGATGTGGGCAGCACCAAGGCGCAGATTACCGTGGCTGCGGGGAGATTATTCAATACTCCGGAGCGGGCGGCGTTTTTGCCTGGCCATCCCATGGCGGGCAAGGAACGCGGCGGGGCTGCGCTGGGTGATGCGGCGCTGTTTCGCGGGGCGGTGTGGCTGTTCACGGATGACCCGACATGGGAACGCTCACCAACTGCCGCAGCACTCATTCAAGACTGGCGGGAGTGGGTGGTTGCGATGGGGTCGAAGACTATCGACCTGGACCCGGTGCGCCACGACGAACTGGTTGCGTGGGTCAGCCACCTGCCGCAGTTTGTGGCGACGGCGCTGAGTGCGCTGCTTGAAGACGAAGTGGGGGATGCGCCGGAACTGAAAGATGTGGGCGGGCGCGGCCTGCGCGAGATGACGCGACTGGGTGCGAGTCCGTTCAGCATGTGGCGGGACATTGCTTATACCAACACGGAAGCGGTGCAGGCGGCGCTGCTGGCGCTGGAAGAGCGGCTTGCGTATCTTCGCGAGAACCTGAAGACGCCGGTGCTGCGCGAGGAGTTTGAAAAGGCGAACCGGTTTCGGCGGGAGTAGCGCGGCTTCAAACCGCGGGCAAGCTGACCGATCGCGCCGCTTGACTCGCGGAATTCGATGGCTGGAATCGATAAGGGCGGAGGACGAACCAGCGGTCAGACAGGCAGCGGGGCAGGGTCGTCGACAGGATCGAGGACATTGAATTTTTCGGCCTTTGCAGCCTCCAGCAATGGTTGCGAAGAAGAGACAAAGATGATTTCCGTGCCCTGGAACATTTCTCGCGCTACCAGAGCGGCGCCCAACTGCACGGCCTGAGGCCAGTGCAGGCTGGATCGGTCGAGGAGCTGGCGCGCGGCTTCAAGCACGGCAGGGTTAAGCGGCTCCTGCACAATGCGCGCGGCTTCAAGGCGCAGAATCTCCAGTGCGGAAGCAGCGTCTTCGGGGGAGATTTCGCCGGCGCGCTCGCGGCGGCGTATGACCGCGTAGACTTCCAGCGGCGTGGAGGCTGCGATGAGTTTGCGGTTGTCCTCGACGGCATCCATGAGGCGGATGAGAGAATCCGTGCCGGGCTCCTGGACAAACAGCTTGGCGAAGGCTGTGGACTCGAGGAAGTAGCAGCTCACAGATTTCCTCGTTCCGCTTCAATGGCTTCGGCGATGGAGCCGTTATGCGCGGCGACCGGATGGAAGCGTTGCGCCTCCTCGGGAATGCCGGCCTCGGCCCGGTTCAAACGAATTGTGGTTGTGGGGTAAGCCGGAGTCTTGGGGTTTGCGATCTTGCTGGTGAGCACAACGCCTCGCTGGATGGCCTCAGCCAGCACGGCCTGGCGTGATTCCGGATGCTGATTCCATCGAAATGCCTTGCGCGGCAAGAAGGAATCGCGGAACCATTTGAGCGCGATGAAGGCATGACCGCCGCGTTCGGCTTCAGCCAGGGCGGCGCAAAGCTCCTTGACGCGGGCGTCCAAGTCGGCAGGAATCACAGACTCCTGGCTGTCCTCGATATCTTCAGCAGAATGCTCGACGGGGATGCGCGTCGAGCGCGCCTGGCGGGGAGCGGGTTCGGAGCCGTCGGTGCGCTCAAAGTAAATGCGAACTTCGTCCTCTTCCGGTGACCAGGCCTCGGCAGATGCATTGCGGCGCTTGCTGCGCCCGTTCTCACTGCATAGCTCAACGATGGCCTGGTATCCGGGAGGAGCAAGAAAATGGAGAGCGCGCGCCAATCCTGGGTCGGTAGAAAATGCCAACTCATTCAAGGCTTCTTCGATAATCTCTTCCGCATCGGGGATGCTCAAATTGCTTACATCTACGCTGCTTAGGGCAGCTCTTGTCGATTTCATACTTCAATCTCCGTATAACGCTTCTTTAGTCATCCTCAGTAGCGCTGTTTCATGCGGCCTGATAGTTCCGGTTTATGGATGCCGCAATTTACGTTCGTCTCCGGCAAGCGGTTGCCGCGTACAAAAATCTCCGAATAGGCGTATGGCGATTCACGGTGTTTTTGTCACGCTTAAGATAACCCACAACGATCTTCCACTTGTCTTTTGATACACAGGAGGAATTGGAGAAGGTAGCAATTCAAGAGTCTAGGCTAACTCCCTTTAGTGTAAATGAAAAGGCCTTACTTAGAACGTGCATTTGATGGGGCTCCTGGGGTGTGCCGGAGGGCGGATGCACGGTCGCGAAAAGAGTTGCCTCCGGGCGGAAATTTTCTGCGCGAGCCAGACTCCGTACAATGATGACATGCGGTGCTGTTTTCGGTTGCTTTTGCTTTGGCTGATTTTCTGGTCAGGGTTGCAAGCCACTGCCCAGACATTTGATCTCGCCGGCCCCAAGGTGGACGTGCATGTCAAGCGGGGTCTGGTCACTCTGCCCATTGGCGAGGTGCCCAATCTGCTTCCCGGCGACCGGCTGTGGATTCATCCCGACCTGCCAGAGAGCCAGTCCGCGCACTATGTGCTGGTGGTTGCGTTTCTCCGCGGCGCTACCAATCCCCCGCCGCCCGAGTGGTTTACCAGGGTTGAAACCTGGACACGGGAAGCGCGGGAAGAAGGCATATTTGTGGTGGTGCCGCCTGAAGCGCAGCAGGCGCTGATCTTTCTTGCGCCTGAAACGGGCGGCGATTTTAGCACTCTACGGAGCACGGTGCGAGGACGCCCCGGCATTTTTGTCCGCGCAAGCCAGGATCTGCAGGCGGCCAGCCTGGACAGAATGCGGTTGGATGCGTATCTCGCCGAAGTGAAAGAAACATCCCAGACGGACCCGAAATCGTTGAAAGAACGCGCGGAGGCAACCGCCCGAAGTCTGGGTATCAAGGTTGACGAGAAATGTTTTGAGAAGCCCACGGACGAACAGGCCGCATGTCTCTCGCAGCACACCGAAGGGCTGGTGATGGACGACACCAACGCGCAGTCACGCGTGACCCAGCTGACTAACGGCTCGACCGTCGACCTGATGAACCAACTTTCCTATTCCCCCATGGGCGGGGCCGGCGCCTATAGCCCATATATCGGCGCCATTGTCGACACCGCCAGGATTCTCTCGTCGTTGCACACCGCGCATTACCAGTACATTCCCGCCCTCGCTTTGCCCAGCAAGGACACAATGAACCTTCGGCTGAGTGTGCCGCCGTCGTTCCGCGATCCCAAGTCGGTGGTTGTGGTGGCGCTGCCGCCCATTGGTCCCGCAAAGATGCCGCCTCTTCATCCCGTAAACCCAGCCGAGAGCTTTTGTGCGCAAAAGCCGGGCCTGGTGCTGCCGGCTGAAGGCGCACCGTTGGTACTTGCCACGCACATGGCCTATGACCTTGACCTGCACATCGAAACGAGGAACGGACCGCTGGACCTTCCTGTAAACGCCGACCCTGCTGAAGGCGGGTTAGTGCTGGTCCATCCGGCGCCGACATTTCCCGTAGAAAACCTGACAGGCGTGGTGCGCGGCAAGTGGGGTTTTGACGACTGGGAAGGGCCACGCTACCACCTGATCTCGGCCGAGCGGGGAAAGTGGAACTTGGCGCCCGGCGACCAGTCAGCCCTTGTGGTAGGCCGCGAAGACACACTGCACATCGATGGCGGGAGTTCCCTGTGTGTGGACAAGGTGGAGGAAGCATCTGCGTCGGGCAATCAAGTCGCGCTGACCTGGAAATCGCCCAAGCCAGACACGCTGGAGGTCGCGGTGCCAATGAAGGATGCTGCGCCGGGGCCGGTGAGAATCGATATCCGCCAGTTTGGGCTGAAGGAACCCGATTCGCTGCACCTGACCGCATACTCCGAGGCCGCCTCGCTTGACCGCCTGTCTTTGAGTGCCGGCGATACCGACGCCATTTTGACAGGCACCCGGCTCGATGAGGTGGCAAAGGCCAGCCTGGACGGAATCGACTGGTCCCCCGCAGTGCTGAGCCGCGTAGAGGACTCGGATCGATTGGCAATGAACGCGGGCAGCACGACGGCGAACCTGGAGCCGGGCAAGCACTACTTTGCGAGCGTGGAACTGCGCGACGGGCGGGAGTTGAAGGTGCGCGTGAATGTCGACCCGCCTCGCCCGCAAGTCACGCTATTGAGCAAGGGCACGCAGGATGAAGCCTCTGATGCATTCTCGCCGGTGCAGCTAGGCAGTCCCGATGACTTGCCGGTCGAGAGGCGGCTGGTTTTCTTTCTAAAGTCGAAGACGCCGGTGAATTTTCCGCGCAGCGAAAAGATAGAGGTTGCCGCGGTGGACGGCAGCTTTCGCACCATGTTGTCGCTGGCAGACGGCAGCCTGATGCTGGAGGATGCAAAGACTGCGCTGGGCGTAGTTGAGCCCCTGGCCCGCTTCGGTTCGTCGGCGTTTGGGCCAATCGAGGCGCGCGCCGTGTCAGGCGATGGAGTTACGGGAGACTGGCTGCCGCTCGGGACACTGGTGCGGGTGCCGGGCTTCAAGGAATTGCGTTGCCCGCGCGGCGTGGCGAAGCCCTGCACGCTGACGGGAAGCAATCTCTTTCTTACGACATCCATCGCGGCGACACCGGATTTTGACAACTCAGTGGACGTGCCGCCCGATTTTACGGGAACCCAACTGAGCGTGCCTCATCCGGCGAGCGGCTTGCTTTACGTGAAGCTTCGGGACGATCCGGCGACAGTGCAAACCCTGGCTTTGCCGGTGCTGCCGCTTTCGGCTTCAAGCATGATGGCGCCCAAGACGGCGCCGACCCAGCCCGCGACCTCATTGCCAGTTGAACCGGCAGCGGAGAAAAAGCCTGCCGAGCCGGAGTCTGCCGGACCCGCTGCACCTCAAACAAAGCCAACAGCAACTCCGCCGGAAACGCAGCCTTGAGAATCCGGAGACCTTGGCAAGCCGGCCGCCGCGCATTGACGCGCTACTGGAAGTATTCCCGGTTGTCCGCGGCAAAGTGAGCCTTATCCGCGGGCAAGTCGCTCTCGGGAAAGATTGCGTGCTGGGCGCAGAGATCGGCGCAGTTGCCGCAGTCAATGCATTCGTCAGGGTTGATGAAAACCTGAGAAACGGTTCCGGCGTTTGGGCTGCCGACCTGGGGTGCGAGAGCGGCTGTGGCGCACTCCGCCACACAGACGAAATCCTTGATGCAGGCATCGGTCACTACATAAGCCATGATGAATTTGCTCCTTGATCTGGGCGTCCTGATCCTGGAGCGCCGCTGATCTTGAGCCTATTCAGGAGGGTCGTTCCGTCACAGTGACTCGAATCACAGTGCGGAGGGAACCTAGCGAACTCTGGTACTTTGTGCGTCTTAATCCTGCGGTAATTCTGCAGGTTTATGCTGGTTGCATGTTCAGGCCCGGTTTTCCCCGTCTGATTTTCACAGCGATAGCGTTCACAACAATTGCGCTGACGCCGGCTGTTTGCCCAGCCCAGGCCGTAACCGCGCCCTTATGGACCTTTGCAGTCTCCGGCGACAGCCGCAACTGCGGCGACTTTGTGATGCCGGCGATCGCGGCCAAAGTGAAGGCGGAAAACGATGCCTTCTATTGGCATCTCGGCGATTTTCGCTGGATGTCGCAGCCTGACCAGGATCTATTGGCGATGGAGTCCGCCGGGACCGAGCTTTCCAAAGAAAGCTACCAGTCGATTGCATGGGATGACTTTCTGGCCCACCAGATGACTTCATTCGGATCAATGCCGGTATTCCTCGGAAGGGGCAATCATGAGGATGTTCCACCGATGACGCGCGAGGGATACGTAACCAAAGTTTTCGAGCTTTCTTGATCGCCCCGAAATTGCCGCGCAGCGAATCTCTGATGGCGCTGCAGGTGCGCCGCTTGGTCCCTGGTATCACTGGACGCAAGGCTGGGTCGATTTCATCACGCTCGACAACTCGAGTCACGACGAGTTCTCGGACGCACAATTGAAGTGGCTGCGCACCGTGCTGGATCACGATCTTGCGCCGAATTCAGGGGTTCGCGCCATTGTGGCCGGCATGCATGAAGCGCTGCCGCATTCGACCGGCTCTGAGCACGCCATGGACGACTGGGACCTCGGCGACCGCACCGGCGAGCTGGTCTATAACTGGTTCTACGGCGCGCAGGCTGCCGGAAAACATGTGTATCTGATCGCCAGCCATTCGCATTACTACTCACCGAATGTGTACAACACGCCGTATTGGAAGCAGTACTCCAAAACAGTGCTGCCAGGTTTGATTGTTGGTACCGCGGGCGCACATCGCTATCAGCTCCCGAAGACCGCCGATAAAGCTGCGAAGACTCATATCTATGGTTATGTGCAGGGAGCTGTTGAAGCAGATGGGACCATCGACTTTACTCTCCATGAGCTGTCGGAGGACGATCTGATTCAGTCCCGATGGCCCAACGCCCCGCTGGATGCGATCCATGAATGCTATATCCACAATGCGGATGAATGATGGAAGATAGGTTGAGATCGATGGTTCCTGAGAATTTTTGGTTCGGATGAATCCAGTTTTCTTCTTTCTACGTACGAAGCATGCATGCCGCACTCAAGGGTCATACAAGTTCTTTCAGAGTGAACCGGTTCCCGCGCAGGATTGCTTTTACATCGAATGCCACATTCAATAAAATACGTCCTGGCCTCTTGATGCCTTCAATTGATGAACGAAAATCCCTCCAATCCGGTGCAGGCACCCATCCGTACTGATGACGGGCAATCAGTTCATCGCGAAGAGGCTGGAACTTCCCAGTCCACCGACGAGCTGTTGCTGACTCGCGTGAAGGCAGGGGACCAGCAGGCAATGACGGATGTCTTTGATCGGTACGGAAGCATGGTGTACTCGGTCGCTTTGCGGGTGCTGAAAGATCCTGGTCAGGCGGAAGATGTGATGCAGGAGATTCTCTTTCAGGTCTGGAAGAATCCGGGATTGTTTGTCGAGGGCAGGGGATCGCTGGGTGCGTGGCTGGCGGTGATGGCGCGGAATCGGGCCATCGATGCGGTGCGGCGCAGGAGGCCGACAGATCCAGTGGAAGAGGTGGTGCTTGTCTCGAACACCAACCTGGCTTTGGAGGTCGAACGGAATTCGATGATGGAGAAGGTCAGGGAAGTATTGAAGGGACTGCCTTCGGAGCAGCAGAAGTCAGTGGAGATGGCGTTTTTTGATGGTTTGACCCACGCGGAGATTTCTGCAAAGACAGGCGATCCGCTGGGCACGGTGAAAACAAGAATCAGAGCAGCGTTGATTAGCGTACGAAAGGCAATGCAGGCATGACGGACCGCGCACACATTCCGCAGGAGGATCTAGCCCTCTATGCGATGCAGGCCCTCTCGACGGAGGAGACTGCCGCGGTGCGCCTGCATCTGGACGAGTGCGCTGAGTGCCGCGCCGAGGTGGCTCAGCTCTCCGGAGACCTGGCGCTGGTTGCGCTGAGCGTTCCGCAGCGTCCGTTGCCGGAGGGCGCGCGCCAGCGCTTTCGTCGAAAGGATTTCGGCTGACGCCGCTGCGAATCCAGCCTCATCGCAGGCGGTCAATGCTCCTGTGGTCTCAATCGACTCGGGCCGAGCAGAAAAGAAGGTCTACAGCTCGATCTCCTGGGCTGCGGTCGCTGCAATGATGATCTTTTCGCTCGGACTGTTGTTGAAGATGGGCTCGCTGAAGCAGGAATTGAAACAACAGGCGGCGCTCATCGCGCGACAGGCCGCGGCCAACTCGCGCGCGCAGCAGGTGCTCGACGTTCTTACGGCGCACTCTGCGCAGCATGTTCTGCTCACCGCAGCCAAAACTCCTCCGTCGCCCACAGGCCGAGCGGTTTATCTCGCCGAGAGCGGCAGCCTGATTTTCCAGGCCAATAACCTCAATTCGCTGCCTCAGGACAGGACCTACGAGCTTTGGGTCATCCCGGCAAACGGCAACGCGCCGATACCGGCTGGACTTTTCAGGCCGGATGCTGCGGGGAACGCAAGTGTCGTGCTGCCGCCGCTTCCAAAGGGCGTACCTGCCAAGGCATTCGGCGTGACCGTCGAGAAGGCAGAAGGCTCTGCGACTCCGACTGCCCCGATTATTCTTGCCGGTGCTGCGGGTACTCGGGCGAGTAGTTGCCTAGAGCGATGAATTGGCGGGGCTGCATGATCCCATTGCACAGGATCGAAATTGGGAGTGGCCTTGCCCGTGGTCTGGATGTGCGGCGAGAATAGAAGACATGCCCAGCTTTCCTCATGAGATGTTGCGCGAAATCTACGAGCAGCCGGAGGCTCTAAGCCGGACGCTGGCTCTTTATCTGGACGGCAAGAACCTGAAGCGCGATGTGGCCGAAGGGCTGGCCGGCTGGGCCAACCCGGCGGGTGAGGTCCTGATTGCTGCCAGCGGGTCGAGCCGGCATAGCGGACTGGCCGCGGAAATCCTGCTTGAGGATCTGTGCGGATTTGCTGTCGACGTGGAATATTCCAGCGAATACAGCTGCCGCGGCGGGCATGATCGACGACGGCCCGCGGTGATTGTGATTTCCCAATCGGGCGAAACGTCGGACACGCTGGCAGCTTTGCGCGTGGTGAAACCGCGCGGGCAGACGACCCTGGCCATCACCAACGCGGCTTCGTCCACCATGGCG
Source organism: uncultured Acidobacteriaceae bacterium (assembly GCA_963780515.1). Lineage (GTDB taxonomy): Bacteria > Acidobacteriota > Terriglobia > Terriglobales > Acidobacteriaceae > Telmatobacter. The sequence continues at coordinate 98,518 of CAWACG010000023.1, forward strand.
CGCGAGGCGCAGGTTTCGATGCCGCTGGCTGCGGGAATCGAGAAGGCCATTCCCGCAACGAAAAGCTTCACCTGCCAGCTGGCCGTGCTTTTTCTTCTGGGTCTTTACGAGGCTCAACGACTGGGACGGATGAACGCTGCCGAACTGGGTGCGAACATCGACCGGCTGCTCGCTCTGCCCAACGCGATTCGGGACCAACTCGATGGCTGGAAGAATGCGATGTCCGGGCTGGCGCGCAAGTACAGCGCTGCCGACGCATTTCTCCTCCTGGGCCGCGGCATCCATTACGCGATTGCGCGCGAGGGCGCGTTGAAGATGAAGGAGTCGTCCTACGTGCAGGCAGAGGGTTATCCGACGGGCGAGTTGAAGCACGGGCCCAATGCGCTGGTCAGCGATCGCGTGCCGCTGGTGGTTGTGGCAACGGTTGACCGGGCACTCGAGGACTCGGTGGTGCGCTATGAAAAGACGCTGCAACTGCTGGGCGATATGAAGACGCAGGGTGCGCGCGTGATTGCCCTCGCCAACACGGGCGACCGGGAAGTGGCGCGACTGGTGAGCGATTGCGTCGAAGTGGATCCGGCGTCGGAGTACTTGTTGCCGATTGCGGAGGTCATACCCCTGCAACTGTTTGCCTACTTCATGGCGCTGGAGCGCGGTGTCGACGTCGACCGGCCGAGGAATTTATCCAAGGCTGTTGTGGAGAAATAGACCGCCGGTGGGTACAAATCAGTGCGCTTGCGTGCTTTCCCAGGTCCCCATTCTTTGCTGCGCTTCGAAGCTGGACCTGGGGCACCCGGCGGGTACGAAGTGGGAACTTCCGAGCAGGCCCCCAACCGGGAATAACTTTGTTCACGTTTATCCGGTCGCAGTCGGCGCGACGTTTGGTTTTGCAAAAACCTTATGCCACGCGAGGCCGATTTCCGTAAGCAAAAGGGTAGCCAAGAGCAGAATCCAGGCTGGTGCAAGTCCGGAGGCGTCGGGAATCGGCAGGGCATTCACCACTCGCACAGTTACAAAGACTGTTGTAAATGCGTAGTTGCGCGCCATCCACTGGCGATGCACTTCGATATTGCCATTGCGAACGGCGGCAAAGGCCATCCCTCCCGTGATGAGCCAAGTGATATCGAGGGCAAATACCCACTCTCTAGCCTGCATGTCTGTTTGGTGAATCGAGGAGACATAGAGTGCAACGATTGCCGATATCGCAACACTCGCAAGATATACCCGGCCCATGATGCGGTGTATACGCAGGTGTCGTTGACGAAAGCGCGACGAGAACTGAAAAGGGCCGATCAGAAGCGCGAGCAACCCTCCCAGCACGTGGGGCACGATTAGCCAACGCACCGGGAAGTAGTATGCCCATTTTCCATCAGAGTGGATGAAGACGAAGCGCTCGTCATGCCAGAGGACAAAAAGAAACATGGGTAGCAGCGCTGCGAACAGGAGGTGTCTGAGGCGGACCTGCTTGGAGAGAACGGCAACTCCGGAGGAACTTGCCATTGGGCTTCCCCTGCGATGAAGTTCAATATAGCCGTAAGAATGGGCCGAGTATAGCATGGAGCTTGGGTTTGAAGGCACTGGCGCCAGCAGCAGGCGACTCTTGCAACATTGCCAACAAACTTATAGAAAGAGTTCCGGCTGAATTACCGCCTATTCGTCAATTACTCTTTCGTCAACAGGCGGGTCAGTATTTGGAGTGCGGGGACGGAGTGAATCTGGGTGGGGTGGGCATCGAGGAGTGGATTGGGTTCGTGGTTTCCCAGGTACCGATTCTTTGCTGCGCTTCGAAGCTGGACCTGGGGCACCCGGCGATTGAAAGGGAGAGCAGGTGGACTTCAAGTGGCAAGGACAGCTCAAGCGTGCCGGCGAAGAGCAACCGGCCGGCGAAGAGATGCACTTTCTTGACTCCGCGCAACCTGTCGTGGCTGCTTTATTTTTTTGTGTTGGCCGCGATTTGTTCCAAAAGGTGGATCACCTTGTTCGCCTTGCGGATACAAATGCTAGGGAAATAGATCGCCACTAACGCGATTATTACCAGAGAAGAAAGAGTCACCCAGCTGGGTCCAAACATAGATACCTCCCATTACGAATGTGGACAACATACATCCAGCCACCAGGCATGAGCATATGTGTTCGGCAATGATTCTATCTTAGCCACTCCCAATTCCCTCCAGCACTTTCGCGACTAACTTTCCTACTTTCAGGGAGAGGCGTCTCTAGGACTCGCTGCGAACGCTGCGCGTGCTGCCGGCAATGGATGAATGCTGCCAACCGTCTCAGGAAATATGTTGCCGCTTGGAACCCGTACCTGCGGAGGGACAATCTGCCGATTCGCAGTGGAGGCTTGCGACAACTTGAGCTATCGCTACGGAATGATGTCGACGCAAATCGCTGGATAAGTGCTCGCGAGTCGGCTATATTGGACGGCGAAACGGCGCGTGCCCTGTAACTTCCTCTCGCTCACCTGGGTCAACGTCTTCAACGCCCTGAGGTCCGGAATGCTCTGGTTCTACGTATCTTTCTTTCCAGCGGTCTGGATCGTTTTTTTTCTCTATTGGCAGATCAAAGCCGCCAATACCAAAACCACCCAGCGCCTCGAGCCGGCTGGCTCGCGCATTCTGCGCGTCTTCATCTTCCTGGTCGCGATCGTCCTGCTCTCGACAACTCGCATTCCGCTGCCCTTGCTCTATCTCCAGCCCTGGCCGACTGGCCTTTTGCCCTTCTGGCTGGGCGCTGCCATCACCATCGCCGGCCTTCTGTTCGCGGTGTGGGCGCGCGAGCACCTGGGCAGAAACTGGAGCCGCTCCGTCACCATCAAGCAGGGCCACGAGCTGATCACCACCGGGCCTTATGCGGTGGTTCGTCACCCCATCTACACCGGCATTCTGAGCGGTTTCCTGGGCATGGCGATTGCGATCTCCCAAGTGCGCGGGTTCATCGCTTTCGCTCTCGTCTTTCTCGCGCTTTGGCTGAAGCTCCGCATGGAGGAACAGTGGATGCGTTCCCAGTTCGGCGAGACGTATGCCACTTATGCGGGTGAGACTGCTGCGCTGGTGCCTTACCTTCTCTGATTGCCGGGTCACGATCTGAGCCGCAGCAAGGGCGAGTTGAACCAACCTGAGGGGTTGAATCTCGAGGTCAATTCGCGGTTCCGGGCGACTGAGGGAACTGGGCCACCTGCCGCCGTTTACATCCGAATTCCATCCGAGCCGAGCGTTAGCCGTAGGTGAGATCGGTGCTCTGCCCGACCTCGATGATGTAGCCGTCAGGATCGCGGATGTAGCAGCGAATCTCGCCATACTTGGGTATTGGCGGCGTGATGAACTCAGCTCCTCGACTCTTCCACAATTCATAGCAGGCTTGAATATCCGCAACGCGGAAATTCATAAAGCTGTTGATGTGATTCGGGTCGGGGACGCTGAGCGTTACCGTCGGCTTGTCGGGGGTCGGCCCGCCCCCAAGGTTCAGAATCATCCAGATGTTCGCAAGCTGAAGGTAGGGTGGCGCGTTGCCGTCACCCATACTCAAAATGCGCGCGCCGAAGACCTTTTCGTAGTAGTGAGCCGACCGCTCGAGGTCGGCGACGGTGAGAAAATGTGCGACGCTGAACCCCTCGCGCGGCGGCATCTCATAGCTCTTCTGTTCGACTTGTACTGCGCTCATTGATGGCTCCTTTCGATACGGTGCTCACTACAAGTACGGTGTCCCGCGTCCCGCTGCCGTTCATAAAAAATCGATCGACGCCAGCTAGTTCAGGAGCGATTCCCAGTTGGCCGGTACTTTTCCTCGCGGTCCGGGAGCGGGCTGATTCTTTGGATGAGCGTGTGGCGGAAGCAACTCAGCACCTTCGATTGTCGCTTGCTTGTTGTAATCGAAGAACCAGTCCTCACCCGGCTCAAAGCTGGTTATGATCGGATGCCCTGTGGCCGCCGCATGTTTGGATGCATGTTGATTCGGAGAACTGTCACAGCAACCGATGTGCCCACACTCCGCGCACCGGCGGAGGTGAAGCCACCAGCCTTGCGGCGACGCCAGGCATTCCACACACCCATCGCCACTTGGCTTCGAAGCGGGGTTGATTCCGCGCACACCCTTTTTCATCACCGATTTTCTCTTCCTTCCTTTGTTCGCAAGGGAATGTCAGGCCAACAGCAAGATCTTTCCTATGCCACCCTTCTCTGCCAATGCATGAGCTTCGGCCGCCTTGCTGAGTGGCAGCTTGAGGCCGATCGGGATCACCAATTTGCCATCTCGGACGGCCTCGGCCATGAACTCAAGAGTTTTCCTGTCGGCAGTCGAGTACACCGCCGCCACCTTTATAGAGGGGTACTTCCCGGCATTGCGTGGCGCCCCGACAACCGATGCATACACTCCTCCGGGCTTCACCTTGGCGATCAACGTCTCGGCGGTCTTGCCATTCACCGTATCGGCAACGGCATCAACCAGGGGAAGATTCGCAATCTCGCGATCATCGTCGGTTGCCACCACACGATCCGCGCCGATGGTCTTCGCTTCCTCCATTTGCCTCTTGAGGACTCCTGCAATCACGGTTGCCCCCAGCTGCCTGGCAGTGAACACCGCCGAACGTCCGACATTTCCTGCGGCGCCTGCGACGAGCACGGTCTGGCCCGCTTTGATTCCCGTAGCGGAAGCCAGCTGGTTGCCAGTTGTTGTGACCAGCGGCAGCGCCGCCGCCTGGATCAAATCAAGACCCTTGGGAACTTGCGCTAGAATGTCCGCTTTCACCACGCAGAGTTGGGCGTAGGTGTTGTCCGCCATTGCGAACACCTGGTTGCCGGCAGTAAAGGCTTCAACTCCCGGTCCAACCTTCACCACGGTCCCCGCCATATCGACTCCGATGAGGCCCGGGAAGTGGATGGGATAAAAATCCTTGGTTAAACCAGCACGCCGCTTGTAGTCGATCGGATTCACGCTCGTGGCAGCGACCCGAACCAGCACTTCGCCAGAGCCGGGAACCGGGTCTGGGTACTCCTCGAACTTCAGTACTTCCGGACCCCCATATTCGTGGACAACAACTGCTTTCATGACTCATCTCCAAGTTGGACAAACAAGCATCAATGGACAGTTGGATGAAAAGAGGCGATTCGTCGCGCTGTGGAGTTTCGGCTGCCTGGTTGCGCCCACCAAGGCCCCAATTCGCGCCCTTTTCGAGAGCTTTTAGAAAGAGGATAACCTCCCCCGATCACCCGCTGTGAGCTAGAAGGTCCATGCCGACGTTCGCGTTATTTGCTATTAGGCCAGAAGTGGTGTGAAGAATCAATTGCCGAAGATTTCGGCCAACACCCCTCGCAGCCGGTGCAGTGGCAAAAGAGCGGGGGAATCCGAAACTCCGAGGTCTGTTGGCAAGCCAGTGGCAACTCACTCATCGTCCAGTTCCGGCCGGTCAACCGTCGATACGGAAATAGCCACTTGACAAACCGTAAGCGTGGAAATGCCAGGTTCACCGCGCCTCGGCCAAACTCAAGGACGAACCACATGATTGGCAGGGGTTATCCAGTTCGATTGACTCACTTCTCCGGCTGGCTCTGCTGCATATATTGCACGTACCCGAGCAATGCACCCCAGTGATAGAAGCGGTCGCTGTTGGAGACGTCGTCTCCCGTTCCTGTCATCGCGTTGTAGTTCTCATGCACGTGGCCTTTTTCTTTCCACTCCTTCAAAAAGAGGTCATAGGATTTCTGTGCGAAATCCCTGCGCACGGCCGGGTCGTCGTAGTTGCGGAGTCCAAGATAGACGAGATAGTTCATGGGCCCCCAGATGCGGCCGCGCCAGTAGTCCTGATCTTTGAAGGCGGGGTCGTCGCGCTCGATGGAGGGGATGATCCACTGGCCCCAGAATTCCTTTGTATTGAGAAGGTGCTTCTGGATCATGGTCTGCGCCTGCTGTTCGGTGGCTGCGTGGGCGAGCATGGGATAGAAGTTGGTGGGTGAAAGGCGGGTGTTGAATTGGCCGGTATGCAGGTCTTTGTTGAGGAAGATGCCGGCGTGGTCGTCCCAGAGTGTGGCCAGCTTGGCGCGGTAGCGGGCGCTGCGGTCTTTGAGCTCTTTGGCCTCAGTGGGCTTGTCGAGTGTTGCGGCGATGGAGGCGAGGGCGTCGCAGTCCGCGATGTACATGCTCATGAGGCCGACGTCGGCGTATTCGAGAAGGTGCGATTCGGAGTTATAGGTTGTGGCGTCATACATGGGGCTGTTGTCGAGGCCTGACTCGAGGATTGCGCCGGCGCGGGTGCCACGGGTGTCGTCATCGAGATTGCCCGGCATGTTCTGTCCGTCGCTGCCCCATGCCAGGTAGCCCTGAATCTGGCGATGCTGGTCCCACCAGCGATTCCAGCTCAGCAAGGGCGTGAAGGCATCTTCGAGAAACCAGCGGTCGTGAAATTTGTTGTAAAGGCCCAGCACGGTAATCGCGCCCACCGGAGGCTCGGAGCGGTCAAAGCTCTTCCACCCTCCGGCGCGGGCGTAGTTGGGCACGAAGCCCTGGGCTGTGGACTCGCGCAGTGTTTCGATTGCGTCGGCATAAGCCAGGTCGCGGTCGCCGATGCCGGCCATGGTGGATGCGAAGAAGGTGTCCCAGTCGAAGATTACATAGCCGCCCCAGCTCACGCTCCAGACGCGGCTTACGGGCGAGACGACTCGCCGACGGCTGGGTTCATAGATGGTGTCCCAGCCGAGGGTGGTTTCGATTGCGTCGACAATTGAAGCGTTTTTTCCTGCTCCCGCGATGGACTCCCTGTAGGCGGCTTCGTGCTGCGCCATGGCAGTCTCGATTTCGGCGAGCGTGCGGCGTTTGCCGGTACTGACGCCGACGGGTTGGATGAGGTCGGCCGCGAAATACGGGCCGCCGATGGGAAGATCAATGTATTTGGGGTTTTGATCGGCCGGCGTGGTACAGGTGCAATACACCGGAACCATGCCGGATGCGCCGCGCGTCTCGATGAAGTCCGAGTTCCTCAGGGCTGTGCCGGGCCGGTTCCAGAGGAAGTCAACTGAGAAGACAATGGTGGGCGGCAGCGCGGATCGCGATGTGGAGGGGAGCGGGTTGGCCAGCAGGATGAGGTCGCCGCCATCGCGCGCGCTCTGCACGCGCCAGCTGTGTCCGTTCCACGTGATGCGCAGGTCGGTATAGCTTCCGTCCCATGCGTGGGGCCCTGGAAAGACCTGCTCTGCGCCGGGCGTGAGTCTGCCGATCAGTGCGTCCTGCAGAAATGCATCGCCGCCCTCGGTGGAGTTGTGCTTGAGTCCGACATGAATGGCCAGCCCCTCGGGCAGCAGGACCTGCGTGGTCACACTGTGAACGTCCCATGTGTTCCACCCTTGTGCCAGCCGCGCTTGCACCCGGCGATAATTGACGGACTCCGGCGCTGAAGCGGTGTCTTCGCCGGTCGATCGCGATTGGACTTTGGGAGTGGTGGAAGCGTCCGCCTGAGCCTTTGCAGAGAGTGGGGCGTTGGCAATCATGAGGCTTGCCAAAAGAAGCACGGAGGCGGGCAGAATTGAATTGGTGCAGATTTGCATTCGAGGGGTCTCCCGATCAGCTTTTAATCCGCCTGAATTGTAGCGCTCTCTATTGGGATCGAAAGTCCGGCGTTTGAGCCACACTCGGAGAGAGGCGCCGATGGATGCCGCAGGCAATTGGGACGGTCGCGCCTGGAGCCATCGGGGCGCGCCGCGGCCACGGAACAGAACCCGCGTGGATACGATAGACTTCAAGCCGTAGGGAGTGTTTTCATTGCCGATTCGCGGTCTGTTGTGTGGAGTTCTTCTCGTTATTGTTTGTGTTTCATGTGATGGTCGCGCGCAAGAGGCGCCGCCGGCGCCTGCGCAGCCTCAACAGGGTGGGATGAGCAGCGGCATCTCGGCGGGTGTTGCTGCCGCTCCGGTGTACGACGAGCAGAAGCGGCCGATCACGGCGGGCGGGTTTGTGGACAAGGGCCCGGTGGTCTTTGAGGACGTCACCAAGCAGGCGGGACTCTCGGGGTGGATCCACAAGATGGGCACCCCGAACAAGGAGTTCATCGTCGAGACCAACGGGTCGGGAGTATGCCTTCTCGACTATGACAACGACGGCTGGCTGGATATCTACCTTGTGAACGGGTCGACGTTCAAAGCACTGGACGGCAAGGAACCGTCGCCGCACGCAGCGCTGTTCCACAACAATCATGATGGGACGTTTACCGAGGTGGCCGAGAAGGCCGGGGTGCAAAACGACCGCTGGGGCTACGGGTGCTCGGTGGCCGACTACGACAACGACGGCTGGCCGGACATCTATGTGGGGAACTTCGGCAAGAACCGCCTCTACCACAACAACCACGACGGGACTTTCACCGACGTGGCAGAGAAGGCGGGCGTGACGCTGGGCAACTGGTCGCCGGGCTCGACATGGGGCGACTATGACGGCGACGGATTGCTCGACCTATACGTCACCGGCTATGTGCATTTTGACCGCACTCTTGCCGCATCCCTGTCAAAGGACTCAGCAAACTCGGCCTGCTTGTATCGCGGCGCATCGGTGAACTGCGGCCCGCGCGGCCTGCCGGGGGAAGCGGACCACTTATTCCACAACAACGGGGACGGCACTTTTACCGACGTGACGGCGAAGGCCGGTGTCGAGGATAAGGACAAGTACTACGGATTCTCCACCATCTTTGTGTCGCTGAGCGGCAATGGCAAGCCGGACCTGGTGGTGGGCAACGACTCGGAGCCCAACTATCTCTACATCAATAAAGGGGACGGCACGTTTGATGACCAGAGCTACGTGTCGGGCTTCGCGCTGAACAAGGACGGGCGCGAGATCGCCTCAATGGGCATCGCGGCGGGCGACTATGAAAACAACGGGCTGGTCGACTTTTTTGTGACCGATTTCGGCGACGACTACAAGGTGCTGTTTCACAACGATGGCGACGCAAGCTTCAGCGACGTGAGCTACAAGGCGGGGATCGCGCAGACGACAATTCCCTTTGTGGGCTGGGGCGACGGTTTCCTTGACTACGACAATGACGGATGGCTGGATATTTTTGAGGCCAACGGCCACGTCTATCCCCAGGTGGATCAGCACGACTGGGGCACGACGTTTGCCGAGCGGCCGCTGCTCTTCCACAATGTGCCGGATGGAGCGAAGGAGCGGAAATTCGAATACGTTCCAGCGGTGAAGGGCACGGGGCTGGCCGACGTGATTCCGGCGCGCGGAGCGGCCTTCGGCGACCTGTTCAACGACGGCAAGATCGACGTAGTCATCAACCCAGTGGACGGACCGCCGGTGTTGCTGAGGAACGTGAATCCGGATCATCACCACTGGGTGGAACTGGGGCTTGTGGGCGGGCCGAAGAGCCCGCGCGACGCCACATGCGCCACGGTCTATCTGAAGGCCAACGGCATGCGGATGCGGCAGGACGTGCTGTCGAGCGGCAGCTACATCTCGTCGAACGACCGGCGACTGCACTTTGGCCTGGGCGACGCCACCGACGCGGGAACGGCGGAGATCCACTGGCCGGACGGGACAAAGGAGATGGTGAAGCTGCCCGCCCCGGACCGCATCTATACCATTACCGAAGGAAAAGGCATCACGGGCGCATTGTGCGGAGCGAAATCCTGCGAGGATCACGCGGGGATCGCGCTGGTTGCACCGAAGCCAACTGCACACTAGGTGACGGGCCGAGACTCAGGCTAAAAACGGTACGTTCACCACCCACACGGAGGCTTGTTGCTTCACGCGATTTATTCTTCCGCCAGCAAACGAATCGCGGGCGCTCTCCGCACGCGCTTGATTTACGCCCTGTCTGCAATCTGCCTTGCTGCCGGCCCACATGCCCAAATGGCCGACGCACAGAAACCGGTAGAGAAGCAGCAGAGCGGTATGGGCGGCATCGCATCCGCAGGGACCTTTGCGCCGGTGTATGACGCAGAAAAGCGGCCCATCACTGCGGGCGGATTTGTGAATAAGGGAACGGTCGTTTTTGAAGACGCGACCAAAGCGGCCGGGCTCTCTTCGTGGCGCCATGTGATGGGGACGCCGCAGAAAAAATACATTCTGGAGACGGATGGATCGGGCGTGGGCCTGATCGACTACGACAACGACGGCTGGCTCGATATTTACCTTGTGAACGGTTCCACGTACGACGCGCTCTACGGGAAGACAACTCCTCCTCACGCTGCGCTGTTCCATAACAATCACGACGGCACGTTTACTGATGTTGCGGAACAGGCCGGGGTGAGCAACGACCGGTGGGGCTTTGGCGTGGCCATTGGCGACTTCGACAATGACGGCTGGCCCGATATCTTTGTGGCCAACTTCGGCAAGAACCGGCTCTACCGCAACAATCACGACGGCACGTTTACCGACGTGGCTGAGAAAGCTGGAGTGACGTTGGGGAACTGGTCTGACGGCGCCAGCTGGGGCGATTATGACGGGGACGGGCGGCTTGATCTGTTTGTCTCCGGCTATGTGCACGACGACGTGAACCATCAGCCCAGTTCCGAAGACGGCTCGGCATCCACGGCGTACTGTCAGATGCGCGGCGTTCCCGTGATGTGCGGGCCGCGGGGCCTGCAAGGAGAGCCGGATCACCTCTTCCACAACAACGGCGACGGCACGTTTACCGATGTGAGTGTGAAAGCCGGCGTTTCCGACCCTGACGCATTTTATGGTTTTACAGCGATCTTTGTGGACGTGAATAACGATGGAAAAGTCGATCTGCTGGTGGCCAACGATTCCGAGCGCAACTATCTCTACATCAACAAGGGTGACGGGACATTCGAGGATGATAGCTATGTTTCCGGTTTTGCCCTGGACAGCGATGGCAGGGAGATTGCATCCATGGGACTGGCTGTCGGTGACTATCTGAACACCGGTCGCGTGGACGTGCTCGATACCGATTTCTCTGACGACTATAAGGCGCTCTATCGGAATGACGGCAACACCAACTTTACCGACGTGGCTCGTGACGCGGGGATCGCACGAATCGCAGTGCCGTTCGTCGGCTGGGGCGACGGGATGTTCGACTATGACAACGATGGCTGGAAAGATTTGATGATGATCAACGGTCACGTCTATCCGCAGGTCGATGAGCACAACTGGGGCACCACGTATGCCGAACGGCCTCTGCTGTTTCGCAATCTTCATAACGGCAAGTTTGAGTACATACCGCCGGTGAAGGGGTCGGGGCTTGCGGTGCTCACGCCCGGACGCGGCGCGGCTTTTGGCGACTTGTTCAACAACGGCAAGATCGACGTCGTGATCAACCCCGCCGACGGGCCGCCGGTGCTGCTGAAGAATGTCGACCCGGATCACCATCATTGGGTAGAGCTGAAACTTGTGGGCGGGCCGAAGAGCCCGCGCGACGCCGTGGGCGCCACTGTTTACCTGACTGCAAACGGCATTCGACAGCGCGAGGATGTAATGAGCGGCGGGAGCTACATCTCTTCCAATGACCAGCGTCCGCACTTCGGCCTGGGCGACGCGACAGACGCGGGAACAGCGGAGATTCACTGGCCGTCGGGGAACAAAGAGAGAGTCAAGCTGCCCGCTGTGGACCGCATCTTCACCATCACAGAGGGAGAGGGCATCACCGGCGTGCTTTGCTCCGAGGGACCCTGCCTGACAGAGCCTGCGGCGAAGAAAACTCTGACCAGCGGGGCCGTCCAGCGATAAGGCAGACCGGGCGTGAGGATTCGCTTCTGTCTGTTCGCAAGGCCGGGTCCGCGGCTCCTACACCAGTTTCACTTCCTGCAGGCAAAGTCCGTAGCGGCTTCCTGGAGGGTCGACGGGGTAGGTTGTGTGAAGCCAGCCGTTGGTGAAGTTGGCGCTGTAACAGAGCCAGAAGGTCTTGCCGTCGGGTTGAATGAATTTGCTGGGAATATTGACGAAGTAGCCTTGAGCACCGAAATCCTTGAGGTAGCAGACCATTCGCCACGGGCCCGCAACGTGGTCCGCTTCCATGATGAACGTGCTCATCATGCGCGTACTCGGCCAGCCATCGGCAATGCACATCAGGTATTTCTTCAGGCCAGGGTTGTAAGTAATTGTCACGCTGCCGAGGTGATCCTTCCATTGCAGCATGGGCTTCATCTCATCAAAACTGCGTGTCCATTTCGCATCGCCTTTGGCGTCGTAGCCGGCGAAGAACTCGTATTGAGCGGCGTCGTTCACGGTTTTTGTGCTGATTGCGACTCGCGTCAGATAAATTGCATCTCCTGAGAGCCAGCTGACGGCGCCGAGACGGACATGCGATTCATTGGGGGCGGCGCCGTGCCCTACCATGTAGGCTTTGCCGTCGGGCGAGTGCTCCATATTTTTGCCAAAGTCGACAAAGTGCATCACGCCGAGTTTGGGCAATGACACGCCGGGAATGAGGGAACCAACGTCACTGCCTGGTGCGTCGCCTCTCATGTTCTTCTTGTGATGCTCAAGCGCCTGAAGCTTCGCGCCCTGATTATGGATGTCCTCTTTGAATAATGGCGCCCATGCCTTGCAGGGACTTTCGACCCAGGTTTTTCCAAGATCGAGCGAATAGCGGCAGCCCATGAAAGGGCCGAGCCAGGCCCAGTTGTAGACCACGCCGTCGGCTTTGCGCAGGTTGATATCGCAGGCGTAGGTTCCGTAGTACCAGACGCCGTTGTGAACGAGATTTGCGCAGGGATAGCGCCCGCCGTAGGGCATGCCGGAGGACTTCCATGCGCCGAGGGCGGTGACCTTCAAATTGAGCGGGTCGTCGCCCACAATTGTGGCGTAGCCCGTGGTCGAGTCGAACCCTTGATCGCAGGCTGCAGCAACTTTTGCGCCATTGGCATCCAGGACCGTGCCATCTGCGAAGGGAGAATATTGCACATCGTCGCTGGCCCAGGAGGGGTACCACGTGTCGGCGTCTGCGTATTCCTGATGACGCCCGGTGAAATACAAATCGCTGAACGAGGCGGAGGGCGTAAACGGACAATGCCCCGGCGGAGCTGTCATCCACTTGCCCGGATACTTGTGGGGACCGGAAAGATTGGTCTGTGCATGCAGCAATGACTTGAGACTCAGCGCGGCTGCGGACCCCACGAGGAATTTGCGGCGAGATATCTTTGTCATTCTTTATTTCTCCATGAGGGAGCGTTTACCGCGGCACCTCTTGTGTTGTATGCGCTGTCGAGCGGAGTTGACATCGTGTTTCTTCCGGCTGCCAGTCAACGTAGTTTAGATGGACTGCTGATTTCGCGACGTTGTTTTCTTTCGATTCGAGGCACGCATTGGTCTGACTGCTTCACGCGGCGCAAGTGTAGCGGCCGAGGATTTCAGTGTCAAGGCGAGGCGCAAGGAGAAGTGAGAGCCCCAGGAGAGAAGGTAGGGAGCCGAGGTATGGAACGGTGCACGCGAAAGCTATACTGGAAGCGATTCTTCATTACCTCTATGCAGATGAGAGCGATTTCGCGCGGTGTTGGATTCAGGCGGCTTGGAGTGTGCCTGGCTGTACTTCTGACCGCGTGCGGGCCGCTTGCTGGGCATGGACAACAGGCCACAACGTCCGTCGCGTCGATCGAATCACTCATCCGTTCGCAAGAATACGATCAGGCTCTGCAGGCGACGAGGTCCAAGTTAAGCGAGACGCCGGGCGATTTCCGCGTTTGGACGCTTCAAGGGATCATTTTTTCGCTTAAGGACAACAGCGCAGAGGCACTGACGGCATTTGATCATGCGCTTCGCATCTCTCCGACGTACATGCCGGCGCTGAAAGGTGAAGTTCAGCTTCTCTACCAAGCGGGCGACAAGCGGGCAATTCCATTGCTGGAAAGGATTGTGAAGGCCGATCCGAGCGATAAGACTGCCCATGAAATGCTGGCAATGCTCGAGAAGAAACAGGCCGACTGTCAAAGACTCCGTTGCGGAGTTTCTTCTGAGCGGCGAAGGAATCGAGTCACATCCTGAATCCCTTGAGGCGTATGGGTATTGCCTCGTCCAGCTGAAGCAGTTTGATAAGGCGATCCCAGTCTTTGAGCAGCTTGTGGCGCTGCTGCCGGATCCGACGTATCCGAAATACGATCTTGCGGTGGTTCTGGTTGAGACGAAGCAGAACGAAGCAGCCCTCAAGGTTCTCGATCCCTTGCTCACTGACGATCAGCAGGACCCGGACATTTTGAGCCTGGCTTCAGAGGCTTACGAGGCCGTCGGGAATACTCCAAAGGCCGTAGCGCTTCTTCGCCAGGCAATCGTTCTGAGTCCCACGACGGCGGACTATTATGCTGCCTTCGCGACGCTGTGTCTGGATCACGACTCATTCCAGGTTGGCATCGACATGATCAATGCCGGGATCGAGCATATTCCCGATAATCCCTCACTGTATCTTTCGCGCGGACTGCTTTATGCGCAGTTGGCGCAGTATGACAAGGCGGATGCGGACTTTGCCAAGGCGGAGCAATTCAATTCCACGCAGGGGCTGAGCCTCTACGCGGTGGATCTTACACAGTTGGAGAGGAATGACCCCGATCAGGCGTTGATCAAGGTGCGAGCGCAGCTCAAGGCGCATCCTGACAACCCTCTGCTGAATCTTCTGCTTGCCGAGCTGCTCATGAACCAATCGCCCGCGCCGGAGAGCGCCGCGTATCGCGAAGCGCTCAAGTCAGCCCTTTCGGCGGTGAAGTCAAAGCCGGATCTGGTAAAGGGAAGAGATCTGCTGGCGAGCATGTACATGCGCTCCAACCAGTACAACCTCGCCATCGAGCAATGCAAGCTTGCGCTTCAATATGCGCCGTCGGATGAAACGGCGATGTATCACCTCATCATCTCCCTGCGCCATACCGGCCACAACGATGGACTTGCCCCGTTGGTGAAGCGTCTCTCGGAGATGCATCAGGAGTCGCTGCACGCGGAGACGGAACGAAAGAGATTCAGGCTCGTGGAACCGGGACAGGAGGCGCCAAAGCAGTAGGCGTTTTCTGTCCAAACTGGTCGAACGCCTGGGGCAGCGCGCTGCGGAGGTTGATTTTGAGGATTGTGACCAGACCCGTTCAGGTGCGCGAGAGCCACTCGTTGGGGGCAGAACGCTGGGAAGCTCTCCGGAAGAGCTCAGTTTGGACTGAAAGAGTCCAATTCAGTTGGGAGATTCACCGGGGATATCCATAAAGATAAGATAAATAAGCTACTTGACAAGATTAAATCTCAAGACGCCAAATATTTCTTGACAGCGGTCAAAGGCAATGGCTATTATTTGCGAGCTTCACTAAATCGCTTTACTTGTTGGGCCAACAGGATCGACAGCAAACTTCAGATTTCAAAGAGATTTGCGAAGGAGAGCCCAAGAGCAACAAACATCTAGGCTTATCGGGATTCGATTTTGGGTAAGCGCTTACTTGAATCTCGAACATTCAAAAGGAGACACCATGATTTCTGTAAGATCCCTCAGGAGAGTTTCGATCTTCGCATTCCTCCTGGCCATGCTGGGCGGATTCTCTGCGTTCGCGCAGTTCTCAAGCGGAATCGAAGGCATCGCACACGATACAACCGGTGCGGTTATTGCCGGCGCGAAAGTCACCGTCACCGACACCCGGCTCGGTGTTTCAAGAACCGTCATCACCGGACAAAACGGCTACTTCCGCATTGACGGCATCGCCGCGTCTACTTACACCGTTGAGATTCAAATGGCCGGCTTCGAAACCTGGAAACAGGGTGGGCTGGCACTGCAGATCGCTGAAATTCGCACCCTCACGCCGGAATTGAAAGTGGGCAATGTTTCGACCAACGTGGAGGTTTCCGCAACGGCGGCCTCGGTCGATCTTGTCACCCCGACCACCGGGTCGATTATTTCCAACGTGACCTTGGCGGAGACGCCGTTGACGGGGCAGAACGTCTACGGCCTGGCATCGCTGACGCCCGGCATGACCGGCGGCGGCGTGACTACGGCGGGCAACGACAACTACACCAACGAATACGCGATCAATCTGAACGCAGCCGGCCTGCGCCAGGAGGAGAACGGGTACCAGATCGACGATGGCTACACCAATACGCCTTCCCGCGGCGGCGGCACATCGATCTCTCCCAATCCCGAGATTGTTCAGTCGATGGACATCCGTACCAACGACTTCGACGCCCAGAAGGGAAGGAACGGCGGCAGTACGGTCGACGTCTACACCGTCTCCGGTTCCAACCAGCTGCATGGGAACATCGATTGGTACTTCACCAACGACACTCTCTCCGCGACCACTCACTTTCAGAGCAAGGTTCCGACTTTCTCGCGCAACGAGATGGGCGCCACCATCGGCGGGCCGATTCTGAAGAATAAGCTCTTCTATTTCGGCGCCATCGATGTGCTGCGTTCAAGCAACCCCAACAGTTACACGGCCACGGTAGAAACGCAGGACTTCTACAATTGGGCCAAAACCTACGAATCCAACACGGTCGGCTATCAGTTCCTCACCATGGCGCCTCCGGCGTCCTACCCCACCGCGGGCCTGGTTCCGTATAGCACCTACGTTGGGCCTTCGGACGCGGGCGGCACGCCCGGCTACTTCGCGCCTCCGACGGGCGCGGCGCTCGCCGCTCTTGAGGGGATAAACATCATTGGCACCATCCCCGTGAGCTACAGCGCGGCCAAGAACGGCTACCAGTGGAGCTTCCGCATCGACGAATATCTCCGCAATAACGACCGCATCTATGTGGATGCGATCCGCACCTATTACTCGGGCCCAGGAGGCGGCACCCGCCCGGCGAGCACTCAGGGCAACGCCAACAGCTCCGATTTCGTCAACATCAACTGGACTCACACCTTCAATTCGCACCTCATCAATCAAACCGGGGCGAATCTCATCCGGCCGTACGGAGCGAACCTGACGCAAGCGGCAACGGAAGGGATTCCATACGTCAATGTCAACAACCTGGCGGGATTTGGGTCATGGGCGCCGGGCAATTTTTCGCAGAGCACCTATAGTTGGCGCGATGTGATGACGGCAACCGTCAAGACGCACACTTTGAAGTTCGGAGCCGACGTGTTCAACACGCGCGAGGTGGACCACCAGCAAGGCGCGTTCACCCGGCCCACGTTCAACTACCGCAACCTGATCGATCTCGTCCAGGATGAACCGGTCTATCAATCAGGTCCGGACGTGAATCTGCAAAACCACCAGCAGGCACCTTACGACCGCATCTATCGCGACCTCATCGAGGGATATTACCTGCAGGATGATTGGAAGCTGGCGCCGCGGTTCACCCTGAATCTGGGTGTTCGCTACGACACGATGATCAACTTCTTCAGCATCTACAGTCCCACGCTGTCCAGATTCAACCTGGGCACCGGTTCGACGTGGAACGATGAAATTGCCACCGGGACGGCCACGCTGGCAAGCAACCAGCAAGGTTCTCGACCACAACATCGGTGGATTCACACCGCGCGTCGGCTTCTCCTGGGATGTGTTTGGCACTGGCAAGACGGCGTTGCGCGGCGGCTTTGGCATGTTCGAGGACCAGCCACCGTATCTGCACATCACGGACTCGACCGCAGGGAACCTGCCCAACTACTTCAATCCGGTCGACGATGTGACCGCGGGCGGACCTATTCCAACGCCCTTTCTCTGCACCTCTGCCGGGCCGTGGGATATGAGTTGCCCGGTTTTGGACACCAGCAACGCCACGGTGAACTCCAGCGGCGGGCTCCTGATCAATGGGGTCATTTCGCGGGCGGGCATGGGCGGTTACGATCCCAACTTCAAGATGCAACAAGTTGAGGCGTGGTCGTTGAGCGTGCAGCAGCAACTCAAGAACAACCTGATTGTGGAATTGAACTATTCAGGTACCGCTGCGCACCACCTGTTGGTCTTCCAAAACGACGCCAACCGGTTTGCCGGCGACCTGATCCAAAACAACAACCAACTGCAGCGGCTCAACCCCAACTTTGCTGCAACCTCGTGGGCTAGCTCCGACGGCAACTCCGCTGGGAACTACGGTTCCGGGGAAATCATACGGTCGTTTACTCGCGGCTTGTCTCTCCGGGGAATCTACACCTATGGAAAGGCGTTGGACGAGTTAAGCCAGGCGCAATCACTCGACAGCGGCTCCATTACCTCCGGGAGCGACTTCTATATCAACAACGAGCTGCATGCGCAGCGCGGACGCGCCGACTTCGACATCCGCCAGCAGTTCACGGCAGACGGCACCTGGGATGTTCCCAAGAACTATTCCAGCGTGGCGCTGAGAAACATCCTTGGCGGATGGCAATTCGGCGGCAAGTGGGTTGGAGAGACCGGATTACCCTTCACCGTGGTCAACGGCGCGGGCTTCGCACCGATCTGCAGCGACAGCGCAGCTCTGGTCAACAACCAATGCCCAGACGGGACCACGATCATCGGCAATAGCGGCGGCGACTACAACGCCGACGGTTATAACACCAAGCTACCCAACGTGCCTTCTTTCGGCCCGCACTTGAGCGGTCGATCGAAGAGCCAATTCCTCAAGGGAATCTTCACGGCCTCGGATTTCCCGGCGCCGGCTCTCGGAGTGGAAGGGAACCTTGGCCGCAACACCTACGACAGGCCCGGATACAAAGACTTCGACTTCAACTTCGAGAAATACTTCGATGTTCCGTGGTTCTTTGGGGAGAAGATGAAGATCGAGGCCAAAGGCGAAGTCTTCAATCTGTTTAACCGCACCAACCTCAACGGTGTCGACTCGGGCATGACCGACAGCTCGTTCGGCCAGTCCACCAGCCAGTTGCCGCCGCGGAGCATGCAGATGCACTTACGCGCCAGCTTCTAAGCCTGCAGTAACTTGGGGAGAAGGGATGAGCGTCTTGTCTTTCAATTGACAACGACCGCTTCATCGCTTCTCCCTTTTCTATTTGAGATGAATCAGCGGGAACATTTTCGTCTTCATTGCGTCCTCTCGCCGACGACGTAGCGCAGGGGTATGCCTGACTGTTTGCACGCGCATCGGAAGGGAGTACCGAGATGAAGTTCTTCAATCGCCAAAGCAGTGTCCTGTTCCTTTCAATTGTTCTCATCCTCAATTGTCTGGCTGTGCATGCCCAGGAAAGCAGAGTCATTCTTACGCGGGATGACAGCACGATTGTCCTTGAACCCTACGCGCCGAACATCCTTCGCGTGACCATGAGCACGCTCAAGGATGACGCAACATCAGGGCCAGGGTATGGGATTGTGGCAAAGCCTGACGCCACAGGGTGGACACACGAGACCACGTCGGCCGGCGACACCTACAAGTCAGCGCGGATGACCGTGTTCATTGCGGCGCCCGCTCCGCCGCGGATGAGGCCGGATGGCTCGTTCTGGAAGGGTCCTCGGAAAAACTTCAATGGCGCAGATCGTGGACCGTACTTGACGGTTACGGGAGAGAACGGGATGCCCCTCGTGGACATGCTGGGCTGGGAGATGGCAGAGCTGAACAGCAAAGACGGCGATAGTCAGCTCAACTATGACCGGCGGCCCGAAGATCCGCAGTTTTATCGCGTAGGAGCCACGTTCGCTTCTCCAGACGATGAGCATTATTACGGGCTTGGAGAAAATCAGGAGGGGTATCTCGATCACCGGGGACATAAGGTCGAGTGCTGGGCTGATTACCAATCGGCGGGCGGCCCCAGTTTCTGCGTCCCTTTTCTGGTGACAAACAAGGGATACGGTCTGCTCTGGGACAACCCGTCGAAGACCACCATTCTTCCAGGATTCAATGAAGAGACAAAGTGGATTTCGCAGGTTGGCCAGAGGGTCTCGTTTTTTGTTGTCGAGGGAACGACGACCGACGAAATTTATGCCGGATATCGCCTGCTCACAGGCGATACGCCGATGCTGCCCAAATGGGCGTACGGATTGATCCAGTGCAAACAGCGCTATTCGACTCAGGCGGAGATGCTGGCGGTTGCCAAGGGATATCGCGAGCGCCATCTTCCGATCGACATGCTGGTGCTGGACTGGTTCTATTACACCGGCATGGGGCAGATGGACTTCATCAAGGAGGCATGGCCCGATCCGGCAGAGATGAATCGCGAGCTGCATGCAATGAACATCGAGACGATGATCAGCGTATGGCCGCGCTTCAAGCCGGGGACTCGCTACTACGATACGGTGAAGCAGAATGGGTGGTTTCTGCATCACGCGGACGGAACGCCGGAGGACGGACAGCCCTACGACAGCCAGGGATCGGATATTGATTCCACCAACCCGGATGCGGCGAAATGGTACTGGGGCGTGGTGCGGGACGATATCGCGAGCAAGGGATTCGATTCGTTCTGGGCCGA
Source organism: uncultured Acidobacteriaceae bacterium (assembly GCA_963780515.1). Taxonomy (GTDB): domain Bacteria; phylum Acidobacteriota; class Terriglobia; order Terriglobales; family Acidobacteriaceae; genus Telmatobacter. The sequence goes on from CAWACG010000023.1 coordinate 118,745, forward strand.
TGAAACCGAGCCGGATCTGCCTCCCAACGGGAGCTACTTCAAGATTGGGCCGGGCACGCAATACTTCAACGTGTACCCGCTGTTCCATACCGCTGCGTTTTACAACGGAATACGAAAGGATCTTCCCAACCAGCGCGCGCTCATCCTGGCACGCGATGCCTATCTCGGCGCTCAGCACAATGGGGCGATCTTCTGGTCCTCCGATATCTTTCCCGACTGGGATGCGCTCAAGCGGCAGATTCCCACGGGGCTGGATGTGACAGCCTCGGGCATCGCGTATTGGGGAAATGACATTGGCGGGTGGCAGGCGTTGCCGAAGATTCATCACCCCGCACATGCGCCGCTGATTGATCCTTCCGACGCACGGGATGAGGTCGGCGGCTATGACGACTATCCGGAGCTGTACGTAAGGTGGTACGAGTACGGCGTGTTTCAGCCAAACTTCAGGACGCATGGCACCCGCCCGCATAACGAGGTTTGGTCCTACGGAAAGCAGGCTGAGCCCATCCTGGAGAAGTATCTTCGGCTGCGCTATGAGTTGATGCCGTATATCTATTCGCTGGCGTACTTCACGCACACGACCGGCGCGCCCTTTATGCGCGGGCTCTTCATGGATTTCCCCAATGACCCAAAGGTTGCGAAGATTGGCGACGAGTACATGTTCGGGCCGGCATTTCTGGTTGCGCCGGTAACGGACCAGGGGCAAACCGTGAAGAGTGTCTATTTGCCGGCAGGAACAGCCTGGTACAACTACTGGACCAACGAACGATTTGAAGGCGGTCAGACAGTCCAGGTGAGCGCCCCCATCGATACCATTCCGCTGTTCGTGAGAGCAGGCGCGATTCTGCCGCTGGGAAGCGCGGTCGAAAGCACGCATGACAAGCAGAGCATTGCGCACGTGAAGGTGTATCCCGGTGCGGATGGCGACTTCACTCTCTACAGCGACGATGGCCTCACCTATGCCTACGAGAAGGGCGACAGCCAGATTACGCGGTTGCACTGGGACGATGCGACAAAGAAGCTGACGCAGTCCGGGGCAAAGGCGTGGAGCGGGGATGCGGTCGTTGAGGTGATTCAGGGGCATTGATCAGATCCAAGGGCATTGATGAATGGTTGTGCGCCCGGCGGTGAGAGTTCGGACGTTTGATCCTTTGATGAAGACGAACATAAAGTTCAGACGAGTTTTTCGATTTGAAGGGAATAAGCCATGACAAGTATTAGTTCCCGCGCGGGCATCACAGCATGCCGAAGCGGTATGGTGTGCCTTGCGATCTTCGCAGGAGCGGCATTGCAACAGGCAGCACCGCAAATAACCGGCGAGATGCCTCCGCTGCCGCAGATTCACGCGAGCGAGGCGAAGGATGGATTGGCCGCAACGTTTGGCAGCGAGACGCTTCACGTTACGGTTTGCAGTGACGATGTGATTCATGTTGTGGCCGGACCTTCAGATGCAGCTTCGGCAGCGGTTCAACAGCCGTGGATGCTGGCGCCTTCGGAGTCATGTCCCGGCGCAAAATTCCAGTACGAACAGGGAAGCGAAACGGCGACTTTGACGACGGCGACGCTGAAGGTGAGCTTTTCGCTCACACGGGGCAACCTGACCTACAGCACAATCAATGGCGGCAGTCTTCTTCGCGAGTGGGATGCTGTTCCGCGCACCTACGAACCGGCGGTTCTCAACGGCCAACAGACCTATCACGTCGAGGACCGCTTCGATCCGGTGGCGCTGGAAGGGTACTACGGGCTGGGCCAGCATCAGGGCGGGTTGTTCAACTATCGCGGCGCGACGGTGGAGCTTGGGCAGGACAACACCGACGTGGCGATTCCCGTGCTCGTTTCCACCAAGGGCTACGCGCTGCTTTGGAATACCGCGTCCCTGACGTATGTGGACAACCGATTCCCGCTGCAGTTGCGGATTAGTTCGCTGGCCGGCAAGGGTATCGATTACTACTTCATGTACGGCCCAGAAATGGATCAGATCATTCACGAATACCGGAGCATGACAGGACACGCGCCCATGCTTCCAAAGTGGGCCTACGGCTATTTTCAGTCCAAGGATCGCTATAAGTCGCAAGAGGAAATTCTCGGCATCGCGCATGAGTATCGCGAACGCCATATCCCTCTTGACACCATCGTGCAGGATTGGTTCTGGTGGAAGAATGAAGGCGATCCCATCTTCAATTCCAATTTCCAGGACGTGCCTGCCGAGCTGAAGACTCTCCATGACGAACATGTCCACGCCATGATTTCCGCCTGGGGCCTCTTCGACCCCAAATCTGAAAACTTCAAGACGATGACGGAGGATCACTTCGATGTGCCCGGCGCGCATGTCTACGATGCAACGAATCCCAAGGCGCGCGATTTCTATTGGAACAACCTGGTGAGCAAACTTTTCGCGCAGGGATGGGATGCATTCTGGCTGGACAGCGCGGAGCCGGAAGAATACTGGCCGCACATGGGAGATGCCATTCTGCGCGACAAACAAATGCATATCGGCAATGGCGCGCAGTACACGAACATCTTCCCGCTGATGCATACCATGGGCGTACAGGAGCATTGGAAGGCGACCAACGATCAGAAGCGGGTTTTCCTCCTGACGCGCTCGGCATTTCTGGGCCAGCAGCGCGTCGGCGCGACGGTCTGGTCGGGAGATGTGTACAGCACGTACTGGGGGCTGACGCACCAGGTTGCTGCGGGGCTCAATTTCGCGATTTCGGGCTACCCCTACTGGACGACGGATATCGGCGGATACTGGCAGCCCAACGATCGTCCGCCCGACGATCCTGTGTACCAGGAACTTTACGCGCGCTGGTTTGAGTTCGGGACCTTCTGCCCCATCTTCCGCAGCCATGGTCATCGCGCCCACAACGAGTTATGGACCTATGACAAGGTGGAGCCGATTCTGCTGACCTATGACAAGCTCCGCTACCGCATGATGCCGTATATCTATTCGCTGGCGTGGCGGGTTCACAACGAGGACTACACGATTCAGAGGCCGTTGGTGATGGATTGGCGGGAAGATCAGAAGACGTGGGATGTAGGCGATCAATTCATGTTTGGTCCGGCGCTGCTGGTGAACCCCGTGTTGAAGCAGGACGCAACTGAACGTTCTGTCTATCTGCCCGGCGGAACGACCTGGTATGACTTCTGGACGGGCAAGTCGATGCAAGGCGGCGAGAGCATTCAGGCGGCAAGCCCGCTCGATCGGATCCCGCTATTTGTGCGGGCAGGTTCGATTCTGCCCCTGGGGCCGGAGATCGAGTACGCGGAGCAGCAGCCGGAAGGGCCCATTGAGCTGCGCATCTACACCGGTGCGGACGGCAAATTTGAAATCTATCAGGACGAAGGCGACAACTACGACTACGAGAAGGGGGTGCATGCGGTTATTCCGATTTCGTGGTCAGAGGCGGACAAGACGCTCACGATTGGAGACCGGGAGGGGAAGTATCCGGGCATGCCGGAGAAAATCACCTTCAATGTTGTGTGGGTTTCGGCGGAGCACGGGGTGGGCGAGGCGGTGGAAGGAAAGGCTGATCGCAGCGTCGTTTATAGCGGGTCGGCGGTTTCGGTACGGGAGAACTGAGAAGGAAAGCGACCTGCGCGAGCGGTTCGCGGTGGGTCCTGGACCCATCTGCGGAGAGGCTTTGAAGGCGCAATCTGCAGCGAATCGTGATGCCGAGCGGTTCGCTGCAGTTTGCTTCAGAGGTTAAACCTAAACTGCGCCGACTTCGTGATAGAGGCGGTATTGCTGATCCTTGATTTCGGGGAAGGCCTGGAAGGTGACAGGCGCAACCGCGGAGTCGGCCTTCCAGTTCATGGAGTCTGATTTACGCTGACTGATGGCCAGCAACTGCGCGCGAGTAAACTTGCTGTCCGGCGAGTTGATGGCGAAGAGCGTGACAGGTCCGCAGAGGAGCGCGACGGTGTTGGGGTGCTTGGCATCGACGGCTTCGAGGCGCAGCGTGCGGTCGATGGAGTACTCGATGGTGTCTCCATCTTTCCACTCACGTTTCAGGGGCAGGAACGATCCCGGCTGAAGATCGGCCTGCATGTTGCTGCCGTTGATCGACACTGATGTATTGTGCCCCGCCCACTGCGGTACGCGCAGGAAGACGGTGAATGTTTCCGGGCGATCGGCATGGACGCGCATGCTGATGTCGGACGCGTAGGGGTATTGCGTCTGCTGCTCAAGCGAGATATGTGACCCGTTCCTGAGCCAGCTGACGCGCGAAGGGACAAACAGGTTGACGTAGATTCCTTCAGGTGATTGGAAGTAGGAGCTGATGCCGTAGTCGGCGGTGACCTGCGGAAAGGTTCCTGAGCAGCAGGGCCATTTTTCAGGGTAGTAGACTTTGGAGCCGTTGTTGGCGTAGTCGGAGTAGTAAAAGCTGTAGCCATCGGGTTGCAGGGGCTTGGCGCCGAGGATGGTGTTGTAGAGTACCTTCTCCATGCTGTCGCCATAACGGCTGTCGCCGGTGATGCGCATGAGATAGCGGACAACTTTGAAGTGACCATAGGCGCCGCAGGGCGTCTCGAAGCTTGCATGCGTGGTGGTGAGGCTGTCGCCGAGCGCGCCGCTGCCGGGCTCGTAGAAGCTCTCATTCGGCCCCCATCCCCCGGTGGCGAAGCTTTGCGCGAGAACCATGTCGAAACCATTGCGCGCCGCGCGCAGATGCATCTGGCTGCCGAGAACAAGGTAGGCCTGCGATGCGGAGCAGAATGCGTTGACATGACTGTAGGCGTGGAGGTGGGGGAGAATATTGTTCCCCGCGGCGAGCGGTTCGAAGTAGTCGCGGTCCTCAAGGAATCGCTGCGCGAGGGCAAGATAGCGCTTCTCACCGCTGCGCTTGTAGGCGAGGAAGAAGTTTTCGGGCAGCGTATAACTCTCGTCCCACGTAAAGGCCATGTTCTTATGCGGGCGCGCCGCCATCTCTTCGCGGGTAAGCGCCTCGGGAGGAAGAAACGGGAGGACCGCATCGGTGGCGCGCGCCAGGGTGGGAAGCGCGTCAGGGTCCTGGGCGAATTCATGGGCATCGATGAGGCCGCAATTGCTCTTGTCAAATGTGTAGCAGGGCAGCGGGTAGCCTTCGTAAAACTTGGGGGTAATCGCTTCGGCAAATCCGCGCACCAGTCGGTTTACCTTGGCCTGCGTGGGCTTGTTGCCGGTGACTGCATAGGCGCGGGCGAGTCCTGAGAGGTATTGCCCGAAAGTGTGGCCGGGAATGTAGCCGGTCATGTTGTTGGGGGGATCGAATTCGTCGGACCAGCTGTACCATCCACCCATATCTTCTCCGGGTGCAGGCAGCCCGGCGCGCTGGCGGAATGGCTTGAGCAGCGAATCCTCGTCGAGCGCGAGAAAAAAGGAATGGTTGGCGTTGAACTGATCGAGCATGGGGCCTTGCAGCAGTTGCACGTCGCGATAAGAGAACTGCGACAGCTTCGTGGGGCCGTCCTGCACGGATTCTGCATTCCTGGCGAGGGAGCGGCGGCCAAGCATTGAAAGGCCGGCTACGGCGGTGCCGTCTTTCAGGAAAGTTCTGCGAGAAAATCGATTTTTCATGAAGCCCTCAAAGTTCGAATACTTGGGGAAATCTGAGCTTGTGAAGTGGATCAACTGCGGCGTCGGTTGTACTTGCCGGCGCGGCCGGTTGTGAGAAGTAAAGCGTGAAGACGGGCGAGCCATCACGCGGGTTCCGAATGATGTTCGCCCCCGGCGCGGATGGCTGTCAAGGGCCGGTGTGTGAGTGAAACAGCGGGGCAGCCGGTGATCGGGTTGAGGGGCTTCAGAGGCTGGAGAACTGGCCGTATCGATCAACACGCCGGGGTGCGTGGAGGCCGCAGGGATCGATGCTTTTCACGGCGGGATCGAGACGGAAAAAGGGCGTCCGGGAGGTGCCGGACGCCCTGTTAAGCAAGAAGAAGATAGTTTACGGAGCAACCTGGCGGAAGAGCCAGAAGAGTCCTCCGGAGAGCAGTGCCGCGGCCGGAAGAGTGAAGACCCAGGCAGCCGCAATATTGCGAATCGTGGACATTTGGAGGCCGCTCTTGTTGGCGGCCATGGTGCCGGCCACGCCCGAACTGAGCACGTGGGTGGTGCTGACCGGCAATCCAAAGTTGTCGGCAAGGGAGATGGTGGCCATGGCGACCAGTTCGGCACAGGCGCCCTGGGCGTAGGTCAGGTGCTCCTTGCCGATCTTTTCGCCGACGGTGACGACGATGCGCTTCCAGCCGATCATGGTGCCCATGCCGAGGGCGAGGGCGACGGCTACCTTGACCCAGGTGGGGATGAACCGGGTGGCCTTGTCGATCTTGCTCTTGTAGTTGGCAAGAGCGGCGTTTTCCGCGGGGGTGAAGGCTGGGTTCTTACTCTTTTGCATGAGGCGAATGGCTTCGCTGGCCACGTACATATCGTTGCGGACGTTGGCCTGCTGGTTCGCGGGAACGGCCTTGAACTCCTTGTAGAGGGCGACTTCGTGGTTCAGGTCTTCGACCAATTCGCGGAGGGCCAGGACGGTGTCCGGCTGCAACTGTTTGGTTGCAATATAGCTGGTGACTTCGGCGCGGGCGTCGGCGCCGAGGATGCCGGCCTTATCGACGTGTTGGTCGAGGATGTGCCCGGCCTGCTCTGACGCCGCGATGAAGGCTTGAACGTCCTTATTCGAGACAGCGTGGTTGAGGGCATAGGCGGTGGGGACGGTGCCGATGAGGATGAGCATGATGAGGCCCATGCCTTTTTGGCCGTCGTTGGAGCCGTGGGAGAAGCTGACGCCGGTGCAGGTGAGAACGAGCAGGGCGCGGATGGGCCACGGAGGTGGCGCGGAGCCCTTGGGAGCTTCGTAGAGCGCGGGGTATTTGATGGTGAGCTTGGCGAGCAGGAAGAGGAGGGCGGCAGCACCGAAGCCGACGACGGGCGAGATGAGGAGAACCTTGAAGACCTTGGTGACCTGATCCCAATCAACGCCGGCGGTGCCGTTGTGGACGTTCATCAACTGGTTGGCAATGCCGACACCGATGATGGAGCCGATCATGGTGTGAGAACTGGAGGCGGGAAGACCGAACCACCAGGTGCTGAGGTTCCAGATGATGGCGGCGATGAGGAGGGCGAAGACCATGGAATAGCCTGCGCCTGAACTGACCTGGAGAATGAGTTCGACCGGGAGCAAGGTGATGACGGTGAAGGCAACGGTGCCGGAGGAGACGAGAACACCGCAGAGATTGCAGAGGCCCGACCAGACGACCGCAATGTTGGGATCAAGCGAATGGGTGTAGATAACCGTCGCGACCGCATTGGCCGTATCGTGAAAACCGTTGACGAACTCGAAGCTGAGAGCAATGAGCAGGGCTATCACAAGCAGCACGAACGGCCACACGCTGGTGATGGTGATACCGCTGAAATCCTGTGCGATGTGAACCCCAATGTAGCCGAGGCCGATGGCCCCCGCGGCCATGACTACGCCGCCACTGATCATGGCGTGGGATTTCTTCATCTTCTTGTCGAGCAGTTGAGCGGCGGGGGGCCGGGCCGGCATAGTTGTGGCTAAATCTGACATTGCGGATCTCCAAACTTCAGTTGAAATCGGTCCGTCTACGCATGGGGAAGCAGAGTTCGGATGCAGCAATGGATATACGAATCAGATGAATGGGGTATGAAAAGGCAAAGGAAATCAAGTGGCCGGTTGACGGAAGCGTTGGAAGGCGCAGGATAGCGCCCAAGGGCCGGGGGAGTCCTGACGATGACCGCAGCGATGTCTTACCTGATTTTGCAAGGCATTGGTGCGGCGAGTGCAACAATAAAAGGGCAATGCTGCGCTCGACCTCAATGCGATGGGTGAACTCCGGCGGGCGTTATCTCATTGCCGGGCTAACGGTAATCGCGCTTTGTGCGGTCCTGGCGCGTGCGCAGATTTCTGCGGGAACACTGCGGGGAATCGTTCAGGATTCCACCGGGGCCCGCATCGCCTCCGCCGTTATCTATTTTCGCCAGGTTGCTTCTCCGACGACGCGCAGCGTTTTTGCGGACGATCGTGGAGAGTTCCGGGTGGACGATCTCGAGGCTGGAGATTACAGTGTGACAGTCTCGGGACGCGGATTTCAGGATGCAGCCGCGAATGTTTCGATTGCCGTTGGCGCTGTTCGCGACATCACGGTCACATTGGAGCCGCAAGGCGTGAACGAATCGGTCGCAGTGAGGGCCCACGGCTCCTCCATCACCACGCAACCCGTCGATCTTGCGGGCGATGTCCATCAGGGCGTGATCACGAGCCGGGATTTGGAAACTTTTCCATTGGCGGCGCGCAGCTTTGCCAACATCGCCTACCTTGTGCCGGGCACAGAGCCTGTGGAGCCATCCGATCCGACAAAGGCACGCATCACGGCGGTTTCAACCGGCGGCAGTTCCGGCCTGAACAATGAGATTTCTGTTGATGGAGGCGATGACAGCGATGACTACATCGGTGGCTTTCTGCAGAATTTTTCACCGGACATGATCCAGGAGTTTACGGTACGCACCGGACAAGAGGAGGCTGACACCGGGGGAACGACTGCGGGATCCGTCATCATCGCCACCAAAAATGGCACAAACAACATGCACGGAAACGCCGCATTCTACGAACGTGCCGCCGCACTCAATGCGCGCTACCCAATCGAAAACCCGGCTCCGAACCCCAAGCAGCCGTTTTCCCGGCAAAACTATGTGGCGACCATTGGAGGGCCAATCAAGCGCAACAAACTGTGGTTCTTCACTGGGTTTGAGGGGGTTAAGGAAGATGCGAGCATCGCCTATAGTCCATCGAGCGTGACGCAATTCGATGCGCTGGCGACACTTGCTTCTGAGGGGCTGATTCCAGGGGTCAGTTCGATTGATGTGCCCGGAAATGTGCCGATACCGTTTCGCGACTATCTCGGTTCTGAGCGCCTGGACTGGCCCGAGTCCGCGAAGTCGCAATGGTATGTGAGGAGTTCGATTGATGAATACACAACTCACAACGATCTGGTGCAGCAGGGGACATTGCCCTCGACCGGGCTATTGACGCACAACGAATACCTGAATCTTGTGATCAGCAACCAGTATGAATTTACTCCGACGATGTTGGGAAGGTTTTTGTTCAATGCGAGCGGGTTGCATTTGACGCAAACGCGTAACTCGAATTTGGGATTCGCGCTGGCATTTCCATTTAGTTCGACATCGTTGACTGTGTCTGGCTTTGAGACTTTCGGCGACAATCAGTTCTCGACGCCAATCACTTACTTCCCTTCCGCACGGAACCAGGAAAAGTACCAGTTCCGGTACGACTTCACCAGAGAAAGTGGACGCCATGCGATAAAGCTTGGCTTGAATTTCATTCATGAGCCGGTACTGAGCGGCGCGTTTCCGGGGAATACCGAAACACTCTACCAGTTTCCGCAGAATCCAAGCTATTACCTCGACAATGCGGCTCAGTTCACTGCCGACTTACGCGCTGGTGCCTCGACTTCGAGTCTTGGGGGCGAATTCTCGCAGAATATTCAACGCTTCGCGTTGTATGCGCAGGATTCCTGGCGGCTCGCCCGCGGCCTGACGTTCAACTATGGGTTGCGTTCTTCAACAACGGCCGGTCTGTTCATCGGATCGGGGCGGAGCCAGACCGAAAACCCGGGTTACATTACGCTCGCGGCGCTCGACATTCCTCTCGTCAAGGGTGCGCCGGAGGACGATCGCAGGCAACTTGCTCCGCGAATCGGTTTCGCCTATTCGCCGGGGAGCAAAGGCACAACCGTAATTCGCGGCGGGTTCGGACTCTATTTCAATGACCTCGCGCAGAATGGCTGGGTCACAGCTTTCCAGGCCGTGCATCTACCGCCGGCTTCCTGCATCGATCCGGTGGCAAATCCGGGCGGGGCCGAGAATGCCGGATGCGTTCCAGGCGACTCGTCGGGCGGATCTGCGGATCTGATCGATCCAGGGTATCGAACTCCCTATGCGATTCACATTTCCGGAGGAGCACAGCATGCCTTCACCGAGAATTGGGCTCTGAGCGCGGACTTTATTCACGAACAGGGCAACCACGGATACCGCGCATATAGCTATACGGGCGGCACGAACCTGTTTACTCCCGAGCTTGCACTTTCAGATCCACGTCAGGCTGAGTTTGTCCCGGATGTGAATGTGGCTCACTCCGACAATCGGTCCAGCTATAACGGACTACTCATTCATTTGCAAGGGAACGTGAGGCGACGAGCGAATCTGATTGCAAACTATACGCTGTCGAAGGCACAGACCTGGGGTTGCGTGTTGGGTGAGCTGTTTGATTACGTCAATGGCGTGTGCAATCCGCTCGATCCCTTTGGGGCCGGCGATTATGGCCCCTCAGGCGAAGACGTTCGCCAGAGGCTTGTGATCGCAGGTACGTTGCGCACGCCAGGTGGGCATTGAAGTGAGCGGACTTTCGCAGGCTGAAAGCGCGCGCCCTTTCACCATTACGACGGCGGACAACACAGGACGGATCGCGATCAACGGAGTTCCAACGGCATTGGATGAGTTTCGCGGAACGCCTTACCTACAGACGGATCTGCGGGTGAGTCGGCCACTTAAGCTGGGCGATGAATGGACAGCGACGCCGTTTGTAGAGTTCTTCAATCTCTTCAATCGCAACAACCCCGGTGCGAATTACGTGACCAATGTCGCCGCGCTTCCGGTGCCATCCGGCGAAGCGGCCGACGGCAACATCACTGATGTTTGCACCGATGCGGACTGCACTTCCACCACGCCGATTAAGAGCCTCAATCAGTTGCGCGTGGCCGGCGGTGCGTTGGGCGATTTCTTTGGACCCGGCACTACTGTTGGTATTCCATTTGCGGCACAGATTGGCATTCGTGTCAGCTTTTGACCACGTGATGCGCGGGCCTGCCGAGCCATTCAGGCACTCGACGCGCGAGAAGCATGCAAATCGAAATTGCCTGCCCGCAGCGTTGCCGACGCGGGGATTGTCGCCGAAGCGGACGTTAACGGATGCATTCCCAGAACGCACTTGCACGCAGTAAGGTTATCGATTACTGTAACGAGTGCCACTTTTGCAGATTTTGCCGGTGCTGTGAACGGGATTGGGCGCTCCGATTCGCGGACAAGTGCAGTTCGGACCCGGCCAGGAGTAAAGCATGCAGACACATACAGCGGACAGGGAGACGATGAACTCCGGAATTGATCCCGCACGGGTTCCGCAAAGAACGCTACAAACAGGGGCCAGAATGCCGGCCATCGGGTTGGGCACATTTGGCTCCGACCATGTCCCTGCCGGGGATGTCGCTGAGGCTGTGAAGGCTGCGGCGCAGTTTGGCTACCGGCACTTCGATTGCGCATCGGTTTACGGGAATGAAGCCGAAATCGGCACAGCGCTTGCGGAGGTGATGGCCGGGGGCATCCAGCGGGAAGAATTGTGGATCACCTCAAAGCTGTGGAATGACAAGCATGCTCCTGCCGATGTGATTGCGTCGTGCGAAAAGTCGCTGGCCGATCTGCGGCTGGATTATCTCGACATGTATCTCGTTCACTGGCCGTTTCCCAATTTTCATCCGCCGAACTGCGACGTGACAGCACGCAGCAAGGATGCCAAGCCTTACATCCATGCCGACTACATGAAGACCTGGGCCGCCATGGAGGAACTTGTGACGCGCGGCCTTGTGCGCCATATCGGCACGTCCAATATGACGATTCCCAAGCTCACGCTGATACTTCGGGATGCGAGGATCAGGCCGGCAGTGAACGAGATGGAACTGCATCCTCATTTTCAGCAACCGGAGCTGTTTGATTTTGTGCGCGCCAACGGGATTGAGCCCATCGGGTATTCGCCGCTGGGGTCGCCGCATCGGCCGGAGCGGGATCGTACACCGGAAGACACTTCGCCGACAGATGATCCGGTCATCGTGCGCATCGCAGCGCGCCACAAGGTTCATCCTGCAGTGGTTTGCCTCAAATGGGCCGTTCAGCGCGGACAGACGCCGATTCCCTTTTCTGCGAACAAGAAAAACATCTTCAGCAATCTGCGGGGGGTGGTGGAAGATCCGCTGACGAGCCGAGGAGATGAAGGAGATTGCGGCCATCGACAGAAATTGCCGCCTGATCAAGGGCCAGGTGTTTCTTTGGAAAGAGGATCAGACCTGGGAAGACCTTTGGGACATGAGCGGCGATATCACTCCGGCGTAAAGCTCTTCACATTGGGCGTGGAATCGATTGCACTGCAGGCGAAGCAAGGAAGGGTACGATGGGAAAGATGATGCAGGCGGCCTACCTGCCGGGTAACAGCACGGTCGAGCTTCGAACAGTTCCGGTGCCGATTCCGCGCCATGGAGAGGTTCTGCTGCGGGTGAAGGCATCGACGATCTGCGGTTCCGATATTCGCTGCATCTATCACGAGCATCTTGGCAAAGGACCGGAGGGATACCAGGGCGTGATCGCGGGCCATGAGCCTTGCGGCCAGATCGTGGAGACCGGGCCGGGTTGCCGGCGCTTCAAGACTGGCGACCGCGTGATTGTGTATCACATCTCGGGCTGCGGCGTATGCAACGACTGCCGGCGCGGGTACATGATCTCCTGCACCAGCGAGAAGTATCGGCGCGCCTACGGCTGGCAGCGGGATGGCGGCATGGCGGACTACATGGTGGCCGAGGAGAAGGATCTGATTGCGCTGCCGGACCAGCTTTCCTATGCCGATGGCGCCCAAGTGGCCTGCGGATTCGGGACGGTCTACGAGGGAATCGAAAAGATAGGAATCAGCGGCGACCATGCGGTGCTGATTACGGGCCTGGGACCTGTGGGGCTTGCAGCCGCCGCGCTTTCGCGCAAGCTCGGTGCGCAACGGATTATCGGAATCGACGTTGTGGAGGAGCGACTGAAGCTGGCGCGGGATCTCGGCCTTTGCGACGATACATTGGTGTCGGGCCCGGAGAATGTAGACCAGGTGAAGGCGCTGACGGGCGGCTTTGGCGTGGAGCGCGCGCTGGATTGCTCGGCCAACGCTTCGGCGCGAGCGACGGCGATTCGCGCCACGCGCAAATGGGGCAAGATGGTCTTCATCGGCGAGGGCGGCACTTTCCAGATCAATCCTTCGCCGGATATGATTCACGACCAGAAGACGATCTACGGCTCCTGGGTTACGTCCACGTGGTTGATGGAAGAGCTGACGGAGCGACTGGTGCGGTGGGATCTGCATCCCGCAGACATCATCACGCACAGGTTTGATCTTGACCGGGCTTCGGATGCTTACGCGCTGATGGCATCGGGCAAATGCGGCAAGGTTGCGGTTTGTTTCGATGAGGAATTGGCGGAGCCGTCTCGCGGAAGGATCTAATCTGGATGAAGATCGATGCAGTGTCAGAGACCAGAGAGCAGGCGGTGAGGTCCTTGTCCGGTTGGGAACAACAGCTCGATGAACGATCTGGCGCATTTTGGACACCGCAACTGGCTTGTGGTCGCGGATGCGGCCTATCCCGCCCAGCGCAATGCCGGGATTCAGACCATCCTTTCCGGCGAAAGCCAGCAGACTGTGCTTGAGTCGCTATTTGCGCGTCTTCGCAGATGCCGGCACGTTCGTCCCCTCTTCCATCTGGATCACGAACTGGAATTTGTCGCCGAAGTGGATGCGCCGGGCGTCGATCGCTACCGCGCCTGGTTGAATACAGCGCTGGACGGGCAAAACGTATGCAGGACGCCGCACGAAGAGATCATTGCAAAGTTGGATGAGGCGGCGCAGATGTTTTCCATTCTTATTGTCAAGACGGGGATGACCATTCCTTATACTTCGGTGTTTGTCGAGTTGGATTGCGGCTATTGGGATGAAGCATCGGAAGTCTCGGCTGCGCGCGGCGATTCGACACCAGGCAGGCGGGGAAAGCAAGTCATAGAATCACGAAGACAATTCAGGCCCGCTTCGCGCCCGATTGAAACGGGAAGAAACAGCCAGTAGAGAGTTTGTGCCGGGCCGGACGAGAGGAAGCAGCTATGTTCGCCATGAAGACCAGCACGCAAGGCAGTCCGTTGCTGAGAGACCGCATCTTCCCCACCGGGCATATGCTGCCGTTTTCGTTGGTCACTTCCCTGTTCTTCATGTGGGGCATTCCCAACAACCTGAACGACGTGCTGATTCGCCAGTTCATGAAGTCATTTGCTCTGACTCGATTCGAGGCGGGACTGGTGCAGTCGGCATTTTACATGGGCTACTTTCTGCTGGCGATTCCCGCAGCGTTGCTGATGCGGCGGTTTGGGTACAAGACAGGAATTCTGGTCGGGCTGGGCCTCTACAGCACCGGCGCACTCCTCTTCTGGCCGGCAGCGATTGAAGGCAAGTATCTCTACTTCCTCGGCGCGCTGTTTGTGATCGCCAGCGGTCTTTCGTTTCTTGAGACGGCTTCGAATCCTTTCATTGCGCAACTGGGGGATCAGCACAGCTCCGAGCGGCGGCTGAACTTTTCGCAGGCCTTCAATCCGCTTGGTTCTATCAGTGGCGTGTTGATCGGCACGGTGTTCATCTTTTCCGGAGTGGAACTGACCCCGGCGCAGATCAGTTCGCTTAAGACACAGCATCTCTACGAGGCGTACCTGCGGTCGGAGACACTGCGGGTCGTAAGGCCCTATCTGTTTCTTGGGGCGGTGGCGTTTGTTCTGGGGCTTCTGATTCTGCGCACCAAGTTTCCGGCCATACAGAGCGAGCACGAGGCGGACGCGGGCGACCATGGGCACTTTCGCGAACTGCTCCGTTATCCCCACTTCCTGTCCGCGGTATTCGCGCAGTTTATGTATGTCGGGGCGCAGGTGGGCACCTGGAGTTACTTCATTCAATATGTCGAAGAGGCGACGCATGAGCATGAAAAAGTCGCGGGTCTCTTTTTGACAGGAACGCTGGTGGCTTTTGCGGTGGGTCGCTTTTCTTCAGCGTTCTTGATGCGCTACTTTGCGCCCAATAAGATGCTCGGCGTCTTTGCGTCGATCAACATTCTGCTGGTGGCGATTGGCGTAGCGTGGCCCGGCTGGGTCGGTCTGTGGGCGGTCTTTCTCACCAGCTTCTTCATGTCGCTGATGTTTCCCACCATCTTCGCGCTGGGAATCAAGGACCTGGGGCCCAGCACCAAGCTGGGTTGTTCGCTGTTAATCATGTCGATCATCGGAGGCGCGATTCTTACCCCGATCATGGGACTGATCGCGGAAACCGGCCACGGCACGGCGCTGGCGTATATCGTTCCGCTGGTGGCCTATGTCTGCGTGGCTGCCTATTCATTTCTTGGAGCCACCAGAGGATTGGATTCAACTTCCGCGCAGATGGGGAATGTTCAATGAAAAACGAAATTCGTGCTGGATCCAGAGTTGGCGTAGAAAGCGGAAGGATTCCTTCAACCTCTTCGGCGCAGAATCAGCAGGAGAGCGCGAATAGTTTTGGAGAGACTGTTGCATTCGTCAGCGGCTACAGCGAACTGATTGTGCTTTCGGATGATCGCAGTGGCGCGTCGATTGCGGTGTGGCCCGAAAAGCAGGGCCGGGTCCTCACCAGTTCTGTCTCGGGCGCGGATGGTCCAGGCTTCGGGTGGATCAACCGCGAACTTATCGCCTCAGGAGAGGTCAGCGAACACATCAACGCGGTGGGCGGGGAAGACCGCATTTGGCTTGGGCCTGAAGGCGGGCAGTTCTCCATCTTCTTTGCGCCGGGTGCACCATTTGATTTCGACCACTGGTATACGCCGGCGCCGCTCGACATCGAGCCATTCGACATCGTCGCCAAGAGCGCGAATTCCGTGAGCCTCCGCAGAGCCTTCCAGCTCAGGAACTATTCTGGATCTTCCTTTGAAGTCCGGGTCGACAGAACGGTGCGCCTGCTTTCCAGTGAGCAGGTCTGGAGCGATCTCGGCATCAATCCTGTCGGCGGAGTGAAATTAGTTGGATTCGAATCTCAAAATGGACTCACCAATCTCGCCGCAGAAAACTGGAGTGCCGAAAATGGGTTGCTTTCGATCTGGATCCTTGGTCAGTTCCAGTCCACTTCGCAAACCACGATTATCCTTCCTATCCGGATTGGGTCCAACGAGCAACTGGGCATTCCTGTGACGACCGACTACTTCGGAATCATTCCTGAGAACCGGATTTCCATCACTGAAAACAGAGTGCTGTTCAAAGCGGATTCCAATCATCGCGGCAAGCTCGGTCTTAGTCCTGCGCGCGCCAAAGGTCTGCTGGGCAGTTACGATGGCCAAAGTCACGTGCTGACTATTGTGCAATATAGTCAGACTTCGGAACCGGCGCGGTATGTGAACTCTTCCTGGAAGATCCAGGACGAGCCGTACAAGGGCGACGTTGCCAATTGCTACAACGATGGGCCGCCTTCGCCAGGCAGGCCGCAGCTCGGACAATTCTACGAACTGGAATCGTCTTCGCCGGCTGTGCCGCTCGGCCACAACGAGACTGTCCAGCACACCCAGCGCACCATCCACCTTGTTGGAACCGAGGAAGAGCTCGGGGCGATTTGCCGCGATGTGCTTGGAGTGGAGCTTGCGGACGTTCGAGCCTTCAACCGGTAGCGTTTGCGGAACTCAGCCATGGGGTAGCGAAATGCCTGCGGATCAAACCGGCGCTCAGAGCTAAGTGCCTGCAACATCAATGCAGTGTAGTATATTTACCGCATGCCCACGACCATGAAGGACATAGCGCGTGATCTTGGGGTCTCCGTTGTAACCGTTTCAAAGGTGCTGCGGAACCACCAGGATATTGGCGATGTGACTCGCAAGCGAGTTCTGGACCGTGTGAAGGAACTGAATTACACGCCCAATCTTGCTGCGCGTGGCCTGGTGACGGGAAAGACATATCTTGTTGGGCTGATCGTGCCTGATTTGCTGCACCCCTTCTTCGCACAGATTGCCAAGTCACTTTCCGGGGCGCTTCTGAAGAAGGGATACTGCCTCACGATCTCAACATCGGAAGAAGATCCTGAACTGGAGGAACGCGAAATCAACCGGCTCCTTGGCCGCAGGTTGGACGCTCTGATCATCGCTTCTTCCCGCACAGACTCTGCGACGGCCAGACACGTCCAGGACCAGGGCCCGCCATTTGTTTTGATCGATCGAAGTTTTCCTGACCTCAATGCAAATTACGTCGGTGTCGATGATGAGGCTGTTGGAACGCTGGCTACGCAGCATTTGATCGATGTGGGCTGTAAGAGAGTTGCTCATTTGCGCGGGCCGGAGACCAGCCCGGGCATTGGACGGTTCAACGGCTATTTGAAAACAATGGCGAAGAACGGTCTCTCCGCATTGCCCGGATATGTTTCGTCACAGAGGCTGGTGGATGTGAAGAGCAGAGAGAGCGGCGCAGATTTAATGAAGAAGCTGCTGAGCCTGAATCCCCGCCCGGACGGCGTGTTTTGCTACAACGACCCCATGGCTATTGGCGCGATCCATACGATTCTCGAAGCCGGGCTGCGGGTGCCGGAAGACATCGCTGTCATCGGCTCCGGAAATCTGCATTATGATAGCGAGCTTCGCGTTCCTCTCTCGAGCATCGACCAGCAGACCGAGATGATCGGAGAGCGTGCGGCGCGCTTGACCTTATCGCTGCTTGAGACCAAGACGCAGCCGCGCAGCAAGTCGATTATTATTCAGCCCCAACTCGTGATTCGCGCATCGACTGACATAAAACGCGGAACCGCCAGTCGTGGGGCAAAGGAGGCGTAAGGTCCTGTAAAGTACTCCTGTCGGATTTCCTTTGCCGTCGGCGTCGGCTCAAGCTGCCGATCGGGAGAATGCAGGAAGTCCTCACTGCCGCAGCCAAGCTACGGCAGCTATATTTCTTATCCTTCACCTTGCTTGCTCTCTTCCCTTTGCGTGTCAGAGATTCATTGTGCGCGCTTATCTAAACCGGAGCTGTGCCACGTCCACCCGTAGCAACACAACCCCGTGCTTCGGCACCGTCGCAGTGAAGCTATCGCCGGTGACAGGCACCGCTTCGTGCTTCCACAGATCGCGGGCTTCCATGGTTCTGCCGCCCAGGAATGCACCAAGATGGAGGCTGTCCCAGCGGAAACTGATTTGCGCGGGCTCATCGCCGCGATTGAACAGGCCCACAGCGACCGCGTTGCCTTCGAGGGGCCGCACCAGCACCTCGCTCTTGCCCTCCACTGAAAGCACCTTCACCGGCAGCGCAGCGGGATCCTGATCGATGGCAATCACATCGGTGTTCATCAGAATCGACTTGGTTTCATCGCTCATCTGGCGCAGGTCGTTGCCGGCAATCAAAGGCGCACGGAGCATGGCCCACAGGCTCATATGAGTGCGATACTCGTCGCCGGTCATGCCGCCATTGCCCACTTCAAGCATGTCGGGATCGTTCCAATGCCCCGGCGTTGGATACTGCGCGATGTCCAGCTGGGAAAAGCCATTTTTCTCCATCGACTCCCAGTTGTCCGCGATGTCGAAGGTGGTGCGCCAGAGGTTGCCGCCCGCCTTCGCGCCCCACTTCCACACATCGCCCAGGCCGTACTCACACATGCTGAAGACAATGGGGCGACCGGTCTTCTGCAACGCTTCGCCCATTTTCTGGTAGGCCCCTTCAAGGTCGGCGGGCGTGGGTTGATAAATTCCGGCGGCGCTGCACCAGTCGTATTTGAGGTAGTCGTATCCCCAGTCGGCAAAGGTCTGCGCGTCCTCTTCCTCGTGGCCATAACTGCCCTGATAGCCGCCGCACACCTGGGGTCCGGGTGACGAATAGATGCCGATCTTCAGGCCCTTGGAGTGCACGTAATCCGCCAGCGCCTTCATGTCAGGGAAACGCGCATTGCCGGTAATCTTGCCGTTCTTGTCGCGGTAGCTGGACCAGCCCTCGTCCACGATGATGTAGTTGTAGCCCACCTTGCTCATGCCGCTGGAAACCATGGCGTCGGCCATGCCGCGCACCGTGGCGTCGTCAAACTTGTCGTGGTATTTGTTCCAGCTGTTCCAGCCCATGGGAGGCGTGCGCGCAAGGCCATTGTCAGGCAGGTCGCGCAGCTCAGGCAGGGGAAGACGCTCCGGATGCGCCTCTTCTTTCGTCACCCGTTGCAGAGTTCCGCTGAGCATTTCGCGATTTGGCTGTTTCTTCGTTGCGGGAAACTTGTCACCCTTGACCACGGCATCGTAGATGGTGACTCGATTGGGATTCGGAGGGCCAAACGGGGCCGGAATTTCGAGGTGCAGCTTGCCACCCTGGAGCGTGCCCAATGGCGTTTTTGACATGCCACTGCGCCCGCTCACATAAATATCGTTTCCCGTTTGCTTCAGCTCCAGGTAGTTGAGTCCGCCATCGGTTACGCTGAACTTCCAGTATCCGGTCATGTCGGTCTGAGCCCAGGCAATCGCGCGCATCCCCATCAACAGCGCCGACAAGGTAAAAAGCGTTTTCAACCAACCAATGGTCTTTCTCATCGCGGTAGTACCTCCTTGTGTGAGTGAGTGATCATGCCTTTGCGACTGCGCTTCTGGTGATGCATGGAGCGCTGCGGATGATTGCGCTGAAAGTCTGGATGAAACTGCGGCGGGGTGCGCCATGGAAGTGACTCCTCGTATTCCGGTTAAAGGGCTGTTTTCTTGCCGTGCAGCAGCATTGGTCCTTGCGTCCGCAAAATGGCCGACCTCAGCTAAGGCCGGAGGCGACAGGGCACACGCGCGTGCGGAGCCGGGGTGACGGTGATGTCGATCGCGGAACCAAGGTCCATGTTCTCCCACGATTCACACAGTTGATGGTTGTCTTCGTCCATGCCGAGCTGTGTCCAGGTGTAACGCAGCGTTTGCGGTCATTTCGACCAGGCAATCGTTTACTGGTGAAAACGAAAACGGGGTACTTTTGACCCGTTGGAGGGCGATTAAAAGCTTCGAGCAGGGGAAAAATCGCCGCGCGGAGAAGTATAGTCGTAATGGGCTGATTCTTGTCAACGAGTAATCGGTTACTTTATGACGTTTTTCCGTCGGGAGCAGCGGGCTGGCAGCGCCACGGCCGCGTTCGCTTCTTTGCTGATTCCACACGCCTTGAAGATGCACGGATCAAACGGGAAATCGTATACCGAATTGACACCAAGATGTGGCAGAGGTCTATACTCCGCTTTGTTTTGTCGCGGGCGTGAATTTCCTCTACCAACGCAATCCCGAATGGAGAGAACCATGACGAGTCTGCTTCGCGCTGAACTCCTGCTTACGGCTGCCGTTCTTGCCACAGCACCCTGGCTTCCCAAGGTTCAGGCGCAGGAGCCAAAGGCGCTTCACTTGACTGGCGATTATCCCATCACGCACGACCCCTCCATCGGCCGGGAAGGGAATTCCTACTACGTTTACGCGACCACCTCGAATCCCGCCGAGGGGCAGTTTCCCATTCGCTGTTCCAACGATCTGGTTGAATGGAAGTTATGCGGCCACGTCCTGGACAAGATTCCAGACTGGATTCATAAGGCCAGTCCAACGACCAAGGAACTGTGGGCTCCGGACATCTCTTTCTTTCAGGGGAAATATCACCTCTACTATGCGTATTCGGCTTTCGGCGTGAACACGTCCGGCATCGCGCTGCTCACCAACACCACCCTCGATCCAAAGAGTCCGAAGTATCACTGGAGCGATGAGGGGCTGGTTCTGAAGTCGACTCTCGAAGACAATTTCAACGCTATCGATCCCAACATTGTGCTGGATGCGCATGGGCAGCCGTGGCTGAGTTTTGGCAGTTTCTGGGGCGGAATCAAGATGCGGCGCATCGACCCGGTCACCGGCAAGCCCTCCACCGCCGATCCCAAGCTTTATTCGCTGGCCGCCCGCGCCAAACCCGAAGATGCCGCGCCGGCCAAGCCGGGTCTGCCGCCGGATTGGGAGGCCATCGAGGCTCCCTTCGTCGTTCACCATGGCGGCTTCTACTATTTGTTTGTGTCCTTCGACCTCTGCTGCCGCGGGACGAAGAGCACGTATCGCACCATGGTGGGCCGCTCCCGCAGCGTGACCGGGCCCTACGTCGACGCCGAAGAGAAGCCCATGCTCCAGGGCGGCGGTACGCAACTGCTCTCGCCCAATTCCAGATGGCTTGGTCCGGGTGGGGAATCGGTTCTGTTGCGACCGGAAGGGGACATCATTGTCTTCCACGCCTACGACGCCCATACCGGCAAACCGGCGCTGCAGATTTCAACCCTTACATGGGGCGGTGGCTGGCCTCATGCCGCGCTGGGCACGACAGGCGAATCGAAGTGATCCTGTTGTCCCGCGATCGGCCAGGTACGGGTGACGTCGCACAACGAGCTTTTCAAGCAGGCGCCTATGCCTGCTTGTACGGAATCCAGACCTGCATCGCGGCGGGGCCGCGATTTGCCCAGGCATAGTAAGGTATCAACCGCAATTTCGCGGGGCTTTCTTCCGCCTTTACGGGTTCAGCTGCCGGGTAGTAAAGCCCAAGATCCGGCGGCGGGCGCCGGATGGTGCCCGGATGTTCAAGCACCATGACGCCACCCAGAAGATTCGGATCGTAGCGCGAAGTTGTTCCCTCATTGAGCTGCGCCATGAAGTCAAAGAGGCTGACCTTTCCGGCGGTGTCCTGCTGGTCCGGGTTCTCCATGCAAAAGACGATCGGGCCGCGCTGGAATGCGACTCTCCCGCGATCGTCGTTGACGGCGGGGTTTGCCTTTAAGAGATGAGTGGTCATGTCGAAGCTCATTTCAACCTTGTCGTTGGCTGACCAGAGGCGGCGAATTGCAAGATACTCGCCGGACTCCACGCCGCTTATCGGCTTGCCATTCACTGCGACGGTGCTTTTCGTTGACCAGCCCGGGATACGAACGTACACAACAAACTCGCTCGGCGACGCGGGGCTCACGGTCATCTTCACCTCGCCGCTCCAGGGGTAATCAGTTTCCTGCTTGATCGCCAGGCCGGTGCCATCGTGGAGATGCCAATTCATCTCTGAATTGTCGTAGAGGTGCACGTAGATTCCGTCGGAGCTGGTGCTGTAAAAGTAGCCCGGCAGCGAGGCGAAAGTCCGCTCCAGATTGGGCGGGCAACAGGTCGTGTCGTACCACGGATTGCGAATCTGGCCTTCTGGATCGTGGCGGTCGCCAGAATTGCCTGAAGGATCGAAAGCGAGGGGATTTCGATAGCAGTAGGTCGTGCCGTCGAGAGACATTCCAGAATTGATGCCGTTATACAGCGCGCGTTCAATCACGTCGGAGAACCTGGCCTCTCCGGAGGCCGCGAGCATGCGCCAGTTCCACATCATGTTGCCGATTGCGGCGCAGCTCTCTCCATAGGCCCGCGCGTTGGGCAGTTCGTAGGCATCGCCAAACGCTTCGCCGGCCTCACGCGCTCCCACGCCGCCCGTGACGTAGAGCTGATGCGCGGTCAGATCTTCCCAGAGCGCCGTCAAAGTTTTCCAGTAGGCCGGGTCGCCGGTCTCGAGGTAGTAGTCGGTGGCGCCACAGCAGGCATACATCGCGCGAACCGCATGCCCTTCCAGCCTGGTTCGCGAAGTGAAAGGAATTCCGCAGAACATATAGGTGATTTGCTGCGGCCTTAGGGGAATCCTGTCATCTCCGTGAAGAATATAGCCGGCAAGTTCAACGTAATCGCGCTTACCGGTGGTTCGATAAAGCTCGATCAGAGCCATTTCGATCTCCGGGTGTCCGGCGACAATCGCTTTCTGGTCCTTGCCCGGTCCGTAGTTGGGAAGCAGGAACTGGTCAATGAATCTGGCGCCGGCGTCGAGCAGAGTCCGGTCTCCCGTGGCCCGATAATAGGCAATTGCGCCTTGCAACAGGTGCCCAATGCAATACAACTCGTGGCCGGTTTCCTGGGTCGGATACAACATGCGCAAAGGCTTTTTGTCTCCGACATAGTAGGTGTTCAAGTATCCGCCGGGCTCCTGAGATGCGACGACGGCGCGAATCATGGCCTCTGTGGTCTCGTGGAGTTGCGGCTGATCTGCCGTCTGCAAGGCGAAGCCAACTGCTTCGGTCCACTTATAAATATCCGAGTCTGAATACACCGGGCCCTTCTGTGGCTCGTCTGACCGTCCTGTAAGGCGCAGGAAATTGTCCATGCGTCCGTGCGCCACCAGCTCATCATGCATGGTAGGGATGCTCGAATTCAGATTCGTTTTTCGCCTTTTCGACCAGAATCCCTCCTCGATGGAGACGGCCCTCACCGGAACCGTCTTCAGCTTTGCGAAAGGGGAGCGGGTCAGGTCGATGACACCGGCATCCTTCCACGCTGCCTGCTCGGCGCTGCGGGACGGAGTGTCATCCGCAAAAAGCGAAAGAACTCCGCCGGACCCCGGCTGCGCATGTCCAAGAGCGGACGGAATCATCGAAGCTGCTGCCGATGCGATAAAGGTGCGACGAGAAAGTGTGGTTTTCATCGATTTGATCCCCTTGAATCCGTTCAATTTCTCCGATTCCCGAAAGAAACGGCTAAGTTGCGCTCATCGATCTCCGGGTTGATTTTGCCGGGTTGAAGCAGCAGGCTCTTCCGGGTTCGACTTTTCCGGCTGTTAAAGAACACGAGAATTCTAGACCCGGCAGGGGCTCGCGGGCGAGGCCGACTCGCGGGTGAATGTATTTTTGCAGGATGTGGAAAGAGATCCGGCGGGCGGATCGAGCGATACGGCAGGCCTCAGTCGCTGCCGCATGCCGCCACGGCCTCAGCTTCCGATCCATATACGGTGAAGAGGTTCAGGATTCCGACCATCTTGAACGTTTTGGAAATAAAAGGGGTTGGATTGACCAGCTTTACATTGCCTCCCAGCTTGGTTGACAGCCTGAGCGCATTTACAACGGAGCCGATGGCCGAAGAGTCCAAATACGGCACAGCCTCGAGATCGACGATCAGGAGAATATGCCCATCGGCAAGCGCGGACTGGAACGAATTCTCGAACTGGCCCACGGGTTCTCCGCCCACGAACCGCCCCTTCAACTTCAAGATACAGATGTTGCCGCTTTGCTTGACATCGAGATCCATGTTTGCCCCTATCGTCTTGCAAAAATTTGCTTTACATAGCAACTCGGTCTTGCTAGGCTCCAACTACTCCAGAATCTATACACAGAGATTCCCTGTCAAGCAAGGCATTTCTGGAGCAGCTCACAGCATGACAATGTCCTCCTTAAACGATGCTGGTGTTGCAATTGCAGCACAGCTTCTGGCCGCGTCCGATATAGCCACGCGCGCGTCGCTCATCGCGTCTGCAATCGTCGAGCGCCTTTCTGACTGTGCCTGCGCCGTTCACCGGTTCGTGGATGAAGAGGGGGAATCTAGCTGGACGGCCATCGGTGGAGCCGGGGAAATCTCGATTGAAAGATCCTCAATACCGGCCAGCAGTCGCCTCATTGCTCCGCTGCTTTCGGATTCGCACCAGGCAACGATATACGCGGCAGGCATGATTCGGCGCGAGGATTATTCCCATCTTCATGTTGCGCGTTCCATCGCATCGCTTGCGTATCTCCCCCTGGTGAACGGCGACCAGTTGATCGGCGCCATCGAGATACTCACCTTTTCTGCAATATTGCGGCCGCAGGACCTGACAGAGATCGATTCGATTGTCCAATTAGCCTCGCCCGCGATTCTGGCCGGGGAGGAGTTCGAGCAGCAGCGCCAGTCCCTGCTTGATTCCGTTCACCGGATGTCGCAACTCTACGATCTTGAGAAATCGTTGAACTCGACCCTGGAATTTGACGCGGTCGTTGGGATGATTCCTGTCAAGGCATTCGCAATGCTGCCTTGCCAGGCAATTCACTTATGGCTCTTTGACGCAGAAGTGTTGCGCCTGATGTCGAGCTGCGGTGAAGACGCTACGGTGACGATTGGAACGACGCAAGCGACTGGAGAGGGCTATGTTGCGGACATGGCTGAGGAAGGTGAGCCGCTCCTCATCGCCGACGACGCCGACGAACGGTTGACGCGACGCAATGCAGCACTCAAGGAAGAAGACGCCATTTCGCCGGTCAGGAATGCGTTGCTGGTTCCGCTCCTTCAGGACGACGCCGAGGTCGGCGTGCTCGAAGCCATCAACAGGGAAGATCACCCCTTCGACGAGGATGACCAGTTCTTCCTTGTTTCCATGGCGGAGACCATCAGCAGCGCGCTCAAGAATGCCAGCCTCTTGCTTGCAGAGCGGAAGCTGGAAATTCTGAAAGCGCTGGTGCGCGTAAGCTCTGAGATCACGTCGACCCTGCGGCTTGACCGCCTTCTTCAGATCATCGTCAACAGTCCGCAGAACGTGCTTCCCTATGAGCGCTGCGCGATTGCGCTGGATCACCGCGGCCGTCTGCAGTTGAAGGCCGTCTCCGGCATGTCGAGCCTCCCTCTTGGGGATGTGCAGGTGGACCGGCTGAATGGCCTGATGCGCTGGCTTTCTTCTCAATCCGAATTGCAACACTTTCGCTGGAGTGAGGAGCCCGCCGCGAAATCGAAGGTCGATCTTCCGCCGGCGGTGCTTCACTACTTTGAAGAGACGGGCTACCGTGCCCTCTATGCCCTTCCGCTCGCCGACGACCAGGGCCGTGTTGGACTGCTGCTTTATGAAAGCAGCCATCCTGACTTTCTCGACGTGCCGCACGTCGAAATGATCAAGGTGCTTGCCGGGCAGGCAACCGTGGCCATTCGCAATGCGATGCTCTATCGCGAAGTCCCCCTGATCAGTCTGCTTGAGCCTCTTCTCCACAAGAAGCACGCCCTGATGCGTACCAGTCGCAGCCGCCGGCTGACTTATGCTGCTCTGGCGTTTGAGGTCGTGCTCGTCCTCGTTTTTTGTCCGTTGCCGATGCGCGTGTCAGGCGATGCAGTTGTTTCACCGCAACACCTGGTCACCATTGCCGCGCCGGTCGACGGCAATGTGACGGCGGTTTATGCGCATGAAGGACAGCGCGTCTCCGCCGGACAGGTGCTGGGCGCTTTGAACGATTGGGAATGGCGGACGGACCTGGTCGCCGCCGATGCGAAATATCACGCGGCGACGCTTGTCATGGAGAACGATCTGGCGCGCGGAGCCGCCCAGGCCGGCGCGGATCGCGCGCAGGTCGAGTATCTTCGCTCAGAGGTCGAGCGCGCACAATCCCGGCTTAACAACGCGCAACTCCGCTCTCCCATTGACGGCGTCGTTGTTACACCCAACCTGCAAAATGCCGCGGGAAAGCATCTGGTTGCCGGCGACAGCTTCGCCCAGGTACTCGATCTCTCACAGGCAGTGCTCCAAATCGCAGTTCCGGAACGCGACGCAGTACTGCTTCGCCCGGGCCAATCTGCGGCGATCAAGCTTGATAGCTATCCGCAGCGCACCTGGCACGATCCGGTTGCAGTCATCAGCCCAGAGGCGCAGGCGGGCGATGGCGAACGCACCTTCACCGCCGAAGTTCCGTTGCCCAATCTGGATGCGACTCTCCGCGCCGGGATGACCGGCCGCGCAAAGATCTTTATCGGCTGGCGGCCGGCCGGGTATGTCCTTTTCCGCCGCCCGGCGCTTTGGATATGGCAGACATTGTGGTATTGGATTGGCTGGTGACAGGCATGAATACGCAGTTTTTCCGCCCCACGCATCTCTATGCCGCTGCAATTATGACGGCTGCGCTCGCTTTGTTCTGCGCCGACGGATGCGACTCTCACCCCCAGGCACAGGCCGCCACCGCCAGTCCATCTGAGCCGCCCGTGGCAGCTTCTGCAGCGCCTCCATCCTCGGTGTCGCCGCCACTCGGTTAGTCAAGATCCAAAGGCCTTCACGACCGCTGGTCCACTCGTCGCCGACCAACAAGCCGACATCGCCGCGGAACGAGATGGCAACGTTGTGCAAATCGCCGTGCAGATTGGCGACCACGTAAAGCGCGGCCAGCTGCTGGCCATGCTGGACGATCGCGTTCTGCGCTCGGAATGCGAATCGCAAAAGGCTCGCATCGCCTCAGTTCATGCGCAGGCGAGCGAATGGGATTCAGAAGAGCTAACCGCCAGGGCTGACTTGCGCCGCGCAGATCAGATGCGCGCCGAAAAGATCATCAGTGAGGAAGCCTGGGAGCACGCGAAGTACAGGGTGGATGAGACCGTCGCTGAGGTCAACCACTTCCACGATGAAGAGAACGTGGCCGAAGCAGACCTGAAGACAGCAAATCTTGAATTGGAGCAGTCCCGCATTGTTGCGCCGTTCAGCGGGGTGGTGGGGCGAAGTTCCGTGCGCCTCGCGCAGGAGGTCAAAACCGGCGATGTCCTTTTTTGGATTACCGCGGAAGCCCCACTCCGCATTCTCTTCACGGTCCCCGAAGCCTCTATGGCCGCCTTCTCACGCGGTAAGGCGCTTGAGCTGACGACCGCGGATTACCCCAGCCTGCGGCAGACCGGCCGCATTTTGCGCGTGAGCCCCGTGGTTGACCCGGCAAGCGGCAGCGTGCAGGTGATCGGCACGGTGGTTCGCCCATCGCCACTGCTCAAACCTGGAATGTCCATGCAGGTCCGACTCGCGCCATGAATTTAAGTGAAGCACTTGACGCCGCGCTTCCCGAGATTCCCCGGTCGCGCTTTGAGCGCGGCGGTCTTCCGCGTCTCGACCCGGAGCTCGTTGTCCGCGAAGATATTCTCGATGGTGAACCTGTCGTTGGCGTCCTGCAGCGGGATCGGGCCAATTTCTTTCGCTTTACGCCCAGCCAATGGCAGCTCGCACAGCTCTTTGACGGCATTCGGTCCTATCAGGAGATCGCCGAACTCTTCGGCGCGCAAACCGGCACTCATTTCAGCGCGGAAGAAGCGCGCATCTTCGCCGAGAGCATGGAAGATTCCAACTTCTGGTACAAGACTCCCCAGGAGAAGAATCTCGCTCTCGGCGACAAGCTGGTTGCACAGCGTGGACGCAGAGGCAGGAATAAGGTTGACCTTGCTCATATCGGCTTTTCCGCATGGGATCCCGATCGCTATCTTGGATGGCTCGACCGAGCCGTTGGAAGCTTTGTCTATAACCGTTGGTTCCTGCTCGCCGCGGTCCTGCTCTTCGTCTTTGAAGCTTCGGTCTTCGTCTCCCAATGGAACACCCTTGGCCCCGACATCGCGCTTTACTACAACTTCACCCGCAAAAGCGTAGTGGACCTTGCGCAGTTCTGGTTTCTTTTTCTCATCCTCGGATTTCTGCATGAGTCAGCCCATGGCCTCACCTGCAAGCATTACGGAGGACAGGTTCACAGCATGGGCTTTATGTTTCTCTATCTTGCGCCTTGCTTTTATGTGGACGTAACCGAGGTATGGATCTCCGCCACCAAGGTGCAGCGGCTGGTCACCATCATTGCCGGCATCTGGGTTGAAATGATCCTCTGCGGCTTTGCGATGATCGTCTGGTCGAATACCCTGACGGGCCAGTGGCAGCACGATTTTGCGTACCAGATCATCCTGCTTACGGGCATTGCGGTTGTTCTTATCAACCTCAATCCGCTGATCAAGCTCGATGGCTATTACTTCCTCACCGAATTGATTGAGATTCCCGACCTCAAGGAAAGGTCAACCGCGTTTCTTTCCGGATGGTTCCAGAGCCGCATCCTTCGACTCCCTGTTGAGACTCCGATCGTTCCTCGCCGGCGCGTTCTGCTATTCGCGGCCTACGCGTTAGCCTCAGGAGCCTACAGCTACCTTCTTTTGCTCTTTGTGGTTCGCCTCACCTTCAACATCGCTTCACACTGGATGGCGGAGTTCGCACTCATTCCCGCAGGCGCGCTGGCATTCATCATCTTCCGGTCGCGCCTCCGCGCGCTTGCGGCAAGTTTTAAGGCAGTTTTGGGCGCGGAGATTCGGTTCCGATCTCCGCTGGCGTTCGGCCCACACCCTCGTCATTGCATCTCTCGCTGCCATCCTGTTCCTGCCGCTCTGGAGAGACCGCGAAACCGCCTTCTTCGTGATTGAGCCCGTGCACTCGCACACCGTCTATGCAGCAATCGACGGACGCGTTGATTCCGTGCTGGTGAAAGAGGGGGAAACTGTTCGTGCGGGACAGCCGCTCCTGAGAATGAGCAGCCTGACGGCGGCCTCTTTGCAGTCCACTGCCGCGGCCCAGACAGAAAGCGCCAGGTTCCATGCCTTCAATTCGCAAATTCAGGGCCAGAGCATCGGCACTGCGGCCGCGGAGCAAGGCGGAGCCGCACATATAGCCAGCCTTGGCCGCGAAGCGCAATCCTCCCTGGTGCTGACCGCGCCGACCGGCGGCACAGTCCTTACCCAGGATCCCAGCCTGCTGGATGATCAGGACGTCGGCTCAGGACAGCCGCTGCTTGCCCTCGCCGACGCCGGGCCGCCCGTCGTCCGGGTCTTCATCCCGGCTCCCGAACTCGACCGCATTCGGTCCGGCGCTGAAGTCGCTCTCGCTCTGCCCGGAAGGTTTTCTGTCCTGCGCATGTCCCTCGCGCCTCCCGGGGGCGATGCCGTTCCTCTTCCCGGGGGACTTATCGCGCAGCAGGATTACAAGGGAATTCAGTCGGCGGTCTATTACTGCTCCCGCATGACGTTGCCGGCGACGGCAGGTGCTCCAAAGTTTGGCATTGCGGGCCAGGCAAAGATTTTTGGGGAACGGCGCAGCATTGCCGAACGAATTCTGATTGTTGCTCTGAACCTCGTCAAAGCACATGTGTGGTGAGTTTTAGCCCGGTTCAACTGTAAGAGGAGCCGCATTGGGGCGGGTGAATCAAGCTGATGATCGACTCAATAAAGAACGAGCGGCGCTAGCTTAGTAGTGCGCCGCTCGTTCTTTATCTAAGAGTGTTGGCTGGTGCTGACACGAAGAAGTCGTGCCTAGAAAATGATGCGCTTGCCGGTCAGCGGTGTTGCCTTTGCAAACTTGAGAGCTGTGACGGCCTTCGCGGCCGAAACGCGTGCTGTCACCATCTTGCTGCTGGCAGCCTTCTTGGTGGTGGACTTCGTGGAGGAACTTCCGCTGATCAGAGACTTCTTTGTGATGGCCATGGTCGACTCTCCTGGGGTTTTTGATTTTCGCCCTGCGCCCTATATAGTGCACCTCGGATGCCAAACTCAGGAAACGGCTAGAGAATCTCTTATATATTGGACTTTATTGATGTTACTGGAATAGCTCAAACTTGACGCGCAGAGCCAACTCGCTTGAAGGGTGAAAAATTAACCCAATAAGGATTAATTATTCACCTGTCAATCGTTGAGAGAGTACTTCCGGCAAAGGTACTTCATGCGCTGCACGTCGAGTTGCAGCAGGCGTGCGGCGGCTGTCTTGCTTCCATGGACCCGTCGTAGCGCAGTCGTGAGCAAAGCAACTTCAAACTGGCGAATCTGCTCGTCAAAGTCGGCTCCCTCTGCGGGGAGAAGGATGGCCTCCTGGGCCGCGACGCTTTGGGCAAGGACGCGGGGCGGCAGATCTCCGGCGTCAATCTCGTCCCTCCGAGTGGTGACCACCATCCGCTGGATCAGGTTTTCAAGCTCCCGCACATTGCCCGGCCAGGTATGTTCCTCCAGCACAGACAGCGCATCGGCGGTGAGACGCTTCAAGGGCAGGCCATTCGCCCCGCAGTGAATTTGAAGAAAGTGTTCGCACAGAAGCGATATGTCGGCGATGCGTTCGCGCAGCGGTGGAAGATGAATGGGTATGACGTGAATCCGATAGTAGAGGTCTTCACGGAAACGCCCCGTCCGCGCCATCTCTTCCAAAGGCTCGTTGGTGGCAGAGATAAGCCTGAAGTCGATTCTGCGCGGGGTGCGTCCGCCCAGGCGCTGAACCTGGTGATCCTCAAGCACGCGCAACAGCTTGGTTTGCAGGGGCAACGTAAGCGTCGCAATCTCGTCCAGGAAAAGCGTGCCGCCATCGGCCAGTTCAATGTGGCCCGGCCGCGATTCGGTGGCCCCGGTAAACGCGCCGCGCTCGCTGCCGAACAGCTCCGACTCGATCAGGTTTTCGGGCAGTGCCGCGCAGTTCAGCCGGATGAATGGCTTGCTGGCTCGACGGCTGAGCGCGACTATTGCGCGAGCAGCCAGCTCCTTGCCGGTGCCGCTTTCGCCCCGGATCAGTACGTTGATGTTGCTGCCGGCGACTTGCTGAATTGCGTCGTAGACAAGCCGCATCGGCTCGCTGACGCCAATGAAATCCTGAAAGCGGCTCAGTTCGAGCGCCTTCTGGCGCATCTGCCTGCGCTCCGCGTCCTCATTTCGCCGCCGCAGCGCGTCCACCAGCGTGATGCGCAATTCGGCCACATCAACCGGATCGCGAAAGTGCGCATCAGCCCCGGCGCCAAGTGCCTGCTTCTCGACCGACCGAGTGCGCGCCCGGCTCAGCGAAATCAGGACGAAGTCTTCGTTCAACTTGCGCAGTTCGCTGAGGACGGCGAGGCCGCCGTACGGCTCCTCTCCCTGGGTGTCAATATCCAGGACCACGGCGGATACGTGCGCTTCTCGAGTCCATCGCGCCAGGCTGTCATAGTTCCCACGGACGGCCACCCTGAACCAGGGCAGCAGTTCGGGGGTCGCCACGTCGAGAAACTCATCGTCTGCGGTGACAATGCAGACCACCGGAAGCGTCATGTGCGACGCCGAGGATGATCCTGTCTCTGACCCATTTCGTGCCGACGGCATATCGCATTCTACCTAGGAAACATTAGTGTGTCCGCATCAGATTTTGACAGCTGTGGTCTCATACGGCCGACCAGGCTCCATTTCGGCAAGCGTCTTGCCCTCCCGGTGCTCTCGGCCGCCTAATCGTGGTCTGGCAGATTTTGAAGATCGATGCCCAACTGCTGGCATTTTTTGTAGAGATGGCTGCGCTCAAGTCCAAGCGCCTTGGCGGTGCGAGTGATTTGCCTGCCGTTCCGCTCGAGTTCCGACAAGACGGTGGCGCGTTCGAAGGCCAGCGCACGCTGCGCTAAAGTCCCGCTTGCGTCGAGCGCCGGATTCCCGGCGTCCGCTTTCAGCTGCGAAAGTGCGGCAGGCAGCGCAAGCCGGACCGCCTCCTCGTCCACTTCATCGCCGGCCAGCAACAACAGGCGCTCCACCACGTTGCGCAGTTCGCGTATATTTCCAGGCCAGGAATACTTCCTGAGCGCTTCAATCGCACCCGTTGTGAAGGGAATCGGCTTCCACCCGTTCTGAGCGCTCACCTGGCATGCAAAGTGCTCGACCAGCGCGGGCAGGTCCTCGCTCCGATTGCGCAACGGAGGCAGCTGCACCGGAAACACGACCACGCGGTGGTAAAGGTCACGCCGGAAGCCGCCGGATTCGACGAGTTGTTCAAGGTTGCGGTGCGTTGCGACGATCACGCGCACATCAACCGTGATAGGTTTGTCCGCGCCGATTCGTTCCACCTCGCCCTCTTCAAGCACGCGCAGGAGCTTGGCCTGCATCGCCGCGGGCATGTCGCCGATCTCGTCCAGGAACAAGGTGCCGCGATGCGCCTGCTCAAATTTGCCTGTATGGCGCTGCGCTGCGCCCGTAAATGATCCTTTCTCATGGCCGAAAAGCTCGCTCTCGATCAGTTCTGCCGGAACCGCAGCGCAATTCAACGTGATGAACGGCCCCGCAGAGCGTTTGCTCTTCTCGTGCAGCGTGCGCGCCGCCAGTTCCTTGCCCGTTCCCGTCTCGCCATAGATGCAGACACGCGATTCGCTCGCCGCCACGCGCTCGATTTGCGCCATCACGCGGCGCATCGCTTCGCCGGAGTAGACCAGGGTATGCTTGCCCACGCGCGTGCGCAGGTCGCGATTCTCCGCTTCAAGGCGCGTCAGCTTCAGCGCGTTCTCCACCGTCACCAATAGCTTTTCAGTCGACAGCGGCTTCTCAAGAAAATCAAGCGCGCCCAGGCGTGTCGCGCGCACCGCCATCTCGATGTGGGCCTGCCCGCTCATCATTACCACCGGAGCTGTCACACCGGCAGCTTTCAGGTCTTCAAGCAGTAAGAGCCCGTCGCGGCGCGGCATTACCACATCGCTCAGAATCAGGTCGAAGGGCTGCGTTTTGGCCAGCTCCAGCGCGCGAGCCGCGTTGTCGCACACCACGGCTTCGTGCCCGGCCAGGCGAAATGCGCGAGCCAGAGAGGCCAGCGTGTTGGCCTCGTCGTCGACAATCAGAATGTTCGCTTTTGCGCTCATGCATCGGCCTTCGGCAGTGTGATGATAAACGCTGCACCGCCGCCCGCGCGGCTTTCCACGGCAATTGTGCCCGCATGGTCAGCCACCACCGACTGCACAATGGCCAGTCCCAGCCCGGTTCCGTGCTGCTTGGTTGTGTAGTATGGCGTGAACAGCCGCTCGCATTCCTCGGGAGTGAGTCCTTCTCCGGTGTCGGCCACGCGAAGCTCGACGGCTTCGCCCTTCGGATGCGCAGAGATGGTCAACTTGCCGCCATCGGGCATCGCGTCCATTGCATTCAATACCAGATTCGAGAGCGCGCGGTGCAGCAATTCAGGATCAACCATCAGCGGCATCGGCTCATCGGCGATGTCAGTTTTGAAATGAATCCTGGCGCTGCCCTGGCTGCCCGCAGTGGCGTAAAGCGAATTGACCCTGGCTACTAAATCCTTTGCGTCGACGCGCTCCAGTTCCGGCCTGGGCATCTTGCTGAAGTCGGAAAAGCGGCCAATGATCGTTTTAAGGTTTGCGATCTCCATGCCCAGGGTTGTCGCACTTTCGCGAAAGACTTCGTCGAACTCCGCCTCAGGCAGTTGGCGCGCCCGCACAAGGTTTTCGACCGTGAGTTGCAACGGAAAGAGCGGATTCTTGAGTTCGTGCGCCAGCCTTCGGGCCAGTTCACGCCATGCCGCGACGCGCTCACTCTGCACAAGACGTTCGCGCTGGCTGGCCAGTTGGCTCGTCATGTGATTAAAACTTCGCGCCAGCACGCTCACTTCATCATGGCCGCGTTCCGGCACCCGCGCACCCCAATTACCGCCGGCCACCTCCTCGGCTGCGCGCGCCAGTTCCTCGATGGGCCGCGAGACGCGCGCCGCGATCCAAAGGCTGAAAGCGACGGAGAGCAGAATGCCTCCAGCCGCAACGCCATAGGCGATGGCCCGAATGTGCTGCTCCGCTTCCACCATGCCCGCACGCGAGATCGCCACGGTGAGCACCGCTAACACGGTTCCCGCTTCATTCTTGAGAGGAATGGCCGTCGCATTCACGCTATCCTCTCGCCGATCGGTCAGATAGAGCAGAGCGCTCGTCTGTAGTCCGCTTTTGCTTGCCGCTTCGATCAAAGCCTGATAGCGGGTTGCGCCGGTCACATCGCCGTTGGCGCCCACCAGGCGCCTGGCATCGAAGGTTCCTGCGGTCTGGTTCGCTCCACTCGCATCCTGGCTGTTATTCGCGTTGGGGCCCGCATCGCTGTAAAGGCCCACGGCCATACCGGGGGCAACCGGCAGGCCCCCGAGAAAGCTCTCGTCAAGCCGCTCGCCGCCGACCAGGTGGACCGCGGGCTCCGCTCCGTGAATCGCGCGCACTGCAAAGAGGCCAAGCGCCGTCGATCCATCGGGCAAATCTTCGCGCTTTAAAAAGGAAGCCTGCGTCGTCGCAGCCGCGGCGGGCTCAGGGTAGCCGAACCGAGCCGGCCATTGCGCTGAACTCACGACGTTTCCATCCGGACCCACGATCTCAAGAAAGTCCAACTGCGCGTCCTGTGCCATGGCCTGCGCCTCGGTCAAATAGGGGGCAGCGTCGCCGGACTGAACCAGTTCAAAGGCCATGGCCCGCGACCGATCGCTGGCGGCCAGACGGTCCACAGCCGCCGCCACTTCAGCAGAGCGATGCTGAAACTCGCGCTGAAACTGGCTGACGAAGAGCGCAGTCTCCTCCTGATCGCGCTGCTCAAAAACCTGCCGGATGCGCAGCAGCACAGTCCACGCGACCGCTGCCACTGCCGCCGCAACGGTCAGTGAGAACAAAAGCAGCAGTTTTTGACGCAGGCTCACGGTGCGTCCTCCAGCGAAGCGCCGGCAAGGTCCGGCGACCCATCGGGGTTCAGTTGGAAATCGCGCACGCGGCCACCGATCGCGTAGGCCCAGGGCAGGTCCAACAGAGGAACCAGTGTGTGGCGATCAAGAAACTCGCGCTCCTCCTTGAACAGCGCGTCGGGGCCCTGTTCGACTGAGGGTGCAGTCTGTCCCGCGCTGCGCAACAGTGCTTCGAGCGCCGCCGCCGAATCTCCGCCTTCGAGCGGCAGCTTGCGCAAAACCAGATCACTATGCTGCGCATTGTTCGCGCCGACCACCTGCACGTTGAATCCCGCCTCGTGCAGATTGAGGGCAATCCGCTGCGCTGCCAACTGCATTGCGCCGTTGCCTTCTACGCTCAGGGTGAGCGGCGGAACCGTGAGACCCCCGCGGAGCTCATGCGCCTTGTTCATATCGCGGTCAGTGGAAAACAGAAAGGAGTATCCCGTGAGCGCCTGCGGCAGAAGGCTCGCAGTAACTTCGCCCTGCTTTTGATAGATCACGTTAAACAGGGCGCTCCGGTCGACAGCCAGTGAAATGGCCGCGCGCAGTGCGGGGTTGGCCAGTGCGCCTGTATCCGCCACCTGCAGCGCGAGCAGAGTCACCGGCGGCGAAACAACAACGTCGAGCCGCTGCTGTTGGGCTTGCCGGGTCTGTTCAGCGGGAACTTCGACCACATCGGCGCGTCCAACTCCCAAATCAAGCCACTGGTCGCGGACCGGCCGATGCACGCGAATCTCAATCGCATCCGCAAATGGACGTCCTTCCCAGGAGTTCTCGTTTGCGGCCAAGGTCAGCACGCCATTGTTGAAGCCCGTGAGCTGAAATGGCCCGGTGCCGATGGCGCCGTTCGGCGTCTTGCCATCGGCCGTGATCGTCAGCGAAATGAGGAAGTCGCCGCCGGCAAGCAGCGCCGGCAGGTTCGGCATGGGCGAGTCGCCGGTGAACACCACCGTGGACCCTACTGCCCGAACAGCGGTCCACGGGCAATTGTCGCTGCACGACAGGTTCAACGAAGCCACGACGTTCACCGAAGTCAAAGAGGTTCCGTCATGGAAATGCACGCCGGGGCGCAAGCGGAACTGCCAGCGATGATCGCCGCTTTCAGATTCCCATTGCACCGCAAGGGCGGGGCGCACAACTCCATCTGCGTCGAGCCTCGTCAATCCGTCAAAAACCAACCGCCGAGGCAGCCCGCCTGGACGCTGCCACGGGTCGCCCTCGATCTCAACGTGCAATGTGCCGCCGTAGTGAGGGCGGGTGCGGGCGGCAGCCGAAAGCGCAAGCCCGGCCATCAGGCAGCTAATTGCAAAGCGCCGTAACACGGTCCACCTCGTATTCATTCGCCGTGTTTCGTACCACGGCAACAACGCTCCTGCCGTCCGGCGCGGTCCAAATCTGCATCACGGCCCCCATCATGGCGAGCGGAGCGCTGGCCGGAATAGCTTCGTTCGCGGGCAACTCGTATGCCCTTAAGCTGTCGTTCGCGGCCTCACCCGAACTGGAGGCAATGATCGGCGCGCCCGCACCGCAGGCCGATTGCAGCGCTGCGAAATCACTGCCCCAGTCGCGCGTGCCGGTCACAGGTTTCAGCGCGTTGTTCTCTGTGAGCTGCACCTTTCCGTCAATGCCGTTGACCAGCAGTGCGGCGCCACCAACTGGACGCGGAACTAATGCCGCGGAATAGAACGAAGGCAGGTCGACACCCAGGCCGGGATTCACAACACCCGTGAAGTAGTTACGCGCCGCGTTGTAGAAGGCCTTGAGCGGAGCGGAGTCCCCCGTGCCGTTCACTTGCACAATCGTCCACGGATCATCGCTCTCCACGCATTGCACCTGCCAGTCGCCTGACGGCGCGGGCTGGTAGCCGCCCATGCAGCGGGTCCCCGGTAGCCATGCCTCAAACCCCGTGCCATCTGCCGTTCCCAGAAGAATGCCGCGCGGATCACGCGGAATTGGCCGCTTCTGGCCGATGCCGACCCGCTTCTGCTCGTGCCATCCGTCCGATGCGTGCGCGTAGATCACAATCTGTTCCGGCTCCAGCGTGACCAGTCCGTTTGGCGTCTCGAGCGCTGCCAGCAGCGGTTCGCGCGAAGTGAAGATTACCTGCTTCCGCAGCATGATTCCGCCTGAAGGCACGGTTGCCTGCGGCCTGTCGAGCGCCAGATGCACCATCGTCACACGAGTCTCGCTGCCCTCGGCCACTTCGGCTACCCAGAGGCGCTCCCGCGCATTCTCGCTCAATGTAATGCGAATGAGGTTGGCGCTTTCTTCGCCCGCCACCGTCACGCCATGCGCCTTCAGGTCCTGCTCCATTAGTTTGCGAATGGCGGGAACATCGTCCGTCGGAACTGTTGAAAGATTGCGAATCGTGAGGCGGGCCTGCCCCGGACCGAGGAGCTCGGCAATCTGCGCCGGCCAGCGCGGCAGCGGGCGGGTCCCAGGGGCTCGGAGCGGGCGCGGCAAGCGCAACCAGCCCCATCAGCCCGCCTGCAACAACCGCAATTAGCCCTGCCAGCCTCATTGCCTTCATCCTTTTATGCGAATGTCATTTGCGCGGATTATATCGTCTGGCGCTGTCTCAAGCCGCCTGTCCCGGTTAGCGGTATCAGCGCTCGTTTGCACTGGAAGGTCCTGCGGGGCGGAAGACGAAGCCTCCCGCCCCGCAGAGTCGACCTCAGTGGCCTGGTTTCGAATCGGGCTCCGATTCGCTGTCCATCTCCTGCTTCACCACCGGAGTGTTCGCCATGCTTTTGAAGACGTCGTTGGCGAAGAAGAACTTTCCATCCGATGGAACCATCACCACCTGGATTTTGTCCGACAGCCGCTCGGCGATGATCTTGTTGATAAGGAGCGGGGATTTGTTTAGCAGCGCGGCTTCGCTTGTCATGCGTTCCGCGTTGGCAGCGGCGATCAAACGGATGCGGCTCGCTTCCGCGTCCGCCAGCAGGTTGCGCCGTTGCAGTTCGGCCTTGCTGTCGATCACCTTGGCCTGCGCGTCGGCATCGGCATTCTCAATGGTCGCTTCCTTGCGCGCTTCGGCTTCCAGCTTGCTCTGCTCAATCTGCTTCTGCTTCAGCGGCAGTGTGTACTGCATGGCATCGGCCTCGCCCTTGGCCTCCACGACCTTGGATTGCGCGTCGCCTTCAGCTTGTTTCACCTTCTGCACGGCCTCGGCTTCGGCCTGCAGCTCGGCAATCTTCACCTGCTTCTGCTGGATGTCGGTGTCGACGCTCATCTGGTCGTCCTGCTGTTCTTTCAACAGCAATCCTTCCAGACCCTTTCGCGTACTCTTCAGGCAGTTGAATGTCCGAGAGCATGACCTCCTCGACGATGATGCCGTCGGTCCCAAGCTGGCGCGTGATGATTGCCGCAGCCTTGGAGCGCACTTCCTCGCGTTTTGAGCTGAAGATTTCCCGCACCGTGTAGGCAGGCGCCAGCTCGCGCCACGCGCTCGCCACCACCGGCGGCACCAGTTCCTTGTCCGCGGGCTGAGGCAGGTGCGCCTGCACGCTGGCCAGCTTGTTGGGGTCGAGCCTGTAGCGCACCGTCACGCCCAGACCGATGTTGAGGCCCTCGCGCGACTGCACGTCCAGCCCGGTCCGTTGCGCTGTGGACTTCACGCCTTCCTGCACCAGCCCCGCAGTAAACAGATGATCCCGCAGGTCGAACATCTGCACGCTATCGATCAGAGGCGTGATAAAGTGCACTCCCGGATAAAGCGTTCCCGGCAGCGTACCCTCAAGCTGGCTGATGCGGATGCCGCCCATGCCGCTGGGCACAACCACAATGCTGCCCGCGACAAGCAGCGGCAGACAGGCCGCCATCGCCAGGGCGAGCGGGCCGCGCCAGGCAATCTCTTCAGGTTCAACTGCAGGTTCGCCGTACATCGTTTCGTCCGCACCGGTCTTGCGGCGCGCATACTGGATGCGCAGCCAGAGTCCATAGAGCGGAATCGCCACCGCGGCAGCCAGCATCAGCACTCCCGCGACCATCATCAACATCTTCAGTGCGATCATTTTCGTTCTCCCTTTTGGTTGTGGATGTGCTCATTTCGTTTCCCGGTTCCCGGCCATGGAGCCAGCAGTAGCCGGACCAGCCCTCCCAACGTCATCTCCTCAAGCAGCAACCCCGCCGCCACCGGCAGCAGCACTGCACCCAAACTGCCCATCGCATCCGTCAGCAGAGTCATCGCCGTTCTCCCTTACCACGAACCTCCAACCGCTATGCGCACCACCGGCGCGCCGTCATTCTTCGCCGCATCGCTGGTTGAAGGCGTCGGCTCATCCGCAGGAACTGCCGGCGCTGGGACGACCTGCGCCGTGAGCACGGGCTGCATCACCGTGGCTGTCGCGGGCTTATGGCCGCCGCCGAACAACTGCGCCGTCTCCTCATCGCGCTGGTCCACCAGTTCCACTGTGTCGCCGACCTTGACCATTCCATAAAGTTCTTCCAGGTCAGACTTCGCCATGCGGATGCACCCATGCGAAGCAGCCTTGCCGATGGATTTGGGTTCGTTGGTTCCGTGGATTCCGTATCCGCGGATGCTCAGCCCCATCCACCGCGTGCCCACCGGATTTCCCGGGCCTGGCAGAACCGTCCTGCCGTCATGGTGGTAAGTCGGGTTCATCACGCGCCGCTCGATGGTGAAGGTTCCAACGGGGCTTGGCGTCGACGGCTTGCCCACCGCCACCGGATACACCTTCTTCACTTGCCCGTCTTCCACCAGCGCCAGCTTGTGGTCTTCAAGGCTGACCACGATCACGCGCTTTGCCGTCGCCGTCGCAACCACCGGTTGCTGGGGATTCACCGCGCTCTGCGCAACTGCCTCGCCTGCCAGAACTGCCATCGCCGCCGCCATTGCCAATTTGCTCAGATTGAAAGCCGTCATCGCATCCCCCGAAACCGTTGCTCAATTGCTTGCGCCCTGACCATGTGCAAGCCGACAGCCAATCGAATGTCGTTGAGAGCAAATGATTTATAGGGATGACCGGCGGGATGGGACGTGTCACGCCACACACACTGTGCGTGAACTGACACGCTCTAAATGCGCCGAGGAGCCAAGGTTGTCAGGGGATGATTGCGATGCGAAACATCAGAGGTCTATCGGGAAGCAGGGAAGGGTCGCAGGGCACGGTGGGTCGTCAGCGCCAGGGTTCAGAAGTGCAGGTTGTTCAAAGGTCTCGGGTCGCTTACGGCAACGCCAGGTTGTACCCCTCGACGACAATGCGCGGACGCTCTCCGCGGGTGTCTGCATTCTCAAGCTGAATGTGAATCGTCTTCCGTTCACCCGGCATCAGCGCGACGTAGTTGTCATCGTAGAGAGCAGGCAGAATCGGATCTCCCGACTTCGTGCGCACCGCCTTCACGCGCACCATCAGCGCTGGCGCAGCCGAAACATTATGCAGTTCCGCAGTGATCAGCCATTCCGAACCATGGCGTTTCACGTGAGCCTTCGCTTCCACTTTCACCTGAGGCAGGCTGCGAATCCCCTGGAAATTCTCCTCGGTAACACCATGCAAGTAGAAGTTGGACGAGAGCACCTTGCTCCCGCGTGAAAGGGTCAGCCGGATGAAGTGGGTCGGCGACAGCCCTGCGGGAAACTCCATCTGAATCGGCGACACGGTGCTGTCTTCGCGGCTGTCCAGGTCCGCGGTCT
The DNA here is from genome assembly GCA_963780515.1 of uncultured Acidobacteriaceae bacterium. Classification (GTDB taxonomy): domain Bacteria; phylum Acidobacteriota; class Terriglobia; order Terriglobales; family Acidobacteriaceae; genus Telmatobacter. The sequence goes on from CAWACG010000023.1 coordinate 159,292, forward strand.
TCTGCCACTTCATGGAGCCGTCGATGTTCAGCACTTCAGCATGAGCGGTCAGTCCCGTTTGATCGCCCGCGCTGTAGTTCACCACTTCCACCGCATCGGTGGCTGCGTTCCACTGGATGTGCAGCGGCTCAGCGCCTTTCTTCGCGCCAAAATAGCCTGCGTCGGTATCGAAGAAGTAGTCGTAGGTCTGCCATAGGAGCGACGGCCATGCCGGGTGGCTCATCCAGATCAGGAGACCAAGGCGGTTCTTGCTCTGCCCCTCAAACATGCCGCGATACGCGTCGTAATCGACGAATTGCGCCAGGCTCACCCAGTCGGCAATGTTGGTTGCGCCGCCATATTGCTGGTCAACCGCATCCTTGAATGGATTCTTCGGATAGAAATCGTGCAGCAGCCACTGGCTGCCCTGCGGCCACATCGCGGACTCGGGCATGGTGCGGCGCAGGCTGTCCATCTCGACCACGTTGGGCGATCCCATCTCGCTGTGGAACTTTTCCGGTGCGTGCTCGAAGTAATACCTCAGGGGCTCCACGCGATAAGGACCGTGCCCGCTCACCGGCCCATCGGCGGAGCTGGAAATATAGTGCGATCCCGGCTCCAGCGTTGCCACAAGCTTGCGCAAGCCCTCATCGATCGGCTCCGGCGGAAAGCCCTCATTGCGTCCGCAGAAAAGTCCAAGCGAAGCGTGGTTGCGAATGCGCAACAGATAATCCTTGGCATTGCTGAGGAAAAGATCATTGTCATCGGGGTTGGGCCCGTCCCACGGATTGGCGAGCCAGAAATCCTGCCACACAACCACGCCGTTGCGATCCGCGGCGTCGTAAAAGGCCTCGTCCCCGGTCTGCCCCACCCAATTGCGGATCATGTTGAAGTGTTCATCGCGGTGGTAGCGCAGAGCTGTTTCATACTCCCGCGCGCGATATCGCAGCATCGATTCGGAGAATCCCCAGTTGCCCCCCTTGGCGATGAATCGCCTTCCATTGATCCACATTTTCAACACGTCGCCATCTTCTGAATAAGTAAATTGGCGAATGCCTGTCGCAAACGACTTTGTATCGGAAACCTTACCGTCGATGACGAATTCGAGCGTGACAGGATAGAGATTCGGCTCACCATATCCAACCGGCCACCATAGTTTGGGGTCGGCCAGCCGCAATGCGGGAAAGGTTGAGGGCGACATTTCAACGGTCTTCGTCGCCAAGGTATCCAGCGTGACAGGCGTTTCAACCGTCACTTTGCCGAATTGAGCGCGCAAGGTTCCTGATACCGGATGGCCCTCGTGGTTTTGCACCGTCGCCTCAATCATCACATCAGCATGGCTGGTGTCGGGCAACGGCAAAGCCGTGGTGACCAGCGGGTCCTGCAGGGTGACGCTGCCGCTGGTGCTGAGCGATACGTTGTTCCAGATGCCTGTATCGCGGCCGCGAATGGTCGAAATCCAGTCCCATCCCACCGATGCGTGGAAGGTTGGGTTATCGCGGCCCAGTGCACCCCCGTTCACTGTTTCGCCTTCCTTGTCCTTCGTGCTTCCAGGATTCGCATTGCGAATGATTCGCACTGCCAGCGCATTCGTTGTTCCGGGGCGAATCAGCGCGCTCACGTCGAAGCGCCCGCGCATGAACCCGCCATCGATGCGCCCGATCCTCTGACCGTTCAAATACACTTCCGCCTTCCAGTTAACGCCGTCAAAGTTCAGCCAGAAATGCTGCCCGGGCCTTTCCACCGCAGGCGCAATGAACTCGTCGCGATACCAGAAGTCCGCGCAGAAAAAGGAGTCGGAGATGGCGTACTGGTTATCGCCGAAATCTGGATTGGCGATGGCGCCGTCGTTTAGATAGCTGGTCAGTACCGTTCCCGGCACGGTTGCAATCATCCAATCCTTGTCTGAAAATCCCGGCGCGGCGATCTGTTCGCCGTTGGCCAGCACAAGCGACGCCCGCTGGACGCGCCAGTTCCCGCCGGCAAGATTGAGCGTGCGATCTGGATCGGCTGCAAGCGCAGGCTTGGGAACCGCAACAGGTCCGCCGCGTCCAAACACTTCGAGTTCGCTCAGGATATAGTTTTTCCCTGGAGCTTCAGGCCTGGTCATCAGGACACGCACATAGCGGCCGCGCGCCGGGTGGCTCAGATGTATGTCATCGCTTGATCCGCCGGCACTTGGCAGAGGTTGCAGCGTTTTCCAGGTTGCAGCGTCGTCTGAAACCTGAATGGCTCCCTCCGCGGCGCGCTGAATCCACGCTAATACGATGCGATCGAAGCTGCAGTTCGCTCCCAGGTCCACGTAGACCCACTCGTCACCGCTGCCCGCGCTCATCCAGGCGCTGGTAAAGTGATTCGGCCCCGCGACGCGCACTTCCTGGTTCTTGTCGAACAGCGCCAACTCAGCCACACCCAGCGCCGGAACACTGGCTGCGGAAAGCTGCACACGGTAGAAGTGGTTTCGCGAGGGCGCGGTAAGCGGAATGCGCTGCATGAAGCTTGGCCCGGAGAAATTCATCGCAGGCCAATCACTCCCACTCGCTCGCCCCAGTTCTGTCCAGCTCACATGATCGTCCGATCCCGACACAATATAGGTCCAATTGCCGGTCGCATCATTTCTCGAGATATTACGGAGATAGAGGTCGATGCGATCTATCTCCGGGCTCTCGCCGCCCCCGTTCAAATCAAACTCGACCCATCGGTTCTCGCCAGAAACATCAATGGACGAGGTCACATTGCCATCCAGAAATACCTCGCGTTCATCCTTGCTCAACACGCCGGCGTCGCTCGTCGAAGTCACTAACCATCGCGGCAGGGCACTATCCTTGATGCCGTCCGTGACAAGTTGCGCGGTCAGATTGTAGTCGTAGGCGCTGGACTGATACGCGGGGCGGTGCAGCGCAAGGTTGCGATAGGTGCTGCCTTCCACTACGAATGTTGGGCCCATGTATTCCTTGGGATCACCGGGATAGACGCCTATGCCGCGGGTATACTCCTGCGCATTTGCAATCCACGCGGTCGCAAGAATCAGCAAAGCAAGATACTTCATTTTTTACCTCGAATGATGAAGCGGAAGAAAGGACAAGCTCGCCGGCGGGAAAAAGTAATTCGCTTTGGCGCGCATGGATTGAGGATTTCAACGATCCGAGTAAGTCTACCCCTCGCTCTTTGCAGGTCGCAACAACGGTTGGCGTGGGTCTTCTCACTGGAGTTCCCTTGTCCCCCCGGTTTCGTTACCCGCCTCGCTACTTGCCGGAATTGACAACGTTCCGCCTGCCCTAAAGTTGGAGCGGCTCAATCTCGAACGGGGTTTATCATGCCAGCATGACGGGTGCAAAGACCGCCGGCCTCTCCGAGTGGACGTTCGAATACGGATTGAAGCCTTGCGCCATCGCGGGTTGCTTCGTGCTGGTGGCATTATTGTGGGCTTTTCCGTTGCAGCACATTATTGCCTACCCGTTCGTTTTTCTCTTCTTTGGCGCCGTCATGGGCAGCGCCTGGTTCGGCGGCATCATCGCTGGATTTCTGGCCGTCACGTTTTCATCCCTTCTCATCACTTATTTCTTTGTCCCGCCCCTGTTTTCAATGTCCTTGACCAGGGATTCTCAAAGCTTCCTGACTGCATTTATCGTGTGTGCCATTGCCATCACGGTGGTCAGTTCCGCGCGAAAACGAGCCGAAAACGCCATTCGAGATGCGCGCGATCAGCTTGAAGCCAAGGTGCAGGAACGCACCATCGAGTTACAGCGGTCCAACCTTGAGATCAAGGAAAGTGAGCGCCAGCTGCGCCTGCTGACTGAAGCCATTCCGCAGCAGATTTGGCGGGCAGATGCCGCGGGTCGAATCGAATACTGCAATCATCACCTGTGCGATTACATCGGCATGCACTCTGAGACGCTGAACGAGGGCGCGTTCTTCAACGCTCTTCATTCTGAAGACGAGCCGATGTTCCGGCGCGAATGGAAGTCGGCGTTGGCAAGCGGAGAGACGTTTGAGATGGAGGCGCGAGTCAGAGGGGCGAACGGCGCATACCGCTGGTTCCTCGTGCGCAGCATTCCGCAGCGCGCTGAAGATGGCCGGATCGCGCGTTGGTATGGCATCCACATCGACGTCGAACAGCAACACAAGGCACAGCAGAGCCTGCTTCGCGCGCAGGACGAATTGACGCGGCTTTCGCGCACGCTGAGCCTGGCGGAGATGGCCGCATCGATTGCGCACGAACTGAACCAGCCGCTCACGGCGGTTGTAACTCATGCGTATGCCTGCCTAGAGTGGTTGCGAACCAAGCCGGCAAATCTTGAAAAGGCTTCGAGGACAGCGGAGAAGATCGTGCAGGAAAGCACGCGTGCCGGTTCCGTTGTGAGCCGCGTGCGCGCCCTCTTCAGCGAGGAACCCCATGTCAGGGAATTGACCGATGTGAATCGCCTGATTCAGGCCCTCACACGGCTTCTGCGGGATGAAGCGATCAGGCGTGATGTATCGATCAAGCTCATCCTGGCAAACGATCTTCCACGTCTGGAGATGGACTCTGTGCAGATCCAGCAGGTCTTGTTGAACCTGGCTACAAACGCAATGGACGCAATGATGCTTGTGCGCGGCCCACGCGAGCTCACGATACGATCAGAAAAGCGCAGTGACACTGAGATCCTGGTGGCCGTGGAAGACCATGGGCCGGGTATCGCATCCGAGATTGCCCCGAGAATATTCGAGCCATTCTTCAGCACCAAGCCGCATGGCACAGGTATGGGGCTTGCGATCTGCCGCAGCATCGTCGAGTCCCACCAGGGGCGGCTGTGGGCCGCCAACTCGAATCGGGGCGGCGCAACTTTTCAATTCACGGTGCGGGCGCAGTCATGATAACCAGGCCATCTGACGAAATGCGAGCGCGCGAAACCGTCTTCATCGTGGACGACGACGCGTCGATTGGCGAAGGGCTCTGCAACCTGCTTGAAGCCGTGGGGATCAACTCCAAATGTTTCTTCACGGCGGAAGGATTTCGTGCGCATTGGTCAGAGGCGATGGCGGGATGCCTGCTCCTTGATGCACGCCTTCCGGGGATAAGCGGCGTTGAGTTGCAGGAGCGGCTGCGCCAGTCTGGCATACAAATCCCGATTATCTTCATGACCGCACATGGCGATGTTCCGATGGTCCGCAAAGTTATGAAAGCCGGCGCCATCGAATTCCTTACCAAGCCGTTTCAAAAGGAGGAACTGCTGCGTGCGGTGGAGCAGGCGTTCGCATTCGACCGTCTCCGGCGGGAAGAAGAAGGAATTCTCAAAGCAATTCGCGCGCGCGTCGACTCGCTCACGGCGCGAGAGCGCGAAGTGATGGCGATGGTCACGGCAGGCCTCTTGAACAAGCAGATTGCCGGTGAGCTCAATCTGAGCGAGATCACTGTCAAGCTGCATCGCCGCCACATGATGGAAAAGATGCAAGCCGGCTCGCTGGCGGAACTGGTGAGGATGTGCGAGCGGGTGAAGGAGCCTTCGTGGCCGGGGACGCCGGCATAAGCAGAGCGAAGCCAATTCCGCGATGAATCCTTATATCGTCCTTATTTTTAGGGCTTCTGACTATACCAAAGCATAGATTGTATTCTCGGCTCGCGAGTTCTAGCCTGACACCATACTGAACGGCAACAGCTGACAACCCAGGTCGTGCGGGTGTCTCGCAAGCGCGCAGACATGATGCCATCGCTGTATCAGCGTCCACTCTCTGCAATTGAACCGCGGCCCAACATTTGACCCGCACCGTTTCAGCTTTCACTCGCAGGAATCTGCTTACCGGCGCATCTTTACCCAGCCGGAGAGATCATCTTCAAGTTCGCGGAGGGGAAATGGGAACTCAGGCGCTGCTCGTTGAAGTGTTGCTATCGTCATTCTTCGCAATCGCTTGCTTTCGCGCTCGGGCCGAGGCGCCGTCCGTTCACGGCCTCGCTCCGCAAAGGCTCTTTGTCCTGACTGACAGGCTGGAACGTTTGCGCCGCACGCGCTGGCAGTGGTTCGCCATGGTTCTCCTGCTCTTTGTGATGCGCCAACAGTTGGGCGCCCCCGTCATCGCTGAGCTCACAGCGCTTACTCAATTCATTGTCTTTCTTGCATTGCCTTCGCAGAAGACTTCAGTGGGGGTGCTGCATCGTCCATGAAGGAGCTGTTGGATGCCGGCGAATTTCTGATCCGAGCGCGGCGAAGATTGCGCTTTGGTGAGTTTTCGCGTGAGCCAATCAAGCTGTTGCGGTTGGAGTGGAAAGGGGATGCGGTGGAATGCGATTGGATGATGCGCGCGGGTGATCCATGGGACGTCGATTTGCCCGTTCACCTGGCCGAAGAAAACCAGACTCTGCAGGCATTGCGAGATGCACTGAATCTGCGCGACATCGTCTTCAAGTCGTTCCCAGGGGTAAACAACGCTGAACTGCGCATGTTCCGCGCCGGCGTCGATCACTTGCCCGAGCTTGTGATGACCGGCAGCGTGAATCGCACCAACGAAGTTTGTTTGCGAGTGGCCTCAGTCGCCATGCGCGCAATGCTCTGTGGTTTTCGGTTCACGATGGCTGAGGGAGTGCTGGAAAGCATCGACCGTATGCCGGTAGGTTGTTCCTGAAGTCCTCTCCTAAGTTGGCGCGAACACGCGGCGACCCACCGCTGCTTTGCATGCGGATTGCGCAGTACGAGTGTCTTTTGTGTTTGAGATTCATAAATCGGTTCAAGGAGGGCAGTTATGGCAGCAACAAAATCACAGGGCAAGGCATTCACACTCTTCATGGCGGGTATTACGGCGACATGCGCCGGAATCGCCTATTTCGAAACCGGCAGCGGCAAGCTGGCATGTTTTATCGGCTTGGCCGTTCTCATTATTTCCCTGGTCTACTTCTTCAAAATCAAGCCGGAGGAGGGCAAGATAGCCGCCGGCGCGCAACCAGCGGTGATGAAGCTGATCGGCGTTGCGGTTGTGGCAGGGGGTTGGCTGTTTGTCCTCTTCGGATTGCACCTCTCGGCCAGCGTTGGCGGACGCCTGGTGACCTCGACATTGGGATTTCTGATTTCAATTGCCGGAATCCTCTACATTCTGGCTCCCGCGGCCAACAAGAACGCCATCTGGAAAGCTTGATTTCTATTCCCCAATCTCTCTTGGCGATGAACAACCCAACCCTGGAGCTCAATCGATGAGAATTGCTCGCATTGCAACTTGGACTTGCGCCCTGGCGATACTTCTGACAGCAGGCGCAGCGACTGTGGCTCGGGCTGACGCTGCACCTTCCGCGTCGGCTGCCGAGTTGAAAGACGCCCTCTCAAAGGCGCCTACAACCTCTACTCTTGCCAACGGCGATCCCGGCGGCGCCATCACCGGCACTGTGAGCGACGTGCCGGTCGCCGATGCCAAGGTCGGCTTGACCCTTGGCGATGTCGGCAACCAGGTCGGCCAGAACAAGATTGCCATCAACTTTGTCTGGACGCTGGTCACCGGCTTCCTGGTCATGTTCATGCAGGCCGGATTCGCGATGGTTGAAGCGGGCCTCTGTCGAGTGAAGAACGCCAACCACACCTACATGATGAACTTCTTCGTCTACACGTGCGGGCTGTTTGCCTACTGGATCATAGGCTTCGCCATCCAGATGGGAGGCGCGGCCGGCAACGGGAATCTCGGCGGGTTACAGTCGCTGAACACGGAGCATATGCTCACCGTGTTCGGAACTCACTGGGGCATCTTCGGCGAATGCGGAATGTTTCTCGCCGGGCATACCTATGATGTCGGCGTGATGGTCATCTTCCTCTTCGAGATGGTCTTCATGGATACGGCGCTGACCATCGTCACAGGCGCCTGCGCAGAGCGCTGGAAGTTTATGGCCTTTGCTGTTTCGTCGGTGCTGATGGGCGCGTTCACCTATCCGCTGTATGGCAACTGGGCGTGGGGCGGCGGCTGGCTGTCGCAACTCGGCGTCAACCTGGGGCTCGGCAAGGGTTACTGCGACTTCGCCGGATCGGGCGTGGTGCACGCGGTCGGCGGACTGACGGCTCTGGCTGTGGCGATGATCATCGGCCCTCGAATCGGCAAGTTCAATCGCGACGGCTCGGCCAATGCCATCATCGGCCACGACATCTCCGCGGTGCTGATCGGCTGCTTCATCCTGGCCTTCGGCTGGTTCGGATTCAACCCCGGCAGCACGCTGGGCGCCTCTGCCGCCGGCAACTTACGCATTGGTTCGATTGCCGTGAATACCATGCTCGCGGGCTGCACTGCAACCTTCGGCGCGCTGCTCTATATGTGGGTGGTGAAGGGCAAGCCGGATGCCTCGATGAGCGGCAACGGCATCCTGGCGGGCCTGGTGGCGATTACCGCGCCCAGCGGCTTCGTCAGCACCTTTGGCGCTGCCGTCATCGGCTTCATTGCCGGCGTCCTGGTCTGCATCAGTTGCGCCTTTGTTGAGAATTACCTCAAGGTCGACGATCCGGTCGGCGCCGTCTCGGTGCACGGGACCTGCGGGCTCTGGGGTGTGCTGTCCATCGGCTTCTTTGCCGACGGCACCAGCAACTATGGCGGGGCCTGGAACGGCGTTAACGGGTCCGTCACAGGCCTGTTCTATGGAGACGCAAGTCAGCTGGTGGCGCAGATTGTTGGCTGTGCGACTCTGGTCGGCTTCGTATTCACCTTCAGCTTCGTTCTTAACTGGATCCTGGATATCATCCTCGGTCAGCGCGTCTCTGCAGCCACTGAGGTTGCTGGCCTCGATCTCCCCGAGATGGGTCAACTCGGATATCCGGAATTCGTTCTCCGTCCGGAGCCGGACTTCATGACAACTGCGGAACATGCATTTGTCGCATAGTTTGCCAATGGCATTCTCCTGGTGCAGCAAGGCAATCTCTGCCAAAGCCTTGCTGCCCCATTTTTTGATCGACCCCTTGGAGTTCTCTTCATGAAAATGGTTTCTAATCGCGCTCATTCTGACGAAGAAGAAATGTTTCTCGTTCCTCCTGTGCAGGCTCCACTGGCTTTGCCCACGGCTGTCGGTCCTGAGGCTTCAAAGCTGTTGCAACGGATGTTCCGCGACCCCCGTGTGCTGCAGCCGCAGGAGCGCGGAGACTTGATTGCCCACCTGCGCAGCGCGGTTGATTTAGCGCCTCATGTACCCGAAATCCGCGTGCTGCTCGGTATGGCGCTCTGCGTTGATCTGCAAGCGCAGGAAGCGATGGAAGAACTGCGCCAGGCTGTTGCTCTGGCTCCTGAATGCTTTGTTGCGCGGCTGAAGTTTGGCGAATTGCTGATGCGCTTGCGCATCTGCGATCAAGCGGCCGAACAAACCGAGATTGCAGCGCAGCTGGCAAATAACGATGTGCAGTCGGAACTCGCACGCAGGCAGGCGGCCACCATTCGCACCATGCGGAGGGAAGGAATCGAGCGTGGTGGCTATGCCGGCTTGCTTCCTCGTGTGCTTCGCTTTCGCCGCAAGTCCACACCCCAGAGCAGTGCACCCGCATTGGCCGGTTCCAAGTAGGAGAGGATGCCCGCAACTCTGCAATTGGCGCTGCTGATTGCCATACTCCTTCCAGCAGGGAAAATCGTCGCGTCCATCAGTACGCGCTTCGGAATTCCAGCCATTCTCGGCGAGCTGCTGGTGGGCGTTGTGGCAGGCCCCGGCTGCATCGACATGCTTCACCTGCGCCTCTTCAGCGGTACGCCGGCGGCCGACGCTTTTTTGCTTCTCGCGCAGATCGGCGGCTTTGTCCTCATGTTTATCGCCGGGCTCGAGACTGACATCGACCGCATGCGCGAGGCCAGCACCACTGCGTTCCTCGTCGCGCTATCGGGCGTGATCTGGCCGTTCTTTCTGGGTGCAGGCGCAGCACATCTCCTCGGCCTTCCCTGGAGCACCGCCTGCTTTCTCGGTGGAGCGCTGACCGCAACCAGCGTATCGATCTCCGCGCGCACGTTGATGGATGCGGGCAAGATGAACACGCCCGAAGCGTCAGTGATTCTTGGCGCTGCGGTCATTGACGATGTCATGGGGCTGTTTGTTCTGGCCTTTCTTGCGGCCTCGTGCAGCTCTACCGGGGCGAGCGCCTTCGGGGTTGCTCCCATGCTTTCAGGATGGCTGCAGCAGCATGTCTCCTGGGCTGCGCTTCATCCACTCGTCGTGCAGATGTCCATCATTGCCGTTTGCGTGAGCGTCTTCTTTGTTGTCGCCTACGGAGCTGCCCAGCGTTGGGTCGATCCTCTGATGCGGCTCTTTCGTAAGCTCGACGCCAATGAAGCCGTCACAAGCTGCGTGCTTGGGCTGGTGCTTCTCTTCGCAGTCAGCGCGGAATGGCTGGGCAGCGTTGCCGGAATCACCGGAGCCTATCTACTAGGCTATGTATTCGCCGGCGCGAAGCTAAAGACCCTGATTGAGCGCACCTTTTACGCCATCGGCCACGGACTTCTTATTCCTCTGTTCTTTGTTTCCATCGGGCTCTCCAGCAACTTCCGCGCGCTGGGCGGCCACTGGCTGCTCTTGATCGTCATCTTCATCATTGCCGTGATCAGCAAGCTTATCGGCTGCGGCATGGCCGCGCTGGGCATGGGAATGGGGACGGTGCGCAGCTTTCGCGTCGGTTGCGGCATGATCTCCCGCGGTGAAGTCGGATTGATTGTGACCGCCATGGGGGCCAGCACGGGCATCTTTCAGCAGCCCGAAGTTGCTGTCATGGTCACCGTGGTTCTGCTCACCACGCTCATTACTCCACTCATTATGCGGGGAGCGTTTCTGATCAAGTGTCCGCAGGATTTTGAAGAAGAAGAGGATCCACCGGAAGATTCGGCTCAATTCTCCGCCATCTCCGAGTCCCAGGCGGAAGCCTGAGTTCAATCGGCCCATCCGGTTCTCCGCAACCTCTCACGCTGTCTCGTCAATCCGGCCAATTACACGCGCGGTTTGGAGTCCTGCTGCAAAAGCTTGACGGTGATGAATATCGCCGGGATAAGAAAAACAAGCGAACCGACAACCCACATGATCACTGCGCCTGTGACCTGATCCGCCATGGGAGACACGTCGAAGATATTTGGGCGACGAAGATAGTAGCTGTAGAGGGGCCTGTTGCAAAAGGCGAGGAAGGCCGATAGCGCCGTGTTCACGATGTCCGCCCCCACCAGGTACGGCAGCATCGCCCATCCGGGATAGCGCGCGCTGGTTGGCCATGGGCGGATAACCGGCCACCAAAAAAGCAATGACGTGCCGAGGAAGCAGATGTGCTCGAAGTCGTGCCAGCGCTCGTGTTCGAGAGCGAAATCGTAGGCCGACGGCACATGCCAACCCAGAAAGATCAGGTTCATCGCTAACCACGCGACGACTGGCGTGATCAGGAAATGTCCGAGTTGGCGCAGCACCTTCATGCGCAGCAAAGGGCCCAGCAGGTGGATGGTCACTACGCGTGGAAGGCCGCGCAGCAGGGGGACCTGGGGGCGGCCCAGAAGCAGAAGCGGCGGGACGAACGACATCAGCAGCAGGTGCTCCACCATGTGGGCGCTCAGCAGCGCATCGGCAAAGCCGTCCATGGGCGAGCCGATAGCCAGCCAGAGAATGGCCACGCCGAGCAGGAACGCCGCAAGCCGTCCTGCAGAGAATTGCGCCGGCCTGGTCCTGCGAATCGCGAACCATCCACGGATGTAGATGATGGCGCTCAGCACCACCATCGTCGTGAGGAACACCGGCGGCGACCACTCAGCGAAGATGGCCTGGGATGCGGGAGACATTGATTAAGGGTAAACGGAGAGCTAGGGCCCGTCGGATTTTGCGGGCTGCTCCGACGGGATGTGCTCGCTGGTGAGCGCAATCTTTCGCGAGGCATCAATGGCCGGCGTCAGATTGCCGCCGCGCAGCGTCAGCAGGAAATGCACCAGGGCTGTGGTCTCAGAGGGATTGAGCGCGTTCCCGTATGCAGGCATGTTGCCGCCGCCTTGCAGCACCTGGCGAATCATCTGGTCTTCGGTCATGCGTGATGCGACCGAGTCCAGGGCAGGGCCGCGCATCCCACCCACTCCGCCAATCGAGTGGCAGTTGCGGCACTGCTTGTTCTGCAGCACGAGCGCGCCTTCGCGTTCCAGCGGCGTGCGGTCCTTCAAGTCCGCCTCCGGAATCGGATCGCTGCTCCACGCGTTCATCACCGGGCTCCACGGCGTATACATGCCCAGCCGCGTAAATGCGCCCAGGGTGACCGCGATGACGGCAACCATCAGCACAGCTACCGGACGGCGCGACCAGTGCTTCTCGCCCTCGCCAAAGAGCAGTGGCAACAGCAGCATCGCGCAAATCGCCACAATCGGCGCAATGAACATCACCGGAGTTTCGAGATTGACCGGGAGGTAGGCCAGCACGGCGTAAATCCAGAGGAAGGCGAAGTCCGGCTTGGGCGCGGTCTCAATGATGGTGGGGTCGGGCTGGCCTGTGGGCCCGAACGGTCCAAACCAGAACGCGCAGGCCATAATGGAAAGCACAATCGCCGCGGCAAACACCGCATCTTTCCATGCCGCATCGGGCACGAAGGGAATGCCGGTCTTCTCGGTGAGCTTGTGGTACTCCTGCACATACGTCTTCTTGTTCACCAGGCGCCCCGGCATTGGCCACTCGTTGATGCCCAGCCTTACTACCATCAGCAGATGCAATGCGACCAAGCCGAGCAGAATGCCGGGAATGACAAAGACGTGCAGCGCATAGAAGCGGGAGAGCGTTGGGCCGGCAATAATGGGGCCGCCGAGCATCAAATCAACCAGCGGGCCGCCGATGAAAGGCACCCGGCTCAGAATCGAAGCGCCGATGCCGAGCCCCCAGTAGGCATCCTGATCGAACCGCAAAACCTGCCCCGTAAACGCCATGCCCAGCGTCAGCAGGAGCAAGAGCACACCCACGATCCAGGTAAGTTCACGCGGGAATTTGTAGGCGCCGAAAAGAAACACCTGCACCAGGTGAATCAGCACGATGGCGACCATGAAATCCGAACCCCAGCCGTGCAGCGCGCGCAGATACCAGCCCAGCCTCACATTGTGATCGAGAAACTCGAGGCTGGTCCACGCATGGCTGGCAGTAGGGGCATAGACCAGAGCGAGCAGAATCCCGGTGACCACTTGCAGAACCAGAATCACCGTCGCCGCGCTGCCAAAGACATAAAACCAGCTTGAGGTGCTCGATGGCACCTCGTGTTCCGCCGCTTCAATTGCAGGCGCACCCAGTCCGAGCCGCTGCTCGAACCAGTTGTAGACATCAACTGCGCGCTGCCTCAGGCCGGCCATGAGCTGCTCCTCTTTATCGAACCTTCGTCAGGCTTCGATGCAGTCGCCGACGTCGAAGTGCTTGCCTGAATCTGCGTGAGTGCCGGCTGGGCGCAGTTGCGCGCGGCGAGCGTCGGCATCTTGCCGGCCCGGATCATCAGGCTGCCGGCGACGATTGCGTGTGAGTATTCGAAGAGGCCGCGCTCCGGTGGCCCGGAGGCGCGCGATCCATCCTCATAGTAAGCGCCGCCATGGCAGGGGCAGAGAAAGAGTTTCGATTGTGCAAACCAGCGCACCGGGCAGCCGAGATGAGCGCAGTTGATGGCGAACACTTGAAAATCGTTGCCCGAAATGTGGCGGACCCAGCAGGGAATATCGCCAGTCTGGCCATCCCACGCCGTAGTCACCGGGTTGCGGAAGTTTGCCAGCCGCGTTTCGCCCTCGGGAAAATCCCCGATCGGACCAAGATTGATCCACGAATCTTCATTGGTGCTTTTCTTCAGCGCGGGGCCGAGTAAATAGCCGAGAATCGGCACGGCCAGAACCGCACCGACAGCCCCATTCAGCAGCAAAGACAATTTGAAGAGAAAGACACGGCGCGAGTGACCGGCCCGGTCGGGAGGCGCCGCGGGATCCGTCCTGTATCGCTTGCTCGTTTTGTGAATTCGGTTCACTCTCGTTCATTGCGCCCTGCTCCATGCGTTGGTCTTTTCTCTAAACTGCATTGACTTTCTCGGCGTCCCGTCACTCCGCGTGAGGAAGTGTCGGATATGGCTGGCCGGGATTGGCGACGCGTTTCGACGCCATCCAGGCGAGGATGTCGGTAATCTGCTGGTCGGTCATTGGCTGCGCTGCATCGCTGCGCCAATCCGGCATGGCTTCGTCGGGCCGACCTGCGATGAGAACGCTGCGCAGATTCTGGTCGCTGATCAGCGCCAGATACGACGGGTCGACGATCGACCCCAGCCAGCCGCTTCTTGATTCACCAGGACCTGATTTTCCCTGAATCATTTTTCCATCGGCCGGCCCCCCTTCACCCGTTGCTCCGTGGCACCTCGCGCAAAAAACGCCGTAGGCCGCGAGCCCATGCTCGGCATTGCCCGCAAGCGTGGTTTGATAAGGCGGAGGAATCTGTCCCGCTGGCAGCGCCGGTTTTCCCCATTGCTCCACAATGCCGTGCGCAAGCGCCGCGACCTGCCTATCCGTCAACATGCCGCCTGCGCTTTGCGCAAACGCCGGCATCAGCTTGCCCGCCACGCCGTTTGCAATCGTGTTGTGTAGACGAGTTTCCCCAGCTACCTCCACATACACCGGATTGGCAAGCGAGATGGCGGCGCCGTTCCTGCCGTTCTCTCCATGGCATGCGGCGCAGTTCTGTTTGTAGAGCGTCGGGAAATCCACGATCTGCTCGGGTCGCAACACTTCCGGCCCAGGTCCGGGAAGGCCGGGCGCCCGGTTGCAACCGGCTGCAACCACGCAGGCCGCGCACAGCACAAGCGCAAACATCGCGGTTCGTCTTCGATGGTGCGTGTGTGCGGAACTCATTGGTCCGGATCCTTCGGCGTGGTGGTGTCGATCTGCGGCTGATCGCCGTGCAAACCAGCGCGAACTGAAAACGGCAAGGCCTGAAACTGAGGTGTCCGCACTTTCACCTGCAGGTTGACGACAAAGCCGCAGACCAGGCCGAATGCGATTTGCGAGATAACGAACCACAGCCAGTCGATGCGCTCGTTCAAAATCGGGCTGATGACGCCTAATGCCGTGTAGAGGATGCTGGTCCAGAGAAACGGAGCGATGAAGCCCGCTGTAAGAATGGGCTTGCGCGGAAACATCGGCAGCATCGCGCCGTAGAGCAAGCCCGATCAGCACCGACGTCAGGCTATGGATACCCAGCGCCGCGAGCAAACCCATCAGATGAAACTGGGCAAGAAACGCGTTGCTCTGCCCTGCCCAGCTCACAAACCCGCCCGCCGCCAGCAGGTTCACGGCATACCAGAGACTGTGATATTTGAGCAGGCTGAAAATCGTGGCGGGTACCATCATGGCAATTCCGCCCACGATTCCGCCTTTGATTCCGGCGGTGATGCTGAACGTCTCGATCGGGATCAGTTTGCGATGTCTCGCATCGATCGGCAGCTTCGCGTGCGTAGTTCGCGGGCTGTAAATCGCAAGTTCGCCTTGCTCAATCGGTACCGGAGCGTGACGCTCGTGCGGAAGTACTTGAGAGAACCATCCCACAGTCGACCGCACCGCCAGCACCACGCCGAGCAGGCTGATCACCCAGTGCGTCACCATGCCGGTAATCATCAGCGTGACGCCAAGCGCGAGCACCATCGGCCACGCCGTCGGCACCGGCAGCAGAACGCCATCGTGTTCAAGCGCGTGTTCCGCGCCATGCCGCTGCCCGGCGGCGCCTGTTGATTCTTCCGGCTGCATCATGCGGCTCCTTTCCTTGAGCTACCTGCCCAGAACATAGACCACCGTGAATACCACCACCCACACCGCATCCACAAAGTGCCAGTAGAGCGACAGTGCCTCGAGCTTTTCTGAGTGTTCCTCTTTCACGCGGCCGAAAAGTGAGAACAGCAGAACCAGCGAAAGCATGATCAGGCCCACCACCACGTGCGTAGCGTGCAGGCCGACCAGCGAATAGTAGGTGGTCCCAAAGAGATTAGTTTGTATCGTCAGGCCTTCATCGTGGATGAGGTGATACCATTCGCGGGCCGTCGAGAGAAGGAAGATTGTTCCCAGCAGCACCGTGCCCGCCAGTTGCACGGTGCAGTTGCGCAGGTTTCCTTTGCGCAACGCGCTCACTGCAAAGTGAACCGTGATGCTGCTCGACAACAGGCAAACGGTGCCGAAGATGGGCAGCTCCAGTACCTGCGCCGGAGTCGGCCCGGTGAGGCTCTTGCCGATGTAGAAAATGTAGGCGACCACAAAGATGATAAAGATGGCCGACTCGGCGACGATCAGGCAGGTCATGCCCACGGTGCCGCGATAGGGCAGTGTCCATGGCCTTTCTGTCGTGGCGCCGATGGAATCGATCGGAATCGCTGTCGCGTCTCTCATATCTCGTAGTCCGAATCAGGATCGTCCGGATGTTTCAAATCCCACAGCGGCCTGCGGCTGTAAACCGTCGGAAGCTCAGCGAAGTTGTAGTCGGGCGGCGGCGATGCCGTGGACCATTCCAGCGTCCACGCATCCCAGGGATCGTGTCCGGCTTCTTTGCCCTTGTAATGCGAGATCACCAGGTTGTACACGAAGAGCAAAAGCCCGGCCGCCTGAAAGATGGCGCCGACGCTGACGATCATGTTCCAAATCCCCCACCCGCGGCCCGCCTCATAGGTGTAGATGCGGCGCGGCATGCCCAGCAGGCCGGGAACATGCATGAAGTCGAAGGTGAGATGGAAGCCGATCAGGAAAAGCCAGAAGTGCCACTTGCCCAGCGTCTCTGACATCATCCGCCCGGTGATCTTCGGGTACCAGTAATAGAAGGCCGCGAACAGCGCAAACAGAATCGCTCCCACCAGGACATAGTGGAAGTGCGCTACCACAAAATACGAGTTGCCCAGTTGCCAGTCGAATGGAGCAACTGAAAGCATGATCCCCGTGAGCCCTGCGATGAGAAACTGAAACAGAAAGCCTACACAGAACATCATGGGCGTCGCGAAGATAACCTTGCCGCCCCAGATGGTCGCCAGCCAGTTAAAGATCTTGATTCCCGTCGGCACGGAAATCACCATCGTGGCGAAAACAAAAAAGGTATTTGCTTCCGCGCCCAGCCCTACTGTGAACATGTGATGTGCCCAAACGCTCAGGCTGATGAAGCCGATGCCCACCGACGCCGCCACCATCGCCGTGTAGCCGAAGATCGCCTTGCGCGAGAAGACGGGAACAATCTCGTTTACAAATGCAAAAGCGGGCAATACGAGCACGTAGACCTCCGGATGCCCGAAGATCCAGAAGAAATGCATCCACAGCACTGCCGATCCGCCTGCTTGCGTATCGAAGAAGTGCGAGCCGAGGTAGCGGTCCATCGTGAGCATGATCTGCGCCGCGGTCAGCGGGCTGATGGTCACGAAGACCAGGCTCGACATTACAAGATAGAGCCACACCAGCAGCGGCATGCGGCTCATCTTCATGCCCCTGCAACGCATGCAGATGATGGTGGTCACAATGTTCAGGGCCGTGCCGATGGATCCAATGCCGCTCAGAAAAATTGCAAGTGTCCAGTAGTCGGTGCTGTGTCCGGGCGAGAACACCTTGGCCGTGAGCGGCGCGTACGCAAACCAACCCACATCGGGCGCCGATCCCGCGGCATAAAGCCCGCTTCCGCCGATATAGCTGAAGTAGAGCAGAAAACCCGCGAACGCCGAGACCCAGAAGCTGAAGGCGTTCAGCCGTGGAAAGGCCATGTCGCGCGCGCCAATCATCAGCGGCACCAGGTAGTTTCCAAAGCCGAACAAGATCGGCATTCCGACGAAGAACACCATCGTCGTACCGTGCATGGTAAACAGCTGATTGAAAACCTGCGGCGAAACAAAATGATTGTTGGGCACGGCGAGCTGAATGCGCATCAGCATCGCCTCAATGCCTGCGACGACCAGGAAAAACAAGGCATAGGCGATGTACATCAGCCCGATCTTCTTGTGGTCCACCGTCGTCAGCCAGTCGTAGACCACATCCAGCGGCGGCCGGCCATGCCGCGTGGCCAGCGACTCGTCAATTCCTTCCACTGCATGCGTGGTGCTCATCGGGAATGCCCTTCCGGCAAACGGTTAGCGAAGCTGGGTCAGGTAAGCGGTCACAGCGTCCAGATCGCGGCTGTTCAGGTGCATCGCCGGCATCAGGCAGCCGGGCTTCATCGAATTGGGGTCGTCGATCCACTTCTTGAGATTGTCGGGAGTATTCTGGATCGCTCCTGAGGCGATCGTGTCGCGGCTCGCCAGGTGAGTGAGGTCGGGCCCAAAGCGCCCCGTTGCCGCCGTTCCCGCAATCGCGTGGCAGTTGATACAGGCGCTGTGCATGAAGACGGCTTCGCCTTCCACGGCTTCCGGGTTGCCCTCGAAATCCTGCCGCGCCGGCATCTTTTGCTGGGCAGCCCACGCTTCAAAGTCCGCGGGAGACTGCGCATACACACGGATCAGCATCTTGGCATGCTGCACGCCGCAATACTGTGCGCACTGGCCAAGGTACAGGCCGGCCTGTTGAGGATCGAGCCACATCGTGTTCACGCGATTTGGAATCAAATCCATCTTGCCCGCCAGGCGCGGCACCCAGAAGCTGTGGTCCACGTCCGCGGACGAAAGCGTGAGATACGTTGGCGTCGGCTGGGCAGAGTCGCTGACCGGGATATGAAGTTCGTTGGCTGTGACGATTCCCAATTTCGGATAGCGGTATTCCCACCAGAACTGATGGCCAATTACCGTCACATTCAGCGCGTCATCAGGCTTCGGAATCGCCTGGGTTCCGAGAATTACACGTGTGGTGGTCAGAAACAGCATCACCACGATCAGGATGGGAATCACCGTCCACGACAACTCAATCTGATTGCTGCCGTAAATCTGCGCCGGCTCGCGATCCGCATCCTCCGGGCGTTGCCGGAAGCGGATGAGCGCGTACAAAAGCAGTCCAGCAACCACGAGAAAAATGCCAAGCGTGACGGCAAGTACCAGCATGGAGAGGTCAAAGATCGAGTGTGCCGGTGTTGCGGCCGGAGCGAAAATACTGGTTGGAGATTGAGCGGCGGCCGTGTCGGCGCAGAGAAGTGTGCAACACGCGATGCCCAGGAGTTCTGGGCTCAGAGCGAGCCGGCCAATGCGGTCGCTTTTTGTCTGCCGCCTGGGGAAGAAAGACAAAGCAGTGTGACCTCGAATCCGTCTGATTTTGACGATAAAGACGAGCGTTGCACCCGTGCGTCCATCCTAACGCAGAAAAGCTGGGAGCTGAACCCTGAAGCCGGAGCTTCAGGTTCGCGTGCGATGAATTTTGAAATCTCGAGCGGTCCGAAATCCGAGCTCGTTGTTGAAGCGAATTCCAGAATCGGGGACGCAGCCGGAAATGAGAGATGCTGTGCTTGGCGACGCCTCTATTGTCTTTTGGCCTTTGGGTCTAATTGGTTACAGTGGTTGAATTTGCTTCAGTTACATGACTTGATTCGTAAGTATCCCAATCGGATCGACGGCGATGGAAATAAAATCGCCGCTGCGGAGGGTGAAGGATGAGTCGGGCACGATGCCGGTACCGGTCAAAAGCAGGCAGCCCGTGGGAAAGCTGGTCTCGCGATAGAGGTATTCGACCAACTGTGAGAAAGAGCGCTTGATCTGTGACACTGTCGTTCTCCCTTGGAAGGCGGGATTGCCTTGCCTGGTGACTGTAATGGAAATGGTGGTTGAGACCGGGAGCGGATCATAAGTAAGAAAAATGCAAGGGCCAATCGCGCAGCTTCCGTCGTATACCTTGGCTTGGGGCAAATAGAGGGGGTTTTCGCCTTCGATATCGCGCGAACTCATATCGTTCCCGATCGTGTAGCCGACGATATTCGCTGCATGATCGATGACCAGTGCCAGCTCGGGCTCAGAAACATTCCACTTGGAGTCTTTACGAATATGCACAGGTTGATGGGGGCCAACAACGCGAGCCGCGGTCGACTTGAAAAACAGATCAGGGCGCTCCGCACTGTAGGCCTTTGCATAGAAATCGCCAGAGCCGTTTCTACTTTGCCGGCGCTCCTCGATGGGGGCAACCTGGCTGCGATAGTATGTCGCGCCCGAAGCCCAGACCTCCTGGGTTCCAATTGGAGGTAGCAGAGTGTGCCGTTCCGGACGATCGCAGACTGAAGAATTAGCGGTCTGGGCGATATTGGGAGAATTAATCAAAAGGTCCCACTCCACCTGCAAGAGGCGGTAGGCATCTGGACCGTATTGCACCACGGGTCCCTGACGAGTTCGATAAAGTTTCATGTCTCCTAAACCGCGCCGCGGGTAGCGGACAGGTTCTTCTCCGTGCTGCGTGCCGACACCAATTCTGCGAGGCCTCGACGAACGATTGCCGGGTTTGCTGTTCCCCATAATTTGCAAGTCTGAAGGCGAAGCGCGGAGGGCGGAGAAGAGCCCGTCTTCCGCGCTTCTGTATTGACACCATCAGAAGGAGTACTTCACGTCCAATTCGATGATGCGCTGGTACGGCGCCTGTGACTTGGTGTCCATCACACCAAATGCGTTGGAACCGGTGGAACCTTGGTTGAAGTTCGGTGTGATGGTCTTGCTGCTGTAGTCCACGTTGTAGGCCACCGTGAGCGGTGTCAGGCTGCTGAACTCCGGCAACGGGTGGTTCAGCCAGTTAAACGCACTGGCCCGGAACTGCACCTGTTGCCTATCGTGAATATGGAATGTCCTGTAAAGCGCCAGGTCGTTGCTGAAGTAGGCAGCCGCCCTCATGTAGGGATATTTCTGACCTCCCTGAGACCCCACGGCCGGCGCGCTGAAGCAGCTCCCATTCAGAAGCTGATAATGCGCAAGGCTATGGGTCGGGTTGCAGGTCAGCACCGGCATAATCGGGATGCTTTCGTCGGTACCGAAGTACGTCGCGCCTCCGATTCCGGTGGTGATTCCCTGAGCGTTCGCGTTTGCCGGCAAGCCTGTGTAACTCAGCCCCAAATTGAAGTTTGGAACGCCGTTGCCCAGAGCGGAAGGGATGTAGCCGCCTGCCTGCCAGGTGGAGATACCTGAAACTGTCCAGCCGCCGCCTAGTTGATTCAGCGCATTGCTCCCGGTATGGAGGGTGCGGCTGCTGTAGGTGTAAGACGAGTTGAAGACAAATGGCCGGTCAATCGACGCGGGCCCATAGTTCCCACTGACTTTGTAAGGGTTCTCCTGCAGCGATGTAGCCAGAGTCTTTGACCAGGTTCCATTCAGGTTGAAGGTTAATCTTCCAGTGGTCTTGATCCACGACGCTTGCAGGCCGTTGTAGTTGGAGTATCCGGAATTTTGAATCATATAGGCTTGTGCGGTCCCGTACGCGTAACCGTACGGGTGGTAATCCGCCGCGGCGTTTCCCGTAGCCATTTCCCCCGTGCCCGTGGGATTCTCTTGAAGATCTTCCGGGTTGGTGGAAATAACGCCCGTCTTTGGATCAGGCGAGAAGAATGCGCCGATAGGGGTCTTGTTCTGGTTGGCCAGCTCGTTGAAGGTGCTGCCTTCGTAGTCTTCAGCGGCATCCGGAAGCTCGCTGGTACTACTTCCTACGTAAGCAACCTCAAACTGCGAATTCCAGGGCAGCCTCTGGTCGATCGTAAAGTTGTAGGCTTGGGACATTGGTTGGCCGTAGTCACTTGGGTCAAGACCCCACTGCGCACCGCTTCCGCAGAATTGAGTGCAACCTTTGTAGGCAAGGTTTTGGAGGTTCTGGAGCTGGATTCTATATCCACCCGGCAGGTTATAGCCCAGGACATTCTGCGCCGTGAAGAGTGGCGAATCGACCGTGTTCACCTGGGTGACGAAGCGATACACGCCCCATCCACCGCGAACCACGGTGTTGCCGGTTCCAAACACATCGTAGGAAAGGCCAAAGCGCGCATCGGGATAGGCAAAGCGGTTTGGCTGGCCGCTGAGCGGTACGCCGGCATCGATCGCATGCCAGTAGAACCCCGGAGCATATTTGCCGGCATTGTAGTCAGCCAGGACGCGCTGCGGATAGAAGACCGCGACGCCGGTATGGTCGCGGTCGTACCAGTGGCCCACGTGCTCGAAGCGCATGCCCAGTTCTGCCGTCAGGCGCCGAGTCGCTTTCCACGAATCGTCCGCGAAGACAGCCGTTGCCATGTATGCGAAATCCTGGATAGGCGCTGCGTTGTTCTCGCTGTAGTTCGAACCAACACCCATTACGAAGTTGGCCGTTGCGTTTTGCGGTGCACCAATATTGCCGTTTGCAGGGTTGGCGAGATCCTGGGCCTGGCCGGCCGCAAAGCTCAAATTGCCATCCAGGTAGCTGCTGAACGTGCTTTGGTAGTTGTCAGTGGTTTGTGTAAAGGCGCCAACTTTGATGGTGTGCGCACCCCAGACTTTGGTGATCGTATCGCTGAACTGCGGCGCCTCTTTGCGGACTGCATACTGTCCCGGAGGGTTCTCAAAGATCGAAGCTTGCGAAAAGTCGGGGAAGGTTTCGTTTCCGGCGCTGCTGTACGCGGGGATATTGAGAGACGTTGTTGGAAAAACTTTGCCGTAGTTGTATCCCAGCGTGCTCTTGTAAGCGGCTGATGGGTTGGGCTCGGTAAACGGGAAGCTGCCGAAAGACCACGCAGCCATAAAGTCCATTGTGGTTGTCGAGTCGAAGTTGTGAACCAGGTGCCCGGCCATGGCCTTGCCCCTGAATACCTGCTGTTCGCCGCCTCCCGGATAGGGGATGGAATTGCCCGGCGTCCAGTAGAGGTGCGCGCCGTTGCCGCTGGCCAAATCCGAGTTATATGCCTGCTGATAGGTACCATAGATCTTCGTCTTTTCGCCCAGTTGGTAATCGATGCGGAAGCGATAGACCCATCCGTCGTTGATATTTGGGATCGCCTGGTAGTAGTTGACTCCACCGGGTGAGGTTGCTGGATTGGCATTCGCCTTCGGCCAGATTTTGGCCAGAGCCGCGGAACCTGGATCGAGGAATCCGGAGGGAAACGTCTGGCCCCCATCTGTGGCGTACGTCGTTCCTCCGGTTGTGTAGGAGCCAGTCGCAGGCGGGGTTGGAAGCGTGACTGTCGACGTGCCGTTCGCAAGCACCGCTCCGCCAAGGTCGCTGCACCAGGACCCTCCGGGATAGCCTCCTGGAGGGGCGCCCTGGAAAAATCCTTCGGGGCAGAGAGCGGTGTTATCGGAGTTGTCGGTCGAGAAGTCACCGGCCATCATCTCCGGAGTCGGAATGTACGACGACAAATGGTTGGCGTTGCCCTGGTTCTGCAGCCACCGCTGGTAACCGCCCCAGAAGAAAAGCTTCTTTTGGGTGAGGGGAACAGGGCCGCCAAAACTGCCGCCCGGATAGTAATAGTGCTGAGGCCCCTGCGCTACACCCTGGTGGTTGTCCTGCCAGTCATTCGCATTCAGTGCGCTGTTGCGGGCGTTGAAGTATGCCTCGCCGTGGTAGCTGGAGCCGCCCGATTTGCTGATGGCGCTCACCACCACGGGCCCAAATGGAATGTCGGCGCCGAAGTTCGAGGCCTGCACGCTGACTTCTGCCGTGAAGTCCGGGACGATGATCGAAAGCGACGCCGCATTGTCGCCTACATCGATGATGTTTGCGCCGTCTGACAGCAGGGCGGTGCCGCTGCGGTTCACGGCGCCGTTGAGATCGATGCCATTACCGATCGAGCTTTGCTGCACGGTGATGTTAAGGTCGCTGAATGAAGGACTTGTCTGCGTCAAACCGCCTGACATCGTGGTTGCGCCCGGCAGCACTTTCAGAAGCTCGGTCGTGTCCTGACCTTCGAGCGCAAGATTGTCAATATCCTCGGAACTCAGAACGTCGATGCGCTGGCCGCCTTCGATGGGAATCATTTCCGAATCCGCGGATATCGTCACTGTCTGCGACTCCGCGCCCACGGCGAGTTCAAACGCAGGTACGGTGCGCACATCGCCGGCGTGCAATACGATGCCAGTGATGGCTTTGGATTTGAAGTTCTTTGCGGATGCCTTAAGGTCGTAGGTCCCGGGCACCAAAGAAGGAAACGCGAACAAGCCGGTTCCATTGCTATCCACCACACGGCTTTCCTTTGTCGATTCATCGGTCAGCGTGACCTGGGCACCAGGAATCACGCCGCCTGTCTGGTCTTCCACCGTGCCGGAGAGCGTTGCCGTGGTCTGTGCTTGCCCGACGGACTGAAAAACGAACAACGCGAGTGCGAGGAGTGAAAGCGGAACTACCAACTTCCGGTTCAGAGATTGCCGCTGACTCCTTACGAGAATATTTGGGGGGAAGACGCACGTCGACCAGACGCACGCCAAGGCCTGCCTGCAAAGGATCATGCGATTCATAGTGCCTCCTGATTTCAAACTCCGTGTGGGATTCCGAATCCGAGCGGAGGTTCCTCATTGTTGAAATTCTGAAGATCGCCTGCTCTCCGACGTGGCACGGAATATATGCTTGAGCGTAAAAATCTGTCAACGCAATTTCGGCTAGAAAAGCGATTTATTCAAGCACTTCACTGCATTGCGACAGGGCGCGTGACGCGTTAACGGGAAGTGACGCGTAGCGGCGTATGAGCTTATCCGCAACATTCTGTTAGTGATCTGTCGCACTCACCTTCGATCGAAAAAGATGCAGGTTCGAGCGGAAAATGACTGTTGGAAATGTCCGTCACGGACGGTCATGGACCGTCACAGATATGCATCAATTGAACGGACTGTCACGAAGCCATGGCCTGGGACGATGAGCTGCAAAGAGTTCGAGGCTCATCGTCTTCTGTCCTGATGCTGACGTCTAACATCAACCACTCTCGGCACATACACAGTGTCCGGTGAAGTGCGTTGCGTGCTATACTCCCTTCCAATCGCAAGGGAGTGGGCCGTGGCCAATCGCGTTGGACGGGTCGATGGACCAATTCTGCGTAAGTCGAATGGGATCTTCGATCCCAGGTCAGACCTGGAGCGCGAGCAAATGCGCAAGCAGCTCCAGAAGATCCTCGAAAGCCCCGTCTTCCATAACAGCAAACGCTACGCTGCCGTTCTGAAGTACGTCGTCGATCGGACCTTGGAAGGGTACGGTGACCAGCTCAAGGAACGGACCATCGGCATTGACGTCTTCAAGCGCACGCCCGACTACGACACCGCGGCCGACCACGTCGTGCGCAGCGCCGTAGCTGAGGTTCGGAAGAGGTTGGCCCAGTATTATCAGGAGCATGGCCACGACCGGTGGAGGATTGAGGTTTTACCGGGTTCTTACACGCCTCAATTCCGGTGTGCCGAAGAGCATCCCACTTTTGCTCCCGACGCATCGCTTCTCAACCGGGATGAGGCAACCGATGAGGCCGCTTCTCCGTCCGCCAAGCCGATACATCGTCGCGAGTGGCTGCGCACCCGATGGCTTGTGGCTGCGTGCTTGCTTTTGGTCGGCTGCCTGGCTGCCTTGGTGGCGTCCAAACGGCCTCAAGACGCGTTTGATAGTTTCTGGAAACCCGTCTTGTCTTCACGCGCTCCAGTCCTGCTCTGTATTGGAAACGTGGAAGGTGGGCGGCAAACTCCGGACGAGATTTCGAGTCTGAATCCGACGCTCTCCCTCAGCGATTTTCATAACTCGCCGTTTGAAACCGTCAATGTGCATGACGTAATTACAATGACCAAGTTTGCTGGGTTGATGGAGGCCAGCGGACGGCAGTTCGAACTCAAGTCGCAATCGGACGCAACGTTCACGGATTTGCAGAACGGGCCCACCATTCTGGTCGGACTATTAAACAACAGCTGGACTGAGCGCCTTATGCCGAAGCTTCGCTTCACCGTGGAAGATGTTTCAGGCAAGGTGACTATCCGTGATCGCAATAACCCCTCGCGCCAGGACTGGTCGGTCGACTACGCAACTCCTTATTTGAATGTGACCAGGGATTACGCGATTGTCTTGAGAATGCTGGATCCCAAGACCGAACAGATGGTCGTCGTGGCAGCCGGCATCACCGTCTTCGGCACCTCCGCCGCAGGTGACTTGCTTACCAACAGGAACGAAATGAAGAAGGTGGCCGCAATTGCTCCGCCGGGGTGGGAAAAGAAAAACATGGAACTCGTTCTCTCGACGGACGTGATTCGTGGGCGCTCGGGGCCTGCCACCATCGTTGCCGCACAATTCTGGTAATCGACACGGGCACTGACCCCAGGCGGAGATCGGGCTTCAGTGTTACCCGCTCGCAGGCTCTGGACATGAGTTCCAGAAAGACCCTCGATCCGATTTTCGCGTTTAGCTCGACGAATGGCTCTGTAATCAGAAGATCCGCAATCTGAAGTGCCATCGTCCACTCAATCGTTCTGCGGTTGCCAAACACAGAATGCAGGAGCTAGGCTCGGTGGGAGATCATGTTTTCGAGCCTGTTTGTCATGTGCAGCTTCTTGAAACTCATTCCCCCCATCGTTCTCATCGCGTCTATTACCGGCGCCATTTCGCAGGGTGATGTCAAAAGCGAAATGCGGGGTGATACGACGCTTCAAGAACACTACGACGCCGCCCAGCGCTACCAGAAGGACGGCGACCGCGATAAAGCTGCCGCTGAGTATCGCGCATTTCTCGCCGACGCCCTTGGTCAACTGGCCGCGGCCCGTGCCGATGCAGGGCATTATGCGCCGGCCGCATCCTTGCTGAACGAGGCACTGGCGCTCGTTCCCGACTCGCAGGAGTTGAATCTGGAGTATGCGAGGACCGCGCTGCTCGCTGGTGACTTTGCTCGCGCGGAGACGCTGTCAAGGTCCTTTCTCCATGACTATCCCGGCGATCCGCAGAGGCTGGCCCAGGCACATCAGATTCTCGGCCGCGCGCTTCTCAAGATGAATAAGGATCAGGAGGCGCGAAAAGAACTGGAGGCGGCCGTCGCGCTCGACCCCAGCTTTGCAAATGGATACGATCTCGCTGTGGCTTGCCTCGACCTTGACGACGAGAAATGCGCAACGCGGATTTTTGCAGGGTTGGAAACTTCCTTCGGAGATAGTCCCGCAATCCACATGACCATTGGCCTGGCCTACGGGAATTCGGATTTTGCACCCCTTGCCGTTGCGGAATTCAGGAAAGTGATTGCGATGGACCCGCATTTCCATGGTGCGCACTATTCTCTTGCAGCCGCGTTGCTGGCCACGAGCGAGGGCGAGTCAGCCATCATCGAAGTGGAGGCGGAATTAAGAAAGGAACTGGCAATCTCCCCCAATGACTTCCTGACTTACGCGGCGCTTGGCAAGATTGCAGCAACGCACGGCAGATATTCTGAAGCGGAAAGCGACCTGAAACGAGCTACATCACTCAATCCCCAAAACCCCGACGCCTTCCTTTATCTAGGACAGATGTACTTCGATACCAACCGGCCCGCCGATGCCAAGGCCGCCCTTCACCAGGCGATTCTGCTCACAACGGATGTCAGTCGAAATCACTTTCAGATACAGAAAGCCCACTTTCTCCTGGGTAGGATTTTGATGCAGGAGCATCGAGAGGCTGAAGCTCACTCTGAGATGTTGATCTCGCGTTCCTTTGCCAACATGGGACTTTCGGAGGATAAGGGAAAGCTCGCGGGTCTGCTTCAAGCCGGTTCGGGAACAGATTCCGCAGGCGCTCCGCCGAACTCAGCAGCCGCATTCACTGCGGTTCCAAACAAAGCGGACCCTGCCGCGGAACGAAGCTTGAATGCCTTCGAGGCAAAGCTAACCCCAGCCATAGCCGACAGCTATAACAATCTCGGCGCCATTGTGGCAACGAACAATGACTACGACGGCGCGTTGAGATATTTCAAGCGAGCCGCGGAGTGGAATCCCAAGCTCGACGGGCTCGACTATAACTGGGGACATGCTGCGTTTTCAGCGTCTAGATTCTCCGACGCAATCATGCCTCTCTCCCGATATCTCAGTTCCCACCCCGACGTTTCCGCCGCTCGCGGAGCACTGGCGATAAGTCAATTCATGACGAAAGATTACAGCGGATGTGTAACGACGCTCCGGCGGGCAAAGGACGATACAATGTCCATTCCACAGATGGAATATGTTTATGCCGAGTCCCTGGTGATGACCGGCCAGGTGAATCCGGGGAAGAAGCGCCTTCAGGAGCTCGAGGCATTGCATCCGGAGATTCCCGAGGTGCACCGCGGACTTGGAGAAGTGCTCGAGCTCCAGGGCGAAAGACAAAATGCAGTCAACGAACTACAAGACGCGATAAGGCTCAACGCGAACGATCCTGAGGCGCATTACGATTTAGGCAAGGTCGAGCTTGAGACCGGGGACGCAACCGCAGCAATTCCTGAAATACAATTTGCCATTCGGCTGCTGCCGACGGAACCGAAGTTCCATAGGGAGCTGGCCTCTGCCTACAAGGCAGCCTTGCGACCTGCCGACGCGGAGAAAGAGCTTCTCATCTTCAGTACCCTCAGAACCTCCCAGGCGGAGTCCGTGAAGGCCGCTGCGGACTCGCATGAAACGAAGGCTCCCTGAGTGGCGATCGTTAGGGCAGGTCAATTCAGGAAATACCAGGCTCCGAAGAAAATGATTTATCGCGAAACTACACCTTAGCGTGCGGGGTATAACGGCCGAATGCGGTGAGCAGAGATGATTCTGTGGTCTTCTTGCGCCGAGTAATATCTATCGCCTGCGAGACTTCCTATTTGAACGATGGGGATCGCGGCTACCGTTCTCACGCGAGAGGACGCAAGGGGCCAGGCGTTTTGTCTTTCTTGATTGGTGCACAAAACCTATACTCGAACGAATGGCAGTTCTTCTTCGATTGCGTTCCTCCAGGCGGATACCAATGCAACGGAAGCTCTCTGCCAGTGTCTCGGTCGCAATCTGGTTTGTGCTGTTCGCGCCCCTGCTCTTTCCCGTGCGCAGTATGGCTCTTGGAGAGCCCAGCTATGTCGAGACCCGATCGACTCCAGGAAGCTTCCCGCTGGTATATGAAGGGACTGCCGCCAATATCTGCGTTGATGCTGCCGATTATCTTGGAGTGGTGCGCGCAAGCCACGATTTGCAAGCCGACATCTTCCGCGTAACGGGCCGCACTGCACCGCTCTGCGACGATGCGAAGCCGCTTTCCGGAGACGTGTTGCTCATCGGCACCATTGGAAAAAGTCCGACGATCGACAAGCTGGTCCGCGAGCGCAAGATTGATGTGAGCCAGATACAAGGTAAGTGGGAGTCGACACTGATCGAGGTCGTTCCTCACCCTTTGCCTGGGGTCGCCCGCGGCCTGGTGATAGCGGGCAGCGACAAGCGCGGCACAATCTATGGCATCTACGATCTCTCTGAGCAGATTGGGGTTTCGCCGTGGTACTGGTGGGCCGACGTCCCCGTGCAGCATAAGGACGCACTGTATGTGAAAGCCGGGCGCTGGGTCACAGGCGAACCTGCGGTTAAATATCGCGGAATCTTTCTCAACGACGAGGCTCCTTCGCTGAGCGGATGGGCCACGGAGAAATTTGGCGGATTCAACCACGAGTTTTACGTGCATATTTTCGAATTGTTGCTCCGCCTTAAGGCCAACTTTCTCTGGCCAGCGATGTGGAACAGCGCCTTCAACGAAGATGATCCGCTGAACCCAAAGCTTGCCGATGAATACGGGATCGTGATGGGCACCTCGCATCACGAACCTATGCTGCGCGCGCAACAGGAATGGAAACGGCACGGCATCGGTCCCTGGGACTACGCGACAAACGCTAAAAACCTTGATGCATTCTGGGAAGAGGGGATTGAGCGCAACAAGAACTACGAGAGCGTGATTACGCTCGGAATGCGCGGCGATGGAGACAAGCCGATGGCCGAGAAGGACGACATCGCGCTGCTGGAAAAAATCGTCGCCGATCAGAGGCAGATTATCGCGCGCCATCTCACGCCCACCCTGGCGTCCGATCCCCAGGTCTGGGCGCTCTACAAAGAAGTGCAGGGCTACTACGAGAAAGGCATGCGCGTTCCCGACGACGTCACCCTGCTGTGGTGCGACGATAACTGGGGAAATATTCGGCGGCTGCCGACTCCCGAAGAAAGAAGCCGCAGCGGAGGCGCAGGGATCTACTACCATCTGGACTACGTCGGCGATCCTCGATCCTATAAATGGCTGAACACCTACTCCATCACCAAGGTTTGGGAGCAGATGAACCTCGCGTACCGCTATGGTGCGAATCGCATCTGGATCGTAAACGTCGGGGATCTCAAGCCACTGGAGTTTCCTACTGAATTCTTTCTCAGCATGGCGCGCGATCCGCAGCGATGGGGCAAAGATAATCTCAAGGAGTTTACTGAACTCTGGGCCGAGCGCGAGTTCGGCGCGAAGCATGCGGCAGAGATTGCGCAGATTGTCGCCAGGTACACCCAGTTCAATGGGAGGCGGAAGCCCGAACAGCTGGAGCCGGATACCTTCAGCCTCGTTCATTACCGCGAAGCTGATCAGGTCTACTCCCAATGGGAGTCGCTCACCAGGCAAGCCGAGCAGTTATACAGCGAGCTGCCGCAAAACGAACGCGATGCGTTTTTCGAGTTGGTCCTTTATCCGGTGAAGGCATCGGCAATCGTGAACGAGCTTTACATTACAGCGGGAAAGAACCACTTGTATGCCATGCAAGGCCGTGTGGACACTAATCGACTGGCCAACCAGGCGCGCGCTCTATTTGCCGAGGACGCCGCTCTTAGCGATACCTACAACCGTAAACTCGCGCATGGCAAATGGGACCACATGATGGACCAGACACATATCGGATACACCTCATGGAATGAACCTCCAGTCAATGCCATGCCGGCGGTGTCTGAAGTTCAACCTTTATCCGGGCCGAGAATGGCCGTGGCGGCCGAAGGGTCGCCGTCCGTTGCGCCGGACTCATCTCAGGCTCTCATTCTGCCGTCCTTCGATGTCTTCAACCAGCAAACCCAGTTCGTGGATGTATTCAATCAAGGGGCCGAGCCATTCGATTTTACTGCGAGCGCAAATCAGCCCTGGATCCACTTGAACCAAGTGCGTGGAACAGTTGTCGATGAATCGAGGCTTCTTGTCAGTATCGACTGGAATCAGGTACCTGAAGGCGACAGCGAAGGCGTTGTGGCGATTGCGCAGACGGGCGGAGCTACCGTCCAGGTGCGCGTGCATGCAGCTGCGTCCCTCCACGCCGGCAAGGGATTCTGTGCAGGGATTTGTAGAAAGCAATCACGTTGTATCCATCGAAGCGGAGCACTTCACAGGCCAGACCGTCGCAGCCGGAGTTCACTGGGGCAGGATTCCAGGTTTTGGCGAGACGTTGTCGGGGATGACCGTCTTTCCGGTCACGGCGGCTAGTGCGAAGCCGACCCAGACTGCCCCGATACTCGAATACAGAATGTTCCTCTTCGATGGAGGCACGTTCAACGTGGAAGCCATTCTTGCGCCCTCGCTCAACTTCGTGCCCGGCCGCGGGCTGCGCTATGCAATCTCATTCGACGATCAACCAGCCTCTGGTTGTTGATGCTTTGGCGAATGACTCAGAGAGTGACTGGGCCAAAGCGGTCAGCGATGGTGTCCGCAAGGTTACTCGCACTCTCAATGCCGGCGAGCCCGGATATCACACGCTGAAATTCCGCATGGTTGACCCTGGGGTCGTGCTGGAAAAACTGGTGATCAGCCACGGTCCGGTGCCGTCCAGTTATCTGGGACCTCCGGAGAGTTATTGGAGACCCTTTCAGGCATCACGCTAAGAGACGGCAAGGCGCTCAAGATTGTGCGATTTCAAGAAACCGGCATCGAGCAAATCTCCTGCGGCTACCAGTCTGAAAGCGTTCCGTCGAGTTTACGATTGATCGGTAGATAAGCCCGCTGATACGGATACTTCGCTGCCAGCGCTTCGTCCAGGCCGACACCCAGTCCCGGCGCATCGCCCGCGAACAAAAGACCATCCTTGAAGTAATAATTGTGCGGAAAAACAGCATCGGTCTCATCGGTGTGCGGCATATGCTCCTGAATGCCGAAGTTATGAATCGCCGTGTCGAAGTGGAGCGCCGCTGCCATCGTTACCGGCGACAGATCTGTAGCTCCGTGAAGGCCGGTGCGTACGTGGTACAGCGAAGCAAAGTCGGCGACTTTCTTCAGATGGGTGAAGCCGCCTCCATGCAGCAGCGTCATGCGGAGGTAGTCAATCCACTGATTGCGAATCAGGTCATGCGCATCCCATATTGAATTGAAGACCTCTCCAACTGCAATCGGAGTTGTTGTATGTTCGCGGATCATCTTGAAACCCTCCTGCAGTTCCGCCGGGGTCGGGTCCTCTAACCAAAACAGATGAAACGGTTCCAGTTCCTTGCCCAGCCGCGCGGCCTCGATGGGCGTGAGTCGATGATGACAATCGTGCAGCAGATGCAATTCTTCTCCGAAGACCTCGCGCACCCGCGCAAACAACTTTGGAATATGGCGCAGATAATGCTCGGTGGACCATTCATACTCCGAAGGCAGCCCGCGCTCTGCCGGCTCGTAACCACCCGGCCCCTTTGGGATGCCGTAGGTGGTCGAGAGCCCCGGTATCCCGCTCTGTACGCGGATGGCTTTATAACCCAGCTCCCTATGCCGCGCCACGTCTTCCAGCGCGTGGTCTGTATCCTTGCCGTTTGCGTGGCAGTATGCAAGCACGCCCTCACGGCATTTGCCACCCAATAAGTTATAGACCGGCGTATTCAGGGCTTTGCCCTTGATGTCCCAGAGCGCAACGTCCACCGCGGCAATGGCTGACATGGTTACAGGGCCACGCCGCCAATATGCCCCACGATAAAGATATTGCCAGATGTCCTCGGTCTGAAAGGGATCTCGACCGAGGATGCAGGGAATCACATGGTCAGTGAGATAACTCGCAACCGATAACTCGCGCCCGTTGAGGGTGCCGTCTCCCAGGCCGAATATTCCTTCGTCGGTTTCAATCTTCAGGGTGACAAAGTTTCTACCCGGTGAAGTGATGTTCACATGCGCGTCGATGATCTTCATTGCGGTTATCTCTCCTCGAATGCGGATGAGTGCAACCGGTACAGGTTCTCGATCCATTAGATCGCTGGCGGGGCCCAGAGTGCGTCGCTTCAGTCCACTGGTTCGCTATGTCACCGCCGCTCCAAGGTTTGTCGAGATCAAAGGATACTCACATATCCATGGGTTCGCATGAGAGGTTTGATCAGCATCGACTCATTGGCTATCTATCGCGCAAACAGTTCGAGCGGAATTGATTCCCCCATGGCCTTGTACCCGGCCGGCGAGGGATGCAAATGATCGCCGCAATCATAAGCCGGTAGCAGCCGTTCGGGATGCGCGGGGTCGCGGACCACTGCGTCAAAGTCGATTACTGCGTCGAAATGACCCGCCGCTCGAATCCATTGGTTCACTGATTGCCGGTCGGCCTCGCTAAGCGGCCCGGGATGATAATAGTCCGAACCAACGTAAGGTGTAATCGTTGCTCCATAGACGCGCAGGCCGTGTGCCTGCGCGCGCACGACAATCTGCTGGTATGCGGCAATCACACGCTGAACCAGCGCTGCGTGCTCCGCCGGCGAGACTTCGCCATTGCGCGCCAGCCCGCCGAGATCGTTGATTCCCTCGAACACGATCACCCACCGTGCTGCCGCCGGGGCCAGCACATCGCGATCCAGCCTTGCCAGCGCATTCGGCCCCAGGCCATCGGTCAATAAATGGTTGCCGCCGATGCCCTGGTTCGAAACGCCGATGGAACGCGTCTCCGGTGCAGCCTGCAGCCGCGCCGCCAGCACATCTGTCCAACGGTCATTGCCGTTGGTGGTGGCTCCATGTCCATCGGTAATGGAATCGCCGAGCGCCACCACAGAGGCCGCTTCCGGTGGGCCTTCTACATCGATCTCCGCTATCTGAAACCAATGATCCACGCGCATTGCTTCGATCGGAGCCGAAACGCTCACGGCGTCTCCATGCAGGACGTACGATGTCGCCCGCGATCCGGGATGCCCTGTCTCAGTCGACGGTGCAGCATCCAGGTGAAACGTCACAGCGAGGTCCGACAAGGGCGCCACCGGATAGTCCAGCGGGTCAGAGACGAATTCCGCACCGGGAGGAACGGTCACTTCTGCGCTGCCTTCGAAATGCAAAGGCCGATCGCTCTCCGGGTCGATGGCCGCGGAAGAAGGAGAAAGCGGCCGCGCAATGTGCACCGAAGTGAAATGCAGGGCCTCAGTTCCAAATGCATTGGACAAGTGCACCCGCAGCGCCGGTCCGCCAATGGAGAGGTGGAAGATCTGCCGAACGGTGACATCGCGCAGGTCCGCGGCCGGCAGGGAATTCTGCGGCTCCGGAATCTGTTGCGAAGCACCCCAACTGGCAACCCACACTCTCGCCTTGGGCGCGCCCTGCCCGGAAGTTTGTCCCAGTGTGCCCGCCGCAACCAGAACGAAACCAACGATCGCCAGGAATCTTCGCGTCTGTGCCATAGCGAAAGGTGTAACATGTGCCCCTGAAGTAAATCGCTTTTCGAGAGCGCAATCAGCATATCACCCTGGAGGATTTCCGTGCTCTTTGCTTTGAAGTCGCCCTCTCTGCCGCTCCAGTGCTTCTCGTGCCTTCTGTTTGCCAACGCCGTGGCAATGTCGCAATCTTCGGTCACGCCGCCTAAACCCGCCTTCACCGCCGAACAGGATCATCAGTACATGATGGATCAGCTCGGCATCAAGGCACTGCGGCCGGGACCGAGCGGCAACGAGAATGCCCCCAACCACGCCAACTACGACGAGTCCAAGGCTAATCCGTTCCCCGTTCTCCCTGATCCGCTCACGACCATCGACGGACGGAAGGTGACGACGCCTGAGATGTGGTGGACTGTCCGTCGCCCCGAGTTGCTCGAGATGTTCTCAAAATATGTCTATGGACGCGTTCCGGAGAATGTTCCCAAAGTGGCGTGGAGCGTAACCGCAGTGGATCGCGAAATGATCGGCTTCACCCCGGTCATTGCCAAAGATCTTATCGGCGAAGTAGACAACTCGTCGGACCCGGACATTCGCGTTCGCATCCACGCGACCCTGGTGACGCCCGCAAACACCAAGAGCCCCGTGCCGGTTCTCATCATGTTTGGCCACGCGGGTTTCCCTAATCCCAATGAGCCGCGCGGGGAGGAGATGGACCGCATTAATAAGGCCATGAAAGCCTTGCTGGTGCAGCAGGACCCCTCACTGAAAGACGTGATTGCGGAGCATCCGGCCTGGGAACCGATGAAGTCTACGCCTTTTCAGTTTCCGCAGTTGAACGAGGACGGCGGTCTACCCAACACCTGGCAGCTGGTTGCGGATGGTTGGGGCTTCATGCTGCTCGATCCCACCAGCGTGCAGGCAGACGATGGCGCCGGACTTACCCGCGGCATCATCGGTCTGGTCAACAAGGGACAGCCGCGCAAGCCGGAGGACTGGGGTGCTTTGCGCGCCTGGGCGTGGGGTGCAAGCCGCAGCCTCGATTATCTCGAAACGGATCCCACCGTGGATGCGAAGCACGTCGGCATCGAAGGCGTCTCTCGCTACGGTAAGGCAACGCTGGTCACCATGGCATTCGACCAGCGCTTCGCCATGGCTCTTGTCGGCTCATCCGGCAAGGGCGGAGCCACACTGCTGCGCCGCAACTTCGGCGAGGCCGTGGAAAGCCTCACCGGGGGCGAGTACTACTGGATGGCGGGCAACTTCCTCAAGTACGGCGCCTCCGAAGCAACCTTTGGAAGCATGACGCCTGGCGACATCCCCGTCGATTCCAACGAACTCATTGCGCTCTGCGCACCGCGGCTCACCTTCATCAGCTATGGCATTCCCGCCAAAGGCGATGCTCGATGGCTCGATCACGAAGGCAGTTTCATGGCCACCGTGGACGCAAGCCGCGTCTATGCGTTGCTTGGCGCAAAAGGTCTGGACGTGGTGGGCGACTATCGTACTGCAAAAAT
Source organism: uncultured Acidobacteriaceae bacterium (assembly GCA_963780515.1). Classification (GTDB taxonomy): domain Bacteria; phylum Acidobacteriota; class Terriglobia; order Terriglobales; family Acidobacteriaceae; genus Telmatobacter. The sequence goes on from CAWACG010000023.1 coordinate 195,092, forward strand.
GCCTCCGGTGAACGACGGCCTCCTGAGTGGACAGCTCGCATGGCGCCAGCATGACGGCGGCCACACAGACGCGCCTAACATGAAGTACTTCATTCAATGGGCCGACAAGTTCACCGGGCATATTCCTCCGCAGCAATGAGTCGCAGCGAAGCGAGCTTGCGCTTTGGACGCGTTGGCGTCGCGACCCTCCAAGTTTGAGATCGCATTACTGCCCCGATGCCAATGAGAAAGCGAGGGCACCGAGCGTTGACAAAGGCCGCATTTACGAATAGTAGCGGACATTGGCCGGATGAAATGCGTGGTGGCTTCAGCAGCCAAAGAGCCCGCATGCAATCTTCGCGGCTCAGTCAATTGAAGCTAAATCGCCGAGGCACTCGCCGACGCAGATTACTCCCGCAAAGTCGGCATCGCGCAACCTTTCCTAATGCCAAAGCAACTATGCCTGTCCGGATGCTGCTGCGTTTTTAAGGCTTGACCAGGTTCACTTGCGATAGGCGAATCGGGCAAGCCAGGTCGTATACGTTTAGCCGCCAGATACGGTTACGTCTCTTATCGAGCGGGCAGCTATTGGTGCCCTGGAAGCGACGTAACCTACTCGATTTTCCTCGCGGTCGAGATGTCAGCTGCAGTGAAAAGGGCTTAGCGCCAATCAAGCCGCGGACAGCCCCAGGATTTAGAGTGTTGGATTTCGAGCATCTTGTTCTGAATTCCTCTGTGACTCTGTACCTGGCGGCGGATTGGCTACAACTCGCGCAGAGAGACTGCGACGGGGCGCAGCGCTGCACGCACAGCGGGCAGCAGGCCGCCAAGAACGCCCATGGCCAGCGCAAAAATCACTCCCATCACGAGCAAGTTGAAAGTAATCTTGAAGGCGAAAGCTATGCTCGAAAAGGTCGCGAAATTCATCGTTTGCGTGGTCATGCCGTTCAGCGGAAGCACGACCACACAGCCGATAATGCCGGCGATGAAGGAAATCAGCAGCGCCTCGAACAGGAATGAGAGAATGACGCTCCAGCTGGAGAAGCCGATCGCGCGCATGGTGGCAATCTCGCGTCCGCGTTCGGCGACGGCCGAGTACATCGTGTTGAGAGCACCGAATACCGCGCCGATCGCCATGACGGCAGCCACCAGACCGCCCAAGATAGTGATCAGCCGCGTCATGGCCGAGGATTGCTTCGCGTAGTAATCCACTTCGCGCTCGACTTCCAGATTCAATTGAGGATCGGAAGTAATCGAATCCTTGAATTTGTCGAAGGCCGCGGGCGACGTGAGGTGAACAGTGGCGGATTGAAAGATGTTGTCCGGGCGCTTGAGCACCTCGTTCAGGATGCGCGAGTCGCACCACAGCTCGGAATCGAACGACGATCCACCCGCGTCGAACACTCCCACCACCTTCCAGTGCCCGCCGCCAAAGTCCACCGTGTTGCCGACGGTCAGGCCCGCGTAGGTTTTCGAGGCGTTTTTGCCGACGACGAGCTCGTCCAGGCCGGAATGAAACATCCGCCCTTGAACGACGTGCACGAATTTGCGGATTTGCAGCACGTTGGGTGAAACGCCGCGAACCTCTACATTCGCGTCCGTGCCTGTGCTGATCAGCGGAATGGGAACGACTCCGACGACTTCCTGCGTGACCAGTGGCTGGCCCGACGCATCGCGAGCCACGCCCGGCTTATCCTGTACCAGCTTCACGGAATCGAGAGTGATGCCGCCCATCATTTCCGAGGTCGAGCCGGCGCGCATGACCAACGCATCGTCGGGCGAGCCTGAGGCCACCAGCGTGGCCCGGAAGCCGCGCGCCAGCGATAACATGGCCACGAATACGCCGACCGTTCCGGCGATGCCCAGAATAGCCACGATGGTGGAAGTCCAACGCGCTCGAATGCTGCGGAAGTTATAGGAAACCGGGACCGATCCGATCAGCGGCGCCAGCAATCCGGCAACGATCCCGCCCACGATGACCAAAACCATGAGCAGGGCGGCGATGGCCGCCAGAGTGATCACTACACCGAAAATGAATTTTGGCACCATGCTCAAACCCTCCGAAGGGCAGTCACCACGCGCATGCGCATCGCGCCGTAGGCGGGAAGAATTCCGCTGGCGAAGCCGACCGCGAGAGCGGCGATCACACCATACGTCAGGGTTTTGGCTGTCACCAGAAGCGGCGGCAACAGGCCAGCCAACGCTTGGCTAAGTTGCGGAATAGCGACCAGCGCAAGCAGCAGGCCCACACAACCGGCAAGCGCGATCGCCATCGACTCGCCCAGAATGAATCCGAGGATGGCGCGATCCGGGAAGCCGATGGCCTTGAGCACGCCCAGTTCATTGGTTCGCTCGCGCACGGAGATGGCCATCGTGTTTCCGGTAACCAGCAACAGCGTGAAGAAAACGACGGTCCCGATCGACATGATCAGGAACTTGATGTTTCCGAATTGCTTCACCCAGCCTTGCGCAAAGGCGGATTCCGTTTCGGTCTTCGTTTCGTAGGGTGAATTCAGGTACATGTTGTCGATGGCCTTGGCGATACGCGGGGCATCGTCGGGGTCAGCGATGCGAATCGTGTACCAGCCAACTTGGCCTTGCAAACTATCGGGTACGCTCTCTTTGAAGTATTCCCATTGGAACCAAAACTGGGTCTCGTCATCTTGCGGCTTTGCGCCGTGGTAAACGCCGTCGATATTGAACTCGAACGGTTTACCCGCCAGCCCATAGATGGTTGTTGTAATGGGAATGCGGTCGCCGATTTTCCAGCCGAAGCGCTTCATGGTGACCGCACCGACAATCGCGCCCTGGCGATCTTTCAGGAAGGTGTTCCACTGGTCGTCGGGAACAATGAGCTCGGGGAAAACCTGCCGCTGGTTTTCCGGGTCGATCACGAACTGCGGGAAAAAGTTCTTGGGATCCTGATATACGCCGCCGAACCAGTTGTCGTGGGTGACGTACTTTACGCCCGGAATACGCAGGATCTCGTCCCGATACGACAGCGGAATCGAATTGATGATCGAGGTGCGATTGATGGTAACAAGGCGATCCGCACTCACCACGTCCGCTCCCCGACTGAATGCATCGTTCACCACTCCCAGCAGTGCAAACAGAAACAGCGCCACCGCGAACGACCCGATGGTCAGAACCAGGCGGGCCTTCTTGCGAAACAGATTGGCCAGAATCAGTCTGCTGAACTTCAAGAGGCACCCCCCGCGACAAGGCCCGGCCGCGCTCCTGCTTCGACCAGCACGCCCTTGTCGAGATGCAGCGTGGTATAGGCTTCACGCGCAACCAGCGGATCGTGCGTCACCATCAGGACGGTTTTCCCGTACTCCTTCACCAATCGCTTGATCAGGTTCATCACTTCGTCGGCGCTCTTGCGATCCAGGTCGCCGGTGGGCTCATCGCAGAGCAGGAAAGTGGGGTCGGCAATGATTGCGCGGGCAATGGCAACACGCTGTTCCTGCCCACCGGAAAGCTGGCGCGGAAAGTGGTGCATGCGCTCGCCCAACCCAACGATCGAAAGAGCGGTTTCAACGTGCTTGCGGCGTTCTGCCCTGGAGAGCTTTGTCAGCAGCAAGGGCAATTCGACGTTCTGGAACGCGGTGAGCACGGGAATGAGGTTGTACATCTGGAATATGAAACCGACATGGCGCGCGCGCCAGTCAGTGAGCTTGCCGCGGGACATGTGCGTAATTTCATCGCCCGCCACGCTGATGGTGCCGCGCGTGGGAACGTCGAGGCCGCCCATTAGATTCAGCAGCGTGGTCTTGCCCGAGCCGCTCGGCCCCATGAAGGCCACAAAATCGCCCTTATCGACGTCAAGATTCAGGCCCTGCAAGACGTCGATGTCCTCGTTGCCACGGCGGTAGGTTTTGTCCAGGCCGCGCACCTGAATCAGACTGCCAGCCGCACCATTGCCGTCCACACGTACCATGATCCCAACCCTCCTCGATTTTCGCCATCTCCGATTCCTCGCTGGAATGGCGCCCATCCTCGCGGACAACGCATTCTGGTCCCTGCAAAGCAGCGCCAAATCACAACCGCAGTGGTCTGACTCAATCGCAGACACAACGCCTTAACGCTTGATCGCGACCGCTTCGCCATCTTTCAAATCGGTTGGCCCCCCAACCACCACGGTATCTCCAGGCGCGAGCCCCGCCAGAATCTGCGTCTGCGCGCCACTGCCCGTGCCAACCTTCACGGCGTGGCGTTCGACGTGATCGCCGTTCACCAGAAAAACGATCTTCTGTCCGCCATCGTCGCGGACCGCGCTCTGCGGCACCATGACGCGCGGCGGCGCTTTTTTCGCCAGCTTGTCTTCTTCCCCAAGGAACGTGACCTTCACTCCCATGTCGGGAAGGATGCGCGGATCCAGATTGTCGAAGGCAATTCGCACCTCGACAGTCGCCTTTTGGCGATCTGCCGTGGGAATAATGGTGCGCACGCGGCAGGGAATCTTCCAGTCCGGATAGGCATCCAGAACGGCGGTGACTTCCTGGCCAGGCCTCACGCGCGCGATGTAGTTCTCGTTGACGTCCACCTCGATTTCGTTCGAGGCCATATCGACAATCGTCGCGATGCCCGTGCGCGTGAACCCACCGCCGGCCGAAATCGGCGACACCATTTCTCCCACCTGCGCGTCCTTGGAAACGATAATTCCGTCGAATGGAGCTCTGATGATGCAGTTATCGACCGCCTGCTGCGCCTCTTTGACGCGCGCCTCACCCGCGAGCACCTGTTTCTGCGTGTATTCGATCTTCGCCCGCAGGCTGTTCACGGCCATCGTCGCATTGTCGAGCGCTTCCTGAGTCTGAATACCTGCCCCCCTCAGCTCCTGCGCGCGATGCAGCTCAATCTGCGCGTTCTTCAACTGCACCTGCAGGTCGAGAATGCTTGCCTGCGTGGCATTGCGATCGGCTATCGCGGACGCGAGCGCGGTTTGCGCATCGGAATCGTCCAGGGTGGCCAGCACAAAGCCCTTGTGTACGCGCATTCCCTCGGTAAAAAAAACGCCCGTAACGCGCCCAGTGATCTTTGCCGCTACGGTGGCACGCCGCTGCGGGGTGACATATCCGCTGGCGTTGAGCAGGGCCTGTGGCCCGGTGTCCGGAGCGTCTACCGTGACGACTTGCACCGACGGTGTCCGGTGAATGTAGGCGTAGACTCCGCTCACGGCTAGGAGCGCGGCTAGCAGGACAAAGAGAATAATCGCAATGCCCTTGCCAGCTTTTCGGGAGCCGCGCTTGTGGGCCTCGATGCGCAGCGCTCCGAGGTCCGGTTTTGCAGGTGCCTCAGCCATAGTCGGTCAAGTCGATTTACGCAGGTCCTCAAGCATTTGTTCCGATTGTTGGAAGCACCAGATTACACCGGAAAGTTTCCCTACTGACTATAGCGAATAGAAAGAGAAAGCTGCCAGCTTTTTTCAATCCCGTGTCCGGCTGCGATGGAGACGCACTTGCGTTTGCCCTCTTCGAGCGAACTCCATTAAGTAACGAAATTGTCGGCTCTTCGTCCGTATCCGCATTCGAAATGAGATGCACTTTCACAGATCCATTAGGTCTGAGACACTTGGTTCGTCGGCGCCGAAGCCTGCCAAGAAGGCCGTTGCTGCGAACAGTAAGGTATCGCCCACATAGTTAACCCCTTCGACCGCGAGCGGAGAGCGAATCTCCGTCACGAGGATAGGAACATAGAAGAAGACCGTGAGCAGCAGAAGCACTGTGCCCGCGGCGGCAGCGGCTGTGCGGCGAGTGCGGCGAAACATCAATCCGACGCCCGCGGCAAGTAACGTGATCCCGACGACGTAGGCAAGCAGCATCGGCGCCGGCACCCAGGCTGGTGTCAACTTTTCCAGCGGAACGCCGGGCACGAATCGGGGAAAGAGAAAGTGCTCGACCGCATAGAAGACGAAGGTACATGCGACAACGATCCGGCCCAGGATGAGGAGCGTGGTGCCTGCCGCTCGCCCATGTGGCCACAGGCTGCCCGCCAGTGCCATCGCACCTGCCGCGAAGCAGGTTTCGCGCACCGTGAGCGTCCAGAATAGGCGCTCATGCACGTGCTGCGTGAGGTTCGGCAGGTCGACTGTGGCAACGATAATCAGGAACAACAGCGCGAGCAGGGACGCCGACAATTGTACATACCGCCCGACGATGAAGCTGATCGCCGCGGCCAGTAGCGCCGCTCCCACGAAATAGGTCCAGAACAGGGCTCCCGGCAACCAGCGCGGAACGATAACCGAGAGATCGCGCGCCGCCAGAAAATGTTCTGCGGCAAAGATCGCCAGCGCTACGGCTTCAAAGATGGGTCCAAGCACAAGAACCCTGCCGGTACCAGAAGCTGCCGCGAACCGCGGTCGGACAAGAAAAAGGCCGGCAACCAGCGCGGCGATTCCCGTTCCAATCATCCCCCAGGTCTCTACTGACATGGACGCCTCCCGTAATCGAAGATCAAACAGAGTCCGGATTGGGGCTCTACATCCGCGTCCATCGCGGTTACACGACGCACAGGTACAGGGAATACTACAGTGAGCGGGTCTGCGTTGCTCGAATATTCAGAGAATCAGTACCAGGAAGTCGGCCATGTTCACCAATGGGGAGATGTGGACATTCCGTTTCCGCGACCCGTTCACGACTTTCTTCTCTCGCACAATCTCGCGATGCAACATCGCGGGGTTCCCGATTCCGGTGGACAACCTTCCGCATTTCCCGCGGTGAGGTTGCCGAACACGCGATCTGGCTGATGCGACAGTCCTATCTCCGCTATGCCCTGAAGTCCGCGGCCGATCCAGGTTGTCTTCTGGAGAAAGAAGACGAACGCCTTCACCTCCATCCTGAACTTAAATCAATGTTGGCACGCTTCATTCCGCCGCGCATCGCAGCGGTGAAAATCCGGACATCCCTTGTGCAGCAATTCGTTCTGACAAACGCGACGACCGGACATCGTCCAACGCACTCCAAGGTCCCCATCGAAGGAGATTCAATCGCAAAAGAGCTGGTGGCGAGCGGCCCCGTTTCTCTTTCGATGCGCCGCTTCACCCGCTTCTCGATCGGGAGACGTCTCATTCGAGATACCTCTGCATCTCACTGCTGGTTGCGAATCTCTGATTTCGCCAACAGGTAGGCGCAGACGAAGAAAGCAATGCGCCGTCGTTGTGATCCTGACTTTGTGAATCCATCTTCTCCACCATTTCATCCAAGCTTCCACATGCGTACCAGTCCTCGCGGCGCGAACGATCCCACGCAGAGAACCAAAATGAGAGAAAGTTTCACGCTTGATCGGAGAATGAGTATGAATGCGCCTCTTAGGCCAATGGCCTTAACGATATTCCTGAACACGGCCATGGTCGCTATCCCTCTGGGATTGTTGACCGTTGGCGCCGGACTCCTCGCAGGATGCGGCAAGAGCGTGAATGCTTCATCTCCCAGCTCTCGCCCCGCAATGCCGGTCTCGGTGGCGAAAGCGGAGTCGACTGATGTGCCGCTCATCGGCGAGTGGGTGGGCACACTCGACGGCTACGTCAACGCCCAGATACAGCCGCAAGCCAGCGGCTACCTGATTCGCCAGGATTATCGCGAGGGAACGCAGGTCCGGGAGGGCCAGATCCTCTTCGAGATCGATCCTCGCCCGTTTGAAGCGGCGCTTGAACAGGCGAAGGGACAACTGGGGCAAGCGGAGGCGCAGCTTGCGCTTGCGGAGATCAATGTCAAGCGCGATACGCCTTTGGCTGAGGCCCATGCGATTGCCAGAAGCCAGCTCGACAATGAGCTCCAGCAGGAGGCTGGGGCGAAAGCAACGGTCGAAACGGCTCAGGCTGCCGTCGCGACAGCAAATCTCAACCTTGGTTTTACCAAGGTGCGGTCGTTGATCACCGGCGTTGCCGGCCAGGCGACGACTCAGGTCGGCAATCTTGTGAACACCCAGTCTGTGCTGACTTCAGTTTCGCAACTCAACCCAATCAAGGTCTATTTCTCGATCAGTGACAGCGAGTATCTTGCATTGACAAGGCGTGCGGATGGGGGCGAAAGCGATCTGCTTCACGGCGCGTCGAAGCTTCCACTCACGCTCACGCTTTCAGATGGAAAGGTCTACCCGTACAAAGGCCATGTGGTCTTCGTCGATCGGCAGTTGAATACGCAGACCGGGGCCATTCGAATCGCAGCTGCATTTCCCAATCCGGGCAATGTGCTTCGTCCGGGCCAGTTCGGCCGTGTGAAAGCTGAGACCGGGGTTCTGCGCAATGCGGTTCTTGTCCCGCAGGAGGCGATCACCGAGTTCCAGGGACAGGAACAGGTCTACACCGTCGGGAAAGACAACACAGTTCGTACGAATAACGTGACACTCGGCCCCCAGTACGGCCGTAGCTGTGTGATCGCAAGCGGCCTTGCCGGCGGATCTCTGGTAATTACCGACAATCTTCAGAAACTCCGCGAAGGCGCACCGGTAAAGCCACAGCTCACAAACTCTCCGTTGGCCGCGGTTACTCAGCAAAATCAACCGGCGGGAAGGTAAATTATGTCGAAATTCTTCATCCGCCGGCCCATCGTCGCGATTGTCATCGCCATCATCACGGTGGTGGCCGGCGTCGTCTCCCTGCTCACGTTGCCGATCTCGCAATATCCCGATATCGTTCCGCCGGAGATTCTGGTCACCGCGACCTACCCGGGCGCTGACGCCAAAACGGTGAGTCAGGCGGTTTCGACACCGATAGAGCAGCAGATGAATGGCGTCGACAACATGATCTACATGAACTCGGTCAGCGCCAACAACGGAGTTGTCCAGCTCTTCGTGGATTTTGACGTCAAGACCAATCCCAACATAGACCAGGTTCTGGCCCAGCTGCGCGTCGATCAGGCCCAGTCCCAACTGCCAGCGGAAGTAACGACAGCTGGCCTCACCGTGCAGAAGGCGCTGACGTCGCCCCTGATGCTGATCGCCATCAGTTCACCAGGCGGCAAGCTGAGCAATAGCTTCCTCACCAACTTCGCCGTCATCAATCTTCAGGACCAACTCGCTCGCGTGAAGGGCGTGTCGCGCGTGCAGGTTTTCGGCGGCCAATACGCTCTCCGCGTCTGGGTCGATCCGGACAAGCTTGCCAAGCTCGGGGTCACGGCAACCGACGTGATCTCCGCCATACAGACCCAGAATGACGTCCATCCGTCGGGCCAAATTGGCGGCGAGCCCATTCCGAAAGGTCAGGAGTTCACTTACACGGTCCGCACGCAGGGGCGCCTCGTCACGCCTGAGCAGTTCGGAAACATTATCCTGCGCGCCAATCCCGATGGATCGGTTCTTCACCTTCGTGACGTCGCCCGCATCGAGCTCGGAGCCCAGTCGTACGGCGTTTCAGCCCGCTACAATCAGGCGCCGTCGGGTGTCATGGCAATTTACCAATTGCCCGGTTCGAACGCAGTCGAGACGGCTAGAGCCGTGCGACTGCGCATGAGCGAGCTGTCCGCCACCTTCCCGCCCAGCATTACCTACAGCGTCCCTCTCGATACCACCAAGGCGGTTACGTCGGGTATTCGCGAGATCATGCTGACGCTCTTTGAAGCGCTTGGCCTGGTCGTGATCGTTGTATTCATCTTTTTGCAGGGCTGGCGCGCCACTCTCATTCCCCTGCTGGCTGTTCCCGTTTCCTTGATAGGAACATTCATCATCTTTCCAGCGCTCGGCTTCTCCATCAACACACTTTCCCTTTTCGGGCTTGTGCTCGCAATCGGCTTGGTTGTCGACGACGCCATCATCGTCGTCGAAGCTGTCGAACACCATATCGAAGAGGGCATGGATCCCAAGTCGGCAAGCGAAAAGGCGATGGAAGAGGTAGGGGGGCCGGTCGTCGCGATTGCGCTTATCCTGGCTGCCGTATTCATTCCGACAGCAGCGATTCCCGGCATCACCGGACGCATGTATCAGCAGTTCGCTGTCACCATTGCCATCTCCGTGCTGATCTCCGCGTTCAACGCACTCACACTGTCACCCGCACTCTCTGCGATTCTTCTCAAACCCCGCCAGGAGGGCCGCAAGCAGAATCTGTTCGACAAAGGCTTTGGCTTTTTCAACAGATTCTTCCGGCGCACTACCGACGGTTTCGTTCACACATCCGGCATTCTCATTCACAAGTCTTCCTTGGCCATGCTAGGGCTGATCATGGTCGGCGCCGCGGCAGTAGTTCTGGGCAGCAGCCTCCCCGGTGGATTCATTCCGACCGAAGACCAGGGATACATGTTTCTCGCGCTGCAACTTCCCGACAGCGCGTCGGCGCAACGCACGGACGCCGCCGAGCAGAAAATCACTGCTGCCCTGCTGAAAACTCCCGGCGTGGAAGGCGTGATCGCCGTCAACGACTTTTCTCTCCTCACCCAGGTGCAAAGCACCAACGCGGGCTTCTTCTTCGTAAACCTCAAGCCATGGGCCGTCCGCAAGAGCAAAGAGGAGCAACTTGCCTATATCCAGAGCCATGTGCAGCGCCAGCTTGCCGCCGATCCGGACGGCATCGCCTTCGCGTTTCCGCCGCCTTCCATTCCCGGCATCGGAACCTCCGGCGGTGTCACCATGATCCTCGAGGACCGCTCCGGGTCAGACGACCCCTCGGCCCTGACCAGGAACGTTTTCAGTTTTCTGGGCGCGCTCTCCAAGCGTCCCGAGATCGCGGCCGCCATCCCGTCCTATCAGCCGGCCGTTCCTCAGCTCTACGTGGATGTGGATAAGGAAAAGGCCCTGGAGCAACAGGTGAGTCTTTCCAGTATCTACACCACGATGCAAACATTCATGGGCGGCGATCTCGTGAATTACTTCAATCGCTTCGGCCGTCAATGGCAGACTTACGTCGAAGCGGACGGCACTTCCCGGACCAACATCGCAAACATCAACCAGTTCTACGTGCGCAGCGCCAACGGCGGCCAGGTACCACTCAGCTCACTGGTCACTGTCAAACGAATTACCGGCCCCGAGTTCATTTACCGGTTCAACGAATACCCCGCCGCGCAGCTGAACATCACCGGCGCGCCCGGATACAGTTCCGGCCAGGTACGAAAGGCGCTCGAAGAAGTCTTCAAAGAGACCATGCCGCCGGGTGCAGGCTTCGACTATTCCGGCATGTCGTTCCAGGAGCAGCAAGCCGAGAAAGGTGTCCCTGCGTGGGCCGTGTTCGGACTTTCGCTTATCTTCGTCTTTCTCATCCTCGCCGCTCTGTATGAGAGCTGGACTTTGCCATTCAGCGTCCTGCTCAGCACCCCGGTCGCGATTCTAGGTGCCTATCTTGCTTTGCATGCCCGTCATTTTGAAAACGACATTTTCGCAACCATTGGTTTGGTCATGCTCATCGGCCTTTCGGCCAAGAATGCAATCCTTATCGTCGAATTTGCAAAGATGAATTACGAACGCGGCGAAAGCATCTGCGACGCCGCACTGAACGCTGCGCGTCTCCGCTTCCGTCCCATTGTCATGACAGCCCTGGCATTCATTGTCGGGTGCCTGCCCTTGTGGGCTGCCACCGGCTCGGGTGCTGCCTCCCGGCAAATCCTCGGCACTGTCGTTGTCGGCGGCATGACGCTTTCCACCGTCCTCGGACTGATCTTCATTCCCGTCACGTTCGCTGTGGTCGAGTTCCTATCGCACCGCTTTGTGCGAGGGGGCAAAGGTACAACAATGGACTCGATTTGCGGCCCGGGAACCCCTTCCGATGAGCCAGCCCGCGCCATCGCCGCCCACGCCCGCACCGAAGGGGGTCAGGCATGAATCGCATCCATCGGATTTCACGTTTAGGAATTCTTGCTGTTGCTATCGGACTGTTGACCGGGTGCAACGTAGGCCCAAAATATGTACGGCCAAATTACACGGCGCCGCCAGTCTTCCGTGGGGCAGATAATGAGGCAGTTTCAAGTGATGCCAAAGAGTCGCTCGGCGACGAGCAATGGGCCGAGGTCTATCGCGATCCGGAACTGCAGGCGCTGATTCGCAAAGCGCTCGCCAATAACTATGATGTCCGCATCGCGGCGCGGCGCATTCTCGAGCAGGAAGCGCAGGTCAGGATCACCCGCGCTCAGGAGTTCCCTTCCGTTTCCGTTGGAGGAACCGCTATAGGTGCTGCGTTGCCCTCTTCACTCGGGACCCAGATTCCCAGCCCTCTCGTCAACGGATCTTTCAATGTTTCGGCTGCGTGGACACCTGACTTCTGGGGACTCTACCGCAAGCAGACCGAGGCCGCTCGCGCCCAGCTTTTGGCGCAGGTCTGGGCCCAGCGCGCCGTGCGTCTGACTCTTGTGGAGCAGGTCGCGACCGCGTACTTGCAGCTCCGCGCTCTCGATTCCCAACTTGAGATCACCAGGGAAACGATCAAGGTCCGCAAAGATTCCGTAACCCTGACAGAAACGCTGGAAAACGGTGGCTCTGTTCCCTTATCCGACGTCCGTCAGGCAGAGCAGTTGCTGTACACGGCAACGTCCGAGGTGCCCCAGCTGGAAGAGCAGATTCAACAAGAGGAGAATGGGATCGACCTGCTTCTCGGGGAGAATCCGGGCCCGATCGTTCATACGGACCCCGATGCTCTGGCACCTTCACCGCAGAATCTTCCCACTGGCATACCTTCGCAGCTTCTTGAACGGCGACCGGATATTGAGCAGGCTGAAGCGACGCTCATTGCGGCGAACGCGCAAATCGGGGTCGCGCGCGCGCAGTTCTTTCCCAATCTATCGCTCAGCGGCTCGGGCGGAGTGGGCGGCGACAGCCTTTCCAGCATCTTCGACACCGCGGGAAAGACCATTTATGGCATCGGTACGCTGACGCAACCGCTGTTTGAAGGGGGCAAGCTGCGCGGCCAACTCCAACTCACCCAACAAACCAAAGAAGAGATGGTGCTGAATTATCAGAAGACCATCGCCGGCGCATTGCGCGACGTCTCCAACGCCCTGATCGCTCTGAACAAGGAACAAGCTTATCGGGTACAGCAGGAGAAGCTGGTTGCTGCCGCAAAAGATGCGACACGCCTGGCACGCCTTCGATACCAGGGAGGATCTACAAGCTATCTTGAGGTTCTGACGACGGATTCGAACCTCTTCGCCGCTCAACTGAACCTGGTGAATGCGCAGAAAGGTGAAGCTCTGGCGCTCGTTCAGCTCTACGGCGCCTTGGGGGGAGGCTGGCAATCCTGAACCTTGCCTCTTCCGTGATGTTGATTGGTCCTTTCGCTTAGATTGTTTTCAAATCAAGCAGTTCCGTAGCCGGTCGCGGCTGCACATCGAGGCAGTGTCCACCGCGCCAGCGCCTCCGCGCCTACCAGCGCGATCACTGGATGCGGAATGGATTGGGGCTCATGTTTGCATCACGGCGAGGGAACCGTTTGAGCACGGACAACTTCCGCAATCGGGTCCTCAACCCCATTCTGAAGAAGCTCGAGATTGACAGGAAGCTAAAGGCGATGGGGATCAAAAGATGCGGGAACTATGCATTCCGGCACACGAATGCCACAGTGATGGATGAGATCGGCACCCCGCTCAAGACAAGGCAGCACAGGCTTGGGCACGCGCAGATTGAGACCACCATGACTCATTACACCCACTAGGTTGACGCAGATGATAGAGGCGCTGCGGAGGCCATCGGATCGATGTTGATTCCGATCGCACATTCCATTATGTGAGCGAATTCTGGACCCCAGTTGGACCCAAAGGCCAGTAAAGGTCCAATCGGGAAGTTCTAAGCTATTGATTTAGGTGAATTTGATTGGTTGCGGGGGCTGGATTTGAACCAGCGACCTTTGGGTTATGAGCGACCCGAGATTTCGGTAAGTATCGGACAACAGGGCACGAGTGGAAACCCTGAGATACCCCTGGGAACGGCTGGAACAGCTTATTGGGGACCGTATGGGGACTGATTTTGGTCCTCTCGGCGCGTTGCCCAACGATCAAGTGCCCAACGATTCAAGTCCCCAATAGTAATGGGGACGGATCGGGCGCCGATCCTGAGCCACGGTCACCGAAAACCCAGTAAGCGCCCAACGACGCGCAGCTCAGCCGTCTGCCGAGCGCGACTTTTTCAGTCGCCTCAGAGGATCGAACATGATTCTTCAGCCACCCTCCGCCCTTCTGGAAGGCAGCCAAATCATCGCTGGATTTGCCGACCTGCCGCCAAAGCCGCCGCGCTCAAAACTGGAACCTCACCGCGATCTCATCCGTGAACTGCGTCGCAAGGGGCAAACTTATCGTGACGTTGCCCGCCTGTTTCAGGAGCGGCTCGGATTGTACGTTGCACCGAGCACGCTTCATTCGTTCGTGAAGGTGCGGGCAAAGCATCGCAAGCGCTCACAATTCGAACTGCCGCCGATGGAACTTACCGCAACAGAAGTGTCGCCGGTCCTGGATCGTGTTGCAGCCCTCAAGGCGAGGCCGACCGCATCGAATGCGAAACCTGCCCGCTTCGTGTTCCGTGAGAACGAACCTTTGACCCTGACAAGCGATGGAGGCGAGCAATGACGGCATTTACGAAGCGAGTTGTTTTCACCATGGGCGGCAAAGGCGGAGTCGGCAAAACCGGCGTCATTGTCGCCCTGGCCGAGTGGTTCGCGGCGAATGAAATCCCCGTCACACTGCTCGACCTCGATACGGAGAACAAGGCGCGCGGCTCCCTGAAGCACTTCTTCAACGGCACCGTGACCAAAGTCAACATTCATACCCCGGCTGGGCTCGATGCCTTTGTCGATCATCTCGACGGCGGTACGCCGATCATTCTTGCCGACATGGGCGCGGGTGCCGGACAGGTCGCAGCCGACTGGTTCGAGTCGATGTACGACGATGTCGCTGAAACCGGCGTGCGTTTTACAGCGGTCGGCGTGGTCACGCCTGATCCGGCCAGCGTCGAAAGCCTGCTCGCCTGGGCGAGCCGCCTGCAAGAGCGGGTCGAGTATGTCGTCGTCGAGAACGCTACCAGTTCTCCGGCAGACTTCACGTACTGGAAGGTCCACTAAACAGGCGATCCGTTTCCGCGAAGCTTTCTCTCCTGAGATATTGCAGATGGAGTTCCGGCTCGCAGAACTTGAAAACCCACTCCGCCAGCATGGAATTCAACTCGGACAGGTGGCAGACCGCAAGGCCACTGTTGAGGAGTTGAAGCGAGCGTCTCTGGTCATGCGCGCGCAGAGCTATCGGCGTCGGCTCTTTTCTGAGTTCGACCGGGCCAAGCAGGTGTTCTTGCCATGAGCGGAACTCCAACGACTTCCAAGATGTCAATCGTTGCGGCGGGGGAGCCAACTCTCTTTGACTCTCTCGCTCGCCTTGTCCCCAAGGACTTGCAGACCGCTTATTATCGCGTTCTTGCGCATACTCGCACTCTGAGTCCAGACGATGAAATGCTGCGCATCCTGGAGGCAATGGGCACGTTGGCTTTGCTCACGCGGCACACTCCGAAAGACATCGCGGACGAGCGAGAGCGATTCCAGGAGATGCTTGAACTCCATCAGCAGTTTTCAGAAGAAGCACAGCAGAAGACGCTCCGCTATGTTCACGAATTGGAGTCGAGGCTCTCTGGGCTGCCCAGCGAAATCGAAGCCGGTCTTGATCCGGAACAGATTGCGAAGTTGCTGGGTGAAAGCCTGCGCCAGCATTTTCTCAACTCCGGCATACCGGCTACGGTGAAAGGTCTGCAAGCAACCAGCATGGCCATGACGACCGCCCAGAGGGAGCTTTCGACCGCTCTGCGCGATTTGTCCGATTCGCGGGGAGCGGTCGCTCAAATCGAGTCCGCCAACAATAGGTTGACGTATTCTCTGGAAAGCCGGGCCAGAGCCGTAGATTCGCTCTTGCATGAAGTGAAGAGCGATCTTCTGCGCATCTGGATTCCCCTCATCGCCGGTGCGACGCTCCTGATCGGACTGTTTGGTGGCATGGGCATTCAAAGCTGGCGGGATTCAGTTCCTACCGCCGCAACACCAGCCCCTACCGTTGTGGAACCGGCTCCATTGCCCGAGCCGCAGCAGGACTCTGCAACGCCTGCCCGCCCAGAGAGCCACGCCATAGCCAGGCAAAGGCAAAGCCCGGCGCAGAGCATGAGCGATAGGACGTCGTCCTGTCGCTCATGCGAGGTATCGCCCCCAAAACATCCCTTCAGTTGATCATCGCTGATTTTATCCAGTTATTAGTTGACACATTATAAATTGACAACTCATACTCTGTCTCAGAGGGAGAGGCTATCCTGCCGATGCCAAACATGACCATCAAGCCAGATCCTTTTTATGACCGAAAGCTCGAACTTGCTGCCCTGGACCGCGCCTGGAGGCGCCACGGGGCCGGTGGCCAGATGCTGCTCCTGTATGGACGCAGGCGGTTGGGCAAGACATTCCTCTTGCAGCGCTACTTCACGGCTGGTGTAGACGGGGACGGGCACGAAAAGCCACACTGTTACCTTCTCGCAGAGCAGTCCACTGCCGCCACACAGCGGCTTACGCTCGCCCGCCAATTGATCGCAGCCCTGCCCTCCGAAGGTGTCGCCGCCGAGGATATTGCCGTTTCGTGGAACGCTCTTCTTCGCTACGCCTCACAGCGAACGAAGGAGCGAAAGAAGGTCGTAGGGCGTTTTGCGCTGATTCTCGATGAATTTCCGTACTTGGTAGACCAGACTCCGGAGTTGCCTTCCATCCTGCAAGCATGGTGGGATCGCGAGGCCGTTCATTCTCCTCTATTCATAGTCCTCTGCGGATCGCAGCTCTCCGCCATGGCCGCTCTCGGACAAGAGAGCGCCCCCCTGTTCGGGCGGTTCAATGCCGGAATTTTCCATCTCGACCCGCTTCACTATGAAGACGTGGCGGCCTTCTATGCAGGTAGCCCCCATTACGGCGTGGTCGAGAAGCTGCTCATGTACGGCGTTTTTGGCGGAACGCCGCGTTACCACGCACTCGTCGATACGTCGCGCCCTCCAGCCGAGGAGATTGTTACGCTGCTAATGCAGCCGCGAGCAATCCTGGAAAATGAAGTACGGTTCCTGCTCGGCAGCGAACAGATTCGCGACCCGGCTCCGTACAATGCCATCCTGGCCGCAATTGCCGGCGGCGAAACGAAATTCAATGGTATTCAGCAGTTGATAGGCGTGGAACGCGGTGCCCTTTCCGGCTCCCTGCGAACGTTGCTGGAACTAGGGTGGATTCGACGTGAGTTTCCCTTCGGCGAAAGCTCCGAGCGCAGAGCACTGTATCGTGTTGCCGATCCCTTTCTGACCTTCTGGTACCGCTTCGTTGCTCCGTTGGCAAGTGCCTTGCAATTTTCCGACCCGACCGCGGTATACGCTGCACATGTCGCCCCGCGATTGTCCGAATACATGGGCTGGTCGGTTTTCGAAGAGATATGTGGCCAATGGCTCCAGCGGAACGCTCAAAGACGCCTCGGCCTCAACGTTCGACAGATGGCCCGATACTGGAGCCGGGATGGCCGCACGGAGATTGACCTCATGGCTGAACTTGACGACGGAACATTTCTCTTCGGGGAATGTAAGTGGCGGACAGAGCGCGCTACACGGCTTAACGACCTGAGCGCCTTGCAAGCCAAGGTCGCCAGCCTGCCCGAGGCTCGCTGGAGGAACAAACCCAGATACGTACTCTTTGCATTGGGCGGTTTCTCCCGGGAACTGGAACAGTTCGCCGCTGATCCGGCTGAACGGCTATATTTGGTGACAGACACGGATATGCTCAACAAGTGAGACGGAGTTTATTCGCGGGCGTCGCGTCCGATCTTCCGCACCGGATCGCTGACCGCTCGATAGCGCACGACTGATCCCACAGTTAAAGTCGACGTGCATCGAGTTAATATCGCCAACTGAAGAAAAGCCTCACCTATCCGGAAAGCCGACTTCGGCCATGTGGATTGCAGCAGCGAAATGCGCGCAATGGCATTCCTAGACCCTGGGCCGGAAATCTATCCTGAAATCGCGGCGAAGGGTATTCTCGTTCAGCACTTAGCCCCGGAAGCGGCCGATGCAAGCTGCGTGATGCTTCCTGTCCAGACGTTGCGCAACTAGGGTTGTGCGCGGTCAGGATGACACAGTTTCGAATTGCCGAGGTCCGGACGTCGGCGCTTGAAAAACGTCCTGCGCTTCGAAGATTGCGCCCGGCGGATGCGCGCCGGCGCGGCTGAACTTACCCTGAAGCAGATGCCCAGTGCCTTCGCAGACATGCGGCGCTAAAAAGGCGTAAATGTTGCTCCCTCGCGCCGTGATGCGGCGGCATGTTCCATCCCGGCTCACCGCTGCATCCACCACAACACGCTGCACCGAGCGATGAAGGGATCAGGCTCCAGGTGCTCATACAAATCAATCAAACGGTGGCGTTGGCGATAGCTTGGTATTCGGATTCTTCCAAAAGAGTACGCAACACTCTTTGCGGATATGTCCAATTCATACTGTGGTATTGGTCAATACCTTCGTCCAATAGACCCGTCGTCGCACTTCTGGCACTCTCGGTTTGAACGGTCGCTCACCCTGACATGGAAATGACTACTAGGTGGATGGCACAAGAAGACCGATTGAGAACACGCGCGTGACTGCGCCTATTCGTTTTGAGAGGAGAATGAAATGGCATCAAAAGGAAAAGTCTTAGTGCTAGTTTCGAGCGGACACGGCTTACCGCTGGAAAATGGCGGGTGTTATCGTGGCGCCGGCTATTACCTGAACGAGTTGACGGTTCCGGTCCGCGCGCTCATGCAGGAAGGCTACGAGATCACTTTCTCCAACCCCAAGGGCAATACGCCGCAACTGGATCTCCATTCCGCTGTCCCCGATTTCTTCGGCGGGGATGAGGGCAGGCTCCATGACTATTTCAAATTCCGCGACAGCCTGACTGGCCTCAGAAATCCAACTCGCATCTCGGATGTCGTTGCATCAGGCCTGGATCAGTACGACGCTGTTTTCGTCCCCGGCGGCCATGGCCCGATGATCGATCTTCTCGATGATCCCAACGCGGGCATCGTGTTGAGACATTTCCATGAAACATCCAAGCCCACTGCGGTGCTTTGCCATGGCCCGATTTCACTACTCTCCGCGCTTCCCGAATCGAAGGAGTTTGTCGCCGCGCTGTCGGCGGGCGATACCGCTGGAGCGCAGGCCAAGGCCAATGGATGGATCTATACCGGATATAAGATGACGATTTTTTCGACAGCGGAAGAGCAACAGAGGGAACCGATTGAGATTGGCGGTAAGGTTCTTTTCTACCCGGACTTTGCCTTGCGCACGGCCGGCGGTGACGTGAGTGTGGCCGCTCCGTGGCAGAGTTATGTCCTTCAGGACCGCGAGTTGATCTCGGGGCAAAACCCGTTCTCGGACGAAGCGCTCCTGAAGCTTCTTCTACCGGCACTCGAAGCGAAGAAGACAGTGACTGTGTAAGGTGGCTGGCCCATCCTCCATTGGATCGAGTCTTCGCTGCGAACGAGCGAGGCTGGGCCAGGCATCGCTGCTCGGCTCCCGCTGGCCAGACGCAAATTGCGAAGCATGGATTGTGTGCGTTCATTTGCGCCGCTATTTGGGAACAGAAACGAGTTGTTCGAAATGTCGTAGTAAGTCTCGACTGGAAGCCAGCGCACCTGCTGTCCCTTGATTTGCGATTTTGCCCAGCGATCTGAACGATGATTGATTCTGGCGTTCCGGGACTAATGGCCTGGAATCGCGGCGGGTAAGTTCAAGTGAAAAGTTGCGCCGCGCCCAGCTGCGGCCTCGGCCCATAAGCGCCCACCATGCGACTCAATGATTGAGCGGCTGATACGAAGCCCCATGCCGGTGCCGTGTGGCTTAGTTGTGAAGAACGGGTCGAAAATCCGTTCCGCGCGATCTGGTGGAAACCCTGGACCGGTGTCACTTACGGTCACGAGAATCTGCTCGTTTTCAGCTAGCTGCGACTTGACGACCAGCTCTCGTATTCGATCAACGTCCTTCATCGCTTCGATGCTGTTAACGATTAGATTCATCGCGACCTGCTGCAACTGCACGCGATCTCCGATGATCTGAGGAAGGTCTGCCGCCAGTTCCGTCCTGACCGAAATGTTGTGCCGCATCGCCTCGTCGCGCAGGAGGGCTACGGTTTCCCGAACGATCTCGCTTACATCAAGAGTCTCTCGACTCGCAGAGCCCCGCTCGAATTGTGAACGGATCCTGCTGATAATCTCAGAAGCACGTTTTGCGTCTCTTGCAATTCTGGTGACCGCCGCGCGCACCTCATCGAGATTCGGATTATCGCCCGCGAGCTTTCGGAGACCGACGTTGGCGTTGGTGATGGCACCAGCAATCGGTTGACTGAGTTCATGAGCCAGGGACGCCGTTAACTCTCCCATGGTTGTCGCCCGGTTGATACGTGCGAGATCGCCCTGCGATTGGCGCAAAGCATCTTCGATACGTTTCTGGTCGTCGATGTCGGTCGTCGTGCCGACGAATTTCAGTACTTTCCCCTCTGCGTCGCGCAGGACTACAGCTTGCTGGAGGTGCCAGCGATATGTATCGTCCTGAGCGCGGAGAGACCTGGTTTCGAACGCGAAACCCTGTCCCGAATGGACGCCCTCCCGAAAGCTCTTGGCTGCCATCTCCCGATCCTCAGGGTGAACTGCTGTCATCCAGGCCCCGGGATGTGACCGGATGAAGTCAAGGGTTTGGCCCGAGAATTCAAGCCAAACCTGGTTCACGAAATCCGGTGTCCCATCTGGCTTGAGCGTCCAGGCGGATACAGGAAGCTGTTGCAATATCCCAACCTGGAGTTGCAGATCGGTATAGAGGGCGGCATTCTCCAGTGAGATGGCCGCTTGCGAAGCCAACAACTGCAGTAGAGCAACCCGGTCGGGCGTAAAGACCAACGGCGCCAGATTGTTCTCCAAATAAAGCACCCCGACTAGCCGTGCCTGCTTGACGATGGGTAGGCACAGTACAGACCGAGAGCGTTTTCTCCGTACATAGTCGTCTTTGGAATACCTGTCGTCGGCCGAAGCATCGTCCAGAAGCACGCTCTCCTGTGTCCGGATCACATAATGCAGCGCGGATTGAAGCAGATCGGACGACATCGCGGCGGCCTGGCGAACGACGACCTCGATCTCGCCTGGGCTCGTGGTGGCTTCAGCTTCGATGCGGGGCTCACCATCTCGAACCAGGATCAACAAGCCCCGCTCAGCCCCTGCATTTTCTACGGTGATTCTTACCAGCTTTTCGATCAGCCTGGGCAGAACTATCTCACTCGAAATTGCCTGCGATGCTTTGACTACGGTCTCAGCGTCGAACTGCACAACTGGCGGGCCAGTCATGGCCCCAGATGCGGACGGTCGCACCTCGCGCAGCCGCGGATAACGTTCGTCGAGTTGATTCACTTTTCCGTGCGCGCCCCAACGCTCGTAGCAGTTACACGCATTGTGTAGATAGAAGTAGCCTGCGCTTTCGATACCGCGCGAAAGGCAGTACTGCGCGGCCAGTTCGTGGGCGAGGCCTTCGTTCTGAACGAAGCCATTCTCATTTGCCAAGTGGATAGCCTGCTCGTACAAGCGCAAGGTATCGGCGTCTCGCTTTTCGATGCGGGCAATCTCGGCCAACAACAGCGCGTGCTTGTCAGCGAACGTCGGTGGATTAATTTCGGCCCACTGGCGAAGCTGTTCTCGATGCAAAGCCAGTAGTTCGTCCCAAGCCTGCTGTTCATCGGCCGATGCAGTGTCATAAAGTGCGGCCACTGTCAGCGCGGAGTAAAAGATGTAGTCAAGCATCTCCATTCGGCCGATTGCGCACCATAATAGCTGCTTTGCACTGCCGGCCGTTGCCAATGCTTCCGCGAAGTCACCGGACAAGAAGCGCGCCTTCAGTTTGAGAATCCAATACCAGCAGGTCACCGTGGGATTCCGGGCCCTGAGTTGAGCCTCGAACGATGCCTCGTTGAATTGCGCATCGCTGAAGGTGGACAAGCTCGTTGTCCGGCCCTGCATCGTGGCGATGAAGCGTTGTTGGCTTACGAACATGGCCGCGCCGTCGTCGTAACGAGCATCGCGGGCGAAATCCATCGCCATCTCCGATTCGTGCCACACCACATCGAGAGGATCATTTCGCAGGTGACGGTACATGATCGATAGGGACATACCATAGCAACCAAAGGCCGGGTCTCCTCCCTCTCTCGCGGCGTGAAAACCTGCCCGAGCGAAGTCAACCGCCGTCGCAACCGGCTGCGTCCATCCGGCGATCACTGAAAACACGACGTACACTTTCGCCCGAACCGCGGCGAAGCCGTGCTTCTCGACCAGTTCACATGCGAGCTTGCCGAAGCGGTAACCTTCGTTGTAGCGATGAAAGACCGACCCAAGAATTACTCCAAAATTGCAATAGGCGTTGGGAAAGTCGCCGCTCATGCCGTGCAGCATGCTGAGTTTGACCATGTAGCAGGCCTGCAGACAAAACAAACGGAAGTCGATAAAGTATGCGGGCGCGTTTACAACCGACAGAACCTTCATTGCATCCTGCCGTTCGGGGTCCGCCATCAGCGGCAGATCTATAAGGCTCTCGATCGTTCGCCCATTGAGGGCGTGCCAGACAGCTTCGTATTCAGCCTGGACTTGCTCCTCGGTCGGATGCATGGGCATGTCGATACCGAACCCACGCAGACATTCAAGTGCGGTGTCGACAGTCTCCTGGATTTCAGATTTCAGGAGGTGCAGTTGGACTTTCAGGTGGTAGACTGCAGCCTCGTCGACCTTCGATGCCGCCCTCCGCGACAACTGCTCGATCAGTTGCCAGGCTGTATCGAAATCACCCGTTAGGAGCTCGCACTCTGCGCGCTCCAGCCACAAGCTAAACGTCAACTCGTAGTGGCTGCTCCAATCGCGTTCGTCCAGCAGCGCCATGCCGGCCGCGAAATACTCACGCGCTGACGCATACGCAGCGGATTCTTTGGCCTTTCGCCCGGCCCTCAAGTCGATTCCGGCCACTTGCACTTTCTCGTTGTGATCGATCAGCAGCTCGGCGCCCCGATTAAATTGGCTGGCGACATCGAACAGATGTTCGGCTAAGCCTTCCTTCGTCAAACTCGCAAGCAACGCTCGGCCAATCTCCAGGTGCAGTTCCGCGCGCTCGTTTTCGGGAATGAGTGTGTAGGCCGCCTCCTGAATCCGGTCGTGTGGAAAGGCATAATATTCCTCCAGGCGGAAGATCAGCCCAGTGCGGGCGGCATCCAGAAACCAAGTGTGAATGTCCTCTTCGGATTGTCCGAAGACCATATTCAGGGTCGCGATCTTTGCCACGTTCCCGAGACAGGAAAGCTTCTGGAGAGCGGCCTGCGTTGTGTCAGACAATCGCCTCAGCTTCCCCACCATGAGATCCACGACGTTGTCTGAGTAACCCTTGGCGCGAATCCGGTGCACATCCCAGCCCCAGGCAGCCGCTTCTCGGTCGAACCTAAGCAACCCTTCCTCGGCCAACGAGGTGAGAAACTGGATTGCAAAGAACGGATTGCCGCCAGTCTTCTCGTGGACTAACAGCGCTAGAGCAGCAGCGGAGTTCCGGTCGCAATGTAGGGCGTCCGCGACAATCTGCTCGACGTCATCGAGACCCAGAGGCGCCAGCACGATCTCCCGCACCCGTGCGCCAGCGTCGCGGATAGCGGCCAGCAGTCCTCATGAGCGGGTGAGACGAACTGACTTCGTTGTCGCGATAGGCTCCGATCAGCAGCACGTGCCGCACGTCCGGATCGGTAACCAGCCGCTCCAGCAATTCCAAAGTCGCCGTGTCCAGCCATTGCAGATCGTCGAGGAACAACGCCAGAGGATGTTCCGGGCGGGCGAAGACGCCGAGAAAACTCTTTAACACCAATTGGAAGCGGCCCCGCGCTTCTTGCGGCGTCAGTTCTGCCACGGGCGGTTGTCTGCCGATGACGAATTCGATTTCGGGAATGAGGTTGACGATCAGTTGGCCATTGGTCCCCAACGCCCGCAGAAGGACGTGCCGCCAATGGTCCAACTCGGCTTCGCTTTTGACCAGTATCTGACGCACCAGCATCTGGAATGCCTGTGCCAGCGTCGCGTATGGTACGTCGCGCTTGTACTGGTCGAACTTGCCTGCGGCAAAAAGCCCGCGCGGTGGAACCAGCACTTTGTGCAGCTCGTTCACAACGGAAGACTTGCCGACACCAGAATACCCAGAAACAAGCACCAGCTCGGCGGTGCCCTGCGCCACGACCCGATCGAAGGCCGCAAGCAGGGTGTCGACTTCGCGCTCTCTCCCGTAGAGCTTCTCGGGGATCAGCAATCGGTCCGACGAATCGTCCTCACCCAAAGAGAATGAATCGATGCGACCATGCGACTGCCATTCCGACTGGCATTTGCCGAAGATCGGCCTCGAGACCTGCGGCGGTCTGATAGCGTTCCTCGGCATTTTTGGCGAGGAGCTTCATGATGATGGCAGAAAGCGGTTCTGGGACCGTACGGCGATCGACAGGTGCGATAGGCTTACGTGCGATGTGGCAGTGGACCCACTCCAGCGGATCAGCGGCAACGAATGGGAGCACGCCCGTAAGCATCTGGTACAAGGTGACGCCCAAAGAGTAGAGGTCGCTCCGGGGATCCATCGAGCGGTTCATGCGTCCGGTCTGTTCCGGGGACATGTAGGCAAGCGTACCGGCAATGACCTCGGGCGGGACGGGCGCCAGGCGCTCGCGGGCGAGCCTGGATGCGATGCCAAAGCCGGTGAGCCACACGTGCCCAGAGTCGTCGACAAGCGCGTTCTCAGGCTTGACGTCCTTATGGATGAGGCCGCGCTGGTGGGCATGGCCGAGCGCTGCCGCTAAACCGATGGCTAGGTGCAGGAAGCGAGTCAGATCGATCGGCTGGCCCTGGTGCTGCTCGATTACTCGATCCAGGGGTTCACCACCTGGATCCTTAAGAATGAGGGCCGCTCGCCCCTGGTGGCGAGTCAGCGCGAGCGGCTGAGCTGCCCAATGCCGCATCGAGTTCGGGCGCCAGCGAGTATTCGTGTTCGAGCCGCCGGAGACTCTCAGGCGACGGCTGTTCAGCGGCGACTGCAACCGCCAATATCGGCAATTGGTTGCCGCGCTCTTTGCCGCGATAGAGAGTGAAGTCCGCCCCTTCGCGAAGCGGTTCCAATATGTACTCGGAAGCCAATGAGTACATTCTCCTTGTCAGGAAAACAAGCCGCATTATTCTCTGAGAAAGAAATGTGATCCCGAAATCTCGCAATCGGGTGCGACGCTGTTGCCAATTGAGGGAAGCGCCGACGCCGGATGAGATGTTCTCTCCTTCGCCAGAGATAAAAATTGTCTCATATTCTCTAGAAACGATTCCAGCCCGCATCGGGGTAGAGTCCACATGACCGCAAAACCGGCTAACCGAACAAGTGGCCCTGCGTCTGCTGTATGCGGTCAGGAAGCGGCTGACTTCTTCAATCCCAAGGTTAAGAAGCCGTAATCCGATCTCAGATTTTCTCGATGGATGCAAATTGATCTTGGCCCAATAGCACCGAACGCAACTCTGACAGAGATCGAACAGCCTAGAACGCCATTCGAGATTGTTCGATGAGCATTCGAATTGTAGTTACGCATTTCGTAAGCCTAAGCCGTCAGGCTTAGGGATGGTGTCTTACTCCGAAAATCTCCGCTACGGTCGGCGGAAAATCATTTTGGGGCGGTGTGCAAGCTCGCAGGAATTTCTACGGCGACGCAGAAACGAATGGTCTCTGTTGAAAAGCTCAACTTGCCAGTTTCGTACCGATCCACCATTCGATATCGGAACTCCGAAAGCGCCAGAGCTTGCCCACTTGCACACCGCGAATCTCGCCGTTTCTTGCCATGCGTTGCAGCGTCTTGGGGTGAATCCTCAGGATCGCGGCGGCCTCATAGCTATCAAGCATCCGCTCTATACGCCGTTCGGCGCCTGGGACAGTGTTGTCCACTGAAACGGGAGGCTTCTTCATCTCCAATGCATTTCCTCCGCGCGTTCCTCCATCGCTCGTTTGCCGCTCGCTCATCATGGGTCTGCCCTCGTTACCTACCGTGACGTAAAATGCGCCTCCATGTCCAATACTTCCTGTCTATGGCTGCCAAGCTTCTATCTATGGCAAAAGTTGCGTCGAGAAGGCTCAGGGAACAAAAAAGTGCCCATGTTGCATTGTGATTTCGAACAGGGTTAGCGTCTGCCTATGCTGACGATTCGAGCCATGTCGGGTGGTGCCGGGTACGCCCAGCGGCATCTTGAACACAGCGACTATTACGATGAGCACCGCCGCGTTCAAGGTGAATGGCATGGACGCGGCGCGGAGTTGCTCGGCCTGCGCGGAGAAGTAGCCCAGAAGCAATTTGAAGCTGTACGTGAGGGGCTGCATCCGGATACCGGAGAATTCCTTCGGCCTCGGCACAGCGCGGATCGCATCGGCAACGACGGAAGCGAGCAGAGTAGAGGGCGTTCGTTGTACGATCTGACCTTTTCCGCGCCGAAGTCGGTTTCTATTCAGGCGCTCGTTGGCGGGGATGAGCGCCTGGTCGCGGCTCACGATAAAGCGGTCCGGGAGACGCTTGCAGAAGCCGAAAGCCACTCTGCAACACGTGTACGGCTGAACGGTGCCAATGAGGATCGCACGACCGCTAACTGGATTGTCGCCACATATCGCCACGACACGAGCCGCGAACTCGATCCGCAACTGCATACACATGCCGTTGCTGCCAACCTGACGTATGACGGAGTCGAGGGCCGCTGGAAGGCACTCCAGGCATCTGGGCTTTATGAACGGCGTGCATACCTGACCGAGGTTTACCGGAACGCCTTGGCCCGTGAGGTGCGCGGTCTCGGATACGAAATAGAGCCGCGCCGTGATTCCAAAGGCAAAGATCATGGATTCGAGATTCGTGGTGTCTCGAATGAATTGCTCGAAAGGTACAGCGTGCGCAGCGCACAGCGAAACGCCGCAATTGAGCGATTCACCGCGGAGCATGGCCGCAAGCCAACCGACAACGAAGTTGCCGTCCTCGTCCGTGAATCCCGCGCGGACAAGCTGGCGGAAATCGCCACAGAGAAGGTGAGAGAACAGCAACAAGCTCGCCTCGCTCCCAACGAACGGCACACGCTGCAACATCTCCTCTCGGACTCCCATCAGCAGACTCCCCGCATTCTTCACGAACCGTCCCGCGCGACAGAATCACTTCAGTATGCAAAAGAGCATCTCTTTGAACGCAACTCCGTTGTGCGCGATTACGAATTGATGGCTGAAGCACTGCGACATGGTCGTGGGCAGATTGATCCTGGTCAATTGCGCGGCGCACTGGAAGTGGAACAGGCGCAAGGTGGTCTGATCCGGGCCGGAAATAATCTGGCTACTCGTGAGAGCCTTGAACGCGAGCAGCGCATGATTGCTGTAGTGGACCGGGGCATCGGGCGATTTGAACGGTTGGGCGGCGAGCGAGAATTCCATCCGTCTGAGCGGCTGCGAGAAGAGCAGCAGCGGGCCGTACATCACGTCCTAGATTCCAGAGATTTCGCAGTCAATTTGCGTGGGGCTGCCGGAACCGGCAAGACCGCTACGCTGCATGAAATCGACCGCGGCCTTCGCGATGCGGGCCGTGAGATTGTGGCCGTCGCCCCGACTCGAAGCGCGGTCGAAGAATTGCGGAAGGTTGGGTTTCAAGATGCTATGACGATCTCACGCTTAATGGAGGCCAACACCGATCAACCTTCCCTCCTCGGGAAAGTGCTGGTCGTGGACGAGGCGGGCATGGTATCAGGCCGGCAGATGGAAGGATTGCTCAAGTTGGCAGAGCGGGAGGGAGCGCGCATTCTTTTTTCCGGCGATACACGGCAAATCCAAAGCGTCGAAGCATCGGACGCCTTGCGCATTCTGGAGCGGGAATCGCAGATGAAAAGCGTCTCCCTGACCGGCGTTCAGCGGCAGACACAGGCTGAATACCGAGATGCGATTCAAACATTGCGCCAGGCACCCGAACAAGGGTTCCAGAAACTTGAGCAGCTCGGGGCCATACGTGAGGTTCCATACCTGGAGCGTCCGCAGGCGGTGGCGTCGGCTTATCGAGAACTGACAACTGATCCAAACCGCAAAGTGCTTGTCGTTGCCGGGACACACGAAGAGATTGGGAGGATTACGCATGCAATTCGCGAGGGCATGAAGCAAAACGGAGACCTGGGATCAGGGAAGATTTTCGAACGCCATACGTCTTTGCAATGGACTGAAGCGCAAAAGAAGGACCTGTCGAATTATCAGCAAGGTCAGGTCCTGCTGTTCCACCGCTCGTCTCACGGGATCGGTCGAAACGATGCGCTTGTCGTTGAGCGTTCAGACAGGTCCCATATCATCGCCAGGGATCTGAACGGGGTGGAGCGCATCGTGAGTCCGACACAGGCGCGCTCATTCTCCGTGCATGAGCGCAGCCAGATTGAAATATCCCCTGGAGACCGGCTACTACTGACTGGAAATCGCCGAGAGGCTGATTTCCGCGCGACGAACGGAGAACTGGCTAAGGTGCGCAGTGTCGATGGAGGCCGCATTCAGCTTGAAGATGGCCGGACGCTGCCGGCGAACTATCGAGAATTCGACCATGGCTATGCCATTACCGCGCATCGAAGCCAAGGCAAAACTGTTGACGCAGTGGTTCTCTCCGGCGACATGATGAAACAGGAACAGTTCTACGTCGCCGCCTCACGTGGCCGCGATGGAATTACCATCATCACTTCCAATGTGGACCAATTGCGCGAATCGCTTGGCATCTCCTCGGCGCGTCCGTCAGCGACGGAACTAGCGAGAGAGTACGCACAGTCTAATCCCGCAGAGGAGCGGGGCCTCGCACATTTGCCGCTACAGAACATCGAGCCTGCCACTCCGCAGCACGATGTGTCTCTCGGGCACGGCCTTGGGATGGGTCTATGATGTTGTGGCTCCTGAATATTGAGAATGACATTCCCCGGATAGATGGCATTGTGCGCCGAGGCGATGGAGGTCCGTGTCAAGGCTCTTGACCGCATAGCGGCGGGCTTTGCCCGGCCTTGACTCGGACCGCGCCTCGGCTAGACTCAGCCATCCGGGAATGTCAGTTGGAATTGTCCAGTGCAATACCCGTCCGAAACTAATTTCGTTTTCATAAAATCGAAACCGCACTTTGCCGAATTTGTACCTATTGTGCCTTCGTGCGCTTCTATGGACTTCTGTGCTCCAATCGTTCCCTTCTGCTCCGATGCGTGCCTCCGTGAGATGAAAAACCATCGCTATCTGTGGGGTAGACACAGATTCGAGTTCGATTCATTGTGGTTTCAGGAGCGTGCGAACCATGTTCGATTCCCCTCATCCTCCCGCATTTTTTGAGCCGCTTATCGACAGCGAGCACGCTGCGGCTTTGATTCAAGTCCACCCCAAAACCCTGCAACGGTATGCCCGAAAAGGCATCGTCGCAGGCTTGCGTGTCGGCAAACTGTGGCGATTCCGCGCTTCCGAACTGATGACCCGCCGCGCTGAAGAGTATTACGGGGCCCTCGACGAGGACGCTCAGGCACAGTAGGCTGGAATCAGCCACTCGTGCCCGTAACCAGAGAGGAGATCAACCCTTGCTAGTTCGGACACGGTATCAATATGGAAGTCTGCGGTTGAGGAAGCGCGAGCGCGGACCGGATGTGTGGGAGTTCCGTTATTACGAGACGGATTCTCAGGGAAAGCGTAAACGGCAGAGCGTGATCCTTGGTGATCGCGGTGTGCTCACAACGGAGACCCAAGCACGGAAAGCCACGCAAGCCCTTCTTCTTCGACTCAACGAAGAATCTCCACGCGCGGAAGTGGAGGCGGCGTCTTTTGGAGCCTTGCTCGACCGCTATATCGAGCAGGAACTCTCGGAGCGTTACTCGACTCGGAAATCGCACCTGTCAAATATCCGAGTCCACATCCGTCCACGTTGGGGAGAGCACCCCGTGGATAAGCTGAAGCCGATGGCGATGGAGCAGTGGCTGCGCGATTTGCCGCTGGCCCCAAAGTCAAAGACTCATGTGCGGGGAATCATGCACCTGGTCTTCAAGTGCGCGGAGCGGTGGGGCATTGTCGAACTCGGCAAGAACCCTGTCTCTCTGGTGCGCGTGAAGAATGGAAGCAAGCGGCTCAAGCGGCCACGGGTTCTTGACGTGGACGAGTTCTTTGAACTGCTCAAGCATTTGGGCGAACCTTACCGAACGATGGTCCTGGTCGCACAGTGCCTGGGCCTTCGCGTCAGCGAGATTCTGGGCTTGCAATGGGGCGATTTCAATTTCGAAGATCGCTCGGTTTTGGTCCAGAGAAGCGTGGTGGGCGGCAGGGTGGACGATGTGAAGACAGAGTATTCGAGAGACGATGTTCCGCTCGATGCTCGTCTGGCGGAGGTGCTGTTGCAGTGGCGCTCCGTTTCGGTCTTCCCCAGAGACGAGGATTGGCTTTTCGCCAATCCAGTCACAGCGAGACCGTACCACCAGGAGAGCTTGCAGAAGTCGCAGATCAAACGCGCTGCGAAGCTCGCCGGGCTTGGGGAGGATATTGGGTGGCACAC
>CAWACG010000024.1:0-62602 GCA_963780515.1 uncultured Acidobacteriaceae bacterium
GCGCGGTTCGTTGAACTCGGGCGAGCGACGACGCCAGTCGTCCGCTGGGAATGACTGCAACGCGCTCAGCCGTCATCTTGCCGGTGAGCAGGCCGGAGACCATGGGCGAATAATTGATGACGCCAATGCCGTTGGCCTGCGTGAAGGGCAGGATCTCCTCTTCAATGGCGCGGCGCAGCATGGAGTAAGGCGGTTGAAGGCTGGTGATGGCCGCAATCTTCTGGACGCGCTTCATCTGCGCGACGGAGAAGTTGGAGACGCCGATCCAGCGGACCTTGCCTTGTTTGCGGAATCTGGCCAGGGCTTCCCAACCTTCTTCGATTTCGTGTTCCGGGTTGGGCCAGTGAATCTGGTAGAGGTCGATGGTTTCGACGCCGAGGCGGCGCAGGGAGCCATCGAGTTCCTCGGCTGACGGGTGCGGCCTTGAGCGAGCGGTAGATGGTGCGGTCCTGGTGCCAGCGCATGGAGCACTTGGTAAAGACCAGGGGCTTGCGGGTGGCGGACTTGATGGCGCGGCCGACGATTTCTTCTGAATGGCCGAGTCCGTAGATTGCTGCTGTGTCGATCCAGTTGATGCCCAGGTCGAGGGCCTTATGAATTGCGGCGATGGATTCGTTGTCGTCTTGAGGGCCCCAAGCGAACTCCCAGTTGCCGCCGCCGATGGCCCATGCGCCAAAGCCGATGGGAGTCAGCAATAGATCGGAGTTGCCAAGTCTGCGATGGGATAGTGAAACCGGCGTGGTTGTCATTGCAGTAGCTACGATGATAGCTCGGAAGAGCCGCTCAAAGGAACTCTGCCGGTGGTGCGTGCTGGAGGGGCAATCTGCGGCAACGAGTGACTTTAGGGAATTGGACATGGACAGATTCTGGCAGCTTACTGGCGCATTCATGGCGGGTTTTGGTTGATTGTGGCACTAGATTATCTGCGTCCGTGTAAAGTCTGTCCAAGGAGGCATCTGATACTGCCCTAGTTCGGAGGAGCCACACAGTTTCACAGTTTCACAGTCTCACAGCTTCACAGGCAGTGGAGGAAAGTGACTGAAACTGCAGGCGGTTAGGTGAGGTCGCACAGTTTCACAGCTTCACAGACGAGTTTCAATTCACAGCGGCATGGGCCGGGAAGCCGGTTGCGGGGTGTGGCTGAGACGGCTTCAATCTCATTGTGCGCCGAAGCGGGGTAATCCTCTGCAAAGCGGGCGGGGGCGATCCATCACGGCTGGATTTGGAACGCGGCGGGAGAGCTGATTCTTGGTGGGGTGGAGCCTGCGAGAAGTGAATTGCGGATCAAGGGTCAGTTTAAAAGCATTCCCGGCGACATTGGCGTTTATCGGGAGCGATCGTGGTCTGCTTCGGTCGATTTTGGGACCTTCAAACCACGTCTGAGGTATTCACCAGGGTTGGCCCCGACAACTCGCTTGAATGCCTTGCTGAACGCAGCGTCGGACTCGTAACCGACCGACCGAGCAACATCTATGAGCTTTTTGTCGCGCTGTTCGAGTAGCTGCATCGCCTTCTGCATCCGCCACTCGGTTACATACTCCAGTGGTGTTTGTCCGAGTAGCTCTTTAAAGCGTGCTGCGAATGCGGAGCGAGACATACCCGCCGCTTCGGCCAGAGATTCGACTGTCCAGGGTGTATTCACACTGTCGTGAATGGCACTCAGGGCAGTACCCATTTGAGGATCGAAAACAGCACGAAGCCACCCTTTGTTGCGTTCCGGTCCCGACGCGATATGCGTCCGGAGTACCTGGATAAACAGAACCTCGGCCAGCCGACTCGCGACTACTTCAGATCCCGGCGCCTGTTCTGCCATTTCAGATGCCAGCGCCTGCATTGCGTTGTGAAGAGCAAGAGTGCTTTTCTGATCGGCCTTAATCAGAATAAAGCTCGGCAATAACTGAGTGATCGGCTTCAGGCTGGCGCGATCGAAACTGAAGGAACCACAGACGATTGTCGTCGGTGCACCACCACCACCACAAAGAGCGACATTGCCGTTGGCTTTGGCCCCGATCTCGCTGAAAGTCCACTTCGGACGTGTTCGCGGGCTGTCGCGCAAAACAATCGAAGTCCCTTTGGCCAGCAAAAAGCAATCACCGCCTGTGAGGGGAATCGGCTCCGGAATCCCTTCCACACTCAGCCAGCAATTGCCGCGCGACAGCATGGCGAAGTGCGCCAAATCTGTTGGGGGAGTCTTTTTTCCGGAAGATGTGACTCTTTCTTCGGACTTGTTTTCCTGTCTTATTCCCCACGGGACTGTAGCTTCGAGCCTGTGCAGACCGAAAGCGGTTACATGCATCGTTCTGAAGATGTCTGTTATCGGGTCCAACTGAGCCTCCATCTGCACTCGAAAGCCATGGTGTTCTGTGGGGACTGTACGAAACTGCGCAGCTTTGCTTGCCGGACAAGCGCAGCATCAGGTGGAAGAGGCTTCAAGCATAACGGACATACTGCTTCCTTCCAGCGTCACAACTCCTACACTCCTTTTCCTCGAGCCGCGCGTCCCAGCTCCATCAAAAGGTGCAAAACAGCTGAGTTGAGCCGTCTCTATGGACGAATAGACAAAAATCTTGGACCCCTGAGCAGTTCTCGTCCACCGCCAAAGAATCTACCTCAGTGTACCGAATGCTTCACACATTGCGAAGGGAGTCAAAATGGGAAAGCTTCAAGGTAAGGTTGCGGTCATCACGGGTGGGGCTACGGGCATCGGCCGCGCCGCGGCAAAGCGCTTCATCGAAGAGGGAGCGATCGTGTTCATCTTCGGCCGCCGTCAGGCAGAGCTCGACGCCGCTGTGGCCGAGCTCGGGTCCAACGCCCGCGCGGTGAGGGGCTCGATCTCCGATCTGGCCGACCTCGACAGACTGTACGCGGCAGTGAAGAAGGAGCGCGGAACCCTCGACATCGTCTTCGCCAATGCCGGGGCGGGAAGCCCGCTTAAGCTTGGCCAGATCACCGCCGAGCATATTGACGAGACCTTCGACACCAATGTGAAGGGTACGATCTTCACTGTCCAGATGGCGCTGCCGCTGATGGGCAAGGGCGGTTCGATCATTCTCACCGGCTCGAGCGCCGGCACCACGGGCGCCCCCACAATGAGCGTCTACAGCGCGAGCAAGGCGGCAGTGCGCAACCTCGCGCGGACCTGGGCCGAGGATCTGAAGGGCACAGGCATCCGGGTAAACGTGCTGTCGCCCGGCCCGACCGCGACCGAACTCGCCAAGGCAGCGCTGGGCGAGGAGGGCCAGAAGGTCTATGCCTCAATGACTCCACTGCAGCGCATGGCCGACCCGGCGGAGATCGGGGCGGCGGCGGCCTTTCTCGCATCGGACGACAGCAGCTTCATGACCGCCAGTGAGCTCGCCGTCGACGGCGGCCTCGCGCAAATTTAGCTCAAATCTGATGCACTACGCCTGAGCCCAAATTCAACATCAAAAACAACGAAAAACAAAAGGGAGAAAACAGTATGAGTAATAGTCATGTACAAAAATTGGCGGGAAAAATTGTGGTTATCACAGGCGGAAGCAGCGGGATTGGCTTGGCCACGGCCAAGCGCTTCGTGGAAGAAGGCGCGCACGTCGTGATCACTGGGCGACGAGAGAGAGAGCTGAAGGAGGCCGCAGCCTTCATCGAGAGAAACGTTACGACGGTTGCGGGTGACGTGTCGCGCCTGGAAGATCTGGACCGGCTTTATGCCGTCGTGAAAGAGAAACATGGTCACATCGACATACTCTTCGCGAACGCGGGCGCGGGTACAATCGCACCGCTCGCGGCGGCGACTGAGGCCCATTTTGACCAGACCTTCGACGTGAACGTGAAGGGGCTGTTCTTTACAGTGCAGAAGGCCCTTCCCCTTTTTAAAGACGGCGGTTCAATTATCCTGACCTCTTCGGTCTCGAACGTGTTGGGGCTGCCAGGGTTTAGCGCCTATGCCGCGACTAAGGCGGCGGTGCGCAACTTAGCGCGCGCCTGGACTATGGAGCTGAAAGACCGCAAGATCCGCGTGAATTCGATGAGCCCCGGAGCAATCGATACCCCTGCCTTAGCGACGACGACGGGCCTCACAGTTGAACAGGCCGAGCAAGCGGTGGCCCAGTTCACCTCGCAGATTCCAATGGGCCGCAGGGGCATGCCCGAGGAAATTGCGGCAGCAGTCGTGTTTCTCGCCTCTGATGAAAGTTCTTACATCACCGGTGTGGATCTCGCCGTGGATGGAGGCATGGCGCAGGTCTGACCCCGGCGCGGTCGGTTTCTCGAACTTCAGTTCTAACACGAGGTAGGAGAACATATGAGCTACGCAATTGTAGGATTCGGCAAGATAGGCCGGGCACTCGCCCACGCCTTTGCCCGTAAAAACATCAACGTGGCCGTCGCGAGTCGCCGGTCACCCGAAGAGTTGGCGCCGCAGGCTCGGGCGATTGGACCCACGGTCGTCGCCAAGTCGCTGCGGGATGCACTCGAGGCCGACACAATCATCTTGGCGGTTCCGTTCGGGGAGCATCGCGAGATTGCGAAGGCCCTTCCGGATGGACTTTCGGACAATCTCCGGACATTGCTGCGGCTGCGCTGAGAGTCAGACAAACCCATCGAGCGAGTGACTTCCATCACGGAGATTACAGCCCGCAGACGGTATACTTCGAGCCAAAGCTATGGGGCTGGTTCCCGTCATTGATTGATTGTTTTGCAGGGAGCGCATGAACGAGCACCTAGAGGAGAACGACAACCATGAAGATCGTCACCGCCTTCGTCGCCAGTTCGCGGAGGAGGGGCCTCACCTACGCCGCAACGCGCCAGTTCCTCGAGAATTTACAGTCGTTAGGAGACGTTCAGTGTGAGATCGTCTTTCTTAGCGAGTACAACCTTCGAGTGTGTAGCGGCTGCAAGCGATGTTTCCTGCGGGGGGAAGAGTGCTGCCCGCACAAGGACGACCGGGACGTGCTGATCGAGAAGATGATGGCCTCCGATGCGGTCGTTTTTGCCTCGCCGAACTACTCGTTCCAAGTCTCCGCGATCATGAAGACATTTCTTGACCGACTCGGGTTCGTATTCCACCGTCCACGCTTCCACGGAAAGACCTTCACCAACATTGTCGCCCAGGGAATCTACGGGGGAGGCAAAGTGGTGAAGTACCTTGACTTTGTGGGACGCGGGCTGGGATTCAATGTAGTGGAAGGCAGCTGCATCACAGCACTTGAGCCGATGGCCGAGAAGGACCGGCTGAAGATGGCCGGGGCCCTTACGAGGCACGCTAAGCGGTTTCACCGGCAGCTCTTGAAGCCAACCCATCCCGTACCGTCGATCTTCCAGCTCATGGCGTTCAGAATAGCCCGCACAAGCATGAAGCTCACACTAGGCGACAACAATCGAGACTACACGTACTACCGCGGTCACGGTTGGTTTGACACCGGCTATTACTACCCAGCCAAACTTGGCCCGTTCAAAAGAGCAGTCGGTGCAATTTTCGACTGTGCGGCAGCCCGCATGTTTAAGCAACAGGGGGCGTAGGCGCGCTCCTCGGCCATTGGTGAGCGCGCTTCAAATCGGATTGACGGAAGATCGATGACATCAGTGAGTGGATATCTCCGCCAAGGCACTCACCGACACCGATTACTCCCCGAAAGTCGGCTTGTATCCAGGAATCCAAACGCTGAGTCGCGAGGATGAATAAGAGACGCTGGGGTGTTTCTCGAGACCGATCGTGATCAATCGCGATTTGCTTGAGGTTGGTTGAGGTGGTGGTCTCACCGGTCCCCAAAGGCGAGCGACCAGGGCACGCTCAATGGGTTGGACACCGACGCTGGATGCGGGATCATAAGGCAAAGATACAATTGACAATATACCAACTAATCGGTATGTTGTACTCTTACCAGACGGCGCCGGACATGAAGATTGCCACAGAGAGACACGAGTCGAAAACCAGATTTCTGGAGGCTGCCCTTCGAGTGATTCGCGCAAAGGGATATACGGCCACGACGATAGAGGAGGTTTGCGAGACGGCAGGGCTGACGAAGGGGAGCTTCTTTCACCATTTTGGCAGCAAGGAGGAGCTGGCTCTGGCTGCGGCTGACTATTGGACGGAAGGCGCGGGCGCGCTGTTTGCCTCCGCGCCCTACCATACGCGAGCCGACGCGCTGGAACGGTTGTTGGCTTATGTGGACTTTCGGAAGGCGCTGCTGACGAGGGAATTAGCCGACTTTACCTGCCTTGCGGGGACGATGGTACAGGAGGTTTACCATACGCACCCGGCTATCCGCGAGGCGTGCGATCGGAGCATCTGCGGGCACGCGGAGACGCTGGAGCCCGATATCGCTGAAGCGATGCAGAAATACGGGGTGACCGGTGAGTGGACGGCGCGGAGTCTGGCGCTGTACACGCAGGCGGTGCTCCAGGGATCGTTCATTTTGGCCAAGGCGAAAGGCGGGCCGGCGGTGGCTGGGGAGTGCCTCGATCACCTGCGGCGGTATATCGAGATGCTCTTTGAGCAAAAGGGAGTCACCCCTTAGTTGGACATGTAAGCGGCCAACTTTGTTGAGGTCACAATTCAAAGCTTTCTGGAGTGGGGGAATCGCATGCGAAATTCCATAACAATCTTCGTTTTTGTACTCCTTGCCATGGCAGTTCTGCCGGGAGGGATCCGGCAAGCCCGAGCGCAGGCGGATCCCTATCCAGCCATGGCGCCTCTCGATCAGTATCTGATCCCGGACGAGAATACCGAGATCGCGCTGGCGCGCAGCGCGGCGCCGGCTTCCATCTCGGACGACGCCACGGTGATGGTGCTGGGACGGCAGGGATACTCGACCGCCGTGCAAGGCAAGAACGGCTTTATGTGTTATGTGGAGCGATCCTGGGCCAAGATGACGGATGCTCCGGACTTCTGGAATCCCAAAATGCGTGCGCCCAATTGCTTCAATGCTGCCGCAACCAGCAGCGTTGCGCCAATCTATCTGATGAAGACCCGGCTTGTGCTGGCAGGCAAATCGAGGGCGGAGATCGCACTGGCGATCAAGGCGGCCCTGGATAGCGGAGAACTGCCGCCGCTGGCGCGCGGAAGCATGTGCTACATGATGTCGAAGCAGCAGTACCTCAACGATGAGGCACACAACTGGCATCCGCATTTGATGTTCTATGCTGCGGGCGACGTGGCCAAGAGCTGGGGGGCGAATCTGCCGGGCTCGCCGGTGAAGGCAGCGAACGATCCGCAAGCGCGCCTGACGACATTCTTCGTTGTTGTGCACCACTGGTCGGACGGGACACCGGGCCCGCCGATGGAGCACTGACCCGCAACCGGAGCCGGGTCGCTGATGCATGCCGGAGAACCTTCAGGAAATGTTTCGATGAGCAAACAATCGCTCATTACAGTCGCGTTTTCTAACAGGAAATCGTTTCGTGATGTATGAGCTACACGGAATATCTGATCCACTGCGAAGCGCGTTACCGCGCGCCTCTCGAAACGCGGGCCCTTTCGAAACTCAGGACGGCGTCGAGATGAGTATTGAAACGTTACGGCAATTCCTAAGCTGCGGTGGCTTTTCGGTTTCATTGGCGAGGTCGCAGCTGCTTGAGGTCGCGTCGACCGAGTTTGTAAGTGGGAGTAACCTCCGCTGGCGCCAGAGGTGGCTTTGACCTTCTACGACGGCGCCGAAGTACATCCAGTCACCGTCCGGTGACCAGCCGGCGGAAGTGCAGGGCCCGTTCGGTCCGATGGGTCGCGGGTGGAGTTGCCTTGGAGAGAAACCAGCTTGCAGGGCGCCCGTCGCGGGAACCACTCTTCGGGAACATTCAAGCTGGTCGCGTACGACTCAAGTGGAAACCCGGCGGAAACGTTCATCGGCACGTTGAAGGCGAAGACTACGAAATGGATGCGGGCGGCGGGACAGCGCTGTCACTCGCGGCCGGTCGCGGTATCGGTAACCCGACGTGACTTGATGTCGCGCATCGGCGGCTGGCCGAAGAAGCGGCTGTACTCCCGATTGAATTGGCTTGCGCTCTCGTAGCCGACCTCGAAGGCGGCGCTTGCGGCATCGAGTCCGTGGGTGAGCATGCGCTCGCGCGCTACATGGAGGCGAAGCTGCTTCTGGTATTGCAAAGGGCTCATCGCGGTGAGCGAGCGGAATTGATGGTGCAGTGTGGATACGCCCATCCGCGCCATGGTGGCGAGCTCCTCAACGCGAAGGGGCTTGGCGTAGTTCATCCTGAGCCACTCGACGGCCTTTGCAGTGCGGTGGCTTTGCTCACCGAGGGTGGCGATGGCGCGGAGATGCTTTCCCTGGGGACTGCGCAGCAGGCGGAAGACGATTTCGCGCTGGATGAGGCTGCCGAGAAATGGGATGTCTTGCGGAGCATCGAGCAGATCGACGAGGCGGGAACATGCATTGAGCAGTTCGGGCGATGTGACACCGACGGACATTCCGCGTGCGTCGGCGGATTCCCCGCGAAGATGAAACTCCTGCTGCGAGAGGATTTCGCGGACCGCCGGCATTTCAAGTTTCAGCAGCAGGCCGAGGATGGGCTTCTTTTGAGTTGCCGCGACGACCTGGCTCACGACGGGCAGATCGACCGAGGCGAGGAGGAAGTTGGAGCCGTCGCATATGAAGGTTGTTTTGCCGACGTTGAAGCGCTTTTGCCCTTGCACGAAGACGACGAGCCTGGGCTCGTAGGTCGATGAGGTGCAAGCGGTCGGCGCCGATTGACGATAGAGGGTCAGGCCCGTGATCTCCGTTTCCTCCACTCCATCCGCTTCGACGTGCGAGAGAATTCTGCCGGCCAGCGCTGCACGCATCTGAACCACGCTTTGCGCCGCGTTGTGAAGCGGGCCGTGGGCTGTGCTTTGGGCAGGGCCCGCGGCCTTTTGTTTTGACGCTTTCACCGGGGTGACTCCTTTAAAACCACGTTAACGCGGAATTGATAGAACTATGCACAAAAATGCATGCATCGACAGAAATAGGCAATAGATAGGCAGGATCAGGATACCGCCTGAGGAGTACTCTTTCGTAGGCTGATTTACGGGCGAGTTGCTCGTCATCCGCCATGGAGGTTGAGGAAACCCATGTACAAAGCAAAAGCATATTCCGTAGCCAGCGCGACATCGCCGTTTGCTTCCGCCACGATTGCACGGCGCGATCCCAACGAGCACGACGTGCAGATTGAGATTCTTTTCTGCGGTATCTGCCACTCGGATCTTCACCAGGCCCGCAACGAGTGG
Organism: uncultured Acidobacteriaceae bacterium; assembly: GCA_963780515.1. Lineage (GTDB taxonomy): Bacteria > Acidobacteriota > Terriglobia > Terriglobales > Acidobacteriaceae > Telmatobacter. Next base: position 9,197 of record CAWACG010000024.1, read on the forward strand.
AGCGGGGTGATGCCGACGGTGTACCCGTGCGTTCCAGGGCATGAGATTGTGGGGCGCGTAACAAAAGTCGGCTCGGCGGTGACAAAATTCAAACCGGGTGACCTGGCCGCGGTGGGCTGCCTGGTTGACTCGGACGGAACGTGCCCAGAGTGCAAGGCCGGCTTCGAGCAGTTCTGCCCGAACTTCACCCTCACCTACAACTTCCCTGACAAGCATAGCGGGGGCGTGACGTATGGAGGGTACTCGGACAGCATTGTTGTCACCGAGCGCTTTGTGCTGCGCGTACCGACGAATCTTGATCTTGCGGGAACCGCGCCTCTGCTGTGCGCCGGTATCACGACGTACTCACCGATGCACCACTGGGGCGTGACCAAGGGCAAGAAAGTCGGCGTCGTGGGTCTCGGCGGACTCGGCCACATGGGGGTCAAGTTTGCGCACGCGCTTGGGGCACACACAGTTGTGTTTACCACCTCACCGAACAAGAAGGACGACGCATTGCGCCTGGGCGCGGATGAGGTTGTGATTTCGAAGAACGCGAATGAAATGGCGAAACATGCAGGCAGTTTCGACTTCATCCTTGATGCGGTTGCCGCCGACCATGACATCAACGCGTACATTGGCCTATTGCGTCGTGACGGCAACCTGACGATGGTTGGCGCGCCGGAGAATCCGCTGCCGGTGTCTATTTTCGGCCTAATTTTTGGGCGACGCAGTCTCTCTGGTTCTCTAATTGGCGGTTTGCCGGAGACCCAGGAGATGCTTGATTTCTGCGGCAAGCACAATCTTACTGCAGATGTTGAAGTGATTCCGATTCAGAAGGTGAACGAAGCCTACGAGAGGCTGCTCAAGTCGGACGTGAAGTATCGCTTCTCGATCGATATGGCGTCGCTGAAATCCGAGTGATGGCTGAAGATCACACTCACATTCACATTAAGGAATCGCGGTACAAAGCTGTTCAACCTCTGGCTGGAGGAAAATGCAAAAACGCAAATTAGGAAAAGGCAATCTTGAAGTATCCGCTCTTGGTCTCGGCTGCATGAGCATGAGCACGGGCTATGGCCCGCCAGCAGATCAGGGCGAGATGATCAAGTTGATTCGTCGCGCCTATGAGCTGGGTGTGACCCATTTCGATACGGCCGAAGTGTATGGGCCGTTTGCGAACGAAGAGTTGGTGGGCGAGGCGCTGCAGCCGATCCGTGACAAGGTGGTGATTGCCACAAAGTTCGGCTTCGACATCGATCCTGCGACTGGCGCGCGCCGCAGCGGGACCAATAGCCGGCCGGAGCACATCAAGCTGGTGGCCGAGGCTTCTTTGAAGCGCTTGCGGACGGATCGCATCGATCTCTTCTATCAGCACCGCGTCGATCCTGCCGTGCCTATCGAGGACGCGGCAGGAGCGGTCAAGGAGTTGATTGCCGAGGGCAAGGTCAAACACTTCGGCATGTCGGAGGCCGGGGTTGAGACGATTCGGCGGGCGCACGCGGTCCAGCCGGTCACCGCGGTGCAGAGTGAGTACTCCCTGTTCTGGCGTGGTCCGGAGACTGAGCTTCTGCCGACACTGGAGGAGCTCGGTATCGGGTTCGTCCCGTTCAGCCCACTTGGCGCCGGGTTCCTCACCGGCAAAATCGATGAGAATACGAAGTTCGATCCGACCGACTTCCGGAATATGGTGCCTCGTTTCTCGGCCGAGGCGCGCAAGGCCAACATGGTTCTGGTTGACATGGTCAAGGCCGTCGCGAAGCGCAAGGGTGCTACGCCGGCGCAAGTCGCACTCGCCTGGCTGCTGGCGCAGAAGCTGTGGATCGTGCCGATTCCAGGAACCACCAAAATACATCGGCTGGAGGAAAACCTCGGTGCAGTGAACGTCGAGCTAACCGAGAACGATCTCAAGCAGATGGACGAAGCTTCTTCAAGTCTGAAGCTCGAAGGAGCTCGCCTGCCTGAAGCTATGTTGAAGATGACGGGACTATAGTCCGCTGGGCGCATTGCTTCAATCGATTGCAAAGAGGGGCCGTGGAGGTCCATTGAAGGTGACACCAGAAAAGCTACCCACCCAGGGCGGCACACCGTCGAAATCGCCCGCTAATTTGGCGGGCGACAACGAGGAGAATTCGCAATGCAGAAACGCAAGTTAGGCAAGAGCAATCTTGAAGTATCGGCGCTCGGGCTCGGGTGCATGGGCATGAGCTTTTCGTACGGGCCACCGAAAGACACGCAGGAGATGATCAAGGTTTTGCATGGAGCAGTGGAGCGCGGGATCACGTTCTTCGATACCGCGGAAGTCTACGGGCCGTTCACGAACGAGGAACTGCTGGGGGAAGCTCTCTCTCCTGTGCGCGAGAAGGTGGTGATTGCGACCAAGTTTGGCTTCAGCATGAATGCCGACGGCAAACCCGGTTCTCATGGCCTCGATAGCCGGCCCGAGCACATCAAGCAGGTTGCTGACGCTTCTCTGAAGCGGCTCAAGATCGACGTGATCGACCTCTTTTATCAGCACCGCGTAGACCCCAATGTGCCAATTGAAGACGTCGCGGGGGCTGTGAAGGAGCTGATCGCGGCAGGCAAGGTGAGGCACTTCGGTATGTCTGAAGCGGCGGCAAAGACGATTCGTCGCGCTCACGCAGTTCAGCCCGTCACCGCTGTCCAGAGCGAGTACTCCTTGTGGTGGCGAAAGCCCGAAGCAGAAGTGATTCCAACGCTGGAGGAGCTAGGTATCGGCTTCGTTCCCTACAGCCCTTTGGGAAAGGGCTTCCTGACCGGAAAGATGGACGAAACCACTGAGCTTGGAAAGGGAGACTTCCGCAGCACACTGCCGCGCTTTACTCCGGAAGCCCGCAAGGTCAACCTGGCGGTGGTCGAACTGCTCACCGAAATCGGGAAGCAGAAGAAGGCGACGCCTGCACAGATCGCGCTGGCGTGGCTGTTGGCACAGAAGCCGTGGATTGTGCCGATTCCTGGGACGACAAAGTTGAACCGCCTGGACGAGAATATCGGTGCGGTCGCGATTGAGCTTTCGGCCGACGACCTTCAGCAGATCGAAGAAGCTGCATCGAAGATTAAGGTGGAAGGAGCGCGGTATCCGGAACACATCGAGAAGATGACGGGACTCTAAGCACGGCTGAATCGGGCGGCTCACTTTTATACGAGGGAACAGGCGATGGAAATCAAGAGAAATGGCTCACAACCTTCAGGCAAGGGACCGGCGGATTGGTTTACGGGCACGGTGCGGATCGATCCGCTTTTCACGGCCCCTGAACCTGCGCGGGTTGTTGGCGCCAGTGTAACCTTTGAGCCGGGCGCCCGGACGGCCTGGCATACGCACCCGCTGGGCCAGACGCTGATTGTGGTGTCGGGGTGCGGACGGGCGCAGCGCTGGGGCGGCCCCATTGCGGAGATTCGGCCGGGGGACATTGTCTGGTTTGCGCCAGGAGAGAAGCACTGGCACGGCGCGGCACCAACGACGGCAATGACCCACATTGCGATCCAAGAAAAGCTGGATGGCAAGACCGTCGAGTGGATGGAGCATGTGACCAGCGAGCAATACGGCGCTTAAGGCATTTTCTGCAATCGTGTGGTCTTTTGATGTAGTGCAAGGTCACCGCTCCCTGTTGGTCGCGTTGACTTTACGCTTACGGCTTCGGATTACAGCATTTCCGAAAATGCTAAAGTCCTGCGAATTTGCGGGAAGGGCAGGTGCACCAGGACTCACGCCCGCGGTTCGGGATCGCTGACTCGCGAAGGTGAATGCAGCGGGCGATTTGCTTGAGGACTGTCTGCTAGGCGGCGATGAGGAAGCGGCCTTCGCGCATGATCTGCTCGGTAACGGGGCCGGAGGCGGATTCAGATTCCAGCCAGATGTTGAAGCCCAGCCCAACCACATCGATGTGGGTGCCGGAGCGCCAGGGAGCGCCGGTGTGTTCGCCATAGGGGTTGCCGAAGGCGATGTGGATGCCGGGAAATTTTTCGTCCTGAAGAATGTTGCCGATGACGCGCTCAACGCCGAGGTTGGTGCCGATGGCGAACTCGCCGACGCGGTCGGAGTTTTCGTCGGTGTGGGTATAGCTCCAAAAATCGGCCTCGAGCTGCTTGTTGTCGGAGCTACAACTGACGATGCGGTTGGCGGCGATCTGGATGGTGAGGGGCGTGGAGGCCAGGAGGCCGTAGCGGGCACAAAGCCAATCGCCGACCACGCCGTCGACGACGAAGGTGCCGTTGACTTCTCCGGGCGAGGTAAAGCATTCGCCGCCAGGGAGATTGCCCCATTTTTCGGGGGAGATAATGCCGGAGGTCTTGAACCACTTGTAGCCGGGATTCATATCGGCGGTGATGTCGGTGCCGGCGGCGGTGGTGGCGCGGATGCGCTGGGCGCGGCGGACGCGGTCCAATACTTTTTGCGAAAGGCGATCGACAAGGTCGAAGTCGGCGCGCATGCCCTGGCACATGATTTCCGGGGTGATGTTGACCATGTGGGCGTGGCGCATGTGGCGGCGGTTGACGACGTCGGTCATCTGCATGCGAGAGCCGAGCTCGTTGGCCTGGACCTGGACGGCGAAGATGGAGACCTGGGAGGTTTCCATGTCGGCGAGGACTGGGGCGGGCATATCGATGAGGGGGCGCGGGGACAAGTCTTCGAGAATGAAGGCATTCCATGGGCAGCCGCGGTCAGCTAACTGGGCGCCGAGTGCGGCGGCGATGGGCTCGGTGGCGCGGTCGGTAATGAGGGTGACTTTCTCTGCCGGGTCAATGCGGAGGCAGGTGGTGACGGCGGAGCGCGCGCCGGGGGTGAACTCGGGGGGGTAGTCCAGGGAGAGCAGATGGGCGACGGCTTCGGTCATGTGCGAGGTGCGCTTCTCCCGGTGCAGGTGCTTGTCTCTTGAGGGTACCGAAAAATTCACGGAAATGAAACCAGGGCTGGGCTGGGGCGGGGCGGGGCCAGCGGATTGGAGCTGGGGCTACAAATCCCGGCGCTGCAGCGGCAGGCAAGCGGATGCAGATAGGTACAACATTTTTCTGGGAAAAGGCGGGGCCAGGATTCGAGATTTGGAGTGCGGACGGGGTCAGCGCGCACAGCGCAGAACCCTTCCACATCGGAAGTTGGGGCGCGGCTGGCGGGGGATGGGCCGGCCGCGCGGGGTAGAGGCAGTCAGGATTGCCGGCGAGATGCCGGCCGCTGGGCAACTGTCTCTGGCGAGGGGCAAAGCCTGGCGGCTTTCTTGTGCGCGTGGGGTTTGGCTTTCGCCTCGAGCTCAGCCATGCGGCGGCGAAGGTTGGCTTTGAGTTCTTCGAGTGAGTCGGGGTTCCGGATTGGATTTGGGGATACTTCGATCCCTCGCAGGAGGAGGCGAATCACCTCATGAAGGTTTGATGATGGCAGAGAGTTGATCTTGCCTGCACTTCTATCCATGAGATCACCCCTCATTCCGAGAGACTGCAAGATGGATGCAGCGAGTGCCGCCTGACCTGGCTGAGTGGAGCGTTATTTCGCGAGCATGAAGGGTCCCCATGTGGTGCGGGATTTGCTGAGTTGATAGAGGCGGGCTGGATTGCATGCGTGGCCGTGCTCGTATTGGGCAAGCTCAGTTTCCTTCATCACCGTGGCAACGGTTGCGTGGCAGATGGTGCAAATGGAATCGTACGAACCGTCTCGGTTGTGTCTGTGAGGAAAGTTCGCAATCGATAAACAAGGCATCGTTCATCTCCTGGGGCGATTCTGGGGGAGTGAGATGACCTTAGCGGCGGGGCGGGGCGAACGCTGTTCACTTTTGAGCGCTCTGCGACTTTCATTCCGGTCGCATGGTGGGACAAAGCCCCAGTCACGGCGGGTCGAGGCGGTCGAGAACGTTGGCCAGGCGTTGATGAAGATTGATGATGTCTAAGCTGTTTTGCGCACCGGATGCAAAAACCCGGAGCATACCCTTGACTAGAGGCACCCCGCCGGCTCCTAAGGCTGGCGCGTCTGCCAATTCCGCCACTACCGCATCCGGAGAGGGGAGCATCCCAAAATGCTCCCCTCTGCCGTCTCTGGACGTGACGACTGGCGGTCCTCTGATTCTGTGCTGCATGATCGCTCCTAACTGTTTGAAGAGTAGGGCGATAGCATAGGGGAGTGTCTAGCAGGGAGATTCTGTAACCTATAGGGGAAGAATAGGGGAGAAATGGGGGAAAAGTAGGGGGGATTAGATGGTATATTTTGTTGGTCTAGGTTTCCCCATAATCTTCTCTGGGCTTTTGCCGCTGGTCAGGACGTGCTTGAAAGAACGATCTGGCTTCAGGCCATCCTTGACTTTGCCAGTGATCCAGCGTGTCCACTCCCTGCGTGTCTGTTTTGCGGCCCAGATGATATCCGCGATTTTTACGTCTGGAAACGCTCGACGGTAGGCATCCCGAAGTGCTATGCGGTTGCTCGGATCGGCAGTCTCCGTTCCCCCTCCTAGCGCAGCCGCACGCTGCGCTGCATCCATCGCCATGATCATGAGCGGTGAAGCGGAGGCAATGTCGATACCGGAGGCAGCATAGGCGCTAGATGGCGGCAGGTGTACGGGTGCTCCATGTGTTCTCAATGGATGCCCAACATGCTGGACGACGGCACTTTTTAGCGTCTCAACCCAAGTGGGTGCCAACGGAATAACTTCAAAGGACGACCAAACTTGGAGAGTTATTTGAATTGCCTCTTCCGCGATCTGCAGTTCCCAATCCCAAGTGAAGATCTTCTCGCCATAGTCTTTCTTCAAAATCTCGTAAAACGAACAGACATACGAGCGAAGAAAATCTTTTGCGAGAGCCAGGTCATAGCATCCGCGATGGTCGCTGATGCAGTGTGACGAAAGCTCGCCGCTGAGCTGCATTCTCTTGACAGACAGAGAACTCAGCGTAGACATAGATTTTGGCGGCAGCTCTGGCTGAGATGGCAACAGCAATCCCCTTGCCTCCGCACAGCAGGGGCGTTACGATGTGGGTAACCAGCCGCATCATCGAAATGCCCCGGCCTTGCGCCGGGCTTTTCGTTTGAGGACTAGTTTACCTGCGGGCTGCGTTACTGGGGTAGGAGATGTTGGCGATGTGGTAACCGTATTGCGTTTGCAACGTCGATTCCTTTAGCATCCATCCGCATTAAGGTACAAGCTCATTGTGATTCTGTTTTCATTGAGGTAAAGACGTGCCGATCCTCGAAAGCGCATCAAAACAAGATATTAAGCGTCTTCTGGACAGCTTCCCTGTGTCCACTTTGAAGGATACCTGGTCGAACGTCAAAGGCACAAAAGAAGAAATCTGCTTTGCCGCCGCAGAGGAGAATAACCTAGGCAAAATTGTGGCCTTCATGCAGCGCAATTTCGCTCGTTGCAAGCGCCATGCATATGTTCTAGAGGCACCAGCAAATCAAGCTGACCCTCTTCAGGCGATTACCGATGCCGAGGTCTTAGGAGTGGCTAACCAAGGTCAGACGCTTGCATTAACTAAGGCAGTATTCAGCATATTTCTGAAGGACCCGTTAGAGGAAAACACAGTCGAATTTCTCTGGCCGGTAAGGTTGGAAGCTGTTTCAGGCTACACGGTGGTGAGTTTCGTTATTTTGGAGCGAAATCCTTGCGTGTACTTCGACCGCGATTGCTACCAGAGCGCCCGAAGCTTAGACGAGAGAGGGATCGTAAGAAACCTCGAAAGTCTAGGATTCAAGCACACCGACCTTCAGAAAGGCATCAAGGCGCTATGGGATGAGAACTTTATTGATTCCTTTCGTACCAGTTTCAAAAAGCCAAAATCGGTTGCTACAGAGAAGATGGATGAGGAACTTGGAATCAAGCAGCACAATCCTGAACTCTACGAACAGCTACAGACAGCGACCCTGTTCGCTACTCTTTTCCAGATTGATCCTGCTTGGGAATGTAGCGTCGAAACCTTCCAAGTTGACCCCTCTATTGGCTACGTAGCGTTCCCTCGCTACACTGAAGGAACGGGAGATTCGGATGAAGTGGTTCACAAAATTCTGGAAAAGAATAGCTGACCAATTGCCAGCTTCGCTCAGTCCAGAAGCGATGGAGCGCTTGTCCGCCCTTGATCCACAGCAAATTGATGTCGAAAATGTTCGGAGCATATTAGGTGTGTCGAGCGGGCGCGCACGTCTCATATGCGAAACGGCTGTAAGGCGTGGTGTATTCCGTCGCAAAGTACAAGTTCTGTGTCCCGATAATAGCGTTGCCGCATCCGCTCCAACACGAGAGGAATTGCCGCCTTCCGTGCGATGCTGGCAAGATATTCAAGGCGATCTAGAGCCTCAGTCTGTCCCTACAGAGGAACTCAGAACGCGAGAGGTGTTCGCTCTCAATGAGTAAACCCCTGCCGTTGAATGAAAAACAGTTGTTCATCTACACCGAAATCAGCAAAGATAACCGCGCATGGTTGCTTTTGTATTTCATTCTAGGTGTCGTGGCCATTCTTACAATAGCGTTTCTTTACTGCATATTTTCTAGCCAGAAGATTGCGCCTACCGGAATCAGTGGATTGCTTGACGGGCTTTTCGGTTCCTGTTTGCGCGCAATCATCAAATACCACTATCCCAGCGCGGAGCCAGAATCGTCGGGCGGCCCCATCAAGAAATTACTGTCTAAGCTCTAATCCTTCTTCCACCATTGCGTAAGGTACATACTTCCGAAACTTACAGTCGTCTCGAACGAAGGCAAAGAGGCAACCATCACATTCCTCTCTGTTGGCGACTTTGTTGGAGAGGAGTGCTTAGCGATGGTGCATGGACTGCGTCTGGCCACGGCCACTGCGGTCAGTGAGTGCACGGCAGTCAGGATCATGAGGGAAGAGATGATCCGGGAGATGCATGACGAACCTGCGTTCGCGGATATCTTTTTGAAGTTCTTGCTGGCACGCAGCATGAGAACCCAGGCCGACCTGGTCGATCAGCTCTTTAATTCCAGCGAAAAGCGTTTGGCAAGGATTCTCCTGCTGATGGCGGAGTTTGGCAAACCCGGGGGGGGGCGGAGAGCGAGAGATTCATTCCTCCGATTTCGCAGGAGACCCTGGCGGAGATGATCGGAACCACACGGTCCCGTGTCAGCTTCTTCATGAATCGCTTTCGCAAACTCGGCTTCATCGATTACAACGGCCGCATCCAGGTGCATAAGTCGCTGCTCAATGTGGTTCTGCTCGACAAATTCCCCGAGCACAACTCTGAAAAGCCAAAAACCGCGGTTTCTTTATCAGGTGAAATGGTTGAGACTGCTCACAGCTCGACCGACGCGGAAAGCGCTTAGGAGCTCAAGGGCCGGCTTGTAATTCTATTTAGTACATGACGAACAGGAAACACGAAATAGCCATCCGATTGTGGGTTGGTCTACTGACCCACTTCCGATCTTCGGCTGACCGCCGTTGAGGGGGCATCGTTGTGATTTTCCCTTCCTTCTGCCGAGGTTCTGATTGCTCGTGAAAGCAAGGTTCTGCGTTCCAGCCCGAACAGACAACTTCCTGAAAGATCACAGGCACCCATTTTCGTGCGGATATGAAGTTCGCTAGAAGCAACCGCAGATCCTTCGACTGCGCTCAGGATGACATTCGCATCAAAAGGTTCTTGCTTTCCCAGGTCTGAAAATCCAGACCTGGGCCACCCATGCTCGCGGTGATATTGAGGTTGACTAAAAGCAAGCGAGTTCGGTGCAAAGTGATTTGCCGATTCAGAGGCCGGCGGCGGTTTCTTTGGCCATGTAGTCGACTACGGCTTTAAGGTCGCCCTTGGACTCCTCGAAGACTTTGAGCTGGCGGTCGGCGCCGGTGCCGGTGACGAGGATTTTGCGCACGCCGTCGATGGCTTCGCGGCTGCCCAGTTCGTCGACTACGGGATCAATGAGGGCGAGGTACTCTTCGAGCAGATCGCGGAGGGGCAGCTCCTGCTGGCGGCCGAAGTCGATGAGCTTGCCGTCGAGGCCATAGCGCACGGCGCGGAATTTGTTTTCCATGAGTAGGGAGCGCGTGTACTGACGGAAGTCCTGGTTGGAGGCGTGGAGCTTGTAGAGATAGGCCGCGGTGGCCTGGATGAGCGCGGCGATAGCGACTGTCTCTTCGGCGCGCAGAGGAATGTCGCAGGCGCGGACTTCGACGGTGTTGAAGAAGGGATGGGGGCGGATGTCCCACCAGATTTTTTTGGCGTTGTCGATGCAGTTGGTGCGGACGAGCAGGCTGACGTAGTTCTCAAATTCAGAGTAGCTGGAGAACGCGTCGGGAATGCCGGTGCGGGGAAAGTTCTCAAAGACCTTGGCGCGGTAGCCCTTGTAGCCGGTGTTGAGGCCGAGCCAGAAGGGCGAGTTGGTTGCGAGCGCCATGATGTGGGGAAGAAAGTAGCGCATGGAATTCATGATGCGGATGGCAGCTTCGCGGTCCTCAATGCCGACGTGGACGTGGAGGCCGAAGATGAGGTTGGCGCGGGCGACGAGTTGCAGATCCTTGACCACCTGGTGATAGCGCGGGTCGGGGTAAATCTCCTGGGTGCGCCAGTCGGCGAAGGGATGGGTGGCGCCGGCGACGAGCTGCAGGTTGTGCTCGGCGGCAAGCTTGATCATTTCGCGGCGGAGTTCGTAGATGTCTTCGCGGGCCTCGTCGATGTTGCGGCAGACGCGGGTGCCGACCTCGACGACGGAGGTATGCATCTCGGCCTTGACGCGCTCCTGGAGGCGCATCTTGCCCACGGCCAGCATTTCTGTCTCAATGTGGGAGCGCAGGTCGCGGGTGACCGGATCGATGGTCTGGTATTCCTCTTCGATGCCGAGGGAGAAGGACGGCCGCATGAGTGGGACCTCGGGACGATTGTAAGGCAGGGGTCAGGGTCAGGGGTCAGGGATCAGGGGTCAGGGGTCAGGGATCAGGGGTCAGGGATCAGGGATCAGAGGGCAGGGGTCGGAGGAAAGGGGCTGAGGGGCTTAGGTGCTGAGGCGGTGGAAGGTGTAAAGATATTTTCGCTTTTTGTTCGCTTTTGCGTTATGATGCTGGACGTGCGATGAACCTCTTTTCCCAACTTGAAGTCGAACCCACGCATGAGGAGCTTTATCCGGGGGCTGTGCTGATGCGCGGGCTGGCGCTGGCGCAGGATGCGGAGTTTTTTGCGGCGGTGGAGAGGATCTGGCCGCGGCGCCGCTGCGACACGCGACCACTCCGAGCGGGCTGCCCATGTCGGTGATGGTGACGGACTGCGGCCACCGTGCGGGCTTTGGCCAACGAGATGGGACCTGGAGAACCGCATCGAGCGCGATGTGGCCGCCGATGCCGCGGGTGCTGGCAGAGTTTGCGGTGCGTTGCGCGTTGAGGGCGGGATTTGCGCAGTTTCGGCCGGATGCGTGCCACATCAATCGCTACCAGGCGGGGACGAAGCTGGGGATGCACCAGGACCGGCACGAGATCGATTTTAGCCAGCCGATTGTGTCGGTTTCGCTGGGGCTGGAGTGCATTTTTCTGCTGGGGGGCCTGGAGCGCACGGACAAAGCGAAGCGGATTCTGCTGGAGCATGGCGATGTGGTTGTGTGGGGAGGGCCTTCGCGCATGCGGTTCCATGGGGTGTTGCCGCTGAAGCCGGGGTGGCATCCGATGACGGGGCCGTACCGCTACAACCTGACGTTTCGAACCACCTGCGGTGGGGCCGGCGGTTAGGGGTAAGGGATCAGGGGCAGGGGTCAGGGATCAGGCGTCAGGGGTCAGGGGTCAGGGGTCAGGGGTCAAAGCGGCGGTAATTGAACTTCTGCGACGAAGCTTTACCGGGAACGCCGACGCTGGTACCAGAGGGAGCCGAGTCCTGCACCCGAAAAACAGATGCCAAGCGCACCGAAGATATCTTCAAAAGCATGCAACTGCCAATGGGAATCTACTCTTGCGGTCTGAGGTGAATCTTTTATATAGCGGATCTGAACAATTTGGCCGATTGAGAACTCGGGAGGAATGGAATAATTCCTTGACTCGACTGTATACACATGGCCATCAAAAGCGATGAACGAGAAGACGGGAGCGTAGTCAATATCATTGTCCGAATCATGACTTCTAGAGTTAATTCGGACCACTCTTCCCGTGGTCGCAATGCTCTCGTGCAGGAATATCTCGGTGCGAGTCTCGAAGTAGAGGCTGGCTACCAGAAAGGGTAGGCCGCAGATCATCGCGAGCCAGGCGCCAAAAGGTGTAATTAGGCTTCGAAAATACATATCTGATCGCTAACTCGCCGATTTCGCATTCTGCGTTTCGCTTTCTTTCCCTTTCGCCTTCGCCGAGGCGATTTTGGCTTTCTTTTTCGCAGGTTTTTTCGCGGGCGCGTTTGCGGCCGGAGTGCCGCTGAGGAAGGCGGACCAGCGGAGTTCGAGGAGTTTTGGTGCGGCTTGCGCTTTGGCGATGGCGAGGTCGGCGACTTCTTTGACGATCCAGTCGAAGTTGGCCTTGCCGACGGAGTGGAGGTCGGCGTCGGGGGCGGGATTCATGAAGTCGATGGCGTAAGGGATGCCATTTTCGACGGCGAATTCGACGGTGTTGAGGTCGTAGCCGAGAGCGCGGCAGAGCTTGAGGGCATCGCGCTCGACGCGCTGGAGGAGTTTCTTGTCGTAGGACTGCCCTTCCTGAATGTAGCGCTCGGCGTGGGGCTTGCGCGGATCGTAGGGCATGATGTGGACCTTTTGCTGGCCGACGACGTAGCAGCGGAAGTACTCGTTGAAGTTGACGGCCTTTTGATAGAGCATGCAGAGGTCACGCGACTGGTCGTAGGCGGCGAAGAATTCCTGGCGGTTGTGAATGTGGTGGACATCTCGCCAGCCACCGCCATCGACGGGCTTCATAAATCCGTGCTCTCCGACGTAAGCGAAGACCGAGTCCCAGTTGAGCGGATATTCGAGGTTGCGCATGGAGCGGTCGGTAGTGCCTTCGGGATGTTTTTTGTGGGGCAGGATGACGGTGGGGGGCACGGCGACGCCGAGTTTTTCGGCAAGGGTGTAGTTGAAGAATTTGTCGTCGGCAGACCACCAGAAGGGGTTGTTGATGATGACGGTTCCATTGAGCGCGGCGTGTTTGAGGAAGGCGCGGTAGAAGGGAATATCGTGGGAGATGCGATCGACGATGACGGCGTAGCGCGAGGGCTTGTCGAGATGGACGGCGCCGGTTTCAACGAACTCGGCGTGAATGCCCTCGATGCCGCGGGCATTGATGTGCTCGACGAGCGCGCCGGGAAAGCTGTTTTCCATGCCAAAGAGAACGCCGATTTTCTTCATGCTGCTTCCTCCACCCGACAGGCGCGACCCTGAGAATGCGCGGCCTGGCGCGAAACTTGTCATCAGTGTACGGCAGATGAGGGATCGGCTCGCGGCGGGGGGATTTACCGGGCGAATACACTGGCGTGGCGACTTTTGCTAAAGGCATGGCCTGGGTGCCGGCCTGGAATACGGTGCGGGCGAGAGTCCCATTGCAGGTGGCGCGCATCACTTATTGAGGCAGCAAAAGTAGAGTAGTGTTCTTTGCGTCGGCAAAGCGGGAGGCGACCGTGGCATACCGGGTGTTGACGGTGAACAGGGAGTTTGGAAGCGGCGGGGGGCGAATCGCGGAGATCATCGCGAAATGGCTGGGCTGGAAGTTGCTGGACAAGCACATTATCGACGCGATCGCCTACTCGGCGCACGTGGATGAGAGCGTGGTCCGGCACTACGATGAGCACGTGGACTCCTGGCTGCGGCGCGTCAATCAGCGGGCGATGCGGAGCGCGGCGCTGGCTGCCGGGCTGGAACTGGGCGAGAACTCCATATTCGACGCCGAGCAGATGGTGAAGATTACGCGGAAGATTCTGGAACAGGCATGGACGGAGGGCAACTGCGTGATTGTGGGGCGCGGCTCACAATGCGTTTTGCAGCGCAAGCCGGACGTTTACCACGTGTTTGTGTATGCGCCGCTGAAGGAGCGCATCATGCGACTGAAGGCCAGGCTTGAAAAGGGCGCCGACGTTGAGCAGCGATTGCGCAGCGTGGATGCGGAGCGCGCCAAGTACCTGCAGGAATACTTTGGCAAAAGCTGGTGCAACCAGCACCTTTACGACCTGATGATTTCGTCGCGCGAGGATGAGGAAGAGACGGCGCGGGTGATTCTGTACGGGATGACGGGGAAGACGGGCGCGTAGCTTTGTTCTCCCGCCCTTGCGGCAGGACCATGCCCCGATGAGGCGCCCAGGCAACTTCGATGGGCTCGTTGTTCCACCCATGTTCGTGCTAAAACTTCAGTCGCTTGACTAGCGTGGCGGCGTGTTGCCGAGCTGATTGCTCTGGGTGACGACGTCGAGGTCGGTGTCGAAGGATAGCTGCGCGATAAGGTCTGTGAGATGGGCTCGGGCTGCGTCGCGTTGCTGCTCGAGTCCGGCCTGCTCCTTGCGCGTGGTGTCGATATCGTCTTCGGCGCGATTCAACTCCTCTACAAAACGTTTGGCGGCGTCGTTACCCTTAAGAGCGGTGAGGTTGTCACGGTCACGGGCCTCGTCGTCGGCGAGGGTTTTCTGCTTCTGCTGATTTTCGGCGAGCTTGCGATTGAGATCGCTGAGCGCAGTTTCAGCATCGATGAGCGGGCGCAGTTTGGCTTCGAGGTCGGGCGTGTATTTGCTGATGGCGACGAGGAACGCGCTGCGGTCGTAGTCGGGATTGATGATGACGCGCTCAGAGAGTTTGGCGCGCTCGCCTACGTGCAAATCGACGGACTGGTGAGGGTCGACGGCAACGCGGAAGCGATAGGCGGTAGGGGTGGTTTCGGCGGGCTTGGGCTCGGAGTCGAGCTCGGCGTTGGCGCGGCGGGGGTGCTCGATGACGACGGTGCGCGCCTCGGTGGCAGCGTTGTTGACGGTGTAGGTGCTCTCGGTGACCTCGGTGGTGGACTCGACGAGCACGCCCTGGTGCATGGCGATGTGGTGGAGGGTGCGCGTCTCGGCGAATCCGCCGCGATGGACCTTGACAGCCTGATCGGCGGCATAGGAGAGCAGCCGCTTTTCGCCGGGATGGATGGGGTCGAGGAGGCCTTCGCCGGCGAACTCGCCATTCTCAAAGATGGAAAAACTGCCCGAGTCGAGCGTGAGGTTGGATTTGTTTTCAAGCCAGACGGCGCGCAGGGGCGTGCTTTCGTTTTGGCTCCACAGGGTGACGTGCTCGGCGGGAAGATCCTGCTGGAGGATGGGCACCATGGCGGATTCGTTTTTGTGGATGGTGACGGGTTGGGACAGCGCGTATTCGAAGAAATCGTCGAAGGCGTTGGTGGAGACATCGCCGGGCTGGATGGCGTCGGAGGCTCGGTAGACGCCGCCTCCCACGCCGCTAAGGGAGCCAATCGCGCCGCCGGAACCGTTTCCGAATACACTGCCGATCACACCAGAGGCTGGACCGCCGATGTTTTCTGCTCGGCCGTGGAAGCGGTCAGCCTTCATGACTTGGTTGCTCATCAGTGAGTTCATGGCCTGGGGGGCGGCCATTGGTGGCGGAGCAGCCATGACGGCCGGTACGTCAGCTTGCGCGGCCTCATGCGTTTGCGGCGTTGTTTCTTCACTGGTGGCGATGGGAATCTCGGGGCGGCGGGTGTACAGCGGCTGCGAGAGGGGCTGGATAAAGCTTTGCGGCGCGCCGGCGACGAGCGAGAGCTGCACATTGTCCCAATCAGCACCTACGGTGTTGTCGACGACGGCCCAGCCTTGCACCGTGGCGTTGCCGGTGGCGGTTTGCGGGAAGACGATGCGGTAGGTGGACTTCCACACTGGGACTTCGCTGATGTAGCTGACCTGGAGTTGGCGCTGGCCCTGGCCGATGGCGTCGAGGGTGAGATGGCGCAGGCCGGTGGAGTGGGTTGTCGCAAGAAGCTGGAGATAGCGGTCGAGCTGATCCTGCAGGCCGGCATCGAGCGGGCGGACGCTGAGCGACGGAGTGAGTTCGATGACGCGGACTGCGCCCGAGGCGGCGATGACGGTGAGGTAGAACTTTTCGACGGACTGGGCGTCGTCGGTGCCGCCAGTTTTCTCAGTGCGCGCCTCGATGGACATGAGGCGGCCGGTAATCGTGCCGCCGGGGGCGCCGGTGACTTCGACGCGCTGGCCGCGGAGTGCGCCGAACAGGTCAGTAGACGTTGGGTCTTCGGTCATGCCGAGCGAAAGCGATTTAAGCTGCTCGGCGAGTGGCGTGGTGGAGTTGTAATTGACGCCTGCGATGCGGCCGCCACCGCTGTCGAGCACGGTGAGGGACTGGAGCACGTCGTTCAACTGCGACGAAGTGAAGTCGATGGTCACGCGCTGATTGCCGGTCACGGTGCCGGAGTGCTCAAAGTAGCCGACGCCATTTTTGTAGAGCACAACCTTGCGAACCGGCACCACCTGCGGCACCTGCGGTGCGGCTGACTGCGCCTTCGGCGCGGTGTGCTGGGGTTTGGGGGCGGGCTGGGCGGTGATGGAGAAAGCAGAAACGGCAAGGCAAAAGGCGATCAGGAACGGGCGCACTCATCCCTCCTTGGAAAAAACAGGAATGCTTCTCTCTTGGACCCCGGTGAGCGGAAAAAGGTTCCCGCAACCGGGAAAGAATGTTGCCGTGAAGGGATGGACGGAGCATGAGACGAGGGCGGTTTTTGCAGTCGCCGGGGTATGCTGGAAGAGCGAGCACTTCAGCGCCGAACTACCCCAAAAACCAGATGGAGGTCCTGACCTAATGCTTCAAAGGCAACTGAGGATCATTGTTTCCATTTTCATGCCGGCGCTGTTTGGCTGGGGAGCGGCAACGGTTGCAGTGGCGCAGGCAGCGGCGGCGGCTGGCGGCACAAGCTATGACCCTCGATTGACCTTTGCGCCGCTTGCGTTGCCGGAACCGGTGAACGAATACCGCTCAAGCAACGGTGCGCCGGGGCCGGCTTACTGGCAGAACGAAGCGGATTACGTGATGCACGCGGAACTGGACACCAGGGCCAAGGTGCTGCGCAACGACGAGGTGATTACGTATACCAACAACAGCCCCGACGCATTGACCAGCCTCTGGATTCACATGGAGCAGAACATCTATCGCAAGGATGCGCGGGCGCAGATTGTGAATGGCGGTTTGTTGCGAAGGCGGCGAACAGTGCCGGATAGCGAGGAGAATCCGAATGGGCGCACGACGGATGGATTTGTGCTGGACGCGGTGGAGATTGAGCGCGGCTCGACTCGCGCGAAGGCCGCATATCTGATCAGCGATACGCGGATGCAGATACGACTGGACAAGCCGCTGGCGCCGAAGGGCGGCGTGCTGAAGGTGCATATCAAGTATCACTACGCGATTCCGGGGGTGTGGGGCGGGCGCACCTCGTGGGGCATGTCGAAACAAGGAGAGATTTATGACATCGCGCAGTGGTATCCGCGGATGTGCGTCTACGACGATCTGCGGGGGTGGGACACGCTGCCGTATCTAGGGAATGAGTTCTACCTGGAGTACGGGCACTTTGACTATTACGTGACGGTGCCGAGCGCGATGATTGTTGCGGGGTCGGGCGAGCTGATGAATCCGCAGCAAGTGCTGACGCCTAAGGAAATTGAGCGGCTGGCGGAGGCGCGCAGGAGCGACAAGACGGTGGTGATTCGCAGCGCTGCGGAGGTGGCGGACCCTGCAAGCCGGCCGAAGGCGGGCGGCACGCTGACGTGGCATTTCCACATGGATCACACACGGGATGTGGTGTGGAGCGCGAGCCCGGTGTTTGTGTGGGACGCGGCGCGCATCAACCTGCCGGGCGGCAAGACGAGCCTGGCCGAGAGCGTGTATCCGCCGGAGAGCGTGGGTGACGATGCGTGGTCGCGATCGACCGAGTACGTGAAGGACACGGTGGAGCGGTTCTCGCGGCAATGGTTCCCTTACCCGTGGCCAGCGGCGATCAACGTGGCGGGTTTTTCTTCGGGGATGGAGTATCCGGGGATTGTGTTCGATGGCATCGATGACAAGGGCAAGGCGCTGTTCTGGATTACGGCACATGAGATTGGACATAGCTGGTTCCCGATGATTGTGGGGTCGAACGAGCGGCGGAATGCGTTTATGGATGAGGGGTTCAACACATTCATCGATATTGGGGAATCGGCGGAGTTTGAGGGCGGCGTGTACGGGCCGAAGCGCGACTCGGAGTACTCGGCCGGTGGCGAGCCGCCGGATACGATTCTGAAGGTGCTGGACAATCCGGCGGCACCGACGATCCTGATGCCGGCGGATGCGTACTCATGGCAGATCGGGCATCCGGTGAGTTACTTCAAGGCGGCGTATGGGATGGTACTGCTGCGGGAGCAGATTCTGGGCAAGGAGCGCTTCGACTGGGCCTTCCGCAAATACATTCGCGACTGGGCGTACAAGCATCCATCGCCGTCAGACTTCTTTCGCGCAATGAGCAGTGAGGGCGGCGAGGATTTGGGCTGGTTCTGGCGCGGATGGTATTTCAACAACTGGCGCTTCGATCTGGCGGTGAAGAGCATCGACGGCGATCACGTGACGCTGACGAACAAGGGACAGCTGGTGCTGCCAGCCACCGTGGAGGTGATTTATACCGACGGGACGAAGACGCGCTTTGTGTTGCCGGTGGAGACCTGGGAGTCGAAGGGTGATCTGGTGTGGACGGGGGAGAAGCCGATTGCGTCCGCGACCGTAGACCCGGATCATGTATTGCCGGACGACGACCGGTCAAACAACACGATGAGTGCGAAATAGCGGCGGACTTGCTACGCGTTGCGGAGCGTGCCGTGGGTTGGCGTGGCTGACGCTAGAGCAGTTTTCTGAGCTGGGTGAGGTGATTGAGGTCGTGGCCGGCCATGGTCTCGACGATGATCTTGAATGTCATCTCGCCGCGCTCGGGGTGGGTGAGGGTGCGGTTTGCAGCGTACGGCAAAGCGCCGCCGATCAACATGAGATTCCAGTTGCGCAGGGCGGCAAATGTGGCCAGGGCCTGGCCCGCTGCGACACCTTCGTAGCTGGCTGCCCACTTCTCCTGGTCGAATGGCTGGACGACGTGATTGTCCTCGGCAAGCGTCTGGCGGAGGCGGAAGCCGAAAGCGATTTCGCAGTCGGCGAGATGGCAGGCGATTTGCGCGGCGCTCCATTTTCCGGGCGCGGGCGGGGTGGTGGATTTTTCCGGTCCAATAGCCTTGATGAGCGCGGTAAGCGCCGATGGAGTTGATGCGAGGATGACTTCGAGGGGCCGCCCGTCAAGAAACTTGGCGTAGGGGTTCAACGAACTCATGGAAGTGGGCTCCTGAGGATTCAGCTTACAGCATTCGCTTGGAGTTGATGCAGGGGAATGGGGCGCGCGCTGCGGACGCGGCGGATATGTTGTGGAAATTGATATCGCCGGATGAGATTGAGTTGGGCGGTGGGTGCGAATCCTTTCTGCAAGGCAGAAGGAAATTCGAGAGGGAGTCCGAGGCTAAAGCCCTTCGGCTTTCGTGGGCGGTTTTCGTGGGGCTGATGATCTACGCTCCTTCCGGCTAAAACACACGGTCATTTTCAGAGGTATTCGCGGACCATGCGCTCCCAGGTGGGCCAGTCGTGCGCGTTATACGAGTCCCATGTATAGAGCTTGTGGGGAATGCCCCTGTTGCTGAGGATGCGGTCGAGGTTCTGGTTCTGGCCGAGGCATTGGTCGTCCCAGCCGGTGGCGAGGATGTAGGTGTTGTGCTTGTAGTGGTCGAAGTACCAGGGGTCGCTGAGGTTGGGCAGGTAGTGGGTGGGCAGGTTGAAGTAGCAATCCTGGTCGTAGTAGCCGTGGAGAAAGTTGGTGAGATCGAATGCGCCGGACATGGACAACATGCCGGTGAAAATGTCGGGATGGCGGAAGGCGATGTTGGCGGCGTGATAGCCGCCGAAGCTGCAACCGAGAGAGACGAGATGCGCGTCGCGGTTTTTGAGGCGGATGAGGGGCACGACTTCGCTGAGGAGGTAATCCTCATATTGCATGTGGCGGGCGATGCGCCAGCGCGGGGGCACGTTGCGGTTGTACCAGCTCTCCATGTCGACCGAGTCGACGCAGTAGACCTGGAGATGTCCGCCGTCGATGCGGCCGGAGAGCGCGCCGATCATGTGGCGATCTTCGAACTCGTAGAAGCGTCCGCCGGAGGTGGGAAAGACCATGACGGGCAGGCCGGCGTGGCCGAAGACGAGGAGTTCCATGTCGCGGCCGAGACGGCTTGAATACCACTTGTGATACTCACGATTCATGGATGGAGGCTCCAGTGAAATGGTAATTGATGGGTTGGTGCGGCTTTCGGCCCGACTGAAGTCGCGTCCTTTTTTGCAAAACATCGTTGAATCTCTGACGGAAGGAATTTTTCCGCAGGGGCTAAAGCCCACGTTCCTTTTGGGCGTTTTCGGCACGACTGAAGTCGTGCCCTGATACAAAGCAGTTGTCTTCGGCGCCGGTCATTTCGTGCTGCTCATGCCGCCGACTTGTCGGGAGGTTACCTTAACGGGCGATTGGAGAACCGCTGTTTTCTTGATACTGTAACAGCCAGCGGGCAGGGGTCAGCAGTTAGGGATCAGGGATCAGGGGTCAGGCGTCAGGGGTCAGCAGTTAGGGGTCAGGGGTCAGAGGTCAGTTTTTCCGGAGCCTCCGATCTGAGGTGGCGACGGGCTGGGGAGACACTGAATTTGAATCTGGAAAGCGAAGCATGGCCGATGGCGCCAAACGAAATGTTGGCGGCGGAAGATGAAACTCCGCATCCGCGGCTGCGCATGCATCGCGGGTTCACCAGCCGTTATTTGCCTGACCAGCGCGACCTGATTGTCTACGTGCCGCCGGGCTATGACCGGCATCCGGAGCGGAGTTATCCGGTGCTCTACATGCACGACGGGCAGAACCTCTTTGATGGGCGGACTTCGTTTGTGCCGGGCAAAAGCTGGCAGATGCGCGAACACGCAGATGCGGCAATCGAGGCGGGCGAGGTGGAGCCGCTGGTGATTGTGGGCATCTACAACACCGGGGACCGGCGGCTGGCCGAATACACCTTTGAGCGCAACTGGCAGATGGGCGGCGGCGATGCGGAGGCCTACGGGCAGCTCATCACGCGCGAGCTGATGCCGTGGATTGCGACGCAGTACAGGGTGCGGGAGGATCGCGAAAGCACGGGGATGGGCGGATCTTCGCTGGGCGGGTTGGCGACGCTCTATCTCGGGCTGCGCCATCCGGAGCGCTTTGGAAAGCTGGCCGCGCTTTCGCCGAGCGTGTGGTGGAATCACAAGAGCATTCTGGGCTACCTGAATGAGCATGCGCCGCAACTTTGGGAGCGGCCGCGGCTGTGGCTGGATGTGGGCGACAAGGAAGGCCAGCGGACTTTGCGCGACACGGAGCACCTGGCGCGACGGCTGAAGGCGAATGGATGGCGTCCGGGAGAGACGATGCACTTTGAGCGGGTGCATGGCGGGACGCATGATGAGGCGAGCTGGTCGCTAAGGGTGCGGCCGATGCTGCGGTTTTTGTTTCCGGCTGTGAGCGGGCAATAGTTCGTGCTTTCCCAGGTCTCAGAAGCGAGACTTGGGGCACCCGGCTGTGTGTGGCATCACATTCGAAAATATAGAAAAGGAATAGCGTTGGTCCTTCGCAGGCAGTCGCGTTTGGAGGGTATTTCCAGTGGGTACTGGACGCCGCCTGCGAAACGGTCGAGTGGCCTTATCAGCCACTAGGGTTCGACTCCCTTGCCCTCCGCTGGCGCTCGGCCTCAAGTATTGATAGGATCGTTCCGATGTGCTAAATTTGTAGCAGTTTCGCAGGCGGCGTCCATTCGCATGGATACCCAATAAGCAAAGGCTCCGGATTGATAACCGGGGCCTTTGCATTTCCAGTACTTGAGCTCTCCGAACTTGCTCCGCGAGCTGGTTTGAACGGGTTAGGCCGATGCTGCGGTTTTTGTTTCCGGCTCTGGGTGAGCGCTAGATCGTGCTTTCCCAGGTCTCAGAAGCGAGAACTGGGGCACCCGGCGTCATTAATCGGCATTGGTGAAGTCTCCGACCGGTCATAACCCTCTGAGGATTTACGAGCGGGAGGCGGAAAGAGCGGCATGAAACAGTGGGCTTGTCTTATTCCACGGTACCGATAGATTCGTTTACGTGAGGTATGTAAATGTCGCTCACCATGTCATGTAGGCGAAAGAATTGGCTTGCAAATCGTTAGGGCTGATCTGGAGTGACAGTTCTACGGAGGATTCTCCTGTTCATACCCGCGACTTGGGGCGACGGGTGCGAGACGCTAGCGGGCTCTTGGTCAGACTGGTGCTGCGCTTATCTACACCCAGATGAATTAGGGGCGATGTGTGGCCTATCGAATGAAGTTAGCATCCATCGGCTTAAATGTCGGAGTTTCACTTCTTCTCACTCTCTAATTCAAGCTGCCCTACTTCCCTAGTGAGACTTAGCTTGCCTCAGAGGCCTGTTTTCGGCGATACTTAGTTGTTGAGTCTTGCGCAGGCCGGACGCTCTGTCTGGCCTTTCGTTTGGCTGGTGGGCCGCAGCCTTCGCCGCCGGTCAAACCAAATTGCCCGAAAGACCGCAACAGCTTTGGAATCTGAAAGGAACCGTATCGCCGTGGTCATGATTCGTTTGGCGCGCGTTGGCGCCCGCAAGCAGCCCTACTACCGCATCGTCGTGATTGAGAAGGATCGCGCCCGCAATGGCCGTTCGATTGAAGTGGTCGGCACCTATAACCCCCGCACCAACCCTGCCTCGGTGGAAATGAAACACGAGCGCATCGCCTACTGGCGCGGCGTGGGAGCCCAGCTTTCGCCCAGGGTGGCCAAGCTGATTGAAAAGAACCCGGCCGCAGCGCCGGCAGCCGAACCGGCCGTCGCGTAGTTCCCTTCTCCATTTGCAGAGAGTGCGCGCGGAGCCGGTTGGCCGGCGTGCACACAGATGCTGACGACGACAGGGGTGTGCTGATACTATTCGCGCACCGATCCAAATTGCTTCTTTTTGGATGCATACGGTCAGAGGCAAGTGCATGACCCAACACGATATGGTGGCAGTCGACGAACTGGTCCGCGAAATTGCGCGGGCCCTGGTGGATGAACCGGCAGCCGTAGAAGTGCAAACGGTGGACCGGGATGAGAACACCGTCCTGAAACTGAGGGTGGCGCCGCAGGACGTGGGCAAGGTCATCGGCAAACAGGGGCGCACGGCCCGCTCGGTGCGCACCATTCTGGGCGCGGTGAGCATGAAGCTGCATCATCGCTACACGCTCGATATCCTGGAAGAAGACGACGAGCTCTAGAGCAGAATCAGAGTAACAGCGCCCATTCAACGATCGTGCCAGGTGACTTTTTCTTAAGGAAAGAGCCACTTTACGGATGTGCATTTGGGTACATCTACTCTGATTCTGCTGTAGGCCGGCGGCTGCTGAGGCCACCGGCAAAGCCCCGGAGGCAGAAGTGACCGCGCCTGAAACGGCTGGGCAATCTGAGGCATGGGTGTGGCTGGCCCTGATTCGCCGGCCGCAGGGACGCAAGGGCGAAGTCTTCGCGGACATCCTGACTGATTTTCCTGAAAAGTTTGCAGAACGGCGGCGGCTCTGGCTGTTGCCGGGAGAGGCAGCGGGCGCTGCTGCGCGCACGCAGCCGAGCGCGGATGCGACGACTACACCGCGGGTGATGGAGCTTGCGGCGCATTGGCTGCACAAGGGCGGCGTGGTGCTGCATTTCGCAGGTGTGGACTCGATTTCGGCGGCAGAGACACTGGCAGGAATGGTGGTCGCGATTCCCCGCGAAGAGCGTGCGGCGCTGGGCGAAGATGAGGTTTATATCGGCGACCTAATTGGCTGCACGCTGGTGGATGTGACCGGCGGTAGGCAGGTAGAGATCGGCGAAATTGAGGATGTGGATCGGACGGCAGGACCTGTGGCGCTGCTGGTGGTGAAAGGCGCGGCGGGGGAGATTCTGATTCCCTTTGCGAAAAGCTATCTGCGAAGGATTGACATGGGAGCAAGGCGCGTGGAGATGGAACTACCAGAGGGACTGGTGGATCTCAACGCGGATGGAGCGGCCTAGTTTTCACCGGATGATTGCGGGCAGCTTTGAGCGGCCAAGCTTTCAATCGAAGCCGGCGGCATGGACTGAGAAGTCCGTGCCGCCGGCTTTTTCTATTTAATCTCAAACATTTTTTAATTTAAGGAATCGTCACGCTGGTCGTGTTGGACGGAGCGCTTTCGTCACCCGATGCGTCGAAGGACTTTACGATGTAGTCGTAAGCCACGGCGGACTGAGGCGTCGAGTCCATGTAGGTTGTGTCGGTTTCGCTGAGCGAGCTCAAGAGTTGATAGGTATCGGCTCCATGCGCGGAACGATAGACGTTGTACCCGGCGACCGGATCGGTTGAACTGCCGGGCGCGGCCCAGGTGAGGTCGACCTCGTGCGGCGCGCCTGTGCCGCTGAGGCTGACCACCGCCGACCCGTTGGTTGACGAGTTGCTGGAGATGGTCAGCTGGCCGGTGATTGCGCCGGTTACGGTGGGATCGAATTGCACATTGAGCGTGGCCGTTTGGCCTGTGCTCAGCGTCAGCGGGAAGGTAGCTCCCGATATGGAGAAGCCTGCGCCGGTAAGCGTGGCGGCGCTCACTGTAACCGGCGTGCTGCCTATGGAAGTGAGGACGACCGACTGCGTTGCAGTGGCGTTGATGCACGACACTGCCGAAGCCAACGCTGGTTGCATTGATGCTGAGCGTTGCTGTATTCGGGCCGAGTTGCAAGGCGAAGCCCGTCGAGACGCCGCCCGCACTCGCGGTGAGGGACGCCGACTGCGTGGTCGTAACGGACGAAGCCGTTGCGTTAAATCCGATACTGGTGGCGCTGGCCGGGACCGTCACCGTGGATGGAACCGTGACCGCGGCGTTGTTGCTGGAGAGATTGACCGGGAATCCGCACTGGGCGCGGCGCCGTTGAGCGTGACGGTGCATGCGTCTGTTCCCGCACCTGACATGGAGACGTTGGTGCAGGTGAGTGCGCTTAAGGCGGCGATGCCTGATCCGCTCATATTGACGAGTGCCGGGGATTCGTGGTGGAGTTACTGGTGATGGTGAGAGTCCCGGTGAAGGAACTGACATGAGGGGCGGAAAACTGAATATTCAACGTTGCGGACTGACCGGGGTTCAGGGTGAGCGGGGCGGTGACTCCGGAGGCCGTGAACAGCGAGCCCGCGATGGAAATGCCGGAGATCGTGACGGGCGCCGTGCCGGTTGACGTCAAGACGACGGGAAGGGTTGCTGTTTGGCCGATGTTCACGTTGCCGAAGCTGAGCGTGGATGGTGCTGAGGGCCAGCGTTGGAGTGCCGGTATTCAACTGCAACGCGAAGCTCTTAGAGACTCCGGCCGAAATTGCCGTGAGTGTTGCGGACTGCGTGGAAGTGAATGCTGAGACTGTCGCTGTGAAGCCTGCGCTGGTTGCATTGGCGGGGACCGTCAATGTTGCCGGAACCGTAACCGCTGCGTTGCTGCTGGAGAGAGTGACCACGATTCCACCAGTCGGCGCGGTACCGCTGAGAGTGACCGTGCAGGCGTCCGTTCCCGCCGCTGTGAATGAGCCGCTGGCGCAGGAGAGGGAGGAAAGCGCAGCAGTGGAAACGCCGGTGCCGCTGAGGCTGACGACTGCGGTGGGGTTGGTGGTGGAGTTGCTGACGATGGTCAGTTGACCTGTTGCCGCGCCGGAAGCGATGGGATCGAATTGCACGGTCAGCGTTACGGCCTGACTGGGATTCACAGTCATCGGGAAAGTGGCTCCCGATATCGTGAAGCCGGCACCGGTCAAGGCGACCGAACTGATGGTCACGGGCGCCGTGCCACTGGAGGTCAAGGTCACAGACTTTGAGATTGGCGTGTTTAACGCACCACTGCCAAAAGCCAGGGCGGCCGTGCTGAGGCTCAAAGTTGGAGTGCAGGCGTTCAATTGCAAAGCAAAGCTCTTGCTGACGGAGTTTGCGGAAGCCATCAGGGTGACCGTCTGGGCTGAAGTGACGGCCGAGATGCCTGCTGCAAACGTCGTGCTCGTGGTGTTGGCAGGAACGGTAACTGAAGTTGGAACTACGACCGCCGCATTGCTGCTGGACAAGCTTACGCTGAGGCCGCCGCTCGGCGCCGCGGCGCTGAGCGTAACGGTGCAGGCGTCTGATGCCGCGCCGGTGATGGACGCATTGCTGCACGAGAGCGCGGTCAGTGTTCCCGTGGCGGCCGCGCCTGTACCGCTGAGGCTGACGACTGCGGTGGGGTTGGTTGAGGAATTACTCACGACGGTCAACTGACCTGTTGCCGCGCCGGAAGCGATGGGATCGAATTGCACGGTCAGGGTGATCGCCTGATTGGGATTCAATGTTTCTGGGAAGGTCGCTCCTGACACTGTGAACCCTGAACCGGTCAGGGATGCGGAGCTTATGGTGACCGGTGCGCTGCCGCTGGCGGTCACTGTCAGAGACTTGGTGACTGGGGTGTTCAACGCGATACTGCCGAACGATAGGCTCGTCGTGCTGAGGCTCAGGGCCGGCGTATAGGCATTCAGCTGCACCGCAGAACTCGCACTGGCGCTATTTGCGGTGGCCGTCAGTGTTGCTGTCTGGGCCGAAGTAACGGCAGAAACGCTTGCCGTGAAGGCGGCGTTGGTGACGTTGGCAGGGACGGTGACAGAGGCCGGGAGAGTGACGGCTGGATCGCTGCTGGACAAGCTTACGCTGAGACCGCCGCTCGGCGCCGCGGCGCTGAGCGTGACGGTGCAGGCATCTGTTCCGGACCCCGTGATGGACAACTGGCTGCAGGTGAGCGCGCTTGGCGTAACCAGCGCCGTGGCCGAAGTCCTCTTGCCGGCTGTTCCTTTCAATTTGACCATTGCTGTGGGAGTGCTCGGGGAGTTGGTTGCGATGGTCAGTTGACCGGTTGCCGTTCCGGTTGCGGTTGGATCGAATTGCACTTTCAGATTGAGCGTGCTGCCTGCAGCGACCGTGGTGGGTAGGTTACCCTGGCCTGCGACGGAGAAGGAGCTGCCGGAGACGGTCACTTGCGAGACCTGGACGGGCGCAGAACTCGGATTCACGACAGCGATCACGGAATTGACCGACTGACCGACATCCACGGTGCCGAAATCGACGGCGTCGGGAGAGGGGCTGATGGAGCCCGTTTTCGACGAGGCGGCCGCGTTGACATTGAAGGAGGCTCCGCAGCCTGACAGCACGAGGCAACCAGCGAACGCAGCGAAAAGGGCCGCCCACAGGATGCTGCCGGATGCGATTCCAGAGTGCCTGGGAGCGCTGCCCTGTAACAGCCGAGGAAGCGGCTTGAGAAAGGCTGAGTTGGATCTTGCTGAATCGTGGCCCGAGAACGAACAAACGGGAAGGAAATATGACTGCTTGAGCCCAAATGACTTCTTCACGCACTCCACCTCTTCGGTGCCGCGCATGACTTCTGCGCGTCCGGTGATCAATGCCAAATCGGTTTTTGGCTATGGGTAGAGGATCGGCGAATTGGCGCAAAGCTGAAGTGACATCTGTCACCAAGGTGTTATTTTGATATTACTTAAGTGTTATTAGCTATAAGACGTTGTTAATAAGTATGATAACTCGATGTAGACGGATTGAAGATAAATCGCAATGCTCAAGAAATGGTGCAGTTTATCGTGGATAGCTCGCGAATTAGTAATTCCTAATTAGGTTACTTAGAGAGAATTCCAGCTCAAGCCCGACCGGGAGAAGTGGGCGTGCCTTTGCATGGGCCTGTCCAGGCATGGGATCGATAAGAGCTGGTTGCTGGGCACTGAAGGAGACGCAGAGAGTTATACGCCCGTGCTTTGGGGGCAATAGCTCGATTGCATTGCTCGTGAATGCGGCTTTAGTTGAAGGCGAGCGGCTTCCATGCGCCATTCTGCTTGAGTGCGAGCTGGGTTGGACGGGGCGGCCCTTTGGGCGGGACGGTGACCTCAATCCAAAGCTCGTCACCTTGCTTGACCGGGATTGGGCTTTGGGCGTGCTCGGGGATGTAGAAGTCCACGGGTTCATCGAGGCGCATGTTCTGGCATGAAGAGCCCGACGCGGCGTCGACCGTCTGGCCCGCAGGAATGTCGTCGTTTTCAGGGAGCCGGATTGCAAGGAGCTTGTTATCTTTGACGGCGAGTTTTGCCTGAAACCGAAGGAACATAGGCGCGGCGATGGAATAGTCCTTGCCATTGGGGACGCCGTTGATGTTGCGTGGGAAGTTGGCTTGTTGCGCAGAGGGCAGCGTGCTTTGGCAGCCATCGACGACGAGCTGCATGGTGAGGTAGCGGCCGCGCATGACGAGTTCCGGGTCGTAGGCCACGGTACGCGTCCAGACGCGGGGGCAGGTGGAGCGCTGATAGAGATACTTGGCGGCGATTGTGGAGACGATCGCCAATTGGATGACGAGAAGCGCGATGGAGGTTTTGGAGAGCTTCATTGCGCGTCCTCCGTTGAGACAGTCGGTTGGCTCATCTGGGATACAAGCTTGCGGCGCATTTTTTCGAGAGCCCATCCGCCAGCAAGGAAGAGGATGCCGATGCCGATGAGTCCGAGCGAGCGCCCAACCTTATCCCACAGGTCGCTGAAATAGAACCAGATGACGGTGATTCCGAACCCAACGATGCCGAGGTTGACCAGCGCTTTGCTGGCATGACGCACTCCCCACCAGATGATGAAGACGCAGAAGGCTGCAACCAGCGCGTGGGCGGTGAGGACGGGTTCCGTTCGGTTGTAGGAGCCGTGCGAGACTCCGTAGTTGTAGGACTCCGTCCATGTGCGGCTGCACCACGGCAGGGCGAGCGAGATGGCCAGCGAAACGGCTACGGGGACAAGGCTCTTGCTGAAGCGGAAGAGGGCGACGAGAAGGGGCAGCGCGGCGATGGCAGCCCAGCCCCAGAGCCTGGTGTGAAGGGGCAGGAAGGTCTGCGAGCCGGACCAGGAGCGCCAGCTTTCCAGCATGAGAGTAATTCCGGCTACCGCGGAGATGGCCGCGGCGGCAAAGAGGATGCCCTGAGCAATCTTGTGGCGCGAGCCGAGAAAGACGGTGAGATAGAGTACGGCCCACACGAGCAGGAAGCGGCCGACGTAGATGTCCTGGCCGATGTGACCTTGAGAGTAGTAGGAGAGCTCGCATAAGATCCAGGCGGGGAAAAGCAGCAGGGTCAGGGTTTGCTGGGCCTCATCGCGAAGAAGGATCCAACCAGCGAGCGCGGCGAGGGCCCAGAGCAGAATGGCTGCGGGCCAGTGTTCCTGGATGTTGAATATCTGGCCGACGAGCGCGATTGCGGCGCCGGTGGAGACGGTTCCGACGGCGTGTAGTGTGGTTGAAAGGGTGCGGAACGAATCGCGCGAGAGGGCTCCGGCGATGTGGAAGACGGCGACCATGGCCATGACGATTGTGTAGCGCGCGCCAGGGCCAAGCTGGTCCCAGTGGGCGGAGACGAAGAGCACCACGCCACAGGCGAGCAACATGGCTCCGAGAATCAGCGCGACCAAGCCCTGCCATCCAAGGCGTTTGGAACTTTGCCTCGCGGGGTCAGTTCGCTTGGACTCGTAGGCTCGGATACGCTCTGCCGCCTCCGCGTTGAGAAGGCCGGCCGATTGCCAGCGAGCTAGCAGCCATTCAAGTTCGTTCATGGAAATTCGCAGATATTAAAACACACCTACTACGGATAACACTGTGATGAACTTGATTAATTCGCAAATTGACCCTAAATCATCGACACCAAACGGGGTGCGGAGTAAGATTCCCCGAATGATGCACGCACGACCTTATCTCCTCGCCCTTATTGCTTTGTTTGCACTTCGCTTCCCGGTTGCCGCTCAGAATTCGTCCTCGGAGTACGCAACTCTGCTGGATGCGGTGAAGGCCGGCAATACGAATATCGATTACACCCGGTTGCGCCTGAGCTACATGGACTCTCCCGAGTACAAGCAGGCCAAGGATGTGACCAAGTCGGAAAAGGCAATGACCGCAGCCCTCAATGCGAAGGATTTTCCTGAGGCTCTGAAGAATGCGGAGATCGTGCTGGCAAGTGAGTATGTGAATATGGACGCGCACTTCGTGGCGTTTGCGGCAAATCGGGAGCTGGGAGCGACGGACAAGGCAGAGTTTCACCGTGCCGTATTTCGCGGACTGGTCGATTCAATTCGCAACTCGGGAGATGGCAAGTCGACGGAAACGGCGTGGGTGGTGATCAACGTTCACGAGGAATATGTAATGCTGCGGGTGCTGGGGTTTGCGCCGTCCCAGCAGAGCCTGGTGAACAAAGACGGGCACTCCTTCGACGTGATGAAGGTGAAGAATGTCGATGATGGAACGATGCAGACGTTCTACTTCAACGTGGATATCCCGTTCAAGCATTACGGAATCTGAGCGGGCGGAGTGGAGGCGGATTGGCGCGTGCGGGATCCGCCGCAGCGCGCATTAGAATCGATAGGTATGCGCTTTGAGATCATTACCATCTTTCCGGGCTTCTTTTCCGGGTTCCTTGAGAACGGAATCCTGCGCCGGGCCCTGTCGGAAGGACTGGTGGGGGTGGGGGTTCACGATCTGCGGGGGTTTACGCATGATCGGCATCGCACCGTGGACGACCGGCCCTTTGGCGGCGGCGAGGGGATGGTGCTGAAGCCGGGACCGCTGGCGGAGGCGCTGGAATCGCTGGGGGTGATGAGGCGGCGGGTCGGCGGGTCGGCGAGTCGGCGAGTCGGCGCGGAGAATGGAGATTCGTGCGGTCCCACCCCTTCAGCTGAAAAATGCGGAGAAGATGGAGCACTGGAAGAGCTTGCCATTTCGACACCAGGTTGCAGCGGTTCAACGCGCGTGATTCTGCTTTCGGCGCAGGGGAGGCCGTTTACGCAGGCGGTGGCGCGGGAGCTTGCGGGGCAGGAGCGGGTGGTGCTGATTTGCGGGCGCTATGAAGGCGTGGACGAGCGCATCAATCAGCTTTACTGCGATATGGAGCTGTCGATCGGCGATTATGTGCTGAGCGGAGGCGAGCTGGCGGCAGCGGTTGTGGTGGACGCGGTGATGCGGCTCGTCCCGGGCGTGCTGGGCAATGAAGCTTCAGGCGAGTTTGAAAGCTTTGGCGTGGCCGATGCGGAGATTTCGGCGGATGTGGAGGGAGTCCCGCGGTCGCAACATGGTGCGGGCGGTCTGCTGGATTACCCGCACTACACGCGGCCCGCGGAGTTTGGCGGCCTGGCTGCGCCGGAGGTGCTGCTCAACGGAGATCACCAGCAGATTCGCCGCTGGCGGCGCGAACAGCAATTGCGCAAGACGCTGGCCAACCGACCGGATTTGCTTGAGAACGCAGCCTTGAGCGACGACGACCTGCGCACATTGGACGCTTTGCGCGGGGGCGTTTGAGATGGCACTTCATTTGCTCAGAATGATTGCTCTTGGGGAACTCGCGGTGTGCTGGCTCGCGTGGATGATGGCGTTTCTGCGACCGCGCAAATTGTCGGCCGGAAAAGGAAAGATCGTCCGAGCTCCCGCATCCCGATGGGGCATTTTTCTGAACATGGTGGGTTTTGCGTTTGTGTTTGCTTACGTGCGGCCGCAGGGTTTTGAGAAGTCCGCGCCGGCCTTGATGGCGTCGATGATTCTGGCTCCTCCGGCGGTCGTGCTGGTTTGGGCGGCGACGCGCCACCTGGGTGCGTATTGGCGCTATGAAGCCGCATTGATCAACGATCACAGGCTGATCCAGACAGGCGCTTATAACCGGCTGCGCCACCCCATTTATGCGTCAATGCTGGTGATGCTGCTGGCCACGGGGGCGGCCTGGACGTGGTGGCCGATGCTGATTGCGGGCCTGATTTTCTTCCTGATTGGCATTGAGATTCGCGTAAGAACGGAAGACCGGCTGCTCGAAGAGTATTTTCAGGAGGAGTTTTTGGAGTATCGGGACCGAGTGCGGGCTTATATACCGTTCATTCGCTGATTCGGTGGCTGCGGCCGGCCAGAAGTGCTCTCCGCTTTGATCCTGCAGGGATTAGGCACGAAAAGCGGTTCTCTGTTAAACTTAAGGCTCTGAGTTCATCAGCAGGAAAAGCCAATGTCTATTCATCCCGTAATGCAGCGTCTGGCCGACAAACTCCAGCGCACCGACCTCCCCGCCTTTGTGCCCGGCGACCAGATTCGCGTCCAGGTAAAGATCAAGGAAGGCGATAAGGAACGCTTGCAGGCCTTTGAGGGGCTTGTGATCGCCATCAACCGCGGCCCTCAGGGCACCTTTACCGTGCGCAAGATGAGTTTTGGGCAGGGCGTGGAGCGCATCTTCCCGTTCAACTCCAAAGTCATCGACAAGATTGAGAAGATTCGCAGCTACAAAGTACGCCGTGCCAAGCTGTTCTACATTCGCGGACTGCGCGGCAAGGCTGCGCGTCTGAAGGAAGTGGATCGCGTGGTCTCCAAGGCGTAGACGGCTTCATCTTTCGCGTCTAAAGAACCCCGGCTTTTCGCCGGGGTTGTTTTTTGCGGGTTTGTGCTGTCTCTGGTCTCAAAATCGAGAGCTGGGCCACCCAGCTTTTTACTTATACTGGGATGCATGGCGCGGGATCCGGTTTGCGGATGGACGCTGGAGAGGGCTGCGGGCAAGCTCGGTTTTGCGCGCATTGCCGGGCTCGACGAGGTCGGCCGCGGACCGATGTTCGGGCCAGTGGTTGCGGCGGCCGTGATTCTGCCCCCTCGCTGCCGACTGCAAGGTCTCAACGACTCAAAGAAGCTGACCGAAAAAAAGCGCAACGAACTCGATGTGGAGATTCGCGCGTGCGCCGTGGCGTGGGCCATTGCGGCTGTGGATGCGGAGACCATCGACCGCATCAATATTCGCCGGGCGTCGCTGCTGGCGATGAGGATGGCCGTGGAGCAATTGATGCTGAATCCGGATTACCTGCTCATCGATGGGCGCGACACAATTGAATGGGATTGCCCGCAGCAGGCGGTCATCCAAGGTGACGGCACGAGCTTCTCAATTGCTGCAGCGAGCGTGCTGGCGAAGGTGCACCGCGACCGGCTGCTGGTCCAGTTGGATGTTGAGTATCCCGGCTACGGACTAGCGCGGCACAAGGGTTACTGCTCGCGAGAGCATCTGGAGGCACTGGAGAGGCTGGGACCGACGCCGCTGCACCGCAAGAGCTACGCTCCGGTTTCGCAGACGCTGTTGCAATTTGATTGATGCAGGGTGAGCCCCGTTGGGCCGCGGTGTCGTCATGCCGCAACTGGCCGCGTCTTGCGCCGTTGCACATACGCCAGCACAGGACGCGCCAGCAGCAATACCGAGAGAACCAGGGTGAGGCGGAGCGGGCTTAAAACGCCGGGCTTGACCTGCCACCAGTAGTGGACGATGCCGCAGATGGCTGCGAGATAGACGAGCCTGTGCAGACGGTTCCAGTTTTTGCCGCCGAGTTTGCGGATGGCCCAGGTGGTGGATGTGGCCGCGAGCGGCACCAGCAGCGTCCAGGCGGCGAAACCGGCGATGATGAAGCGACGCCTGGTGATGTCGGTCTTGAAGACATTTAAATCGAAGTTCATGTAGAGCGCGATATACGTTGCCAGATGCAGCGAGGCATAGAAGAACGCGAAGAGGCCAAGCAGGCGGCGGAATTTGATAAGCCAGCTAAGGCGCGGCGAAAGGCTGCGCAGCGGGCTAATCGCCAGCGAGAGGATGAGCATCAGGAGCGCGTTATAGCCGGTGGTAAGTGTGATGGTCGATGTCGGGTCTGGGCCCAGCGTGTTGGTGATGGCCTGGTAGACGAGGAGAGTAAACGGGGAGAGGCAGGCAATCCATGTGAAGGTCTTGAGCAGAATTAGAGTCGAGCGTTTCATAGTGGGCGAACCAGTGGTGCGAGTGGAGTAAGCTCAGCGAGCGGAATTGGTGGAGCTGGCGAAGTTGACCGCGACGGGCGCGCTTGCAAAACCGGCAAAGCGCCGACGCATCACGGCGAACACCGCAAAATCCATCTCAGTAATACTTTCTCAGGTCCATTCCGGCATACATGGACGCGACCTCCGCGCCGTAGCCGTTGAACATGAGGGTGGTGCGGCGCTGCTCATAGAACGGCAGTCCGATGCGGCGTTCGGTCTTCTGGCTCCAGCGCGGATGATCCACGTTCGGGTTGACGTTGGAGTAGAAGCCGTATTCGTTCGGCGCCTGCTCATTCCACGTGGTGGGCGGCATCTTTTCGACAAACTTTACGGTCACAATCGACTTCGCCGATTTGAAGCCGTATTTCCATGGCACCACAATGCGGATGGGCGCACCGTCCTGGTTGGGCAACACATCGCCATAGAGACCAAACGTGAGGAGCGTAAGGGGGTTCATCGCTTCATCCATGCGCAGGCCCTCAGAGTAAGGCCAGCTGATGGTCGTATCTGACGCCCACTTCTCCACATGCTTGTCGTAGTAGGAGAGAAACTGGACATACTTGGCTTTGGGGAGCGGATCACACTGATTGATGAACTCCGAGAGCGAATAGCCTACCCAGGGAATAACCATGCTCCACGCCTCGACGCAGCGATGGCGGTAGACGCGGTCTTCAAGCGGGCGGAGTTTCAGCAGGGCTTCGATATCGAAGGTCTTCGGCTGCTTGACCAGGCCCTCGACGCGGACGGTCCAGGGGCGCGTGGGCAGGCCGCCGGCGTTCTTCGCGGGATCTGCCTTGTCGACGCCGAACTCGTAGAAGTTGTTGTAGTGGGTGATGTCTTCAAAGCTGGTGAGCTGCTCGCCGGTGGTAGTGAGGGGGCTTTTCACGGTCTGCAGTTTTGTGTCGGCCATTGCGGCGGTGCGGGGAGAGAATACGTCGGTCAGGCGGTCCGCGCCGAGCGCCGCGACTCCGGCTGCGGCAGCACCGGATAAGCCTGAGCGGAGGAAGCGGCGCCGTGCAAGGAATCGCGTGTATTCCTCAGGCGATGTGATTTCGGAAGATGGGATGTCAGACGGTTTGCCAATGAGCATGGAGTGACCTCGCAGGGGAAAAATCCGGCCGCAAACATTAGACACGATTCAGCCACCAAGAGTTACAAACAAGCCGCAAAGGCGTTTATACGGTGAAAAGCGGGGGTGCGGTTGCTGGGGAAGAACATCCTTCCGGCACGGCTGCGGAGGCGGACGGTTGGGAGCCGTGACATCGGTCACTGAGTACAAGTCACTGCGTAGCATGAGATATAGTTTCGTGCTACTCCCGGTTTTTCCGCTGAGAGCCCGAACAGCAGCGGGGGTGCAAATGGGCGTACTGAGCAGAATCGGCATCGCGCTCGATTCCGAACTTTTAAGGCGGTTTGACCATTCCATTGGCCGCCGGGGCTATACCAACCGGTCTGAAGCGTTTCGAGACCTGATCCGAGACCGCCTGGTGGCGGAGCAGACGGCGACGCCGGACGCCACCGTAGTGGGCACGGTGACCCTGATCTACGATCACCACGCACGCGGCGTGACTGAGAAACTGACCGAGTTGCAGCACGCTCACCATGCCCTTGTGGTTTCGACTAGCCATGCGCATTTGAACCACGACTCCTGCCTTGAGGTGCTGATTGTGCACGGAAGATCTGCGGAAGTGGAGCAATTCGCGGGCCGGCTGATTGGCTTGAAAGGCGTGCAGCATGGACGCCTGGTGATGACTGTTTCTGCACAGGCGATGACGCACAGTCGCGGGAACTCGCACAAACACAGCCACACGCAGTAACGCTGAAGGAGACCACGAGCAAGGTTGGGGCATGAGGATTAGTAGCACGAAATTCACAGTCGTAGCACTACTGCAAGTCGCTTTCTTTTGCGCTCTTGGGGCGGCGCAGGAGAAGACGCCGGTTGCCACGGGAGACAAGGCTTATCGGCCTCAGCTATCGGGAACGGTCGTAGACGCTTCTGGCGCAGTGATTGCCGGGGCTACCGTGCAGGTTCGGAGCGCCGATGGGACTGTACAAAGAACGATAGAGTCGGACAGGAGCGGCTCCTTTATTATTTCTGGGCTGCCGGCAGGTAATTATCGACTCGCCGTATCAAATCGCTATTTTGAAACCAAAGAAATGCCGGTCCCCGTTGGGACCACCTGGGCGTCGGCCCCGCTCCGTATCTCTCTGGCTGTCAGTGCCGTGAGCACCACCATCAACGTGGAGGGCCGGGAGGATGACCTTGTCGGAATCGCCGATTCCGGGACCCAGGGAACGGTGGGCGCGAAGGAACTCGAAGATCGTCCGATTCTTCGCTCGGGAGAAATTTTGGAGGCGCTTCCCGGTCTCATCATCACGCAACACGCGGGCGGCGGGAAGGCCAACCAGTATTTCCTTCGCGGCTTCAATCTTGACCACGGCACGGATTTTGCCAATTTCATCGACGACATGCCGCTGAACCTGCCCTCGCACGCGCACGGCGAAGGGTATTCAGACATGAACATCGTCATCCCGGAATTTGTGCGGCGGGTGAATTTCGAGAAAGGTCCTTACTACGCCGATGTCGGCAACTTTGGCGCGGCTGGATCGGCGCGCATGGAATTCTTTAAGACGTTGCCCGAGAACTTCTTCAAGGTGGAAGGCGGCATGTATGGCTATGGGCGGATGGTTTTCGGCGTTTCGCGAAAGCTAGGCCCGGGCAATTTACTCTATGGCGGAGAGGTATATCACGATAACGGCCCCTGGTCGACGCACGAGGATAATTATTACAAGTACAACGGCCTCGCGACCTACAGCCAGGACGACGGCGACAAAAGTTTCAGCATCACGGCGCGCGCTTACCGTGGAACATGGCATTCGAGCGATCAAATCCCCGTTAACGCTATTCCCCTGGTTGGTTACTTCGGCGCGCTGAACCCAACAGACGGTGGCGAGTCACAGCGTTACAGCTTGCAGGGAGAATGGCATCGCCAGGGCGCAAACTCCCTGACGAAGATCACGGCCTACGGGTTTTATTACGATCTCAATTTGTTTTCCGATTTCACTTACTACCTGGATGACCCCAATAAAGGTGATCAGTTCGAGCAGCAGGACAAGCGCTGGGTGGCTGGTCTGGACGCACATCATACGATCTTCAGCCAATGGTTTGGCCGCAAGGTGGAAAATAGCATCGGCCTGCAGATCCGCAACGATTGGGTCCACAACGGCCTGTACCAGACGGAAGATCGTGAGCGCACGGAGAAGAATGATAGCAACGCCTGCAATGACGAACCAATCCCCGAGTGCGCGACCAATCCGAATCTGGTCGCGGTACTGCCCGCGGAAACGGATTTGAACAAATTCACAGACACGCTGGTCGGTGTCTATGCTGAAAACAAGATCCAGTGGACGGCAAAATTTCGCTCGGTCCTGGGCCTGCGCGGCGACGACGCGAAATATGTCGTCACCAGCTTGACTCCGTCTTATGCTGCCACCGAATTGACCTTCGCTTCGGAGGTCAACTTTGCGAAGCTCAATTCCGGCTCGGCCACCAAGTTCCTGCCCGAACCAAAGTTAAGTTTGATCTTCGGCCCCTGGTCCAATATAGAGTTCTACGCACAGGGCGGATTCAGTTATCACAGCAACGACGCACGAGGCGCGACGCAAAAGGAGCAACCGATTTCGCCGGTCAATCCTTTTCCCACATCCAGTACTCCGATCCCTCCCCTGGTCCAACTCAAAGGCGGGGAATTCGGTGTGCGCACCTCGGCTGCCGCCCATCTGCAGAGCACACTTTCGCTCTGGTATCTCCGCAGTAATTCCGAGTTGCAGCAGGATGGCGACACCGGAGGCACGGTTGCTTCTGAACAGTCGAGCAACCGCTACGGCATTGAATGGGCAAACTACTACACTCCGACGGAACATTTGGTTTTTGATTTAGACATGGCGGACTCCCGCGCCCAATTTACCCAAATAGACGCGGATGACGCGGCGTTCACCAACATGGGTGGTGGCCAGTATCCTCTGCAAGGGCTGGGTGGGAAGGTTGTCCCGGAAGCGGTTAAGGTGGTGATTTCGTCTGGAATCACACTGCACGACTACAGAGGTTTTACACCCACAGTGCGCCTGCGCTACTTTGGTCCGCGCGATTTGACGTCCGACGGAATCAATCGTTCAAAGGCCACGTTATTGGTCAATGCGGGGGCCGGTTATCAGATTGCCGAGAAATGGCGCATTTCAGCCGATCTTTTGAATTTGCTTGACCGCCGCAATGACGATATTACCTACGCTTATATATCCCGCATAACTCCAACGACCACGCCGGCTTTCACAAACGTTTTCCATCCTGCCGAACCTTTTCAGGTTCGATTCCGGTTAGAAAGAACCTTTTGACTAGGGCGACGGTCGCCAGTTCTCGCAGCGTGACAACCGGCGTCGGCGCATTCATCGCGCTGGAGGGCAATCCCGGCTGGAGGTTGGGCGAGATTCCTTAACGAGCGCCGGGGTCATGCCCGGACGGTGCAGAGAACGCCTTCGATTGCGGAACAGAAGAGCAACGCGTCGATATACGAATGGTGTTGTGGGCGGGTCGGGTCAATCTCCTGGGGGTTCAGCCGGGAAAAATGAGCGGTTGGTAGGCAGCAGGTACTATTCGGCTGCGACGCGGCGCGCCGGCGCGCTCTTCATCAATGCGGGCAGGCTGCCGCGGGGAAATGTTGAGGATTGGCGGACCACGAGGCGGGTCGGAATGTGCCACTCCTTCTTGCGGGATTTGGGGTGGTCGCGTTCAATGCCGGCGCGCAGGGCCTCAATGGCGGCAGCAGCAAGATCCTTGCAGGACATTTGCACGGTTGTGAGGGGCGGCAGCATGAATTCCGCGAGGTGAATGTCGTCAAAGCCCACGACGGAAATGTCGGCTGGGACCTTGTGGGTGGTGCGGTAGAGCGCATGGAGGACGCCGATGGCGGTCATATCGTTGGAACACATGACGGCGGTGGGCAAATGCTCGAGCGACGTCAACTGCTCCATGGCGGCGATGCCGCCTTCCATGGTGTGGCTGCCTTCAATCATGTTTTCTGCGGGAACGGTGAGCCCCAGCTCGGCCATGCAACTGAGGAAAGCGTCGTGGCGCGCGACGGCGGAGCGCAGGCGCAGCGGGCCACTGATGAAAGCGATGTGGCGATGGCCAAGTGCGGCAAGATGCTGCACACCCTGGCGAATGCCTTCGCCGTAATTCACTTTGATGACGCGGATGTTGGGCAGGTCAGGACCGGCATCGACAAAGACGAGCGGAAATTCGCGCTCGACGAGCTTCTGGACCAGATCTTCCTCGATGCCGAAGGTCATTACCGCGACGCCGTCGACGTTGCGCTGCAACATGCGGCGAATGAGTGACTCAGTGCGGGCCGGTTCATAGTTGGTGGAACCGATCAGCACTTCATAGCCCTGCGCCACGGCGAGGTTCTCAAACTCCTGCACCAGTTCAGGGAAAAAGGGGTTGGTGATTTCAGAGACGATGAGGCCCAGCATTCGACTGCGGCCGGAGACCAGTGCGCGGGCCTGGGTATTGGGCAGATAGCCCACTTCTTCAATCGCCTTCCATACGCGGCGGGCCAGTTCGGCGTTCACGGTTGGGATGTGGTTGACGGCACGCGATACGGTAGCGATGGAAACTCCAGCGCGCTGGGCGACGTCACGGATGCTGATGGTCCCCGGTCTACGCCGGTCAGACGCATTGTTTCTAGTGTTGCTCACAAGTGGCATAATTCTACGCCTTTTCCGGTGTTTCTCGACCCAGCCTTCAGGG
This sequence comes from uncultured Acidobacteriaceae bacterium, assembly GCA_963780515.1. Lineage (GTDB taxonomy): Bacteria > Acidobacteriota > Terriglobia > Terriglobales > Acidobacteriaceae > Telmatobacter. The sequence continues at coordinate 48,826 of CAWACG010000024.1, forward strand.
AATTTTTTACCTCCTATTGGAGAAAGGTTGATATTTTGCTTTCATTTGGAGGGGTATTGCCGGGGGTCGTGGCGTGCAGAACCGGGCAGCGAATTACGATCTCAGGAAAGCGTTTCCTGCATTTTGACGGGGACGATGTTCGAGCCCATCGGGAAATTGTGCAAGTAAACCGAATTATGGGTGCGTCTGGCCGCCGGCAGCAATCTCCAGACCGTGTTTGATGAGTTTGAGGATTGAGGCAAGGCTTTCTTCAGCCCCGCGGCGACTGCCGGGAAGGTTGATGATGAGGGTATTTCCCTTAAGGCCCGCGACGCCGCGGGAGAGCCAGGCGAAGGGGTTTTGTTCGGCCCCTTTGGCGCGCATTGCCTCGGCGAGACCAGGGGCCTCGCGATCGATGGCGCGGCGCGTGGCTTCGGGGGTTCTGTCGCGTGGGCCGAATCCCGTGCCACCGGCGGTGAGGATGAGGGACGCACCCTGGCCGATCCACTGTTGCAGATGCGCGGCGATCTGATCTTCTTCGTCGGGGACGAGCGCGGTCTGGATATCCGCGTCGGGCCAGTTCTGCCTGAGCAGGTCAACCACGGCTGGACCCGCGGTGTCAGTGGCCAGTCCCTGCGAACAGCGATCGGAGACGGTGAGAACGGCGAGAAGCATGAGATGAATTGTAATTGCGCACTACTGCGCAGCGGCGGGCAGCACCTTGATGGTGTGCAGCCAGTCCTCGACCCGCTGCGGCCATGTGGTGACGGGCAATGCGGTGCGCCGCAGGCCGTAGCCATGGCCGCCCTGCGCATAGATGTGCAGTTCGGCGGGAACTTTAGCGTTTTTGAGGGCCATGAAGTAGACCACTGCATTCTCGACGTGCACAGGATCGTCCTCGGCCTGCACGATGAATGTTGGGGGAGTGTCCGCGGTGGGATGGATGTCGGGATTGGGCGCAAAGTTTTGATCGGCGAGCGCAAGATAGCCGGGATACACAATGACCGCAAAATCAGGACGGCAACTTAGCTTGTCGGCTGTGTCGACGGCGGCATAAAGGCGCTGGTCGTAGTGAGTGCTGAGGGCGGCGGCCAGGTGTGCGCCCGCTGAAAAGCCCAAGACACCCACACGCTGGGGATCGATGCCCCATTCTGTCGCATTCTCGCGCACCATGCCGAGGGCGCGCTGTGCATCCTGCAGGGCGGCGGCGGATTTGGGATACGGACCGGTATTGGGTACGCGGTATTTGACCAACACGCAATTGACGCCGATTGAGGTGAGCCAATCGCACACTTCGGTGCCTTCGAGGTCAATGGCGAGAATCTGGTAACCGCCGCCGGGGAAAACCACGACAGCGGGACCGGCGCCGCTGCTGGCTCCCCTGGCCGCATAGAGCGTGAGGGTGGGAGTGGAGACGTTGCCGAGACGGATGACAGGTTTGCCTGCAATCAAGTTGTCTTTCGCCGTTGTGGTGTCGGCTTCGGGAGGCAGATTTGTGGGAGCACCCGGCGCAGTGCCGGGCCAGAGCGGCAATGTGAGATGACCGGGTGCGGGCTGCCAGGCAGGTTGCTGAGCCATAAGAGTCACGGGGAGCGTCGCAACAAGGACACAGAGTGTAAATGCAGTTCTATTCATGCAGGGTGCCTTCTGGAAAAGCTTGCGCGGAGATCATTGCAGGCCGGGGGATGTGGACGCAAGAGACGGGGGCTTGCGGTGTTCCGGAAACGCCGAGCGTGCAGAGAATACTGCCGCACTCGGCAATGAGGGATTCAGGAGTGTATTCAATTGCTCAGATACGCGCATCTCAGCGTGAAAGACTCATGCAGTCATGGCGATTGAGCAATCAGGGCAGCAGGCCCATGCACCCTGCTTCAGGAATTGGAGGTAAGTATGCTTGGACTTCTCTTGGTGGTTTTACTGATTCTTTTCCTTATTGGTGCATTGCCGGCATGGCCGCACAGCAGAAACTGGGGATACTTTCCGTCCGGTGGGTTGGGGCTTGTCCTGGTGGTTGTGGTGGTCCTGATCCTGATGGGACAGATTTAACGCTTGCGGGCAGGGCAGGTTTGCGACTGACGGACCTTCACGGTTGAGCGTTGGGCGGAATCAGCAGGGTGAGCGTCTGCGGAGCAACCTCGATGCGGGCCGGCAATTTGCCGAGCACCTCTCCGTCCGCCTCAACATGCACGGTTGCGCGCGAACCGTTGCGCGTGCGGCAGTCTACCGACAGAGCTTCAAGCAATTCCACGTCCTTCGAGAACGTGTGGCGCCCAGCGATCACTGCGAGGAGAAACTGGAGATAGCGCCAGCGGCTTCGCGTCTTGAATGCCATGAGGCTCAAGGTGTGATTATGCAGAGTTGCGCCCGGGGCCAGCTTGCCCAGGACGCCGCCGAAGGAGCGAACCCTTACCGCCAGAAGCTGCGACACCTGTTCGACACGCGAGTCGGAGCTCTCTGTTGTTTCGAATGCAGCTTCGAAGAGCGGAAAGGGATTGGTGGCCCAGACGAGGAAAGCTTCAATGAGGTAGAGCGCGTAACCGAGGCGTCTTTTGAGTTCCGCATCGAGCCTGGACATCAGGAGGGCATCCGCGCCGATTCCCGCCGCAACGGTAAAGTAGCGGGAGCGCTCGACACCGGTGTTGTCACGATAGAAGATACGGCCGACGGGAACCGGCGTGGGAACGGCAGTGAGGAGAGCGCGCGCGGCTTTCACGGGAGAGTTGCCAAGGCCCAGGTTCTGCGCAAGCGCGTTTGCAGTACCCAGCGGCACGACGCCCAGCGCGACCTCGGTTCCCACCAGGCACTGGAGCACTTCGTGAACCGTGCCGTCTCCGCCGCAGGCAAAGATCGTGTCGTATCGATTGAGGACGGCCGCTTTCGTAAGCGTTCTGGCACTTCCCGGCGCGTTGGTTTCGAGCGCGTCGGCCTCGACCCCCGCTTTGCGAAGGATAGCGAGCACTTTGCCCACCAATGCGGCGCGCTTTGAGGAGTATTGTCCGGACGCGGGGTTGTAGATCAACGCGACACGACGCATCGTAAGGTTTACCTGTGCGAGCTTTCTAAGTAGATTTGCAATCTTATATTCTCAGGTCGGCGGCTATAACGCCCAATGCCAATCATACCTTCATCAGCTTCTGGTAACCATATGGGTAAGACTTCTCTCGCGCCGCCGAGCGGAGGGGTAAACGATGGCGGCGCTGCGATGCGATCGGGAACCGGGGCAGAGATGGACCAGAATAGGGCCCGGCTGTGCATGGTTGAGCTATTCTGAAGCGTTAGTTGAACTCGCATAATCGCGTTCGGAGATTGGGATGAGCGAATTTGTTCTGAACGTCAATGGCGCGCACTTCAATGTGAATGCACCCGTTGGAGAATCGCTGCTTTCTGTCCTGCGCAATCGGCTCAATCTGACGGGGACCAAGTATGGCTGCGGCGAAGGCCAGTGCGGAGCCTGCACCGTCCTGCTTGACGGCGAAGCGGTGCGCTCCTGCCGGATGGCGGCAGCGTCTGCAGCGGGCGCGGAAATCGTGACCATCGAAGGCCTGGAGCGGGGCGGAGAGCTAAGCGCCGTACAGCAGGCTTTTCTTGACGAGGGCGCGTTCCAGTGCGGCTACTGCACCTCCGGCATGATCCTCAGCGCCACTTCCCTGCTCAGCGAGCATCCCAGTCCGACGGATGAGCAGATTCTCCAGGCGATGAATGGAAATGTCTGCCGCTGCGGCACCTATCCGCGCATTCTCGAAGCGGTGAGGCGGGCGGCACATGCTTCGACCACGGGAGGCGGGCGATGAGCGTGCGGGAATCCCTCATTGTTGAAGCTGCGACCGCCGAGGCCACTGCCGCGCCCAAGCATGCGCAAGCGATTGGCGTGAAGGTCGACCGGCGCGAGTTTCTGAAGGTGCTGGGAGGAGGGCTGCTCATATGCCTGACTCCAACTTCGGGATGGACGCAGGAGTCGGGCAGGGTCTTTGGCGGGCACGAATTGCCGAAGGATGTGAGCGCGTGGCTGCACATTGCGGCCGATGGCAAGGTTACGGTGTTTACCGGCAAGGTAGAGGTTGGCCAGAACATTCGCACGTCGCTCGCGCAACAGGTTGCCGAAGAACTGCGTGTGCCGTTCGCCTCCATTGAGATGGTCATGGGCGACACGGACCTTGTGCCGTGGGACATGGGCACGTTTGGCAGCCGTACAACACCGACGATGGGGCCGGAACTGCGCACGATGGCCGCGGCGGCGCGCGAGATGCTGGTGGAGATGGCGGCGCAGCGGTGGCATGTGGACGCGGCGGAATTGACGGCGGTGGACGGCAAGGTCGCGGACACGAAAACTTCGCGATCACTCACGTATGGCGAGATTTCGGGCGGAGAGAAGCTGGTGAAGATCGTCTCGGGAGATGAGGCCCTGACGCCTGCGAACCAGTGGAAGATTGCCGGAACGCCGGTTCCCAAGGCGGAGGGGCGCGATTTTGTCACGGGGAAACATAAGTATCCTTCCGACATCGTGCGGCCGGAGATGCTGTTTGGCGCGGTGCTGCGGCCGGATGGATTTAATGCGACGCTGGAATCAGTCGACACCCGCGCGGCGGAAAAACTTTCCGGCGTGAATGTCGTGCGCGATGGCGATTTTGTTGGTGTCGCGGCAGCGGATGCATTCAGCGCGGAACAGGCGGTGGCGGCGATCCAGGCAAAGTGGAATGTGCCCGCGCAGCCATCGAACGAAGGGCTATTTGAATACTTGAAAGCAAATCCGGAGCCTGGCCGCGACGAAGGCCCGCAGCATGTGACGGGCTCCGTGGCGCAGGCGATGGCATCCGCCGACTTGAAGCTCGAAGAGCGGTACACGGTGCAGTACATTGCGCACGCACCCCTGGAGCCGCGCGCCGCGGTTGCGGAGTGGAGCGGCGACAAGCTGACCGTGTGGACGGGAACGCAGCGGCCCTTCGGTGTGCGCGATGAATTGATGCAGACATTTCATCTTTCGCCGGCGCAGGTGCGCGTGATTCAGCCGGACATGGGGAGCGGCTACGGCGGCAAGCACACCGGTGAGGCGGCAATTGAGGCCGCGCGCCTGGCCAAAGCGGCGGGCAAGCCGGTGAAGGTGGTGTGGACGCGAAGCGAAGAGTTTACGTGGGCTTATCTGCGGCCCGCCGGGCTGATTGAGATCAAGGCAGGCGCGCGGCGCGATGGAACGCTGGTTGCCTGGGAACATCACAATTACAACTCAGGCCCGGCAGCGATTGGGACCCCTTACGAGGTCGCCAACCAGGTGATTCAATTTCATCCGGCGAAATCCCCTTTGCGCCAGGGGTCGTATCGCGGGCTTGCTTCGACCGCCAACCACTTTGCGCGAGAGACGCACATGGACGCGATGGCCGGTTTGGCGGGCATGGACCCGCTGGAGTTTCGCCTGAAGAACCTGGCTGACCCAAGGCTGCAGGCCGTGTTTCATGCGGTTGCGGACAAGTTTGGCTGGGGACGGAGGAAATCGACACAGGAGCGCGGATTCGGCATCGCAGGCGGGACGGACAAGGGCGGATACGTGGCAACCTGCGCCGAGGTGGAGATTGATGCCGCGAGCAAGAAGGTGCGCATTGTTCGCGTGGTGCAGGCCTGGGAGTCAGGCGCGATTGTGAATCCGGACGGCCTGCAAAATCAGACGATGGGCGCGATGGTTCAAGCCATTGGCGGGGCGCTGTTCGAGGCGATTCTGTTTTCGGATGGCAGGATTTTGAATCCCCACTTCGCGGAGTATCGCGTTCCCCGTTTCAGAGACACGCCGCAGATTGAGGTGGTGCTGCTCGACCGCAAAGATCTGCCCTCGGCAGGGGCTGGGGAAACTGGCATCGTAGGACTAGCCCCGGCGGTGGGCAATGCGATTTTTGCGGCCACGGGCGTGCGGGTTCGGAGTATGCCCATGGCTCCGCGCATCGATGTGCCGGGGCAAGCGGCGTCTGCGTTTAGAAGTTGAAGGTAGTTCAGCAGGTAATTGCGGGGCCGCTCTCTCTCGCCAAAATTCCATCCGGCCGTTCTATGGCGATGTGGCTTGATTTTCGGGAACGTGTCATACGGTCGATTCGCCAACTTCCCATCAAAAGCTGCATCGCAGCCTGCGTGCAGCAACTAACTGAATTGGAATAAGTTCGGAGTTTTGGCGAGGCACAGGTTGTCTCAACCCCCTTCGGCGCGGGCTGATTTCGACGCAAAACCTCCGCCCCATCGCTGGTGAGCACTGTAGCTCAGATATTCCTGGAATGCCTTGGAAGAATAAGACTGTGGGAGAGCGGCCGTTCTTTTCGTCAGAGTTTCTCGGCCCATCAGCGAATCAGATGGCCACGCGCAACGCGTGGGTTCCGGCACTTTGCAGGCGGAGATCAAAGTGTTTTCTTTTGACTGTAGACCAGTGTGTTCACAATTTCTTGCGTGAGACGAAGCTGGAAGCATGAAGGTAATCAAACGCAAGCGCCGATGATTTCTCGGCGGAACCCGGAGCGTGAGCCGGGACTCAAGCCGGATTAGAGGAGATGAAATGCCACTCGTTACCGTTGTGATCGCCCTGTGCGTCGTCGGTGTGTTGTTATGGCTCGTGAATCGCATTCCCATGCAGGGGACGATCAAAAGCATTCTGAATGCTGTCGTCGTGATTGCCGTGGTTGTGTGGCTTCTGAAGGTCTTCGGCCTCATGAGCTATATCACTCAGTTTCGTGTTGGGCATTGACAAATTCGTAACCGAAGCCGGCGCGGCGTACCCCGCGAATGCGCGACACCAACGCACTACGGCAGTTTTCTGCCTGCAGGAGATATTTTGAAGCCCACAATCTTTTTCGTGTTCGGAAGTGTCCTCAGCCTGAGCGCATTTGCCCAGACCAATCAGCAGGAGCCGGCGGTGCTTATGCCTGCGGGCCCGACACAAACCTATTCGGTGAACGTGACCAGCCGTTCGGTCGAGGCGGTGAATTACGAGCATCGCGGCGGAGCAACTGAAGTGGACTTCAAAGGCACGGCCTTGCTGCCTTCGGCCGATGGAAAGGCCAAAGTGCGCAGCAAGCGCGGGACGATGGAAGTTGAATCCGACTTTGGCAATCTGCAAAGCCCGACGAGCTTCGGCGGCGAGTATCTGACCTACGTGTTATGGGCCATCTCCCCCGACGGCCACGCAGTGAATCTGGGTGAAGTGCTGGTAGGAGGCAATGATCGAAGCAAACTGACCGCCACCACTGAACTCCAGGCATTCGCGCTCATTGTGACCGCCGAACCGTACTATGCAGTCCGTGAGCCGAGCAATGTGGTGGTCCTTGAGAACGTGGTCCGCCCCGATACCAGGGGAACTACCGAAGACGTGAATGCAAAGTATGAGCTGATGGAACGCGGCGGCTATATTCCATCCGGATATAAGTTCGACCCGGTGGTACTGGATGCGAATCTGCCGCTCGAGTTTCTCGAAGCGAGGAACGCATTGCGGATTGCCAAATCCGAGGGAGCCGAACAGTACGCCAGCGAGAGCTATCAGCACGCCGTGCAGTTGATGAATAGCGCCGATGAATACGCCACCGACAAGCATTCCTCAAAGAAGGAATTGATTGCGACTTCCCGGGAGATCGTACAGACAGCGGAGGACGCGCGAGAGATCGCCGTAAAGCGGATTGAAGAGGATCGCAGAGCAGCCGAACGCCAAGCCTCAGTGAATGCACAGGCGCAGTCGCAAGCACTGGCTGATGCAGCCATGCGGCAGAAGGATCATGCCCAGGCTGATGCAGCCCGAGCGCAGGCCGATATGGCTGCGAATCAAGTAGCGTCGGCGTCAGCGATCAATGCGGCCCAGGCCGATGCCGACCAGGCACGTTTGGCTGCGCAGCAGGCACAGAACGCGAACCAGGCTTCGAGCGACGCACAGGCACAGGTGCAGGCGCAGGCCGATGAGGCAACCCGGCAGAAGGATCAGGCGCAGGCGGATGCGGCAAAGGCGCAGGCCAATTTGGCTGCAAACCAAGTAGCGTCGGCGTCGGCAATCAATGCGGCCCAGGCCGATGCCGACCAGGCACGTTTAGCTGCGCAGCAGGCGCAGCAGAATGAACACCAGGCGGATAGCGATAAGGCAGCAATGCGCGCGCAGTTGTCAGAGCAGTTGAACAAGGTGCTTAAAACTCGCGATAGCGCGCGCGGGCTGATTGTCAGCATGTCGGACGTTCTGTTTGACACTGGGAAGTACTCGTTGATGGCAGGGGCAAGAGAGAAGCTGGCGAAGGTGGCAGGAATTCTGATCGCTTATCCCGGCCTCAACATCGAGGTTGGCGGCTACACGGACAACGTGGGCGGCGATGAAATGAATCAAACACTCTCTGAGAACCGCGCGGGTGCGGTGCGGGATTACCTTGTGGAGCAGGGCGTTTCAACCAACTCGGTTACCGCAAAGGGATTCGGCAATACCTTGCCGGTTGCCTCCAACGATAGCTCGTCCGGCAGGCAAGAGAACCGGCGAGTTGAACTGGTAGTCTCCGGCGATGCAATCGGAAGCCCGGCGAATGCGACGACGGGGAGCTTGCGCTAGAAGATCGGCACCCTGACAACAACTGAGCGCATCCGTGGCCCTGTGCCTTTAGCTGCATCCGCTGGTTGAGCCGCAGCTCATGCAGCGGTAGCAGCTTCCGTTGCGGACCATGATGGCGCCGCAAGTACCGCAGCTTGGCGCATCGCCCATGTCGTACATGGCGCGCATGGCGTCGGCGGCGTGATAGATGCCGCGGTCCTGCATGGAGGGGCCGTGCGTGGGACTCGCGGCCGTCGCGCCGCTGGCCTGAATCTCCGGCGCGATGCCGCCGCCGGGAGGCGTAGTGCTGCCCATGCCGGTGTTGCTGTTGCACCTGGTTCAGCTTTCTTGCGACTTCCTCCGCGAGGCGTGAAAGTTGACTCTGCGAAATGCCGTGCTCTTCATCCGGCTCAGACTCAGGCAGGATGGTGGGCGAAGCGGGCAGTTGCGGCGCTTGCGGAGAGAGCCCCGCGAACAGCGTCAATTGCTCGCCGGAGAGGAAGCGCAGGTTGAGCCAGCGGAAGATGTAGTCCATCAGGCTCTTGGCGTAGCCGATCTGCTCATTGCCGGTCCAGCCGGAAGGCTCGAAGCGGGTGTGCGCGAACTTCTCGCACAGGACCCGCAGCGGCACGCCGTGCTGCAGGGCGAGCGAGATGGAGGTGGCGAAGGCGTCCATCAGGCCGGAGACCGTCGAGCCTTCCTTGGCCATCTTGATGAAGATTTCGCCCGGCTGGCCGGTGGGATAGAGGCCGACGGTGATGTAGCCCTCGTGGCCGGCGATGGAGAACTTGTGCGTGATGGAGGCGCGCTCCTCCGGCAGCCGATGGCGAACGGCGCGCGGCGGAGCGTTCAGGTCCTGCGCGGCCTGTTGGGCAGCCTCAAACGTCAGCGCGGGAGTCATGACCGGCAACGGCAGCGGCCTTGGCAATCTCCTCCATAGACTTTTGGAATGCGGCGGCAGCGGCGATCACCTGCTTCGCAGTGACTTCGAGCTTCTCGCCGATCTTGGCTTCGAGCGTCTTGAGGTCGGCTTCGGCAGGCTGCCTGGCCGGCGGCCAGATGCGCCAGCACGCGGCTGCCGGCGGCATCGAGCGCCGAGGGCTCGCGCTTGGCGTCCATGCTGGTGTTCAGCGGCTGCGTGCCCTTGGAGCCGTCGCGATAGATGGCCACGGCCTTGATGCCCTGACGCCAGCTTTCGGCGTAGGCCTCGGCCACATCTTCCACGGTGGCTTCGTGGGGCAGGTTCACGGTCTTTGAGATGGCGCCGGAGAGGAACGGCTGCGTGGCGGCCATCATCTTGATGTGGCCCATGTAGTGGATGGAGCGCGTGCCCTTGGCCGGCTTGAAGCTGCAATCGAACACCGCCAGGTGCTCGGGCTTGATGCCGGGCGCGCCTTCGATGGTGCCCGTCGCGTCAATGTAGCTGACGATGGCGTTGACCTCGTCGTTGTCGTAGCCGAGCTTGAACAGCGCGGCCGGCACGGTGTTGTTGACGATCTTGATCATGCCGCCGCCGACCAGCTTCTTGTACTTGACCAGCGCCAGGTCGGGCTCGATGCCGGTGGTGTCGCAGTCCATCATGAAGCCGATGGTGCCGGTGGGCGCGAGCACCGTGGTCTGCGAGTTGCGATAGCCGTAGCGCTCGCCGTAGACCAGCGCCATGTCCCAGCACTCGCGGCTGGCGTCGATCAGCGCGTCGAGCTGCGGCACGTTGAAGGGCTCGCCGCTCACGCGCGACTTGCCGATGTTGTTGACCTCGGCGCGGTGCATGCGGATCACGTCGAGGAACGGCTCGCGGTTGACGTAGAAGCCGGGGCAGGCGCCGCCCTGGCGCTCGACGCCTGCGGTGAGCGGCGTGGCCGAGGCGAGCGGCGGGCAGTGCGCCGCAACGACGGCCGACTGCAGGTAGGCCTGGCCGCACATGATGGCGGTGAGAGCCGCGGCCAGGTCGCGGCCGGCGGCGGAGTCGTACGGCAGGCCGAACGCCATCAGCAGCGCGCCCAGGTTGGCGTAGCCCAGGCCCAGCGGCCGATAGTCGTGCGAGTTCCGCGCGATGGCCTCGGTGGGATAGCCGGAGTTGTCGACCAGGATCTCCATGGCCGTGATGACCACCGAGATCGCGTGCCGGTAGGCCGGAATGTCGAAGACGCCCGCCGGGGTCACGAACTTCAGCAGGTTGAAGCTGGCCAGGTTGCAGGCCGAGTTGTCGAGGAACATGTACTCCGAGCAAGGATTCGACGCGTTGATGCGCGCCGTGTTCTTGCAGGTGTGCCACTTGTTGATGGTGGTGTCGAACTGCATGCCGGGATCGCCGCAGAGCCAGGTGGCCTCGGCGATCTTGTGCATGATGTCGCGCGCCTTGTAGGTCTTCACCGGCTCGTGGTCCTTGACGGTGTAGGTGGTGAAGTCGCCGTCGGTCTCGTAGGCGCGCATGAACTCGTCGCTGACGCGGACGGAGTTGTTGGCGTTCTGGAAGAAGATCGACGAGTAGGCCTCGGAGTCGGGGCCCGAGCCGTCGTAGCCGGCCTTGATGAGCGTGAAGGCCTTGGCTTCTTCCTTGGCCTTGCACTCGATGAAGTCAACGATGTCAGGATGGTCGACGTTGAGGATGACCATCTTGGCGGCGCGGCGGGTTTTGCCGCCGGACTTGATGACGCCGGCAAAGGCGTCGAAGCCGCGCATGAAGCTGAGCGGGCCGGAGGCCGTGCCGCCGCCCGACAGCAGTTCCATGGACCCGCGGATCGAGGAGAGGTTGGTGCCCGTGCCCGATCCCCACTTGAAGAGCATGCCCTCGGTCTTGGCCAGGGTCAGGATGGAATCGAGCGAGTCGTCGACGGCGTTGATGAAGCAGGCCGAGCACTGCGGATTCTTGTAGCCGGTGGCGGAGAACTTCACGCCGCCGGTCAGGCGGATCCCAGTGCCAGTTCTGGCCGTCGGACTCCGGCTCAAGCCGGTCGCAGCCCACGTTGAACCAGACCGGCGAGTTGAAGGCCGCCTTCTGCGTGAGCAGCATGTGCGCCAGCTCGTCGTGGAAGATGGCCGCGTCCTCCGCGGTGGCAAAGTAGCCGCCGGCAATACCCCAGTCGCGCACGGTTTCAGCCACGCGGCCACCAGCTGGCGGACGCCGGTTTCGCGCTCCGGCGTGCCCATCTGGCCGTGCAGATACTTTGAGGCCACGATGTTGGTGGCCGTCATCGACCAGTCGACCGGCACCTCCACATCCTTCTGCTCAAAGATGGTGTTGCCCTTGGTGTCGGTGATGGGCGCGGTGCGGCGTTCCCACTGCACCTCGTCGTAGGGGGAGACGCCGTCCGCGGTGAAGCGGCGGGAAAAGGTCAGTCCGCCCTGGCTGTAGGGAGCCTGGGGGGAAGCGGTGGAAGTTTGAAGATGGGCCTCGTTCATTGGGATCCTCTCAATCGGCAAAATTGGTGAAATGCCGTGCCCATTTCCGAGCGCAGGTCTACCTGAAAGGGCAGGTCAACCTTTGACGACGAACGGAAAACGGGGGTTTTGAAAAATACCGCGAGTTTTGTTTCTCAGCGGTCTGCCGGCGGGTCTTCCGCCCGGGTTCGTTACAATCCGTTTACAGCCGCAGATGAAAAAATACCGCTGTCTATGGTGCATGTCAACTGCAAACCACAACATCTTGTATTTTGTTCACATTCCCGGTAACGAGTTTCCAAAGGCGGCCAGATTGCCTGTGGAAAGCTCAAAGAGCCTTGCCGGAAGCGGGTTTTGCGGGCTTCGTTTGCCTCAAAAGCAGTGCAGGCCTGGGTTTTGCGAACTGCCCTGCCCAGAACCTAAGGCTATTCCCCTGTTTGGACCCCTTGCAAGGCGCGAATGCGGTGCAAAAGGGGGCCCAGATGTGCGAGTTGTGGAGATCGCGGGTGTCGTTCCGGGGTGCCGAAGGCGGGTAGAAGGGCAAATCGCACTGATAGGCTGAAACCGTGCCCGAAATCAACCCAAATCCCCTCAACTGGAAGCCAGCGCCGATTCCCTGCCCTGCGACCTTGCGGGGACGCTACGCGACCCTGGAACCGCTGGATGCAGCCCGGCACGGCGAATCCCTCTTTGAGGCGGTCAAGGGCCACAACGAGCTTTGGACGTGGTTGGCTGCCTCACCGCCTGAGAGCGCGACGGCCTTGACGGAAAACCTGGAAAAATGGCAGAAGGCGGAGCGCGCCGATTTATTTGCCATCGTGCCGAGAGAAACCGGAAGAGCCGCGGGCCATGCCAGCTATATGCGCATCGAGCCCTCACATGGAGTGATCGAGGTAGGCAACGTGCTTTTTTCGCCCGGGTTGCAACGTACGCGCGCCGCGACCGAGTCAATGTACCTGATGGCGCGGCATGTCTTTGAAGATCTGGGCTACCGGCGCTATGAGTGGAAATGCAACGCAGAGAACCTGCCAAGCCGGCGCGCCGCGTTGCGGCTGGGATTTACGTTTGAGGGCATCTTTCGCCAACACATGGTGGTGAAGGATCACAACCGCGATACTGCGTGGTTCTCGATGCTCGACAGCGAATGGCCGGCGCGGAAACAAGTCTTCGAAGCATGGCTCAACCCAGCTAACTTCGATGGCGGAGGGAATCAAAAGCGCAGTCTTGCGAAAATATCTGGCGCGCAGGTCTAACCGTAAGATTCGCGGTCGACTCATCGCGGCGGCCCTGGCGGGTCGGTCGGTCAGGATTGGGCCCCCTTCACCCGATCTTCTGTGCCAGCTCGACGATGATCCCTTCAGGGCCGCGGACGTAGCAGAGCCGGTAGCTGTCCTGGTAGCGCTCCAGGTGGCCCACGAGTTCAGTGCCGCGCGCTCGCAGGCCGGCGACGACCGCGTCGATGTCTTCGACGGCGAATGCGACATGGCGGATGCCCGGCGTGTTCGCCGGCGCGTGCCGGTTGCCGCCGTGGGTCGCAGGCGTGTGGAATTTCGTCAGCTCGAGTCGTCCGTGGCCGTCCAGAGTCCGCAGCATCGCGATCTCAGCCCGGACACCGTCGAGCCCTACGACACGGTCCACCCAGCGCCCCTCGACCGGCACCTCTATCTCGAGCTCAAGTCCGAGGTCGACGAAGAACTTAGTCGCGGCTGCCAGGTCCTCAACCACGATGCCGACGTGCTCCATCCGTTGGATCGTCATGCGCCTTATGGTACCGAATCGAGGTGCCAGCCACAATTCAGGGGGCGGAAAGGGCGCGCTCCAGCAAAGAAAACGCCGCCTGTATCCAGACGGCGTTTTCTTTGCTTTTGAAGACTGGAATCAGTTGCTTTCCTT
>CAWACG010000025.1:0-7274 GCA_963780515.1 uncultured Acidobacteriaceae bacterium
CCACTCGCCCGCAACATCAAAACGCTCAATCAAACAAGCGGTTTTAGCCTTCCCGATGTCTCCGTGTTGCGCGGCTGCGCTTTCCCACCGAAATTAGCTGCGATACTCTAGTCGATGAGGATGAGTCAACCATTTTCGATTCGGGTGACTGGTGCGCTCCTGATGCTCGTCGGCCTGCTATGGGGAGCTTTCGTTTCTTGGCTCTGTCTCATGATGGGCGGTCTGGAAATGCTCCATTGGGCCTACATAGGAAAGGCTCTACTCTGGTTAGGGTGGATGTTTGTCGGCCCTCTGTTCTTGGTTGTGGGGCCGATCCTCTATTCGGTTCCAAGGAGTCGATCGCTCGCATCGGTTCTGTTGCTGGTCGGATGCTTAGTTCTTTCCGGTGAGGTTGGTTATCAACTCGTTTCTATGTTTCATGACCTTGCTGACCCCCTCATTATGAGACCGCCGTACGGGCTCTACGCGGGAGCGTTGGCCCTGACCGTGGTGGCAGACATCTGCGCCGTTCAGCTATTCAGAAAGCGGCGCAATGTCTGAACGGTCTCGTCTGCGGTGGGTTTTGCGAGAAGATCAGCGTAGGTGGTTTACGAACGCGGTTCCGGGTTCCGGGTGGATCACCGCCAATCCGGAAGCTACGCGTTTTTGAGGGCGGAAATCGCTAAAGACAACTGCAGATGCTTCGCTGCGCTCAGCATGACAGTGTGTTTGAGTTTGAATGGTGCGAATGACCGGCTATGCGGAAGTTACGGCTGAACCAACCCCAGTTCAAATCGAATCATTCGATCACCTGTCGCACAAAATCAGCACAAGAATTTCAGGGCGCTCGGAATACCCCCGCATTGGACCGGGTTCTCGGCTGCCCTTTGTAAAAGGGCACGACTTCAGTCGTGCCGAAAACAGCAGGAAGAAACGTGGGCTTTAGCCCCTGCGGAATCGCACTTGGCGGGTGGCCATGATCTCGGTGACTTGTCTCAACCCCGATGAGGGTGCCCCCGGTCCCTCGCATTTGGGGACCGGGGAGACCACGAATCCCAACCGCGCCGCTGAGGGATTCTGCGATTCCGGACGTATCACCGCCTATGCGGAAGTTACGGCTGAACCAACCCCAGTTCAAATCGAATCATTCGATCACCTGTCGCACAAAATCAGCACAAGAATTTCCGCGCGCTTGGACTACCCCCGCATTGGATCGGGCTCTTGACTGCCCTTCGTATCAGGGCACGACTTCAGTCGTGCCGAAAACAGCAGGAAGAAACGTGGGCTTTAGCCCCTGCGGGCTGCTTTTTGCCCCCGGGCTTCATTTATGCCGCCGGCTACTAGCGTCCTGTCTCTGAAATACGCAACACAAAACCGGCTGTCATTCTGAGCGAACGGGACCCCGAACGTCTTTCAGCACCGGGGTCCCCAAAGAGCGGTCCTTGCTCTTTGGGGTGGAGTTCGGAGGTGGTGAGCCGAAGAATCTGCTTTTGCTCTTTCACCCATTTCACAGAGAACTTCAGACTCACCACACGAGCCCCTAAACCGCACAATCAAACCCACAGCCTCTCCCCAAAATCCGTGACAGCGATCACAGATTAAAGGCCGCAACAGTACGAGAGTACCTATAGGTGCCCTCGCTCCCGTCGATTCTCCAGGCTGACCGAAGAGCGGCTTTTCCCGAGCAAGGGCCAATTTTGAAGTTTTTGGGAGACCGGGCCACATTCCCCCAGGGGAAGGCAACGGGATTCGTGTCCACCCGTCCGGACCTCCGCAGCAGATGCGGCAGGCTCCTGGTGTGAACCCATCCCATTCAAACGAGCCTCATCGTGAAACCCAACTGGGCCCGCACAACAGGAAATACAGATTCAGGAGATTTCCATGGTCCCCCTCATCAAGCCAGGTTGGAGCAAGCCTTCGACGGTCCTCTTCGCCACAGAGTTCCCAGCCAACGAAAATGCCTTCTCCTTCGCGCTTGCCCAGGCCATGGAGTCCGCCGCTAAACTCGTCATCTTTCACGTCTACAAAGGCGCGTCTGCGTCCACCTCAGCAGCTTCGGTCATCCATCCCGATGACTACCCTGCGGCCCGCGCCAAAAAGCTGCTCTTCCATTCACTCGCGCAGCGCGCCGGCGAACTCGGCATCGAATGCCATGTCGTCGTCCGCCCTGGTCTTCCCGCAGAAGAAATCCTCCGCTATCTCCACGCACACACCGTCGACAGGCTCGTGATCGGCGCCCGCACTCCGGGCCCCGTGGGCAAGCTGCTCGTCGGATCGGTAGCCGAAACCGTGCTGCGCACCGCCGGCGTGCCGGTCCACATCGTGGGCCCGTATGTCACTGAAGGAACCTATCGCAACTTCGTCACCCGCACCATCCTTTGTTCCGTGGGTGCGCATCCATCAGGTCACGCGGTGGCGCAATTTGCCGCCGAACTCGCCGCCAGCCACAAGGCGCGCCTGGTTCTCCAGCAAGTCATTCCGCCTCAGGAACTTTCCGCGGCGCTCGGCGGCCGCACCATTACCCAGATGGAGGCCGAACTCCTCGACCTCGTCCCCGCAGGCCTGAAAGCAAAGATCAGCTTGAAGGCCCATGTGGTGCTCGGCGATCCAACCGAGGAGCTTCTCTATCAGGGCAGAGTCCTGCAGGCCAATCTCATCGTCCTCGGCGCGCACGGCGCCTCTCATTTTGCAGCGATTACCAACGCAGGCACGGTATACAAGGTGCTCGCGTATGCGCGTTGCCCGGTCATCACGCTATCGCCCGTCGTGCTGGCCCAGACTCAAACCCAGACTTACGCTCATTTTGATGTGCCCCGCCCGGTCGAGGTCAACTACCTCGCCGGGGTGATCTAAAAAACATTGTCAAAACTGAGCAAAACGATACGGAAATCTTCCGCCAACAGGCGCAACAATCCTCCCATGCGGTCGCCGATTTGCCACCTCTCTGGCCTTTCGGTGACGAAAATGGAGAGCAGATCCCTCCATCCCGCATAAGGGGCCCGGGCATCAGTTCACCCTGGCAGAATCTCCGCGTAGCTTGCGGTGGATTCAGAGGAGGAGGTTGCTGCATTCCTCGAGTACTGTTCCCCGGTCATGCGTTGCCGGGGTGCTGGTCGGCGGGGCCTGGGGGGTCCACTGGTCAGCACTCCGGTACACGCCTCTTCAAGGATCTCCACGCTCCCCGCACCATCTTCCTCAACACCCCTTTCACTCTAAGTTGTTGCAACAATGCGAAAATACCCTTAGCGCCCAGGCAATCAATGCAAGCTGCCCGGCGCCGGGGGCTCCTTGAGCATGTTGCGAGTTCTGTCCACACACCTGTTTCTGAGCCAGCGCCTGCACCCTGGGCTGCTTGAGCTCTCTGCCCGGTCCGGGGCCCAGGCCGTGGAGCTCTTCGCCGCGCGCCAGCATTTTGACTACACCAGCCGCGAGCACGTCGGCGAGCTCGCCGCCTGGTTCGCCTCCAATACCCTCATACCGTTTTCCATGCACGCCCCGCTCTTCCCCGATCGCGAGATGGGCCGCGCCGGTGCTCCCGCCGTCAACGTGCTCCATCCTGAGAAGTCCCGCCGCATCGATGCCATGGACGAGATCAAGCGCGCCCTCGAATCCGCCGAGCGCATCCCCTTCAAAAACCTTGTCCTTCATTTAGGAGAGAAAGACGACGGCTGGTCGCAGCGCACCATCGAGTACGCCATCACTGCCCTCGAACACCTCGGCGCGTTTGCCCATCCGCTCGGCGTGCGCCTGCTGGTCGAAAACCTGCTCAGCGAGCCCACCACCCCCGCGCGCCTCGTCTCCATCCTTGAGCTGGGCCACCTGCCCAACATCGGCATCTGCCTCGACCTCGGCCATGCCCACATCACCAGCAGCGTCACCAGCGCCATCTCCACCGCGGGCGACCGCATCGGTGAAATCCATTTTCACGACAATCACGGCCTCAAAGACGAGCACCTCTGGCCCGGCGACGGCGCCATCGACTGGCCCGCCGCGGCCAAAGCCCTCAAAGCCCTGCCCACACCGCCCGCCACCGTGCTCGAGCCCAGCTACACCCTCGCCGAAGCCGAAACGGCGCTGCACACCCGCATCGAGCAGTCCTTCGACCGCCTCGACTGAACCTGTTTTCTAAGTGAATCAGCCCGCCTGCGCCACAGGTTGAGCTCTCTTTACGGGAACTGCGCGCTTGCGAAAGAGATCCTGCGCGTAGACCACAAAGTCCGCCAGAGGCACGGCGGCTGCCACGCAACCCCAGACGACGACGTCAAGGTATTGCACCGGGTCGAGGCGGAACACGCCGAGAATGACGCGCACCTCAAGAAAAATAATGGCGCAGGCAAAACTCCGCGTCATCCATTGCCGATGCTGCTGCACGTTTCCCTTCAAGATGAACGCAAGAGCCACGAGTGTGACCAACATCCAGATCACCGCCTGGGCCCCGGCGGCAAAGGTGGTGGAGAGTGGGGCGCCCATGTGCCGGTGTTCAAAGTACTGTACGTAGACGCCGAGCGGCGCGCCGATCAGCGTGCCCGCCACGTAAAAGCGCCCCACCACCCGATGCGTCTTCGTAAAGCGCCGCCGCAAGCGATCGGAAAATTGCAGCGGCCCCAAAACCAGCGCACACGCTGCCGTCAATCCATGCAGCAGAAGCCACCATCTGAAGGGATGAATATGTATCCACTCGGGGTCGGCATGGTTGATGAGAAAGCTCTCGTTGTTCCACAGCACATACGCGTACATCAGCCCAATGCAGCCAAACAGAACATACTTCGCGCGCAGACCTGCGCCCGGCCGAGAGTGCGGCGTAATTGCCGGGCCCGGCAACGTTGCTGAGAGATCGGCTTTCATCTTTCTCCACTTGCTCAACTGCTTCTATGCAGTCTGCTGTGCAACCCGCCCCGCTTTGGCCGTCTTCGCCCGCGTGCGCAAAAGCTCTTCCATCTGCAGCACCAGGTCCGCCAGCGGAAACGCAGCCGCCACGCAGAACCACACAATGATCTCAGTGAACTTTTCGTCAATGTTGAAGACGCCGCCGATCACGCGCACTTCAAGAAAAATAATTGCGCACGCATAACTGCGCGTCATCCATTGCCGGTGCAGCTGCACCTTGTGTTGCAGGATGAACGCAAGAGCCATGATGGTCGCGAACATCCAGATTGCCGCGTCGGCCACGGTGGCCAGCACCAGCGAGAACTGCACCGGATCGCCGGGGTAGAGGTGGGTAGCTTTCAAAGTTCTGAATGTAGAGGCCCATCGGTGCGCCAAGCAGAACACCGCCCACATAGAAGCGGCCCATGACTCGGTGCACCTTGGTGAACTTTCGCCGCAGGCGCTCCGAGAACTGGAACGGCCCCAGCAGCAGCGCGCACCCGGCCGCCAGTCCGTGCGGCAGCAGGAACCATTTGAAGGTCGCGATGTGCGACCATTCCGGATCGGCGTTGTTGATGAGGAAGCTCTCGTTATGCCACAGCACATACGCATACATCAGCGCAATGAACGCAGCCAGAAGATACTTCGGCCGCAGCCATGAGGAACTCCGACCCGGCGCATTGGCCATCGATCCCCGTGCGGGACTGGCGATTTCCGTGCTCACAGGACACCTCCGCAAAGGCCGTGAAGCCATTGCATCGCGGCAGATTCACCGCCTGCTCGGCAATCAGCCGTCAGGTTGTGACAGTGATTTGATTTGAAGACAACACTTGCTGGCGGCCCTGTTTCAACGTCCATGCGGCGCCTCCGGGGAAGACTCGGGGAATGAGCCAACTTACCACGTGAATGTTCCGTCGTCGAGACGAAATTTCCCTCCGCGCCCTCACCCGCGCCAGGCGCCGCGTTTCCGGCTATCATGTTCATGCCATGACCCCGAAACAAATCGCCTTGCGCTGTTTCAGCGTCGCGCTCGCCTGCCTGCTCTTCGGCCTCCCATCCCTCGCCAAAGACACGCCCATGCAGGTCATCGACTGGCCCGCCACCGGCACTCCGGTTGTCCGCTTCACCTTCGGCAAGTTCAAGGCGCTCCCGGGAATGGGAAACCTGCATGCCTTCGTGATGGATACAACCGCGGAGAACCTCTCTCACAAGCTCATTCCGTCGGCGCGCTTTTCAATCTATCTCTTCGATAAGAACAAAGTGCGCATCGGCGAAGATGCCATCGGCCTCACCAATGTTGGCCCCGGAGAAGTAGTCAGATTCGAAACCACCGTCACAACCTCAGGTACGCCCGTGGCCGTTTCCATTGCGGATACAACGCAAGCGCCCAAAACCATCACCCTTACTGTGAATTCCACCCCGCAGGGAGCGATGCTCAAGTTGGACGGGACCGAGGTCGGCGTGACCCCGCGGCTCATCACCGTCGGCGCCGGCAGGCACACCCTTGTATTCAGCCGCGACGGTTTCACCGCGGGCACCTTCCCGCTGAGATCAGCCCCAACGATGTCTCTGGCGGAACCGTGAGCTTCGAGCTGGGAGCCGCATCTTTCGACTCCATCGAACTACGCGACGGCAGCGTGCTCAACGGCGATTTGATTTCAATCAATGGAATGGATGCCGAAATTCGCGTCGGCGGCGTCATCCAGCACATCGACCGCAACAAGATCAAACGTGTGCTGCTGGTCGAACGCGAAGCACCCGCGCCCGAAATCCCGCCCCCCGCCGCCCCGCAATAAGAACGCGTTCAGACTATTCCCTATCCCTATTCCCTATCCCTGATCCCCGACGCCCTGACCCCTGATCCCTGATCCCTGCTCCTAACATATCCGCGGCAACTGCTCGCCAATCTGCGTAGGAATCACGCGGTTCGCGCCCATCCCCGTGCGCGCCACCAGCATCCGCGGATGCTGCGCCGTCACCTGCCCAATCACCGCCGCATCCCGGCCCAGCGGATGCGCGCGCAGCACTTCCAACACCCGCGCCGCAGCCTCCGGCGCAACAAAGAAAACCGCCTTGCCCTCGTTGGCCACGTACACCGGGTCCAGCCCCAGCAATTCGCAGGCTGACTGCACCTCGGTCCGCACCGGCAGCGCCGACTCGTCCATGTCAATCCCTACGTTCGACGAGTTCGCAATCTCGTTCAGCGTCGACGCCAGCCCGCCCCGCGTCGGATCGCGCATCGCGTGCACCGCATCGCCCACCGCGTCCAGCACGTTCGCGATCATCCCGTTCAGCGCCGCGCAATCCGACCGTATCTGGCTTTCAAACTCCAGTCCTTCGCGCACGCTCATAATCGCCATGCCATGGTCGCCGATCATCCCCGACACCAGCACCGCATCGCCCGCCTTCGCGCGATGCGGCCCCACCGT
>CAWACG010000026.1:0-8279 GCA_963780515.1 uncultured Acidobacteriaceae bacterium
AAACCGACCGGAAAGGCGCACTTCCGTCCGACTCCAAAGGACATGGGGAGTAAAATGCGACCATGCCGACGAGTGCTGATCACAGGATCCGGAAGATCGTCCAAGCTGCTCGCAAAGAGTCAAGGCGAAGAAAGAGGTACCCCTTGCTGTCAAGGATCTACCTTGTCTTGGTGATCGTGGCTTTGTTGGATTTCATCTTTCTCTTCGCTTTGAGTTTTTACATCGCCGGAGATGCCGTCAACGGCAAAATAGAGAATGGAAAATATTTTGTGTGGGGCGCCGGACATCAGTATCCAGACAAGGGTTTCCACGAAGTGAGCCGGGCAGTTTTTGATTTCAGCAGGTGGCAGGTCTACAGCGTATGGGCAAGTTGGTCTTTTATGTTGCTTGGCACCGTCCTTTACAAGCGACTTCCATCGGGTGACTGAGCTCTCCTGCAATGGCATTAGTTGCGATTTTCTGAGTTCGGAGCGTATCACCGTCTATGCGGAAGTTACGGCTGAACCAACCCCAGTTCAAATCGAATCATTCGATCACCTGTCGCACAAAATCAGCACAAGAATTTCAGGGCGCTCGGAATACCCCCGCATTGGACCGGGTTCTCGGCTGCCCTTTGTAAAAGGGCACGACTTCAGTCGTGCCGAAAACAGCAGGAAGAAACGTGGGCTTTAGCCCCTGCGGAATCGCACTTGCCAATTTGACCAGGATTCAGGAGTTTTTCCGCAGCCTCTTCAACCCCCGCACAAAGCCAGCAGAATCTGAGCCGGCTTTAGCCGCGGCCGCGGACGCGGACTCGTACCTTTGCTGGGGTTCGCCGGTGCCAATCCGGATTGATTCTGCCGGACCGTTCCGCACATTATAATAAATGTTATAATGACCTTGAGGAGCCAAAATGCTGAAACTGAAACTGACCACGATTGGAAGCTCCGTGGGCGTGATCCTGCCAAAGGAAGCCTTGGCACGTCTGAGAGTCGACAAAGGCGACTCGATCTTTCTTAACAGAAGAACAAGATGGTTTTCGGATCACCCCATTTGATCCCGAGTTCGAAAAAACAATGGCGTCGGCTCGAAAGGTTATGAAACGGCGTCGCAACGCGCTGCGCGAGTTGGCAAAGTGAAACCTCGCTCATGGGCCTGGGTTCCCCTTGATGCAGTCCTCGCAATACATGACGAACAGATCTCAGAGCACGGCGGAATTCGTGGTGTACGGGATCTTACTGTAATCGATTCCGCACTTGCCCGGCCTCGCAACCTCGTCGCGTACGGGAAACCTGATGCCGCCGCTTTAGCGGCTGCTTACGGATTTGGCGCTGTGCAACAATCACGGATTTCTCGACGGCAATAAGCGTACTGCTTACGTCGTCGCGGAAACGTTTCTTGATTTGAATGGGTACGCTATGGACGCGCCAGACGATGCAGTCGTGAATACAATGCTGGCGGTGGCGTCCGGTGTAATGCCTGAAGAGCACCTCGCGAAATGGTTCCGCTCCTTTATCAAATAAAGGCTTGCTTGTCTCCAGAAATCGAACTGTCAGCATAAGCAGCAAATCGAACCCCGGGAGTGTCCAGCGAGTCGGAGAACGATTGAAGAAAGTGATAACGCGGGCCCGTAACCGTCTATACAGAGATCTCGGCTGAACCAAACCTGTTCAAAATGAAGCATTCGATCACCTATAGCACAAAATCAGCACAAGAATTTCCGCGCGCTTGGACTACCCCCGCATTGGATCGGGCTCTTGACTGCCCTTCGTATCAGGGCACGACTTCAGTCGTGCCGAAAACAACAGGAAGAAACGTGGGCTTTAGCCCCTGCGGGCTGCTTTTTGCCCCTGGGCTTCATTGATGCCGCCGGCTATTCGTGTCCTGTCTCTGAAATCCGCAACACAAACCGGCTGTCATTCTGAGCGCTTTTCCCACAAAAAACCGCACCACCCCAAAAATTGAGCAATATTGCACAGCCAGGAATCCAATCTCGTTACATCCTCTAACCCATGCGGTCGCCGATTTGCCACCTCTCTGGCCTTTCGGTGACGAAAATGGAGAGCAGATCCCTCCATCCCGCATAAGGGGCCCGGGCATCAGTTCACCCTGGCAGAATCTCCGCGTAGCTTGCGGTGGATTCAGAGGAGGAGGTTGCTGCATTCCTCGAGTACTGTTCCCCGGTCATGCGTTGCCGGGGTGCTGGTCGGCGGGGCCTGGGGGGTCCACTGGTCAGCACTCCGGCACACGCCTCTTCAAGGATCTCCATGCTCCCCGCACCATCTTCCTCAACACCTCTTTCACTCTAAGTTGTTGCAACAATGCGAAAATACCCTTAGCGCCCAGGCAATCAATGCAAGCTGCCCGGCGCCGGGGGCTCCTTGAGCATGTTGCGAGTTCTGTCCACACACCTGTTTCTGAGCCAGCGCCTGCACCCTGGGCTGCTTGAGCTCTCTGCCCGGTCCGGGGCCCAGGCCGTGGAGCTCTTCGCCGCGCGCCAGCATTTTGACTACACCAGCCGCGAGCATGTCGGCGAACTCGCCGCCTGGTTCGCCTCCAATACCCTCATACCGTTTTCCATGCACGCCCCGCTCTTCCCCGATCGCGAGATGGGCCGCGCCGGTGCTCCCGCCGTCAACGTGCTCCATCCTGAAAAGTCTCGCCGCATCGATGCGATGGACGAGATCAAGCGCGCCCTCGAATCCGCCGAGCGCATCCCCTTCAAAAACCTTGTCCTTCACTTAGGCGAGAAAGACGACGGCTGGTCGCAGCGCACCATCGAGTACGCCATCACTGCCCTGGAACACCTCGGCGCGTTTGCCCATCCGCTCGGCGTGCGCCTGCTGGTCGAAAACCTGCTCAGCGAGCCCACCACCCCCGCGCGCCTCGTCTCCATCCTTGAGCTGGGCCACCTGCCCAACATCGGCATCTGCCTCGACCTCGGCCATGCGCACATCACCAGCAGCGTCATCAGCGCCATCTCCACCGCGGGCGACCGCATTGGTGAAATTCATTTTCACGACAATCATGGCCTCAAAGACGAGCATCTCTGGCCCGGCGACGGCGCCATCGACTGGCCCGCCGCGGCCAAAGCCCTCAAGGCCTTGCCCACGCCGCCCGCCACCGTGCTCGAGCCCAGCTACACCCTCGCCGAAGCCGAAACGGCGCTGCACACCCGCATCGAGCAGTCCTTCGACCGCCTCGCCTGAACCTGTTTTCTAAGTGAATCAGCCCGCCTGCGCCACAGGTTGAGCCCGCTTCACGGGAACTGCGCGCTTGCGAAAAAGATCCTGCGCGTAGACCACAAAGTCGGCCAGAGGCACGGCGGCTGCCACGCAACCCCAGACGACGACGTCAAGGTATTGCACCGGGTCGAGGCGGAACACGCCGAGAATGACGCGCACCTCAAGAAAAATAATGGCGCAGGCAAAACTCCGCGTCATCCATTGCCGATGCTGCTGCACGTTTCCCTTCAGGATGAACGCAAGGGCCACGAGTGTGACCAACATCCAGATCACGGCCTGGGCCCCGGCGGCAAAGGTGGTGGAGAGCGGGGAGCCCATGTGCCGGTGCTCAAAATACTGTACGTAGACGCCGAGCGGCGCGCCGATCAGCGTGCCCGCAACATAAAAGCGTCCCACCACCCGATGCGTCTTCGTAAAGCGGCGCCGCAGACGGTCGGAAAATTGTAGCGGCCCCAAAACCAGCGCGCACGCTGCCGTCAATCCATGCAGCAGCAGCCACCATCTGAAGGGATGAATATGTATCCACTCGGGGTCGGCATGGTTGATGAGAAAGCTCTCGTTGTTCCACAGCACATACGCGTACATCAGCCCAATGCAGCCAAACAGAACATACTTCGCGCGCAGACCTGCGCCGGGTCGAGAGTGCGGCGTAATTGCCGGGCCCGGCAACGTTGCTGAGAGATCGGCTTTCATCTTTCTCCACTTGCTCAACTGCTTCTATGCAGTCTGCTGTACAACCCGCGCCACCTTGGCCGTCTTCGCCCGCGTGCGCAAAAGCTCTTCCACCTGCAGCACCAGGTCCGCCAGCGGAAACGCAGCCGCCACGCAGAACCATACGATGATCTCAGTGAACTTTTCGTCAATGTTGAAGACGCCGCCGATCACGCGCACTTCAAGAAAAATAATTGCGCACGCATAACTGCGCGTCATCCATTGCCGGTGCAGTTGCACCTTGTGTTGCAGGATGAACACAAGAGCCATGATGGTCGCCAACATCCAGATTGCCGCGTCGGCCCCGGTGGCCAGCACCAGCGAGAACTGCACCGGGTCGCCTGGATACATGTGGGTGCTTTCGAAGTTCTGAATGTAGAGGCCCATCGGAGCGCCAAGCAGGACGCCGCCCACATAGAAGCGGCCCATGACGCGATGCACCTTGGTGAACCTTCGCCGCAGGCGCTCCGAGAACTGAAACGGCCCCAGCAGCAGTGCGCATCCCGCCGCCAGTCCATGCGGCAGCAGGAACCATTTGAAGGTCGCGATGTGCGACCATTCCGGATCGGCATTGTTGATGAGGAAGCTCTCGTTATGCCACAGCACATACGCATACATCAGCGCAATGAACGCAGCCAGAAGATACTTCGGCCGCAGCCAGGTGGAACTCCGGCCCGGCGCATTGGCTACCGAACTGCCCATGGGAGTCGCGATCTCCGTGCTCACAGGACACCTCCGCAAAGGCCTTGAAGCCGTTTCACCGCGGCAGATGCACCGCCTGCTCGGCAATCAGCCTTCAGGTTGTGACAATGATTTGATTTGAAGACAACACTCGCTGGGGGCCATGTTTCAACGTCCATGCGGCGCCTCCGGGGAAAGACTCGGGGAATGAGCCAACTTACCACGTGAATGTTCCGTCGTCGAGACGAAATTTCCCTCCGTGCCCTCATCCGCGCCAGGCGCCGCGTTTCCGGCTATCATGTTCATGCCATGACCCCGAAACAAATCGCCTTGCGCTGTTTCAGCGTCGCACTCGCCTGCCTGCTCTTCGGCCTCCCATCCCTCGCCAAAGACACGCCCATGCAGGTCATCGACTGGCCCGCCACCGGCACTCCGGTTGTCCGCTTCACCTTTGGCAAATTCAAGGCGCTCCCGGGAATGGGAAACCTGCATGCCTACGTGATGGATACAACCGCGGAGAACCTCTCTCACAAGGTCATTCCGTCGGCGCGCTTTTCAATCTATCTCTTCGATAAGAACAAGGTGCGCATCGGCGAAGATGCCATCGGCCTCACCAATGTTGGCCCCGGCGAGGTGGTCAGATTCGAAACCACCGTCACAACCTCAGGTACGCCCGTGGCCGTTTCCATTGCGGATACAACGCAAGCGCCCAAAACCATCACCCTTACTGTGAATTCCACCCCGCAGGGAGCGATGCTCAAGTTGGACGGGACCGAGGTCGGCGTGACCCCGCGGCTCATCACCGTCGGCGCCGGCAGGCACACCCTTGTATTCAGCCGCGACGGTTTCACCGCGGGCACCTTCCCGCTCGAGATCAGCCCCAACGATGTCTCTGGCGGAACCGTGAGCTTCGAGCTGGGAGCCGCATCCTTCGACTCCATCGAACTACGTGACGGCAGCGTGCTCAACGGCGATTTGATTTCAATCAATGGAATGGATGCTGAAATTCGCGTCGGCGGCGTCATCCAGCACATCGACCGCAACAAGATCAAACGTGTGCTGCTGGTCGAACGCGAAGCACCTGCGCCCGAAATCCCACCCCCCGCCGCCCCGCAATAAGAACGCGGTCAGACTATTCCCTACTCCCTATTCCCTGATCCCTGATCCCCGACCCCTGACCCCTGATCCCTATTCCCTGATCCCTATTCCCTGACCCCTGATCCCTATTCCCTGATCCCTATTCCCTGACCCCTGATCCCTGATCCCTGCTCCTAACATATCCGCGGCAACTGCTCGCCAATCTGCGTGGGAATCACGCGGTTCGCGCCCATCCCCGTGCGCGCCACCAGCATCCGCGGGTGCTGCGCCGTCACCTGCCCAATCACCGCCGCGTCCCGGCCCAGCGGATGCGCGCGCAGCACTTCCAACACCCGCGCCGCAGCCTCCGGCGCAACAAAGAAAACCGCCTTGCCCTCGTTGGCCACATACACCGGGTCCAGCCCCAGCAGCTCGCAGGCCGACTGCACTTCCATTCGCACCGGAAGCGCCGACTCATCCATATCAATCCCTACGTTCGACGAGTTGGCAATCTCGTTCAACGTCGACGCCAGCCCGCCCCGCGTCGGATCGCGCATCGCGTGCACCGCATCGCCCACCGCGTCCAGCACGTTCGCGATCATCCCGTTCAGCGCCGCGCAATCCGACCGTATCTGGCTTTCAAACTCCAGTCCTTCGCGCACGCTCATAATCGCCATGCCATGGTCGCCGATCATCCCCGACACCAGCACTGTGTCGCCTGCCTTCGCGCGATGCGGCCCCACCGTGATCCCCTCGCGCAGCACCCCCACGCCTGCCGTATTGATGTAGCAGCCATCGCCGTGTCCGCGCTCCACCACCTTGGTGTCGCCGGTAACAATCTTCACCCCCGCCGCGGCCGCTGCCTTCGCCATCGCGTCCACAATCGCCGCCAGTTGCGCCAGCGGGAATCCTTCTTCAAGAATGAAGCTCGCGCTCAGATACTTCGGCTCCGCGCCCGACACCGCCAGGTCGTTCACCGTGCCGTTCACCGCCAGCTCCCCAATCGACCCGCCAGGAAAAAACAGCGGCTGCACCACGAACGAATCCGTGCTCATCGCCAGCTTGCCCGGCCCCAGCTCCAGCACCGCCGCGTCACCCAGGTTTTCCAATGCAGGATTACGAAACGCCGGCAAGAACAAATGCTCCACAAGCTCGTTGCCCAGCTTGCCGCCGCCCCCATGCCCCATCACAATCGTGGGATACCCAACCAGCGGCAGCGGACACGACCAATTCGAAAAATCCGGCGCACCGGAATTGTCAGACATTCACTGCTCCAAAAATGCTTTGTATCTGCGACCTTCTACTTGCGACATAAAAGTCTGCAACCTCGGTAAAGCCACCACCGAGCTAGAAGCTAGTAGCTAGTAGCTAGTAGCTAGTAGCTAGTAGCTAGTAGCTAAAAGCTAAAAGCTCCGTGCCCCATCCATTCGCCTTTTTTTGGCGAATGGGTGGGAAACTACGAATCCAAAAGGGAGGAGATCTTGCGGTCAGGGCCCTGGCAGCTACGCGCTCGCCGTCGCCTTCCCCGCCCCCGCCAGTTCCTCCGCCGAAATAAACCGCCCATAGTTGTAGTACGCCGCACACGCGCCTTCGCTCGAAACCATGGTCGCGCCCAGCGGATGCCTTGGCGTGCACTCCTTGCCAAACGCGCCGCACTGCGCCGGCTTGATCGCCCCGCGCAGCACATCGCCCGAGCGGCACAGCGGCGACTCCTCCGTATGAATGCCCGTGATGTGGAAGCGCTCTTCGGCATCAAACTCGCGATACGCCTCGCTCAACCGCCAGCCGCTTTTAGGAATCACGCCGATCCCCCGCCAAGCCCGATCCGTCACCTCAAACACTTCGCTCAGCAGTTTCTGCGCCGCCTGGTTTCCATCGAACGTCACGATGCGCTCGTACGCGTTCTCCACCTCGTACTGTCCCGCCTCAAGCTGCATCACGCAGCGCCGAATTCCGTCCAGCAGATCCAACGGCTCAAACCCCGTCACCACCAGCGGTATCTTGTATTTCGCGGCCAGCGGCGGATACTCCCAGTACCCCATCACGCTGCATACATGCCCCGCCAGCAAAAATCCCTGAACCATGTTCCCCGGCGAACTCATAATCGCTTCAATCGCCGGCGGCACCAGCACGTGTGACACCAGCAACGAAAAATTCTTCAACCCCCGCCGCTTCGCCACGTGCACGCTCATCGCGTTTGCGGGAGCAGTGGTCTCAAACCCCACCCCAAAAAACACCACCTGCCGATCGGGATTTTTCGCCGCCAACTCCACCGCATCCAGCGGCGAATACACCACCCGCACATCGCCGCCCGCGCCCTTCACCTGGAACAGGTCGCCCTCAGTCCCCGGCACGCGCAGCATGTCGCCGAACGAGCAGAAGATCACTCCCGGCTGCGCCGCAATCGCCAGCCCCTTGTCAATCAGCTCCAGCGGCGTCACGCACACCGGGCACCCCGGCCCGTGAATCATCTCGATCCCCGCCGGCAGCATCTGGTCAATTCCGTTTCTGATAATGGAGTGCGTCTGTCCCCCGCACACCTCCATAATCTTCCACGGCCGCGTGGCAACCTGGTGAATCTCCCGC
>CAWACG010000027.1:0-92733 GCA_963780515.1 uncultured Acidobacteriaceae bacterium
TTCGAGGGTCTACAACGACAATCCAGGTGCGCTGCATCTGAGGGCCATGAATATGTTGTACGAGGCGATCAAGGAGCGCGGTTCGATGGTGATTGTGCCGTCGTCGGCGGTGGAGACAATGGGACTGGGCGGAACGCTGGCGACGGCGGCGATTGCAAAGCAGTAAGGATGAATGCGAATGAAGGAGTCGGCCATGTGGTTAAGAATTGTGCCTCTTTGCGCTCTAGCGATGTTCGGCACGACGGCTCTACGCGCGCAGACCGGCGTGGCGAAAGACGCAGCGGATGTGACGCCGATTGTGGGCGTGTGGCGAGCGCAGATGGATGGACTGCCATTCATACCCTCTCTCTCACCAACGAAAGCGGAAGCTCCAGGGCGCGGTGCTCTTCTATTTGCACAAGCGCGAAGCTGTAGGGCAGCCGTGGACATCGACGCCGGGAAACCCCAGGGCCATATTCAACCCTAAGTTTGACGGCGAGACGCTTACTTTTCAGGTGAGCCATCGCGGCGCCCATCCGCCGCGCACTTTGAAGGATGCGCCGGTCACTTTCCGCATGAAGCTGACGGGCGCAAACAAGGCTGGGCTGATCAATGTCACTGAGGCTTCATTGACTGGGGAGAGTGACACGGGTCCGGGGTTGGAAATGGTGAGGAGCGAATTCTAGGGGACGGTGCGGCCTGGGCCTTCGGCGCGATACTCTTTTAGAGTACGAGGCGTCGGAGGTGACCGGCGCGACTTTGTGGTGGAGGGGGATTGATGCGCAACTACCGCGAGCAATAGGACAAACCATGGCCGCGAAAATTGAAGACTACGCACTGATCGGCGATTGCGAAACGGCCGCGCTGGTGGCGCAACGGCTCCATCGACTGGCTGTGCTGGCCGGATTTTTCGTCGGAAGCATGTTTTGCCGCGCTGCTGGGAACGGAGGAGAACGGATATTGGAAGATCACTCCCGCCGAGGGCGAATGGACGACGACGCGGCTGCTATCGCCCTCACACACTGATTCTCGAAACGACCTTTGAGCACGCGGATGGCGCGATCCGGCTGATCGATTTCATGCCGGTCCGCACGGCGAAACTCCGATCGTGGTGCGCATCGTCGAAGGCATTCGCGGAAAAGTGCCGATGCGCATGGAACTGGCGTTGCGCTTCGACTACGGCCGCACGGTGCCGTGGGTGACGCGCATCGAGACGGCGTGCGCGCCATTGCCGGGCCCAACCTCGCCGTGCTGCATGCATCCGTTCCCGTGCATGGCGAGAACCTGAAGACGGTGGCGGAGTTCACGTGAGCCAGGGCGAGCGCGTGGTTCACGCTGACCTACGGCATTTCGTACCGCCCGATCCACAGCCGATCGACGCCGAGCAGGCACTGGAGAACACGGAGCACTTCTGGCGGCGCTGGGCTCGCGGCTGAAGTACGAGGGCAAATATCGCGATGCAGTGGAGCGTCGCTGATGACGCTGAAGGCGATGACGTATCGGCCCACGGGCGGCATTGTCGCGGCGGTGACCACGTCGCTGCCGGAGTCGATCGGCGGCGTGCGCAACTGGGACTATCGCTATTGCTGGCTGCGCGACACCACGTTCACGCTGCTGGCGCTGGCCAATGGCGGCTACTTCGACGAAGCCGAAGCATGGCAGGACTGGCTGCTGCGCGCGCTGGCCGGAAGCCCGGACCAGGTGCAGATCATGTATGGCCTGAAGGGCGAGCGGCAGCTTGTTGAGTGGGAGGTCGGCTGGCTGGCGGGATATGAGAACTCGCAGCCGGTGCGCATCGGCAACGCGGCCGCGCGGCAGGTGCAACTCGATATTTACGGCGAGATGCTGGACTCCTTCTTCCATGCGCAGCACACCGTGTTCGGCCACGGCGAATCCGACTTTCGCGTGCTGGTTCTTTTGCTGGAACATCTTGAAACCATCTGGCAGGAGCCGGATGAGGGCATCTGGGAGACGCGCGGAGGGGCGCAGCAGTTCACTTATTCCAAAATGATGGCCTGGGTGGCGTTCGATCGCGCCGTGCTGCTGGCCGAGCAACTGGGCTACGACGCTCCGGTTGAGAAGTGGAAGACGATCCGCGACACGATTCACGCGGAGATCTGCGCCAAGGCATTCAGCGAAAAGAAGAACAGCTTTGTGCAGGCCTACGGCTCAGACCAACTCGATGCCGCGCTGCTGCTGATGCCGGTGGTCGGATTTCTGCCGGGCAGCGATCCGCGCGTGAAGGGAACCGTGGAGGCGATTGAGCGCGAGTTGATGCCGGACGGGCTGGTGCTGCGCTACGACACGTCGAAAGTGGCCGACGGATTGCCGCCGGGAGAGGGCGTGTTTCTGGCGTGCAGTTTCTGGATGGTGAGCAGCCTGAAGGCCATCGGCCGCATGGACGATGCGCGGGCGCTGTTTGAGAGGCTGCTGAGACTGCGCAACGACCTGGGCCTGCTTTCTGAAGAGTACGACGTGGGGCGCAAACGGCTGGTGGGAAATTTCCCCCAGGCCTTCTCGCACATTGCGCTGGTGAATGCCGCCTTCGACCTGGAGGACGGGTCGAAGGTGCGTACCCGCGCGCATCGGCGCATCCAGCCGAAACCGGGCAATTCGCACTCCTGATAGAATGAAAGATGCCGCAGTGTGCGGCTATTCATCGTATTTTCATCCCCCAATGCACTTCTGCTGTTGGCGTCGGGTAGACCACGGATGCCAAAGGGATTCTTCCTCAGGAAGCAGCGGCCCTTCACGGGTTGCAGCGACGTGACGGAAGCAGTAGAAATGCCGAAACCTGACGGCTCAGAGCAGCCGGATCCGCTGAGAAGGAAAGCCGCACCTGTGACCCAGACGATACGTAATATCGCCATCATCGCCCATGTTGACCACGGCAAGACCACCCTTGTAGACGCCATGCTGCGGCAGTCGGGCACATTTCGCGCCAACGAGCAGGTGGCCGAGCGGGTGATGGATTCGAACGAACTGGAGCGGGAGCGCGGCATCACGATCCTGGCCAAGAATACAGCCATCAATTTTGCGGGCGGCAAAATCAACATTGTGGATACGCCGGGCCACGCCGATTTTGGCGGCGAAGTGGAACGCGCGCTGAAGATGGTGGATGGCGTGATGCTGCTGGTGGATGCGGCCGAGGGTCCGTTGCCGCAGACGCGCTACGTGCTGGCCAAGGCGCTGGAAGCCAAGCTGCTGCCGATCGTGGTGATCAATAAAATCGATCGCCCCGATGCGCGTCCGCAGGAAGTGCTGAACGAGATTTACGACCTCTTCATCGACCTCGATGCGGATGAGTCGCAACTGGATTTTCCGGTGCTCTATGCGGTGGCGAAGGCGGGCACGGCGACGCTTGATATGGCAAAGCCGGGAACGGATCTGCAGCCGCTGTTCGAGACGATTGTGAGCACGATTCCCGCGGCCACTGGCGATGAGAACGGAACGCTGCAGATTCTGGTGACCAATCTCGACTACTCAGAATATTTCGGCCGCATCGCCATCTGCCGCGTGTTTCAGGGGACGCTGCACGCGGGCGACGACGTAACGATTTCAAAGCGCGACGGCTCGCTGATGAAGACGCGCATCACAAAGCTGTTCACGTTCAGCGGGCTCAAGCGCACCGAGACGACTGAGACCACCATGGGCGACATTGTGGCCGTGGCCGGCGTCGAGGGCATCACCATCGGCGAGACCATTACCAGCGTGGAGAACCCCTCGCCGCTGCCGCTGATCGTGATTGACGAGCCGACCATTGCAATTCAGTTCAGCGTGAACAATTCGCCGTTTGCGGGACGCGAAGGCCAATACGTGACGAGCCGCAATCTGCGCGAGCGGCTGGAAAAAGAGCTGCTGACCAACGTGTCGCATTCGCGTGGAAGACACCGGTTCGCCGGACAGCTTCAAGGTGCTGGGGCGCGGCGAATTGCAACTTGCGATTCTGATTGAAATGATGCGCCGCGAAGGGTTCGAGCTGATGGCGGGGCGGCCGGAGATTGTGACCAAGATGGTGGACGGCACGCGCATGGAGCCGGTGGAGCACCTGACCATCGACGTGCCGGAAACCTACACCGGCACGGTGATTGAAAAGCTGGGACCGCGCAAGGGCGAGATGACGAAGATGCACAATCATGGCTCAGGCCGCGTGCGCCTCGAGTTTCGCGTGCCCAGCCGCGGACTGATCGGGCTGCGCAGCGAGATGCTGACCGAGACCCGCGGAACGATCGTGATGAACGCGCTGTTCGATGGCTACATTCCTTACCAGGGCGAGATTCCGCAGCGGCCCACGGGCGCGTTGATTGCCGATCGCCAGGGGCTGACGACGACCTATTCGCTGAACGGATTGCAGGAGCGCGGCATTCTGTTTGTGGGCGCGGGCGTCGAGGTCTACGAGGGCATGGTGGTCGGCGAGCACTCGCGCGACAACGATCTCGACGTGAACGTGGTGCGCGAAAAGAAGATGACCAACATGCGCGCCTCGAGCGCGGACGAGGCCATCCGGCTGGTGCCTGTGAAGGCGCTGAATCTGGAGCAGGCGATCGAGTTCATCGCTGAGGATGAGATGGTCGAGGTCACGCCGAAGTCGCTGCGGCTGCGGAAAAAGATTTTGCAGCAGAACCAGAGACCCAAGCGGTGGCAGAAGGGACAACCGGTCGGATAAGGGTTGCCGATGAACTACAAGCCAATCAATCTCGCGCAGAAGTTCCACCTTTTCTCGGAACAATGGCAGCCGAAAGTCATTGCCGAGATGAACGACTATCAGT
The DNA here is from genome assembly GCA_963780515.1 of uncultured Acidobacteriaceae bacterium. Taxonomy (GTDB): domain Bacteria; phylum Acidobacteriota; class Terriglobia; order Terriglobales; family Acidobacteriaceae; genus Telmatobacter. Next base: position 4,749 of record CAWACG010000027.1, read on the forward strand.
TCAAGATCGTGAAGTTCGAAGGCGACTTCATCTGGCATAGCCATGAGGATACGGACGAGACCTTCATCGTGATCGAGGGCAAGCTGCGCATTGATTTTCGCGATGGCGAGGTGGAGATCGGGCCGGGAGGACTATTTGTCGTTCCCAAAGGCGTGGAGCACAAGCCGTATGCGGAGCATGAGGTGAAGCTGCTGTTGATTGAGCCGCGGGGAGTGAAGAATACCGGCGATGGTGAAGGCGGCGAACGGACGGCGCAAAATGATGTGTGGATTTGAACCGGTTGGTATTTCCCAGGTCTCAGAGTCGAGACCTGGGCACCCGGCCGCTCAGAGTCTCCCTGGCTTAGGGAGATATAGCAAAGCTTCTATTGAACAGAAGACAAAGGCTGCCCCGTAGATCAAGAGGATGGGTACGTGCAAGGGGCCGATAAATACCGGATGGCTCAATGGGATGCCTGGTGTGCGATAGAAGATGAACGAAATCGCAAACAGGGCGCTCAGGCCGGCAATCGCCAGCGCGCTAACGGACGTGATCCATAAGAGGATTTTCGTACGGGAGCATGCTGCCCAAAAGCCCAGAATTAGACCCACGAAGCCACCGGCCGACAGAACAATATACAAGACGACCACGAAATTAACGCCATTCCATGCCGCGCCGCCTAACACGTCGCCGAGGACGAGGAATGCAGACGGCAATGAAAGAAGCGTCCAAAGCCCCCGAAGCATAGGTATCGACTTCATAGCCGGCTTTTCCCTTCCAGCACACGCGCCAGCGCTTCACTCGCCGTCGCTCCTGTCGCGGATAAGTGGCCCATTTTTCTGCCTGCGCGCGGGGTGTGTTTCTCGTAGAGATGCAGGCGGACGCCGGGGACGGCCAGGGCGGCGGCAAAGTCGGGCGGTTCGGTTCTGTCGAGCCAGACGTCGCCGAGCAAATTGACGATGGCTGCAGGCGTGATGAGCGCAGTATCGCCCAGCGGCAGGTTGCACGTCGTGCGCACAAGCTGCTCAAACTGGCTGGTGACGCAGCCGCGCTCGCTCTGGTGGTAGCTGTTGTGCGGGCGAGGCGCTAACTCGTTGACCAGCAATTCGCCGCTGCGGGTGACAAATACCTCCACGCAGAGCAAACCTTCGATGCCGAGCTTGGCGATGATTGCCGCGGCCAGAGCTTCTGCACGCGATTCCAGTTCCGCGGGCACTCCGGCGGGCAGCACGCTCCAGGCGAGGATCTGATTTTCATGATGATTGCGCGCGGCGGGATAACTGCGGACTTCGCCTGCGGGACTGCGCGCGGCCATGACGCTGATTTCGCAATCGAGATCGATGGCCTGCTCTGCGACTGCGGGCCGAGCGCCGATGGCCTGCCATGCCGCTGCAATGGAGTGTTCCGTCGCAGGCGCGTGGGCATTGGCGGCGTGGGGACCAATGCGCGCCTGGCCGCGACCGTCGTAGCCGCCGCGGCCGATTTTTAGAAAGACGTGGCCACCGAGGGCGCGGACTGCTTCGTGCAATTCCGCTTCACTGCGGACCACACGGAACGGACCTACGGGAAAGCCATTCTCCGCGAGCCAGGTTTTTTGCAGGGTCTTGTCCTGGATGATGCGGATGGGCTCGACGCCGGGACGCAGCGGCGCCAGATCGCGCCACTTCAGAGAGAGCGTCGACGCCAATCTGCTCGATCTCCAGGGTGACGGCATCGGCGCCGGTGGCAAGGCGGCGCGCGGCGTCGACGTCGTCCCAGCGGCCGACGATGGTTTCGTCTGCGATGAAGCTGGCGGGGCAGGCAGGTTCGGGGTCCATCACGCGCACGCGATAGCCCATGGTGCGCGCGGCCATGGCGGTCATGCGGCCGAGCTGGCCGCCGCCAAGAATGGCGATCAGTCCGCCGGGCCTTACAACGGAAGATGTCAAAGGGGTCAAAGGTTCGGACAGCCTCACCGCGGGAGCTCCTGATCCAGTGTTTGGTCGAGAACTTCCTGGGTGCGTGCGGCACGCCAAGCGGCGAGGCGTTCGTAGAGCGCGGCGTCGGTTCCGGCGAGAATTTCAGCGGCGAGCAGTGCGGCGTTCGCTGCTCCGGGCTTGCCGATGGCCAGCGTACCGACGGGAACGCCTTTGGGCATTTGCACGATGGAAAGAAGCGAGTCGATGCCGTTGAGTTGCGTTGCCGCGACGGGCACGCCCAGGACGGGGACGAGCGTTTTGGCGGCCAGCATGCCAGGCAGATGCGCCGCGCCGCCGGCACCGGCGATGATGACGCGCAGGCCGCGAGAGTGCGCCGTCTCAGCGTATTTGAAGAGACGGTCGGGGGTGCGATGTGCGCTGACGATTCTGGATTCGTGGGGAATCTCAAGCGCGCGCAGGATTTCAACGGCGGCCGAAAGCACTTCGTAGTCGCTCTTGCTGCCCATGACCACGCCAACCAAAGGCTTGTCGTTCATGGGGCTGATTATACGAGGAAGGCCGGCATGCGGCTCGAGCGACTAGCGCCGGAACCATGCTTCGACAGCCACTTCCATCACCGCGAAGAGCACACTTACCGCGGCCACAAAGCCTTTGGCGCGCTGCCAGTTCTGTTCGTGCCGTTCCATACGCCGCTCGAGGTCCGCGACGCGCCCGCCGTTGCCGTCGCCCATCAGGCCGGTCATTTGCGTCTTCAGCACGCTTAAATCGCTCAGCACCTGCGCTTCGAATTCATTCATCATCATCCGCATTGACTGGACTCCATCTTTTATTGGCACGCGGGCCAGAGTGCTCTCTACGATGCCAGCGGCAAATTGAGAAACAACGCAGCCGAGAACTCCGAATAATTCGGCGGCGTTGCGCTGTCAATACTCTGTGCTCGTGGTGCCATCGCTCAAGTGGTACACGGCTGTGTAAAACAGTCCTGCCGGCGAAGAGCCAAGATTGGGAGCAAGATTCACGCTGACAAAACCGTCCGCACCGATCGACACCGTGGTTCTTCCCGCGGTAATGGCCTGGTTGCCTGCCGTCGTAAATGCCGGCCAGCTCAGCTGCAGGGTTCCCGCGCTCGGCATCCCATTGGCCAGGTACACGGTGCCCTGGACTGTAGTTGTAGTGACCGCCTGCGCGCGGGCGATGCACGCCAGGCTCATCGCAATCAAACACAGTCCGAACCATTTGCAGGCTTGAAACCAATTGTTTGTCGTCAGTTTCATTTGTGTCTCTTTCTTCTACGGGGTGTTTGATGCGAGCATCATCCACGCCGTCCACCCCAATTGGACTTGTTAGCCCTGGGGTCGATCGGTGGATTGCTTCTGGATTTCTGGATACTTTCACTGCCGCGCATGGAGTCGTGGCCCAGGTCCGCGGCTTTCTTAAGCCGCGCGGACCAGAGCCATGGCCCTTTTTCGATGTTGCGACTTCGTTCAGCGACCCCTGCATGGGAGTCAAGCCGGACTTCGCCGTTAGCCGTCCTTTTTCCCGGTTCCGCCCGTTGTTGCCGCAGTTTCTTCGCTCGATTTATCACACCATTGCGGTTCAGCTTCAAGCTCGCTTGCCAGTGTGTGGAGCCGCTCGTGGATCTGAGTGGCGCCGAGCTTCCGGCATTCATCGGCCAAGTCGAACAGGAATTTGGAGCTCTGTATGTGGCCCCCCATGGAGCTTTTCGCCAGTTCCCTGGCAATCTCCATGCAATGCGTTTGAAGAATCAAATCGGCGGCCGCTCGCAAATCGTCGGCGCCGCTGCTGACTTTCTCTCGTTCGGGTTCACGGGACGGCTCTGTCATTACGAGCCTTCTTCTGATTTCGATGATCTGTCCGCCAATCCCGGACAGCCTCTCGCGGTTGCACATTCTTACAAGCAGAATACAACGCACAGCGATCCTCACAGGAATCGCCCCTGTGCATCGATTCGATGAACGCCGCGTGGCCGCGGGCAAGTTTCCCCTCCAACTCATCAGCGCATTTCTTTCCTATGGAAAGAGCCATCGAGAGGCGAGAGATCCCATCCGATTTGACCATTTGTTTGCATGTTCTTCGAAGTTTGCCTTCAGTCCACTACGGCCGCAAATCCGCGCAAGGGGTCCGAAAAGAAATGGGAGAGCATCACGCGCTCTCCCTCATTCACGTATTTCGCTAGGAATGCCTTAAGCATATCCGATGCAATGGAAATTGACTGCAATCGCCGAAGTGTGCACAACCATTTTTGTTCCAATCGCTTAGCGCCTAACGCTCTCTCGGATTCTTTGACAGGATTTCTGCCCAGGGCTAATTCATGGCTAAAGCTGGGAGATTTTCGAAGCCGGAGGTCAGCGGCCTCTGCATGCACTACCATATCGAGGTGATGATTCGAACCACGCACGCGCCTACCCTCCTGGTTCACGGCGGCGCCTGGGCCATTCCCCAGGATGCAGCCGCCGCGCACGAAGCCGGAGTTCGCAATGCACTTGAAGCAGGCCATGCAGTCCTCTCGCGCGGCGGCTCAGCCCTCGACGCAGTTGAGGCAGCCGTCACAATCCTCGAAGACGACACGACATTCGACGCCGGACGTGGCAGTTTTCTAACCTCTGACGGCCGCGTTCAGCTTGACGCCCTGTTGATGGATGGAGGCCGAATGAAAGCCGGCGGCGTGGCCTGCGTCGAGCGCCTGCGCAATCCAATCCAGGCCGCGCGGCTGGTGCTGGAGAAGAGCCCGCATGTCTATTTTGTCGGTGCCGGCGCCGAGCAATTCGCGCAAGCGCACGGCATGACCCTCATCGAGAACAGCGAACTGGTGCTCGACCGCGAACGCGAGCGCCTCGCTAAGGCACAGGAGCGCCATGCCGCCGGGCTCGCCGACGAGACCTTCTCCGGAATGTGCGATGACAAGGATCCCGCGACGGCGATTCCTTTCGAATTGAACTCGCACGACACCGTTGGTGCGGTCGCTCTTGACGTGCTCGGAAATCTGGCCGCCGCAACCTCAACAGGAGGCACACTGAACAAGACGCCAGGGCGGGTTGGCGACTCGTCGCTGATCGGTTGCGGGTGCTATGCCGACAATCTTTCCGCAGCGGTTTCACTGACCGGCTGGGGCGAACCGATTATGAAGCTCGTGCTGGGCAAGTGGGCCACTGACCGTGTCTCAGATGGCACGTCGCCGGAGCTTGCCGCGCGCGAAGCGATTTCGTATCTCTACAATCGCCTCGGAGGGCATGGCGGCATCATTTTGCTCGGGCCCGACGGTCGCTTCGGCCTGGCACACAATACGCCTGCCATGGCCTGGGGAATTGCAACGCCATCTGGGATGCACACCGGACTCGCGGTTTAAAAGAACGATGCTCATCCTCGCCTCCGCATCGCCTCGTCGCAGCGAACTCCTCACCCAGGCCGGCTTCTCGTTCCGCGTCCATCCCGCGCATATTCCTGAGGACCCGCGGCCCGATGAGGATCCCATCGCCTATGTCGTACGGCTGGCGCGCGAGAAGGCGCAAGCCGTCTTTGACCAACTCGGCGATCCGGAGGCGATCGTTCTGGGTGCAGACACCACGGTCACCTTGGACAATCACATCCTTGGCAAGCCTGAAGACGCCGCCGATGCCGCACGCATGTTACGGCTGCTCTCCGGGCGCACGCATCGCGTGATCACAGGCGTTGCCGTGGTGACTTCGAAGGGCGTTGAGGTTGCAGCCGAAGTTACAGGCGTTCGCTTTCTCACCCTCTCCGATGAAGAAATTGCGAGCTACATCGCCACTGGCGAGCCCATGGATAAGGCCGGAGCCTACGCCATCCAGGGCCGCGCGGCAAAGTGGATTCCGCGCGTCGAGGGCTGCTACTTCAATGTGGTTGGGTTGCCGCTGGCGCTGGTTTCAGCGCTATTGGAGTCCCTCAATCTGAATGAACCCGGGCGAATCATTGTTCCCCCATCCTTCCCGCAGCAGGCGCAGAAAGAATGAGGGAAGCGCCGTTGACTATGGATGAACGCTCAATTGCGCGCCCTTGTAAGTAACGGTTGTATCGGCTGTCGGGCTTACATCAATTCCTACGCCGTGGTTCTTGCCCACCAGCACCACGCGAAAGGTGTGCTCGGCCGGCATCCCGGGGAAGCTTCCTTCACGCGCACCGAGGGTTAGTATCTTTCCCGCATCGTCCCAATGCAACTTTATCGTTGCGTGTTCGCCTTTCACGTAATCGTAGTTGTCATTCTCGTCTTCGTAAAAGGTGAAGTCTCCGTCCGCGCCCGGATAGATGCGCAGCTCGATGGGGTCTGCAGGCTTTTCAGTGGACCACTCCATCGCCGGCCCCATGGGAATAATCGATCCGGCGCGCACATAAAGGGGCAGCTTGCTCAGCGGCGCATCCGCTTCGATGCGCTTGTCGCCGTCCATCTTGTCGCCGGTCCAGAAGTCGTACCACAGGGCCTTCGGCAGGTAAACAGAGCGGCTGGTCGCGCCTTGTGTCGTCACCGGGCTGACGAGAATCGCCGGCCCGAACATATATTCGTCTCCGGTGTTCTGCGCCTCGACATCCTCACGCCAGTCCATCACCAGCGGGCGCATCAAAGTGGCGTGGTTGCTTGTCACCTGCCATGCCTCGGAATAAATGTAGGGCATCAATCGGTAGCGCAACGTATCGAAGTCGACGAGGATATTCTGCGCGTCCGGTCCATAGGACCACAACTCGTTTTCATTTGGATTGCGCGTTCCATGCACGCGGAAGATGGGCGAGAAAACGCCGAATTGGAACCAGCGCACAAACAGTTCGCGAAACTTGGGATCGTTCAGGTTGCCGCCGGAGATGAATCCGCCAATATCGGTGGTCCAATACGGCATGCCGGAGATGGCGTAGTTCAGCCCGGCTGGAATCTGCCGCTGAAACGTCAGCCAATCCGAAAGCACGTCACCCGACCACGCCGTGACACCGTAGCGCTGCGAACCCGCATAAGCCGAGCGTGACAGGATGAAGACGCGCTTCTGATTCGATGCCGCCTGCTGACCTTCTGAAACGCCTGCCGAATGAAACAGCGGATACACATTTGCATAGCGCGCGCCGGAGCCTAAGTACAGCTTGTGATCCACCAGGATGTTGTCTTCGCGTCCCTCAGTTTCCGGCTCGTCGGTGTCAAGCCACCAGGCGTCAACCCCTTTTTGAAAAAGCGCCGTGTTGATGTTGGCCCAATACTGCTTTCGCGCTGCGGGATTGGTGGGGTCATACAACGCCTGGCCCACTGGATGAAAACTTGGCGCCACGGTCTTGGCAATGAACCAGCCATTCTTGTCGAACTGGTCATAGACTGCAGTGCCAGGCCGGAAGTAGGGCCAGACTGAAACCATCAGGTGAAAATGCTCGTCGTGCAGCGTGTTGATCATTCCTTGCGGGTCGGGGTAGTTGGGGTTCCATTTCATCTCGCCCATCGTGATCCACCAGAACCAGTCCTGCACAATGTTGTCCACCGGAATATGCAGCGCCCGGTACTTGGCAGCGACCGCCTCCAGTTCCTGCTGCGACTCGTATTTGTTCTTGCACTGCCAGAACCCGTATGCCCAGCGCCCAAAAAGCGGAACCTCGCCGGTGAGTTCGCGATAATGGCCGATGATCTCATCCGGCTCAGGTCCATAGATGAAGTAGTAGTCGATGCGGTCCGCAACTTCAGCACTCAAATACATCGTGTGGACAAAACGGTTATTCATGCGGCTGCGCGACGGGTTGTTCCAAAAGATGCCATAGCCGTTTGTCGAAACCAGCAGGGGAATGGCGATATTGGTGTTCTCCTGTGATAGGTCCACCGTCTCGCCGCGATAATTCCACACTCCCGCCTGATGCTGGCCAAGCCCGTAGAAGCCTTCGTGAGACCCGTAAATTGCAAAGTTCACTTCGGCGTGGAAAGTCTTTTCACCATTCACTTCAACGGGTCGCAGCGAACGGTAGCTGTCGGTGGTCAACAACTTGCCGCGCATGCCGGGGCCAGTCGAGCCGGGTCCCGTGGCTCCCGCGCCGGTCACCTCGGATCCCTCCGTAGCGATGTAATGCAGAGCGCCACTCTCCCGCTCCACAACGACCTGTATCTTCGCTGTCGAAACAGTGATCACCTTCTCATTGGAGGTCACATCAAACGCTGCTGCGGGCCAGTCCTTCTTTACCACCACCCAATCCGAAGCACGTTCGGGCGCGGGCGCTCCAATCGGAGAATAAGTAACATGTAAGACTTCAGGCGAATTCACTTCCAGCCGCAGCACTCCATCCTTCTGTTGAACTTCCAGGCCATCTGCCAGTTTCTTAAAGCTGACAACCGGGTTGGGCGGATTCCATTGAGCCATCAACGCTGGTGCCGACAACACGCCCATCAACAAAACAAAGAATCCATTCGCACCGCGAAACCGATTTATCACAGACATTTCCTCGCCCGATCGAATTGCCAAACCCGTCCAGTCTACGCTTGCCCGGTGCGGTTCGTCGCCGCTCGTGTGCCAGCTTTAACCTGAGACACTGGAACGCGGTGCAGCGCGGCTCCTTTCGTCTCAGGATTATTTATTCAAGAGTCAACAGGCAGGTTACTTTCTGACGGAGCGCGTCGTTTACGTCACTTCACAAGACGCAAGTCCCGAGTACAATCACTGCACTTAATTGCAGAATTGGGTTAGACTCCTTACTGCTTCCGAACAAAGGACGGTTTCGTGCGATTCCAGATTCGTACCCGCATTGCATTCTTGCTTATGGCGGTTACTCCTGCCGCGTACCTGCACGCACAGTTTGACCCCCCGACGAAAGAGGAGCTGCAGATGACGGCCGACCCGCAGGCGCCGGGCGCCGCCGCGGTCTACCTCTACCGCGAAGAGACGACCGACGACAACCTTCATTTTCATAGCTATTACGAGCGCATCAAGGTGCTCACTGAGAAGGGAAAAGAACTGGCGACGATTCGCATTCCCTACGAGCACGGGCAGTTCACGGTGGCTGACATCAAAGGCCGCACCATTCATGCGGATGGAACCATCATTCCGTTGACGACCAAACCATCCGACCTCATGGATTTCAAGACCAAAACGCTCCAGGTCAACACCATGGTCTTTACCCTGCCCGCCGTTGAAGTGGGCAGCATCCTGGAATACCGCCTTGAGCTTCGCTACGACGACAGCGTCGTGTCCTCGCCTAAGTGGGAAGTGCAGCAGCCCTACTTCGTCCACAAGGCGCACTACGTCTTTTCCCCGTCGAAGGAAGGCGAGAACATCTCCAACAGCCGCGGCGATCGGCTCGACAAGTTGATGTATGCCGTCAACACAGGTGGAGATGGGAAGATGACCCACAACGTCAATGGCGCCTATGTATTCGACATCACAAATGTTCCGCCCATCCCCACCGACGACTGGATGCCTCCGCTGAACAGCCTGAACTGGAGCATCAATTTCTATTACACCTACACCATCTCAGGCACCGATTTCTGGGATTTTGAATCGAAGCGATGGGTAAAGGATACCGATCATTTCGCCAACCCCAGCAAGGCACTCAAGCAGGCTGTTGAAGGGATCGTTGCTCCGGGAGACACCGAAGATCAAAAGGCGCGCAAGATCTACCAGGCGGTAATGAAGCTTGACAACACCAGCTTCACCCGCGAGAAGTCAGAGGCAGAGATCAAGAAGGAGAAGCTGAAGGAAATCCGGGACGCCGAGGATGTGTGGACCAGGAAAAGCGGCTCGGCCAATGAACTCGCTCTGCTTTATGTCGCGCTTGCGCGCGCAGCGGGTCTGCAGGCGTATCCCATGCAGGTCGTCAATCGAGATCGGGCCATCTTCGATCCGAGCTATCTCTCCACCTACCAGCTCGACGACTACATCGCAATTGTCGTGGTGGGAGGTAAAGAGATCTATCTCGACCCGGGCGAAGCAATGTGCCCTTACGGGTTGCTTCATTGGAAGCATACCGTGGCCGGCGGCATTCGCCTCCTGCCCAGCGGGCCCACCTTGCGCGCGACCCCTCCCAACAACTACACGCAGGCCGCCGAAGCGCGAGTTGCGGACCTCACCATCGACGCCAACAGCAACGTTACAGGAACCCTTCGCTATGTAATGAGCGGGCAGGACGCCCTTCACTGGCGCCAACTGGCGCTCAAGAATGATGCGGAAGAGGTGAAGAAGCAGTTCAACGAGGCGGTGCGCGCCGACATTCCAGACGGAGTGCAGGCCGATTTCGACCACTTTCTCAGCCTCGACGATCCGGATACAAACCTGATTGCCACTGTGCAGGTCAGCGGCAATATGGGCGCCGTAACCGGCAAGCGCTTCTTTCTGCCGGGCCTCTTCCTGGAATCCCACGCCAGGCACCCCTTTGTGGCCGAGGACAAACGCACCATTCCCATCGATGTTCACTATCCCAAAGAAGAACAGGACGATGTCACCTATCGCCTGCCGCCCGGCTACACGGTTGAGAGCGCGCCGCAGGCAGCCGCCATCTCCTGGCCCAGCAATGCCACGATGGTGATCAAGATCAAGCCGCGCGACGGCGCGGTGGAGGTGGTGCGAATCATGGCCTACAACTTCACTCTCATTGACTCCAAGTACTATTCCGATCTTCATGATTTCTTTCAAAAGGTAGCCACAGCTGATCAGCAGCAACTCGTGCTCACTCGCGTACCGGCGGCCAAAGGAAACTGATGAGGCATACGCGGCTTTTATTCGGGCTCTTTTCTCTGCGCACCATTTTGGCCGGTCTTTTCGTGTTTGCCTGCACGCCGGGTTTCGCAAGCTGGTTCTCAAAAGGCCAGCCCGTCCCCCAGTGGGGTCTGGATGCAGCCAAAACGCCGACGCCGGATTACGCCAAGGACGCCTCGGCGGTCATCCTGTACGACGAATACGTCGAGACCATCGACGGCCAGGGCCGTGCGGTGGAGCGCGAACGCGAGGCGATTCGAATTCTCGCGCCACAGGGTCGCGGCAATAACTGCGCCGTTAGTTACGACGTAGACGAGAAGATCAACTACTTTCGCGTCTGGACCATTGCCGCCGACGAAAAGCAGTACCAGGCCCAGGACACAGACTTTACCGAAGCTGGAGACACGGACATCCCCATCATGCTCTCGACGCGCAAGACGCGCATCGCACACCCTCCCGCTGTGGACGTGGGCGCGGTGGAGATTTGCGAGTCAGAAGAGCTGATGGAGCCCTACATGGAGGAGAAAGTCTGGGATATCCAGAACGGGGTTCCTGTTGTCTTTCAGGCGCTTGAAATCGATCTTCCCGCTGGCCGAGCACACACTCAATCCTGGCATAACTACGCACCGGTCGCGCCCGTCGAAGTGGTCCCGAATCATTGGCGCTGGGAGGTCAGGGACGTGCATGCGCTCATCCTTCGCGACGTGCCTTCTCATCCAAGCTCGGCCGCGCTCGCGGCACGCATGTCAGTGCAATGGGGAGATGCCGCCGTGGCCGGCGTGGATAATCAGTGGCGGGCTATCGGCGAGTGGGTCACAAAGCTCGAAGCGGACCGGCCGAATCCCTCGCCCGAGGTCACCGCACAGGCGCAGACGCTCATTGCGGGAGCTCCCGATTTCTATACGAAGCTCGTCCGCATTACAGACTTCATCCAGAAGAATATTCGTTACTTCATCGTTTCGCGTGGCATCGGCGGCTTGCAGGCCAACCCTGCAGCACAGATTTTTCGCAACCGTTATGGCGATTGCAAAGACAAAACGACGCTGCTGATTTCAATGCTGCAGGTAGCCGGGATTCGCGCCTATTATCTTCCGGTTGACGACAGGCGGGGCGTGGTCGACCCGCAGGATCCCTCCTTGTTGGGAAACCACATGATTACCGCCATCGAAGTGCCGCCGGACGTGCAGGACCCGCGTCTGAAGGCCATTGTCAAAGCAAAAGACGGCAAGCGCTACCTGATCTTCGATCCCACCGACGAACGTACTCCGGTGGGGAACCTCGGTTCCTATATGCAAGGCAGCTACGGCACGCTGAGCGCCGGAGATGCAAGCCAGGTGATCCAGCTGCCGGTGCTTGCACCGGACGCGAATGGCACAGAACGAACCGGAGCCTTTACCCTCGCGCCGGATGGCACGCTTTCCGGCATCGTGGATGCTTCCCACTCGGGCCCCGAGGGCGCCGATCTTCGCTCCTTCCTCAAGTACACAGACGAGAAGGAGCGGCACGACTATTGGGAAACGGTCATTGCGCGCGACTTGCCGGGAGTTGCGCTTAGTTCCTTCCAGTTTGTACAGCCTCCCGCTCTCGATAAGCCGCTGGAAATCCATTACAAGTTCACGGCCAACCAATATGCCCATCAGGCTGGCCCGCTTTTGCTGGTGCGGCCGCGCGTGGTCGGTTCGGATGCGCTGGCATTTGACGATAAGCCGCGCACAATCCCCATCGACTTGAATGCCACCGGCCGCTGGCACGACAGCTTTGACATCACCCTGCCGCCGGGGTATGTGGTAGACGATTCCCCTGACCCAGTGGACATTGATACGGGCTTCGCCAGCTATCACTCCGCGATGACAGCAAAAGGAAGCGTTCTGCACTACGAACGCGAATACGTGGTCCGCCAGGTTGAGATTCCCGCGACCAAGGCCGGGGATTTTCGAAAGCTTGAGAGCGCCATCCTCAGCGATGAAAGAGGGACGGCTGTGCTCAAGAAGCAGTAGCAGCCCAACCACGGCATTTGGTCATAGAGAGGCCGCGGCCGGACCAGGACGTGGTGAGCCTCGGCTGTGCGCGGTTCATCGCGGCGGGCCATGTTTCTTTTCTCATAGCCCCTCGATCCACCCTCTTTGCATCCCTTCCGGCTTTCCATCATCCATTTAGACAGGCATTCTTCATCTTTCAGGCACCGGACTGGACCCGCCCATCATGAGCCATCCTCTTTTTTCGCCTTTTCAGCTTCGCTCCGTCACCTTCGCCAATCGCATCGGCGTCTCGCCCATGTGCCAGTACTCATCCCGAGACGGCTTCGCCAGCGATTGGCATTTTGTGCATCTCGGCGCCCGCGCTCAAGGCGGTCCAGGCCTGCTCACGCTTGAGGCATCCGCCGTCTTGCCGGAAGGCCGGATCTCCCCCGCCGACTTGGGCATCTGGAAAGATGCCCACATTCCAGAGTTGCAACGCATCGCCCGCTTCATCCAGTCGCAGGGCGTGCGTGCCGGAATCCAATTGGCGCATGCAGGACGCAAAGCAAGCATGTCGCCACCCTTTGGAGGTGAGCGGCTGGTGCTTCCCGAGGAAGGCGGCTGGCAACCCGCCGCGCCAAGCGCCGTAGCATTTTCTCTCCAGTTATGGAGTACCGCAGGCCCTCGATCAGGCAGGAATCGCCGAAGTCATCCACGCCTTTGCCCTTGCCGCGCGCCGTGCCCTCGCTGCAGGATTTGACTACGTCGAGATTCACGCGGCCCACGGCTACCTGATTCACGAGTTCCTCTCGCCGCTCGCCAATGTGCGCAAGGACGCCTACGGCGGCAGCTTTGAGAATCGCACCCGCTTCGCGCTCGAAGTTGTGGACGCAGTCCGCGCCGAGTGGCCGTCGCACCTCCCTCTCTTCGTCCGCATCTCCGCGACAGATTGGGTCGAGGGCGGCTGGTCCATCGACGACTCTGTTGAGCTTGCGCGCCTTTTCAAAGCGCATGGCGTTGACCTGGTCGACGCTTCTTCCGGCGGACAGGTTCCCAATGCCCGCATTCCCGTCGGACCCGGCTTTCAAGCACCCTTTGCGGCTCGAATCCGATCTGAGGCCGGCATTCCAACGGCAGCCGTGGGTATGATCACCGATCCAAACCAGGCCAACGAGCTCGTAGCCGAGGGTAAGGCTGATCTGGTGTTCCTGGCCCGCGAGATGCTGCGCGATCCGTATTGGCCGCTCCACGCGGCAACCGCCCTGGGTGAAACGGCGAGTTGGCCGGTGCAGTACCTCCGCGCCGCTCCGCAACATTCCCCCGCTCGCGCTCCAATCGCCTCGTCCGATCCTGCCTGAGCGGGTCAGCCAGGAGCAAAATCGCATTCTTGTCGGACCTCCTGGCTCCTGAAAAGGGGTGCGGCTTGAGAAAAGATGCATTGATTCGTTGATTTTGCTTCACAAAGAGTGCAATCACTGGCCTATACTGCCTCTAGAGCAGCGCTTCCGCCGGCACAATTGGCGACGCCCTCGACTACGCTATGGCCACGCAACTCTCCCGGAAGCGCGTCCAAGAACCGCCTTCGATCCCCGACCGCCTCTACTTCAAGATTGGGGACGTAGCCCGTATTTGCAAAGTTGAAACCTACGTGCTGCGTTTCTGGGAAACTCAGTTTCCCCAGCTCAAGCCAAACAAGAGTGGCACCGGCCAGCGTCTCTATCGACGGCGCGACGTGGAACTGGCGCTTGAAATCAAGCGACTCGTTCATGGGGAGGGCTACACCCTTTCCGGCGCGCGGCACGCCCTGGGGCAGGCTCGCCGGCCCGATCCGCAGCCACGTTTGCCGATCCCGGCAGGGGAGCAGAGCCAGCGCCTCGAATCCGCTGCCGCCACCATTGGCGCCGCACGCGCCGAGTTGCGCGAGATTGCCGGGTTGCTCGGCGCGTCGCAGCCGCAAACCCCGCGCCGCCGCCCGCGAATGACATCGCTGCACACGCCGTCCGGGACTCTCTTCCCTTCCTGATTGACCTCACCTATTCCAAGCGCCTGAGGAAATCTTGCCTCTTCAGGTTCTTCTTCGAGCGTGCCAAGGATTTTCAGGTAACCACGCTTCAGTCTTTAGTCATGCCGTGTAGGTAATCCGGATGGGTGATATGAAGTCATAGCTCTGCAAAAGATAGAAGAGAACTTAGCCCAGTTTCCGCTTTGTAAGTAGCTAGATTCACGCCCCGAGGCGCATGCCAAAGTCGCTGCGCAACGATTCAGGGTAATCAACAACTGTTACCCCTTCGGCATATTGGTAAGTACCTAATGTAGTAGTACTTATGCTTGCTTTGTCCACGTTTTCGCCATTGAATTGAGACTGCTAAATGAGTAGCTTCGTATCTATCAGCTTATGAAGCGCCGTTCGTTTCGGCAGGACGCGACTTATTAAACTAACTTGTGGATTGAAGTGGAATTGAGGAGATCATGGCGACAATAGAGCAGAATTTCCGACTGGTTCAGACAGGTAAGTCCAGTTGGGTGGCAGTTCATATTAATAATGAAGGTCCCGCGGTAGATTGCAGAACCAGTAGTCGCGAATCGGCTTCCACTCGTCTTCGCAAGGGCGCGGCCGGAACCGATCGTCTGTTTGCCGGCGCGGCAGCAGAACGCATTACATTTTCGGAGCGTTTTCCTCGCCTCATGATCGCAGTGATTGCCATCACCCTCTTCGCGGCCACATTGACCGCCGAGATTGATTTCCTTCGCGGAGCGGGATACTACTGGAATTAAAAACCGGACTATGCGTTGAGAGGCACATTGGCGCCCGTACGGTGAGTGGGCCTCTAACGTATGAATTGTTAGTTTGATAACTCAGTATTCCTATAATGCGAATGCTAGGGACGGGCAGGTTTGAACTGCCGCATGCTCGGCGCCGCCTCGGACCCCTCGCAGGCTTGATTGGCAAATTTGCTTTGCAAATCTGGGTTGGGGTGCTTCGTGGCTCGGCAGTTGCCAACGGAACCGCCGGCGCGAAGGGGATTGTAGAAGAAGAGATTTAATGGTCGGGACGGGCAGATTTGAACTGCCGACCCCTCGCACCCCAAGCGAGTGCTCTACCAGGCTGAGCCACGTCCCGACACAATCGAGCCGGCTCGGGTGAGCCGGCCTCAGGGGTTCTGTTTAAGTTTACACCAGCCGAAGACGCTCAGTGCGAGGGAGGAACGTACTCCTTGGGCAAAGCCGAGCCCTCGCCAAAGAAGAACATCTCCATCTGCTCCACAAGGAACTGCTGCGCGTCAGGGGTCCACGGCTGCAGCCGGTACTCGTTCAGCAGCATCTTCTGGTGATTGACCCACTCGCCCCAGGCCTCTTTCGAGACATTCTTATAAATCTTCTGTCCAAACTCCGAGTCAAAAGGTGGCTCCTCCAGACCCTCCATTTCTTTCTTGTTGCGAACGCAAAAAACCATGTGCGCCATTCGTCATGCTCCCAAACGCTATTGTACGGGATAGCCAGGCAGCCTCAAGCTTGAGGGTTGCCCTCCACGCTCTCCGTCACGATATCCTCCCTCTATGTGCGGCCGATTTGCTCGTAAATCAACCCAGGAAGTTCTCGCCGATTGGTTCGGCGTCGAGCTCGAAGATATGCCCTGGTTCGCGCCCACCTACAACGCCGCTCCGCAAAGCGTGCAACCTGTCGTGCGGTTGAATCGCGACTCAGCCCAGCGCGAATTCGCCCTGCTTCGCTGGGGCTTGGTGCCCTTTTGGGCCAAAGACGCCAAACTCGGCTACTCCACCTTCAATGCCCGCGCCGAAGAAATCGCCGCAAAACCTGCCTTCCGCGAGGCTCTCAAGAAGCGCCGCTGCCTGGTGCCCGCCGACGCCTTCTACGAGTGGCAGAAGCTTGACCCCAAAAACAAGCGACCCTACGCAATCGCCCTGCGCGACGGGGGTCCGTACGCCTTCGCCGGCCTGTGGGAGCGCTGGCAACCCAAGGAGGGTGAGGCGCTCGAGACCTTCACCATTCTCACCACCGACCCCAATGCGCTGATGGAGCCCATCCACAACCGCATGCCGGTGATTCTGGAACCGCGCGACTACACCCGCTGGCTTGATGCCGGCGATCCCGCCCGGCCGCCAATCGACCTGCTCCGCCCCTACCCCGCTGAAAAGATGCGCGCTTGGCCCGTCAGCGGCCGCGTGGGAAATGTTCGCAACAACGATGCGGAGCTACTGGCACCCTCCCAGCAGGAGTAACTCCCCTGAATTCCGCGAATTCTCTTGACAATAGTCCGATTTCACGGTTTCCTGTTGGCGAATCCAAACCTCGCGGAGCTCCGTAGTGCGTCTGTGCCGGTGGCAGCGCGATAGGGTAAAGAGCCCGGATCAGAAATGGTGCAACCAGGCTTCAATCAGCGTTCCTGGGGCAGTGCTTAACCTTCTCAGGATTCTGTTTGCAGATGGATGTTACCGGGTAGTGCCTGTACGTTTCGGTACAGGAATTGCCCTGACCGGCGAACCAACCCTTCGGCACGGCATGGCTGCAGCGGTTCATCCGGAGTGCCATTTGCAAGGAGGGTCGATGTCAGACCAGAACCCATCCGTCGTAAACCAATCCGGACTCTCTGACAACGCCGCCGGCGGGCTCGCATACGTCACGATCATTCCGGCGATTGTTTTCCTCATCATCGAACCGTTCAACCGAAACCCCTATGTGCGCTTCCACTCCTGGCAGTCCATCTTTCTTGCCATCGCCTATATCGCTGTCGATATTGGGATGATGATTATCGGTCGAATACCTTTCTTCGGTTGGATGACATTGTTCATGTGGCCGCTGATAGGCCTGGGCTTCTTCATTCTTTGGATCATCGTGCTCATCAAGGCTTTTAATGGCGAACGGTTCAAGCTGCCCCTCATCGGCCAACTGGCGGAGCAGCAGGCAAACAAATAGAGCCTCAAAGGCTGCGGGATTCATAGGGACAGCCTGATCGATATTCACTTCTTGCCGCCCGGACATTCATCCAGCGGCTTAAGGTCAACCCGCGCTTCTCCCGGCGGTGAACCTGGCTGTTTTTATTCCGGCTTTGTTTTCCATCCCAAAGGAGCAACCATGTCCGACTTCCCACCGCCCCAGCCTGCTCAGTCCGGCCTCTCAGACAATGCTGCCGGTGCCCTTGCCTACGTCACCATCATTCCCGCGATCATCTTCCTGATCGTCGAACCCTATAACAAAAACTCCTACATACGATTTCACTCCTGGCAGTCGCATCTTCTTGGGCATTGCCTGTCTTCGCGATCGGCTTGATGCTAATGGTGATTCCAGTGCTCGGGTGGATCATTCTTCCTGATTGGATCGCTATCGCATTTTTGTGGCATGGGTGATTGTGCCTGCTGAAGGCCCTCAAGGGAGAGCGGTATCAACTGCCGATCATCGGCAAGTTTGCTGCACAGCAAGCAGGAGCCTAAGGCGTTCTGAACTCCGCTGCAAGCGGCGCTGCGGCTCGAAATGCCTCAGCGCCGTTTGCGCTTGCCTCCGAACCGCTTCTTTGCTTTCGATGAAGGCGATGCATCATCCTTGCGCTTGTTCTTTTTAGGCTTGGGTGAATACCGCACCGCCGTCTTCCCAGTCAAAGGCAGCCCTTCTTCCACAATCGAAAACTGCAGCCTCCGCTCCTGCGCCAGAATCCGATCCAGAATCACCTGCACGCGATCCCCTGCGCGAAAGCGCCGTCCCCAGCGCTCGCCGATAATCTCGTGCGTATTCTCCCGCCACGTGTAGCGGTCGTCGCGCAGCGTAGTCAATCGGCACCAGCCCCTCGACAAACAGGTCGGTCAGCTCCACAAAAAGGCCGAACTTCGCGGGATTCAGCACCAGCGCGGCAAACTCCTCGCCCACCCTGTCCTGCATGAAACGAACCTTCTTCCACTCCACCAACTCGCGTTCGGCCTCAGCGGCGCGGCGCTCCGTCTGGCTTGTCTCCTCCGCAATCTGCGCCAGCTCCGACTCAGCAATCGGTGGCTCGCCTGTATATCCGTGACCAGGGTTCAACGATTTCTTGCGGCTGATCACGATGCCGCCCAGTCCCTCGTTCGGGTGCGTCCACGGCGAACTGTGCCGCCCTTCGGCCACGTCACCCTGCCCCTTTACACCCGCCCGCAGCAGCGTCTTGGCAATGCGATGCACAATCAGGTCGGGATAGCGCCGAATCGGCGACGTGAAATGCGTATAAGTGGGCGCCGCCAGCGCAAAATGCCCTTCGTTAATCTCGGAGTAGCGCGCCTGCTTCAGCGAGCGCAGCATCAGGTAGCTCAAAATGCGCTCTTCCGGCTTGCCCTCGATACGCGCGGCCAGCTTCTGATACATGCGCGGGGTCACCGGAATATCCTCGGCCACCTCGTGGGTGCGCACAGTGCGGCCGCTGCGCTGCGCGTCCCGCCGGTCGCCACGCGTCTGAATGCGCTTCACCGGCAGCGCGCCCAGACCCAGTGAATAACCGAAACTCGCAGCCAGCTCCTCAAACTGGATCACGCGCCGCGGCTCCGGCTTCTCATGAATGCGATAGAGCGACGGCACGCCCATATCTTCAAGCCACGTCGCCACGCACTCATTGGCCGCCAGCATGAACTCCTCAATCAGCCGGTTAGCCCACGTCCGCTCGGACTTCGTCACTCCCCGCATCTGCCCCTGCTCGTCAAACTCGATCACCGGCTCGGGCAGGTCAAAGTCGATACTCCCTCGCTCTTCGCGCCGTTTGTTCATCAGCATGGCCAGCCTTTGCATGCGCTCGAAGTTCGGCACAAGATTCGCGTACCGCGCACGCGTCTCCTCATCGCCTTCAAGAATCGCGTGCACCGCGGTGTAAGTCATCCGCGCCGACGAGCGGATCACGCCCTCCACAATCTCGTAGCTCTCGATGCGGGCATCGGCATCCAGTTGCAGGATGCAGCTCAACACCAGCCGTTCTTCGCCGGGCCGCAAACTGCAAATGTTCGTCGAAAGCTCCTGCGGCAACATCGGAATCGCGCGGTCGGGAAAGTAGACGCTGGTTCCGCGCAGCCGCGCTTCCAGGTCCAGGTCTGTCCCCGAGCGCACATATTCGGCCACATCGGCGATGTGCACCTGCAACTCGTAGCCCCCGTCCGCGCGCTCGTTCACCAGGACTGCATCATCAAAGTCCCTGGCCGTTTCGCCGTCGATGGTCACAATCGGCAGGGAACGAAAATCCTTGCGCCGCTTTACCTCATCAAGGTCCAGATGCGCTACGGCGCGCGCCTCGGCCAGCACGTTCTCAGGAAAGATCCGCGGCAGTTGATGCTTGCGGATCATCATCTCCACATCGACACCAAAATCTTCCGGATCGCCCAGCACTTCAATCACGCGACCGATTGGGGGCCGCGTTGGCGTCGGCCAGCGCGTAATCTCCACATCGACCACCAGGCCTTCCAGGCCCTCCGGGCTTTCAAGTTTTGGACGAGCGACTGTTTCAGCGCCGAGTACACGATGCGGTGTCGATAAAGCGTGCGCGGCGGGCAGCTCCTGGCCCGGCGGAATCAGAATGTGCTGCGTCATCCGCTCGTCGAATGGAACGACATGGTCTCCCTGCTCGCGGTCCGACCTCGCAGCGTGAAACACTCCCACCACGGTTGGATTGCGCCGTTCCAAGACGCGCGCAATGCGGCCCATGCGCCGTCCGTCTGCCTTTGGCGGCTCCACCTCAACCAGCACCTGGTCGCCCTGCATGGCGCCATTGATTTCAGGGGGTGGAACAAAAATGTCTTCGACAATTCCGGAAGCCTGCCGCGCGTTGGGCCGCACAAAACCGTATCCATCGCGATGCAGGTCCAGGCGCCCCGCCACCAGATTGTCGCGAGTACCCAACCGGACGCGGAATGCTCCAGGTATCGCGATCCAGCTTGGTCAGCTCGCCGCGCACCGTCAGCCGCGCCAGTTGCTCCAGCAGCAGGCGCCGCTCGCGCCCGCCACCCAGCCCCAGCTCGCGCACCAGCTGCTTGTATCCCGCCTTCCGGCCCGCGGAGCGGGCAATCCGCGCCACCAGTTCGCGATCGATCATGAGTTAAGAGTAGGGCAATCGGCCATCTCGCGCATCGTCCTAGGGCACATATCCTTCGCCGCGCAGCACCTTACCCGGCAGCGCCCCGGTCATCTTGCCGTCCGCGATCACGGGCACGCCGTTCACCAGCACGTCTTCCATGCCTTCAGCCAACTGGTTCGGATTCTCGTACGTTGACTTGTCGCGAATGGTTGCCGGGTCGAAAACCACCACATCGGCCCACATGCCTTTCTTCAGCACTCCCCGATCGGTCAGCCGCAGGCGCTGCGCGGGCAAAGCAGTGAACTTGCGAATCGCCTCCGGCAACGTCAGTTCATGCTCTTCGCGCACATACTTGCGCAGTATCCGCGGAAATGTTCCGTAGGCGCGGGGATGCGGATGTTCCTGTCCCAGCAGTCCTTCCGGGGAAGTCCCCTGCGAATCGTTGTCGATCGATACCCATGGTTGCTTCAGCGCCAGCAGCACGTCCGGTTCGTCCATGCCAAACACAGCGACCGAGGTAAAGGCCTTGTCCTTGATGAGCAAATCGCAGAGTGCGTCGATGGGGTCTTCATGCCAAAGCGCCGCCACTTCAGAGAGCCGCTTCCCCTGCAACGGCAGCATGTCTGGATTCTGCACGACCGCAATCAGAATCGACTCCGGCCCCGGAATCTCCTGCCACTCGTTATCCCACTCTTCGCCGGCGGAGTCCTTTCCCGTCGAAAGCAAGTCCTTGCGAATCCGCTCCCGCGTGGCCGGGTCCTTCAGGCGCTCGACGAGCTTTGCATCGCCCCCGTCGTGGGCCCACGGCGGAATAAAAGCGGAAAACGTGTTGAACCATGCGGTGTAGGCGTAGGTATTGGCGCTGATGTCCAGTCCGGCCGCGCGGTAGCTGTCAATCTTGGCCACAATCTGCGGCATCTTGCCCCAGTTCGCCTTGCCCGCGGCCTTCAGGTGCCATATCTCCACAGGAAGATGCGCCTCGCGGCCGATACGCGCCGCCTCGTCGATCGACGCGAGAACCGCATCGCCCTCGCTGCGCATGTGCGTGGCATAAATCCCGCCGTGCTCGCCGGCCACTGAGGCCAGAGCAATCAACTCATCTGTCTTCGCATACGGCGCGGGCGCATATTGCAGCGCCGTCGAAAGGCCCACGGCCCCGTCGCGCATCGCGTCGCCTACCAGCGCCTTCATCTGGTCGAGTTGCGCGGGCGTGGGCTGCACATCGGCATCGCCCAGCACCATGCGCCGCACCGAGGTGGCGCCCACATAGCTGGCCATGTTGATTCCCATACCCTGCTTTTCAATGCGCGCAAAGTATTGTCGCAACGTTCGCCAATCCGGCGTGATGTGGTAGTGCTCGTACCCCGCGCGGTCCGCCGCAAGCATCGCGTCGTTCACCGGCGCAACGGAGTTGCCCTCGCCGGTAATCTCAGTCGTAATGCCCTGGAAAATCTTGGAAGGCAGCCGCGGGTCGACCAGAATCGTCAGTTCCGATTGGCCCAGCATGTCGATGAATCCGGGCGCGACCACCTTTCCGCTCGCATCGATGGTCCGCTTGGCAGGTGCACCCGCAAGGTTCCCGATTGCCGCAATCCTACCCTCGCGAATCCCTACGTCCCCCGAATACCACGGCGAACCGGTCCCGTCGATGATGTGGCCATGGAGTATGACAACGTCATAGGGCTGTTCCTGGGCGCAAGCCCGGCTGGACGAAAGCGCTGCCAGCCCCATTCCGACACTCAACATCAGGATTCCCGCTCTGTGATCCATCTCGTCCTCGACTGGGGTGTGGAGCGACTTTCCCCACTTTTCTGGTTGTATAGTGTTATCACAGTCGGCAACCGGCAAACCGACGTAACCTCGACACGCGCGCATCCGCGCCGCGACGGATTAGAATACCTGCAGTGACCTGCCTGGGAACGCCGGGCAAGAATTGAATCCAACTGCAAAGGCATCTGAATTGTCTCGCAGTCCGCAGAACTAGTTTTGGGACCACAGAATTGGCCCCTGCCTTGGAAACACAGTCCCACCAGGACAGAAAAGGAACTCTCTTGAGCGCTATGTGGAAACCCACCCAGTCTGGATCAATGACACCCAATCCCACCCCGGAGCCCGCCCGACCTATGCCCGCACCCCCGACGTTTGAACCAGCACGCCCCGCCCCCCCAACCGGTGAACAGGCCACAATCGGTAAAGGCTTGTTTATCAAAGGCGAAATCACAGGAACCGAGTCGCTGTTTATCGACGGCAAAATCGAAGGCAGCATCAATCTGCCCGGCAACCGCCTCACCGTCGGCCGCAACGGACAGGTATCCGCCAGCATCAACGCCCGCGAAATCGTGGTTCTGGGCAAGGTCAAGGGGAATGTCGCCGCAACCGACCGGGTTGACATTCGCGCCGAGGGTTCGCTCACCGGCGATGTAGCCGCCGCCCGCATCAGCATCGAAGATGGCGCCTACTTCAAGGGTGGCATCGACATCCGCAAGCCGGATGCCAAGTCCTCAGCCGCTCCGGCGCCGGCGACCGAGACGCCCAAGGCAGTTTCGGCTTAAGGTACTCATCTTTCGCTCGACCAGGAAGGCCTCTGCGGCAGCAGGGGCCTTTTTGCCTGCAGGTTTGCCTGGCGAACGGCTGCCCTATCCCAGCCGCAGCCGCTTTCGCGCCACGCTGGGCAGCACCGATCCGGACTTTTCAAGAACCTGCCCCGTCACGGCTACCCAAAGCGCCATTCCCGCCAGCAGCACCGCAAGATCGCTCCACCGGCTCTCCGCAGGCAGGTGCGCGCCCAAATGCTTCACCGCCGACCCCGCCCAGCCATGAAAAGACCACCCACACCGCTGCGCCGCTCGCAACGCTGGCCAGCAGGCACCGGCCCAGCTCGGCATAGTCCAGGCTGGCCAGGGAAACCATGTGCCGCTGGTGCAGCAGAAGTGCAATCGTCAAGGTCTGCAGGGCGATCCCGATATCCGAGGCAAAGGCCAGTCCCATCGCCCCATACCAGTGATAGAACGCTGCATAGATGGGCAGCGAAATCACCGTAATCACCGTCCCCGCAGCCATGGGCGCAAAGGTGTTTCCTGCCGCATAAAAAGCGCGCGAATAGATGGCTTGAGCCGACCACAGAAACATGGAAAACGAAAATACGGCAAAATAGGCGGCGCATTGCTGCGCATCGGCCGCGGAAAAACGCCCGCCGATGAAGAGCAGGTCCACCAGCGGCCTGCCCAGCGCAGCCATGGCCGAGGCTGCCAGCAGCCCAAGGCAGGCCACCCTCGACACAGAGTCTGCCACGACGGTGGCAAACTCGAAGCGCTTCTCCTTGGCCCATAGGCTCGCGAAGAACGGCATTGAAGCTGCGCCCGCCGCCTGCGCCAGCACCGCCATGGGAGCGGTGAAAATCTGCTTGGCATAGCTCATCAGAGAGACTGCGCCGCTGGTCTTCGAGGCAAAGTGGGCAATGATCCAGCTATCGGCCGTCACCAGTGAAACGCCGACAATCAGCGGCAGCGATAGCCGCACCCACTCGCGCAAGCCCTCATCGTGCCAGTCAAGAATCGGCTTGTAGTGCGTGCCGGCCCGCCGCGCAAAATAGGCATTCAGCAAGAACGGCCCGAACAACGCGCCCGCCACCGTGCCAATGGCAAGCGAAGAAACGCCCAATTGTTTTACCAGCAGGATGCCGCCCACAATCGTGCCCATGTTGTAGATCAGCGGAGTTACCGCCTGCACATTGAATTGCTTGCGCACCAGCAACACGGCGCCGAAGACGCCGCCGGCAAAAAAGAACAACTGCGCCGGCAGCAGAATGCGCGTGAGTTTCACGCACAGCGCCGCCTTGGTTGCATCGAACCCCGGAAACCACCAGTGGATATACCACGGCGCAATCACTTCGGCCAGTACGATCGCGGTTCCCAGCACCAGGTACATGGTGGTCAGAATGACCGAGAGCGATCGCTCACCCTCCGCCTCACGCCCCGAGTCCCGATAGCGCGTCAGAATGGTGACAAAGGTGATGGATGCCGCCCCGCCCACAAGAAAATATGAAATCATGTCCGGCAGCACAAACGCGCCGTTCAACGCATCGGCCTGCATCCCGCTGCCAAAGAGCCAAACGATGTATTTGACCCGGACCAATCCGATAATGCGCGAAAGAAACGTCGACGCCATCAGCACCACCGTCGCGCTGAATGCAGAGTGCGCGTGCGACGGGCGCAGCATGGCAAGGCCCCGCGCCCATCTTGATTCCGGCGGCTGGTCCGTTTGACTTGAAGGCGGCTCTGTCACTTAACTAGATTCTATCGGGGTTGCGCGTGATCGCGGCGTTACCATTCAGTGGCATAACCTTGCTCATCGCCATCGGGTCGCTCGTTTCCGTCCATTGCCCAACCGCAATCCCCGGATATTCTTGCCAAGGGAGATATTGGATGAAGTCTTTTGTCGCTTTTGGAGTTGCCTTGATTCTCGGGGTCGGCGCAGGGGCGCAGACCATTCACGGCCGTGACGGAATTACCCTGCCCCCTCCACCCGCTGTCGATAAGGTGCCCGTCGTCGATAACTACTTCGGCACAAAAATCACAGACGACTACCGCTGGCTTGAAGACGCCAAAAGCCCTGAGACGCGCGCCTTCATCGATGCCGAAAATGCCTATACGTCCCGGTACTTTAAGCAGGCCCGCATCCTGCCCCAGGTCGTGGACGACCTTCAGTCGCTGGAGAAGGTTCCCAGTTGGTCCATGCCGATTGAGCGCGACGGCAATTACTACTTTCAAAAGCGGCTGGCCGAAGAGGGCCAGTCCTCCATCTACATTCGCCATGGCTGGACGGGTAAGGATGAACGCCTCATTGATCCCGCCGTTCTTTCCCGCGATCCCAACACCTCGGTGCAGATCGAGGATGTCTCCCGCGATGGCTCGCTGATCGCCTACGGAGTCCGGCTCGGCGGCGCGGACGAGGCCACTGTGCGGCTCTTCAGCGTAAAGACCGGCAAGACCCTCGAAGATGAGTTGCCCTCGGCACGCTACCTGGGCGTAAGCATCGCTCCCGATGGAAAGAGCGTCTACTACGCGCGCAACAATAAGGAGGGAACGCTCCTTTACCAGCATGTTCTGGGCACGCGCAATGTGCGCGACACTCTCGTGTTCGGCCGCGAGTTCCATGGCGAGCCGCTCGGCCCCAACGACCTGTTCGCTCCTGAAATCACCGACGACGGCCACTACCTTGTCATCGAGATCGATCGCGGTGTGCCCGCCAGGCGCGTCGATATTGTCTTCCGCGATCTCACCAAGCCCGATTCGCCCTTCGACGTCCTTGTCTGGGGATTGGATTCGCGCTTCTCAGTGATCTATGCCAAGGGCGCATGGTACGCAAAAACCGACTACAAATCGCCAATGGGCCGCATCCTCCGCGCCGATCCCGGTGTCCTGCCCGACGCCTGGACCACCATCGTTCCCGAAGCGTCGGATGTAATGGATGCCTTCTCCATCGTGGGCGGCAAGATCTACGTGGTGCGGCTGAAGGATGTGAAGTCGGAGACCAGCGTGTACACGTTGGAAGGCAAACCGGCCGGAACCATCCAATTCGATGGAATCGGCTCCGCATCGGGCGTCTACGGCAGGCCCGCCAATCGCTACGGCTTCTTCAATTTTCAATCCTTCATTCAACCGCCCACGATCTACCGCCTCGACTCGGTCACCGGCAAGAGAGAGGTCTTCGCCAAACCTGAAGTCCCCTTCGATACCAGCCAGTACGAACTCAAGCAGGTCTTCTACAAATCAAAGGACGGCACCCGGGTTCCCATGTTCATTGCCGGCAAAAAAGGCATCAGGCAGGATGGCACGGAGCGCCTGTTGATGACCGGTTATGGAGGCTTCGACGTGAACATCACCCCGGCATGGAGCCCCGCTTACGCCTGGTGGATGGAGCAGGGGGGCTGGTTCGCTGTTCCCAATCTGCGCGGCGGCGGTGAGTACGGCGAGCACTGGCACGAGCAGGGAATGTTTGAGAAAAAGCAGAACGTGTTCGACGACTGGTTCGCCGCCGCCGAATACCTGATCGCCAACAAGTACACGTCGCCGGAGCACTTTGCCATTACCGGCCGCTCCAACGGTGGGCTGCTCATGGGAGCTGCCATGACGCAGCATCCTGAGCTCTTCTCCGCCATCGTTTGCGGATATCCGCTCCTCGATATGCTTCGCTATCAGAAGTTCAAGGTGGGCTATTACTGGACCACCGAGTATGGCTCCGCCGAAAACGAGAAGCAGTTTCCCTACCTTCTCAAGTACTCGCCCTACCAGAACGTGAAGGCCGGCACAGCCTACCCCGCCATCCTCTTCTTCACCGGAGACAGTGACACGCGCGTCGATCCGCTCCATGCCCGCAAGATGACCGCACTCATGCAGGCAGCCTCATCCAGCGACCGGCCCATCCTGCTCCACTACAGCCTTGCCGGCGGCCACTCGTCCGGTGTCAGCGTGGACCAGAAGATACAGGACGACGCCGACCAGCTCACTTTCCTTTGGACCGAAACGGGCAAACCCAAATCCGTCAAGTAGTTCCCACCCTTGCCGCGGCTGTTTCCCGGCGAACAGCCGCGCCCCGGGCTCAAGCCTTTCCATACTCCATCCGATAACAGAAAGACTGGGCTGCGCAGGAACTCTGATCAACGGCGTTCCCGGTCCCTTCTGTGCGCTCAAATCGACAGAGAGGGTTTCGTAGCCGTCACTACCCCTTCCCAGCACAGCGTGTGCGGAAGGTTCGACGTTGCCCTGAAGGAAGAATCTGGCGGGAAAGCCGGGTCCGGAGCAGAAATGCCAAATGAAGTGTTGGAGAACTTCAAGACTGACCAGCAGCAGGAGGGCGCCAGGCTGGCCGCGCTCGCTTGCATCGGAATCCTTGACACCGAACCCGAACCCGGCTACGACGTCATTACGCGGCTCACCGCCCAATACTTTCATGCCGAATCGGCCGGTCTCGGCTTTGCCGACGATAGCCGCATCTGGATCAAGTCGCACTGGGGTCCCAACATCCTTGAACTCCCACGGAAAAGCTCCATCTTCGAGATGGTGCTGAGCGCGAATGGTCCGGTGGTGATTCCGGATGTCACAAGCCGGCCGGAGTTCGAGGGGCATCTGCTGGTACTCCGCCATCCGGAACTGACCTTCATCGCCGGCGCCCCGGTGCGCTGTTCAGACGGCAGGATCCTCGGGGTCTTGACTGTCTTCGCCGGACAGTCCCGGAACGGAATGACCCCCGATGAACTGAACATGCTGCAAAGTCTCGCCGACATGGTGTCGAGCCTGCTTGAGTTGCGCAGGCTGCGCAAAGCCTTCACTCGGAATGGATTGCGAAAGGCGCGCGCCGGTGAACGAAAAATCGGCGCACAATCCTGGCCCCGCTACTCCGACCTGCGCCGCGCGCTCGACCGGCATGAGTTCGTGCTCTACTATCAACCTGAAGTTGAACTCTCAACGCGCAGAATCGTCGGCGTCGAAGCTCTCATCCGCTGGCTCCATCCTGAGCGCGGAGTGATCGCTCCCGGCGACTTCATCCCCCAGGCCGAAGAATGCGGAATGATCCTGCCCATCGGCGACTGGGGCCTGGCCGAGGCGTGCAGCCAGATTCAGGCGTGGAATCTCGAAGACCCCTCCAATAACACCCTGCGCGTCTGCGTCAATCTGTCCGCACGACAGTTCTCCCGCCAGGGGCTGGCCGACCATGTCGAATCTCTTCTGCTCCAATCGGGCACCTCAAGCTGCCAATTGGGCCTCGAGATGACCGAGTCGAGCCTCATCCCTAACATGAGCACCGCCCTTGACGTGCTGGGCGGACTGCGCGCTCTCGGCGTCTCCTTGCTCATGGACGACTTCGGCACCGGTTACAGTTCCCTCAATTACCTCCACTCGTTTCCCTTCGACGTATTGAAAATTGATCGCTCCTTTGTCGGCCGCATGACCGACGGAGATCAGCCGCTCCAGATCGTTCGCACCATCATTGAACTGGCGCGCGTTCTCGGCATGGACGTAGTCGCCGAAGGGATCGAGACGCGCGAGCAATTACGCCTGTTGCGCCAACTCGGCTGCCGCTTTGGCCAGGGCTATCTCTTTGCCAAACCGATGACAGCCGAAGCGGTAGGTCATCTGCTGCGCCTTCCTGGTCGCGAGGTGCCTGAGCCCGAGCAGCTCAACCCAGCTGCTGCCGGGTTTCCCTCTTAACTGCCGCGCAGCGGTTTCATTTCGGCATTGACGATTGCCCGTCCCAATCAGGGAAGCTCTGTGCCTCGATCAGGCGGGAATCACTCATGGTCGCCGCAACGTTTGCGTAAGCTCCTGCTATGCAGGAACCCGCAGCAGCTTCACCCTCTTCCGCAGCGGCCAGCTTTGCCGGCCTTCTCGCGGCTCTCACTGCGCCCCCGCAAAAACCTCCGCCTGCTTCTGACCAGGACGACTTTGCCGACGATATCGTCACCCTCAGCTACGAGCAGGCTCTCAGAACCCACGCTCGTTACCGCCATCCACAGCCGGACGACGAGACCTACAAAGAAATGAACCAAGCGGTGCCCGATCCTGAACCGGAGTGCCCAACCAAATCCCTGCTCGGTGAGAGGCGCAAGTCGACCAGCATCACCCTCCGCCTCAGTCGGGCCGAATCTGCGCAACTGCACGCCCGCGCCGCAGAGGCCGGACTCACCGTTTCAGCCTACCTGCGCTCCTGCACCCTCGAGGTTGAGGCTCTCCGGGCTCAGGTTAAGGAAGTGTTGGCGCAGCTTCGACCCTCCGCCTCGGCGAATCAGGAGGCGGCCTCCGGGAAGACGCCCTCTTCGACGGCGACATGGCGTTCGAGGTTCTTTCCGCGCTGGACCACCCACCGTCGCACCAGCCGCGCCTGAGATTCGGCCGGCTACTCCGCCTCCAGCACCAGGCACTTCAAGTATTCGGTCTCCGGCAGGTTCAGCACCACGGGATGGTCAGGCGCTGCGCCTCTGCGCTCCAGCAGGCGCACGCGCCGGTGCGCATCGGCAGCTGCGGAGGCCACTGTGCCTTCGAGCTCTTCCCAACTCACATGGTGGCTGCACGAAAAAGTCATCAGTAGACCGTTGGGTTTCATCATCCGCAGCGCGCGCAGGTTCAGCTCCTTGTAGCCCCGCAGGGCTCCCTCGACTGCCCGCTTCGTTTTGGCAAAGGCCGGGGGATCGAGCACAATTGCATCGAATCGCTCGCCCGCGTCCGACCAGTCGCGCAGTATCTTGAAGGCATCGGCCTCCACCCAATCCACCTCTGCGCCAATATCCGCGCGATTGGCCTCCAGATTCCGCTCCGCAACTTCGAGTGATGCGCGCGAGGCATCAATTCCGGTTACGTGGCTGCAAACCTTGGCCAGATGAAGCGCAAATCCGCCTTGGTAGCAGCAAACATCCAGTGCCCGGCCTCTTGCGCCCAGCCTTTGCGCCCACTCCTGCGCGGCCGCGTAGTTGGCGCGCTGGTCGAGAAAGGCTCCCGTCTTTTGCCCCGCATTGGCGTCGTAATGAAACTGCAGGCCATTCAACTTGAATTGGATACTGCTAGTCGGCGCATCCGGTGTCGCTGTCCACAAGGGTGCAATCCCCGGAGCATTCAGCCCCTCCAACTCGCGCATGCGCGGGTCCGGCCGTTCCAGAATGGATGCCGGTTGCAACTCGTCGCGGAGAACGCGGACACAGACGTCTCGAACCCCGGCGGAGTCCAGCCCCTTGGTCAGAAGCTGCAGAATCACCAGGTCGCCATACTTGTCCGCCACCAGGCCAGGCAGTTCGTCGGCCTCGCTGAAACAAAGACGGCAGGCGTTGGTTTCCTCATTCAGCAGTGGCCTGCGCCGGGCAATGGCCGCGCCAAGTCTCGCCCCCAGCAGCTTAAGCCAGGCGCCCTCATTCAGAGCTTCCCTGGAAACAATCCGCAGCGCAATTTGCGAAGACGGACTGTAAAGTGCCGTGCCCAGAAGCAGTCCGCGGCTATCCGCCACAGGAAGCAGCGCCGGAGCCTCGCCTTCGCCCGCCTCGATCGATTCAACGTCGGAGGCGTAGACCCACAGGTGCCCGGCGCGCAGCCGATCCGCCGCGCGGCGGTTCACGCGGGCCCCCAAACTTGAAGAAGTTGATTGTGGTCCGGTGTTTTTCGAATAGGGCTTTCGCGGGGAGTCGCGGGTTTCCTCGTTGCGGAGCGGGGGAGGGTTCTCGTGATTCCGTTCAAAAGGCGCCTTGGGCTTTGAAGCTTGGGGCGCCTTCTGGATCGTGGCAGGTCTGGGTTTGTGCGGTTTGCTCATCAGCTCCCTCGGGGCGTACAGCCCCAGGCAGGGAGCAAAAGTGCCGCTAAAACCCTTACCTTGCCTGGATGCTCTCCAGGTAACGGCTCAGATTGCTGATTCTGAGTTGCTTATCCTGGGGATTACTCTGATCCATCTTACCAAGAATCGGACCCCAGACCGGCATTTCTACCGATCCGTGTGACGGCATTTCAGAGCCAAACTGCAGCACTGTAACGATATGCGTGTCGGGGAACCTTCCATGGTTCTTCTTGCACAAACCGGTCAAATCCGTGGGCCGAACCTTCATCGCGGTTGCGGCGGGGCCATTTCCCCTGCCGTCGACGCCGTGGCACGGCGCACAATAATTGCCGTACATCTGCTTGCCGCTGGTCGGCGAGGTCCTTGTGACTGGAATGATGATCTTCTTCGTGGATTGTTCTGCGTATCCCATGCCTGCTGCAACTGCTCCGGCCAGGGTAATAAGTAAGAGACGTTTCAACATAAATTCCTCGGTTCTGGTTAACCAGGGCGCCTCTCCAATTCACACGCCTTCTAATCGACTTATGCGGCGGTCTTACTTGCTAAATAGGCCGCTCGGCTGCGATGGTCCCGGCAAATGGAAATTAGAGAATCGCTCTAGTCCGAAGGGGACTCTACGCCTTCCTCTGAGTAACCCGGCTGTGACCGCCAACACATCAAGAGGGGCCTTACGACACCGACGTACCATGCTGGGAACGGCTAATGTTTGAGGGCATAACCCGCATCACGGAATGCCCCATCAACCATCAAACAAAAGTAACCAGGGTCGGCCGATTTACATAGATATTCGGGATGCCGTGAATTCTATCTATGAAGGTAATCCGACTAACAGCGCACATTGCAATTCCTTTCATCCCCGCAAAGCTTGAAATGCATTCTTCCTAAGCCGGCCACGCGTCTGACTTATCACTACGAGCTATTTCAGAGAAGCCTGTTTGTATGTCAAATTCGCCACGCCTTTCGCAATCCAGGACGCTCATCGCAGATATTCCCTCTTTTCCCCCTTGTGCACCGATGGCGAACCTCGTCAACGAGCCAAATCAACGCTATGCGTTAGAGATTCTGAAGAACTCCGTCGTGTGACACTCTGTCCAGGCGAGGTGCACAGCAGAGCGCGGACGGTCCATGGTTTGATTCGCATCAAATCGCTCCGGCCTATAATGAAGCATGGCGACCGTCCGGCAGGCCATACCAGCGGATATTTCCAACGCCACCCCAGCCTCCCCGGGGCCGGACTCGTCTGCCCTGCGCAATCCTGAGCAGGAAGCCATCGACGAGCGTTTTGAAGCGCTGCTCCGCCACGTCCAGGCCAATCGACCCAGTGAAGACGTCAGCCTCATCCGCAAGGCATGGGATTTTTGCGTGCAGCACCATAAAGGCCAGATGCGCGCCTCCGGTGAGCCCTACATCGTCCACCCGCTCGAGGTGGCCGAGGTTCTTGCGGAGATGAAGATGGACTCCACCGCCATCGCCGCCGGACTGCTCCACGACGCCGTCGAAGACACTCCCGCCACCAACGAGGAAATCGAAGAAGGGTTTGGCGACCAGGTAGCCCACATCGTCGAGGGCGTCACCAAAATCGACAAGATCCAGTTTGCCAATCGCGAAGACCGCCAGGCTGAAAATGTGCGCAAGATGCTGCTCGCCATGGTCACCGATGTGCGCGTGGTCCTCATCAAGCTGGCCGACCGGCTCCACAACATGCGCACCCTTGAGCACCTCCAGCCTGACCGCCGTGAGGCCATTGCCCGCGAAACCCTCGACATCTATGCTCCGCTCGCGCATCGCCTGGGAATGGGCAAAGTGCGTGGCGAGTTGGAAGACCTCGCGTTCCGCTATACCGACCCCGTCAGCTTCGAACAGGTCTCCGCCGCGGTCGAGGCCCGGCGCAGCGAGGGCGAGCAGTTCCTGCGCGGTGTGGAAGACACCCTCACCGAGCAGCTCCGCGAAAACAACATCGAGGCCCGCGTCGAGTGGCGCATCAAGCGCCTTTACTCCATCTACCAGAAGCAGCAGCGCTCCAGAGTCAGCTTCGACCAGGTATACGATCTTTTCGCAGTTCGCGTCATCACCCAGGATGTCGCCGCCTGCTATGCCGTCTTCGGCCTCATCCATACCTTATGGCGTCCAGTCCCCGGCCGCATCAAGGACTTCATCGCCATCCCCCGTGCCAACCGCTATCGTTCGCTGCACACCACGGTCATTGGAGCCAGCGGCCACCAGTTTGAGGTGCAGATCCGCACCGAAGAAATGCATCGCATCGCCGAGGAAGGCATCGCCGCCCACTGGAAATACAAGGCCGGCGAAGGTGCAGTGACCGCGCGCGATGAGGAGCGCCTCAACTGGATTCGCCAGCTCGTCGAGTGGCAAAAGGAGATGACCGACCCCAACGAGTTCCTCTCCAGCTTGAAGATGGACCTCTATCCCGACGAGGTCTATACCTTCACGCCCAAAGGGAAGGTCGTTGTGGTTCCGGCCGACGGCACGCCCGTCGACTTTGCCTACACCGTCCACACTGAAGTCGGCCACACCTGCGTAGGCGCCAAGGTCAATGGCCGCATGGTTCCGCTTCGCACCAAGCTCCGCACCGGCGATATCGTCGAAATCGTCACCCAGAAAGACCACAAGCCCAGCCGCGACTGGCTCGCATTCGTCAAGAGCCCCCGTGCCCGCAACAAGATCAAACACTGGCTCAATGAAGACCAGCGCCGCCGCGCCGTCGAAATCGGCCGCAAGCTGCTGGAGCGCGAGGCGCGCAAATTCAAAGTGCCCATGACCCAGATCGACGATCAGGACCTGGGCCGCATCGCCAAGGAATACGGCGTTGCCACCGCAGCCGACCTGCTCGCCACCCTCGGCTTGGGC
Source organism: uncultured Acidobacteriaceae bacterium (assembly GCA_963780515.1). Taxonomy (GTDB): domain Bacteria; phylum Acidobacteriota; class Terriglobia; order Terriglobales; family Acidobacteriaceae; genus Telmatobacter. The sequence goes on from CAWACG010000027.1 coordinate 38,503, forward strand.
AAACACTCCGCCCACCAGGTGCTCAGCAAGCTCGCCCCCGGATTCGCCAACCAGGGCGACACCGAACCTGCCCCTGAAGCCAAGCCCGGCAGCGGCGAAGCGGGCATGTCCGATGCGGTGCGTAAGCTCCACCTCACGGGCTCCGACTCGCTCCAGGTCGAGGGCCAGAATGACCTGCTCGTCTATCGGGCGCGCTGTTGCAATCCCATCCGCGGCGAAGAAATCATCGGCTACGTCACCCGCGGCAAAGGCGTAGCCGTCCACGCGCGCAGTTGTCCCAACGTGCAGAATCTGCTCTACGAGAGTGATCGCCGCATTAACGTCGAGTGGTCGCGCGTCGGCGATGAGTCAACCGGCACCCGCCCGCAGCGCTACCCGGTCAAGATCACCGTCTTCTGCGACGACCGCACCGGCATGTTGAAAGAACTCACTGCTGTCATCTCCGACGACAACACCAACATCCGCGGCGTCGATATTCGCCACGACGACGAAGGCGAAGCCATTATCGAATTCGTCGTCGAGGCAGAGGACCTTCATCATCTCAACCGCATGGTCCTCGGCATTCGCCGCGTCGCCGGCGTGCGCGCCGTGCAGCGGACCCAAAAGCTCTAAGCCTACCACCCCAGCCGGTCATGACTCTCGACCTGAAGCGCGTAAACCGAACTTTTTACCGCCCTCCAGAATTTCCGCTCCATTTGCCTCAATGTCCCGTTCCGAAACAACCTCTGCACTGTGCTGAACTGCTCAGATTTCACCGGCCTTCGGTGCCATGCTGTCTTAGCATGTGACGGCTGTCCCCAATTCAACAGGGCGGGGAAAACACACCGGCAACTGACCACAGCTCGAAAGAGGCAGTTCAAATGAATCAAGTGCAGCCGGAACGGTTTGAAACTGCCCACTACCTCGCGAACGAAGGGCCGGGACGAGTCATTCTCCGTCACAAGGCGCGGGATGTCTTCTTTACCCAGGGCGCACTCGCCGGCGCCGTCTTCTTCCTGCAGAATGGCCGTGCAAAGATCACCGTATTCTCCAAGAGAGGAAAGGAAGCAACGGTGACCCTCTTGGCCGCAGGAGATTTCTTCGGCGAAGAGTCGATGGCCGGCACCGGAACTCTCCGAACCGCCACAGCTACGGCCGTCTCAGGCTGCGTGGCGCTCAAAATCGAAAGTGCCGAAATGCTCCGCGTCTTGCATGAGGAGCACCTCTTCTCTGACTTCTTTATGCAGTTCATCCTCAACCGCGGCATTCGAACCCAGGCTGACCTGGTTGATCAGCTCTTCAACTCCAGCGAACGGCGCCTCGCGCGGACTCTCTTGTTGATGGCGTCCTTTGGGCAGCCGGGCGAGCCGAACACACTCATTCCTCCGGTTACGCAAGAAACGCTGGCAGAGATGATCGGCACAACACGGTCCCGCGTCAGCTTCTTCATGAATCGCTTCAGAAAGCTTGGCTACATCGATTACAACGGTCGCATTCAAGTGAATACGGCGCTGCTCAACGTGGTTCTGCACGATACCCTGCCCGGAGAGAATACGTCCAGACCGAAACTCCTCGATCCTCCACCCAATCGATCGAGAGCTGCAAAACGCGCCAAGCTGGTTTGAGTCACCTGGCCCCGAGCCAACGCCTGCAAGTAAGGTGTCAATGCGCACGTGCAATGCAGTTAGGAGCTGGTATGTCGTTCGGAATTTATCTTGCCGGATTTGCAATCTTGATTGCCGGGTTGGTTTACACAGCGCACCTCATGCGATTTCCACCCCACTGGATTTTTGCGGGTGCGGTAATCCTGGTCGGCATCGGCATTTTGTCGGCAGTCAAAGCCACGCGGCAGAAAGATTCTGCCGGCTAGCAAGCTGAGCGCGGCGATGCCATAAAAATCGAGAGTGCCTCACCGGCCAGGCAAACGAATCAGATGAGGCTTTCCAATCTGGCCATGCAACAAATAGGATATGAATTCCCCCAAGTCACTCTGAGTGGGTGTTCCTATGGCTACTCTCGTCGCTTCTGCCGTAGTCGTTCTCCTCATCGTCTCCTCTACCTTGCACGGCAAGGGGAAACGAGTCCTCGGCTGCTGGCTTCTCATGCCCTTTCCGGCATTCAACCTTGTCGCAATTCTCTTTGACATTTCTCGCGGAGCCGCAAAACTCGGCCAGGGCGCATTCGAGAGCGATAAGAGGCAACTGATCTATAGCGTCGTGATCTTTATTGTCAGCCTGCTTGCGGCCTTGCGCCCCAGGTGGCCGTGGCTCTTCTGGATTGCCTGGATGCTCAATGCCTTCATCGCCGCAATCCTCTTCTATTCCACATTCTTCTGGAAAGTGTTCAATTGAGCGCATCGCGTGCCGCACCCTCGTGCGCGCTCAAATCGAAATCATCCTATTCCGCATTGCGCTCGTTCAGCGTGCGCTTGTGGATTGTCTTGAAGTAAGCCCAGGTTCCAAGGAACGAGCCCACGCATCCGCTCAGCAGATGCAGAATCTCGTGAATGTAGTGCACCTGGAACAATTGATGAAGTAAGTCATGAATCATGTTGCGCCCCCCTTTGGCATTTCAATAATAGGGGCATCTACTCCACGCCACCAGATACAACAGGTTGTGATTTGAACGCGTGGTCAACTGGGGCCGTGTTGCGCTCGAACCATAGCGCGAGCTGCTCCTCTGAGATCTCGCCCGCCGCTAGGCCCCAGAAGGTGAGGACCCGAGCCTCTTTCGTCGCAGTCACTTCGAGACCGTTCAACTTCAGAAAGGTGAGGGAAACGGTGAACGCAGTGCGTTTATTACCATCCACAAAGGGATGATTGGCGACAATTCCCGTTGCGTAAGCGGCCGCAAGCCTTGCTGCAGAAACGCCTTGCTCGGAGTATGCAAAGAGGTTTTTCGGACGTGCCAGGGCAGACTCCAGCAGCCCAGGGTCGCGTACCCCTTCCGGTCCGCCGTGGAGCATCAGCGCCTCCTCGTGCACCCTCAGCACCACGTCCTGCCTGATCCAGAGTGGTTCTTTCATTCAGCGAGTCGCTGCAGGACGTCCCTGTTCTCGCGCATTACCTCGCGCGCCGCCTCCATCTGGGTAGCGAATTCCGTGTCGAAAGGAAGTAGGCGAATGCCCTGCGCACCCTCCGTAATGAAGAGCGTATCGCCCCTCTTCACATTGAGCCGCGCCAGTGTCTCTTTGGGCAGAATAATGCCTGCCGAGTTGCCGATAGCGATGATTTTGGCGGTCGTGGCCATGGAGAACCTCCTGCTTAGTTCTAGATTATAACATAAGTTATAACATCAATCGTTCAGACAGCCAGCAGTTGCCACTGAGATCGAACCTCTTCGGCGGGTCGTCGCCGCGCACCTTGAATCTCGCGGCAAACCGTTCCACTCATCGGCCTTACAATCCGCGCAGGTAGGCCCTTTCCCGTTTGCGCAGCTTGTTCAATCCACAGCGCTGAATCCGTTGACCTCAAGGCGGCGCGAACAGCCGCAGCCAGTCGCGGTCAGGTCCGATAAGAATATCTTCTCCGCCATCCGCGCTACCATCAACCCATGACGGTCGCTCCACCTCAACGCCAATCCATCCTGCGCGGCATTCGCGTGCTCGACGGAGGCATGGCCTCAGAGCTGGAGCATCTCGGCGCCAACATCGATGGGCCCCTCTGGTCCGCGCATGTGCTTGAAGATGCGCCGGAAAAGGTGCTCGCCGTGCATCGCGCCTACATTGCTGCGGGCGCGGATTGCATTCTCACTGCGAGCTATCAGGTTTCGCGCATGGGCTACGCGGAATTCGGCCTTTCCCCGCAGCGTGCCGACGCAGCATTGCTCCGTGCCGTCGAGCTGGCGCGAACAGCAGCCGCCGAATTCCCCGCGCGCCGCATCGTCGTAGCCGCTTCGCTCGGGCCCTATGGAGCCATGCTCCACAACGGCGCGGAATATCACGGCAACTACACCTGCACCCATGCCCAGCTGGTTGAGTTTCATCGCCGGCGCATCGAAGTGCTGGCGGGCGCAAATATGCAGAGCGCCCCCGATTTGCTTGCCTTCGAAACATTGCCGTCGCTCGATGAAGCGCAGGCCATCGCGGAGGCATTAACTCCGTGGCCCGACTTGGCTGTCTGGTTCACCTTCACCTGCAGGGATCAGAAACACATTGCCCACGGCGAGCTGCTCTGCGAATGTGCCGCATATGTTGCGGACCTTCCTCAGACCGTTGCCATCGGCGTCAACTGCACCCATCCCTCGTTACTGCCAGATTTGATCGGCGAACTGCGCCGTGCCTCCCGAAAGCCGATCGTGGTCTATCCCAACTCCGGCGAAACCTGGGATGCCCAGGCGCGTCGCTGGACCGGTTCCGGCGATCCTGAAACCTATGGCGCCAGGGCTGCCGAGTGGTTCGCCGCCGGCGCTCAGATCGTCGGCGGATGCTGCCGCACCCGCCCCTCACACATCCGATTGGTGGCGGAAGCGGCGCGCTTCTTGGATCGTTGAGGTGTCCCACTTTTGCTCAACGGAGGCAAACCGTGCGCACGATTTTTCGACCAACCGTGGCGCCCCATTGCCACGGTTTCAAGCAAAAAGCGGCAGGCACAGGGATTCAAACCCAACCGAGGCAGACCGTGGCCTCGGTTTTCAAGCAAGCGAGGCATTCCTATGCCACGGTTTCAAGCAAAAAGCGGCAGGCACAGGGATTCAAAACCAACCGTGGAGACCGCGGCGTCGGTTGTTGAGCAACCAGGGGATGCCCCGCCACATTTTTTGACGAACAGCGGAGGGTGGAAGGGCGCTTACCGCGTGGACAGAACCTGCTTGGCGATGGTGGCTAGCTGCATGTTGGTTGTGCCTTCGTAAATCTTGCCGACTTTGGAGTCACGGAAATACTTCTCAGCCGGGTAGTCGCGGACAAAGCCATTGCCGCCAAAGACTTCCACGCACTGGCTTGCGACGCACTCCGCCACCTGCGAGGCGAACAGCTTGGCCATCGCCGCCTCCCGGACAAAGGGCTGTCCGGCGTCTTTCAGGCGCGCCGCGTTGTAGACCAGCAGCTTTGCCGCCTCAATCTCCGTCGCCATCCGGGCCAGCGTGAACTGGACTGCCTGAAACTCCGCGATAGGCTTGCCAAACTGCTTGCGCTCTTTGGCATAGCGGACCGCGTGGCCCCACGCACCCTCGGCCAGCCCCAGCATCTGCGCGCCGATTCCAATGCGCCCCTCATTCAGCGTTTCGATGGCAATCTTGTAGCCTTTGCCCGGCTCGCCCAGCACGTTCTCTTCTGGAATCAGGCAGTTATCGAAGATCAACTCGCAGGTGCTGCTGGCGCGAATCCCCAGCTTGTCCTCTTTGCGGCCCACGGAAAAGCCAGGCGCGCTTTTCTCAACCAGAAAAGCGGTGATGCCGCGATAACCCGCCGCAGGATCCAGTGTGGCGAAGACCAGAAACAGGCCCGCCTCGCGCGCATTGCTGATCCATAACTTGCGCCCATTCAACAGATAGCCGCCCTCGGCGACCTTGGCGCCGGTCTGCAGCGCAAACGCATCCGACCCCGAGCCGGCCTCGCTGAGTGCATAGGCCCCCACCGTGTCGGCGGCCAGCCGAGGCAGCCAGCGATGCCTCTGCGGCTCGCTCCCCCAGCGGCGCAAGGCATTGATTGCGAGGGTGTTGTGGACATCGACCAGAACCGCCACGGCGGGATCCACGGCGGAGATGGCCTGGATAGCCAGGACAGCGTCAAAGAATGTGCCGCCCGCACCGCCCAGGTCCGCGGGCACCTCGATGCCCATCAGTCCCAGGGCGAAGAGCTGGTCGACGAGGCCGGGGGCGAACTGCTGCTCGTCGTCCATGCCGCGGACCAGCGGCGCAATGGTCTCCCCGGCAAACCGGCTCACGGTGGAGTAGAAAAGCTGCTCTTCTTCAGAGAGTTGCGTCAGCGGAGATGGGTGATGTGCGTTCTGTGGCAAGGGGCGCAGCCTCCGGCTTCGGAGTGTATCAAAACCAGCGCCGCCTGGCGCGCGCAGCATCGCGATCCGCCGTGAAAGCGTGGCCGAGGTGCGCCTTGCTTGATCGAAATCCGAGGGAATGGAACGACACGGTCGCTGGAACCTGCCCGCACCTTCTGCTTTTTGCAAGCAACCGAGGCAACGGTCTGCCTCGGTTACTCGAAAACCGAGGCCACGGATGGCCACGCTCGGCAAGAATCGAGGCACCCAAAACACCCCAATCCTCAAGAAAAAGGGGCAGACGCCGGTCGGCGTCCGCCCCTTGTTGGCCGAAATTCAGCTTAGTCGATGGTGAAGGAATAGGTTGTTTGCGCGGTGATGTTCGCGCTGGCCGAGTCCTGTCCATAGACGGTGATGGTGTACGTGCCCTTGGGCGGCTCGGAGGCACCGCCACCGCCGCCACCGCCACCACCGCCGCCGGAACCGCCACCGCCGCAAGAGGAGATGGCGAGGCCGACGGTCAAGAGAGCGATGACAGCCGCCAGGCTGCGGAACTTGCGCGAACCGCGACCGAGGAAGCCGGCAAGCAGCAATCCCGCGAAGGTAATGGCGAATGGGGCAGGATTGGTCTTATTGTTGCTCGCCTTCCTGACCCCGCCGAGACGATGGAATGCTCGACCGCCGGTATGGGGCGCGGACAACCCGCAATCGGCCGGGAGGGTATCCAGAGTTAATTGAGTGGTGACCGCAGTTGTCGGGCTGGTCACGGATACCGAGCCATCCCCATTGCTGAGCGTAGTGGTGAAGCCGTAGCAGAGGTTGGCCAGCGCGGTGTCGTTGGAGGTGTCGAAGGTGAGGTAGACAGTGCCTGTGTAGCCTCCGGCAGGCGTGACGGTCAGGGTCTCAGAGCCTGCGCTGCCTTGAGCAACCGTCAGAGTCGGAGAGCCCGTTGACGCGTTGCTCGGCGTCAGCGTGAAGGTGCCGGTGCCTGAGCTTCCGCCTGGGACCGTGACCGTGGCAACTCCGGTTGAGGCCGCGTGTGTCGTGTCGCCCAGATACTGCGCGACGACGGAGTGTCCTCCGGTTGTCGCAAAGGCGGTGACGTACGCGTAGGTGCCGTTATTGGACAGGGTCTCGTTGATGAGCGCTCCGCCATCCACTGAAAGCGCAACCGTACCGGAGGGAACGGTCGCCCCGGTCACGGGGGCGACGGTGATGGTGAAGGTGTCATTCGCGTTAAGGGCCGGTGTGCCGTTGGATGCGGAGACCGTGGTCGTGGTGCCGATGAGGGTCGAGGTGCCGCCTGTCCAGGCGATTGCCAGGGCGTTGAGGTCGACGGAGCCAAGCCCCGTGACCAGGTCATAGCCGGTGCCCGCGGAGTAGCCTACAGTGCCGCTGGCGCAATAGGTTGAACCTGCGGTGCACTTGTTGTTGCCGCTGGTGACGTCGTGGAAGGCCGAGAGCATAAGTGGCCGGGACGGAAGCCAGCGCATAGAGCTTCGTATTGATGTTGCCTTGTCCGGTGGGGAAGTTCGCCTTCTCGTTGATGATGGCCATCATGCCGGCAAAGATGGGCGCGGCAAAGCTGGTGCCTCCGGCCACGGTCAATGTGGTGTCGGATGAGCTGGCACGAAAACCGCTGCCGCAGCTACCAGTCTGAGTCGTTCCCCAATCGCTCTGGTCGCTGGTGCAATAGAGGTACCCTGGGTAGTCTGGCGACGAATAGAGAGAAATATCGGGCACATCGCGCTTGCTGTCGGCAGGAATTCCAGGGACGCCCGTCTGGAAGGCAGGCTTGCTGGTGTAAAACGTACTGACGCCGCCGCCGCTCGAGCTGAGTCCATATTGGCTGGAGTCATCGTTCCAGGCCACTTCAGGGATGTAGATCTTGGCCGAGGTCAGAATGTCGGAACCGGCGGTTTCGGCCGCCCAGTAAGTCGAGTTGGTCGAGACGCTGTTGGCAGGAGTGATTTCGGTTCCGCCCATGCCAGTGACATATTTGCTGCTGGCGGGATAGTTGACGGCGAGGGCCTCCTGCTGCGCCGTGGTGAGCGTGGTGTCGCCGGAACAGGAAGTGGAACCTTGATCGCCGGAAGAGGCAATGATGGTTTGTCCCTGGGACGCGCCTTGCGACAGGATGGCGTCGAGCTGGTTGAATTGAGTCGACGTAAACGCCGTTTCGCAGGCGCCGTAGCTGGCGGTGATGATGGTCCCGATCTTCTCGTCCACGGCATATTGGATGGAGTCGAAGATGCTGTAACTATGGTTGTTTCCGGTGTAGACGAAAAAGATGTTCGCGCCGGGGGCAGTGGCGCCCGACCACTCTAGATCCAGATCCGACTCGCCCTCATCGCCGGCGGATACGGCGGAAGTGCCCGAGCCGGGAACGAGTACGAGGGTCGGGTCCTTTAGCGGTGAGCGACGCGCCGGCAGCGATCTGGAAGTTCTCAATGTCGCTGACCGCGACAGCAGACTGGCCGACGACGACGATCGACTGGCCGGTCCCGTCATTCCCTGAGTTAATCAGCGGATTGATGTCGTAGACCGTCTTGAGATCGCCGGGGGCAAAATAGACATTCCCTGACTGGCCCGACGTGAACGCCGGATTGAGGTGGAACTTGTTGCCGGGGATGTACTGCGCCCTGGGGCGGAAGTCATTCAGGTTTCCAACATTGGCGACGGCCGATGCCATAGCCGCGGGCAATGAGAGCGCAGTCGACGGAGCAAAGTGCTTTTCGCCGTCGACGTTGTAGAAGTGCATCTCAGTCTGGAAGGCCTGCTCCGCCTGTCCAGCCGTGCCCGAGAAGCGAATCATGTTGCGGCTGCGGGAGACCGAGTCGATGGAGAATCCCTGTTGCTGGAGCCACGCTTCGACCTTGTCAATGTCGGCCTGCGACATGCCGAAGCGGGCCGCGTACTGGTCAGGGGTAAGCCAGTGATGGAACAGCGGCGAAGCTGGATTCTGCTGGTCGGCCAGCAGGGTCTCAAAACTCGCCTGCTGCGCGGCAGAACGGTTGAAGAAGATGCTCATGCCGTTGAGGCGGGTATTGGGGGGCATCCTGCCGGCGTCGAAACGAGCCTGCGCCAGAGGGTGGAGCGAGCCCTTCAATGTGGTCATCGCTGAGCTGGAAATCTCGGATTGGATGCGGGGAGTGGGCGCCTGGGCGCCAAAAGCAGTTGCGGTCATTGCGCAGGCTGCGATCCAACCACAAATCCGAAGCCGCGTCTGCCGGGGGAGTGCAAGCATCGTCGTCATAGCCATCCTTTGATGTGAAGCGTTAAGAGTCCAGACTTGTACCCGCGGACCAGCGCAGTCCGCGATTGACCAGTAAGCCATGATATAGCCGTCCGGGGCTGGTTCGGACGGAGGGAGATGAATGGTAAATAGGGAAGGAAGCCGAACCCCTGCGCATCCTGGATGCGACCTTTCGCGGACACAAACCAGACGTGTCTCCACGTATAGACTCCAGTTTGGTCACAAAGTTGTAGTACGGCTATCCCATTTTTGGGTCAGACTGCCGGCGGTGAACAGCGGAGGGCCGGGCCGCCTGATTTGAAATTGCGCACTGGATCCCGGAGCGAGAGTCGCTTATCCGATGCATGGGTTCTGCACCACGAGTTCGAGCGCCGCGGGAGCCTTGCGAGGGGGAACAAACCCGCCGGCGCGCCAGGCGATGGACAGTTTTTCGAGATCGAGAAGCTTGCGAATCTGGACGCGGGCGTGGTCGGCCCAGGGTCCGCTTCTGTCGAGGCGGGCGTAAGCCTGCCAGTGACGCAAAGCCGAGCGGTGCACTCCCCGGCGCTCAAAAGCCAGGGCCAGGTTGTAGTGCGCATCGGCATAGCGGGGAGAAAGGGCAACTGCACGCTGATAGGCGGCGATGGACTCCTCCGGCCTGTCCAGCTCGTCGAGCACGTTGGCGAGATCGAAGAATGCCAGCACGTAACCGGGGTCGGTTTCGGTGGCGCGGCGATAAAGCTCCTCGGCACGGGCATATTGACGAAGGTGGAAGTGGAGGGTGCCGAGATTGATGTAGGCCGGCGCGTAGGCTGGCTCCTGCACCAGGATTCCTTCGTAGAGGGCGATGGCGCGTTGCTTTTCGCCTGCCTCCTCGGCCTGGACGGCGGCCAGGAAAAGGTCCTGCACACCCGGCACGGCACCGGGGCGCAGCGGGCGGAGCGGCGATGGCCCGGAAGCTTCGGGCTGGCGGTCCATGCGGTCGATGCGTTCGAAGTCAATGAGAAACTGGCGGCGGATGGGGTCCACCATGGCTCCCTGGCAGCGGAAAGCGAGGCGGGTGCCGGTGCGCACGAGACAGGCCTCGAGGAGCGGATTGGCCATGCCCGCAACCGCCTTCATGGCCACGATGGAATGCCGGATGGAGGCCGCCGGGACATCCTCTTCACGCAGCACGCGCAGGGTTCTCAGCTGGCCGAGATCCTGGAATGTGTAGGTCTGCTGCTGCGGAATGAGGCCGGCTCTCTCCCAGCCCTGCAGTTGGCGGGAACTAATCTGCAATATCCGCAAGACATCAGAGCGGCTATAGCTGGTCACTATTCAATGCTCCCCTGGTTGAGGGCCCGTTTACCCCGGCGGAGTATCCCGTCTTTCAGTGATTATGGCAAGAATAAGCGTGGATAAGCAGTTACGAATCACTGGAAGATGAAAAAGTGAGTGGATAACCCGTGTCTGATTTGGTTCGCGAAGGGGTTGAACGAGAGAAACGGCGAGAATTGAAGCGGAAATTGGGCAATTGCAACGTGGCGAGGATAACAAGCGCCGAAACTGGTCAGGCGCCGGAGAAAAGGACCAGAGGCAGGCGGGAAGGGGTTACCAGGGAGAGGTTCCGAAGTGCTTGTTTCAAAACGGGAACGCTTAAGTCATGACTCGAAAGTGGGGGTGCATGTTGCAAGTTAGCGTGTTACGTTGAGTTTCTTAGGATTCAAATGGGCTATCCCAGCCCACGCTGTCAGTAAAGAAGGGGACGGGCTCCGTGATTCAGACCGTCTTTTGCAATAGGTGGATCGAGAGACGGCAAGTGCTGGCAGAAGGCGCTGACGCGAAAGTCTTGGCCGTCACAACTCCAATCGACTTATCCCTTCCTAAGTCGTCAGCCATCACCTTTCCAGAGTTATTGCGGATGATTCGCTCTTCGAGTTCAACGGGGCGCGCGATATGAGAGTGGTCTCCGCTGAACGAACCGACAAACCAAACGCCGAGATAGAGCGGCTCAATCGGCTTTACGATGCGCTTCGGCTGGTGAACCAGGCGATTGTGCGCCTGCGAACGCGTGAAGATCTGTTCCATGAAGTCTGCCGCATCGCGGTCGAGTATGGCGGGTTCTCGATGGCGTGGATTGGCTGGATTGATACGGAGACACAGAAGGTTGTTCCGGTGTCATCGTACGGAGACCATACGTCTTTCCTTGCCGATGCCCCGATTTATGCCGACGACCGGCCGGAGGGCTGTGGTCCCACGGGATTGGCAATTCGCAGCGGCCGGCCTTACATCTGCAACGACTACTTTAATGATCCCGCCACGCTGCTGTGGCGCGGCGAGGTCAAGAAGCGCCGGTTCAAGGCTTCCGGAACATTCCTGATTCGCCTGAAGAATGAAGTTGTCGGTGTGTTCGGCATCTATGCTTCGGAGCCTGGATACTTCCAAAGCAAGGAAATTGCGCTGCTTGAAGAAGCGGCCGGGGATGTCTCGTACGCACTGGAAAATTTCGCACGCGAAGAAGAGCGCGTGAAGGCACAGGAAGAGTGCAGGCTGCTGGCGTCGATCGTCGAGACCACGAATGAGGCCATCTTCAGCAAATCGCTGGATGGGAAAATCCTCAGCTGGAACCCCGCCGCGGAACGGATGTTCGGTTACACGGCCGAGGAGATCAGCGGAGAGAACATTTCGGTCCTTATTCCTGTCGATCGGGCCGGCGAGGAGACGGAACTCCTGCGGCGCGTAAGTTTGGGCGAACGAATTGTCGCCGTGGAAACAGAGCGTATTCGCAAGGACGGACAGCGCTTCCCGGCTTCGGTAACCATTTCGCCCCTCAGGTCGGCGGCAGGAGAAGTGATTGGGGCGTCGCGCGTGGTGCGCGATATTACCGAGCGCAAGATCACTGAGGCTGCGCTGCGCGAGAGCGAGGAGTCATTAAGAGAGGCGCAGAGGATTGCCTATCTCGGCAGCTTTGTTCTGGATATCGGAACCGGAATCTGGACGAGTTCCGACGTACTCGATGAGATCTTTGGAATTGGCAGGAGCTATGAACGCAGCGTGGCAGGATGGAGAGCACTCATTCATCCCGACGACCGCGCAAGGATGTCCGCACACCTGGCGGAAGAAGTTCTTGGCCAGGGCAAGCCCTTCAACAAGGAGTACCGCATTATCCGGCAGAACGACCACGCGGAGTGCTGGATACAAGGCTCGGGTAGACTCGAGTTCGACTCGGATGGTCATCCGACAGTCATGCGCGGCACGATCCTCGACATCACCGAACGCAAAAAGGCTGATGCCGCACTGCGCGAGAGCCGGGAACTGCTCCAGTTGTTCATTGACCACGCGCCCGCCGCCCTGGCCATGTTTGACCGGGAGATGCGCTACCTGGCTGCCAGCCGCCGCTGGCTTGAGAACAATGCAATGGCCGGCAAGCAAGTCATCGGAGTCTCTCACTACGAGACCCACCCGGATATTCCGGAAAATTGGAAAGAGGCACATCGGCGCGGCCTGGCCGGCGAGACACTTTCCAGTGACGCGAGACCGGTTCGAAAGGGCCGACGGCGAGGTGCAGTGGAGACGGTGGGAGGTCCGGCCATGGCATACGGCCGCAGGCGATGTGGGCGGCGTCATCATCTTCTCGGATGACATTACGCGGCAGAAGACGGCGGAAGATCGGCTGCACCTGGCAGCCAGCGTCTTCACGCACGCGTCTGAAGGCATCACCATCACCGATGCGAGCGGCACCATTCTCGATGTCAACCATGCATTCACTCGGATTACCGGCTACAGCCGCGAGGAAGTGATCGGCAAGAATCCGCGCATCCTGAATTCCGGCCGGCAGAGCAGAGAATTCTACACGGAAATGTGGAGCCAGCTCACGGCGAACGGCTACTGGTCGGGCGAAATCTGGAACCGGGCCAGGGATGGCCGGGTATTCCCCGAGATTCTCACCATCAGTGCTGTACCCGATGCCACCGGCAAGACGCAACAGTATGTCGCGCTGTTTGCTGACATCTCTTCGCTGAAGGAGCAGGAGCAGAAGCTGGAACGGCTTGCCCATTACGATCCGCTGACCGGCCTGCCCAACCGCGCCCTGCTCTCAGACCGCTTGCAGGTTGCAATGCCACGAGGACAGCGCCGGGGGCGTCCGATGGCGGTTGTCTGCCTCGACCTGGACAACTTCAAGGGGATCAACGAACACTATGGGCGCGAAACCGGAGACCAGTTGCTCTCTGTGATGGCGAACCGCATGGGTCTTGCGCTGCGCCAGGATGACATGCTGGCCCGCATCGGCGGCGACGAGTTCGTTGCCGTCCTTGCAGATGCAGGCAGCACGGACGACAGCATTCCAATGATCAATCGCCTGCTGAACGCCGTGGCCGAGCCGGTGGAACTGGGAGAGCTGACCCTGCATGTTTCAACCAGCATCGGCGTCACGTTCTTTCCGCAGCCCGCGGACGTCGATGCGGAACAGTTGCTGCGCCAGGCTGATCAGGCCATGTACCAGGCCAAGGTGGAAGGCAAGAATCGGTACCACATCTTCGATTCCCGCGAGGACCGCAGCGTGCGCGGGCACCACGAAGACGTTGAGCGGATCCGTCGAGCCTTCCATGCCAACGAGTTCCTGCTCTATTACCAGCCCAAGGTGAACATGCGCACCGGCAGCGTGCTTGGAGCAGAGGCGCTGATCCGCTGGCAGCATCCGCAGGGTGGCCTGCTGCCGCCCGCGCAGTTTCTGCCCATCATCGAAGGCAATGCCCTCGCGCTTGAGGTGGGCGAGTGGGTCATCGAGACCGCGCTCACCCAGATCGAGAGCTGGCACGCTGCCGGACTGAACATTCCGGTCAGCGTCAATATCTCAGGGCAGCAGTTGCTTGAGCCCAATTTTGTCGAGCGCCTGAGCGCGCTTCTGGCAGCGCATCCAGGAGTCAGGCCTTCCAGCCTGGAGCTTGAAGTGCTGGAGAGCAGCGCACTGCAGGACCTTGGCCAGGTCTCTGAAGTGATCACCGCCTGCAGCGAACTGGGAGTTTCGTTTGCCCTGGATGACTTCGGGACCGGCTACTCCACTCTGACCTATTTGAGACGCCTGCCCGCCGATGTTCTCAAAATCGACCGGAGCTTTGTGCGCGAGATGCTCGACAATCCAGAGGATCTGACCATGCTGGAAGGCGTGCTTGCGCTCGTGACTGCGTTCCGGCGCCTGGCCATTGCGGAAGGCGTAGAGACGATGGAGCAGGGCTTGATGCTTCTGCGCCTTGGTTGCCAGGTGGCTCAGGGCTACGGTATCGCGCGTCCCATGCCGGCTTCCGACTTCCCCTCCTGGGCAGCTGCTTGGCATCCGCCTCTGGAATGGGTGAATGTTTCGGCGGTCGACCCGGCAGACAGGGCGCTGCTGTATGCCGGTGTGGAACACAAAGCCTGGATCACGGGCATTGGAGACTTCCTTGAAGGGCGGCGGACCACTCCCCCAATCGAGGGTCCGCGGCAATGCAGGTTGGCCGCATGGCTGCAATCTCAAGCTTCAACCGGGTACGGCAGACGCCCCGGCATTTCAGAGGTTGATGTGCTGCACCAGCGCGCCCATCTGCTTGCAGAGAAAATACTCAGCATGCCGGACGAGGAGCGCACTTCCGCGGCGCCGGCCGGTTTGTCTGAGCTTCGCAGTATTCGCGATGCACTGCTTAAGAAGCTGCAGGAACTGGTTCGTTCGTCCTAAGCATCCTGTGCCGCACCTGTGCCGCATTCGATCAAGTCGCGGGATCGTGGGGCTTCGCTCTGTTCAATCTTGTCGAAGGGGAAGACGGATGGGAATGGAGCCGAAGATCGGACTTGAACCGATGACCTGCTGATTACGAATCAGCTGCTCTACCAACTGAGCTACTTCGGCGTGCTCCTTCAAGATTGTATCGTTGTGCCGGTCCGGGGTAAAGCTGAGCGGATCCGGTGGTTGAGGCCTGGTCCTCTTTTTTCTATAGCAAAACCAGAGTCGATATATCCCCGAAACCGCGGAGCTCAAGTCGACGCGAGTCTCAGGGAGCGGCGACCCTGCACACCACTCAACAGGCAAGGCGGACGATGGTTTAGCTCTATACTTCTGCTCATGCTGGATAATCCGCTCGAGGCGTGGCAAGAGCTTTCAGAACACTACCGCGGGATGTGCGACGAAGAGCTGCGCGAGCTGGCCGCCGATTTTGCCGATCTCACCGAAGTGGCTCAGCAGGCTCTCCGCGATGAAATGAAGAATCGCGGCATGGCTTTGCCGCAAGCGGTGAGCGGGGAGCCGATGACCGCGAATCGCATCCCGGCTCCGTATCGGGAGAGCCTCGAAAATCAATCAGGTTCCGAAGACGCCGAGGAAGAAGGCGATCCTCCGCACGATTACACATGGAAGACATTGCTCTGTGAATGCGACACGCAGCAGAAGGCCTGGCAGATCTCAGAAGCGTTACGCCGAGCAGGCGTTGAGAGCTGGATTGGGGGGCCCAATGCGTCCTCGCAATTCGATGGGAGCAGCCCCTGTGTCCTCGTAGCCGCCGATCAACTTGACCAGGCGCGCGAGATTGCGGCGAGGCCGATCGCGCAGGAGATCATCGATGAGTCCAGTCAGGACATGCCGGAATACAAGCCCCCGGTGTGTCCAAAGTGCGGCGCCGAGGAGCCGGTTCTCGAGGGCGTCGACCCCGTGAATACCTGGCACTGCGAATCATGCGGCCATGAATGGACCGATCCGGCCGAAGATCTGAAGGCCGAGAAGTAAAACGCCAAACAGTGATGCGCAGAAACGGAAAGAGCCGCCCGGCAACAGGGCAGCTCCTTCCTCAGGGAGAATAGTTCCAACGGAGGCAAAGCCATCAGAACTTTCTGGCTGCATAGTAGGTTGGGGGGAGGGGAGTGTCAAGAATAAATCCGATACGAAATAAAGCCATTTTAATCAATAACTTGAAGGGGGAGCAATTTATTTAGGGTTTCGTGGGTCTTTTCCTTCTGTTCGCCTTTTTCTCTCGGCGCACTCAGGCTTTTTCGGGGTGTTTCCTGGGGTTTTCATCCGTTTTTCCACAGGTTTAGATACGCCATTTACCCTTCGGATGCGTCCGGCAGGGCTTGCAGCGGGACCGGCGTATCACTTCTGGAGGTTGAGCGCGATGAACTCGGTCTCGTACACAGAAGAGGCAGGCTTGCCTCGGGCAATGCGATAGAGTGCCCTGCCGCCGCCCAGGAAAAATCCCAGCAAAAGAGCCGCGGCCGATCCGATCAGGCATAAGGTTGCGATGCCGAGGAGCAGCTTGCCGGTCTTTGCCACTTCAGATTCGACAGGCTGTGGAATCGAGGTGATGTCCGCCTCGTAGTGCACGGTCTCAAGCAGTTTGTGGCTTTCCTCAGGAATGGCGTCGCCGCTGACGACAGCCACGAGAAGACCGCTGCGGCGCACCTCGAGGGATGCCTGGTCGGAATCCTGCAGCGGCTTGGGCCATGGAGGTTGCGCCTGGCTGCCTGCCTTGATGTAGGCGCGAATCTTAGGCTCCATGGCAGCGGCCATCTGGGGAGTGGGGTATTCGATGATGGTAAGGGTGGCGGGACCGGAGCGCAGCGAATAGTTGGCGGTGACCGCCTCGGCATCGCGGTCGAAGCCCACCAGCTCCGGCGGCAACACGCCACCCGAGCCGGCATAGCCCGCCGGCCCCAGCGCATAATGCGTGGTCTGCTTGTCAAGCGAGTCCTGGGGCAGAAAGGCAAGAACGGGCGGTGCGATGGCCCGGTTTCCATGCGGGAGGGGCAACTGGCCGGCAAGCTCGCGGAGCTCTCCGGCGGACATGGGGCCGACATGGGAGAAGGTTGCGTCCACCACTGTGTCGCCCTTCCAGAAGAGCACGCGATTGTTGTCAGAGGTCGCGCCGGTGCCGATCTCCTCTTTGGGCCAGCCATTCTGACGGTAGAAGGTGTAGGCGCCATAGGCGCCGCTGGTGTCTGTAAAGCGCAGCGCGCGGATGCTGAGAGTTTCTCCCTCGCGCTTGTAGGTGGCCAATGCGGCGCCGACGAAGTCGTATTCCTTGAGCGCGGCGGCGCTGGCGCTGTCTGCCTGAGCTGGATCGGTGACGGTCTTTACCGGCGCCCCGGTTACCCATCCGTCAAAAGCGTCGGGCAACATTGCTTTGAGTCTGGCTGAGAGCGGCACAGGAACGTCAATGGTGACCGGGGTCGACTTGGGCGCAGGTTGAACAGGCGCGGCCTGCGCAACCGCGGGGGCTCCCTGGCCCAGGGCGGCTGCCGAACAGATCAGAATTGCGAACCAGCGCATCAGGATTCAATTGCTCCGAGTCTCAGACTACTACGCAGGGCAGGCGCCGCTCTATCGCGCATCCCATACCTCTCTTTGACACTGGAGGCGAGGGAAAGGTTCCTGCGGTTCTATTTCGAATCGTTTTCAGGCCGGTTGTTCTGCGTCAGGCACGACGGGCGGCGGAGGCGGCGGAGGAATAAGTATGTCGCCGAGGAGCGAATAACGGCCGCCATAAAAGAGCAGCGAGTAGTTGCGGATGCAGATGCCGATGGGGCCGCCGAGACCGATGGCCAGCAACACCCCAAAGCAAACCCCCGCGAGAATAAGGATAGCCGCCAGAGGAATGAGAAAAAACGCCGCCACGCCGGATGCGCCTGCGAGCAGGGCGTGGAGACCGGCGACCGTGAGCGCAACGATCACAATCAGGATAACCATGGGAATAATCATGACCAGGAACACGCACATCATGGCCGCAACCGGCAGCACCAGACGCAGAAATGCATAGAAGAGGAAGGCGCCCTTTTCCGCGGCGATGCGGGCGCGCACGGCGTCCCATGCCACGCGCGCCGTCGCATTCTCAAGAGCCATATGCGGCAGCATGAAATCGCGCAGAATCACATTCACCGCAAGGCCCACGAGAACCAGCACGATGACGATCAGGATCAATGGCAGGAGCAGCGACATCAATCCGAGGATGTTGAAGTGACTGCCGGGCCCCGATGACTTGAATAGATTGATGAATGCGAAGACAAAAGGTACCGCCAGCACAGCCACGATACACAGAAAAAGAAGACCGATGACCAGGCCGAGTTCAAAAAAGCGCATGGCTTGTTCGCGATAGAGACGCCAGCCAGGGCGAATCTCCTTGGTCTGATGGATCAGGCAATTGAAGAAGGCGAAACGCAGGCGTGTGAGGAGATAGCTGATGTAGATGGCGATGGCGATCCCGACTGCGACCGCAACCACGATGAAGGCGATCCATCCGGAGGTGAGGTGAAAGGGCGTAAAGGAGGGTGTTCCGGAGCTGTGTGACGAACCGCCCGGAGTGGAGTAGTTGAAATTACCACCCATGCCTTCAGTGAGGACGGCTACGGTGCAGAGCTTGAGATAAGTGGCCCACTGGAAAGGCCGGAAGAGATAGCGCTTTGTCCGCTCAATGGCCGGTGAGATAGCTTGCGAGGCAGAGAAGACCTGCATGGAGTCCTTTCCACGACGGCCCAGCGTACCACGATCAGGAGATGCGTGGCTCACCTGGACGCTGTGGAAACAGTGTGTCCCCGAGCCGCTGGTAGCGGCCGCCGTAGAAGATCAGGGCATACTCGCGCGTTCCTGTGCTCAGAGGCCCGCCGAAGCAGATGCCCGCCAGCAATACGAGCGCAAACCCAAGCAAGCCGAAGAAGACCTGGACCAGGATTCCCACAATTGCGGAACTCCCGGTCGCACCTGCATAGGCTGAATGAATCCCATAACCGAACATCGCAAGGGCGCCGCCGAGGATGACCCCCGGAATTGCGAGGAGGAAGAATAACCCGATCGATGCAAGCGTCGGCAGAATCAGTCGCAGCAGCGAATACACAAAGAACTGCCTCTTCTCTGCCTTGATGCGAGCCCAGACGCTGTCCCATGCCTGGCCCGCTGTCGCGTTGTCCAGCGCGAAATGGGGCAGCATCCAATCGCGCAGAATCAGGTCGATGACAACCGCCGCCAGAATCAGCAGAAGAATGATCGGAACCAGGGGCAAAGCGAGTATCAGCAGTGACGCAACATCAGGATGTCCACCCGGCGGAATCTGGTGGAAGATCCGCCATAACCCTCCCGCAAATGGAATGGCGATGAGCCCCACAAGCAGCAGGTAGCACAGCCCCACGACCACGTTGAGCCAGAAGAACCGAGCCGCAATGTCTGCATAAAGGTACCAACCCGGCCGAAGCTCCCGGGTGTTGTGCACCAGGCAATGAAAGAAGGCAAACCGCAGCCGGGTGATCAGGTAGAACACCACGGCGGATATCACGATCACAAGCAGGATTGCCGCCGCAATCACCGCGATCCACTCCGGATGGAAGGTGAAGGGCGCATTGAAGCCCGGCCCATTTCCAGTAGAAGGACCGCCGTGAGAAGAGGAGTGGGAATTGCTTCCAATACCCTCAGTGATGATCGCAACCAGTCCCAGCTTCAGATAGGTCCCCCATTTGAAGGGCCTGAATAAGAATTCTTTGGTGCGTTGGATGGCGAGCGAAACGGCGTCGACAGCAGAGATGGCGTGCATAAGAGGCCTTTCCCAGGGTGAGGCACAGCGTAGCACAGAGTTACGCAGAATCTACAGGTGCGGTTCCCCGACTGGGCGTGGCATCGCACTCCACCAGGCATCGAACGCCGCCAGGGACCGCTCGCACTGGATGCGATGCCGCTCCTTCTTGTCGCGGACTTTCTTGCGCAGCTCTTCGTCGAGAGGCTCCAGCAAGTCGAAGGTGATGTTGGCGGGCTGAAAGTTTTTGGGGTCGGCGTGGGTGATGTAGTGGACCAGCGAGCCGAGCGCCGTGGCGCGCGGAATGGGCACCGGCTCTTCGCCGTGGGCAATCGAGGCGGCGTAGAGCCCGGCCAGAAGCCCGGTGGCGATCGATTCCGTGTAGCCTTCGACGCCGGAGAGCTGGCCGGCAAAGAGCAGGGTGGGTTGTTTTTTGAGGCGAAGGCATTCATCCAGCAAGACTGGCGCGCAGATGTAGGTGTTGCGATGGATCTGGCCGTAGCGCAGGAAGCGCGCATTTTCGAGGCCAGGGATGAGTCGGAGGATGCGAGCCTGCTCGCCGAACTTCAGGTGATTCTGGAAGCCGACAAGATTGTAGCTGTCGGCGCGCAAATTTTCCTTGCGCAGTTGCACCACGGCCCAGGGCCGCAGGCCGGTGCGCGGGTCGCGGAGTCCGACTGGCTTCATGGGGCCGAAACGCAGCGTGTCGCGGCCGCGGCGGGCGAGCACCTCAATCGGCAGGCAGCCTTCAAAGTAATCGAGCTTTTCCCATTCTTTGGCTTCGGCGGCTTCCGCAGCCAGCAAGGCATCGAGGAAGCGGTCATACTCGGCGCGGTCCATCGGGCAGTTGATGTAGTCGGCGGTGCCCTTGTCCCAGCGCGCGGCAAAGTAGACGCGCGTCATGTCGATGGTTTCGGCATCGACGATGGGCGAGATGGAATCGTAGAAAGCCAGATGACCGGAACCGGTGATGCGCTGAATCTCCTGGCTGAGCGCGTCGGACGTGAGCGGCCCGGTGGCAAGGATGGTGCACTGCGCGCCTTCCTCGTTCTGGTCGAGAGTGGTGACCTCCTCGCGAAAAACGCGAATATCGGGCTCGGCGGCGATTGCTGCGGCGATGCGGCGCGAAAACTCGACACGGTCGACGGCGAGTGCATGGCCCGCCGGGACAGCCGTTTCGTCCGCAAGGCGCAAAAGGGCAGAACCTCCGCGGCGCATCTCCTGCTTGAGCAGCCAGGGTGCGGTGTGAGGCGACTCACTCTTGAGCGAGTTGGAGCAGACCAGCTCACCGAATTCCGTGGTCTGGTGGGCGGGAGTGAGGCGCGGCTTGCCGTCGACGACCGCGCGCATCTCGTAGAGATCGACCTGGCAGCCGAAGCGTGCCGCGGTGAGTGCGGCTTCAGGGCCGGCCAGACCGCCGCCAATGACGCGGATTCTCATTGCGCTGCCTCTCCCGGCTGAGTCGTTTCATCGGCGAGCCGCCGCAGTGCTTCTCCGTCGATGCGCACGGTCCGCCACTGGTCCATGAATTCAACGTCCATTGCCCTATAAAACTCGATGGCCGGCGTGTTCCAGTCGAGTACCTGCCACTGCAACCGTAGGCAGCCCTTTTCGACGGCTATCGCAGCGACTCGCTGCAGAAGCGCCTTGCCGATGCCAAGGCCTCGAAATTCGGGATGCACGAAAAGATCTTCGAGGTAGAGGCCCGGCCTGCCCAGCCACGTCGAATAGTTGAAGAAATAAAAGGCGAACCCCGCAGGAGAGCCGTCAGACTCCGCTATAAGGCAGAAATAGAATGGGTTAGGGCCGAATCCGTCACGCAGCAGGTCGGCTTCGGTGGCGATGACGGCCTCGGGCTCCCGCTCATACTCGGCCAGGGCGCGAATGAAGACGAGAATCTGGGGCACATCTTCAGGAACTGCGGGCCGAATCGTGATTGCCATGTTCATATTCTAGAACCGCTTTCGTGAACCATCGACCTCGCAGGCCGGATAGGGCCGCTCTGTCATTGGGCCTCAACCGTTGCCTTACGGCGGCGTCGTCGATTTTCTGACCGGTTTTCGTGAAATCGATACTCGGGTGTGACGGAGACCACAATCGATGGCGCGCGGTACCCTCTACCATTGGTAGGCTCAGGGTTGGAGACTTCTGCGCTGAGGCCGTATTCGCGGGCATGGTGGTCGATTCGCATTCTTAGAAACCGTGTGAAACTGTGATTGAACGGTGTGTACGCGGCCTGTGGTCTTGTGCTGTATAGTCGATTGGATTTAACTTGAGGCCTGCTGCAGAGCGTAGCGCAGGATTGGCTTTCGCGCCTCGACTGCTTCAAAGTCTTCGATTGGGCCGCCAGGGCGTTGTATCGTAATGGCTGCTGCTTGTCGAGTGCGTTGTGGCCGCGAGTTCAACAGGATGCCGCTGCCGGCCTCCGGATCTGCGGCAGGGAATACACGATTTTGATGATTGAGCCCGCGACCGACTCGGTTCGCGCAGCTCCCAAGGAGAAGAAGATGAAACGCAACCTTTCACTTTGGCTGGGCGTGCTGGCGTTCGCCCTCTTGCCTGCGCTCGCGCAGCAGGCGCCCACGGGACTCAAGGGCAAGATTCACGGTCACGTGACGAATCCCACGGGAGTGGCGGTCGCGAGCGGCACGGTAAGCCTCTCCAATGATGGCGGGCATACGTCCGTCTACACATTCCCGGTAGATGCCAACGGCGACTACAAGGGCGAAGCGGCGCCGGGCACCTACACCGTCGTTTTTCGGCAGTTGGACACGCCTCCCGACAAGATGGTCGACTCGATCGATGGCGTGAAGATTGTGGTCAACGAGGATGTGGACCAGGACATCGACATGACCCGGAAGGAGTTCATCGACAAACTGACTCCGGACCAGAAGAGGCAGCTCGATGAACTGAAGAAGCACAATTCTGAAGCCATGAAGGCCAATGAGGTCATCAAGGCTCTCAACGCTGACCTGAAAGTGGTGACGCAGGACGTGAAGGACGCCGACACTGCGCGTCAGACGGCCACCCAGCAGTTAGGCCCCTCGGCCACCAAGGCGGATATTGAAGCCAAGGAAGCGGAGATCAAGACCGCGAAGTACACCGAGATTCAAACGCTGATGACCAAGGACACCGCCGCGAAGCCGGATGCCGCAGTGCTGTGGGCGCAGCTTGGGCTGTCGCAGGCCGGCCTCAAGAAGTACGATGATGCGGAGACTTCGTTCAAGAAGGCGCTGCAAGTCGACACCGATTCAAAGAAGCCGAGTCCGCCGGTCGAGGGAATGGCAAACGCGGGACTGGGCGAAATCTACGCGCGCGCGGGCAAGGTGCCCGAGGCCAATGCAGCCTATGAGGCGGCAGCCAAGGCGAATCCCACCTCGGCGGGAATCTACCTGAGAAACCAGGCCGTAATTTTCTTCCAGACTGGAAATGGAGAAGCTCAGGTTGCCGCGGCAGATGAGGCCATCAAGAACGATCCGAACGACGCGCTGCTCTATTACCTCAAGGGGCAAGGGCTGATTCAAAAGGCTACGTTTGATTCCAAGACGCAGCGCATCGTTCTGCCCGAGGGCTGTGCGGATGCTTATCAAAAGTATCTGGAACTGGCTCCCACCGGCCCTTATGCCGCCGAAGTGCAGGGAATCCTGCAACAGGCCGGGCAGAAGGTAAGCTCCACCTACAAGGCGGGCAAGAAGTAAACGGTCGAAAAGTATGGCTCTGGAGGGCGCTTCCGGTTGCCGGCGGCGCCCTTCATCTTTTGCAGCGAATCAGGTTGGGCTCTCGCGACGGACTCCGCCTGGCGGGAAAGCCATCTACAATCCATTCCATGAGTGCGGGTCTGCTCAGCTACAACGAAGCTGCGACGCTGGTGACGGCGTTTACCGCGAATCTCGACGCAGGCCAGCGCACAGTCGAGCGCGTGGTATTGGCGCGCGCGCAGAGCCGCGTGCTGGCCAGGGCGCTCTCCGCCGACCAGGATCAGCCGCCCTTTGCCCGCTCCACCCGCGATGGCTTTGCCTGTCGCGCCGCGGAAGCTTCGTCGTACATGTTCCTGCGCGTCGCGGGCGCCACACATGCGGGCGAAGCACCTTCCGGGCCGTTGCCCGCCGAATGCAGCATGGGAGATTATGACCGGCGCGCCAGTGCCGTCAGGCGCCGATGCCGTGGTGATGCTCGAGCATGTCGAGAAGGACGCCGATATGTCGGGCGCTCACATCCGCATGCTTCCGCCGCGGACAATCGACACCGGCGACAACGTCGTTGCGCGGGGCGCGCAGGCTAAAAAGGGAGATGTGCTGCTGCCGCCTGGGTCCAGGCTGGGGCCGGCGCAGATTGCCCTCGCTGCCACCTGCGGATATGCCTCCCTCGATGTCTATACGCGTCCCAGGGTAGCGATTCTCACTACAGGCGATGAGCTTGTGCCGGTGGATTGGGAGCCCGGCCCGGGGCAGATTCGCAACTCGAATGCGCCGATGCTGGCGGCCCTGGTGGCGGATGCCGGCGGGGAACCTTGGGTGCTGCCTGCGGCTGCCGATCGCGATGATGCGTTGGACAACGCGCTCCACGAAGCGATTGAAGCGGACCTGCTGCTCATCTCCGGCGGAGTTTCAGCGGGCAAGTTCGACCTGGTTGAGCCGGCGCTGGCAAGGATTGGCGCGCGTTTTCACTTTACCGGGGTGCGCATTCAGCCGGGCAAGCCGCTGGTGTTTGGCGAGGTTCAAAGAAGCAGGCGGGGTTTGCGTGCGGAGACCGGGGCGCGCGTGCTGCCATTCTTTGGCCTGCCCGGCAATCCCGTTTCGTCGGCGGTCACGTTTCTGCTTTTTGCCGCGCCGGTGCTGGCGGCGCTGGCGGGCGAAGGCGGGTCCGGGCCGCGGTTCGCATTGGCGCAACTTGCGGCGGACACGGATCGACGCACCAAGCCGGGGCTGACCCGCTTTCTGCCCGCGTCTTGCGACTTCAACCCGTCGACCGCGCAGTTTCCGCAAGTTGAAACAGTGCAATGGCATGGCTCCGGCGACCTGGCCGCCTTTGCGCGGTCAAATTGCTTTCTGGTTGTGCCGGAGGATGCGGGTAGCCTTGAAGCCGGCGCGATGGTTCGCATCCTGATGATCTGAGGAGTTCACGATGCCTGATTCCGCAAGACCTCAACTCTCGCACTACGACAAAGCCGGCCAGGCCAGCATGGTGGATGTGAGCGCCAAGCAGGCGACGCGCCGCACCGCGACTGCTTCAGCCTTCGTGGAGCTCTCTGCGTTGGTGTTGGCGGCGCTGCCTGAAAACCCGAAGGGCAATCCGCTGGAAGTGGCGCGCGTTGCAGGCATCCAGGCGGCGAAGCGGACATCGGATCTGATTCCCATGTGCCATCCGCTGGCGCTGACGCATGTGGATGTGCAGGTGGAAATTGCTGATGGCGGCGTGCGCATTTCTGCAACTGCGGCGACTCTTGGCCCCACGGGCGTTGAGATGGAGGCGCTGACAGCCGTTGCTGTGGCTGCGCTCACGGTCTACGACATGACCAAAGCACTCGACAAGGGGATTGTGATTCGCAACATACAGCTGGAGGCAAAGACGGGCGGCAAGAGCGGGGAATTCTCGCGCAGCTCCAGCCGCGCATGATGAGGCGAATCCGAGGCCTTAACACGGACTCGCCAAATGAACTAGGATTCTCCTTCTGTCTGAAGGAGGCTCAATGTCGCGCCTTGCCGTTCTTACCGCCGTTCTTTTTGCCGCTGCTTCAATTCCGGCCGCCTGCGCCCAGTCCGTCGCGGTCTACCAGACGACACCTGATCTGCTGGAAGCTTTGTCGCAACGCGAGACACTTCATTTCTCCAAGACGGATCCTGCCGTAACCTCTCCGCTGATCACCGTGGATGATGGCCAGCACTTCCAGGAGATTGACGGTTTTGGCGCGTCGCTTACCGATGCGGCGGCGTGGCTCTTCGCAAAAAAGCTGACTCCGGCGGAGACTGACGCTGCCTTCCAAACGCTCTTCGCGCGCAAGAACGGAATCGCGCTGAGCTTTCTTCGCCAGCCCGTGGGGTCGTCGGACCTCGCGGTGACGTTCTACTCCTTCGACGATTTGTGCAAGCAGACTGAGAAGGCATGCACCACGCCGCCCGGCGTCACGGACATGAACCTCGAGCATTTTTCGATTGCGCACGATCAGGAATACATTCTGCCCATGCTCAAGAAGGCGCTGGCGATCAATCCCGGAATTCACATCATGCTGACCCCCTGGAGCCCGCCGGGCTGGATGAAGACCACTGGTTCGATGCTGGGTTCAAATGCGGAGACCAAAGAAGAATCGCATCTGCGCCCGGAGGCTTACACCGCCTTTGCCAACTACCTTGTCAAGACGATTCAGGGTTACCAGGCCGCGGGAGTGCCGGTATGGGCGCTGAGCGTGCAGAATGAGCCGCTGTATGCTCCGCCGACTTACAGCGGCATGAAGATGGAAGCCGCGGAGCAGGCGAAATTCTTTGGCGACGCGCTGGGCCCGGCGCTGGCCGCGGCGCATCTGTCGCCCAAGGTGATGGCTTACGACCATAATTGGGACCGGCCCGATTATCCTGAAACAGTGCTGAAGGACCCCAAGGCAGGCGCGCTGGCCGCGGGAACGGCGTGGCACCACTATGGCGGCGACCCGTCGGTGATGACGAAGAATCACGAGGAGTTTCCAAAGAAGGACCAGTGGGTGACCGAGTCGAGCGGCGGAACCTGGCAGACGGGCAATGTGCTGGCAGAGGAAGCCGGCGAGTTGATCGCCGTGACCCGCAACTGGGCCAGGAGTTACGTGCTGTGGGCGCTGGCGACGGACCAGAATCACGGCCCGTTTGTGGGCGGATGCGAAACCTGCCGCGGCCTGGTCACGATTGACCTGACAGACCCGGCGCACCCGAAAGTAAAGCCCGAAGCGGACTATTACGTGCTCGGTCAGGCGAGCAAGTTCCTGCTGCCCGGCGCGGTGCGCATCGCGTCGGATGAGCCTGCGGATACGAAACTGAAAGACGTGGCCTTTCGCAATCCCAACGGCACGGTGGTGCTCTACGCGCTGAACGCCGGAACCACGGGCCAGGATCTGCGCATCGGATTTCGCAAGAAGGTCGTGGTCACCACGATTCCGGCGGGATCGGTGGCGACCTTTGTGTGGAAGCCTTAGAGTGACTTTCCCATTGCTCAGTGGCATTTTGAGGAATGCGCAAGGCGGTGTGTCTTGTTGATTCATCCCATAGACGTCATTCGAATATTGGCGGTCCCGGCGGTATTGAGCCTGGTAATTGCCTTACTCTCAGGAGGCATCTTCGCGGCACTACAATTCAAGGGCTTTATCAACTGGAGAGTCCCGGCGCATGGCGCGCGGCCGGAAAAGAGGATGTCTTCAATCTGGTTGCTGCTCAGCAGTTGGATCGGCAGCATTGTGGGTGTGATTCTGGCTGTTGTTTCACTGATTCTAGCCGAGAAATGGGACTACCTCTTGAATCCGAATGTGATCCATGACGGCCAGGAGGGCCTTGTCGTCATTATTTCCGCTCCGGTCTGTGGCCTTCTTGGAGGCTTCCTGGCGGTGGTGGGATGTCGACTCGTTTTGTGTTCATCCTCGGGGCGGTTATGGTCTGCTCCGTGGCTGTACTCAGGAAGCAGAGGGATGGCAAACATGAGCGTCGCGAGCGCGGTCCTTCTGGCGTTGTTGGGCGGTCTCTTCTTATGTGGCTTTTTGCTGAACTGGTTTTTCGTGCATCCCGGGTCGTCTTGATTTGCCCTGAGCGGACCGAGCGTCGATCATTCTGCGACCTCCAGTCATCAAGCGTTGGAGCAGTTCTCCGAGCCGGCCAACCGGCCATAGGTGAGGCGCTTCTCGCAACTGAACATCGCCGCCCTAAAATGAAGGGGCCTTAGCCCCCGAGGAAGAACGTGCCCATTCCACCAACCGCCCCCACGCCCACGCCGGAACCATTGGCCGTCCTTCTGCTCGGCCCCACCGGCAGCGGTAAGACCGCCCTTTCGCTCGCGCTCGGCCAACGCTTCAACGGCGAGATCGTCAGTTGCGATTCCGTCGCCGTCTATCGCGGCATGGACCTCGGCACAGCCAAGCCCTCGCCCTCCGACCTTGCCCGCCTGCCGCATCACCTCATCGACGTAGCCGACCCCGACCACCCTTTCACTGCGGGCGAATACAGCCGCCTTGCCCGCGCCGCCCTGCGCGAAATCTCCGCGCGTGAGCGCCTCCCCATCGTCACCGGCGGAACCGGCCTCTACCTTCGCGCCCTTACCGATGGCCTCTTCGCCGGCCCCTCACGGCAAGCCGATTTGCGCGCGCGCCTGCAAAGCCGCCGGGAACAACGCGGCGATACTTACTTGCATCGTCTTCTCGCCCGCCTCGATCCCGCCTCCGCCGCCCGCATCCACGCCAACGACACCCCCAAGCTCATTCGCGCCATCGAGGTCTGCCTCGCTGCGCGCCGGCCGCTCTCGCAGGTCATGGCCCGCGACCCTCTTACCGGCTTCAGGCTTTTGCGCATCGGCCTCAACCCGCCGCGCCAGGAACTTTACCAGCGCCTCAACCAGCGTGCAACCGCCATGTTTGCCGCCGGCCTCGTCGAAGAAACCCGCACCCTGCTCGCGCGCTACGGCCCGGTCAAAGCCCTCGACTCGCTCGGCTACAACCAGGCTCTCGCCGTCATCGCCGGAACCCTCACCGAAGAGGCCGCCGTCGCCGCCACGCAGCAGGGCCATCGCAACTTCGCCAAGCGCCAGCTCACCTGGTTTCGCCGCGAGCCCGATGTCCATTGGCTCACAGGCTTCGGCGACAACCCTGAAATCATCGACGCGGCGGCAGAGCTGGTTCGCACCAGTTTTTAACCTTCAGGTCTCACTTCGCCTACGACGCTTTCGCCACCCGGCGCATCCATTAAACTGAACCTTGGAGTGCGGCGCGCATCCTCCATCCACGCGCCCGGAATGGAGTTCCCTTGGCAGAGACCATCCCTGACACCCTCTACGACGTGGCCATCATCGGCAGCGGACCGGCCGGCTACACAGCCGCCATTCGCGGCGGGCAGCTCGGCCTCAAGGTCGCGCTCATCGAGTCGGCAAGCGTCCTCGGCGGCACCTGCCTCCACGTCGGTTGCATCCCCACCAAGGCTCTGCTCTTCAATGCCGAAATCTGGGACCACCTCAAGCACGCCACCGAATACGGCATCGACGGCATTGGCGCTCCGCAGCTCAACTGGGAAAGTGTGCAGAAGCGCAAGACGGCCATCGTCAACAAGCACACCAAGGGCCTTGAGTTCCTGATGAAGAAGAACAAGGTCACCGTCATCTCCGGATACGGCCGGCTCACGGGCGCGGCCAAAGACGGCGTGCACACTGTCGATCTCTCCGGCGCCGACGGCAAAACCAGCCAGGTCAAAGCCAAAAACGTCATCCTCGCTTCCGGCTCTGAAGCCAAAACCATCTTCGGCCTCGCCCCCGACGACCGCATCCTCACCAACATTGAAATTCTCTCCATCCCCCAGCCGCCCAAATCCCTCATCGTCATTGGCGCAGGCGCGGTGGGCGTCGAGTTCGCCTCCATCTTCCGCAGCTTCGGCACCGAGGTCACCATCGTCGAATTCCTGCCCCGCGTAGTCCCTGTCGAAGACGAAGAGATTTCAAAGGAAATGGCGCGCCTGTTCAAAAAGCGCGGCATCGACATCAACACCGGCTGCAAAGTTGAAAAAATTGAGAAGACCGAAACCGGCGTCAAGGTCTCCTGGACCGACGCCAACGGCAAGCCTCAAATCAAGGAAGCTGAAAAGGTGCTGGTCGCCGTGGGCCGCGCCCCGCGCACCCAAAACGTCGGCATTGAGAAGACCCGCATCGTCGTCGACCGCGGCTTCGTCAAAGTCGACGAGGCGCAGCAGACAGCCGAGCCCGGCATCTTCGCCATCGGCGACATCGTGGCCGGCCTTCCGCAACTGGCCCACGTCGGCGCCATGAGCGGCATCGTGGCCGTCACAAAAATTGCCGGCCGCTCCTTCCGTCCCGTCCACCGCGATCGCATTCCCAGCGCCACCTACAGCGAGCCGCAAATCGGCTCCGCAGGCCTCACCGAGGCGCAGGCAAAGGAAAAGGGTTATCAGGTCAAGGTCGGCAAGTTCCCCTTCGCGGGCAACTCCAAGGCCACCATCGTCGACAATCACGATGGCTTTGTAAAGATCGTCGCCGAGGCCCAATACGGCGAAATTCTTGGCGTCCACATCATCGGTCCGCAGGCCACCGAGCTCATCACCGAGGCCATCGCCGTCATGGAGCTTGAAGGCACCATCGACGAACTGATGTTCACCATCCACGCCCATCCAACTCTGTCCGAGTCCATGCTCGACGCCTACGCCGCAGTAGAAGGCATGGCCATCAACGCATAAGACATCTAGCGATGTTGCCTTCTTTGTACCAAGGGCACACATGTGCTGGAATTCAAGAGAACGAGAACCTTCAACCTGTATACTTCTCCAAATGGTTTTCAGGCATTCAAGACCATGACCAGCGAAACAGAACACTTCGAGAATGCGCCAATAGTTGAAGCCCTAGTCGGGGTCGACCTAGAAGAGATGCTTGGCGACGATAGTTTGGATGTTTTGAAGAAGCTTGGAGACAGCCTTCAACCAAAATATCCCACTCGTGAAGACATTGTCATGGGACAGGTGGAGTTTGCGCTCGGTAAACAGCCAAAGCAGATCGACACTCCTTTTGGGTACTTTTTCAAGACCAGTGATGGACGACAAGTTATCCATGCGAGACGAAATGGATTTGCATTCAGTCGTCTTGCTCCGTATGAGCACTGGGAAGGGTTCATTTCCGAGGCAAAGCGAACGTGGATTCTTTACAGGCAAGCGATTGGTCCCAGCAGATTGTTGAAATGGACTGTCCGGTACATAAATAAACTAAGTTGGTCAGCCGGCGAACGAATGGAGGACTACTTGCAAGTGTATCCGCACATTCCGTCAACTCTTCCGCAGGATATTCAGGGCTGCTTCATGCGCTTGTTGATCCCGATTCATTCGCCACAGGGACTGCTGACCCAGCAATTAGTGCTATTACCGCCAGAACAGGTAGGCAAGGTCTCTTTTATGCTGGACAACGAGTTTACATTCTCCGCGATCGGCTTGAGTGACCCCGCGTTATGGGAACGAATTGAATCTTCGAGGGAGATGAAGAACAAGTTCTTTAAGGATTCGATTACAGCCAAGACGAAGGAGATGATTTCCTGATGGCTACAGTAGAAACCCTGAGGTTCTCGCCTTTTGCTCCAGGTAATTCAGACCGATCCTACTCGGCTCGCGTTCCTACTTCCACGCTTCGAACAATCGAAAGAGCGATGCTCCGAAGTACCATGGGCAGTCGATACATGCGACGCATGGGTGAGCTGGAATACCTGATCGAGGAGACGAAAAGGCTGCTGCAAATTGGGCAAAATTGGGATTCGTACGGAGCAATGCCTCCAAATAATGAGGCAGTCGGAACAGCACTGAGATTCCTCCTCTTAGCACAGGGGGAGGATATTTTGCCTGCTCTGCCACTCCCATCCGCAGAGGGCGGCGTCGCCTTTCGGTTTGTGGCGGATGACAAGCGCGCGCTAGTGGAGTTTCTCAATTCCGGAGCAGTCGAGGTTATGCTCTATGACAAGTCCGGTAATCTTAGCCCAGTCATTGATGGGCAGAGTGGCGCAGAAGAGATTCTCCAAGAAGTGCATCAGCATTTGACGAGGTAGGTCTTGCCGCCACAGCATACATCGGGCCGCACAGAAGAAGCATTCTCATCAGACGATGAATCTCTTTACCGAAGGTACTTGCCTTCTCATTTCCAGGATGGAGAACTCGACCCAAGTGCGATCCGATTTAATGAACCCCCATCTTTCTTAAGAAGTGCCTATAGTGTGCCCTCTGATGCACTTCACGCGGACTGCGCAGACCAGCAGAGCGTCTCAAGGTACGGCGTGTTATCCATGCCGGTTGCGGCTGCTCGCTTCCAAGAGAGAGCTCTTAGTGGCGAGACATTCGATTTTTCACCTGTTCATCGTCCCCAGCCAAGTTGTTATGCCCATTCGGAAATCCACTGTGTATCTCAATTAACTGCGAGCACTCAACATAAAGAGCCCCAAAAAGAAGTAAGGAAGGCATTTCGATTGAGAATCGCGAGAGCATTATCAGTTGTAATAGCGGCACCCTAACGATAAATGTTTAGGTGCCACGATTTCAGCTTTTAGGAAACCGCAGGCACATGCAATGCTTTTGACGTGGTTGGACGCGAGCGTCACGCCAGCTTTAAAGCTCGGCAAATCAAACCACTGCTCCGTCGACTGGCCCTTTACCAGCACCTTCGTCTTCGCAACAACTCGGCCGGCGCCGTCGATCCGCCACTGGTCCTACCCGTTGCGGAAAGGCCCTTCTTCACTGCGGCTGAAGCTCGATCTGCACCGTCTTCGTCCCCTTCTGATCCTGAACGTTCACCGTGCATGATCTTCACCGGCACAGACGTAATGTCATTCGGTCGCAGCAGGTAAGCGTCGCATCCCGACCACGGCGAGCAGATGATGCGCACCTCGCGCAGCACCCGCGCCTTGGAGCCGTTCGGCAGCATGGGTTGAAACACATGCGCCTGCAGCGTAGGCACCAGCGATTCAAACCCCTTGTCGCCGCCCAGCAGGCTGATCCGGGTAGGCTGGCCGGTTTCAAAGGCCGCCACATAGAGCGCCGATCCCGTCAGCTTCGTAGTCCGCAGCAGTTGATGAATCTCCTCGTCCTTGTCGAGTTCCGCGTGCAGGCTGCCGTTGTATTGCCCATGGTTCAGCGAGGTCGCCGTCAGCTCCTTGCCCGTAACCCTCTTGTAGCCCGCGGCAATCTTTCCCTGCAAATCCTCGCCGGAGGGCAGGGCATCCACAAGCATGTTGTCGGCCTCGGTCACGCTGGCCAATTCATACATGTGGGCTGCCTCGGCCTTCTTGCCTTCCGCCTCCAGCGCGCGGGCCAGGTTGTAGCCGCTGATCGGGCTCTGGCTCAGCTTCCACGCCGGGCGCAGGTAGATCTCCGCCGCGCCCAGTTCCTTTGACTCGATATCCGCCCAGCCCATGCAGGTCCATGCCGCCGCCAGCATCCGCGCCCAGCTCAGCGAACTCATGTCCGTGGGCGAAAGCTGCAGCGACTTCGCCTCCGCATCCGCCATCATCTTGTCGCACGCGTCCTTGGCCTTGTTCACATCCTGAATGCCCGGCGCGGGTACAGCCTCAAAAATCGCCGCTGCATCGTGCAACGGCTGCAGGGCAGCCACCATTGCCTGGTGCATCGCGTTCACCTGCGGATCGGGATTCCACCCGCGCGGCATCATCTGAACCGGAATCGTGCCTCCGGCGATATTCATCTGTCCGGGGCTGGTCAGCACAGCCGTTCGTTCTTCGTCCTCGAAAATCCCGCGCCGAAAGGCCAGGTACTTGTCCCACTGATCCAGCGGAATCTTGTCCTTCTTCATCATCAGCCGCCGCTCCGCCGTATACGTCCCGTCTTTGAAAACGTAGCTGGAGTGGTACTCCGCCCAATCTTCCTTCAGGTCAACGCCGGTCGGCGGATACAGCGTCCACCCTGCCGGAATCTGCACTGCCGTGTGGTACACCTGGTCCCCCGGCGAGCCAATCTCCACATCGTCCGCTGGCTTAATCTGCTTCACTCCCGGCGCCAGTTCCCATCCCACCGGCGGCATCGGCGGCGTAATCCGCCGGTCGTCCCACTGCCCGTATTTCTCCCGCGAATAGTCATACGCAATCTGGAACGGCTGGCTGGTCTGCTCAATGGGCGAAATGTCGGGCGTCTTCACCTCGCCCCCAAAGCCCGTCGCGTTTGAAAACTGCTGCATCAGCAGCTTCCACTGCGATTGCGGAACAGATCGGAACGTCGCGCGCAACATGGTTCCAATATCGCCGTGATAGGTCTGCACAAAATGCCCCGTAAAGACTCCCTGGTCCGACAGCTTGCCCTCCACCTCGAAGCGGGCCGATTGCGCATAGGGCAGGTCCGCCGGCGTGCGCTCCAGATACGCCGGCTTTCCGGTCGGAATCGCCAATGCCTGCTTGTCGCGCAGCAAACCAATCAGCGAGCCAATCGGCGCTACCTCTTCGGTCGAATCCATCCACAGCATCTTGCCGTGCAGCGGAACCAGCGTGATCACGTGGTCAAACTGCGCCGGCGAAGGCGTCGCTTCGTCCAGTTCGCGGCTGCTTGAAATCAATACCGGCCACGCCTCAATGCCCTCCGCCTTCAGCAGCGACGCCAGCAGCGTGTGCTTGTCTTTGCAGTCGCCATATTCGTTTGAGAGCACATCGTCGGCCGGATGCGGCTGATAGCGCCCAATCCCGAATTCCAGCCCGATGTAGTGAATGTTCAACGCCACGTCGTTGAAGATGGCCCGCACCTTGTCTTCATCCGTGGTCAGTCCCTTGGTCAGCGCGTCGGCCTTCGCCTGGATCGCCGGCGTCACCGCCAGCGGCGCCTGCTGCAGCCCCGCATACCACGCGCCCACCTGCTGCCAGCTGGTAAACGTCGTCACCTGCACCGAGGGCTTCACGTGCTTGGTTGACTTCGGCGGCGCATCAGGATCGGGGCGCGCCAGGTTGCTGCTGGTCCACGCATACAGCTTGCGCCCGCCGCTGGTCGTCACCGTGGGCTGCACGTCGGCGCTCGCCACCGTTACGATCTTGTCCGCGGGTAAGTCAATATTGAGCTGCTCGTCCAGCACAATCGCATTCTTCTCAAACGTGTATTCAAGCCAGAACTGCCCGGGCACCTCGGGCTTCACCGTGCGCAGCATCATCTCGTATTCCAGCGTGTCGCCCACGCCCAGGCCCTTCACCGCCACATGCTTCTGGTGAATGTCGGAGTACATCGGCGCTTCGCGCGTCACGTCCGCCGGCAGGTCCTGCACGTTGTAGTCCGGCGTCACCACCACCGTGCCGTCCGGCTTCTTCACCCGCACATACCCGATGTCCACTTGCTGGTTCTGCGCCGTATAGGTGAAGGTCAGCACCGCCATCGCTTTTACCCCGGCGTCGGCCAGGATGCGAACGCGCGCAATGGTTTCGCGCGTGCCCGTGCCGTCAGCCTCCATGCGAATGCGGGTCTGCAGCAGGTCGAAGACCAGCGCCTCTTTTGAAACGTCCGGCGGCTTCGGCGCAGCGGCGGAAGGAGTTGCCGCCGCCGGGCCCTGTGCAGGTTGATTCGCAGCAGCGCCGGCAGGCTTGTTCTGCCCCGCAACAGGCAGCGGTCCGCAGATGAACAGAGCCATCGCAATCATTCCCGCCCAGCCGCCGCAGCGGGCAGCGCGCAGAAATCGGTTCGATGGAGTGAAATCCAGGCCCATGGTAGATTGCTCGGTAACTGGAACGATACCAGAGTTACAGGCCGCGGAACGTGATGTGGCAGATGCGCGGGTGAGGATGAGGTAACTTCCGTCATCCACGCGCTGCGCGCGAGTGCAAATTCGATACTCGACGCGCACTACCCGGCGAAGCAGCCGGCGCATGCAGCAACAGAGCAGGCCTCAGGCCCGCAGGGCGCCGCACCGCCCGGCCCTAACCGTCATCTGTATGTTTTAAATGGAGGAATTGAACGAACGGTCGCTATTCGCTGTCTTCAACATAGAGCATGCCCACATCGAGCAGATTCTGGCCCCCGTTGCGCCTCAGAACCTCGGCAACATTCTCCGCCATGCCCTTATTTGCCGCGAAGAACTTGAAGGTCACGACTTCTTTGCCGTACAAGCAGGTGATGTCGATCCGAGTGTTCACGATTCTGTCCACGCTCTTTACGGTCACCAATTCCGGGGATTTCGCAAAGATTGCTTTGCGGGTATCGAATGGCCCAGCGCCTCCTTGAGGCGGCCAACCTGACAGACTCGACAACTTCGGCATGCAACGCTCCTACAACCTCGATGGTACGCTAAAAAGCATCGATTCGGACATTTCTGCAGGATTTAGGACCATCGATGAGCTCATTGAAGGTCGATTCGGTTCGTCGCAGCCGCGCATCTCCGGGTTGAAAACACTAGGTATAGCCCGCAGCCTGCCGTGCTCCCGCGACCTCCATCTTCGGTGAGATAACATTCAAATCAAGCTACCAGTGCATGTGTGCCGCTTGCCTCGGCATCATTCTCAAAACCGCCGCAATGGGGCGGCGGCTTTCCAGGAGAGTTGCGGCTTTGCCTTTGAAGAGTGAACAGCTGTCGAGAAACGGCAAGCGGCCAAACAAGCAGGAAAGCTTCGGCTTATCGCCGCAAAATCTGCGCACATTGCGCGCGCTCAAAACTCCGGCACAAATCCAGAAGCTCGTTGACGCGCTCCAGTATCAGTATGCCAACACGGCGTGGTCTCCGCAGCGCACCCTGCTTGAACGCAAGGGCCACTGCCTTGAGGGAGCGCTGCTGGCCGCTGCGGCCCTGCGTGTCAACGGCCATCCCCCGCTGCTCATGGATCTGGAGGGCGTGCAGGACGACGACCACGTCGTAGCCCTTTACCGCGAGCGCGGCCTGTGGGGAAGCATTGCCAAGTCCAACTTCGCGGGCCTCCGCTTCCGCGCGCCCATCTACCGTACGCTGCGCGAGCTGGCCCTCAGCTACTTTGAGCACTACTACAACCTGCGCGGCGAACGCACCTTGCGTTCCTACTCGCGAGCCGTCAACCTTGAGCGCCTCGACAGCCGCCACTGGATGACCTCCGACAAAAACGTCTGGTGCGTCCCGGAGCTCCTCATCGCTGCCCGGCACTACCCGCTCTTCCCTGAAAAGGTGGCGCGCACATTGCCCCGGCTCGACCGCCGCAGCTTCGAAGCAGGTATGCATGGCTGGACGAAGCACTGAAGAGATTCACACGGCCCCGGCAATCACCCCACCGAGTTTCGCGTCCCAAAGTCTAGTGCCGACACCGGCCCTGCCTCCGTTGCAGACTGCCCCAATCGCGAGTGATTTCCGAGTGGGCGGTAATCCAGGATCAATCGTTGAAATGGATGCAGGAATGGTTCAATGGTGCCCATAAATCAGCTACGTTGGATAATAGGTGATCATCCTACGTTCAATGTTGGAACGTTGAAAATGCGGTTCTGATTCAGGTCGAATTGACACAATCCGCTCGGTCCAGTTCCCCTGAGCGTCATAGAGATACTCAAGCTGGCTGTGCTGCACGTTGATCCGATCTGAAGAGTACTGCACGTTCCCTGCATCATCGAGGCTGGCCTCGCGAGTTCTATGTTCGGTCGTTTCCTCAACCGGATCATCGCGCTCCCCATATCGATAGGTTGTGAAATCTCCGCCGAGGTTGCCGATTCGATGCTCCCGTGTCATGAGTCGGCCCCTGGCATCGTATCTATACGTCGTGCTTGAGAACCCCTTCCCTAACACCGCATCGAGCAAGGAAGCTAATCGCTCGCGTTCCTCAGGCGGAGCCTTATCATCCAGATAGTTTTGGAACGGGGATTTCTCACCTTGGTGGAACTCCTCGCTGATTAATCTTCCTGCATTGTCCCGCATCAGAATTACGTAGCTCAGCGGATGACGGTTTGCATCGTGAAACGAGACCTTCGTTGGCAAATTCCTTTCGTCGTAAGTGATGGTCATCGTCGATGCCCCGGGAGCACCATATGCGGAATCCGTACCTTCAATTGAATAGCCTGTGGTCGCTCCGCAGCTACCGCTGGCGCTGCATTCTGAGTCGGCGACATTGCGAGGCAGCAACCGAACTTTGGTCTTCTTGCCATCGGAATCGTAACTGAAGACCTCAACCTCCGTACTAGTTCCGTCTGGACCCAGATGCGTGGCTCGAATGAGCCGTGCGCCCTCATCGTACGCGTACACAGTTCTGTCGATAGGTCCATCATTCATCCAAGTGTGGGACTCTATCGTCCGGCCCGCGTCGTCTCGCAACCACCGTGAATGTGCGATGGTCCCGCCCGGGTTGTGGTCATCAGTGCTTGAGATTGTGCCATCGGGATGGAAAGACGCCACGGTGACGTGCTCAGCTGCTTGCCAATCCTGTCGATCTCGATCCCAGGTGGCGAACTCCGATTTGAGCGTCTTCACAGGCCCATGAACTTTCCATTTGACGAGGTCGCTCACGCTCCGCCTCCTTTAGGTGATTCGGCAACATTCTATTCTTGTTGGTTCCTGCGGATGAGATTTGGACCTGCTCAGAATTGAGTTCCTTGCGTATCGTGGCCCACTCGTCAGTAACGAAGTAGTCAATTTCCGGCTTGGCGGCTATCCTCCCTTTATAACGGCTATTGCTTTCGCTGATTTCCTAGGCTACGCTTCGCCTGGAGTGGAGATTTTGTACCATGGCAAAACTCGTCTATGGAATGAACCAGTCCTTGGATGGATACGTCGACCATCAGGAATTCAGGCCAAGCCCGGCGCTCTTTCGTCACTTCATCGAGCAAGTGCGCGACCTGACGGGCAGCGTGTACGGTCGCCGCATGTACGAGGTCATGCGTTATTGGGACGAAGACTGCACCGATTGGGGCGCGGAGGAACACGAATTCGCGGCGGCGTGGCGGCGCCAGCCCAAGTGGGTAGTGTCGCGCACGTTAAAGTCGGTCGGACCCAACGCCACGCTTGTCGAGGATGACATCGAGGCCGTGATACGGGGGCTGAAGGCACAGCAAGTGGGGGAGATTGAAGTCGCCGGACCAGACTTGGCAGGAAGCCTGACCGACCTTGGCCTAATTGATGAGTATCGACTTTACATCCACCCCGTCGTACTTGGCCGCGGCAAGCCATTCTTCTCCGGCCCTCGGCCGCCGCTCCGCCTTGTGACCAGCGAAGTCGTTGGCGAGGACGTGATCAGGTTGACCTACGTTCCCGCGTAATCACGCCACTCGCCGTCCCTGTCCGCACGCCACATCCCGGCACGGATCGCGTACATGCGTACTTCAATCGCTTTCGGTCCCCAATGAATATTGTGCGTATAGGCGAAACCCACGCGTTCCAGCAGCTTCTGCGAGTTGTCGTGGCCCATCCCATGCCCGGCGACAATCGTCGCCAGGCCAAGCCTATCGAACCCATGCGCAAGTACCGCGCGCAAAGCCTCCTCGCCCAGCCGCAATCCCCAGGAGGACCGCATGAGATGAACGCCGGCTTCGATCATCGTTGCGTCCATCTGCCACTGCCGCAGCCCGGCACACCCTGCAAATTCGCCCGTCTCACGCAAAAACATCGGCCAGTACTGCATGCCGAGGCGGTTCTCACTTTCCCGTTCTATCTCCAGCCGCCTACGGGCTTGTTCCGGCGTCATAGCCCCGCCAAAATAGCGAGTCACTTCCGAATCGCACCACAATGCTTCGGCAAGCGCAGCATCGTTTTCAGTCCAGCTACGGAATGTCAAACGAACAGAAGATTCAGGAATCATGCAGGAAAGTTCCGGTACGTTGAACCCCAGTATCGCATCTGTCGGAGCATTCCTCCGCAGCCGGCTGGTGGTTGAGGGGTCCGCAATTTGAATTGAAAATGCACGCAATCACAAGTTTCAGACAGAGTCGCGGGAGTATGCTGGCCTACTCGTCGGTAACGAAGTAGTCATTTCCAAGTAGTCGGCAATGCGCCCAAGAGCACCAACGACTGTCATCTTGCGCGGAGCGCAGCGGAGTCGAAAGATGACAGGGTTTGTGGTTCCGACCGTTTACCGGCCTACGCTTCAGTTTCGCGGTCACAGAACGAAGCGTCGATAACTTCCGCATAGGCGATGATTCGCCCGGAATGTCGGGGTTCAGCGAGGGCCTGCGAGAATCGCCGAATTGGCGACCGCAATCATTTCTCTTTGCTGATCCTTGTCGGGGAGATCGGGCCGTAGCCTTAACTGGAGAGAATATAAGACGTGATCCTCTTCCCACCAGAGGTTAGCTGGGGCGCACGAGCCTCCGCAGCTAACTTCGCGGAAGTAGCCCACGAGGCCATGCGATAGTTTTACTTCGCGCACATTAGGAATGTCCTTTGGCCCATAGCCGGGATGACCATTCGCTGAAAAGAACGCAGCGAAACCAGAGTCTCCGACGTCTAGCTTGTAGTACAGGGATATGCCGTATTCAATCTGCGAGGCTGACTCGACAATTGCGTATTTGGCCTCTCCAAAAGGGTGAGGAAGTTCGCTCGGCAGGAGCACTTCTAGATGCGATTTTGCTTTGACCTCGGCAAGCACTGAAGTCAAAGCTTCTGGAAGATGTTGGACGGCTTTTGATGAGCTTTGCCCCAGAGCCACAGAACAACATAGCAAGATCGCAACGTTCCATTTCATGGCGCAATCATTCTATCGTCTCGATCATGGTCGTATAGTGCCCCACTCGGCAGTTACTCCTCTGCACCACAACCAGCTCCCACTCCAAAGCCCTCTCTACAACTCCATCGACTGGCTCGCCACCAGCGCCTTCGCCTTGGCCACAAACTCCGCCAGCCCCATCGAACCCTGGTCGCCTTTGCCGCGCGTCCGCACGCTCACCGTTCCGCCCGCTTCTTCCTTGTCGCCGAAGACAAGAATGTACGGCGTCTTCTGGTTGGCCAGGTCGCGAATCTTCGCATTCATCTTCTCGTTGCGCCCGTCCACTTCCACCCGCAGCCCCGCCGCCTTCAGCTCCGCCTCCACCTTGCTCGCGTACGCAAGATGCCGCTCGCTGATGGGCACCAGACCCACCTGCACCGGCGCCAGCCACAGCGGAAACGCCCCCGCATAGTGCTCGATCAGCACCCCGAAAAAGCGCTCCACCGAGCCGAACAGCGCGCGATGCACCATCACCGGCTGATGCCGCTCGCCGTCTTCACCCACATACTCCAGCTCAAACCGCGCCGGCAGATTAAAGTCGAACTGCACCGTCGACAGTTGCCACAGCCGCCCCAGCACGTCCACCAGCTTCACATCGATCTTCGGCCCATAAAACGCCGCTTCGCCGGGAATCGTCTTGTACGCGATGCCCTTGCTCTTCAGCACATGGTCCAGCGAGTTGATCGCCAGGTCCCAGTTCTCGTCCGACCCCGCATAATGCGCGCGGTCCTTGGGATCCCACGTAGAAAGCTCCACCTTGAATTCCGAAAATCCAAAAGTCTTCAGCACTGCTTCAGCAAAATCGATGCATGCCGCCACTTCGCTCTCAATCTGGCTCGGCATGCAGAAGATGTGCGCATCGTCCTGCGTAAACCCGCGCACCCGCAGCAGCCCGTGCATCGTTCCCGAGCGCTCGTAGCGATACACATTCCCAAGCTCCGCATAGCGCTGCGGCAGGTCGCGATAGCTCTTCGGCGAATTCTTGTAAATCAGAATGTGCCCTGGGCAGTTCATCGGCTTCAGCCGGTACTCGGCATCGTCCAGCTCCATCGGCGTATACATATTCGCCGCGTAGAAGCCCTCGTGCCCGCTCACCTTCCACAGCTCGCGCCGCATCACGTGCGGAGTGAACACCAGCGAATACCCGCGCCGCAGGCACTCGTCGCGCATCCAGTCTTCCATCACCTTGCGGATCAGCGCGCCCTTGGGATGCCAGAAAATCAGTCCCGCCCCCGCCAGCTCCTGAATGCTGAAAAGGTCCAGTTGCTTTCCCAGCAATCGATGGTCGCGCTTGGCCGCCTCTTCAAGCCGCGCAAAATGCGCATCCAGATCCTTCTTCGAGAAAAACGCAGTCCCATAAATCCGCTGCAGTTGCGGATTCTTCTCGTCGCCCAGCCAATACGCCCCGGCCAGCGTCGTTACCTTCACCGCCTTCACGCGCCCCGTCGACGGCACATGCGGCCCGCGGCAAAAGTCCACAAAATTCCCGTTGCGATAAAAGCTCACCTGCTCGCCGGGATGCGTAAACTTGGTCACGAAATGCGTCTTCATGAAGTCGCCGTCGCGCTCAAACTCCTCCAGCGCCAACTCGCGCGCCTCATACTCGTGTTGGAACGGCTCATCCCGCGCCACCACCTCGGCCATCTTCATTTCAATCGCGGCAAGATCGTCCGGCGTGAACGGCTTCTCGCGATAAAAGTCGTAGAAGAATCCCGAATCCGTCGCCGGCCCGTGTCCCAGCTTGGTCTCAGGAAACAGCTCCAGCACCGCCGTCGCCAGCACGTGCGCCGCCGAGTGACGCACCACCTTCAGCGCCTCCGGGTCATTCTCCTTCACCAGCTCCAGCTTTGTGTCCTCATTCAGCGGAGTCGACAGGTCCACCAGCCGCGGCGCACCCGCGTCCTCAGCCGCGTACATCGCAGCCTCCGTCGGCGCATCGCCCGCGGTCGCAGTCACGGCCCCGGTCAAAGGTGTAAGGCGCGCCACCACGCTGGCCGCCGCCAGCCGCGGCGAAATCGAATTGGCAATCTCCAGCGGCGTCGTGCCCGCAGGCACTTCCTTCACCGCCCCGTCGGGCAGATGGACTGAAATCATTTCCTTGCTCATAATTGTCTCGGGCGCTCGGTTGCGCATGCCGCAAAATCCGGCCAGCACAACCCGTCGCAACCTTTCAGGATATAACGGCCGCGAGGGAACCAATCGCCGCCGCAGCGCGTAAGATGCTCCAGCAGGTCGTCTGCTCCAGTGCTTTCGTTCGTTGGTCCTTCCCTGATGCGAAGGCGCAGAATCTCTATCCTTTAAAGAGGTCAATCGATGCACGTCCGTTTGCGGAGCCTCGCGCTCCTTTTGTCCTTTGCCGCCATTACGTCCGCTTTAGCCGGCGCCCAGGCCGCCATCCAGCCCACAGTCGACATCACCCAGGTGCCCGCCGCCGCGCAGCCCTCGGCCCACTTCAACGCCGATGCCGCCACTGAGGCCTACATGGCCATGATTCCCCCTGCCGCCAAAGCCCGCTCCGACGCCTACTTTGAGGGCGGCTACTGGCTCATCCTATGGGATTTCCTCTATGCCTCGGCGCTCTACATCCTGCTCCTCAATCTCCGCTGGTCCGCCGCCCTGCGCGACCGCGCCGAGCGCATCACGCGCTTCCGCTGGCTCCAGGACGCCCTCTACTGGGGACAATTTCTCCTCCTCACCACCGTCCTCGGCTTCCCCCTCGAGTACTACGAAAACTTTGTCCGCGAGCACAAATACGGCCTCGCCACGCAAACCTTCTGGCCCTGGATGGGCGACGAAGGCAAGGCGCTGCTGGTCAACCTTGTCATCGGCGCCATCGTCACCATCGTGCTCTTCGCCATCGTGCGCAAGTGCCGGCAGACCTGGTGGATTTGGGGTTCACTGGGCATGATCTTCATGACCGTCGTGATCATTGCCATCACCCCGGTCTTCCTCATTCCCATCTTTAACAAGGTCACCCGGCTCAACGATCCCAAAGTCACGGTCCCCATCCTCCGCATGGCCCACGCCAACGGAATCTCCACCAACGACGTCTATGAGATCGACGCCAGCCGCCAAACCACCCGCATGAGCGCCAATGTCAGCGGATTCGCCAACACCATGCGCATCACCCTCAACGACAATCTCCTCCGCCGCGGCTCGCCCGAGGAAATTCAGGCCGTAATGGGCCACGAAATGGGCCACTATGTCCTCAACCACATTGCCAAGGACATCCTGTTCCTCTCCGTCGTAATCGTCCTCTCCTTCGCCTACCTGCGCTGGGCGCTTGCCTTTACCCTCGCGCAATGGGGCGAACGGTGGCAGATTCGCGGCAACGGCGACACCGCCATCCTGCCCCTGGTCTTTTTGCTGGTCGGCATCCTCTTCTTCGTCCTCACCCCCATCATGAATACCCACACCCGCACCACTGAAAAAGAAGCGGACATGTTTGGCATCAACGCCTCGCGCCAGCCCGACGGCTTCGCCCAGGCAGCAATCCACCTCGCCGAGTACCGCAAAATGCGCCCCTCCCCGATC
This sequence comes from uncultured Acidobacteriaceae bacterium, assembly GCA_963780515.1. Classification (GTDB taxonomy): domain Bacteria; phylum Acidobacteriota; class Terriglobia; order Terriglobales; family Acidobacteriaceae; genus Telmatobacter. The sequence continues at coordinate 82,009 of CAWACG010000027.1, forward strand.
GAGGAGTTCATCTTCTTCGACCATCCCAGCGGCTACAACCGCATCCACTCCGCCATGGTCTGGAAAGGCGAGAACCTCGAGCTGTTCGAGAAGCCCACATGCCCGCCAATGACGCAATCCACCACCCATTAAGCGGGGCGAAGGCCCCGCTGTTCCCGGAGACCCACACCCCGCCCTTGCCATATCCCCCCGCCCGGGTCTACGCTATTTCCATGCGTCGATGTCGCTAACGCCGACCTGGTGTCTGCCGCGATGCACTTGTGCGCTCCAATGGCGCACGCTCTTCCCTGCCTGACTTTCCGCGGCGGCTGCCCTCACACCCTCAACCCGACAGAACTGTCCGTGATCCATTTCCGGACAAAAAAGGAGAAGATGATGGCGCGTACTGCTGCAAATGTTACGGAATTAATCGGGCGCACTCCCCTCGTGCGTCTCAACCATGTGGCGGCCGGACTTCCGGGCACCGTGGTCGTCAAGCTTGAAAGCCAGAACCCCATCAGCAGCGTCAAAGACCGCATCGGCCTGGCCATGGTCGAGGCGGCTGAAAAGGACGGCAAAATCAAGCCCGGCGAAACCGTGCTCATCGAGCCAACCAGCGGCAACACCGGCATCGCTCTCGCCTTCGTCGCCGCCGTCAAAGGCTACCGGCTCATCCTCACCATGCCTGAGACCATGAGCACCGAACGCCGCGTGCTTCTTCGCGCCTTCGGAGCCGAACTCGTCCTCACCCCCGGCCCCGGCGGAATGAAAGGCGCAATCTCAAGGGCCGACGACCTGCGCGCCCACACCACCAATGGCTATATCCTCGGCCAGTTCGACAACCCGGCCAACCCCGCCATCCACTACGCCACCACCGGCCCTGAAATCTGGAACGATACCGACGGCAAGGCCGACATCCTCATCTCCGGCGTCGGCACCGGCGGCACCATCACCGGCGTCGCCCGTTACATCAAGGAGCGCAAGCCGGAATTCAAAGCCATTGCCGTCGAGCCCGCAGACAGCGCGGTTCTCAGCGGCGGCAAGCCCGGTCCCCACAAGATTCAGGGCATCGGCGCCGGCTTTGTTCCCGCCGTGCTCGACACCAGGATCATCGACGAGGTCGTGCAGGTCACCAACGACGAGTCCATTGCCATGGCTCGCCGCCTTCCGCTTGAAGAGGGTCTGTTTGTCGGCATCAGCTCTGGCGCAGCCGTTGCCGCGGCGCTCAAGGTGGCCGCGCGGCCTGAGAATGCCGGCAAGCTGATTGTGGCCGTGCTGCCCAGCTTCGGCGAGCGCTATCTCTCCAGCGCGCTCTTCGACTCGCTTCGTCAGGAAGTTCTGGCCCTGCAGCCGGAGGCAGTTGCGGTATAACGCGGGATGGCAGCCGGCGGGATACTATGATTTCGCCGGCTGTTGAGGCCTGTTCGGAAAGCTATGGCCTGGTTCGAACGCATTCGCGAAGACGTCACCTCGGTCATGGAGCGCGACCCCGCCGCGCGCTCCCGGCTTGAGGTGCTGCTCTGCTATCCCGGCCTGTGGGCCGTGTGGTGGCACCGTGTCGCATTCCGGCTGTGGCGCATGCACCTGCGCCTGCCCGCGCGCGTGCTCTCTCAAGTTGCCCGGTTCTTCACCGGCGTCGACATTCACCCCGCCGCGCTCCTCGGCCGCCGCCTCTTCATCGATCACGCCACCGGCGTGGTCATCGGAGAAACCGCCATCGTCGGCAGCGACGTCACCATCTATCAGGGAGTCACCCTCGGCGGCACCGGCAAGGGCCATGGCAAGCGCCACCCCACGGTCTGCGACGGCGTCTTCATCGGCAACAACGCCAACGTCCTCGGCAACATCACTGTCGGCCAGAACTCCCGCGTCGGCGCCGGTTCTGTGGTTCTCACGGATGTCCCGCCCAACTCGACGGTGGTCGGCGTGCCTGCGCACATTGTTTATCGCAGCGGCCAGCGCGTCCTCATCACCGATCCGCACGACATCAAAGATCCGCTCTCCGATGCGCTCATCGCTCTCTCAGACCGTGTGGAGGAAATGGAACAAAAGCTCGGCGCGCACGTGCGCCGCGTCACGCCTTTCGCCGCAGAAGACGCCGAGCGCGCAGCCTACCGCGAAGAACTCGACCGCCTGCAAGAATACGTCTCCATGGGCGAGGGCATCTGAAGCAGACGAGAGCCAGGTCTCAAACTCGAGACCTGGGCCACCCAACTTTAGGGTTAGATTGAGATGGGGGCGCCCGCCAAAGCGGGGTGCGGAATGAATGGAACAAGACACTTTCAAATCGAAACGCCGCGTCTTGTACGCATTGGCCTTGGTGGGGGAAATCGCGCTTCTATACTTCGGCTTTAGTTTCCTGTTGCTCGGCTATATGCCGCTAGAGCACCGTCTGATTGGCAGTGCAGTGTTCTTTCCTTTGGCTGCACTGGCCGCTTGGTGGAGCGGATCGTTATTTGTCGGAAACCTTCCGATGGAACTTCGCAATGGGACCAATCTCATCAAAACATTCCCGATGATTCTGCTGCTTTGCGTTTATTCGGCAGCCGCTGCGATTTCAATTCTGGTCCTGTTGGGTGTTTTTTAGGCGGGGCGGCGGCCCACATGGAGGGTGCTTGCAAGCCGAAGGGGTCCCATGCTCTCCTTCCAGATCAGCAGGAAATGGGGTGCCTGTAGAAGGTCAAGAGGTTGTTCCTGGATCGGAGCGGCTGATGGGCGGCTTGTAGTTGAGGCTACCATGAGGTCTTTCACGGTTGTAGTAGTCGTTCCAGGGCTGAAGATGGAGGTCTCTTTCCTGGGAGCTGGTCCAGTGTTTTGCGTAGGCCCATTCGCGCAGCGCGGTCTGGATGAAGCGTTCGGCCTTGCCGTTGGTTCTGGGCGTGTAAGGCCTTGTGCGGCGGTGCTTGATGTCCATTCTCTGGCAGGCCTGGCGGAACTGCTGTGAGCGGTAATTGCTGCCGTTGTCGGTCAGCAGGGCGCGCACTCCGATGCCGTGACGGGCGAAGAACTCCACGGCCTGGTCGAGGAAGCCGATGGTGGTTTCGGCTTTCTGGTCGGGCAGCATCCGGGTGAAGGCCATGCGCGAGTGATCGTCGACGGCCACATGCAGGGCCAGGAAACCGGGGTGCTTGTTCTTGCCGCGCAATCTTCCGTCGCCGCGCACCGAGACCTCTTCAAAACGCGTCATCCCCTTGATGTCCAGATGCAGCAGATCTCCCGGAGCGGGGTGTTCGTAGCGCACCACGGGCGGCAGCGGATTCAGGTCCCGCCATCGGCTGAGTCGTGCGCGGCGCAGGATGCGGCTGACGGTGGCCGGGCTCAGGCCCAGTTCGCGGCCGATCCGCCAGCCGTTGTAGCTCAGCCGGCGAAGAGCAAGAACCTTTTCCACTAATAAGGAACTTGTCTGCCGCGGACTGTGGTGCGGACGCGAACTGCGATCGGCCATGCCCGCTGCTCCAAACTGCCGATAACGATCCACCCATTTGGCTGCCGTCTTGGCGCTGACACTGAACCGGGCGGCCGCCGAACTCAGGGTTATGCCATCGCTGATCACCATCCGCGCCAGCCGCTCTCGACTGATCGCTGTCCATGGGGCATTCTTGTGGTAGTCCATTCGGTCTCCTGAGTTACTGCTTGCTCGTCACAAACAGCTTCTCCGGTCCTGATCGAATGGACAACCTCTTGAAAGATCACAGGTGCCCCATCCAAGCTCCGCTTGGGTGGGTTCGGGTGCTCAATCCCCCGTCTGTATCTTCACCAGTTCCTGCCCGCCCCCGCCCATCCCCGGCGAAACCGTGCTCGTCTGTGGAGCCCGCCAATGGTCGATGTGGCTGATCCGGTGCACGCACCCAATGGTGCAATTCGGCGCGCAGCTCTTCGCCGTCAAAAACTCCCGCTTCACGTCCGCCGTCGTATACTCCGCAATCGGAACCCCCGGATACCCGCGCTGCTGGCTGCAATAGTGCACCAGCCCGTCCTCGCAGATATACAGGTAGCGCGACCCCGCCCGGCAACGCCAGTCATTCGGCCGCCCCTCCGCAATCGCCTTCTGGAACTGGTCGAACCGCGCGTAGTTCGTCTTCCGCCGGTCCGTCATCGCAAAGTAGACCTTGGCCTCATCTTCCTTCAGCGGCTTCAGTTGCCCGCTCCCGTCGTGAATAATCCCAATCGTCGACTCAAACCCCAGCTCCAGCGCCCGCCTGCCAATCACCAGTGCGTCGTTGGGATCCTTAAAGCCCCCGCCCACCACCGAATTGATATTCACGTGGAACTCGGCGTACTCGGCCAGCATCTGCAGCTTCTTGTCCAGCACCTTCAGACTCTTCTTTGAGACCTCATCCGGCTCCAGGTTATCGATGCTGATCTGCATATGATCGAGCCCCGCCGCGTTCAGCCGCTCGATTCTCTCCACATTCAGCAGGTAGCCGTTCGTAATCATCCCCGCAATCGCGCCCGTCTTCCGCATCCGGCGAATAATGTCGTCCAGTTGCGGGTGGGTTAGCGGCTCGCCGCCCGAGATGCCGATCATCGCCGTCCCCAGCCGGCCAAGATGGTCGACGCGCCTGTACATCTCCTCCAACGGCACCGGCTCGCTCACCTTGTCGTACTCGTTGCAGTACCCGCAGCTCAAGTTGCAGAACCGCATGGGGATAATCTGCGCCAGCACCGGGTGTGACGTCGAAGCCAGCGCGTGCGCCACCATCGACAGCTCGCGCACCTTCCGCGCCGCCGCAATCGCCCGCCCTCTCACCGTAGATCTCCGGGGAACACCCATCCTTACTATTGAAACATATCGCGGAACATGCGGGCGATTTCAAAGAGGCTACGCGACCGGTCCGCCAAGAGCAGTTCCTAGAAGAGCTTCGGATTCTGCGAAAGCTCCTGGAAGCGAAAAGCGCCCGCCTTCAGATACTCTTCTACAGCTTCTCCCGCGATCCAACGACGGTCCAGTTGCTCCGCTACCGCGCCTGCTGTAAGCGAACCAGCGAACGGGTCAAGAGTCAGATCATTGGGGTCAGTCAAGAGCTTGATAAAGAACTTGGGGAGCAAAGCCGGGAACCGTGCAGGATGAATCTTGATTCCCTCATGCTTGCATCGGGTCGTATACACGTCATTAGCCGCGTTGTTTCCCATCTTCAACATGCTTTCCGGGATGTCAAAGTCGGCTTCTGTTACGTTTGGCGGAATGGAACCACCGGCAGCAATCTTGTCGAAAGAATCCCGGATCACGTGCCCTGATGGCCTTGTCGTCCCACGAACCCCGTTCTTGTTCAGACGGATCATATCTTCGCTGTACTCTTTAAGAACCTTTAAATTGGACGCCTTCGGATACGGCGTTTTTGAAAGCCACCACACGTATTCAACCGAATCGCGAACGCGAATCCTACGAACCGTCACCCATTCAGCAGGTACCGGCATTTTTGCGGGGTTGTACCAGAAGCATTCCTGTGCGAGATGGAAACCGATCTCTTCCACTAAAGCGATGAGGAGCTTAAAGTGATACACGGACCGCGTTGGCGTCCCTTTGTTGTAGCTGCCGCCAATATTCAACACAAAGCTCCCATCGTTTCTAAGAACACGAAGAATCTCCTTTGCGAAGGGCAGAAACCACCTCACATAGTTGTCCTTGTGCTCATTGCCGTATGCTTTCTTAAAGTGCAGTGCATAGGGCGGCGAGGTCACCACGAGGTTGACGCTCTCAGATGGAATTGCCTTGAGCATTTCCAACGAGTCGCCACAATACGCAACTCCGAGCCGTGAGGAGAAAAACGGGGTTTTCGGAATCAACCGGGCTGGATGATCGAGCGGTAGCTCATATGGGGAGAACCCAATCGAAGCCGAGAGCGGAACTTCTTCATCGTCGTAGACGGTTTGCGGTTTGGTCGACACGGTTGTTGTCATAATACGGTGTTGCTACTGAGAAGGGTAGTCGAAATAGGTTTACATTGTCAACCCATTTCCAAAACGGGAGCGATTGGGTTTCGCAAGCGGAAGCCGCTCGTATTCGTGGCGTTTCTCGGCAGGCTATTTCTCGACTCATCAAGAAAGGACGACTCCGGGTATTCAAAATCGCCGGCAAGGTTCTGTTGAACCGAGCCGAGGTGGAATCCTTTGTGCCCGAGCAGCCAGGACGACCGGCAAATGAGCGAATCTCTCGAAGCAATAAGTAAACTCATTGACGAATGCACCGAGGAGGACCGCAGGGCCCTCAAGTCCTACCTTCGAGAGACTCGTACCCCATCCTCTCGAACGCGAATGGGGTATCGACGCTGACACAATTCTGAGTGCAATAAGCAGGTCTTCTGACCTAACAAAGCGAGGCGTTCGCGGAATCATTGCTGAAGCAGTTTTCGTGGATGAGGTCATCCCCACTGTGGCTGTTTCTGGATGGCAAGCGGTCGCATTCGATGGTGATCACCCGTACGACGCATTGCTGAAAAAGGGCGAGCTTGTTGCCCGCATTCAGGTAAAGCTGCAACGCCTCGAAGAAGGTGCACCGAAACTTTATTACCCGAAACACTACGAGAGAGGTTCGCTCTTTGTTGTTGAGGTACAAAAGACACGAACGGGAGAAAAGACAACCAAGCAGTCCTTACCAGGAACGGGGACAACGGTCATCGCGACAGGGTTGGTCACCATGAACACAAGGCCTTACCGATTCGGTGAATTCGACATTCTCGCCGTGAACATGCACCCGTCCTGTGGGAGTTGGAGAAACTTCCGATATACCGTGGCGTCATGGCTGCTGCCGCGTCCTTCGAATGCAGAACTCATAGAAGTCTTCCAGCCGGTTGCATCGATTCCTAACCATGTCTGGACTGATGACCTCGGTACATGTCTCCGCTGGTATGAGGAAGCCAAGCAGATTCGTGTGCTAACTGAGCTGCTTCACCTCAGAAAGAACCCGAAGAAAGCCGCCACAAAACCCGCTCGGCGCAAACACAAGAAGGGGCCCACCGGGTGCGGGCGCGGTCGGCGGCCAGCACCGGGTTGCGGCAGGCGACCAGCCGCTCGCCGGGGAAGTCATCGGAGGTGATTTCGGCAGGTCCTGCTGGTCGAAGAGGCTGAGCTGGAGCGGGCCGTCGTCGGCCATCAGCTTTTTGATCGCCGGGGCGCGCAGCGCGGTGATCCACCCGTAGGGGTCCGGCCGCTGCGTCCCGTCCTCCATCTGGTTCAGGGCCCGGATGCGGGCGCTGGTGATCATCCCCCGGTCGCCGACCATGACCATCTGCGCCAGCCCGGACTTCTTCCGGATCGCGTCCGTGATGGCGGTGAACGCGGCGGGGTCGCCGGTGCTGCCGGGGAAGACCCGGACCGCGACCGGGCGCCCGGCGGGGTCGGTGAGCAGCCCGTACTCGATCTGCAGCCGGCCTTTCTTGCCGTCGCGGGAGTAGCCGCGGGCGGCCAGCGGGCAGTGCGAGCCTTCCAGCCACGAGGACGACAGGTCGAACAGCGCCATCTTCGACGGATTCGGCTCCGGGGCCAGGTGGCGGCGGGCCAGCGCCGCCTCGATCGCGTCCTGCCGGTCTTCCAGCCAGTCCATCGCGGCGTAGATGTCATCGGTGGATGCCCCGGCGACCCCCAGGTCGGCGCCCAGGGTGGTGTCGGCCCACCAGGTCAGCGTGGACAGCTTGGAGCCCGGGGCGACGACCCGGGAGATGATCAGCGCCAGGGCCAGGTCCCGCTGCGGGCCCGCCGGGCCGAGCAGCGCGGGCAGGCCCAGCTTGCGCGCCATGGCGTGCACGGCGGCGACGTGGCCGTGCAGCAGCGACCCGGTGATGGTGACCGCTTCGGTCGCGGAGACCAGGTGCTGGCCCTTCAGCCCGGCGTCGATCCAGTCGATGACGTGGTCCGGCAGCGCGGACAGGTTGGCGACGGTCTCGTTCTTGACCGTGCCGGCCTCCCGGTAGGTGCGGCGCAGGTATCGCTTTTCGCTTGTTCTTGCCCCTTCGCAGACCCACCCTTTCGGAGTGGCAGTACAGCCCCTCCATGGCCTTCATCGCCGCCAGGGCCTTGCCCGAGAGGCGGCGTTGCCGGTTCGCGGCTCCGTGCGGACGGTGGTTTTGGTGGTCGGACTGCCCTTGGCCGGCTCGATCGTGACGACGCTTTGCGTCCGCCGATCGATGCCGGAACGGTTCAATTCGCAGGGCCTGATGGTACCTCGACTCTAGTGGGCGGCCAGTTGGCCGTCTTCCCCCTCTTGCCCCGTTGACTCACCACTTTCTCCTGGTTTAGACTGAGCCCTATGGGAAATCAAATTTCCTATCCGCTATCAGTCCTATCGGTCCGGGGGAGCGGCGGGCTGTTGTAAGTATCAGGCGCAAGGTATCCAAGCCAGTTCACGCACCAGGGTGCGCAGTGGATGAAGCCGATGTATCAGCCGCTCCGCAATGTGCCGTGGCCGTGCGATGAAAGCAACCTTCAGGCGGCATTGGATTCGATCGTTCACCAGGGTTGGACGGGCAGGCTCGCGGGGGCCGACAAGGCGGCCAAGGAGTTCCTCAAGAACGTGGTGAAAGATGGCCTCGGGCGGCCCAGGAAGATGAACGAGAATTTCGACCACGTGGCGGACTGGACGAAGAAGAACGGCGTGCGCGTCGTCATCAATGAGTTTGGCGTCTATGTGCCCTACGCGCCTGCCGACAGCCGCTTTCGCTGGATGGCCGACGTGCACAACAGGGCCGAGTCGCATGGCTTCGGCTGGGCCCACTGGGATTACTGCACCGGCATGCCCGTCGTCAGCGGCGAGCCGGGTGCGCAGCAGGATCATCCGCAGGCCGCGGCGGCGCTGGGGCTCAACGCGAACGCCGGCAAGTGAGTGAGGATGCAGCGGATGATGCTGCGTGCGCGGAAGGGCCGCGGCCGGGCTCACCAAGCTGCCCGGTTCCGGCAGGGCGAGGGCTCTTCGGTGTCGTGCCGCAGTGCAAGAACTAAATTCTACAAAGTATACGAGCCGCGTTTTCCCGACCTGGATTGCCAAACCACCCAACCACCATTTATGGTGGAAATTCGAAGTTTCGCGGACATTTGACGCCCAAACGGCATTTTTTTCGGATTTGTTCGTCATTTAACCACTATTATAGACTATGCATCGTTAGCCAGAGGACGTTGCCTGAACCAAGAAAACCAGGCAAAAACCATGGCTTGACACCCTTCGAGGAAACCAACATGGAATAGGATGGTGTCATTTTGGCCCATTTTTGCCCGCATTTGTCTCACTTCGACTCATTTTGGCGCACTTTTGTCTCACTTTGTCGCACTTTTTCTCATCTTGGTAAGCTGGGCAATCTCATTCGTCTTCCTCGGAAAGGGCTCGGAACGCTCGGTCAAGAAATTCCGTTTTTTTCTACTCGATCCCCAAGTAGTATGGAATTGAGCGTGGGGCCCCTAGCGGACCGACTCCTGAAACGCAAGGCCGGGCCCATCATCACTAACATCGGCTCAGTCGGTGACAATAACTTCCGGCGTGGCGTACGGGCGCACCCTTTCCCTGGACGGGGCAGGTGACGAACCTGCCCCGAACTACGCGACGCGGTCAACCTGCCGCGTCGCAGAACCGAGTTGTCAAAGAACAATTTACCGTATGTATACTGTATTCGCATTAACAACGAATAGTTATTCCAGGCTGAAGAGGGGAGCAACGATGCGGCGAGTTTTCTCTACCAATACGAGGAGGATTGTGCGGCGATTTTGCGGCGACGTTGTTTCCGATGTGGGTTCGCGGTCATGGGACAAGCGACGCCGGCGCACACATTTTGTCGGTTCTTGCCACCAAGAGAAACTCGCGTATACAAAAGAAGTGCATGCCACGCCGAAAACCTCGCAAAAGTAGGTGTTCTCCGCTCCTTGGAGTGTCCGCCTAAAAAAGAAGAGCGACGCCGCTCCGTCCCATACCTGTCCTATTTGGTCCACTGCATGAACGTGGGCAGAATAGCTCCTCGTCGTGTCGGGTTGTCGACGGGATTAATTTTTCCTCATCTTCTTTTTCCTCATCTTCCTGCCGTACATTTTCCTGTCATTATTCTCATTGCTCTCCAAGCATCTGTTTCCTGCTCTTCGCTCTTCGGCCGCATGCACAGAGCGCCCTCGCTACCACCTAATACGGCGAGCGGACAAAAAGGGCACTTTGTAGACGCAGCGGGCTCGCGATTGAATCGCAACGCGTGTCTACCAAACGGTTTATGAAGCAGTTTGGCGGTCATCCGCGGGTGCCCAGGGCCTTGGCGGCGGCCCGGCCCAGCGGCCGGTCGCGGAGCCACTGGCAGACGGTCGACTTGGCGATGCCGAGCGCAGCGGCGATTTCCTGGTAGGAGCGGCCCTCGGCGGCGAGCGCAGCGGCGCGGGGGAGCAGGTCCGCCTTCCGCCCCGCCGGGCGGCGAAATGGGGGTTGGCTTCTTTCATGGTAAGAAACTCCGGTAGTTACGGAGCCCCCGGTGCAGCCGGGGCCTGGCGGGCAACCGCCCGAGCCATGGACTGCATATAGTATACATACGTTACATTTTGTGCAAGTAGCCTCCGCGCTACAAAATGTGGGGCTCAGTCAACCGCCTGGGCACCAGGGATTGGGGCGTAGAGGGGGAAACCCTTGTTTTTGACCGACCACTCGTAGTCCCCCCTTACAGAAAATTGTGGGTACTGAGCCGCGATTGGTTGTGGACGCCGCGGCCGACTGGGGTCGTAGACCATGGGCAAACGGGAATGGGGTTCCCAGAAACTTGGGAATCCTGTCGTCTCCACGGAAGAAGC
>CAWACG010000028.1:0-5206 GCA_963780515.1 uncultured Acidobacteriaceae bacterium
AGCCATTTCATGACAGGTTCAGGATCGCATGCGGGACTGGCAGGGAGGGGGTTCATTGCTTTCCCAGGTCCCAGAATCGGGACCTGGGGCACCCATTTTCGTGGTTGATATGGGTTCCGACCTATCTGCCGACGACGATGACGGTGAAGGTGCCGGGGATCATTGCGGGGCGGGGGCGGGGGTTGGTGGGTGTGGGGTCAGGGCGCGGGCCGAAGTCGGCAGTGACGAGATAGACGCGGTCGGTGGCGGGGTCATAGGCCATGGTGCGCGCGCCTTTCTGCGTGGGCAGGGTTTCGATGGTTTTGTAATCGGCGGAACTGGCGTCGACGACGGAGAGCACGCCCTCTCCGCAGGAGGCAAAGGCCAGGTTCTGTTTGGCGCTGTAGCGGGCGGCGTCTGGGCCGGTGCCGATGGCGGGCGTGGCGAGCACCTTGCCGGTGGTGTAGTCGAGGACGGCCATCTTGTTGCCGTCGCAGACGGTGAAGAGGCGGTGGCCGGCGGTATCAATGGCGAGGCCGGAGGGCGAATCGCAGCCGGCGGGCCAGGTGTCGGTGAGCTTCATGGTGTGGGCGTCGAGACGCACGATTTCGCTTTTGTCTTCAATGTTGTCGTAGACGATGCCGGTGCCGTCGGCCTGCGGGAACTCCGGCTTGCCGGGCAGGGCAATGGTGGCGACGACTTTGAGGGTGGCGGCGTCGATGACGGTGGCGTCGTGGCTGCGGCCATTGAAGGCCCACACGGTGTGAGTGGCGGGCTCGAAGGTGATGCCGTCGGGGTTGGTTCCGGCGGGGATGATGGCCACGATGGCGAGGGTGGCGCGGTCAAAGGCGACGACCGCGTTGCCGCCGCCGTCGGAGACGAAGCCGAGCTTGCCGGCGGTGTCAAAGGCCACGCCGTGGGTGCCGTGGAGATTGCCGATGGCGCCGAGCTGCTTTCCGGTCTCAGTGTCGAGGACGTCGACGTGGTCGCCACGGGTGATGTAGACGCGGTGCGCCGGGGAATCGACGGCGAGGTAGTCCCACCAGCCAGTGTCGGCGAGCTTCCAGTGGTCGAGAACGTGATAGGGCCCCTGCGCGTTGGCGGGGCAAGTCGCGGCAAGAAGGCTGAGGGAAAGGGCTGCGGCGAGGAGGGCTTGGTGCAGAAGGCGAGAGCGGGGGCGGGTTTGCATGGGAGGCTCCACTTTGGTGAGGGGTGAATTTGGAGATTCACCGGCGTCAGAATTGTTCCACAGGAGGGTTAAGGGACGCTGAAGAAGTCAGGGAATTGGCGGTTTCTTCCGGGCCTAAAGGCCGCCCCTTGGTGGAGCGCTTTTTCGTGGGGCTGAAGCCCCACGCTCCTTCCGATTCCGAATGTAATTGGGCTGGAACTTGCATGACGCGCCTGAAGGCTCACGCTCCCTCCGATTCCGAATGCAAATGCGCTGGAACTTGCATGACGCGGCTGAAGCCCCGCGCTCCTTCCGATTCCGAGTTCAATTGCGCTGGAATACGGTTGAAGCGGCTGAAGGCTCACGCTCCCTCCGATTGCGAATGCAAATGCGCTGGAACTTGCATGACGCGGCTGAAACCCCGCGCTCCTTCCGATTCCGAGTTCAATTGCGCTGGAATACGGTTGAAGCGGCTGAAGCCCCGCGCTCCTTCCGATTCCGAGTTCAATTGCGCTGGAATACGGTTGAAGCGGCTGAAGCCCCACGCTCCCTCCGATTGCGAATGCAATTGCGCTGGAACCTGCATGACGCGGCTGAAGGCTCACGCTCGTTCCGCCTATGCAGGGGGTTGCTGTCTGGGCGAGCCCCGACGCAGTCATTTGAGCGGCAGACGGATGGTGACGGTGGTTCCCGAGCCGAGCTTGCTGGTGATTGTGATTTCGCCGCCGGCCTTTTCTGCGACGGCCTTGCAGATGGCCAGGCCGAGGCCGACGCCTCCGGTGGAGCGGGTGCGCGAAGGATCGCCGCGATAGAAGCGATCGAAGACGTGGGGCAGCGCTTCAGGGGAGATGCCGTCGCCGTGATCGTTGATGGTAAGGACGGCCTTGCCTGCGGTATTTGCGAGGCGCAGGTCGACGGCCGACTCCCGCGGGCTGTGCTGCAGGGCGTTGAGCAGCAGGTTGGAGATGAGCAGCGAGCAATCTTCTGCGCTGAGGGGAACGGGGCTGGCGATGTGTTCGCCCTCCATGACCACGCGGACGGCGCGCTGGGCGGCGACGGTCTCAAGCTGGGTGACAGTATCGCGCAGGCAAGCAGCCATGTTGCAGGGCGGACGGGGTTCGACGGCGGCAGCGCTGTCCGCCTGCGTTCCACTTTCGAGGCGGGCCAGGGTGAGCATTTTGGCCACCAGTTCTTCAAGGCGCGCGGTGTCGGCGAGGGAACGGACAATGCCGGCGTGGTATTCGGCGGGGCTCCGCGGGCGCACACCCAGCAACTGGAGCGACGATTTGACCACGGCCACGGCGGTCTTGAGCTCGTGCGCGGCGTCGGAGACGAAGGTGCGCTGCTGGGTGAACGAGCGTTCGAGCCGCTGCAGCACGTTCTCAATGGCGTGGGTGAGCGGAGCCAGCTCGCGGGTGGTGCGGGCGCTCGCGGGCGGATCAAACTCCCACGAGTCCACTGTGACGTTGGAGGCCAGCGAGGCCAGGTGGCGCAGCGGGAGCAATCCGCGATGGAGCAGCAAGGCGATGAGCGGGCCGGTGACGATAAGAAGCAGCAGGCTGCCGGCAGCGTAGAACTCCACCGCGCCGCGAATGGCGTGCCAGACGTGCTCGGTGGGCGCTCCGTAAAGGATGGTGACCGGGCGGAGCTTGCCGCCGCCGGGCTCGCCGGGATCGACGATGCGCGAGCCGTGCTGACGAAGCAGGCCGTACTGCCGTCCGTTCAACTCGAGATGCGAGATGCCTTCGCGTTGCGGAATTACATTGCCGCTGCTGCCCTGCCAGTTGGATGAACGGCCAAGCAAATGGCCGCGCCCGTCCCAGACTTCGTAGACATCGTCGGGGGGCACGTGCAGGTCGCGGAGATCGAGCATGACGTTGTCGCCGGTGTCCTCAGCGTCCTGCACGGCGCCGAGGACGCTGTCTGCGCGGCCGTGGAGCATGACGTCGAAGGCGTGGAAGTGGGTGTGGCGCTCATAGCCGAGGGAGAGAAAGATGACGGCGAGCGACGAGACGAGCTCCACCGCGAGGACCGCGGCAATGAGGCGGAAGGCGATGGAGCGGGTTCGCTTAGCTTCTGTCACGGCCCTGCTCCAGAACTGCCTGGTGGCCGACGGCCAGGCGGTAGCCGCGCCCACGCATGGTTTCAATCACCGGGTCCGCTTCAGGTCGCGCGGCGTCGAGTTTTTTGCGCAGGTTGGAGACATGCGCTTCGATGACGTTGGAGTGATGCTCCCAGTTGTAGTCGTAGAGGTGCTCGAGCATCTCGCGCTTGCTGACGATTTTGCGGGGATGGTGGATGAGGTATTCGAGGATGCGGTACTCGGTAGGCGAGAGATCGACGAGGACGCCGGCGCGACGGACGGTCTGCTCCAGAGTGTTGAGTTCGACGTCGAGCGCGGTGAGGGTGGGATGGGACGCGCCTTTGCCGCGGCGGATGAGGGCCTTGGCGCGGGCAATGAGTTCGCCGAGGTCGAAGGGCTTGGCGAGGTAGTCGTCTGCGCCGGCGTTGAGCAGCTCAATGATGGAGCCGGCTCCGTCTTTGGCGGTGAGGATGAGCACCGGGGTGGGATCTTCGCGGGCACGCAGGCGGCGCAGAACGCCGAGGCCATCGAGTTTGGGCAGCATGAGATCGAGAATGACGAGGTCGTAGACGCGATTGCGGGCGGAGTCGTCGCCGGCCTCGCCGTCCGCGGCCCAATCGACCGCGAAGCCGGGGCCGTCGCGCAGGGCGGCAGCGAGGTTTTCCGCCAGCCGAACTTCGTCTTCCACCAGCAGCACGCGCATGACGAACCCTGTCCCCAGCCAACATTATGGATGCAGCAAGCTTAAATGAGGCTGAAGCCACCTGCGGTGGGGCTGGCGATTTGCAGGTTGGGTTATGATTCAGGGCTTAGGCGCCGACAACGAAGTCCGCGCTTTTGACGCCGCAAGCGAGCGTTGTCGCCACTCAGCAGGTGTGTGTGTAAATGTCTGAGCTTGACCACCTGACGCGATGCCGAGATGATAACTGCGGCCAACTCTGATCGATATTTGATCGTGTTCCTGCGCCTTTGGATCGTTCTGAAGAATCAGTCCGGCCACTTGATCGGCGAAGGCCTCGCGGTCTTTCGCTTCACCTACCCACGAAACAGAGATTACAAGGGCGTTGTTCGCAAGAAGAGGATCCTTTGTGAATGCATTGAACCCCTTGGGCGGTCTCCAATTTTCGATTCGCGCGTATTGCACCAAGGTCAATTGCTCAATCAGGCGGGTGTCCTCCAGCCTTTGACTAATGTGGCCGGATTTCTGCCACTTACTGCTGACGGACCATATGGAATACGAAAACAGGATGAGAAGCATCAGACTCCACCGCAGGATTCTCCAATGCATGTCCCAGATCGGCTCGGTTCTTACGGGCCCCGTGGGTCGGGAATCGACCACATAACTTGCAGCGGCAAGGTCGTGAAGTCCTTGTCGACTGTTCCGATTGAAGATCATGAGATAGAGAGTTGAGCCGCCGACTCCAAAGACAATGACACCGAGCACAATGGATCCAATCAATGGATCAATTGCGCGCGGCAGCTGAAGCTCATTTAGATAACTTGGAATCGCGAATACAGTGAAGCGAACTGCTGCTCTTCTAAACGAGATCGTGTTTCCAAGTGCATCAACCACTCTGAGGTGCATCAGTCGCTTGCCGACAGTCTGCCCGCTTCCGATGCCGCTATCAAGGATCGCGAAGTAGCTGATCGCTATGCAGAAACCTATCAAGCGCCCCCATGGACCCAGTTGGGTGAGAGTGTTGAAGAAGGCGGTTCCAATCCCACGTCCAACGAGGTAGAGAATAACGCTATCCAGAAGGTATGCCAGAAAACGGCGCGAAGGGGGAGCGATTGTATGACATGGGAGGAATGTCTCCGAGGCGGGGTACGCACCGAATGATGAAGGCGGAACATCGGTAGCCAATGATTTTCTCCTTGGCAAGTCAGTCCGATTAACAAATGGTAAGGCGCCCCATTGTATTCCGTTTGCGATTTATTCTGGGTGACCGGGTCTTGCATTCGATTCCCGCATAAAA
>CAWACG010000029.1:0-23841 GCA_963780515.1 uncultured Acidobacteriaceae bacterium
ATTCGGAGTTCTCAACGGCGTTGTTCATCAACTTGCCGTTGGGATCGTAAACGGAACGCGGCGCAGAGATTCAAGAAAAGATGGAGTCCAGCAAATGGAGGATGATGAATGAATTCGAAGCGCAGGTGCTGAGCGATCTAAGCGTGCTGAAGACGCAAATGACGGGCCTGATGGGCGACGGCAACGGCGGGCGCATCGCGGAACTCGAGCGGCGTATGGAACGGCACGAACAAAACTGGCAGCGCGCCAAGGGCTTTGTGGCCGCGGAAGCGTTGTAATCGCGGTAATTGAAGTGGCTTTCGAAGCATGGTTCCGGCGACTATCGCTTCAGCCGCATGCCTCCCTTCCTCGTATAATCAGCCCCATGAACGAAAAGCCTTTGGTTGGCGTGGTCATGGGCAGCAGGAGCGACTACGAAGTGCTTTCGGCCGCCGTTGAAATCCTGCGCGCGCTTGAGATTCCCCACGAATCCAGAATCGTCAGCGCACATCGCACCCCCGACTGGCTCTTCAAATACGCTGAGACGGCGCACGCGCGCGGCCTGCGCGTCATCATCGCCGGTGCCGGCGGCGCGGCGCATCTGCCCGGCATGCTGGCCGCGAAAACACTGGTCCCCGTGCTCGGCGTGCCCGTCGCGGCGACGCAGTTGAATGGCATCGACTCGCTGCTGTCCATCGTACAAATGCCCAAAGGCGTTCCCGTCGGCACACTGGCCATCGGCAAGCCCGGAGCGGCGAACGCCGCATTGCTCGCCGCTGAAATCCTGGCCGGAACCGACGCCGCGCTCTACGAACGCCTCGCCGCATGGCGCGCCGCGCGCACCCAGGAAGTTCTCGACCAAACACTGGATCAGGAGCTCCCGCGGTGAGGTTGTCTGAACCTTTGACCCCTTCGACATCTTCCGTTGTAAGGCCCGGCGGACTGATCGCCATTCTTGGCGGCGGCCAACTCGGCCGCATGACCGCCATGGCCGCGCGCACCATGGGCTATCGCGTGCGCGTGATGGATCCCGAGCCTGCCTGCCCCGCCAGCTTCATCGCAGACGAAACCATCGTCGGCCGCTGGGATGACGTGGACGCCGCGCGCCGCCTTGCCACCGGCGCCGATGCCGTCACCCTGGAGATTGAGCAGATTGGCGTCGACGCTCTCTCTGAAGTGGCGCGATCTGCGCCGCTGCGTCCCGGCGTCGAGCCCATCCGCATCATCCAGGACAAGACCCTGCAAAAAACATGGCTCGCGGAGAATGGCTTTCCCGTAGGTCCGTTTCGTGTGGTTCGCAGTGAAGCAGAATTGCACGAAGCAGTCGCGCCCTCGGTGGCCACGTCTTTCTGAAAATCGGCCGCGGCGGATACGACGGTCGCGGCCAGGCGCGCATTGGTCCCCACGCCGCCAATGCCCACGCGCCTGCAACGGAACACTCCATTGCAGCGGCATGGCAGGCCATCGGCGCTCGGCCCGCAGTCGCAGAGCAGGCCATCGATCTCGATTGCGAAATCAGCGTCATGGCCGCGCGCAGTCCCGCAGGCGAGGTCCGCAGTTATCCCGCCGCGCGCAATCATCATGAAAATCAGATACTCGCCTGGAGCGTGCTGCCCGCCGGAGTGCCCGCGGAACTGGAATCGCGTGCAGAAGCTCTGGCCGCGGCAATCATCGCCAAGCTCGGCATCGAAGGTTTGCTCTGCGTTGAGGTATTTGTCACCCGCAGCGGCGAATTGCTGGTCAACGAGTTAGCGCCTCGCCCGCACAACAGCTACCACCAGAGCGAGCGCGGCTGCGTCACGAGCCAGTTTGAACAGCTTGTGCGCACGACGTGCAACCTGCCGCTGGGCGATACTGCGCTCATCACGCCTGCAGCAATCGTCAATTTACTCGGCGACGTCTGGCTCGACAGAACCGAACCGCCCGACTTTGCAGCGGCCCTCGCCGTCCCCGGTGTCCGCCTGCATCTCTACGAGAAACACACACCGCGCGCAGGTAGAAAGATGGGCCACTTATCCGCGACAGGAGCGACGGCGAGTGAAGCGCTGGCGCGTGTGCTGGAAGGGAAAAGCCGGCTATGAAGTCGATACCTATGCTTCGGGGGCTTTGGACGCTTCTTTCATTGCCGTCTGCATTCCTCGTCCTCGGCGACGTGTTAGGCGGCGCGGCATGGAATGGCGTTAATTTCGTGGTCGTCTTGTATATTGTTCTGTCGGCCGGTGGCTTCGTGGGTCTAATTCTGGGCTTTTGGGCAGCATGCTCCCGTACGAAAATCCTCTTATGGATCACGTCCGTTAGCGCGCTGGCGATTGCCGGCCTGAGCGCCCTGTTTGCGATTTCGTTCATCTTCTATCGCACACCAGGCATCCCATTGAGCCATCCGGTATTTATCGGCCCCTTGCACGTACCCATCCTCTTGATCTACGGGGCAGCCTTTGTCTTCTGTTCAATAGAAGCTTTGCTATATCTCCCTAAGCCAGGGAGACTCTGAGCGGCCGGGTGCCCCAGGTCTCGACTCTGAGACCTGGGAAATACCAACCGGTTCAAATCCACACGTCATTCTCCGCCGTCCGTTCGCCACCTTACATCGCCGGTATTCTTCACGCCCCGCGGCTCAATCAGCAGCAGCTTCACCTCGTGCTCCGCATAGGGCTTGTGCTCCACGCCTTTGGGAACAACAAACATCTCTCCGGCCGCAATTCCACCGCGCCATCGCGAAAATCAATCCGCAGATTTCCCTCGATCACAATGAACGTCTCGTCCGTATCCTTGTGGTCATGCCAGATGAAGTCGCCCTGCAGCTTGACGATCTTGAACTGATAGTCATTCATCTCGGCGATGACTTTCGGCGGCCATTGCTCCGAGAAAAGTCCCAACTTCTGCTCGAGATTGATTGGCTTGTAGTTCATCGGCAATCCCTTATCCGACCGGTTGTCCCTTCTCCCACCGCTTGGGTCGGCGGTTCTGCTGCAAAATCTTCTTGCGCAGGCGCAGCGACTTGGGCGTGACTTCCACCATCTCATCCTCGGCAATGAACTCGATGGCCTGCTCCAGATTCAGCGCCTTACAGGCACCAGCCGGATGGCCTCATCCGCGCTCGATGCGCGCATGTTGGTCATCTTCTTTTCGCGCACCACGTTCACGTCGAGATCGTTGTCGCGCGAGTGCTCGCCGACAATCATGCCCTCGTAGACCTCGACGCCCGCGCCCACAAACAGAATGCCGCGCTCCTGCAGTCCGTTCAGCGAATAGGTCGTCGTCAGTCCCTGGCGGTCGGCGATCAGCGCGCCGGTGGGCCGCTGCGGAATCTCGCCCTGGTAAGGAATGTAGCCGTCGAACAGCGCATTCATCACGATGGTTCCGCGCGTCTCGGTCAGCATCTCGCTGCGCAGGCCGATCAGCCCGCGGCTGGGCACGCGAAACTCCATGCGCACGCGGCCTGAGCCGTGATTGTGCATCTTCGTCATCTCGCCCTTGCGCGGCCCCAGCTTCTCAATCACCACGCCGGTGTAGGTCTCGGGCACGTCGATGGTCAGATGCTCCACCGGCTCCATGCGCGTGCCGTCCACCATCTTGGTCACAATCTCCGGCCGGCCCGCCATCAGCTCGAAGCCCTCGCGGCGCATCATCTCGATCAGAATCGCAAGTTGCAATTCGCCGCGGCCCAGCACCTTGAAGCTGTCCGGCGAACCGGTGTCTTCCACGCGAATCGACACATTGGTCAGCAGCTCTTTTTCCAGCCGCTCGCGCAGATTGCGGCTGGTCACGTACTGGCCTTCGCGTCCGGCAAACGGCGAATTGTTCACGCTGAACTGAATCGCAATGGTCGGCTCGTCAATCACGATCAGCGGCAGCGGCGAAGGGTTCTCGACGCTGGTGATGGTCTCGCCGATGGTGATGCCCTCCACGCCGGCCACGGCCACAATGTCGCCCATCGTGGTCTCGGTGGTCTCGGTGCGCTTGAGGCCGGTGAACGTGAACAGCTTGGTGATGCGCGTCTTCATCAGCGAGCCGTCGCGCTTTGAAATGGTCACATCGTCGCCGGCGTGCAGCGTGCCCTGAAAGACGCGGCAGATGGCGATGCGGCCAAAATAATCTGAGTAGTCGAGATTGGTCACCAGAATCTGCAGCGTGCCTTCCGCGTCGCCGGTGGCCGCGGGAATCGTGGTCACAATGGTCTCGAACAGCGGCTGCAAATCCACGCCCGGCGTTGCCGGATCGAGCGTCGCCGTGCCCGCCTTGGCCACCGCATAGAGCACCGGAAAATCCAGTTGCGATTCCTCCGCATCGAGGTCGATGAACAGATCGTAAATCTCGTTCAGCACTTCCTGCGGGCGCGCGTCGGGCCGGTCGATCTTGTTGATCACCACAATGGGCAGCAGCTTGGCTTCCAGCGCCTTGGCCAGCACGTAGCGCGTCTGCGGCAGCGGTCCTTCGGCCGCATCCACCAGCAGCATCACGCCATCCACCATCTTCAGCGCGCGTTCCACTTCGCCGCCAAAATCGGCGTGGCCCGGCGTATCCACAATGTTGATCTTGCCGCCCGCGAAGTTGATCGCTGTGTTCTTGGCCAGGATGGTGATGCCGCGCTCCCGCTCCAGTTCGTTCGAATCCATCACCCGCTCGGCCACCTGCTCGTTGGCGCGAAATGTCCCCGACTGCCGCAGCATGGCGTCTACAAGGGTGGTCTTGCCGTGGTCAACATGGGCAATGATGGCGATATTGCGTATCGTCTGGGTCACAGGTGCGGCTTTCCTTCTCAGCGGATCCGGCTGCTCTGAGCCGTCAGGTTTCGGCATTTCTACTGCTTCCGTCACGTCGCTGCAACCCGTGAAGGGCCGCTGCTTCCTGAGGAAGAATCCCTTTGGCATCCGTGGTCTACCCGACGCCAACAGCAGAAGTGCATTGGGGGATGAAAATACGATGAATAGCCGCACACTGCGGCATCTTTCATTCTATCAGGAGTGCGAATTGCCCGGTTTCGGCTGGATGCGCCGATGCGCGCGGGTACGCACCTTCGACCCGTCCTCCAGGTCGAAGGCGGCATTCACCAGCGCAATGTGCGAGAAGGCCTGGGGGAAATTTCCCACCAGCCGTTTGCGCCCCACGTCGTACTCCTCAGAGAGCAGGCCAAGGTCGTTGCGCAGTCCCAGCAGCTTCTCATACAGCGCCCGCGCATCCTCCACCCGGCCGATTGCCTTCAGGCTGCTCACCATCCAAAAACTGCACGCCAGAAACACGCCCTCTCCCGGCGGCAATCCGTCCGGAGCTTTCGACGTGTCGTAGCGCAGCACCAGCCCGTCCGGCATCAACTCGCGCTCAATCGCCTCCACGGTGGATTTCACGCGCGGGTCGCTGCCCGGCAAAAATCCCACCACCGGCATCAGCAGCAGCGAAGCATCAAGTTGGTCTGAACCGTACGCCTGCGCAAAGCTGTTCTTCTTTTCGCTGAAGGCCTTCGCGCAGATCTCCGCGTGAATCGCATCGCGGATCGTCTTCCACTTCTCCACCGGTGCGTCGTAGCCAAGCTGCTCCGCCAGCATCGCGGCGCGATCGAACGCCACCCATGCCATCATTTTGGAATACGTGAATTGCTGCGCCCCGCCGCGCGTCTCCCAGATGCCTTCATCCGGCTCCCGCCAAATGGTTTCAAGATGTTCCAGCAAAAGCACCAGTACGCGAAAGTCGGATTCACCGTGGCCAAACACGGTGTGCTGCGCATGGAAAAATGAGTCCAGCATCTCTCCATAAATGTCGAGTTGCACCTGCAGCGAGGCCGCATTGCCAATCCGAACCGGCTGCGAATCCTCATAGCCCGCCAGCCAGCCTGCCTCCCATTCAACAAGCTGCCGCTCTCCCTTCAGCCCATACATGATCTGCACCTGGTCCGGGCTTCCCGCCAGCGCGCGCAGCAGCCAGTCCTGCCACGCTTTGGCTTCTTCAAAGTAGCCGCCATTGGCAAGCGCCAGCAGCGTGAATGTTGTGTCTCGCAGCCAGCAGTAGCGATAGTCCCAGTTGCGCTGGCCGCCAATCGATTCGGGAAGAGACGTGGTCACCGCCGCGACAATTCCGCCCGTCGGGCGAAACGTCATCGCCTTCAGCGTCATCAACGACCGCTCTACTTCATCGCGATATTTCCCCGCGTATTTCAGGCGCGAGCACCATCGATGCCAAAAGTGCTCCGTGTTCTCGAGCGCCTCCTCAACGTCAATTGAATGTGGATCTGTGCGGTACGAAATGCCATATGTCAGCGTGAATTCCACGCGCTCGCCCTGGCTTACGTCGAACTCCGCCACCGTCTTCAGGTTCTCGCCATGCACGGGAACGGATGCGTTCAGGACGGCGAGGTTCGGCCCCGCAATAGCGCGCATGCCGCTCTCTGTGCGGGTCACCCACGGTACCGTGCGGCCATAGTCGAAGCGCAGCGCCAGGTCCATGCGCATCGGCACGTTTCCGCGGATGCCCTCAACAATGCGGACGACGACGGAGTTTCCCGTGCGGGCAGGCATGAAGTCAATCAGCCGGATCGCGCCATCTGCATCCTCAAACGTCGTTTCAAGAATCATCGTCGAGGGGCGATACCGCCGCGTCGTCGTCCACTCGCCCTCAGCCGGTGCGATCTTCCAATATCCGTTTTCTTCCGTCCCCAGCAGCGCGGCAAAGCATGCCTCGGAAGAAAAATCAGGCCAGCACAGCCAGTCGATCGAGCCGCTGGCAGACACCAGCGCACCCGTTTCGCAATCGCCGATCAGGGCGTAATCTTCAATTCTCGCGGCCATGGTTTGTCCTGCGGATCGCGGTGTTTGCGGATCAATCCCTCATCCACCGCAAAAGTCGCGCCGTTCGCCTCCGACGCCTCGTACTCTAAAAGAGTATCGCGCCGAAGGCCGCAGGCCGCACCGTCCCCTAGAATTCGCTCCTCACCATTTCCAACCCCGGACCCGTGTCACTCTCCCCAGTCAATGAAGCCTCAGTGACATTGATCAGCCCAGCCTTGTTTGCGCCCGTCAGCTTCATGCGGAAAGTGACCGGCGCATCCTTCAAAGTGCGCGGCGGATGGGCGCCGCGATGGCTCACCTGAAAAGTAAGCGTCTCGCCGTCAAACTTAGGGTTGAATATCGGCCCTGGGTTTCCCGGCGTCGATGTCCACGGCTGCCCTACAGCTTCGCGCTTGTGCAAATAGAAGAGCACCGCGCCCTGCAAGCTTCCGCTTTCGTTGGTGAGAGTGAGGGTGATGAACGGCAGTCCATCCATCTGCGCTCGCCACACGCCCACAATCGGCGTCACATCCGCTGCGTCTTTCGCCACGCCGGTCTGCGCGCGTAGAGCCGTCGTGCCGAACATCGCTAGAGCGCAAAGAGGCACAATTCTTAACCACATGGCCGACTCCTTCATTCGCATTCATCCTTACTGCTTTGCAATCGCCGCCGTCGCCAGCGTTCCGCCCAGTCCCATTGTCTCCACCGCCGACGACGGCACAATCACCATCGAACCGCGCTCCTTGATCGCCTCGTACAACATATTCATGGCCCTCAGATGCAGCGCACCTGGATTGTCGTTGTAGACCCTCGAAGCCTGCGCAAACTGATCCGACACCTGCACCTCGGCCTGGCCCAGAATCACGCGCGCCTGCCGTTCTCGCTCTGCCTGCGCCTGCTGCGACATCGCATCTTCAAGTGACTGCGGAATTCGTACATCTCTGATCTCCACCGACTGCACGGTGATCCCCCACGGATTTGTCTTCTCGTCCAGAATCTGCTGAAGCTGCCGCCCCATCATCTCCCGCTCCGTGATCATCTGCGCCAGTTCATGCCGCCCGATGGACTCGCGCAGCGCCGTCTGCGCGCTCATGTTTACCGCCTCGATAAAATTCTCCACTTCAAGAATCGACTTCTCCGCGTTCCACACCATCCAGAACACAATCGCGTCTACATTCACCGGCACCGTATCCCGCGTCAGCGTGGATTCGGCCGTCACGCTGTGCACGCGCACGCGCTGGTCAATATAGGTGCTGATGGTTTCGAACACCGGCACCACGTGGAACCAGCCCGGCCCGCGCAATCCCACGTAACGGCCCAGCCGCATCAGCGCAACCTTCTCCCATTGCTGCACAACCTTGATCGCAAACAACAGGTAAACGCCAACCAGCCCGCCCACAATGGCCGGCGCAGGATGGTGAATCAGCGCGCTCACAATGGCTCCTGCGCCGATGCAAATCACAAACGCCGTCACTGCCACTCTGTTCATCGGAACGACTTCAACTCTCGACATCATCTTTCACCTCCTGCGGATTGGCTCAGTCTGCAATCCGCGGAACTCTTCAATCAGATCGTCCACCGTGAATCCAGCCGCGCCCGCGCGCGAAACGCAATCCGTCACAATCTGCGTCAATTGCCGCGTGCGCTCCGCATCCGCCTGCTTCATCTTCTGGGTGCTGATAAACGTGCCCGTGCCCTGGTGCGTCTCCAGCAGGCCGCCCAGTTCAAGCTCGCGGTAGGCACGCACCACGGTGTTGGGATTGATGGCCAGGTCCACCGCCAACTGACGCACCGTGGGCAGTTGATCGCCCGCCGCCAGCAACCCCGATGCAATGCCACCGCGCACCTGGTCAATCACCTGGCGATACACTGGCACGCCGCTGTGCAAGTCCAACTGGAATCGAAAGCCGGCAGTTGCTGGTCGTTGACTCATTGCAAAATCAGTGTACTATAAGACTAGTACATTATGTCAAGAAAATAATTTATGCCGCACGCCGGAATCCTTAACCTCGGCCCCAATTCTCCGTTTCGAAGCTTAGACCCGGCCCGTTTCCTCATGCTCGCCTCGTCGGGTAAACTTTCCGGGCAATGAGAATCCCCTCTCAGCACTGCCTCAATCCCGCGAATCGGCTCCTTCCCCAGCTTCTTACCCGCATCTTCCCCGCGCGAAAACTCGCTGCCTGCGCGCTCGCGCTGCTGCTCGGCGCCGCGCCGCTCCATGCCCGCGCCCAATCCAAATCCGCGCATCTCGTCATCTACACCATCGATGTGGAAGGCGGCCAGTCCACGCTGCTGGTCGCGCCCTCCGGGGCCTCGCTCCTCGTCGATACCGGATGGCCCGACAACAACGGCCGCGACACCGATCGCATCCTTGCCGCCATGCACGACGCCGGCATCACCAAACTCGACCACGTGCTCATCACCCACTTTCACGTCGACCACGTCGGCGGAGTGCCGAATCTTGTCGCGCGCGTCAAGGTCGGCGAGTTCCTCGATCACGGCGTGAATCGCGAAGACTCCGAAATCACCCGCCACGACTACGCCGCCTATCTCAAGGCCATCCAGGGCACGCCGCGCCGCATCGTCCATCCCGGCGACACCATCGACATCCCCGGCCTCACCACCATCGTGCTCACCGCCGATGGCGAACACATTGCATCCGTTCCAGGCGTCACGCCCAAACCCAATCCGTATTGCGCCTCCGAGCCGCATTGGGATCTCGATCAAACTGAGAATCCCCGCTCCGCCGGCATCCTCGTGCGCTACGGAAAGTTTCGCTTCCTCGACCTCGGCGACCTGACCAAGGCAAAAGAAATTCCCCTCGTCTGCCCTGACAACCTCATCGGCCGCGTCGATCTCTATCTCGTCAACCATCACGGCATGAACCTCTCCAACTCGCGCGCCTTCGTCGACGCCATTCACCCCCGCGTGGCCATCATGGACAACGGGGCACACAAGGCAGGCAGCCCAGAGGCATGGCAGACCGTGCATGAAAGCCCCGGCCTCGAAGACCTCTACATGCTTCACACCGCTGAGGGCTCCGACGCCGCGCATAACAGCGCGGAAGAGTTGATTGCCAATCTCAAAGGCGGCGCAGACGGCGCATACTTCAAAGTGACCGCCTCCGCCGACGGCAGTTTTTCCGTGCTCAATTCCCGCACCGGAAAGACCAAAGACTACCCGAGCAGATAACGCTTCGCGCTCGACAATCAAGGAGATGCACATGCCGCTTTCACGGCGGAAGTTTCTTGCAGGAGTTGGAGCCATGGGCGCAATCGCCGGCCTGCCTCGCGCCGCACGCGCAAGCTGTCCATTTCGCGTTGCCGTCATCAACGATGAAATCTCGCAGGACTTCGACCACGCCTGCTACGTCGCCGCGCACGATTTCGGCCTCGAATGGATCGAGTTGCGCGGCATGTGGAACAAGAACATCACCGACCTCGACGCGGCGCAGACCAGCGAAGCTCTAGCCATCCTGGCGAAATACAAACTCCGCGTTACTGACATCGCCAGCCCGCTCTACAAGACGGATTGGCCCGGCGCACCGCTGTCAAAGCAGAGTGATCGCCGCGATCAATTCCACGCCGACTTCGACTTCAAGCAGCAGGACGCGCTGCTTGAACACTGCGTCGGCATTGCCAAAACCTTCCGCACCGATCGCATTCGCTGCTTCGACTTCTGGCGGCTCGACGACGTCAAACCCTATCGCGAGGCCATCAACGACAAGCTGCGCAAGGCCGCGCGCCGCTGCGCCAAGAGCGATCTGATTCTCCTGCTCGAGAATGAGATGGAATGCAACACCGCGACCGGAAAGGAATCCGCCGCCACGCTTGCTGCCGTCCAGGAGCCGAACTTCATGCTCAACTGGGACCCCGGCAACGCCGCCACCTTCCCCAACAGCATGCCCTTTCCCGACGGCTACAATCTGCTGCCCAAGAACCGCATCGGCCACTGTCACGCCAAGAGCGTCATTCGCAAACCCGACGGCAAATGGGAGTGGGCCGCGGTGGGAACGGGCGTGGTCGATTGGGTTGGGCAACTGCGCGCCCTTGATCGCGACGGCTATCGCCACGCCGTCAGCCTTGAAACCCACTGGCGCGGCGCCGGTACGCCCGAAGCCTCATCCCGCATCAGCATGAAGGGCCTGAAGGACGCGCTGGCAAAGGCCGGAACCGGCTGCTAAGAAGATACCCTGCGCGCCTTCGCGTGTAACTCTTCCAGCGCATCGCAGGCCGTCTTCACGCCGTCCTCGTGGCTCAGTTGTTCCGCCACGCTCTTCGCCCGCTCCGCAAAGCTGGGATGATTCAGCATCGCGGTCAGCTTCTTCGCCACGCGAGCCGCCTTGTAGCTGCTCTTCTGAATCACCTGCGCCACCTTGAGCCGTCGCATGCGCCGCGCGTTGTCCGGCTGGTCGTGGGAGTAGGGCATGATCAGCATCGGCTTGCCCGCGCGCAAACACTGCGCCGTCGTCCCCACGCCGCCCTGGTGCACCACCAGCGAAGCCCTCGAAAACAGCGCGGAGTAAGGCGCATATTCCGCCACGCAAATGGAGTCCGGCAGCTTCTCTTTCAGCCGGTTGCGCGGGTCGGTCCCAATCAGCAGCACCGCGCGAATCCCCAGCCGCTGCGCGGCTTTCGCCGACACTTCGTAGAAGTCTCCCGCAGCCAGCACCGCGGCCGATCCCAGCGTAAACACCACCGGCGGCGGCCCGGCCGCGACAAATTCTTCAAGATGCGCAGGCAGCGCTGCATTGCCCGCATCCGAATCGTAAAAACAAAATCCGGTAATCAGCGTGTTCGCCGGCCAGTCCTTCTGCGCCGTGCCCAGCACGCTCGAAAACATCGCCAGCACCAGTTGCGGCGAGTGCTTCGCGTCAAACAGCGGATTCGCGCCCTTTTGCAATCCCAGCTCGTGGCGCAGGTCGTAGATGGGCTGCGGCCACTTGCGGCTGGCGAAGCGCGCCACGCGCTTGATCAAGCGCCCGAAACCCTTGACCTTGTCTGCCTTCGCCAGCTTTGGAAACGGCGGCAGCACCGGCGGATCGAAGGCCGAAAAAAACGACAGCGGCGCCAGCACATAACTCGCCCACGGAATCCCTGTCACCTCCGCCACCAGCGGCCCGGCATAATTCAGCTCGCCCAGCAGCAGCAGGTCGGCGCGCACCGGCTTCGTCGCCGCATCCAGCAAGTCATCGTACGTGTGCCGCAACGACGGAAAAAGAAAATCCCGCAGCCCATGCTCGGTGCCGTGCTTCACGTCGTAGACCATCTCCACCAGAATCGAGTTGGTCGGGTCGATGTCCGGCCGCACCGCGTGAAACTCCAGGCCCAGCGGCACAATCTTCGGCTGATAGACAGCGGGCAGCGCCATCACCGGCACATGCCCCCGCCGCTTCAGTTCAAGAGCCAGCGCGATCAGTGGATTGATATCGCCAAAGGTGCCGATGTTCGACAGAACGATGCGCAAAATGCCGTCCGTGAGGGGAATGAAGTCGCAAGTATGAGAGTAATGCATGGGAGCGGCGATTGGCGGCTTTCGCTCATTCAATCAGCCTGCCCTGTCGGTGGTATCATCGCCTGTTCAAAATCTCCTGCGGAGGTTTCGCCTTGAAGACCATACGCAATTTTGCCTCGTTGTTGTTCGTGCTCGCGCTCTCCGCGCCGGCTTGCCTGTCGCAAACCAGCCTTTCAGCAAAATGGGAAGAGCTCACCGGCCCCGACTTCATCCAGGCGATCCATCAGTCGCAGGGCGTCTGCGTGCTGCCCTTCGGCATCCTTGAAAAGCACGGCCCCCACCTGCCCATCGGCACTGACCTGCTCGACGTGCGCTTCGCCGTGATGAACGCCGTCAGGCAGGAGTATGCCGTCGTCTTCCCCGAGTACTACTTCGGCCAGATCTTCGAGGCGCGCCACCAGCCCGGCACCGTCGCCTACAGCCTCTCGACACAGCTCACCCTGCTGCAGGAAACCGTCAGCGAAATGGCCCGCAACGGCTGCAAGAAAGTGCTGATCGTGAACGGCCACGGCGGCAACAACAGCCTGCTGCCGCTCTTCGCACAGGCACAACTCGCCACCCCGCGCGACTACGTGGTCTACGTCTTCGGCCTGCCGCACCTCGACGTGCCCGGCCGCCCCGCCCTCAAGACCCCCATGGACATGCACGCGGGCGAAGTCGAAACCTCGCACATGCTCATCGCGCGGCCCGACCTCGTCCATATCGATCGCGCCAACCAGCAATCCGGAGCGGACCAGAACCGCGACCCGCTGCCGGACTCGGTCTACACCGGCATCTGGTGGTATGCGCGTTTCCCCAACCACTACGCAGGCGACGGCGCTGCGGCAACCAAGGAACTGGGCGAGTTCGATCAGAAGGAGTGGTCGCGCCAGATTGCCGAAGCCATCAAAGCCATCAAGGCCGACACCGCCAGCCTCAAGCTGCAAAACCAGTTCTACGAAGAAGCGCAGCACCCGCTCGACACGAAGCAGTAGGAGTGAACCGTCTTCTTATGGTGCGACGGGAGTATTAACCAGGGACACTCGATATGCTTGTCAAGCGAGGTTACGAAATGGGGCAGCGTGCTGAATGGGAAGAGCTAAAACGCCTCGGCGGCGGCGGCCAGAGCGACGTTTTCTTGGTTCGAAAACTCCAGAGGACCGAAGAACGAGAACTGAGCCTTAGGCAAATTCGGGGGGCGCTCGACGGTGATAAGCGGGAAATCCTTGCTAATGCCATTTGGTCGTACGCACGCCCTGATACTCCCTCGGAACTCGGTGCCCTGAAGGTCTTCAGGATAAGAGAACCTGAAGAAGATGAAGCTGTCGAAAGACTGAAGAACGAGATCGCGAGTCTCATGAAAGGAGGTAAGGGACTCCCAACGCTATTGGATTCAAGTGCGGATGAGCATTGGTTGGTGACAGAATTCTTCCCAGAGGGGACACTGGAACACCAGCCCGCGAAGTACAAGGGGAATGCCGCCCGGGCCATGAAGGCATTTAGGTCGCTGGTGGAAACGGTCTCGTTATTCCATAAGGAGGGTTATGTCCACAGAGACATTAAACCTGCGAATGTTTTCCTCAGAAGCGACGATGAGCTAGTGCTTGGGGATTTTGGGATAGTCTTTGTCCCAGACGTGGTCGAGCGACTGACAGCTACAAACGAGCGGGTCGGACCGCGCGACTACATGCCGCAGTGGGGAGATCTCGGCGAGAGATTGGAGGAGGTGCAGCCCAACTTTGACGTGTATATGCTTGGTAAGTTGCTTTGGTGCATGGTTTCCGGCAGGGTGAAGCTTCCCCGCGAATATTACTTGCGCCCTGACTTCAACTTGACTCAAACCTACCCCGGCGATCCGGGAATGCACCTTGTTAACTCAGTACTTGAACACTGCGTCGTGGAAGATCCGACAAAATGCCTCAAATCGGCCCGAGAGCTCTTGGAGATTGTTGACCAAATGCTGGCCATCCTTGGCCGAGGCGGTCAGCTAATGTCTGACGATGTGCCTCGACCCTGCAGGATCTGCGGAATCGGCTCTTATACTCCCCAAACCAATCAGCTAACGGGCCTCACCAGATATGACTTGGTTACGCGACCGCTCGGCGCGATCTACGCGGACTTCTATATCTGTGACAATTGCGGACACCTCGAGCTGTTCAAGACAAAGAAGCGGACGCCGTAGGACTGTTGCGGGCGATTGTTGTGGTGGTCTTTGTCGCAAATATCACGTATCAGAGCCCCAACCTGCGATCCGCAAGCCCCACCGCAGGTGGCTTCAGCCTCATTTAAGCTTGCTGCATCCATAATGTTGGCTGGGGACAGGGTTCGTCATGCGCGTTCTGCTGGTGGAAGACGAAGTTCGGCTGGCGGAAAACCTTGCTGCCGCCCTGCGCGACGGCCCCGGCTTCGCAGTCGATTGGGCCGCGGACGGCGAGGCCGGCGACGACTCCGCCCGCAATCGCGTCTACGATCTCGTCATTCTCGATCTCATGTTGCCCAAACTCGACGGCCTCGGCGTTCTGCGCCGCCTGCGTGCCCGCGAAGATCCCACCCCGGTGCTCATCCTCACCGCCAAAGACGGCGCCGGCTCTATCATTGAGCTGCTCAACGCCGGCGCAGACGACTACCTCGCCAAGCCCTTCGACCTCGGCGAGCTCATTGCCCGCGCCAAGGCCCTCATCCGCCGCGGCAAGGGCGCGTCCCATCCCACCCTCACCGCGCTCGACGTCGAACTCAACACCCTGGAGCAGACCGTCCGTCGCGCCGGCGTCCTCGTCGATCTCTCGCCTACCGAGTACCGCATCCTCGAATACCTCATCCACCATCCCCGCAAAATCGTCAGCAAGCGCGAGATGCTCGAGCACCTCTACGACTACAACTGGGAGCATCACTCCAACGTCATCGAAGCGCATGTCTCCAACCTGCGCAAAAAACTCGACGCCGCGCGACCTGAAGCGGACCCGGTGATTGAAACCATGCGTGGGCGCGGCTACCGCCTGGCCGTCGGCCACCAGGCAGTTCTGGAGCAGGGCCGTGACAGAAGCTAAGCGAACCCGCTCCATCGCCTTCCGCCTCATTGCCGCGGTGCTCGCGGTGGAACTCGTCTCGTCGCTCGCCGTCATCTTTCTCTCCCTCGGCTATGAGCGCCACACCCACTTCCACGCCTTCGACGTCATGCTCCACGGCCGCGCAGACAGCGTCCTCGGCGCCGTGCAGGACGCTGAGGACACCGGCGACAACGTCATGCTCGATCTCCGCGACCTGCACGTGCCCCCCGACGATGTCTACGAAGTGTGGGACGGGCGCGGCCATTTGCTTGGCCGTTCATCCAACTGGCAGGGCAGCAGCGGCAATGTAATTCCGCAACACGAAGGCATCTCGCATATCGAGTTGAACGGACGGCAGTACGGCCTGCTTCGTCAGCACGGCTCGCGCATCGTCGATCCCGGCGAGCCCGGCGGCGGCAAGCTCCGCCCGGTCACCATCCTTTACGGAGCGCCCACCGAGCACGTCTGGCACGCCATTCGCGGCGCGGTGGAGTTCTACGCTGCCGGCAGCCTGCTGCTTCTTATTGTCACCGGCCCGCTCATCGCCTGGCTGCTCCATCGCGGCCTCTTGCCCCTGCGCCAGCTGGCGTCGCTGGCCTCTAACGTCACCGTGGATTCGTGGGAATTTGATCCGCCCGCGAGCGCCCGCACCACCCGCGAGCTGGCTCCGCTCACCCACGCCATTGAGAACGTGCTGCAGCGGCTCGAACGCTCGTTCACCCAGCAGCGCACCTTCGTCTCCGACGCCGCGCACGAGCTCAAGACCGCCGTGGCCGTCGTCAAGTCCTCACTGCAGTTGCTCGGTCTGCGCCCGCGCAGCCCCGCCGAATATCACGCCGGCCTCGTGCGTTCCCTCGCCGACACCGCACGCCTTGAAGAACTGGTGGCCAAAATGCTCACCCTGGCCCGCCTCGAAAGTGGAACGCAGGCGGACAGCGCCGCCGCCGTCGAACCTCGTCCGCCCTGCAACATGGCTGCTTGCCTGCGCGATACCGTCACCCAGCTTGAGACCGTCGCCGCCCAGCGCGCCGTCCGCGTGGTGATGGAGGGCGAACACATCGCCAGCCCCGTTCCCCTCAGCGCAGAAGATTGCTCGCTGCTCATCTCCAACCTGTTGCTCAACGCCCTGCAGCACAGCCCGCGCGAGTCGGCCGTCGAGCTGCGCCTCGCAAATACCGCAGGCAAGGCCGTCCTTACCATCAACGATCACGGCGACGGCATCTCCCCTGAAGCGCTGCCCCACGTCTTCGATCGCTTCTATCGCGGCGATCCCTCCCGCACCCGCTCCACCGGCGGCGTCGGCCTCGGCCTCGCCATCTGCAAAGCCATCGCGGAAAAGGCCGGCGGCGAAATCACAATCACCAGCAAGCTCGGCTCGGGAACCACCGTCACCATCCGCCTGCCCTTAACTTAAGTCCGCCCGCCTTCAGCATCCCTTAACTTCGTCGTGTCACAATTCTGACGCCGGTGAATCTCCAAATTCACCCCTCACCAAAGTGGAGCCTCCCATGCAAACCCACCCCCGCCTTCGCCTTCTGCACCGGGCCCTCTTCGCCGCAGCCCTTTCCCTCAGCCTTCTTGCCGCGACTTGCCCCGCCAACGCGCAAGGACCCTATCAGGTTCTCGATCACTGGAAGCTCGCCGACACTGGCTGGTGGGACTATCTCGCCGTCGATTCCCCGGCGCACCGCGTCTACATCACCCGCGGCGATCACGTCGACGTCCTCGACACTGAGACCGGAAAGCAGCTCGGCGCCATCGGCAATCTCCACGGCACCCACGGCGTGGCATTTGACACCGCCGGCAAGCTCGGCTTCGTCTCCGACGGCGGCGGCAACGCGGTCGTCGCCTTTGACCGCGCCACCCTCGCCATCGTGGCCATCATCCCCGCCGGAACCAACCCCGACGGCATCACCTTCGAGCCCGCCACTCACACCGTGTGGGCCTTCAATGGCCGCAGCCACGACGCCACCGTCATCGACGCCGCCACCCTTAAAGTCGTCGCCACCATTGCCCTGCCCGGCAAGCCGGAGTTCCCGCAGGCCGACGGCACCGGCATCGTCTACGACAACATTGAAGACAAAAGCGAAATCGTGCGTCTCGACGCCCACACCATGAAGCTCACCGACACCTGGCCTGCCGGTTGCGATTCGCCCTCCGGCCTTGCCATCGATACCGCCGGCCACCGCCTTTTCACCGTCTGCGACGGCAACAAGATGGCCGTCCTCGACTACACCACCGGCAAGGTCCTCGCCACGCCCGCCATCGGCAGCGGCCCCGATGCCGCCCGCTACAGCGCCAAACAGAACCTGGCCTTTGCCTCCTGCGGAGAAGGCGTGCTCTCCGTCGTCGACGCCAGTTCCGCCGATTACAAAACCATTGAAACCCTGCCCACGCAGAAAGGCGCGCGCACCATGGCCTACGATCCCGCCACCGACCGCGTCTACCTTGTCACAGCCGACTTCGGCCCGCGCCCCGAACCCACGCCCACCAACCCGCGCCCCCGCCCCGCGATGATTCCCGGCACCTTCACCGTGATCGTCGTCGGCAGATAGTAAGCATCACCACAAATCTGGGTGCCCCACGTTGCCAATGCGCCCCAAGTGCCATAAAATGAGCGCCTTGAGAATCACGCTAAAGGATTTGTGCTAGTTTTGTGCTACACCATCGGCGGCAACTCTGTTTAACAGAAGTAATTGCCGAGTGGACGACAATCCACTCGCAACCTAGAATCATGCCTGTCTCAGGGAGCGGGAGGCAGGATGTGATAGGGATCGAAGTTGAGATGTTCAACCCAAGCAGCACTCCAGACCACTTCTCCGTCACGATCTACATACGACAGAGACTTCTCATTCTCCGTGATGCATAACCCGTCTTGAAATGTGCCCGTGGACAAGAATCGTGGGGGAATGGCGAACTGGCCGTTTGGATCAATGAATCCAGTCTCGCAAGCAGCGGCGATGGTTTTATGAGCCTCTCCAGAGCCAGTATCTACCGCAGCCAAGCCGCCTGAGAATCGGCCCGCACGCAAGAAGGAGATTTGGACCGCTGTCATACCCTCACGGTCAACATACCCGGCGCGGCGGTCCAGAAGGACAACGGCTCGTCCTTCGCAGAACTCGTAGGCCATATCAAAGCGGGGTTCCACTATGAACTTCGCATCTCGATCAATATGCCCCCATTTACCATTGCTTGCGACTCGCGCCAGTCCCTCTCTAAATGGCCCCGCCATTCCGCGCTCGCAAATGAAGCGCATTGGAATCGCGGTTGATGCGTCAGGGTGGATATAACCCCACGCTCCATTTAGCTTCACCGCTGCCACACCCTCAGAGTATGCTCGTGCATCTTCAAAGAACGGAGGAATAACCTGATTCCCATCTCGGTCGATGAATCCGTAAAGCTTTCCGTCGTATACGCAGGCAAGACCACCGCTGAAATGGCTAACGCTGCTATAGCGCGGCTTGACGATAACCTCACCATTCACCGAGATCACCCCGCGTTTGTCGCCGTTTCGTCGGTCACCCGAAGTGAATTGAGCAAGTCCTTCGGTAAAGATAAGTGGCCCGCCGTAAGCAGGCGAAATCACCAAGGTGCCACTCGAATCTATGGCTCCCCACAGACCGCCCTGTTTTACAGAGGCAAGTCCATTTCGGAATGGATAGGCATCCTCGAAGGTCGCTTGGATGACGATCTCGCCAAGGCAGTTTATGTACCCGGCTTTATATCGCTTCCGACTCCGCCCTTCTTTCACAAAAATCGGAAACAGTCGATCTGTCCAAAGCGATCTATTTTCCATTTGACTATATCGAGGCTAGCAGAAAGAGGGTTCGGCCTGGGTCACCACCTATCCGGACGTTAGGGTCGGTTAGCACCTCGTACGCCTTCGGATGGATTAATTCAGAACGGACGGACCGAACGGCCTTCAAAGTGAGAAACCAGCCGAACACGCGGTCCGAGGATTTTGTGCTAATTTGTGCTACTACCGTGGGTTTTATGGAGTTCCTGGAGATCTAGGAGCTTTTAGAATCTGTAACTTATGCGTTATCAATACGTCCCATTGTCGGTGCCCCATCCTTGCGGCGTATTTGCTCTTGCCGCAAGGGTGGGAATGCATAGACCTTTCGTGCGATCCTTTAAGCAACATGAAATGGATCCTCATCCTCGTCGTCGCCGTCGTCTTCCTCGGCTCCCTCATCGCCGACTACAAGTGGCGCAAGTGGATCGCCGACCGTAAACGCGACCGCCAATAGCCTGGCCGGCCCAGCCCCCACCCCGCCCGCCGCAACTTTCCCCCATCTCTGCCGTTACAATGCGTATTAGGGAGCCGTCCAACCACTATGCACTTTTCCATTGCCCCCCACGCCTCGATTCAACCCGTCCCCGCTGGCCGCAGCCCCCGCGCCCTCGCCGCTCCGGCCCTGCTGCTCGGCCTGGCCGCCGCCCTGTTGCTGCCCTTGCCCGCCGCGCATGCCCAGTTCGGCCCGCCGGCCACCACCCCGGTCCACGACCCCGCCGCCCTCAAGCCGCCCCCCGGCGCACGCGTCGCCATCATCGAATTTGAAGACATGGAGTGCCCCGACTGCGGCCGCGCCAACCCCCTCCTCCGCGAAGCCTCTGAAAAATACGGCATCCCCTGGGTCCGTCACGACTTCCCCCTGCCCTTCCATGCATGGAGTACCCAGGCAGCCATCAACGCCCGCTGGTTCGACACCAAATCCAAAAAGCTCGGCGACGAATACCGCGACGCCGTCTTCGCCAGCCAGGTCTCCATCAACGATCTCAACGACCTCCGCGTTTTCACCGAAAAGTTCGCCCAGCAGCATGGCATCGCCATGCCCTTCGCCATCGACCCCCAGGGCAAGCTGCAGGCTGAAGTCAAAGCCGACTACGCGCTCGGCCAGCGCATCGGCATCGAGCACACCCCCACCATCTGGGTGGTCACCAACGGCTCCCACGCCGCGCCCTTCGTCGAGGTCGTCGACCGCACCAAGCTCTTCCAGCTCATCGACACCGCACTCGCCGAAACCAAAACCGCCACCCCCGCCAAGGTCGCGCACAAGTAGCCATCCGCCCGCCCCCGCTCCCCAATCCACGCCGCAAAAGCCAGGGGCGCATCCCGCAGGATGCGCCCCAAATCTTTGCCGTCTTCCCCATCAGTTTTCAAGAAGTTGAAGAACTGCCATCCTGAGCGAAGCGAAGGACCAGCGGTTGCCCTTAGCTAGCGGCTAGAAGCTAGAAGCTAGCGACTGGAAGCTCGCGAGCGGCGCCTAATCCGCCCCTTGAATCCTCACCAGCACCGGAGCCTCCTCAGCACCGCCCCCGCCCATCCCCGGCGAAACCATGCTCGTCTGCGGCGCTCGCCAGTGGTCGATGTGGCTGATCCGGTGCACGCACCCAATGGTGCAATTCGGCGCGCAGCTCTTCGCCGTCAAAAACTCCCGCTTCACGTCCGCCGTCGTATACTCCGCAATCGGAACCCCCGGATACCCGCGCTGCTGGCTGCAATAATGCACCAGCCCGTCCTCGCAGATATACAGGTAGCGCGACCCCGCCCGGCAACGCCAGTCATTCGGCCGCCCCTCCGCAATCGCCTTCTGAAACTGGTCGAACCGCGCGTAATTCGTCTTCCGCCGGTCCGTCATCGCAAAGTAGACCTTGGCCTCGTCTTCCTTCAGCGGCTTCAGTTGCCCGCTCCCGTCGTGAATAATCCCGATCGTCGACTCGAACCCCAGCTCCAGCGCCCGCCTGCCAATCACCAGCGCGT
Source organism: uncultured Acidobacteriaceae bacterium (assembly GCA_963780515.1). Taxonomy (GTDB): domain Bacteria; phylum Acidobacteriota; class Terriglobia; order Terriglobales; family Acidobacteriaceae; genus Telmatobacter. The sequence continues at coordinate 21,042 of CAWACG010000029.1, forward strand.
CGTTGGGATCCTTAAAGCCCCCGCCCACCACCGAATTGATATTCACGTGGAACTCGGCGTACTCGGCCAGCATCTGCAGCTTCTTGTCCAGCACCTTCAGGCTCTTCTTTGAGACCTCATCCGGCTCCAGGTTATCGATGCTGATCTGCATATGATCGAGCCCCGCCGCATTCAGCCGCTCGATTCTCTCCACATTCAGCAGGTAGCCGTTCGTAATCATCCCCGCAATCGCGCCCGTTTTCCGCATGCGGCGAATAATGTCGTCCAGTTGCGGATGAGTCAGCGGCTCGCCGCCCGAGATGCCGATCATCGCCGTCCCCAGCCGGCCAAGATGGTCGACGCGCCGGTACATCTCTTCCAACGGCACCGGCTCGCTCACCTTGTCGTACTCGTTGCAGTACCCGCAGCTCAAGTTGCAGAACCGCATGGGGATAATCTGCGCCAGCACCGGGTGTGACGTCGAAGCCAGCGCGTGCGCCACCATCGACAGCTCGCGCACCTTCCGCGCCGCCGCAATCGCCCGCCCTCTCACCGTAGATCTCCGGGGAACACCCATCTTACTATTGAATCACAGATGAGCAAGGGTGCAGGTTCTATTGGCGCAAGCTGGTCACCATTACCGTCTGTGGTAGAATTGAAATGTCGATTGCCATACGAGCGTCGCAGATGCGACATCTCGCGAAAAAGCAGCGACAAAGAGGAGAAGCATAATGAACAAACCTGCCGCAGGTGCGCGTTCGCGCATTCAACTTTCCTACCAACTGATCCGCAACACCACGAGTCCCGACGAAACTGGGACCGGCGTTAAGTCATTTGTGGCGAATCTCTCTGCTTTCGAGATCCTCAAAGTCGGTACCAAAGAAAACTTACGCACCTACATCGCGGAATACAACCCAAGAAAGCGAAACCGCGTTCACGAAGCAATTGAAGAAACGATCGAGAGGGTGCCCGTAGCGATTCGTCACGCGAAACAGCGGATTTGTAATTCCGCAAGCGAGGCGGATGTCGACGACAGCAAAAAGACGATCCGCTGAGCGAAGCGAGCATCATCAATGGTGCTCAGTCGCAAGGGGAGATCCGGCGCTGGGTCGAAGAGCAGTACGGCGAGGACGGCCCGGACGAAGGACGAGGAGCCGCCATTCTACGTGCGCGCCGAAATCATCGTTGATCCCGACAGTGAAGAAATCGTGGAGACCGCAATTGCCCGGAACACCGCTACCCCTGTGAAATCGATCTCCCAAGCGGGAGCCCGCGGCCACCTTGAAGATCTTGAGCGGAGCATCGCGAAGGTCCACCCGGAAATTAAGATCCGGAAGAGCGAGACAGAACGAAGATGTTTATGACACGCGTAAGATCCTACAATACTCACGGCTATTGATGCCCAAGGAGGTTTCGGGTAACGATACCTCCGCCGAGAAGCTGCGACCATATAAAAACCCTGAACAGTGTCTCTCGGACTTCTCCGAATGGTTCGACGAAAAAGGGAAAAATCCTGATGCGCTGCTCAAGTACCAGTTCACAATCCAGATGGCACCGTTTGCAATTAGCGAATACGATTCTGGGAAAGCCACCCAGCGTGGAATGGGCACCACATCTGGGACGAAACCAAAAAGGGCGGCAGGGCGTGCCGGCGAGACGAGAACAACAAGATCGTTTGGGTATCGCCCGGTCTCATATTCCCGATACTCGGAGCAATGAGTGAGTTCGCCGAAAAGGATTCCAACGGAAAGTGGAAGATCGTAAAACCAAAACTCTTCAAGCCATGCGGAGATGGTTGCACGTGCCGTGAAGCAATTCCGAGCGAAAATAGCAACCCAATGCAAATGGGTCGTTTGTCAGGTGTTTATGACGCGTTGCGCATATACCCGAGCACACTCGTGGAGGTCATGCGAGAAATAAAAGGGGTGAACGCCCCTTTCATATGCGCCCCGGCTTCAAGCCAAACTTGGGGCGCTGGGGCGCTGTGTGGCATAACCGCCAACCTTCTCATTCTGGCAAAGGAGGCCTCAATGGAAATCAGAATTTCTGCAAAAGTTTTCGCCGAATTTGTAATGGGCAGTCCGGCCAAGAAATCCTCGACAGTGAGAAACATCTTGAAACCAAGATCCCCTAGTAGTAGGAATCATTCCGAGCGGATACATGTGCGCGCAATCGGAATCATTCGAGGCTACCACGATAAGAACAATGATACCTCGTATGTCATTCAGGAGATGAAATCACTCTACGAGGAGGCAGAAACAGCTGGCACACCACAAGCTCGGACAAAACGACACAGCAACTTACGCGCGGTTGAGTCATACATGAAATCCTTCTCCAGCCGCAAATGGAAAGTCACCAAGTGCCCGAAAATACACTACTCCTCAAGCGATGTTCGAATCTCGGGAACTCCAGACCTTGCGATCCAAGATGCGGATAGACTGAGGCTGATTAAGCTCGGCGTTCAAAGAAAAAGAAACAGCAGAAATGGTACACCTGATGTTGCGCGTGATTTACCAAGCAGCAAAAGCCAAGGTGAAGGCGACCACCCGAGACATCACATATTTCGATGTCCGTACCGGAGAATCAATTTTGGGCGCGCCGACGGAGAGCCATTTGGCGCAAACAATTCAAAATGGATGCACTGTATGGCTTTTAAACCGTTGCAGCGAAGCCAGTCTAGCCCATCGGCTCGCGCAGTCCCGTCCATCTTTCACCAAATCCAAACCCGCCCAAGAACGGGCTGCCCCATCCTTGACGTTTCTGTTCAAGGGTGGGATTGCAACAACCTCCGCATCTCCCGCCGTGCGGCCAGCCCACCTTC